>JAIETP010000014.1 GCA_019744975.1 Burkholderiales bacterium
TCGCTTGCCGCTCATAACACCTCCTGTTAGCCTCAAGTTTAAGGCTCAAAGGTGTCTATCAAACCGGGGGCGATTCACACGCTTATTTTCTGGTTGATGTCGAAGTACCGCTCCGTTATCACGGACGGAATAACGTTCATCTTCATATACGCACTGTTTTTCAAGACTGAAATCGTTAACATCAACAGCCTTCATATTGCTCACTCATCTCGTTTTCTCTCATAACCAGCTATATACGACAAAAACTCCGGAAACATCCCGGAGGGCTGAGTAACATAGAAAAAGAATAGCCGAAATCCGTTTTAACCGTAGTTATTGGCGCAAAACTCGCGGTGTTACCCCTTGTGAGCCGCCGAGTAGCGCAGCGTGGCCGGGAGGCAGTCGGCGAGCACTGTGCGAGCGCGCAGGAGCTCCAACGCCACAAGTCGTTCACACCCAAGCCAATATCCAGAAATAGATAAGGTGCGCGAGTTGCGCAGCCGCCCGGCCGCGCGAGCAACGCAGGGAAGTCCGAAGGACCGGCGAACCAGGGTGCCCTTTTCTTTGGTGACTTTCTTTTGGGCAAGCAAAAGAAAGTTACCAGCCGCCGGGCTGCCCCCGGCGAAGTTGAGGCACGAAAAACTGACTGGTGGTGACACGCCCTTCGACAGGCTCAGGGCGAACGGTTGTTTTTGACTTCCTGGATTCCGGCTTGCCCCCAAGGGGACTTCCTCCGGGGCGCGCAGGAATGACGAATGTTTGATCGTGAGTTTGGGAGTTTTCAATCAACCAAAAACAAAACCCCGCCGCAGCAGGGTTTTGTCTCAGCAAATGATCAAACCGGTCAACCCGGTTTCGCCCCCGAAGCCTTAACCACCTTCGCCCATTTCTTGATCTCCGACTTGATGTAAGCCGAAAACTGCTCCGGTGTGCCGTAGGTGATTTCAAAACCGACGCCTTCCAGCCGTTTCACCACTGCCGGATCCTGCAGCGATTTATGGATATCCGCATTGAGCCGCGTGATGATCGGCTTCGCCGTACCCGCCGGTGCCAGCACGCCGAACCACGAGCTCGACTCAAAACCGGGATAGGTCTCGGCGATGGTCGGGATGTCCTGCGTTGCCGGTGTGCGTTTGATGCCGGTGGTGACGATGCCGTTCAGCTTGCCCGAACGCACATGCGGCAGCGTCGATGCCATGCCGCTGATCATCACCTTGATGTGGCCGCCGACCAGGTCCGAGATCGCCTGGCCGCTGCCCTTGTATGGCACGTGCAGCATGTCGATGCCGGCCATGTCATTCAGCAGTTCACCGGTCAGGTGGCCGACGCTGGCCACGCCGGCCGTGGCGAAGGACACTTTTTTCGGATTGGCCTTGGTATAGGCGATAAATTCCTTGAAATTCTTCGCCGGCAGCGAGGGATGCGTGACAAAAATATTGGAAGCA
The DNA here is from genome assembly GCA_019744975.1 of Burkholderiales bacterium. Lineage (GTDB taxonomy): Bacteria > Pseudomonadota > Gammaproteobacteria > Burkholderiales > SG8-41. Next base: position 1,425 of record JAIETP010000014.1, read on the forward strand.
CCCGCCACCTGGGTGATCGACGCAAAATCCTTCACCGGGTCGTAGGGCATCTTGTCGTACAGGCTGGGGCCGATGCCGAGATTGGCGATATAGCCGAGTACGATGCTGTAACCGTCAGGCGGTGCCTTGGCGACGATGGTCATGCCGATGTCGCCGTTGGCGCCGGGACGGTTGTCGACCACCACCTGCTGCCCCAGCAGTTCGGACAGTTTGCTGCCCATGGCGCGTGCCAGCGTGTCGGTGCTGCCGCCCGGAGCGTAAGGCACAACAAAACGCACGGGGCGTGACGGATAGTTCTGCGCCATTGCCGTTGTGGTCGCGGCCAGCAAAGCCGCACCGAGGATGATGCACTGCCTCATACGCGCGCTCATCGCTGCAGCCCCGAGGGATCGTTGCGCCAGCGTTCCCAGGCACTGCGCTGATCTTCGCGGATCGACTCGTCTTCGAGCAAGCGGCGCACCAGCGCCGTCACGTCGGACTCGTAGATGCCTTCACGTTTTTTGTAATCCCAGGTTTTCCCCTGGGGAAAAACGGGCGAAGGCACGGGGGACTGCGGATCTTTGTGATCACTCATGATGAATACCGGACGATGTTGAAAAGACAGCTTGGAACTTACTGCGCCGCGGGGTCCGGCGTCAATTCGGGGTTACTGGCATAACAGGAACAGGTTTGCGAAATATTGCCGGCGGGCAGGCGTTCAGCGCGCGGCGCAGCGGGCCGGAACCATTCGCCGATCGCATCGGCAAGCTCGATCATCACCAGCCCCGCAACCAGCACGGCTGAGGCCCCCGAGGAAAATCGTACCTGGCCACCCGTTGCATTCAGCGGAGGCGGCGTGCCGAAGGAAGCACCGACGCGTGTATTGCCGAATTGTTTGCCGGCCTGCAGGCTGCTGCTGGTGGTGCTTGCCGTGCCGCCTGGACCCGTGGTCTGGTTGCCGTGCAAGGTGACCGCGCAACCGGGCAGCAGCCCCAGCGCAACAATCACCGTCAGTGCATTCAGCAAACGTTTCATGCGCCCAGTATAGCGCTGCAAAGCCTTATATAAAAATCAATAAAATCAATTACTTATGGTTGTGCTGCGCAGGCGCTGCAGTAGCCACCATCTGCTCGCGTTTGAGCAGCAGCGGCGCCACCTGTTTGCCCGGTACCACATAGGCCCACTGCGAACGCGCCTGTTCCAGCATCACCCGCGCTTCAAGCCGCTGCCGGTTCTCGGCAAATTCCTTGTCGAGCTTCGCCGCGTCTTCGGCTTTTTCCTTCGGCTCCGGCTTGCGTGTTTTCGGCGGCGTGCCGGCGACACTGAAGCGCAGCACATAATCACCATCGGTGTGCGGCGCAAGTTTCACCGTGTACGTCAGATCGTCGAAGGTTTGCGCCGTGAATGTGACGGCTTTGTCGGTGCCGGTTTTGTCATCGAGGATTACGTCGGTAAACGCCAGCCCGGACCAGGCATTGTTCACGGTCACCGCGGCACTGGGGTGGAGTTGGCCGCCGCCCGTGGCAAATTTCCACTGGCCCCATTCCTCGTCACGGGTGATTTTCCACGACGATGCAGCCGCATTGACGCCACCATCAGCGGCGAGTTGCAGCGTCTTGATGCGATCGATCTTGAAAAAGTCCTTGGCCAGCCAGGCGCCGGGACGCGCCACCGCTTTTTCCAGCGGATCGGACACCACGAACACGTTGTCGCCCTTGCCCGCCACCAGAATATGCCGGCCGGCCGGCACACCGTCCTTGGCATTGGGCAGCGGATTCATCGGGTCCTTTTTCAGCGACACCTTGCCGAGCACCATGCTGACCAGCACCTTGCCCGCGGCATCGCTCAGTTCGACCAGCGTGCCGGTGCCTTCCTTCGTATCCTTGCCCGGCGCCAGCAGGTTGAGGCGCCCATGCAGGCTCGCACCAACTGCTTCGGACTGCACCACTTTGACATCGAGCAGCTTCAGGATCAGCCCGCTGATCTCGGCGAAGTCCGCCGGGTAACCGCCGCGCTGCTCAACGCGCCAGACCTTGTCCTTCACCGCCAGCGTCACTTCCCCCGTCGCATCCTGCAGGCGCAGTTTGGCGACGTCGCTGACTTTCATCTGCGGCAGCAACTGGGCGCCAATTTTGGCACCACTGTCGCGGTAGGCGGTGATGTCCTGCCAGAACAGCGCAAAACCCGCGCCGCACATGATGACGACGGCCAGCATCAGCCAGAGGAACTGTTTGCGGTTCATGATGCGCGCGCCCCGCTTTGAATTCTCAGGTTGGCCTGGCGGCGCTTGATGATCGCCAGCGTGATGCCGAGCAACATCACCAGCAGCGGCACCAGGCCGATGTTGATGACCTTGGTCCACAGTTGCAGCGACTCGGTCTCCTCACGCAGGGTTTTGCGCACATCCTTCAGTTCCTTGCGCGTTTCCACCGATTTTTTGCGGAAGTTCTCCATCTCCGCCTGCTGTTCCGGCGTCAGGATCGCGCCACCGGTGGTGCTGCCGGAGGCACGCCCTTTCTGCAGCGCCTGCAGTTTTTCGGTGGTCTGGTTCAGCGTGTCTTCCAGCGCCTTGATCTTGCCGAGATAGGCTTCCTGCGCGCGGGCTTCCATCTGCTTGATCACGGTCAGCGGCCGGCTGAAGGCGGCACGGCTCCGGAGGTTGATCAGTGCACTGTCGCCGGCCATCTGTTCAACGAGGCCCTGCGCAAACGCCAAGTTGCCGTTGCGGGGCACGGCGACACGCTGGCCGAAGATTTCCTGGATGTCGACCGCGGCACCATCGGTCAGCATGTCGACGTCGCCGACGATGACCACGGTGTTTTCCGCAGCGGCTTCACGCAGATGTGATTTGCGGTCGGCCTCGAACTGCGCCGGATCCACCGGTTTGCCACGCGCAAAGGGATCGGCAGGTTTGCCGTTGGGGAACGCAGTCTTGAATTTACCGGTCAGGCGGAATGCCAGCGGCTCTTCCTTGCCCGAGGGCTGAAAACCGCGCGTCGACGGCTCGCCCGACAGCGTGGCAATGATCAGATCGGCCAGCATCGAGTTTTTCGAGGTATGCACCAGCGTGGTCTGTTTCAGGCCTTCCGGCAGCTTCAGCGTGAAACTGGCGCTGAACGGCATCAGCAAGGTGCCGACCTGGCTGGTCACCACGTCATCCAGGTTCAGCGCTTCGGTATTCAGCGACAGCAGCGTCGGCAGCAGGCGCGGGCCTTCGCCGCTGGCGAAGGTCAGGTCGGCGACGACCTTGCCGTTGCTCGGCTCCACGCCCCAGGCTTTGAACAGGTTGTACAGCGAGGACTGCCCGGCGGCGCTGCCGCCGAAGGGATTCTGCAGATCCGGTTGCTGGTCAAAATAGGCGTAGGTGTCGACGAAGGTGATCAGCTTGCCACCGCGCAGCACGAACTGGTCCAGCGCGTATTCCGTGGTTTCGAGAATGTCGCGTGGATGGATGACCAGCAGCACCTTGATGTCATCGGCGATTTTGGTCGCGTCCAATTTGACTTCGCGCACGTCAAAAATGCGCTTCAGTTCGGAGGCCAGCACCCAGGGCTCGGTGGGCTGCTGCTTTTTCACCGGATCCAGCGAGCGGCCGAGCACCGGCAGGTTGCTCATGATGCCGATCACCGGCTTTTTCGCCTGGGCGACCTGCGAGATCGAACGCGTGATGTCGTATTCGAGCAGGCGTTCGCGATCCGGCGTCAGCACCGGAATCGAGGACTTCTGATCGAGGAAGGACACCGCGAGGCCGAGATAGAATTTCTCGCCGGTGTTGGTCATCTGGCCTTCGACGTTGTCCAGCGCCGCAGAATCCTCGGCGTCGGAATCCGGTTCAGGATTGAATTTCTCGATGATCACCTTGCCGTTGGACGCGGACTTGTATTCATTGAGCAGATCCTCGACACGGCCGGCGAAGGTTTTCAGCCCCGGCGGCACCGCGGCGCTGCCTTGGGTGTAATAGAGGCGGATTTTCACCGGCGCCTCGAGCCGCGACAGGATCGAACGGGTGCCGTCGGACAGCGTGTAGACGCGACCTTCAGTCAGGTCAACGCGCGCGTTGAATGCGCTGAAAATGAAATTCGTGGCGATCAGGATCAGCGCCAGCGCGAGGATGCCGCCGGCCGAATACATCAATGTTTCAAGATTCTTGTTTTTCATGTTTTGTCACCCCGCGCGCTGGTTGCGGATGATCACGCCGGTGGTGAACAGCATGAAGCCGATCACCGAGGCGAAAAACACCACGTCACGCGTGTCGAGTACACCGCGCTGGAAACCTTCGAAATGCGTCATCACCGAGAACGCGGCGACGATATCCACCACCACCGGACTGGCAAAACGCGTCAGCAGGTCGGTCACCGGCGTGTAACCGGCGAGGATCAGGAACAGGCAGATCATCACCGACAGGATGAAGCTGATCACCTGGTTGCGCGTCAGCGCGGAGGTCATGCATGTCACCGCGAGGTAGGCACCGGCCAGCATCAGGCTGCCGACATAACCGGCGAAAATCACGCCGTTGTCGGGGTCGCCGAAATAGTTGACGGTGATCGCCACCGGGAAGGTCAGCGCCAGCGCCAGCGCGAGGAACAGCCAGGAGGCGAGGAACTTGCCGACAATGGCCTGCCAGCTGGTGATGGGCATGGTCAGCAGCAGTTCCATCGTGCCGAGCCGTCGCTCTTCCGACCACAGCCGCATGCCGACCGCCGGCACCAGGAACAGGTACAGCCAGGGGTGCCAGGTAAAGAACGACACCAGCGAGGCTTCGCCGCGCTCGAAGAAATTGCCGATGGTAAAGGTGAAAAAACCCGTCAACAGCAGGAATATGACCAGGAACACGTAGGCGATCGGCGAGGTGAAATAACCCGACAGCTCGCGTTTCATGATGGTGCGGATATTGGCAAAAGCGTTCATGCGTGCACCCCGTGTTTGACGGTGTCCGGCAGCGTGATCGCGCGGAATACCTCGTCCAGTTTGCCTTCCGGCGACCGCGCCTTCAGTTCCGCCGGCGTGCCGCTGGCGACAATGCGGCCGCGGTCGATGATGATCACTCGGGTGCAGGCCGCCTCGACTTCCTCGAGGATATGGGTCGAAAAAATCACCACCTTGTTTTCACCGAGGCGCTTGATCAGGCCGCGCACTTCGTGTTTCTGGTTGGGGTCGAGCCCGTCGGTCGGTTCGTCGAGGATCAGCACATCCGGGTCATGAATCAGCGACTGCGCGAGGCAAGTCCGATGCTTGTATCCCTTCGACAGCGTGTCGATCGACTGGTAGAGCACGTTTTCGAGGAAGCAGAGTTCGACCGCGCGGTGCACCGCGCGTTTGCGCGCGTCCCCCTGCAGGCCGCGCAGCTCGGCGCAGAAATTGAGAAAACCGTTGACCGTCATGTCGGCGTAACCGGGCGCATTCTCCGGCAGGTAACCGATCAGGCGTTTGGCGGCGATCGGATTTTCAACCATGTCGTGGCCGCCGACGGTGATCCTGCCCGAAGTCGGCGGATAGTAGCCGGTGATCATGCGCATGGTGGTTGATTTGCCTGCACCATTGGGGCCGAGGAACCCCAGCACTTCGCCGCGCTCGACGCTGAACGACACATCATTCACCGCGAGTTTCGGGCCGAAGGCCTTGACCAGATGTTCGACACTAATCAATTTCTCTCTCCGTTCATGCACGTCCGTCACCTGCGGCCGCGCGTTTTTGTGGCGTGTTAGATAGGGCGGCTGCAGAAAAATTCAATACCGCCGCGTCACAACAAGACACTCATCGCCCGCTGCCGGGCGATTAACATAACCCATTGATTATATTGGATTATTTGACATTACCGCCAATTCCTGCAGTCCCTCTGCGCCGGCGGCGGTGGTGCCGACAGTCTGAATCGAACAGACGACCTACCGCTTACAAGGCGGTTGCTCTACCAACTGAGCTATGCCGGCGCGAGGCGGGATTATAACGCCTAGCCGCAAGGTGAGGCCCCTATAATTGCGCGGATTCCACTCTGCACCGGCTTCCGCAAAAGACATGAACAAAACACCTGTGGGCATCATCGGCACCGGCCTGATGGGCACGGCTTGCGCGCGGCGCTTGCTCGCAGCCGGTCACAGCGTGGCCGGTTATGACGTTGATGCGGCAAAAGCATCTGCGTTTGCCGCACTGGGCGGCCACAACTCGCCTTCCATCGCCACCCTCGCCCGCGACTGCCATACCGTGGTGCTCGCCGTATTCAACACCGATCAGGTCGAAGCCGCCTGCGACGCCCTGCTCGCCGCACGGCCCGCGGGTCTGCCGCCACTGACGGCGATCTGCGTTAGCACCTGCGACCCGGATCGCATCGCAGCCCTCGCGCAGCGCCTGCCGGTTGATCGCCTGCATTTTGTCGAAATGCCGGTGTCCGGCACCAGCGACCAGACGGCACGCGGCGAAGCGCTGGGCCTGGTCGGTGGTGATCCGGCTGCCGCCGATGCAGTGAAGGATGTACTCGATGCCATCTGCCCGCGCCGCCACCACCTCGGCGCCGCCGGCAACGGCGGTCGCGCAAAGCTGGCGATCAATCTGATCCTCGGCATCAACCGCGCCGCCCTCGCCGAAGGCCTGGTGTTCGCCGAACGCATGGGACTGCCTCTCGACGCCTTTCTCGGAGTCGCCCGGGATTCCGCCGCCTATTCGCAGATCATGGATATCAAGGGCAAAAAAATGATCGACGGCGATTTCACGCCTCACGGCAAGATTGCGCAGACCCTGAAGGATTTTTCATTGATGCTGGAACTGGCGCAGCGCCTGCAGCAGCAGTTGCCGCTGGCGACGACCTATACCGGCATCGTCGAAGGTTGTATGGCACAGGGCGAGGCTGAATTCGATAACGCCGCAGTTATCAACGAAATCCGGAGGCGTTCTAGAGCGAGCTAATGATGCCCGGCAGACCCTTAAAAGATACTTGGCCGGCACAAATCAACCAACAGAGTTAGTTCAGTTTCATGAACACAACTACGCTCACGATAGAGTCGTTCTCGGAGAAAATTCCCGTAAACTTACTCGCGAAATCTGGGAAGGTTTTTTACTCCGGTCGCAACGCGTTCTCAGCTCCATCCACTTTATATGTACTCGGCGTCAATCCGGGCGGCGATCCCGCCGACCATGAAGCAAATACTATAGAGAGCCACACCCAGACAGTTCTGCACGCTAAAGCCGCAGACTGGAGCGCATACCGCGACGAGTCATGGGAAAAGGCGCCCCCAGGCACTTACGGGATGGCTCCTCGCGTTTTGCATTTGTTCACCGAACTTGGTGTCAGTCCAGGGAACGTCCCTTGTAGCAATTTAGTGTTCGTGCGCTCACGTCGTGAGGGCGACCTTAAAGACAACATGTCATCACTCGCCGATCAATGTTGGTCATTCCACGCACATGCAATCGAACGGTTGCATCCAAGAGTCATTCTCTGCTTTGGAAAAACCGCGGGCAATTATGTGCGAAAGAAAGTTTATGCCAACAAGATGATTGGTGAGTTTGTTGAGAACAACAATAGACGTTGGCGCAGTCAGGTGTTTTCTAATACCCAAGGCTTGAAGGTACTCGTCGCAACTCACCCAAGCATTGCGGACTGGACTGCACCATGCACGGACCCCACCCAGTTGGTAAGAGAATCACTTCGATGACGCAAAATTCCGAACTGGAAACAAGGACAGACTAACCACTCCCCCCTGTGAACCGCCGAGCAGCGCAGCCAAGCCGGGGGCAGTCGGCGAGGACTGTCTGAGCCCTCGCGCCGTTTGCGAGGGCGAGTTCCGCAGCCGCCCGGCTTGGCGAGCAGCACAGGGAAGCCCGCAGGGCCGGTGAGCCGGGGTCGCCTTCTTTTGGTTACTTTTCTTGGCGAGACAAGAAAAGTGACTAGCCGCCGGGCTACCCCCGGCGACCTTGTATTTGAGTTTGAAGTACTAAGACTACGCACACCCTGGATTCCGGCTTCCGCCGGAATGACAGCATAAAAAAACGGCGCGGGATTTCCGCGCCGTCAGTTGCAACCTCGCTTACCGGTCAGGTATTTTTTATCGCATACCCATAAGCCATGTTGGTGCGATCCCCACCTTCACGGTCATAGGCCTGCTTGGCCAGCGCAAAGCGGTCATTGACCAGCGACGCACGGTGCTGCGCCGTCACGCCGTAGAGCCGGGCATTGTTCTCGCCGAAAATCGCCCGTTTGGTCGGACCGTCGGCCGCGCCCAGCATCGGGAAGCCGTACTTCTTGCGCATGTCTTCCGGAATTTCCAGCCGGCGCAGCGCCTCGATCTGCCATTGCGGTGCGCCGGTCCACACCGCGTCCGTGCCCCATACCACGTGATCTGCCCCCAGGCCCTTGACCAACTGGCCCATCATCGCCGCGCACAACCGCGGTTCAGCCACGGTACTCTGGGCAAACAGCTGGCCGACGTCACCATAGACGTTTTTCACGCCGAATTTCGCCGGAATCTCGGCGAGGTCGGTGACCCAGTCGATGCGCCCGGTCTGCTCGAACTGCTCCATGCCCACCTTGTACGCGCCGCCGGTGAAACGGAATGCCGAGTGGTAGCAGATGAAGTTCAGCTGCGGCCAGTCCTTCGCTGCCTTGCCCACGTCGCGCACGTCGGCGTATTCCAGCAGGTGGGGGAATTCCTTGGCGGTGGCGGGCGGATAAAGGCCCTTGTGGAAACAGACGTTACGCAGACTCGGCGTGGTTTTCGACGCCTTGACCAGTTTTTCGTAAAACGGATACAGCAATTTCTCGTCGTCGAGGCGCCACGGATGCTTGGCAAGCTGCTTGTTGGTGTTGTCACCTACGGTGTAACCCTTGAACGAATCAGGCTTGAGCCTCTCCAGATCCTGGTCAACCTTGTCCATCCAGCCCGGCATGCCCGGCATGAAAATGGCGTGGGAGTACATGCGCTTGGTGCCCGCCTCCTTGTTGACCTTGGTCCGCGCATCGTCCTTCATTTCGTTGGTCAGGAACCAGTCGCGCGGCTCTTCCGAACCGGAGCCGGAAATCAGCGCGATCTTGGTGTCGGAGTCGAGGTAAATTTCCTTGAAGTAGTTGGGGAACTTCAGGTCATCAATGGTCTGCGGCTTGCCGACCAGCAGCGGATTCCAGCCGGCCTTGCCCACCGCTTCGCGCTGGCGCACAAAACCCATGATGCGGGTGTCATCTCTCAGAAAATGGGTGTGCATGTCCATGATGAACTGGCCCTTCAGCGCATTGGCGCGTTCATTGGCCATTTCCGGGGTCGCAGCCTCCGCACGGCTCACCGCGTAGAGCGGGCCGTAGGTGTCGTTCATCGCGACAAATGCCGCCGCCATGCCGGCCGCGCTTTTGAAAAAGCGGCGGCGCGTGGTGTTGTGTTTTTTTGACATTTCATCGCCGATGGCCTTGACCCGCGCCTCGAACTCGCGCTGCTTCTCGGTCTGCGGCGTCGGCATGTACTCGTCACTGGAAATACATTGTGTCGGTATCGGCGACGGAAAAACGCTGGTTTCGGCGGCAACGACCTGAGCCAGCTCTTCTGGGGTAAGCATGCGCGACTCCTGATGGATTAAAACGCGCTGAGCATCCGCCGTCCGGGGTGCCGCTGACGCGGCTTTTTTATGGCAGAACGTGGCTGGTGAAACGGCGTCGGAGGATTCTGCGACGCGTGCCGAATCGTGTCAAACGGCGCGGCGTGGAACGCTTATTTGACGACCTGCAGCCGCGGCCGGCCGGCCGGCGCCGGTGCATCGGGTTTGGGGTCTTCGGGCCCTTCGGGCGCCGATGCCGGCGGCAACGCACCGGCCGGAGCGGTCAGCTGCACCGGTGATTCTTCAGGGAAAAACAGGCCCTGGCCGTTTTCACGGGCAAAGATGCCCTGAACTGCGGCAAGCGGAATCGAGCACTCGCGCGACACGCCGCCGAAACGCGCTGAAAACTGGATCAAATCAGGGCCGATGGTCAGCTTGTGCGTCGCGTCGTAACTCAGGTTGAGCACGATTTCGCCGTTTTTGACATGCTCCATCGGCACCCGCGTGTTTTCATCGACCTTCACCGACAGGTACGGCGTCATGCCGCTGTCGCAGGCCCACTCGTGAATGGCGCGGATCAGGTACGGCTTGGTCGAACGCTCGTTCATAAACCTAGCGCGGAGCGATGAGTGATGAATGATGAGCGAAAACCTGCACGCACCGGGTTTCGTTCATCATTCCGCGCTCCGCATTCATCACTTTATTTACGCATGACCTTTTCGGAAGCGGTCAGCGCGTCGATGTAAGCCGGGCGACTGAACAGCCGCTCGGCGTATTTCATCAGCGGCGCGGCCTGCTTGCCGAGCTGGATGCCGTAATGGTCAAGGCGCCACAGCAGCGGCGCGATGGCCACGTCGAGCATCGAGAACTCCTCGCCCAGCATGTATTTCTGCTTGGCGAATACCGGTGCGATCTGGGTCAGGCTGTCGCGGATGGTCTGGCGGCCCTTGTCGGCCTGCTTCTGCGTGCCCTTTTCGATGTGGATGACATGCGAGAACATTTCCTGCTCGAAGCGGAACAGGAACAGCCGCGCCCGCGCGCGCATCACCGGATCCGCCGGCATCAGCTGTGGATGCGGGAAACGGTCGTCGATGTATTCGTTGATGATGTTCGATTCGTAGAGAATCAGATCGCGTTCGACCAGCACCGGCACCTGGTTGTACGGATTCATCACCGCGAGGTCTTCCGGCTTGTTGAACAGGTCGACGTCGATGATCTGGAAATCCATGTCTTTTTCGTACAACACGAAGCGGCAGCGTTGGCTGAAAGGACAGGTGGTGCCGGAGTAGAGTGTCATCATGATGTTTTATCCGTAGCGGAACAGCAGGTCAGTCGGTAAGGCGGCCAGAGGAAGAAAAGGAACGTTGGGCAAGTGACGGGCCGTGACGCGATGAATGCGCACGGCCCCGGCGGTCGACTGAATTTAATGCACGTCTTTCCAGTACTCCTTCTTCAGGGCATAGACGAAAATGAACAGCAAGCCCAGCGCCATCAGCACAAAAAGACCGATGGTCTTGCGGTCGCTGCGCACCGGTTCAGCCATGAACACCATGTAGTTCACCAGGTCGGCAACCATTTCGTCATATTGGACGGGGGTCAGCAGGCCAGATTTATCGAGTTTCAGCGCCATTACGGATTTCATGTAACCCGCCCCTTGCACCTTGCGCTCGACCAGCACCTGCTCGCCCTGCAGCTCCCACAACACATGCGGCATGCCGACGTTGGCATACACGGTGTTGTTCCAGCCGGTGGGCCGTTCGGCATCGCGGTAGAAACCGCGCATGTAGGTATAGAGCCAGTCGGCGCCGCTGCCGTCGGCGGAAGCACGCGAACGCGCAATCACCGAAAGGTCCGGCGGCGCCGCGCCGAACCAGTTCTTGGCATCCTTCGGGTCCATCGCGATGCGCATCAGGTCACCGACCTTGACGCCGGTGAACACCAGGTTGTCACGGATCTGCGCATCCGTCAGGCCGATCTCCTGCAGCCGGTTGTAACGCATGTAGTTCGCGCTGTGGCAGTTCAGGCAGTAATTGGCGAAGTGCCGCGCGCCGCGCTGCAGAGATGCGTGGTCTTCTTCGTTGATCGGCGCACGATCCAGCTTGACCTCGGCACCGGCGGCCAGCGCGAGTGTCGGCACCAGCAACAGGGCCGCAAATAAGTATTTGATTTTATTCATGTTTTTGTTCATCACATGGTCACCCGATCCGGTTCCGGCTTGGTCTTGTCCATCGCCGAATACCAGGGCATCAGCAGGAAGAAGGCGAAATAAATCAGTGTGCCGATCTGCGAAATGATGGTGCCCATCGGCGTCACCACCTGCACACCGTAGTAACCGAGCACGAGGAAGGTGATGACAAAAATGCTCAGCGCGGCCTTGGACAGCGGACCCTTGTAACGGATCGATTTCACCGGGCTGCGGTCCAGCCACGGCAGCAGGAAGAAAATCAGCGTCGCGGCGCCCATCATCGCCACGCCCCAGACTTTCGCTTCGATCGGGAAGGTGACGCCGAGAACGGTGAACGCCGGGCCTTTCATCAGGAAGATCAGCGCAAGGCCGATGGCAAAAGCCGCGTATTTGACGCGCTCGCTGCGCACGGTCAGCCAGATCAGCACCACATAGGCGGCCACGCCGATCGCCAGCACCAGCATGAAGTCCTCGGTGATCGCGCGCAGGATCGAGTAATACGGCGTGAAGTACCACACCGGGGCGATATGCGCCGGCGTCTTCAGCGGATCAGCCGGGATGAAATTGTTGTACTCGAGGAAGTAGCCGCCCATTTCCGGCGCGAAAAACACCACCATGAAAAACAGGAACAGGAACACCACCACGCCGACCATGTCCTTCACCGTGTAATACGGATGGAAGGGGATGCCGTCGAGCGGCCGGCCCTGCGCGTCCTTGTGTTTCTTGATCTCGACGCCGTCCGGGTTGTTCGAGCCGACTTCGTGCAGCGCCATGATGTGCGCGGCAACGAGCCCCAGCAGCACCAGCGGCAGCGCGATCACGTGGAACGCAAAAAAGCGGTTCAGCGTGGCGTCCGAAATCACGAAGTCGCCGCGGATCCAGGTCGACAGGTCGGGGCCGATCAGCGGCAGCGCGTCGAACAGGTTGATGATCACCTGCGCGCCCCAGAACGACATCTGCCCCCAAGGCAGCAGGTAGCCGAAGAAGGCCTCGGCCATCAGGCACAGGTAGATCAGCATGCCGAATATCCAGATCAGCTCGCGCGGCTGGCGGTATGAGCCGTACATCAGGCCGCGGAACATGTGCAGATAGATCACGACAAAAAACGCCGAGGCGCCGGTCGAGTGCATGTACCGGATGAACCAGCCCATCGGCACGTCGCGCATGATGTATTCGACGGAAGCAAACGCTTCAGCCGCCGACGGCTTGTAATGCATCACCAGGAAAATGCCGGTGACGATCTGGATCACCAGCACCAGCATCGCCAGGCCGCCGAAGAAATACCAGAAGTTGAAATTTTTCGGCGCGTAGTACTGCGACAGGTGGTCGCGCCACAGCGACATCAGCGGAAAACGTTGATCAACCCAGGTCAGCACGCCGCTGATCGGGGCGTTGAGCGGGCCGGCGCCGGTGAACTGTACGGGTTCTTTGGGGGTAGCAGCCATTTTTGATCAGGCTCCCTTGCTGTCTTCGCCGATCACGATGCGCGTGTCGGAGAGGTATTTGTGCGGCGGCACCACCAGGTTGTCGGGCGCGGGCCGGTTTTTGTAAACACGGCCGGCCAGATCAAACAGCGAGCCGTGGCAGGGGCAGTAGAAGCCGCCCTGCCAGTTCGGATCAAAAGCTTCGGCCTGTTTGGCGAACTTGCCCACCGGCGAACAGCCGAGATGGGTGCAGATGCCGACGACGACCAGATATTCATCCTTGATCGCGCGCATTTCGTTGGTGGCGTACGCCGGCTGCATTTTCTTTTTCGACTGGGGATCGGCGACATTGCCGTCATTGGCGCGGATGGTCTCGAGCATTTCCTTGGTGCGGCGGACGATCCACACCGGCTTGCCCTGCCATTCGACGGTGACGCGTTCACCCGGCGCCAGCGTTGTGAGATCAACTTCCACCGGAGCACCGGCGGCCTTTGCGCGTTCCGACGGCAACATGCTCGCCACAAACGGCACTGCTGCCGCACCTGCCGCAACACCTCCGGCGACGGTCGTGGCAGCGACCAGAAACTGCCGTTTTCCCTGATCGGTCTCTTTCTCGGACATGCCTGTAGTCCCCTTTAGTACTTGCAGCGCTAAAAAGGCGACATTTTACACGCGGACAGGGGTAAAAGTTAAGCGGAACCTGAAAAAGTCCTACTGATTCAGCAGCTTACCGGTGGCGCCGCGCAAGCTTGCGACAACGCAGCGCGCCCCGCGGGCGCAGGGCGCGGTCGATACACGATTCGTCAGTGAAAAACCGCCGGTTTACTGCGGCGGCGGATGCGGAATCACGCGCTGCCAGGGCGATGCGCAGGTCTGCGCATACGGGTAATACGTTTGTGACTCCGCACAGAAATACCAGGCCGGCGTTCCGGACGGCGACGGCGATTGTGCGGGCGCCTGCGTTTGTGCCGGCGCCTGCGCCACCTGTCCCTGTGCCGGCACCGGATTGCCGCGCTCGTCGTAATAGACCAAAGGCTCCCGCACCACGACCCGCTCGCGTACCACCACCGGAGGCGGCGAGTAGTAATACGACGACGCATACGGGTAATACCAGGGCGCAAACAGCAGCGGCGCACCGATGTAGACGCCGACCCGCGCATGTGAATGGCCATGGCCATGACGATGGCCACGACCGCCGGCATCAGCCGGCAGGCTTGCGATCAGCATGACCGCAGCGAATGTCAGTATCAGGAATTTGCGCATGGGTATTCCCAAAAATACGCCCAAAACAAGCAGGATGCTGCAATCATAGACCTGCAGCGCTGCACCAGGGGCGGCTAATTTGTTACAGAGTGTAACCACTTGCGCCGCAGGTAAATCCCCTTGGCCGCGGCAGTGTCAGTCCAGCCACTTCGAACCTGCCGCTTCGGCCAGCGCAAAAGCCTGGGTGCCCCCGCCGACCATCCCGGAATAACGCGAGAAAAACAGATAGCCGTCGAACGGCGCCACAATTTCCTCGATGACTTCGTAGGTGTACATGTCCACCACCTGCCCGAGTTTGGTCCCGCCGGTCACCAGCGTCCCGAGTTGTTCCGGTTTTTCATAATAGGATTCGAGGTAACCGCTGTTTTTCGGACGCAGTTCCCGCCTGGCTTTGGTATCGAAATCGATCTGTCGCGGCGGTTTGGCATCTCCTTCGAGCATGCCGAGATGGCGCATCATGCCTTCGAGGCCGCGCATCATCATCGCGGTATAGTACTGCGAGGTTTCCGGGCCGAGATAACAGCCGCCGACCTCGGGATTCACCGCCGGCACACCGCGCGTATTGAGGTAATGCGCCGCAGCGCCGGCAAATTCGTTCTCGTGCACGAAAGGCGCACCAAAGGCGCGGGCCAGTGCAATGTTTTTTTGCTTCAAAGCGCCGGGCGCCTTGCTGTTGTGATCCACCCTCGCCTGCAGCCGCCCGCCGCTGCCGCCGGAGTGGAAGTCGATCAGCGCATCGACATGGTGCAGCACATTCGCGGTGATCACAGCCGCGATCATCTGCGTGGTGTTGCCGCGCGCGTTGCCGGGATAAACCTCGTGCAGGTCGGTGCGACCGTGCTGTTCCGGCGTCAGACGTCCGAAACCTGCCGTCGCCATCGGGTTGGCCACCGACACCAGCACGATGCGCCCTTTCAGCTTCGCCGTGTCCAGGCCATGGATGAATTCGCGGATGGCCATGGTTGCGAGGAATTCGTCGCCATGGGTGTTGGTGATGATGCCGAACACCGGCCCCGGCTGCCGGCCGGTAATGACATGCAGCGGCACGGCCAGCGTCGCGCCGTTCAGCATGGTGGTGACGGGCATGCGGGTGAACCAGCGGCCTTCGGACTGGTTGTGCCACAGCGGAACGGAATCAGGATTCACGGTCTGTCCTCTTTTGCGCTTTAATCAAAAACGGAATACCAGCGAGGGTTCATCCATGCGGTCGCGGGGTTTGTGCATGCGTGCGGCCATTGCCAGCGCATGGGGCGCCGCCTCGAAGAGTATCTGCATCCGGCGTTCGTCCAGGCGCAGGCCGGCGCGCCGTGCCATCGTTTCCACGTGCGCGCGCGTCGTTGCATCGAGGTCGGCCGTTCCCGGTTCGTTGGCCCGGGTATCCACCGCCGGCGGCGAAACGCCGGGCGCAAGCAGGGGACGGCGCAGATGCCAGTCGGTGGCCAGCTGGTAGGCATGGCCGGCGCGCAGCACCTGCGCGTCGCCCGAAGGACGCGCCAGCAACTGCAGGCCCAGCGGCAGCCCGCTTTTTGAAAAACCGCAGGGCAGCACCAGCGCCGGCGTGCGCGCGACATTGGACGGCGTAAAGGCGTTGGAGCGCTGCCAGAAATTGAGCGTCTTGTGCGCATCCAGCCGCGGCGCCGGACCGAAACCGCAGGTGAGCAACACGTCATATCGTTCGACCAGCGGTTTCATTTCAGCCAGGTAGCGGCGATGCTCGCGCAGCGCCTGCACGTAATCCGCGGCCTGGAACAGGCAGGCGGGCAGGATGCGGCCGAGAAAATCGCGGCCGAAATCACCGGGCCGCGCGGCCAGCTGGTCCTGGTGAATCGCGAAGATCTCGCTCTCCGCGATGATGACCTTGATATCGAGTCCGTCCATCATCGGTCGCGCGCGGCAGTCTTCGACTTTTGCCCCGGCGCGGATGAACATCCGGATCGCCTCATCGAGCGCCGCCGCGTGCTCCGGGTGGGCAGGCAGATCCTCCTCCCAGTAATGGCGCAGTACGCCGACCTTCAAGCCACGGATGTCGGGGTTGAGTGCTGCGCGAAAATCAGGGATGTCCTGCCGGATGCTGCCTGCGTCCTGCGCATCGTAGCCGGCGATGGCCTGCAGCAGGATCGCGCAATCCTCCGCGCTGCGCGCCATCGGCCCGCAATGATCGAAGGTGAATGAATTGGGGATCACGCCGGCGCGGCTGACCAGCCCGTAAGTCGGCATCAGTCCGGTAATGCCGCAGAACGACGCCGGTCCGCGGATCGAACCGCCGGTATCGGAGCCCAGCGCCGCCGGCGTCAGCCCGGCGGCGAGTGCCGCGCCGGCACCGCTGGATGAGCCGCCGGTGAAATGCGCAAGGTTCCACGGATTGCGCGATGGCGGCCACGGCAGGTCAAACGACGGTCCGCCGTGCGCGAACTCATGGGTCTGCAGCTTGCCGAGCAACACCGCGCCCGCATCACGCAGTCTGCGGGTGGCGGTGGCATCCTCTGCGGGGATGTTGTCCGCGCAAATCCTGGAGCCGCCGGAAGTCAGGATTCCCCGTGTGTTGTAGATGTCCTTCAGCGCAAAAGGGATGCCGTGCAGCGGACCGCGGTAATCCCCGCGGGCGATTTCCTGCCCGGCCGCCGCTGCCTGCGCGCGCGCCATGTCCGCGGTGACCGTGATGTAGGCATTGAGCTGGGGATCCAGCGCGACGATGCGCGCCAGCATCGCCTCGGTCAGTTCAAGCGGCGAAAGTTTTTTCGCCTGAATCAGCCGCGCAATCCCGGCAATGCCGAGGAAATGCAGATCTGCTGTGCTCATGTTGCGGGAACGGGACTCGATGGTTATGGCCGTCCCCGGATTGTCGCATGTTCAGTCGATGGTTGCGCCCGCCGCTTTCACCAACTTGCCCAGCTTGGCAATGTCGCTGCGCAGATGTTCCGTGAATTTCGCGGGCGTCATCATTACCGGCGCCGCGCCGTAGCCCGTCCAGATGTCCCTGACCTTCTGCAGGGCGAGCATTTTTCCGATTTCACCGTTCAGCTGGGCAACAACGTCGCCGGGCATGCCGGCGGGCCCCATCATGCCGCTGTAGAGTACGATGTCAAAACCCTTCAGGGTTTCAGTCATCGCCGGAACCTCGGGTACCACCGGTGAACGGCTCATGCTCGTCACTCCCAGTGCACGCAGCTTGCCGGCCTTGATGTGCGGCAGGGCAGCCGGCGTGGTCGAAAAGCTGATCGACGCCTCGCCACCCAGCACTGCCGCCACCGCCGGCGCGCTGCCCTTGTACGGGATGTGCACCATCTTGACCTTGGCCATCGATTTCAGCGTTTCACCCGAGAGATGCAGAATGGTGCCGTTACCGGAAGACGCATAGTTGATCTCGTCGGGCCGCGCCTTCGCCAGCGCCACCAGTTCGGCAACGGATTTCACCGGCAGCGAAGGATGCACGATCAGGATCAGCGGCGTCTGCGCGACCATCGAGACCTGCGAGAAATCCTGCACCGAATCGAAGGGCAATCTGGAATAAAGCGATGCATTGATGGCATGCGTGGTGACATCGGTGAAATAAAGCGTGTAACCGTCAGCCGGGGACTTCGCGACCTGCGCCGCGGCCAGCGTGGTGCCGGCGCCCGGACGATTGTCCACGACAAATTGCTGGCCCTGGGTGGTGCTCAGGTGCTGCACGATCACCCGCGCCAGTCCGTCGGAAATGCCGCCTGGCGGAAACGGCACAACGACACGAACGGGACGCAGGGGATATTGCTGTGCGCTGACAAGGCCTGCGGGAACGAACAATGCTGCGCCGAATGCAAACAGGGCGCAAAAACGCAAATGGCTGTTCATGAGAACTCCGGAGAAAATGTTGTGATGTGATGCGTGGATTTGGCAATACGTCATGCTACAGACGAGCTACAACCGAGCAACAACCATGCCACGAAGAAAAACCATCCGGCCGCAGGACGGACAGCGGCTGCAGCCGGTTGCTGATCCTTCTGTGCGCGTCGATGTGGTGCAAAGCGCGGCGGCTTTGCACCATTCAACATCAACCCGGCGGCTAAACGGGATTTTCAATGTCGATAAAGCGGTGATTCAGACCAAAACGCTGTGCCAGGTGTTCACCCAGCGCCTGCACGCCGTAACGCTCGGTGGCATGGTGGCCGGCGGCGATGTAGGCAACGCCGGATTCGCGCGCGGCATGCACGGTCTGCTCGGAAATTTCGCCGCTGATGTAGGCATCGACGCCGAGCGCGATCGCCTGTTCGAACAGGCCCTGCGCACCCCCGGTGCACCAGGCGACGCGGCGCAGCGGACGCGCCGGATCGCCAATCACCAGAGGCGATCGTGCGATTTTTTTACCGATCAGGTCTGAAAACTGTGACAGCGTAGTGGCAACCGCCGGCGTGCCGTGCATACCGACGTTCTGCTCGCCGAAACGGCCGGACGGTGTCAGGCCGAGGCGTTGTGCCAACAGGGCGTTGTTGCCGACTTCGGAATGCACATCCAGCGGCAGGTGATAGGCAAAAAGGTTGATGTCGTGTTCCAGCAGCAGGCCGATGCGGCGACGGCGCATGCCGGTGATGCGTCCGTCTTCACCGCGCCAGAAATAGCCGTGATGCACGATCAGCGCATCGGCGCCGGCGGCAAGCGCAGCTTCGATCAGAGCCGCGGATGCGGTGACGCCGGTGACCAGGTTCGCGATTTCGGCGCGCCCTTCCACCTGCAGGCCGTTTGGGCAATAATCGCGAAAATCAGGGACTTGCAGGTAATCCGCCAGATAAGCGTCGAGCGCAGCGCGTTGCATAAGCTCCCGTTCCACAAGCTTCATTGAATTCATCAAACAGAAAACATTGTAACCGCGTCCGCGCGGCCCCTTCATGCGAAAACTCTGGCTTGTATTCTGTCAAACAGCGACCGTCTGCCTGGCTGCGCTGTTCGTGGTCGGCACGCTGCGCCCCGACCTGCTGAACGGCAACACGCCGCAGGGCGCGGTGATCACCACCGTCAAACAGATGACGGGGGACGGCGCCGCGCCGCGCGCCGCCTCGTACAGCGATGCCGCGAAAAAAGCGATGCCGGCGGTGGTCAATATTTTCACGTCACAGGCGGTCAAGGCGCAGCAGCGGCATCCGCTGATGGATGATCCGGTATTCCGTTATTTTTTCGGCGACCAGGCCGAGGCGCAGAGCCAGCCCAGCACCAATCTGGGCTCCGGCGTGATCGTCAGCGAATCGGGTTACATCCTGACCAACAGCCATGTGGTCGAGGCTGCGGACAGCATCGAGGTCGCGCTGGCGGACACGCGGCGGGTCAACGCCAAGGTGGTCGGCACCGATCCCGAGTCCGATCTCGCGGTGCTGAAAATCGACCTGCCCAAGCTGCCGGCGATCACCTTCGCCCCGCCCGACGGCGCGCGCGTCGGCGACGTGGTGCTGGCCATCGGTAACCCCTTCGGCGTCGGGCAGACGGTGACCCTTGGCATCGTCAGCGCGCTGGGGCGCAGCCATCTCGGCATCAACACCTTTGAAAATTTCATCCAGACCGATGCCGCGATCAATCCCGGCAATTCCGGCGGCGCGCTGGTCGACATCAACGGCAACCTGCTCGGCATCAACACCGCGATTTATTCGCGCACCCCCGGCGGCGCGTCACTGGGCATCGGCTTTGCGATCCCGGCCAGCACCGCAAAAACGGTGATGGAACAGATCATCCAGAACGGTTCGGTGCAGCGCGGCTGGATCGGCGTCGGTGTGCAGGAAATGACCCGGGAAATCGCCGAGTCGTTCAAATTGCCGGGCACGACGCGCGGCGCGCTGATCACCGAAGTATTCCGCGGCACACCCGCCGACCGCGGCGGCATGAAAGTCGGCGATGTACTGGTTGCCGTCGACGGCAAGACAGTCACCGACTCGTCAACCATGCTCAACCTGATCGCCGCACTGACCCCCGGCAGCCAGGCCACGCTGCGTGTCATCCGGGAAAGGAAGGAAATCGACCTGAAGGTGACGGTCGGCAAACGGCCGAAACAGCCGCGCAAAGAATGATCACTAAGCCGGTAACCCCGACCGGCGGCTCCAGCGGGCTAAGCCGTAGGCTTAGCCGGCAACAGCGGCCGGCACCTTAATCCGTGGCAAGTTCGACCGCGAATCCATCTGACCTGGTTTGTGCTTAACCAGCGATCTTAGTTGCCGGAACGCGAACGTTCTTCGGCGGCGATACGATCGAGTTCCGCTTCCTGCGCTGCATCCGACGGTGGGCTGTAGTTTTCCGCAGCATCGCCCTCCTCGCTGCGCGGGCGCGGCGGCACAAACCTCGCTGCGAACAAGCCCAGCTCGAACAACAGGCACATCGGTATCGCCAGCAGCAGCTGTGACACCACGTCCGGCGGGGTGACTATCGCCGCGATGATGAAGGCAATGACAATGAAATAGGGCCGGATGTCGCGCAACTGCTGCAGTGTCACGATACCCATGCGCGTCAGCATCACCACCACGATCGGGGTCTCGAAAGTCAGGCCGAAGGCCATGAACATGGTGAGCACGAAATTGAGATAGTTCTCGATGTCCGGCGCCACCGAAATGCTTTTCGGCGCGATCTGGTTGATGAAGTGGAACACGGTGTTGAATACGAAGAAATAACAGAACGCGATGCCGATCACGAACAGCACCGTGCTCATCACCACCAGCGGCAGCACCAGGCGCTTTTCGTGGTTGTAGAGGCCGGGCGCGATGAACGACCAGGCCTGGAACAGCGTGTAGGGCAGCGTGATCATGAAGGCCACCATCATCGCCACCTTGACCGGCACCAGGAACGGCGTGATCACACCGGTGGCGATCATTTTTGCACCTTCAGGCAAAGCGCTCATCATCGGCGTTGCCAGCAGGTCGTAGAGATCGGAGGCAAACGGGATCAGCACCAGCAGCACCAGGCCGAACGCGATCAGCGCGCGCAGCAACCGGTCGCGCAACTCGACCAGGTGGGAAATAAAGGTGTCTTCGGTCACTGCGCGTTTCTTTTATGCCGGCTTGACAGGGTCCGGCACGGCGGGAACTTCGGGTGCGGCCGGCGTGGCATCTGCGGTGGCTGCCGGCTTATCGGCCGTAATTTTGTTCATTTCGGTTTCAGCGGACTGGACTTCGGCGGTCACCGACTGCTCGACCGAGCGCACGGTGTCCTGCATGCTTGATTGCAGCTTGCGCAGGTCGTCGAGCGCCATTTCGCGGCTGATGTCGGATTTCACGTCGTTGACATAACGCTGCATGCGACCGAACAGGTGGCCAACGGTGCGCGCGACCTTGGGCAGTTTTTCCGGGCCAATGACGATCAGCGCCACCACGGCAATGACCATCAGTTCGGAGAAGCCGATATCGAACATGATGAGGCGTGAAGAGTGAAGGGGTGAATGCGTGAAGGGGTGCGACGGGCTCGGGAAAATTCCCGGACTTAGCCTTTACCCTTCACCATCAACCCGTCAGGACTTCGTGGTTTCCTTGCGCGCTTCGCCGTCGATGGTCTGCCCGGTCGAGGGCGGGATTTCGGTCTTGGTTTCGGCGGACTTGTCGTCGCCGGATTTCACGCCTTCCTTGAAACCCTTGACCGCACCGCCGAGGTCGGAGCCGATGTTGCGCAGTTTTTTGGTGCCGAATATCAGAACCACCACCAGCAACACGATCAACCAATGCCAGATGCTGAACGAACCCATAACAAGCTCCTCATGATCCGTGCATGTGCACGGGGTGGAAATCCATTTGCGCGATATCGCGCCCTGCCGCAGTCACGGCCCCTGCTTGCGCGACGCTTTTTCGGCCACGCCGGATACGCCTTCGCGCCGTTGCAATTCGGCGAGCACATCTTCCGGACCGGCACCATGCCAGGCCAGCAGTACCAGCGTATGAAACCACAGGTCGGCCGTTTCGCGGACCAGGTGCAGTTTATCACCCTCCTTCGAGGCAAGAAGCGTCTCCGCCGCCTCCTCCAGCACCTTGCGCAGGATCGCATCCTCGCCCTTGGCCAGCAGGCCGGCGACGTACGAACCCGATGCATCGGCGCCCTTGCGCGCGGTGATGGTCTCGCCCAGCCGCAGCAGTATGTCTTTGTCGATGTTGGCCATTACAGTGCTACGGTTTCTTGTAAATCATTTTGGGATCCTTCAACACCGGATCAACCTCGACCCAGTCGCCGTTGCGCAATTCATGAAAAAAGCAGCTGTGCCGCCCGGTGTGGCAGGCAATGCCGCCGACCTGCTCGACTTCGAACAGCAATACATCCGTATCGCAATCGAGCCGGATCGACTTCACCTTCTGCACATGACCGGACTCTTCGCCCTTGTGCCAGAGTTTTTTTCGCGACCGCGACCAGTAATGAGCCTCGCCGGTGGCCGCGGTCTGCTGCAGCGCTTCGCGGTTCACCCACGCGACCGTCAGCACCCGCCCCGAGCCCGTTTCCTGTGTCACCACCGGGATCAGCCCGTCGACGCCCCAGTGTATGCGGTTCAGCCAGTCTGACACCCTGTTCTCCTGTTGCCCGGGAAAGCTGACCCGGAAATTTATAACTATTTGATTTTAATTGTATTTTTATTAAACTTCAAATCAACGCTTCGAGTCCAGCTTATAAGCGGACCTCAATACCCCGCTGCGCCATACGCTCCTTGGCTTGGCGCACCGTGTATTCGCCAAAATGAAAAATGCTCGCGGCGAGCACCGCGTCGGCGTGGCCGATGGTAACGCCGTCGGCCAGATGGTCGAGGTTTCCGACACCACCGCTGGCGATGATCGGAATATCCAGCGCCGATGAAAACGCACTGGTCAGTTCGAGATCGAATCCGACACGCGTACCGTCACGATCCATGCTGGTGAGCAGGATTTCGCCCGCGCCCAGCGCCTGCATTTTCTTGCCCCACTCCACCGCATCCAGTCCCGTGGCCTTGCGACCGCCGTGGGTATACACCTCCCAGCGCAAGGGTCCGTCTCCGGCAACACGTTTGGCGTCGACGGCGACGACGATGCACTGCGCACCATAACGGCCGCTGGCATCGGCAACGAGCTGCGGATTCTGCACTGCGGACGTGTTGATGCTGACCTTGTCGGCGCCGGCATTGAGCAGGCGGCGCACATCTTCCACCGAGCGCACGCCGCCGCCAACCGTCAGCGGTATGAACACTTGTGCTGCGACGGACTCGATGATGTGCAGGATCAGGCCGCGATCATCGCTGCTTGCCGTGATGTCGAGAAAGGTCAGTTCGTCGGCACCCTGGTCATCGTAGCGGCGCGCGATTTCGACCGGATCACCCGCATCCTTCAGCTCGACAAAATTGACACCCTTGACCACGCGGCCGGCGGTGACGTCGAGACAGGGAATGATGCGTTTGGCGAGGGACATTGACGGCGTGAACGGGTGAACGGGTGAACGGGTGAACGGGTGAACGGGTGAACGGGTGAACGGGTGAACGGGTGAACGGGTGAACGGGTATAACCCCATCACTCCCCCTCTCCCCCGTTACCGGGGGAGAGGGCCGGGGAGAGGGGGCTCACTCGTTCACCCGTTCACTTCTCACCGCCTTTGGACAGTTTGTCGGCCAGCTTCTGCGCCGCCCTGAAATCCAGCGTGCCCTGGTACACCGCACGGCCGGTAATGGCGCCGGTGATGCCTTCGGCTTCGACCGCGCAGAGTTTTTTGACGTCTTCGAGATCGGTGATGCCGCCGCTGGCGATCACCGGCACGTTCAACTGCCGCGCCAGCGCCACCGTGGCTTCGATGTTGACGCCGGTCAACATGCCGTCGCGGCCGATGTCGGTGTAGATCACGGCTTCAACGCCGTAATCCTCGAATTTTTTCGCCAGGTCAACGACATCATGCCCGGTCATTTTCGACCAACCGTCAACCGCAACCTTGCCGTCCTTGGCATCCAGCGCAACGATGATATGCCCCTGGAAGGCGGTGCAGGCCTCCTGCAGAAAGCCCGGGGTTTTTACCGCAGCCGTGCCAATGACAATGTAGCTGATGCCGGCGTCGATATAGGCTTCGATGGTGTCGAGGTCGCGGATGCCGCCGCCCAGCTGCACCGGCAACTCGGTGCCCACCGCCTGGACAATGGCGCGAATCGCCGGCTGGTTCTTCGGCTTGCCGGCCGCGGCGCCGTTGAGATCAACCACATGCAGGCGACGCGCGCCCTGATCCAGCCATTGTTTGGCCATGGCGCCGGGATCTTCAGAAAATACCGTGGCATCCTTCATGTCGCCTTGTTTCAGGCGTACACAATGGCCGTCTTTCAGGTCAATGGCGGGAATAATCAGCATGGAATATGAACAAAGTGCGTGAGGGAAAGTGCGGGGAGGCGCGGCGAATTGCGAAACCGGGTTTGGCCGAAATGAGTGGGCGACAGATAAACCGGATCAAATTGGCATCAGAAGAATGCGTCACAAAAGCCGCGACTAAAAAGCATTGTTTGTGTGTATGTTCGTCAGGTATTAATCATACTACAGCGGCAGCAATTGCAAGCCGATGATTGCAAGCCGGTTTCAGGCCGCTGCCGCCGCACTGCCATTGGGTGTTGCATGCACCACCGGCTGCCACGCCACAAAGTTCGACAGCAGTTGCAGGCCCGCGGTGTGGCTTTTTTCGGGATGGAACTGCACCGCGAACACATTGCCGCGCGCAGCGGCGCAGGCAAAACGGAAGGGATAGGCGCTCCAGCCGGCGACCAGCCCAGGATCGGCGGGCTCCGGATAATAACTGTGCACAAAATAAAAGCGGCTGCCGTCGGCGATGCCCTGCCACAGCGGATGCGGCATGGCCTGCATCACTTCATTCCAGCCCATGTGCGGCACCTTGAGTTTTTCTCCCCGCGCATCCACCATCCGCGCCGCCGGAAACCGCCGCACCATGCCGGGCAGCAGGCCGAGGCCGGGGGTGTCACCTTCTTCACTGTGCTCGAACAACATCTGCAAACCGATGCAGATGCCGAGGAAGGGTTTGTCGCGCGCGGCATTGATCAGCGCGCCGCGCAGACCACGGGATTCCATTTCTCGCATGCAGTCGGGCATCGCGCCCTGTCCGGGAAACACCACACGGCCGGCCTTGGCCACATCATCGGGGTTGCCGGTCACCACCACCTTGCGGCCGGGCGCGACATGTTCGATGGCCTTGGACACCGAACGCAGGTTGCCCATGCCGTAGTCGATTACTGCGATGTCGATGGTCATCGTGAAACTGTCAGCGGATCAGTGTGATGAAAGCTTGATTCAATGCGTGGGACGCAAGGCAAGGGTCGCGAAGCGCGCCGGAAAAAGCTTATAACTTTCCCTTGGTCGACGGCACGCCCTTCACCCGCGGATCGAGTTCCACCGCCATGCGCAATGCACGACCGAAGGCCTTGAACAGGGTCTCCACCTGATGATGGGTGTTCGCGCCCTTCAGGTTGTCGAGGTGCAGCGTGACCTGGGCGTGGTTGACAAAACCCTGGAAAAATTCGCGCACCAGATCAACATCGAATTCACCGACGCGCGCACGCGTGAACTTGCCGGTCATTTCCAGCCCGGGACGCCCCGAGAGATCGACCACCACGCGTGACAGCGCCTCGTCGAGCGGCACATAAGCGTGGCCGTAACGGCGTACGCCTTTTTTGTCGCCGACCGCCTTGGCCAGCGCCTGACCGAGCGTGATGCCGATGTCTTCAACCGTGTGGTGGGCGTCGATATGCAGATCACCCTTGGCTTTGACCTCAAGGTCGACCAGTCCGTGACGTGCAATCTGGTCGAGCATATGGTCGAGGAAAGGCACACCACTGGCGAGTTTGGCGCGGCCACTGCCGTCGAGATTGATCTTGACGGTGATCTGCGTTTCCTGGGTGTCGCGGGTAATCTGTGCCTGCCGTGCCATGATTGCCTGATCGTTTAGGTAAATCGTTCAGTAACTTGTTGATTACAGAGTATAAACGAATTCGCGCTGACCCGCCGCTTCAGGCTGGCCCGAGAATTTCACGCAAGGCTTCGACCAGTCCTGCACATTGTTCGTCGGTGCCGACGGTAATGCGCATGAATTCGGCAATGCGCGACGGTTTGCGGAAATGGCGGACGATGATGCTGCGTTCGCGCAATTTCGCGGCGATCCCGCCGCCGTCGCGGCCCGGTATTCGCGCGAATACAAAATTGGCGGCGGACGGCAGCACTTCGAAACCGAGGCCCTGCAGGTCCTGCACCAGCTTTTGTTTGGTAACAATAACCTTGCGGCACATCGCCTGAAAGTATTCGTCGTCTTCAATCGCCGCGGTGGCGCCGGCCTGGGCAAAACGGTCCAGCGGATAGGAATTAAAACTGTCCTTGACCCGGTTCAGCGCCTCGATAAAATCGGGGTGGCCGATGGCGTACCCGACGCGCAGCCCTGCCAGCGCCCGCGACTTCGACAAGGTGTGGGTCACCAGCAGCTGCGGATAACGGCTGACCAGCGGCACCACCGACTCGCCGCCGAAATCGACATAAGCCTCGTCGACCACCACCACTGATCCGCTATTCGCGCGCAGCAGGCGTTCGATTTCGGCGACCGGCACCAGGCAGCCGGTCGGCGCATTGGGATTCGGAAACACGATGCCGCCATTGGGTTTCAGGTAGTCATCGATAGCGATCTCAAAACCCGCGTTCAGCGGTACTTGTTCGTACGCAATATCGTAAAGACCGCAGTACACCGGATAAAAACTGTAGGTGATGTCCGGGAACAGCACCGGTTTGTCGTGTTTCAACAGGCCGAGGAATACATGCGCCAGCACTTCATCGGAACCGTTGCCGACAAACACATGATCCGGTGTCAGGCCGTGGCGTTTGGCGATCGCGGTGCGCAGCCGGTCGCTGGCAGGGTCGGGATACAAGCGCAGCGAATCGCCAATTTCGGCGCGCAAAGCCTCCAGCACACGACGGCTGGGGCCATACGGACTTTCATTGGTGTTGAGCTTGATCAGATTGGCCAGCTTCGGCTGCTCGCCCGGCACATAGGGCGTCAGCCCCTGCACCACCTTGCTCCAGTAAGGATTCATCGCGTCAATCAGGGGCGAAAACGCATCGCGGCCGAACGGGCGTGCGCGGTCAAGCCCTCGCCTTCCGCGAGTTCCACTGCAACCTTGCCGAGTTTCGCGGCACCGGCCTGCGATACACGAATCACGCTGGAACGTTTCTGGAAATCGTAAACACCCAGCGGCGAAGAAAAGCGTGCGGTGCGTGACGTCGGCAGCACATGGTTCGGTCCCGCGCAATAATCGCCCAGCGCTTCCGAGGTGTACCGGCCGAGGAATATCGCGCCGGCATGGCGGATTTTCGGCAGCAAGGCCTGCGCATTTTCCACCGACAGCTCCAGATGTTCCGGCGCGATGCGGTTGATCAGTGCGCAGGCCTCGTCGAGATCGCGCACCTGAATCAGTGCGCCGCGCCCCTTGAGCGAAGCCTCGATCACCGCGCGCCGCGGCATGTCCTGCAATTGCCGCGTGATGCTGGCGGCAACGGCATCAAGATATTTTGCATCCGGCGCGAGCAGGATGGCCTGCGCCAGTTCATCGTGTTCCGCCTGGGAAAACAGATCCATCGCCACCCAGTCGGGGTCGGTGCTGCCATCGCCGACCACGAGGATTTCCGACGGCCCGGCCACCATGTCGATGCCGACCACGCCGAACACGCGGCGTTTTGCAGCAGCGACATAAGCATTGCCGGGCCCGACAATCTTGTCCACCTGCGGAATCGTCGCCGTGCCATAGGCCAGCGCCGCGACGGCCTGCGCACCACCGATGGTGAATACGCGGTCCACGCCGCAGATCGCCGCAGCCGCCAATACCAGATCGTTTTTTTCTCCGCGCGGCGTCGGCACCACCATGATGATCTCGGTGACGCCGGCGACTTTCGCCGGCACCGCGTTCATGATCACCGACGACGGATACGCGGCCTTGCCGCCGGGCACATACAGGCCGGCGCGGTCGAGCGCGGTGATCTGCTGGCCGAGCTCATTGCCCTCGGCATCGGTGTAGCCCCAGGACTGTGCGCGCTGCCGTTCATGATAATCGCGCACGCGTGCGACAGCAGCCTCAAGGGCTTCGCGCCGGACGGCCGGAATACGTTTGAGCGCGGCCTGCAATTCAGTATGGGGGATTTCGAGTTCAGCCAAGGTGTTTGCGCTGACCCCATCGAATTTCCTGGTGTATTCCAGCACCGCGGCATCACCGCGTGCTTTTACGTCGGCCAGGATTGCAGCGACCGTGACATCGACCTGCGGGTCCTGCGCAGCCTCAAACGCCAGCAGCCCGGCAAGCTGCGCGTCAAAATCGGCCTGGGTTGTAGCGAGGCGACGCATGATCAGTTTGCCTAGGAAAATACAGCGCGGCCAAAAGCGTCGATCAGCGGCTGGATCTCCGCGCGTTTCAGTTTCAGCGCAGCCTGATTGACGATCAGCCGCGAACTCACCTGTGCGATTTCCTCAACCGCCACCAGGTTGTTGGCTTTCAGCGTGCCGCCGGTACTGACGAGATCGACGATGGCATCGGCCAGCCCGGTCAGCGGCGCCAGTTCCATCGAACCGTAGAGTTTGATCAGGTCGACATGCATGCCTTTGGTCGCAAAGTGTTCACGCGCGGTCTGCACGTACTTGGTGGCGACCTTCAGCCGCGCGCCCCGGCGCACCGCGCCGGCATAGTCAAAATCCTTGCGCACCGCGACCATCATCCGGCATTTGGCGATTTTCAGGTCGAGCGGTTGATACAAGCCCGCGCTGCCGTGTTCATCGAGAATGTCCTTGCCGGCCACACCGAGGTCGGCGCCGCCGTATTGCACATACGTCGGCACATCGCTGGCGCGCACGATGAGCAGGCGCACGTCACGGCGGTTGGTGGCGAGGATCAGCTTGCGTGAGGCCTCGGGATTCTCGCGCGCAACGATGCCAGCGACCTTCAGCAGCGGCACGGTTTCGTCAAAAATGCGGCCCTTGGAGAGCGCAATGGTGATCATGGTTGTAGTCAGGCGAAAAGTCAGGCGAAAGATTGCACAAAAAAGTCTGCTGGCGTACGCGCGGAAAGTCATGAATTGTAACGTATTTCAGTCGGAAGCCGGGGTGTCCGCGGTTCACGAAACCCGCCTCAGCGGTTACACTTCAGGCTTAATTGCCGACCGCCGCCTTCATGACCACCCGCATTTATGACCACCCGCATTAATGACCACCAATAACATCGTAGAAATCCGCGATCTCGCCTTCTCTTATGGATCGCGCGAGATTTTCAAATCCGTCAACCTGACGATTCCGCGCGGCAAGGTGGTCGGCATCATGGGCGCCAGCGGCAGCGGCAAATCCACGCTGTTGCGGTTGATCGGCGCTCAACTGCATCCGTCGCGCGGCTCCGTCAACGTGCTCGGCCAGAACATCCATGCGCTCGACCGCGACGCGTTGTATCAACTGCGCCGCAAAATGGGCATGCAGTTCCAGCAGGGCGGCTTATTCACCGATCTGTCGGTGTTTGAAAACATCGCCTTCCAGATGCGCGAGAAAACCAGCCTGCCCGAAGACATGATCAATGACCTGGTGCTGATGAAATTGAACGCCGTGGGCCTGCGCGGCGCGGCGCGGCTGATGCCCGCCGAATGTTCGGGCGGCATGGTGCGGCGCGTGGGCCTGGCGCGCGCGATAGCGCTCGATCCCGACCTGATCATCTACGACGAACCCTTCGCCGGGCTTGATCCGATATCCTGCAACGTCGTCGGCAAACTGATCCGCCGCTTGAACGACGCGCTGGGCGTTACATCGATTGTTGTCTCTTATGACGCGCAGGAATCGCTGAAAGCGATCGACTATGTTTATTTCCTGGCGGACGGCAAAGTTGTTGCTGAGGGCTCGACTGAAGACGTGAAAAAATCAGACGACCCGTTTGTGAAGCAATTCATCCGCGGTCTGCCCGATGGCCCGGTGCCCTTCCATTACCAGCACAACGCCTATGCCGCAGACCTCGATCTGACGGCATAAATAATAAATAAAATCAAATACTTACGTATTTATGCCGATGTGTGTTAATGCACCCGGCGGATCCGCGCACCCAGCTTGGAAAGTTTTTCTTCGATGCGCTCGTAACCCCGATCAAGGTGGTAAATCCGCTCCACCGTCGTCGCCCCGCGCGCCGCAAGACCGGCCACCACCAGGCTTGCCGAGGCGCGGAGATCGGTCGCCATCACGGTCGCACCATTTAATCCGGCGACACCCTGGATCACCGCGGTATTGCCTTCAACGGCGATGTCGGCGCCCAGGCGCTGCATTTCCTGCACATGCATGAAACGGTTTTCAAAAATCGTTTCAACGATGCGTGACGCGCCCGTGGCCACACTATTCAGCGCCATGAACTGCGCCTGCATGTCAGTCGGAAACGCCGGATAGGGCGCGGTGCGTACATTGACGGCTTTCAGCGCGCCATTGGCCTTGACGTGGATCCAGTCGCTGCCGGTTTCGATGTGCACTCCCGCTTCGCGCAACTTGTCGAGTACCGCGTCCAGCGTATCGGGGCGCGCGCCGGTGACTTTTACATCACCGCCGGTGACTGCCGCTGCAACCAGGAAAGTGCCGGTCTCGATGCGATCCGGCATCACGCTGTAACGCGCGCCGTGCAGGCGCTCAACCCCTTCGATGGTGATCACATCGGTACCGGCGCCGCTGATTTTGGCGCCCATCGCCGTCAGACAGGCCGCAAGGTCGGGAATCTCCGGCTCACGCGCCGCGTTTTCGATCACGGTCACGCCGTCGGCCAGCGCCGCCGCCATCATCAGGTTCTCGGTGCCGGTGACGGTGACAATGTCCATGCAGATCCGCGCGCCGCGCAATCGGCCGGCGCGCGCGATCATGTAACCCTGCTCCATGTCGATGGTCGCACCCAGCGCCTGCAAACCCTTCAGATGCTGATCCACCGGGCGCAGGCCGATCGCACAGCCGCCGGGCAATGACACCCGCGCCTCACCCAGCCGCGCCAGCAGCGGGCCCAGCACCAGCACGGAAGCGCGCATGGTTTTCACCAGCTCGTAGGGTGCCACCGGATCGGTGATTTTCCCGGCGCGCAGCTCAACACCACCCTTTTCATCCAGCGAGGTGGTCACGCCCATCTGCATCAGCAGGTTGAGCATGGTCGACACGTCGCGCAGATGCGGCACGTTGTTGATGATCAGCGGTTCCTCGGTCAACAGCGCCGCGGTGAGTATCGGCAGCGCGGCATTTTTGGCGCCGGAAATGGCTACGCTGCCGGCCAGCGGCACGCCGCCTTCGATGACTAGTTTATCCATGAGGTCAAAATCTTTTTAGCCACAGAGTTCACAGAGAACACAGAGAAAAACAGAACCAGAGAGGAACCGAATTGCATTTGATGTTCTCTGTGCACTCCGTGTCCTCTGTGGCTCAGGGTTTTCAGGTTTTTTCCACCCATTGCTCCGGCGTCAGCGTTTTCATCGACAGCGCGTGGATTTCCTCGCGCATGCGGTCGCCCAGCGCCTTGTACACCAGCTGATGCTGCTGGACCTTGTTTTTGCCCTGGAAGGCCGTACTGACGATCACCGCTTCCCAGTGATGGCCATCGCCCGCGACTTCAACATGCTGGCAGTCGAGTCCCGCCAGGATGGACTGTTTGATGCTGTCTGGTGTAACCATTTTTATTGCCTCTTCAAAGTCTCAATTAATGCCGGAGCTTATAACCCGACTTCAGCAAAACCAGCGTCAGCCATGATAAGGCGATAAAACTGCCGCCGACAATCGCCATACTCAGCCACGGCGAGGTGTCGGAAGCGCCAAAAAAGCCGTAACGGAAGCCGTCGATCATGTAGAACACCGGGTTCAAGTGGGACGCCGCCTGCCAGAATGCCGGCAACGACTGGATCGAATAAAACACGCCCGACAGGAAGGTCAGCGGCAGGATGATGAAGTTGGTGAACGCCGCCAGCTGGTCGATCTTGTCGGAGTAGATGCCGGCGACGATGCCCAGCGCGCCCATCGCCGCAGCGCCGGCGATGCCAAACAGCAGCACCCACAGCGGATGCGCCATCGGCAGTTGAATAAACCAGATCGACGCAAACAACACACCGACGCCGACGATGACGCCGCGAGCGACAGCGGCCAGCAGGTACGCCAGGAAAAACTCGCGATGCGACAGCGGCGGCAGCAGCACAAACACGATGTTGCCGGTCATTTTCGACTGCATCAGGCTGGAGGAGGCATTGGCGAAGGCATTCTGCAGCACCGACATCATCGCAAGGCCGGGAATCAGGAAAGTCGCGTAATCGACGCCGGGAAATACCTCGATGCGGTCGCGCAGCGCGTGGCTGAACACCAGCAGGTAGAGCAGCGCCGTCAGCACGGGGGCGAGCACGGTCTGCACGCTGACTTTCCAGAAGCGCAGCCATTCCTTGTAGAACAGTGTGTAGAAGCCGGTCATCGCACCCCTGTGAACGAGTGAACGGGTGAACGGGTGAACGAGTAAAAGCACGCGAGCAACGCCAGCGCGATGGTTCTCAACCCGTTCACCCGTTCACTATTCACTCGTTCACCGCTTTCACGTTCACGCCTTTCGCATGATCTGCACAAACACTTCCTCCAGATCGGGCTGCATGATTTCCATTTCCTTGACAGCCACCCGCCCCTCGCGCAGCGCCGCCATCACCCGCTCCACCTCCGCGTATTCCGGGAGTGCCAGGCGGATCGCGCCGTCATCACGCCGTTCCGCGACCAGCGGCTCCAGTTGTGGCGGCAGTAAACCAGCCAGCCGCAGTTCGACATAACAGCCGGAATGCAGCCGCAGCAGGTTCTCTGTTTTATCCAGCGCGACGATACGGCCCTGTTTCAGCATCGCCACCCGGCCACACAGCGCCTCGGCCTCTTCCAGGTAATGCGTGGTCAGCACGATGGTGTGACCATCATGATTAAGACGGCGGATGAACCGCCACAGCGCCTGACGCAGTTCAACATCGACCCCGGCGGTGGGTTCGTCTAGCACGATCACCGGCGGCTTGTGCACCAGCGCCTGCGCCACCAGCACGCGGCGTTTCATGCCGCCGGACAACGCGCGCATGTTGGTGTCGGCCTTGTCGCTCAAGTCGAGGTTGTCGATGACCTCGTCGATCCATGCGCGGTTGTCGCGCAGTCCGAAATAACCGGACTGGATGGTCAACGCCTCGCGCACCGTGAAAAACGGATCAAACACCAGTTCCTGCGGCACCACGCCCAGTGCGCGCCGCGCCTCGCGATACGCGCCGTTGACGTCATGGCCCATGATGCGCGCCGTGCCGCTGCTCGGGCGCGTCAATCCGGCGAGGATGCTGATCAGCGTGGTTTTACCGGCGCCGTTGGGGCCGAGCAGGCCGAAAAATTCGCCCGGCGCGACACTCAGGCTGACGCCCGCGAGTGCCTGCAGGCTGCCGTAACGCTTGGTAACGTCGGTGACTTCGATTGCTGGGGTCATTGCTGCGGTCGGCGGGTGAACCCGCGCAACACTTTATTCCGCGCTCACGATTTCCGTGACGCCGTAGAGCTTTGCCAGGCTGGTGAGATTGTCCGGAAGATTGACGTAACGAATGCGGCGGTTGGCGGCAAGCGCCGCGCGACGCCATTCAAACAGCAGGCTGACCGCGGCGGAATCGACTTCAGTGACGCCGGAGAGATCCAGCGTGGTTTCCTGTTCCGTAAAGAGCCGCAGGCCGTCCTCGCGCAGCGCTAGTGCGTTTTCCAGGTTGACGGCGCCTTTCAGCGTACAGCGCCCCTTGTTGCATTCAATCATGGGCAGCAGATCATTTGACAGACTGCTGCGCCATCAGCGTGCGGTTTTTGTCGCGCAGGGTCTTGATCAGACCATCCACGCCGTTTTTCTGGATCTCGGTGTTGAACGTCGTGCGATAACTCTCGACCAGACTGATGCCGCCGATCTTGACGTTGTAGACTTTCCAGCCGGAATCGGTTTTTTCCATGCCGTAATCGACCTGCACCGGTTCACCGCCGCCGGACTGTCGGACCAGCGAACGAACCAGCACGTCAGTGTCATCGGCCGCCAGTTTCAGCGGGCGGTATTCGATTTTCTGATCCTTGTAGAGCAGCAGCGATGCGGTATAGGTCTGCACCAGCAGCGCGCGGAATTCCGCAACCAGCGCCTTGCGCTGCTCGGGATTCGCAGCACTCCAGTTTTTGCCCACCGCCAGTTGCGCCATGCCGGCAAAATTGAAATGCGGCGCGATCCTGCTCTCGATCAGTTCGCGCGCTTTTTTCTGATCACCGGCCTGGATCGCCTTGTCGTTGCGCAACGCCACCAGCACTTCGTCGGTGACGCTGCGTGCCAGCACATCGGGTGCGATCATCGCCTCAGCCGCATAAGCAGGCCAGGCAAATAA
The DNA here is from genome assembly GCA_019744975.1 of Burkholderiales bacterium. Classification (GTDB taxonomy): domain Bacteria; phylum Pseudomonadota; class Gammaproteobacteria; order Burkholderiales; family SG8-41. Next base: position 36,131 of record JAIETP010000014.1, read on the forward strand.
TGAAAATATCAATAAAATCAAGTATTTATGCATATATCGCTCCGCACTCATCATTCATCACTCATCATTATTTTTGCGCCGGCGCCCCTTCAGCCGCCTTATTTTTTAGCCGGCGCCCCTTCAGCCGCCTTATTTTTTAGCCGGAGAACCTTCGGCTGCCTTATTTTTTAGCCGGAGAACCTTCGGCTGCCTTATTTTTTAGCCGGAGAACCTTCGGCTGCCTTATCAAACAGGAACTGACTGATCAGTTTTTCCAGCACCACCGCCGACTGGGTCAGCCGGATATTATCGCCGGCCTTCAGCATCTGGTCGTCACCACCGCCCTCGAGCCCGACGTACTGCTCACCAAGCAGGCCGGAGGTCAGGATCGACGCCGTGGTGTCCTTGGGAAATTTGTAGCCCTGATCAACGGCCAGGGTTACCTTGGCGGTAAACCGTTCGTTGTTGAACGTGATTGCGGTCACGCGACCGACGACCACGCCGGCGCTCTTGATCGGCGCGCGCGGCTTCAGGCCCCCGATGTTGTCGAAGTTGGCGGTGATCTGATAGGTCTCGCCGCCACCCAGGCTCGACATGTTGCCGACCTTGAATGCCAGGATCACCAGCGCGGCTACTCCCGCGACCACGAACAGACCCACCCATAAATCCAGCATTGAACGTTCCATAATTAAGCACCTTTGTAAATCTAAATACCTCTGAACATAAAGGAGGTCAGAATGAAATCCAGAGCCAGTACCGCCAGCGACGAAGTTACCACGGTGCGCGTCGTGGCGCCCGAAACGCCCTCTGCGGTCGGCGGCGCGTCATAACCCTCGAACAATGCAATCCAGGTAATGGCGACGCCGAACACAAAACTCTTGATCACGCCGTTGACGATGTCCTCGCGGACATCGACCGCGCTCTGCATTTGTGACCAGAACGAACCCTCATCGACGCCGATCAGCACCACGCCGACGACATAACCGCCGAACACGCCCATCGCGCTGAACATCGCCGCCAGAAGCGGCATCGACAACACGCCGGCCCAGAACCGCGGAGCCACCACGCGCGCGATCGGATCGACCGCCATCATTTCCATCGCCGACAGCTGTTCGGTGGCCTTCATCAGGCCGATCTCGGCGGTCATCGCCGAACCGGCGCGGCTGGCAAACAGCAGCGCCGACACCACCGGCCCCAGTTCGCGCACCAAAGACAGTGCGACCAGCACACCCAGCGCCGATTCGGAGCCGTAGGTAGTCAGCGTCTGGTAACCCTGCAGGCCGAGCACCATGCCGACAAACAGCCCGGACACCAGGATGATCACCATCGACAACACCCCGGTGTAATAGAGCTCGCGAATGATCAGCCGCGGCCGCGCGAAGCTGGTCCCGGAATGTGCCAGCGTCAACCCGATGAAACGCGCCGCGTAACCGAGCCGCAGTACATTGTCGATGGCATTGGCGCCGATGCTGCGCAGCGAAGGCAGGGTTCTATGCGGCATGGCGTCCCCCAAGAGGAGCTTCGCCGCGCCCGCCCAGCTTCAGCTCTGCGGCGTAATCACCACTCGGATACTGATAGGCCACCGGCCCCTCGGCCTCGCCACGCACAAACTGGCGCACCAGCGGATCCGCGTTGGCACGCAACTCTTCCGGCGTGCCGTGCGCCTTCATCTTGCCGTCAGACAGGTAATACACATAATCCACCACGTCGAGCGCCTCCTGCACATCATGCGTTACCACCAGCGAAGTCGTGCCCAGCGTGTCATTCAATTCGCGCACCAGGTTGGCGATCACGCCCAGAGATATCGGATCCAGCCCGGTAAACGGCTCGTCATACATCATGATCATCGGATCCAGCGCAATCGCCCGCGCCAACGCCACCCGCCGCGCCATGCCGCCCGACAGTTCCGCCGGCATCAGCTTGTGCGCACCGCGCAGGCCCACCGCATGCAGTTTCATCATCACCAGGTCGCGGATCATGCTTTCCGGCAGATTGGCATGTTCACGCATCTGGAACGCGACGTTGTCGTACACCGACAGGTCGGTGAACAGCGCGCCGAACTGGAACAGCATGCCCATGCGCCGGCGCATTTTGTAGATGCCTTCCTGGTCCAGCGCGCTGGTACACACGCCGTCCACCCAGACTTCGCCGGAAGTCGGCTTCATCACGCCGCCGATCAGCCGCAGCAGCGTGGTTTTGCCCGAACCGCTGATACCCATCAGCGCCACGACCTTGCCGCGGGGGATGGTCATGTTGATGCCGGTGAGTATCGGACGCCGCCCGTAGGCGAAATTGACGTCCTTGATTTCAATCAGGTTTGCGGGGGGCACGGAGGGCCAGTTAAAGCCGGAAATAAAGAGCGGATTCTAAACGAGAACGCCAGGGCCTGTTAACCATCATTTCATGGGCGCAACGCGGTGTTTACCCCCGAGGCGCTTTCGGCTAAGTTACACCGCATGTCAGCATTCGCACTGCGCATCAGCAATCTGCACAAATCCTATGGCAAGGCCGTCGCGCTGGCGGATTTATCGCTGGAGATTGCCGCCGGCGAATTTTTCGGCCTGGTCGGTGCCAACGGGGCCGGCAAAACCACACTGATCAAGTGTGCCCTCGATTTCTGCGACATCAGTTCAGGCGCGATTGAAATTTTCGGCACGCCGCACCGCCAGACCGCCGCGCGCAGCCGGCTGGGCTTCCTGCCGGAACGGTTTGTGCCGCCCCACTACCTGAACGGCCGCGACTTCCTGCGTTACCTGGCCGAACTGCATCGCCGGCCCTACGACGAAACCCGCGCCAGCAGCATGCTCGCGGCCCTGGAACTGGACGGCAACGCCCTCGACAAACCGGTGCGGGCCTACTCCAAGGGCATGACCCAGAAACTCGGCCTCGCCGCCTGCCTGCTCTCCGGCAAGGACATGCTGATCCTCGACGAACCGACCAGCGGCCTTGACCCCAAGGCACGCGCGTTGTTGAAGCGCGAATTGAAGGCCCAGCATGACGCCGGACGCACCGTGCTGATGACCACACATGCGCTGCACGACGTCGGCGAAATGTGCAGTCGCATGGCGGTGGTGCATCGCGGGCAACTGCGGTTTGCCGGTACCCCCGCGGAATTCACCGCACTCTACCGCAGCACCGACCTGGAGCAGGCTTATCTTGCCTGTATTGCCGAATGAGTTGCTGATGCCTGTGAACCGCGGCCCGCCGCGGTATCAAGAGCACCGGCAATCTGGCACAATGCCCAATAATTTCAGCAAGTTAGAATATTTTTGATTTTCTGGACAAACGCATGGCGGATCCGGCAAAACCCGAACTCCTGATTGTCGATGATGACGCCACGATCATCGACACGCTGAGTTATGTACTGGGCAGCGATTTCACCGTGATCACCGCAGAATCACGACCACACGCCAAAGCCCTGCTGCGCCAGCGCGACACACCGCCGCAACTGGCACTGATCGACCTCGGCCTGCCGCCGCGGCCGCACCGCCCCGACGAGGGTTTTCAACTGATTGCCGAACTGATCGCTGCGGCGCCGGCAATGAAAATCATCGTGCTGTCGGGTCAGAACGACGAAGCCAACGCCCGTCACGCACGCACGCTGGGCGCCATCGATTTTGTCGCCAAACCAGCCGAACCCGCACAACTCAAGGCACTGCTGAAACAGGCGCTGAGCGTCACCTCCGCCGAAACCGGCGGCGGCGTGTCCGGACTGCTCGGCAACAGTTCTCCGATGCAGAAGCTGCGCCAGCAGATCACGCAGTTCGCCGACGCACCATTCCCGGTGCTGATCGAAGGTGAATCGGGCAGCGGCAAGGAACTGGTCGCGCAGGCACTGCACAAACAAAGCCGGCGTGCCGGCAAACCCTTTCTCGCATTGAACTGCGCGGCGATTTCGCCGACGCTGGTCGAACCGACGCTGTTTGGTTACGCCAAAGGGGCCTTCACCGGCGCCGTCACGGCGCGCGCCGGTTATTTCGAAGATGCGGTCGATTCGACGCTGTTCCTCGACGAAATCGGCGAATTGCCGATGGAACTGCAGGCCAAGCTGCTGCGCGTGCTCGAAAACGGCGAATTCCAGCGCGTCGGTGAAACCCAGAGCCGGGTGTCCAACGCGCGCGTGGTCGCCGCGACCAACCGCGACATGCGCAACGAAATCCGCCACAACAATTTCCGCGCCGACCTCTACCACCGGCTGTCGGTGTTCACCATCAGTGTGCCTTCACTGCGCGATCTCGGTGAGGACAAACAACTGCTGCTCGAGCATTACCGTCAGTTTTATGCGGCGCAGATCGGCACGCAGCCGGTCGAACTCGACCCTGATGCGCTGCGCCTGTGGCGCGAATACCCCTTCCCCGGCAATGTCCGCGAACTGCGCAACATCGTCATCAGGCTTTGCACCAAATATGCCGGCACCCGGATCACGCCGGACCTGCTGCAGGGCGAACTTGACCGCGAAAGCCTGGCGCCGGGCGGCGCGGGCATGCCCTCGCTGTCCGACGAAAGCGTGCTGCTCGACGCGGCCCGCCGCCAGCTCGAAGCCGATCCCGACTTCAGCCTGGACGAAGTGCTGAAACGCTGGGAACGCGGCTTCGTCGAGGCCGCGCTGGCACTGACCAACGGCAACCTGTCGCAGGCCGCCAAACGCCTCGGCGTACACCGCACCACGCTCTACAGCCGCATGCAATCCCACGGCGAAGCCGGCGAGGTCAAATAAGCATGTATTACGAACATTTCGGACTGACGCAGGCGCCGTTCAAGATCACGCCCAACACCGATTTCTTTTTCGGCGGCGGCAACCGCGGCCCCATCCTTGAAGCGCTGATTTACGCGATCACCCAGGGCGAGGGCATCGTCAAGGTCACCGGCGAAGTCGGCAGCGGCAAAACGATGCTCTGCAGCATGCTGCAGAGCCGGTTGCCCGAGCAGGTGGAGACCGTGTACCTGGCCAACCCCAGTGTCTCGCCCCAGGAAATCCTCCACGCCATCGCCTTCGAAATGCAGCTCGACATCGCCCGCGATGCCGGCCGGCTCAGCGTCATGCATGCGATCCAGGACTATCTGCTGCAGCGCCACGCCGAAGGCAAACGCGTGGTGCTGTTTGTCGAGGAATCGCAGGGCATGCCGATCGAAACGCTGGAAGAAATCCGGCTGCTGTCCAATCTTGAAACCAAATCCGACAAGCTGCTGCAGATCGTACTCTTCGGCCAGCCGGAGCTCGACGATAACCTGCGCGAAAACCGCATCCGCCAGTTGAAGGAACGCATCACCCACAGCTTCCGGCTGGAACCGCTGACCGCGCCGGAAACCCGCGAGTACCTGATGTTCCGTCTGCGTGCCGCGGGTTACCGCGGTCCCGACCTGTTCACCGATGCCATGGTCCGCGAAATCGCGCGCATCTCCGGCGGGCTGACCCGGCGCATCAACCTGATCACCGACAAGGCACTGCTCGCCGCCTTTTCGGAAAATACCCACAGCATTCGCCAGAAACATATCGATGCGGCCGTCCGCGACAGCGAGTTTGCGCAAAAACACCTGCCGCCGGCAGCACGCCCGCGCATGGCCCAGGGCATCGTGCTGCTGGGAGTTGGCATGGCCGCGGGTGCGGCGCTGTACGCGGTATTGGGCGTCAGCGGCAAACCCGCCACCGTCGAACCTGCTGTGACCCAAGCTGCGCCCGCCGCGCCGGTTGTAATTATTCCGGCGGTGCCGGCCGCACCGGCCCAGGCTGCCATAGTGGCACCCGCAGCACCGGTCGCGCCCAAGGAAGATGATAAAAAATCAGTAGAAACAACAACTTATGAAGCAGCCCCAGCCGTATCTGCGGCCCCAGCCGCTGCGCCGAGCGGGGCAGCACCTGCTGTCGCCGCGCCCGCCGGCAGCAGCGCGCTACTTGAAAGCCGGCTCGCAGCTACCACCGCTTGGCTGGCCGGCGCCAAGCCCCAGACCTACACCATCCAGCTGCTCGGATCGACCGACGACCAACAGCTTAACCAACATCTTAAATTCCTCTCCAACAGCATTGAAATTAATAGTCTTTTTGTGTATCGTACCCTCGCTAAAGGTGCGCCGGCACTGACTGTTGTCTGGGGTAGTTTCGACAGCCAGCGCGAAGCCCGTGAGGCAATGGCAAAATTACCGCCATTCCTGAAGGCTTACAGGCCGTTGTTGCGCACCGTGCAGGGGATCAGAGCGGAAGTCCGGAACCATAAAGCATCGTGACCACGAGCGCATGTTGATGTCTGCGGGATAAGTACAACAGTCCGCAATCCAAGGGGAGTAAGCAGAAAAATGTCTGAACGGTCGTCCGACCAGAGGCAAGTCCAGCAGGACGGCCTGCGGAAAACCGGGGCTTCCTGTCCGGCAGCCGCTATTGTCCTAGCCTGCAGCGTCATGCTGCTCGCCGCTTGCGCGCCGTTCCAGACCAAAGTGACGCCTTCCGAGGGGCACATCACCACGCCGGCAGCCGCAAAAAAACCTGACTCAGCGATTCCGCAGACCGCCCGCGTACCCACGCTGGTGCCTCCGCCCACGGCACAGATCAAACCGCAGACCTACAGCGTAGTCGTGCATGAAGTGCCGGTGAAGGAACTGCTGCTGGCGCTCGCCCGCGACACCAAGCAGAACATCGACATCCACCCCGGCCTCAACGGCCTGGTCAGCCTGAACGCCATCAACGAGACGCTGCCGGCGATCCTTGAGCGCCTGACCAAACAGGTCAACCTGCGTTACCGGACCGAAGGCAACACCATCATCGTCTCACCCGATACGGCATACGTAAAAACCTATCGCGTCAACTACGTCAACATGACGCGTGACACCACATCGAACATCGGCGTCTCTGGTGAAATCTCCACCACATCCGCTGGTGGCACCGGTGGCGCCGCCGGCGCTACCACCTCGGGCTCCAACACTTCGGTCCGCTCGACCTCGAGCAACAATTTCTGGGATGAACTGCGCAACAACATCCGCGCCATCCTGAACTCGACCCGCCTGCAGACGCTGAGCGCCGATGCGCGCAGCGAGCGCCTTGCCTTGGTCAAACAGGAACAGGACAACCGAGTACGGCAAATCGAGGCCGCGAGCAAGGCCCTCACCGGTGCCGCGCCCCTGGCTTCCACCGTGATCAGCGCCTCCAGCACCAACCCGCAGCAGGCTTCTCTGGTCCCGGATGACGTCGTGGTCAACGCTGTCACCGGTACAGTCACCATCAATGCCACGGACAACCAGCACCAGTTGATCCAGCGCCATCTCGACAGTGTGACCTCAGCAATCCAGCGCCAGGTGCTGATCGAAGCCACCATCGTCGAAGTCATCCTGTCGGACGCCTTCCAGGCCGGCATCGACTGGAGCCGGCTGCCGATCAGCGGCGGGCTGTCGATCACTCAGGCGCTGCTGGGAGGCTTCAACGCTGCTGCCACAGGCTCCGGTGCAGCCGCGGGCAATGCCCTGACAGTTGCATACACCAACCCGACGACCAATGTCGGCAACATCAGCGGCACCGTGAAACTGCTCGAGACATTCGGCGACTCGCGTGTACTGTCCAGCCCGAAGCTGATGGCGATGAACAACCAGACCGCGCTGCTCAAGGTCGTCGACAACCTGGTCTATTTCGAGATCAAGGCCGACACCACCACGCCGACCACCGGCCCCACCCTGACCACGTTCAACACCACCGCCAAAAGCGTGTCCGTCGGCGTGGTGATGGGCGTCACACCGCAGATCAACGAGGACGGCCGTGTACTGCTGAACGTGCGGCCCACGGTCACCCGGCTGAACTCGCAGCAGCCCTTCGTCAACGATCCCAATCCGAGCCTGTGCGACGCAACCCGCACCAACTGCATTGCCAACCCGGTCCCGCAGATCCAGGTCCGCGAAATGGAGTCGGTATTGCAGGTCGTCAGCGGCCAGACAGTCATTCTCGGCGGTCTGATGCAGGATAACGCCAGCGTCGCTCGTGAGCAGATACCGGGCACCGACAGTCTGGGCGAACCCCTGGCCAACCTGTTCCGCTTCCGCGACCAGCGCGCCAGAAAAAGCGAACTGGTGATCTTCCTGCGCCCGACCGTTGTATCCAATCCTTCGCTGGACAGCGAAGAGCTGAAATTCTTCCAGCGTTTCCTGCCGCAACCCGAATCCGCTCCTGCGCCGCCCACTGCCCGATGAGCCTGTTGATGAAGGCCTTGGAAAAGGCCGCCAAGGATCGTGGCGAAGCGCAGCTGCCGGCAACAGAAGCTGCTCCAACGGCACCAGCCGCCGCATCTCCGGCCATGGAATTGTCGCTAGAGCCGCTGCAGGCTGACGCGCCCGTGTCACCGCCACCTGAGCCCACGCCAGCGCCTGGTGCTGCTGCAAACAAACGCAACGACCGCACTCAGCAGGCGCATGCTGCGACTGTAATGCAGGCGAGTTCGCGCGCACCGGCAAGCACTGCTGGGCCGCGTATCCGTCCGGTGATGGCGCTCGGACTGCTGGCGGGGGTCGTGACGCTGGGCTTTGCAATTTACGTCTACCTGCAAATCACCAATCCCGGGATGTTCATCCGCCAGCCCGCAACCGCGGCGAAACCGCCGGCGCCACTGGGACAAACCCCCGCACCGAAACAAGCGCCGATTGCCACAGGTAGCGTAATCGCGCCTGCAGATGCTGTTGCGCAAAATCGCGCTTCTGAACAACCAGCGCAAACCGCGCGGGCGACGGCCCCTGCGCCCGAACCGGCGCGACAGGCTGGTGCCACGGAAGCGCCGCGCAACATCATTCAGGTCAGCGCAACTGCCGCCGAACCGCAACTCAACCCGCAACTGAGCCAGGCTTATTCCGCGCTGCAGTCGGGAAAACTCGACGCCGCGCGCCAGCTCTACAGCGACGCTGCGCGCAATGAGCCGCGCGACATCAATGCGCTGCTCGGCCTGGCGACCATTGCCATGCAGGAAGGCCGCACCGAGGACGCCAACAGGCTGTACTTAAACGTACTCAATCTTGAACCACGCAACCCGTATGCGCAGGCAGGACTGATCGCGATGATGGGCCGTGCCGATCCGGTGGCCGCTGAATCCAGGCTCAGACAGCTGATCTCCCGCGATCCGCTGCCCTCGCTTTATTTCACACTCGGCAACCTGTACGGCGACCAGTCGCGATGGGCCGAAGCGCAGCAGGCTTATTTCCAGGCACATCAGCTGGAACCGGCCAATCCCGATTACGCCTACAACCTTGCAGTCGGACTCGAACATGTCGGCCAGCCAAAACTGGCCGCCAACTTCTACCAGCGCGCGGTCGATCAGGCCAAAACCACAGGCCGCATCGGCTTCAATCTGGCCCAGGCACAGGACCGCATCCGTCAACTCGCCGCGCAGCCGCAATAACGGGACCTAGTGTCCTGAGTCTGGAATTCGAAGCATAAATGGCGGGCCGAATGAAACAGTATATGAATTTTTTTGCATGCGCGGCGCGGCGCGAAGTGCGACGAGACAGGGTTGGGCACCCGTCGAGGAGCACGACAAAGCTGCGGCGTGCAGGCAAAGAAATTCTGCGAGCAATTTCAGACTCAGGACACTGAGCTACCGCAATGGCCGAACAACGGAAAAAACTGCGGCTGGGTGAACTGCTGGTGCAGCAGGGGCTGATCACCAAGGATCAGCTCGCGATCGTTCTCGCCGAACAGCGTAACAGCAACATCCCCCTAGGCCGCCTGCTGGTCAGACTCGGTTTCGTCACCGAAACCGCAATCCGCGACATCATGGCGCGCACCGTCGGCCAGGAATCGATCGACCTCGCCCAGGTCGTCGCCGACTCGGAAGCATTGAGCCTGGTACCCGAGGATTTCGCGCGGCGCAACCACGTGCTGCCGATCGCCTACGATCCCGCCGACCAGGTGCTGACCATCGCGACGACAGAAATTTTCAACGTCGTCGCACTCGACCAGCTGCGCGCACTGCTGGGGCCCCAGGTGGAACTCAAGGCGCAGCTCGCCGCTGAGGCACAGCTCAGCGACTATATCGACCTGTTCTACGGCCATGAACTGTCGGTCGACGGCATCCTCACCGAAATCGAAACCGGTGAAATCGACTACGAAAGCCTGCAGGCCGGCGGCGACGACGAGTACACCCAGCCGATGGTGCGGCTGGTCAACGCCATCTTGGTTGATGCCGTCAAACGCGGGGCCTCCGACATCCATTTCGAGCCGGAATACGCGTTCATGCGTATCCGCTACCGCATCGACGGCGTGCTGGAAACCGTGCGCAGCCTGCACAAGACCTACATGCCCGGCATCACTGTGCGGGTCAAAGTGGTCAGCGACATGAACATCGCGGAGACCCGCGCCCCGCAGGACGGACGGCTGTCACTGACGTTGAACGGACGGCCGATTGATTTCCGCGTTTCCACCCAGCCAACGATCTACGGCGAGAACATCGTGTTGCGCGTGCTGGACCGCGAAAAATCCATCGTCAATCTGGATCGCATGAACCTGCCCGCCGACACCATGACCAAGCTTGAGGTCATGCTGGCGCGGCCGGAAGGCATCCTCGTCGTCACCGGCCCCACCGGCAGCGGCAAAACCACCACGCTGTATTCGCTGCTGGCCCAGGTCAATGACGAGACCGTCAACATCATGACGCTGGAAGACCCGGTCGAATACCCGCTGACCCTGATGCGCCAGACTTCGGTCAATGAAGTGGCGCGCATGGATTTCGCCAACGGTATTCGTTCAATCATGCGCCAGGACCCGGACATTATCCTGGTCGGCGAGGTGCGCGACCGCGAAACCGCGGAAATGGCCTTCCGCGCCGCAATGACCGGTCACCAGGTGTTCACCACGCTGCACACCAACTCGGCGCTGGGCGCCTTCCCGCGGCTGCTCGACATCGGGATACAACCGGACATCATGGCCGGCAACATCATCGGCATCATTGCGCAACGCCTGGTGCGCCTGCTATGCATCCATTGCAAGGAAGCCTATGCGCCGTCCCAGGAAGAACGCGCACTGCTGGGCGTCGCTGCGGACTCCGCGTCCTTCCTCTACCGCCCGGTGGGCTGCAAACACTGCTCGAACAAGGGTTACCGCGGCCGCACCCCGATCATGGAACTGCTGGTGATGGATGCGGACATAGACGAACTGGTGGCGCGCCGCGCCACCGCCAAGGAACTGCGCGCCGAAGCCGTCTCCAAGGGTTTCCGCTCACTCGCCGAAGAAGGCATCGGCCGGGTGATTGACGGCAGCACCAGCCTCGCCGAAGTTGCACGCTCCGTCGACCTGACCGGAAGGCTGCGCCAATGACCTCCCGCCTGTTGCATCCCCTCTGCGCCTGATCCACTGAGCCGTGCCCTCCTTCCAATACAAGGCGATCGACAAAGTTGGCCAGCCCGCCCGTGGCGGCCTCGACGCGGTCAACGAAGTCGATCTGGAACTGCGCCTGCGCCGCATGGGGCTGGACCTGATCACCTGCAAACAGGTGGACCGGCAGACCTCGACCACGCTGGCCGCCGGTGGCGCCGTCACCCGGCAGGATCTGGTCAATTTCTGCTTCGACATGGAGCAGATGGTCCGCTCCGGCATCCCGATCATCGACGGCCTGCGCGACATGCGCGATTCCATCGACTCGCCTCGCTTCCGCGAAGTGCTGACCATCATGACCGAGGACATGGAGGCCGGTAATGTGCTGTCGCAGTGTATGGCGACACATCCCGATGTCTTTGATCGCGTGTTCATCAGCCTGATCCGCGCCGGCGAACAATCCGGCCAGTTACCCGAAATCTTCAAGAACCTCTCGGAGAGCATCCGCTGGCAGGACGAACTGATTTCGCAGACCCGGCGGCTGCTGATGTACCCGACGCTGACGCTGGTGGTGGTGCTCGCGGTGATGGCTGCCCTGCTGATATTCCTGGTACCGCAGATTGCACAGCTCTTTAAATCCATGGGCATGGAATTGCCGATGCAGACAAGGGCATTGCTGGCAGTCTCCAGTGTCGCCAAGGATTTCTGGCTGCCCATCCTGCTGCTGCCGGTGGTTGCCGTGATCACGCTGGTGGTAACCGTCCGCCGATCCAACAAGGCGGCCTATCTCTGGGACTACGCCAAACTGCGCTTGCCCATCGTCGGCCCGATCATCCAGAAAATCATCCTCTCCCGGTTCACCAATATTTTCGGTCTGATGTACCGCTCCGGGATCACCGTCCTCGACGCCATCCGCATCAGCGGCGAAGCAGTCGGCAACCGCGTGGTGGCCGATGGCCTGAACCGCGCCGTGCAGCAGATCGCTGCCGGCGACGGCATGACCGAATCCTTCAACAATCTGGGGCTCTTCCCTCCGCTGGTGATCCGTATGCTGCGGGTCGGCGAAGCCACCGGCGGGCTGGACGTGGCGCTGGCCAACGTGACCTATTTCTACAACCGGGATGTCAAGGATGCGGTAGACAAGGGCATGAAAATGCTCGGGCCGGCACTGACGCTGATTCTCGGCGGGATGATCGCCTTTGTGATCTGGGCGGTGCTCGGTCCTGTCTATGATATTCTCGGCAAACTGAAATTTTAGCCACGGGATATCTCTAATCCCCATCATGGCCAACAAACTCCTGCTCTGCATATCGGTGAACGGCGCGACCGCGGCGCGCTGGAAAGGCGGGCGGCTGCACGACGTCGAAGTCTTCGCCAACGACGAAGCCGGCATCGCCGGATTCCGCGACTACGCCGCAGCCTCCGCGGGCACACCCGCGTTCATCATCGTTGACGCGGTCGAAGAGGATTATCGCTTCGAAACTCTGCCCCACGCCTCGGGCTCCGACCGTGCACAAATGGTCGAGCGCAAACTGCGCCAGTATTACCGCTCATCGCCTTACTGCGCAGCCTCGCTGATCGGACGGGACGGCACCAAGCGCCGCGATGACCGTTTCCTGTTCTCGGCACTGACTAATCCGGAAATTGTCGCGCCCTGGCTGACGGTACTGACGCAAGCAGAATTGCCGGTGGGCGGCATTTACCTGCTGCCGATGGTGATGCCCGGGCTGGTCGATGTTCTGGATGCAAAATCCGACAACCTGCTGCTGGTCGCCGTCCATCCGGCCGGTATACGGCTGACTTTTTTCCGTGAGGGTGCCTTCCGGCTGAGCCGGCTGAGCCGGGGCGATGCCACGGCGGGGCCGCAGGGCCGCGCCCTCGTCGACGAAATCTCCAATACCCGGCTCTACCTGCACGCATTGCGCGCCGCAACGCTCGACGAGCCGGTCAACGTCGTGCTGCTCGATCATGCCGACCGGCTGGGCGAAACCGCCAAACTCATCGGCACCGACAATCCCAGCCTGCACTGCACGCGGCTCGGCCGGGGGGACATCGCCGCGCGCCTGAAACTCGATCCGATCCTGATCGAAAAATCGCCGGCCGCCATTTATCTGCATTTGCTCGGTGCAAAAATCCCGGGCAACAATCTGGCGTCCCCTGCCGTAATAGCGGGTTACAAACGTTATCAGTCGCGCCGTCAGCTGCTCGCGGCGAGTATTGCCGCGGCAGCGATCGGCATCATCTGGTCCGGATTCAACCTGTGGCAGCAGTACTCGATAGGCGATGAAACCGCTACAGCAACGCAGAGAACCGCGCAGGTCAATGCCGATTACCAGGTCGCCACCGGAAAATTCCCGTCCGCGCCAACCACTGCCGACAACCTGAAAAAAGCCACCGAGATTGCCGAAAAGCTGCAGTCCTCCGCGATTACTCCGGAGCGTTTTTTCCTGATCATCGGTCAGGCGCTGACCCCCAGCCCGGAAATCGCCATCACCGAACTCGACTGGCAATACAGCAATTCAGAATTTGAACCTGGTGCCGCGGCAGGGGCTGCAGGCGCAGCACGCACGCCACCGCAAGCTGCTTCGGCCGCCTCAGGTCGCAAACAAAGTGGGCTGATTGCGGGGCAGGTTCGGGATTTCAAGGGCGACTTCCGTGTTGCCATCAATTCGATTAACGCGCTGGCCGAGCGCCTGCGCAACGATCCCGCCGTCGATAACGTGCGCGTCGTGCAATTGCCGCTCAACGTCAGCCCGACGCTTACGCTGTCGGGCAACACCTCCGACAACCCGGCGCAGGCGGGTGCAGCCGAGTTCAAGCTGGTCCTCGTACTCAAACAACCGTCATGAACGCCGAAGAACTCAAGGCCCTGCGCGGGCCGCTGATCCTGCTGGTCGCGGTCCTGATCGCGGCCGCCGGCAGCATTTATTACACGCATCAGCTGGGTCAGCAGGAGCGCAGCAATCTGGCAAAACAACAAAGCCTGCTGCGGGACGCCCAGGCGCGGATGCGGCGCTCCGGTGACGAGGAAGTCATCATCACCCAGTACGTCGACAAGTACCGCCAGCTCCAGCAATCCGGCTTTATCGGTAATGAACAGCGCATCGAATGGCTCAATGCCTTGCGCCTGGCCAACGAACGCACGGATCTGTTCGGCGTCAATTACGGTATCGACGCCCAGCAGCCCTACGCCTACGCCGCGGAAGTCAACCCCGGACAGTTCGCGCTGCGCCAATCGGTGATGAAGCTGGAGTTTCAGTTGCTGCACGAACTCGACCTGCTGCGGTTTTTTGACGCACTGCGCGCCCAGAACAGCGGTTTGTTCCAGCTGGACCAGTGCATGATGCGCCGCACCGAAATCACGGCAGCCATCCGTTACCAGCCCAACATAGCCGCGAAATGCCAGCTGACCTGGATTACCGCGACACCTGATGTCGTCTCGGGGGGGAAACCATGAGCGCCATGAAATGGCTGACTGTCATTGTTCTGGGCACGGTGGCGATGTCTGCCCGTGCAGCAGATTCCGCAGCGGGAAGAATATTTTTTACCCCGGAGCAGCGCACTCAGCTCGACCTGCTGCGCAAACAGAAAGCGATCGCCTCGCAGGTACGCGACGAACCGGTGCCGGAAACCGTCACCTTCAACGGCATCGTCCGCCGCAACGATGGCAAAACCACGGTTTGGCTCAATAACGAAGCGCTGTCGGAATCAGATCTGCGGAACAAACAATCCATCGTTGGCCGGATCGGGAAGGACGGACGGGTTACGCTGAGTGCGCAGCAGTCGGCGGTGGAACTCAAGGTCGGACAAAGTGCGACCCTGTTCTCGGGCAAGGTCGATGAGTCGTTTACCCAGCGTCCTGCCGCCGACAAAAAGAAACCGCAAGCCGACAGCAAATCGCCTTCCGAGCCCGGCATAAAGCCAGAAGCGCGCAGTGCCACCGATGCCCCGCAACTGGAAGGCGCACAAAAACCGCCGCCCAGATAAATGCCCAATCATGCGGAAATACGGTAAGTATTTGATTTTAAACAATTATTTTGAGCGTCAGCGAGGCCAGGCCCTGCTGGTGCTGCTGATATTGCTGGTCCTGGGCGGAGGCGCGGCATTCTACTTTTTCCTGAGTCCGAACAGTGCCGCCATTGAAAAAGACAAAATTACTGCTGCGGCACTGGCCCAGGCCAAGGCTGCGCTGATCGGGTACGCCGCGGGAGTTACTCTGTCCGGTGCCAGTCGCCTTGGGGATCTTCCCTGTCCGGACACCGATGACAGCGGACAGTCGGGCACCTCCTGCGGTAACGCTGCGGGCACCACAGGGCAGACCTCGCGCATTGGCCGCTTGCCGTGGAGATCTCTCGGATTGCCTGATTTGCGGGATGGTGATGGCGAAAGGTTGTGGTATGCCGTATCCAGGAATTTCAAAAACAACTTTCGTTCCACATGCGCATCACCTGGCGACGCCGGCTGCCTCAACAGCGACACCCGCGGCACGATCACGGTGCGGAACAATACGGGCATCACGCTCCATGACGGTTCAAATCCGGACGCCCACACGCCCAGCGGCGTAATCGCAGTGATATTCGCTCCCGGCGGTGTTCTGCAAAGGCAGGGCGCGGTAACGGCACAGGATCGCAGTTGTAACGGTGGCAGTTGTTCTGCAGCCGGTGTTTGCACCAGCGCCCCCCTGACCGATACAGCGAAATGCAATCCAGCCAACTATCTCGACGTGGTCGGCCCCCCTGCACTCACGGTGACGGACGCAACCGCCTGTAACGGGACGGCGGGCGACTACGATTGCCTGGCGGTCAGCCCTCCCACCGCCAGCACCGTCGACAACAAACGTTTTGTCGTGGTCGTCGCCGGCAAAAGACTGTCAACCGTCGCGGGCGGGCAACCCCGCACCGCCGGAAACAAGGACAATCCCGCCAATTACCTCGAGGACGAGAACGGCAATAATACGGGGACATCCAATATCTACGGCCAGCAACTGCCAACCACGACGTTTAACGATACCCTGTTATTCCTGCAATGACGCGACCCAACAACATGAATGCCCGCCTGAACCCCAAAAAGCGCCCGGCAGACCTGCGTGGTTTCTCGCTGATTGAAGTTGCCGTAGTACTTTTCATCATGGTGTTGCTGCTCGGCAGCATCCTGGTGCCGCTCGCGACGCAAGTCGATCAGCGCCAGATCAGCGATACCCGCAAAACCCTGGATGAAATTCATGACGTGCTGATCGGTTATGCGGTCACCAATGGAAACCTGCCTTGCCCCGCAATATCGGCAACCAACGGACTGGAAGCCCGTACCGCCGGGGCCTGCACCAGCGGAACACGCGCCGGTTATCTTCCCTGGCAGACTCTGGGTGTTACCAAATCGGATGCATGGAACCACCTCTACCGCTACAGCGTCACACCCGCTTATGCCAGCAGCACAGCACTGTTCACCCTGAGCACAAATCCCGACATCACTATCCAGACCAGAAACTCCGCCGGCGCGCTGGTCGGCCTCACCAACGCCAACAGTGTGCCCGCTGTGATCATTTCCCATGGGAAAAACGGCTATGGATCCGTCGACGTCAATGGAACCGCGCAGGCATTTCCCGTCGGATGGCCGGCAAACAATACTGACGAAAACACCAACACCACCGGCACTATCACTTTTGTCAGCCGCGACGCGCAGGGAACAAACGCCGGCGGGGCAGGCGGCGAATTCGATGACATTGTGGTCTGGGTGTCGCGTTACACACTGGTCAACCGCATGGTATCCGCCGGCCGACTGCCCTAGGGGCCGTTAAAAAACCTAACGCAAGCGCGCCAGTTCGAAACACACGCTGCCCTTGCGGTTTTCCGCCAGGGCCAGCGTATAACCGGACTGTTCGGCAAACTTCGCGGCCTGGAACAGGCCCACGCCAAGACCGCTTTCCGAAGCAACCGGCGCCTCGAGTATTTGATCAAGGATGGCCGGCGGCACCGGCATCCCGGTATCGCAGACGCGCAGCCGCGGTCCGGCCCCCAGCGTCACCGTGACCTGCAAGCCGGCATCCGCCGCCACCTTGTAGAACGCGTTTTCGATCAGCGTGGCTGCCGCGCTGTCGAACAATTCCGTCGGCAAGCGCATGTCCGCCAGCCCTCCGGTTTCACGAAAAGTGATCGCCCGTCCGCTGTAACGCTGCTGCAGTCCCTGCCACCAGACTGCCGCATCCATTTCATTGGCCGCAGCGGCCACCGGCGACTTCAGTTTGTCGAGTGTGGTCCCCAGCCGCTGCGCAATCTGCGGCAGCTGGCGCTGCACCAGCGCGCGGAACGCCACATCATCATCCACGCCGCGCATCTCCGCCGCCGCGCAGATCGAACGCAGCGACTGCAGCAGGTTTTTCACGTCATGGGTCAGCCGCGCACCCGTCTCATAAATGGCCTGGGTGTACGCCGACTGCTGGCGCAACTGCTCCTGGCGCAGGGCCTCGTAAAAATGGCCCACCATCTGCATCAGCAGCTTCAGGTGCAACAGCACCGCCGGTGAAAACGCCCGCGGTGCATACACGGTCAACTGGAGGGTGTCGGTTTCGAACTGCTCGGCGTGTGCACCCCTGGTCCCGACCGTGCCGTAAGACCATGCCGTGCTCCAGCCAAAACCGCTGACCCAGGGCAGTTCCAGCATGTATTCGAGCGCTTCGCGCAAAAACTGTTCGGGGCGGGTTTCAGTTCTCGCCAGTTCCGCCAGGTGCCGCATGCGCTGTTCGAACGGTAACCCCAGGCCGAGCAGGTAACTCGACAGCAGCGTGCCGAGGCCGCCGAAGCCCGCGTGCGGATTCCACAGCCACGACAGCCCGAAGAGCAGGGAGGCAATGACCATCAGCACCTGCGCCAGGCCGAGCAGGTACTGACCGTGCGACACCTCCTGGATCACGAAACTGCCGAGCACCAGCGCCACGACCAGCAGAAACAGCACCACGCTGTAGAACAGGTCGACCACCACCGGATTGCCCCGCCGGCGCTCGTCCTTGGGAATCGCCAGGATCATCAGCGGCAGCAGCGGCATGCCGTAACGCACGAACCCGCCAACCCCCGACATCACGACGTACGAGGTAAACAACTGCGGCACCACCCACATCAGCAGCATGGTCACCAGATAAACCGCCGCCAATATGGCCACAAAACGGTCGCCGCGGCCCACCGTTCCCGGCACACCGCCGCCGATCAGGCCGAACAGCACCGCCATCCAGGTCGCGATCAGCCACCAGTTACCGGCAACGGCAAAAAAGACGCCGACACCCAGCACCAGCAAGCCCCGGAGCATCGGGATCTGCCGCTCACCGCGCCATACCGGCTGCCAGATCAGGAACAGGCCGAAATGCGCCAGCAACAAGCCGCGCGCCCACCACTCAAACACGTCCCAGGCGATCGCGCCATGCAGCGTCAGCAACATGGCCGCCAGCAGCAGGTTCAAATGCCGGGTCGGCGCCGTCGGTGCCGCCTGGCCGGCGGAAGACTGCGCGGGTGGCTGTGCGGCCGGGTGCAGCAATTCTTCAGGCATCGTGTTTGGCTATACTCTGTTAGGCCCTGATCAAAAGAATGATCCACAAAAAGTGCACATCAACACCATCTGCCGTTACACCGCGCTTGAAGCCATCCGCACCCGCGTCCCGGCAACCGCCTTGCTGACGCTGGTGGTGCTGCTAGTCGCCAGCCTGTTCATCCGCGAACTCGCGGTCACCGAAACCACGCGTTTCCAGATCGGCTTTTATGCCACGGCCGCGCGCCTGTGTGCAGTGTTCATCGCCAGCCTCTATGTCCTGTCCAGCATCAGCCGCGAATTCAGCGACAAGGGCCTCGAAGTGCTGCTCGCGCTCGACGTGCCCCGCTCGCATTATATCTGCGGGAAGCTCGCCGGATTCATGCTGACTGCATGCGCCATCGCCGTCGTGCTCTCGCTGCCCTTGTGGATGCTGGCGCCGGCCGCCGCGGTGGCGATGTGGACGGCCTCGCTGGCGATTGAACTGGCGCTGGTGATCGCACTGTCGCTGTTCTGCATCGTCACGTTCACCCAGCTGCTGCCGGCAGCCGGCTTTGTCGCCGCCTTCTACCTGCTCGCACGCAGCGTGACAGCGATGCGCCTGATGGGCGGCAACCCGGTTGCCGGTCAGGATACCCTGTCGCACCAGGTCAGCCGCGGGCTGGTGGAGGGCCTCGGTTACCTGATGCCGGCACTGGACCGCTGGACAGACACCGCCTGGCTGGTCAATGCCGCGCCCGAAGCCTCCGTGTTGCTGGGCATCGGCATACAAGGCGCCGTCTATATTGCACTGCTGGCAGCTGCCACCCTGTTCGATTTTTACCGGCGGAGCCTGTAGTTGAAACTGGCCGGGCTTACCGATGAGCGGACTCTGCGCGCCGTGCCGCCTGCTGTCGCCGCGTTTTTCGTCATCATGTTCGCCCTGCAGTTGTTCCTGCACAGCCTGCAGCCGGCACCGCTTGCCCGCGCTTCAGCGCTGCCGCCGGCACCGGAGATTGCAGGATTACGTGCCGCAAGTTTTGGTGAACCCGTCGCCACGGCGCAAATGCTGCTGCTCTACCTGCAGGCCTTCGACAACCAGCCCGGCATCAGCATCCCCTTCCGCGACCTGGATTACGACCGTGTCACCGCCTGGCTGGACGCCGCATTGCGCCTTGATCCACACAGCGGGTATGCGCTGATGATGGCGTCCCAGCTGTATGCCCAGGTGCCCGACGCCGGCAAACAGCGCGCAATGTGCGAATTCGTCCATGCGCGATTCATTGAGGCGCCGGACGCGCGCTGGCGCTGGCTCGCCCACTGCGCGATCATGGCCAAACACCGGCTGAAGGATCCGGCGCTGGCACTGCTTTATGCCGCTGACATCACCCGCCGCACCGGCCGCGCCTCCGGCTGGGCACGCCAGATGCAGATTTTCATCCTCGAAGACATGGGAGAAACAGCCAGTGCCAAAGTGCTGCTAGGCGGCCTGCTGGCGACCGGCGAAGTCACTGATCCGAGCGAGCTCAATTTTCTGACCGAAAGGCTGCAAACACTCGAAAATGGCGAAAATCCGTCAGCAGCGTCGAAATCACGACAGTGATGCCGGATTCCTGGCACGCCTTGTCGCGGGCACTGATGGCTGGGAATGCCTGTCACCAGGCAGAATCAAAAATAATTCAATAAAAACAATATGTTATGTTACTATTTGCCATCCACCCGGCGCTTGGCAGAGTACGGCAAAGCAACCGGCGCTTGATGACTTCGATGGTACGGAGTTTGCATATTCAGAGGTATCTAATTTTCCGCCCATGGGGCGGCGAGGGGAAAAAATGAAACGTCAACAAGGGTTTACGCTAATCGAGATCGCCATCGTGCTGGTCATTATCGGCCTGCTGCTGGGCGGTGTGCTCAAAGGCCAGGAACTGATCACCAGCGCCCGCGTGCGCAACATGATCACCACGCAGGACGGCATCAAGGCTGCCTACTTCGGCTTTCTGGACCGCTACCGCGCACTGCCGGGCGATTACAATCAAGCCATTGCCAATATCCCCGGTTGCGGTACATGCACCAACGGCAATAACAACGGTCAAGTCCGATTTATCGCCGCCGGCGATACAGTCGACGAACCCAATAACGTATGGGAACACCTCTCCAAGGCTGGGTTCATTACCGGAACCTATGTTTACGGCGCCGGCGCATCAGGAGCCGCACCCGCTGGATCGACACCAGCCAATCCCTACGGCGTACCGATCCAGCTGGCTTTTGATGCCGTCTATCAAGACGCCGCGCCCACTCTCCGGCATAACCTGAAAACCGGCGCCAACGTTCCTTCGGACATCGCGGCAGAAGTGGATCGAAAAATTGATGACGGCCTGGCCACCGGCGGGCAAATGCGCTACTCCAGCTTTGGCGGCGCTTCGGCAGGCAGCGGCACTTGTTATATAGCAGTAGGGGGGGCTTGGCAGTCAGCCACCCCCAACTCCAACTGCGGCGCCGCTACGCTGTTCTGATACTGCAAGCCTGAAAAAAAGCCCGCTGAAGCGGGCTTTTTTTATTGCTTCCTGTTGCTTACTTTTCGTCGTGCCGCCGGATTAACCCTGCAGAAGTTTCATTTCCGCCGCCGCCACCGCGGTCTCCGGCCCCAGCAGCACCACCACATCACCTTCCTCTATACGCATCTCCGGCGCCGGTGTCGTGGTGCGTACGTGGCGACGCCGCACCGCAGTAACTTCAACCCCGTCCAGCCCCAGTTCCAGCAGTTGCCGGCCGATGGCTTTGGCGCCGGTGGTGACCAGCACCGAATGCAGGCGCTGCTGCAGCGCCTGATCTTCAATGTCGCTTTCATCGGTGATACCGCGGAAAAAACCGCGGAACAGATGATAACGGTGCTCCCGGGTCTCGCGGATGCGGCGCAATACCCGGTTCAGCGGCACCCCCGTCAGCATCATGGTGCTGGAGGCCAGCATCAGGCTCGCCTCCATCAGGTCTGCCACCACTTCAGTTGCCCCGGCGTTTTTCAGTTTTTCGACATCGCTGTCATCCAGCGTGCGCACCACCACCGGCAGTCCGGGCCTGGCCTCCTGCACCAACGCGATGATGCGCAGCGCCGACGCGGTATCGGTGTAAGTCACGATGACCACGCGCGCCCGCATCAGACCGGCAGCCAGCAGCACTTCGCGGCGCGCCGCATTGCCGTACACCACCCGCTCCCCCGCCGCGGTCGCCTCGCGGATGCGCTGCGGATCGTTGTCCAGCGCAATGGAGGGGACGCCTTCCTGGTCGAGTAGCCGCACCAGATTCTGGCCGCTGCGCCCATACCCGCAGACCAGCACATGGGCGTCCGCCGCCATCGACTGCACGGCAATGTTGTGCAGCTGCATCGCCCGGCTGGTCCATTCCGTTGCACTCCAGCGGCGCACGATGGCTTCGCTGCGTTCAATGACGAAGGGGGCGATCAGCATCGACAGCACCATCACCGCCAGCACCGGCTGCAACACCTCTGGCGCCAGCAACCTGCTGCCGGCGGCATGGGCAAGAATCACGAAACCGAACTCACCGCAGGCACCAAGCGCGAGCCCGGCACGCAAGGCGACGCCGCTGGGCGCGCCAAACAGGCGGCTCAGGCAGAAAATCAGCGCGGTTTTCACCAGTACCAGCGACACCAGCAGCACGCTGACCCAGGCGTTGTCGATGACCACCCGCACATTGAGCAGCATGCCGATGGAAACAAAAAACAACCCGAGCAGTACGTCGCGGAAAGGTTTGATGTCCTCCTCGACCTGATAACGGTACTCGGTCTCGGAAATCAGTACGCCTGCGACAAACGCCCCGAGCGCCAGCGACAGACCCGCCAGCTCGGTCATGTACGCGACGCCCAGCGTCACCAGCAGCACATTAAGCACGAACAATTCGGATGATTTCTGCCGCGCCACCACGTGAAACCAGGCACGCATCAGGCGCTGTCCCACGAACAGCAGCACGGTCAGCAAGACCACGGCCTTGACCAGTGCAAAACCGAGTGTGGGCAGCAGATTCTCCGGCGGCGCGCTCAATGCCGGGATCAGGATCAGCAAGGGCACCACTGCGATGTCCTGGAACAGCAGGACACCGATGATCTGCTGGCCGTGCGGCGAGTTGAGTTCGAAACGTTCAGCCAGCAGCTTGGCGAGGATGGCGGTGGACGACATCGCCAGCGCGCCGCCGAGCACGATGCCGCCCTGCCAGCTGAGGCCCAGGCCGGTGGCGATACCGAGTACCAGCAGCAGGGTAATCATCACCTGGGCTCCGCCCAGTCCAAACACGATGCGGCGCATCGTCACCAGGCGCGACAGGCTGAATTCGAGGCCGATGCTGAACATCAGGAACACCACGCCGATCTCGGCGAGGTCACGCACCTCATCCGTCGTGGTAATCCAGCCCAGCGCATGCGGGCCGATCATCACGCCGACAATCAGGTAGCCGAGCAGCGGCGGCAGCTTGAGCGAGCGGAAGACCACCACCACCAGCACGGCGGCAGCCAGCAGCACAAGGACGGGTTGCAGGGCAGTTTGCATGCGTTCGGGGGGTTGTGGGCGTTCTGAATATTGCCTTTTCTTCAATGAATTGCAAGCAACATCACCCCGGGTCCGGTGTCATCCCTTTGTTATAATTTCAGCGATGAAGACTCCCTCCGATGCCACCGCAGTCAGCCCTGTAGTCAGCCCGGCGATTGCGGCTGCCCGGGAAGTCCTCGCGATCGAGGCGCGGGCCATTACCGACCTCATCCCGCGGGTCGATGCCGGATTCGAACAGGCGATCCAGATCATCCTGCTGTGCCGGGGACGCGTCGTCGTCAGCGGTATCGGCAAATCCGGCCACATCGCGCGCAAAATCGCCTCGACCCTGGCCAGCACCGGAACCCCTGCGTTTTTTGTGCACCCTGCCGAAGCCAGCCACGGCGACCTCGGCATGGTCACCCGCGATGACGTGTTCCTGGCGCTGTCCAATTCCGGCGAAAGCGCCGAACTGCTGACCCTGATCCCGGTGCTCAAGCGCCAGGGCGCAAAACTGCTGGCGCTGACCGGCAATGCCGCGTCCACGCTGGGCCGCGAAGCCGATGTACATCTCTACGCCGGCGCCGCGCAGGAGGCCTGCCCGCTCAATCTGGCGCCCACCGCCAGCACCACGGCCGCGCTGGCACTGGGTGACGCGATTGCAGTGGCGCTGATGCGTGCACGCGGTTTTACGCAAGACGAATTCGCACTCTCCCATCCCGGCGGGGCGCTTGGCCGCAGGCTGCTGACACTGGTCCGCGATGTGATGCGCTCCGGCCCCGATGCGCCGCGCGTGTCCGCCAAGGCCACACTGACCGATGCCCTGCTTGAAATGTCACGCGGCCGGATGGGTATGACCGCCGTAGTTGATGAAACCCAAATCGTCGAAGGCATTTTTACCGACGGTGACCTGCGCCGGGCGATTGAAAAAGGCCAGGATCTCCGGAAGACGGCGATCACCGACATCATGTCGCCGAATCCGCGCACCATCGGCCCGGACCGACTGGCCGCGGAAGCCGTCGAGATCATGGAACGCGGCAAAGTCACCCAGCTGCTGGTGGTCGACGACGGCAAACGGCTGCTGGGCGCATTGAACATCCATGACCTGTTCCGCGGCAAAGTAGTCTGACTGCCAGGTCACGAAAAACGCCCTTGGACCACACCTTGGATCGCAGCTTGGATAATTTTACAAAAACCCGTTCCACAAAAGCCCGGCCCATCCGGCTCGTCGCATTCGACATTGACGGCGTACTGACCGACGGCCGCTTGTATTACTCGGAAACCGGCGACGCGATGAAGGCTTTCGACGTACGCGACGGCATGGGCATGAAACTGCTGCAGGACGCGGGCATCGAACTGGCCATCATCACCAGCCGGCGCGCGCCCAGCGTGCTGCTGCGCGCAAAGGACCTCGGCATCCGCCACGTGCAGCAGGGTGTTGCCGACAAACGCAGCGGTTTTGATGCATTACTCACCGAATTGGCGATTGCTCCGGAAGAAGCCGCATTCATGGGCGACGACCTGGTTGACCTGCCGGTGTTCCGCCGCTGCGGATTTGCCGTGACGGTGGCCAATGCACCGGCGCTGCTCAAACGCCATGCCGATTACGTGACCCGCGCCACGGGCGGCCGCGGGGCGGTCCGCGAATTCTGCGAAATGCTGCTGCACAGCCGGGGCATGCTGGCGGCACAAACCCGCCGCTTCCTTGACGCCACAGCGCACTGAAGCACACCGTGACCCGGTTTTCACAATTCTTTCCGCTGCTGCTGCTCGCCGTGCTGGCCAGTCTGACGTTCTGGCTGGACCAGGCAGTACAGCAGGGTGCAACGGGCAGCGGGACGGAACGGCATGATCCGGATTACATCGTCGACAAAATCGTCGCCCACCGCATGGATGCCAATGGCGACGTCAAACACACGCTGTACGCCGAACGCATGACCCATTACCCGGATGACGACACCACGCACCTGGTGGCGCCGCGCTTCATCAGCAACGCCTCGGCACGCGCACCGATGAGCATCACCTCGCGCACGGCCCGGGTATCCAGCGGCGGCGAACATATTTACTTTGAAACCGATGTGCGGGCGACACGCGCCGCCTATGCCGACCACAGCGAGATGGTCATGGAAACCAGTTTTCTCCATGTCACGCCGGATCAACACATCGCCCGCACCGATCGCCCGGTCACCGTCACCGACGCCCATACCGTTGCCCGGGCGATTGGCTTAGAATTGAACAGTGAAACCCGCACCGTCAAGTTCCTGTCGCAGTTCAGAGGCACCTACCATGACCCCGATCGCGCAACCCGCCGTTAAGCTGCGGCAGCGGTGGCTGCGCGCCGGCGTTGCCGCGGCCGTGGCGGCGCTGGTGTTCACCACAACGCCTGCGCTCGCGGAAAAGGCCGACCGGGAAAAACCGATCAATCTCGAGGCCGACCGTGTCACTGTCGACGACGCCAAACAGATTTCCACCTTCGAGGGCAAGGTTGTGCTGACCCAGGGTACGCTGATCATCCGCGGCGACCGCATGGAAGTGCGGCAGGATAACCAGGGTTTCAAGGAGGGCGTCACCTGGGGCAACCTCGCCTACTTCCGGCAGAAGCGCGATGGTTACGACGAATACATTGAAGGCTGGGCAGAACGCATTGAATACGACAGCCGAGCCGACAAGATGCAGATGTTCAACCGCGCCTCGATGAAAAAAGGCACCGACGAAGTCCGCGGCAATTACATTTCCTACGATGCCAAGACGGAATTTTTCCAGGTCATCGGCGGCGGCGCCAAGGCAGCTTCCGCGGAAAACTCCGACGGCCGCGTCCGTGCCGTGATTCAGCCCAAACCCAAGGACAAACCGGCCGCCCAGTCGCCGGTGCCACTCAAACCCGACACCAATCTCACCGCGCCACGCGGCGAATTGCAAGCGCCGCCAAACTGAGCGCCGCCTTACACCGTGCAGCAATCACTGAATATCGAAACCCCGCAGGACGCCGCGAGGCCTGATACCTTCCTGCTGAAGGCGGAACGGCTCAGCAAACGTTACCGGGCGCGCACCGTGGTCAAAGACGTGTCGCTGGAGGTGCGCAGCGGTGAAGTCATCGGTTTGCTGGGACCCAACGGCGCAGGCAAAACCACCTGCTTCTACATGATGGTGGGCCTGGTGGCGATGGACGGCGGCGAACTCTATCTTGACCAGATGCGGCTGACGCATACGCCGATCCACCAGCGCGCACGCCTCGGCCTGAGTTACCTGCCGCAGGAAGCATCGATTTTCCGCCGGCTGTCGGTCGCCGACAACGTACGCGCCATCCTCGAGCTGTACCACAGCGATGAGGCGGCCGTTGAAGCACGCCTCGATGAACTGCTGCAGGATCTGCACGTCGGTCATTTGCGCAACAATCCGGCGATCAGCCTCTCCGGCGGCGAACGGCGGCGGGTGGAAATCGCCCGGGCACTGGCCACCGAACCCCGTTTCATCCTGCTCGACGAACCCTTTGCCGGCGTGGATCCGATCGCCGTCATTGAAATCCAGAAAATCATCGGTTTTCTGAGGGCGCGCGGCATCGGCGTGCTGATTACCGACCACAACGTGCGGGAAACCCTCGGCATCTGCGACCGTGCCTACATCATCAATGACGGCATGGTGCTCGCCTACGGCAAGCCCGACGAGATCGTTTATAATGAAAGCGTAAGAAAGGTCTATCTCGGTGAACATTTCCGCCTCTGAGATGGCCATTTCAGTTATTTCAGCTTATTCATTCAGCTTATCCAGAGTGAAAAGGCGCGCATAACCGCCCGCGCGCAACCCCGGCGATTCCCCTGTCCGGACCCCGATGAAACATTCGTTACAGCTCAGACTCTCGCAACACCTGACGTTGACGCCGCAACTGCAGCAGTCGATCCGGCTGCTGCAGCTGTCCACGCTCGAACTCAACCAGGAAATCGAGAAGCTGCTGCAGGACAATCCGCTGCTGGAGCGGGAGGACGTGGAACCGCTGCCACCGCCGCCGCGTGACAGCACGGAGCAGACCGCCGCCGGTGAATCCTCGGCAACCACCGAAGCGGAAGCCACCGCACCCGGCGAGGATGGCGGCGCTTTTGATGCCATGGACGGCATCTCGTACGGCGGCAGCGGCGACGCCGAAGACGACGATTTTTCACCCCTGGCCGAGCAACCCGCCAGTCTGCGCGCCCACCTCGCCGGACAACTGTCACTGATGCACCTGTCGGACCGCGACAAACAGCTGGTTACGATGTTGATCGATTCACTGGATGACGGCGGTTACCTGCCGCAGTCGCTCGAGGAAATCGCGGCCATGCTGCCGCCGGAACTCGAAGTGGAACCGGAGGAACTGTCGATCGCGCTGCAGCACCTGCAACACCTGGAACCCACCGGCATCGGCGCCCGCAGTCTCGCCGAATGCCTGAGTCTGCAGCTCGCCGTGCTGCCCGCCGATACACCGTACCGCGACGAGGCACTGGAAATCGTCCGCAACCACCTTGACGCGCTGGCGACCCGGGATTTCGCCCGGCTGAAACGCGCGCTGAAATGCGATGACGCCTGCCTGCGCACGGTGCAAAAACTGATCGTCAGCCTGAATCCGAAACCAGGGCGGGATTTTTCAGTCGAAGAAACACGCTTTGTCGTCGCCGACGTGATCGTGCGCAAAACAAAAGGGGTATGGGTCGCCACGCTCAACCCCGATGCGATGCCCAAGCTGAAAATCAACCGGCTCTATGCCGACATCCTGCAGCGCAATCGCGGCGGCAATTCGCAGCAGATCAGCGCCCAGTTGCAGGAAGCCAAGTGGTTGATCAAAAACGTGCAGCAGCGTTTCGAGACCATCCTGCGGGTGTCGCAGGCCATCGTTGACCGCCAGCGCAATTTTCTCGAGCATGGCGAAGTCGCGATGCGGCCGCTGGTGCTGCGCGAGATTGCCGATACGCTGAGCCTGCATGAATCGACGGTTTCCCGGGTGACCACCCAGAAATTCATGCACACGCCGCGCGGCATTTTCGAGCTCAAATACTTTTTCGGCAGCCATGTCGCCACTGAAGCCGGCGGCTCGGCCTCCAGCACCGCGATCCGCGCCCTGATCAAGCAGCTGGTCAGCGCCGAAAACACCCGTGCCCCGCTGAGCGACGGCCAGATCTCGGAATTGCTGGGTCAGCAGGGTATAGTCGTGGCACGGCGAACCATCGCAAAATACCGGGAGTCAATGCAGATACTCCCGGTAAATCTGCGGAAAACCCTTTGATCCCCTTATTTAATCTTTTTAACAAGGAGACGCCATGAACCTGCACCTTACCGGGCACCACCTGCAGATCACACCAGCCATCCGCGAGCACGTCGCGCACAAACTGGAAAAAATCACCAGCCACTTTGACTACGTCATCGATATCAACGTCATCATGACCGTGGAAAAACTGCAGCACACGGTGGAGGCCACCGTGCACCTCAGCGGCAAGGAGATATTCTGCGAAACCCACGGCGAGGACATGTACGTGGCCATCGACCACCTCATCGGCAAGCTGGACCGGGCAATCCTCAAACACAAGGGCAAGAACATCGCGCATCGCCACGACACCGCCCCCATCAAGCATCAACCCGTCGATACCGATTAAGCCCCGGCGGCACGCCGGGATTCGCCAAACCCACCCAACAAATCCATGAACCTGATCGCCAAGCTGCTGCCCGTGTCGAACATTCTGCTCGACGCCGACCTGACCAGTAAAAAACGCATATTCGAACAGGCCGGTCTGCTGCTCGAAAACAACGAGAGCATTTCCCGCAATCTCATTTTCGACAGTCTGTTCGCCCGCGAAAAACTCGGCTCGACCGGACTCGGCCAGGGAGTCGCGATCCCGCACGGCCGCATCAAGGGGCTGAAAGCGGCCACCGGCGCGATGATCCGCGTGCAGAGCGCCGTGCCTTTTGATGCTCCCGACGGTCAGAACGTCAAACTTATCTTCATTCTGCTGGTGCCTGAGCGCGCCACCGATGAACACCTGCAGATTCTGTCCGAACTGGCGCAGATGTTTTCCGACAGACCGTTCCGCGAACGCCTGCTCAATGCCGCCACGCCGGCCGACCTGCAGCAATTGATCACTCTATGGGAACCCAATGCCGCAGGTCAGCATAACCCGGCTGTTTGAGGACACGCGGGAGAAGCTGCAGCTCACCTGGGTCGCCGGCAGGGACGGCGGCGGCAAGGGCATCGACAGTGAATTCACCAAGGACTCGTCGAAGGGTCTGGTCGGCCACCTGAACTTCATCCACCCAAACCTGATCCAGGTACTCGGCGATTCCGAAGTCGATTATCTAAACGGCCTGGATCCCGCCGAATGCCGCAAGGTGCTGGAGCGTGTCGCTATCCGCGAACTGGCCTGCTTCATCGTCGCCGGCGCCAAGTCACTGCCCGCATTACTCGTGGAGGTTGCCGAATCCACGCACACGCCGCTGTTCTCGTCCCCGATCCCGAGCGTGGAACTGATGTGGATCATCCGCCCCCATCTCGCGCGCGCACTTGCCGAGTCGACCACCATCCACGGCGTATTTCTCGACGTGCTGGGCGTGGGCGTGCTGATCACGGGTGATTCGGGCGTCGGCAAAAGTGAACTCGCGCTGGAACTCGTCAGCCGCGGCAGCGGACTGATCGCCGATGACGTGGTCGAACTCTACCGGCTCGGCCCGGAAAGCATCGAGGGCCGCTGCCCGGGACTGTTGCGCGATTTCCTCGAAGTGCGCGGACTGGGTGTGTTGAACATCCGCACCATTTTCGGCGAAGCGGCACTGCGTCCGCGCAAAAACGTCAAACTGATCGTGCGTCTTGAGCGGCCCTCCGGTTCCGACATCACCCATCTCGAACGGCTGCCGCTGAAACCCGGCACCGAATCGCTGATGGGCGTCGACATCCACAAAGTCACCATCCCCGTCGCCGCCGGGCGCAATCTCGCGGTACTGACCGAAGCCGCGGTGCGCAGCCATGTGCTGCAGATGCGCGGCATCGACAGCACGCGGGAGTTTGTCGAACGCCAGGCGCGGTCGATGACGGACACAGACGGCTGAAACCCCGCGTGCCGACCCCCACATGCAACTGACACTGATCACCGGCCTGTCCGGGTCCGGCAAAAGTGTTGCTCTCGCGGTGCTCGAAGACGCGGGGTATTACTGCGTCGACAACCTGCCGGTGGAAATGGTCGGCCTGCTGGTCGAAAACCTGCGCGCCTCCGGCAATGAGCGTGTCGCACTGACCATCGACGCCCGCACCGGAAACGCCGTCGCCGGTCTCCCTGCGGAAGTTGAACGGCTGCGTGCAGCGGGCATCGATGTGCGGGTCATGTTCCTCGAAGCCAAACGCGATACGCTGATCAAGCGTTATTCGGAAACCCGCCGCCGCCATCCGCTGGCGCCGCTGGGACTGACCCTGCCCGAATGTATAGATCGCGAGCGCGAACTGGTCGCCGGTATTTCGGACATGGCGCACCACCTCGACACCAGCGACCTGGCGCCCAATACGCTGCGCAACTGGGTCAAGGATTTTGCCGCGCTGCCGGCCGCCGGACTGACGCTGCTGTTCGAATCCTTCGGCTTCAAACACGGCATCCCGCTCGACGCCGATTTCGTGTTTGACGTGCGTTGCCTGCCCAATCCGTACTACGACATCAAACTGCGCCCGCTGACCGGTTGTGATGCGCCGGTGGCGGAGTTCCTCCGCGCCACACCCGACGCGATGCGCATGCTTGACGATATCCACCGTTTCATCACCGACTGGCTGCCGGCGTTCGAACGCGACAACCGCAGCTATCTGACCATCGCCATTGGCTGCACTGGCGGCCGCCACCGTTCGGTGTTTTTTGTCGAGACCCTTGCCGAAAAATTCCGCACCCGCACCCGCACGCTGGCGCGGCACCGCGAACTGGGCGCATGAGCGCCCCCGATGTAATTCCGCTGTTCCCGCTGGGCACGGTGCTGTTTCCCGGCGGCCTGCTGCCGCTGAAAGTGTTCGAGCAGCGCTACGTCGACATGACCAAGGCCTGCCTGCGCGACAACACCCCCTTCGGGGTCTGCCTGATCAGGGAGGGTCATGAAGTCGGTCAGCCTGCGGCGCCGCATGCCATCGGCTGCCTCGCCCATATCGCGCAATGGGATGTACCCCACCCCAACCTGTTTGCCGTGCTGGCACGCGGCAGCACGCGGTTTCGCGTCCTCGACACCACGGTCGCCGGCAATGGTTTGATCACGGCGCGTATTGAAACCCTGCCCGAACCGGTGCAAGCCGACAGCATGGATCGCGCCTGCCAGGAAGTATTGCGTCTTGCGATTGAACGTGCCGGCGTCGAGAGCGTACCGGGTCCCGTGCAGCTTGATGATCCGGTTTGGGTCAGTTACCGGCTGGCGGAAATTCTGCCGATTTCGTCACCGGACAAACAGGCGCTGCTGGAAATCACTGACACCACAACCCGGCTGGCCCGGTTGCGCGCACTGCTCGCAGCCCACGGCATTATAGAAAATATCAATAAAAACAAATAGTTACTGCACTAGATTACGATAATTCCCGGGGCAAACCCCGCAGCCGCATCAAATCCTTTACCCGCGACACGGCCGCGACAGCATCGAGTAATCGCAGCGGCTCACCACCGGCCGAGTAAATTCCCGCTTCGGTCACCACGAAGTCCATCGCGATGTCGTGCACCTGTGGAAAAATACTCGCTACGCGGCAGGCATCGTACGTAACACCGATTGCGACTACGCGTTTTTCCAGTGCCGCCAGCGTGCGGTCAAAATAACCGCCGCCATAACCCAGGCGATAACCGCGGCCATCGCAGGCGTTCATCGGCACGATCGCGATGTCGGGCAAGACCACCGACGTGCCATCGGGCACCGGAATGTCGTATACGCCACGCCGCATCGGCGCGCCCGGCCACCACTGGCTGAAACGCAGCGGCTGCCCCTTGCCGGTCACTTCCGGCAAGGCCGCCACAGCCCCCCGCTCCCGCCAATGACGCACCGCGTAACGCGCATCGAACTCTGCCTTGAACGGCCAGCAGAAACCGATCACGCATTTCTGCGGCGCCGGCAACATGGCACACAGGGATGCAGTCATGGCTTCGCCCCAGGCGGCACCCTGCGTTTCAGGAACCGCGCCGCGCCAGGCGATCCAGTGCTCGCGCTGCGCCTTGCGCCATGCACTGATGTCTTTCCAGTTCATCGATGCCGGTTCATTCATGTGCAATCCTCGCTTTCAGCAGCCGCCACGGAGCAATTGCTCGATGATGCCACGCACAGGCGTCGGCACTGCAGCACGCAAGGCATCATACGGCGTAATCCACAGCCGGCCCGGCTCCTCCGCGCGCTGCGGCCACGCCGACACAGCGGCCGGCTGCGGCAGGATGTCGAGCTTGAAATGGGTGAAACCGTGCGCGATCACCGGCAACGGTTCTTTTAATGTGACCGCCGCACCATAACGCCGCGCACAAGCTTTAACGGCATCAGCATCGGCATCCTCCTCCGGAAATGACCACATGCCGCCCCAGATGCCCGTTGGCGGGCGTTTCTCCAGGAGTATCTCGCCGGCACGCTGCAGCACCAGCATCATGGTACGGCGTTGCGGCAAGGCCTTGCGCGGTTTGGGGGTCGGCAGCTCAGACACACGACCGGTCTTGAACGCCACACACAGTTTCTGCACCGGACACTCCATGCAGCGCGGATTTCGCCGTACGCACAAGGTCGCACCGAGGTCCATCAATCCCTGGGTATAGGGCCGCAGACCGGTTTTGGGCAGCAGGGCTTCAGCCTCGCGCCACAGTTGCACCGCCACTGCACTTTCACCTGGATAACCCGCAATACCGCAGAAGCGGGCCAGTACCCGTTTCACATTGCCGTCGAGAATCGCGCTGCGTTTGCCGAAGGCAAACACCAGGATGGCAGCAGCCGTCGAACGGCCGATGCCCGGCAGTTCGATGATGGTTTCGAGTGTTTGCGGAAAATTCCCGCCGTGCGCGGCCATCACTGCCTGTGCCGCACGATGCAGATTGCGTGCACGCGAGTAATAACCGAGGCCGCTCCACAAGGCGAGCACATCGTCGAGCGGGGCCTCAGCCAATGTCTTTACAGTCGGGAATCGGCCGAGGAAGCGCTGATAGTACGGAATAACCGCAGCGACCTGCGTCTGCTGCAGCATGATCTCCGACAGCCACACGGTATAAGGATCGCGCGAGCCCTGCCACGGCAGATCATGCCGTCCGTGGCGGCGCTGCCAGGTGATCAGCGCCGCGGCAAAACGGCCGTCCGACTCATGCCGCCCGGGTAATTTCCGCATCACCGCTGCGGCTTGTTCAGAAATGTTCTTAACGGCCAAACAAGCCTTTCAGCTTATCCCGTGCGCCGCCATCTTTCGCCGGCTCGCCGGAGGCCGCGCCCGATCCAGACCCACCCAGCAATTTGTCGCGCAGCTTGTCTTTGACGGCGGATTCGATTTTTTGTTTGGCGGCATCCGTCAGCATCGCACCAAAATCCAGCTTGTAGGAAGGTGCGGCCAGCGGCCCCGTAACCCGAATCGGCACGGTCACGCTGCGCACAGCACCCAGGTCTTTTCCATCCTGCCCGGTGCTCGTGGCCACCAGACTGGCCTTGACCAGATAGTCGATCGTGCCGGCACCGATGTTGACTTCGCCCTCGCCCCCAACCCGCAGCAGTGGCGACTTCATCGACAAATCCTTATTGCGCGCAACCCCCTGACTGATCGCAAAACTGGCGCTCAATTCCGAAAAATCCGTCTTTTGTTTCGTATCGGACTGTTGTGTGTGCTCTCCCTTGGCGCGGTCGATCATGTCCTTCGCTGAACGCAGGGCAGCGGCGATGTCGATGCCGCGCAAGGCACCGTCGTTCACCTTCAGGGCGGCATTTCCTCCCAGCGCCCTTTTCAGCGCGGAAACCGTATTACCCTGCGTATGCACATCGAGATTCACCTCGGCGCGACCCTCCAGCAGATCCTTGTCGGCCAGATCCTTGAGCAGCGGTCCTATCTGCACACCGGCGAGTTTCTGGCGCACAGAAAAGGTCGGCACCGCCGGCGCCGCATTGACCGTCAGTGCCCCAGCCATGCCGCCCTGATACAGTTGCGCCGACAGCGGATTGATCTCCACGCGGCCCTTGTCGGCCTTGAACTGCAAGCGCAACTGGCTGACTTTCAGGTTATCGACCTTCAGATTACCGACAACCAGTGAACCGCTGGCGTTCAGCGCGCGCAGCCCCGTGAGATCGAATGGTTTTTCGGAACCCGCGGCAGCAGACTGGTTTGCGCCCGCGGACGCCGACCCGGAGCCTGCTGACCCGGATGCCGCCGATTTCGATGGCAGGTATTTGTCGACATCCAATTGATCCAGTTCGAGATCAATATGCGGTGCAAGCGGCGAAAATCCCGCCATCGTCGCATTGAGCTTGATGTTGCTGTCGAGCACCTTGCCGGCAAGCCTGGTGCGTACCGCTTCCCGGATCAGGTCGACATCCAGCGCCCCCGCCAATACGCCGCTCGCGGACTTGCCCGGCAACTGCGGACCGGTCAGCGTGATCTCCGCTTTCAGTTGCGGCAGGCTGATCTGCCGGGCCGTGACATTACCGGCAATCGGCGAAGCAATTTTCGCCTTGATACCCTGATCACCCTGTTGTGACTCAAGCTCAAACACCATGTCGCCACCGGCCTTGTCTCCTTTCAGGGTCACCTTGGGCGCATCCAGTTTGATCTTGAACGTCGATGCGCCCTGTTTGCCGCTTGCCGTCACCGCAAGCCCTTCGGTTGCAAACGCGCCTGCTCTCAGATCGAACGCCGCGTTGCCCCCCGCCTTCACCTGCAGATCGCTGATGTCCGCCGCCCGCCCCCTCAGATCGAACGTGAGTTTCTCGGCAGCATAAGCCTCCTTTTTCAGATCAAAGGTCAGGCGCAGCTTCGAATCCAGCGTTATATCCAGCTTCGGTTTGTCCGCCTTGGCCGCCAGCGATACGGCGATGTCCGCGGGCACGCCTTCGGCAATGCGCCCGGTTTTCAGATTGAGTTTCGAAATTGCATACTGCGCACCGGCCTGCTCATCGCGAAAGTTGAGGGTCGCATCCGTCAGCACGATATGATCGATATCGAGTTTCGGCGGTGCGGAACCGCCCGTCGGTGCCGAGATCCGGGATTTCGCATCACCAGCCTCCGCCGCATCCGTGAGGTCCGCGATGTTCAAGCGCCCTTTTTTTTCACGCACGAGATTGATGCGCGCGCCTTTCACCACGACCTCGTTGACCACCACTTCGCGCGACAACAGGGGCAGCAGCTTGAGCGATACGCGCAGGCCCTCAACTGCGGCAAACTGCACCTCACTCCTTGGTTCCGAAAGCGAGAGTTTGCCCAGCTCGGCGCCGATACTGGGCCAGAACGCAAGCTGGATGGCACCGTCGAGTTTGAGCGTGCGCTGCGTCTTGTCCTTGACCAGTTCGATCAGTTGCGGCTTGTAGGCATTGGGGTCAAAGGTGGCGGCGACATAGGCAATGACCGCGCCGAATACCAGCACCAGAATGCCGAAAGCCGCCAGCAGGTATTTAACGATGCGCATATGCAGATCACCCGGGAATTGGAGCGGGTGAAGGGAATCGAACCCTCGTATGCAGCTTGGGAAGCTGCCGTTCTGCCATTGAACTACACCCGCGACAACCCAAATTGTACGACATAAGCGGATTTCCGTAACAGCAGATGCACCGGATCCACGCCGCATTCCGCGGGAACTCTGCCGCCATGACGCCATCCAACATGGTGATGCATCTCATCACTGGAGAAAAACCCATGAAAAAAATTATTGCTGTCATGCTGCTTCTTGGCGCCATGCCCGCATTCGCCCAGTTTGGATCCCCGGCTGAAAAGGCCAGCGTGAAGTCCATCCTCGCCGCACCCAATGATGGTCACCGGGTGGTCCTGCGCGGCACCATCGTCAGCGACAACGGTGACGAGTCGTACCTGTTCACTGACGGAACGGGCCAGATCAGCCTCGCCATCGAGAACCGCCTGTTGTGGGGTCAGAAACTCGTCAAGGGCACACCGGTAGAAATCGAAGGTGAAGTTGACGAGCACTGGTTCAGCGACGTGATCGACATCAGCGTCGAACGCGTTCAAGTGATGAAGCAGGGCAGCGCGGCAGCCGACAATCTGAAATCCGGAGGTTGACTGCGCGGCAGCACGGGACTGGAACAGACTCCCGGCAAAACGCCGGCCATCATCACTGCTAGGCCGGGGCCCGCGATACCCGGCACAGCAACACCTTGAGATTGGTCTGGTCCGAGACCGGATCGCGCTGTGTTTTGTCGGTCAGGAAATTCACCGAACGCCAGGGGTTGTAGGGCTGGCGTTCGCCCCAGCCGATCGGGATGAACACGGCGGTCGGCCGGATGCCCGCATGGACCCAGGCCATGGCTTCGATTTTTCCATGCGCGGATTCGACGCAGACGCGTTCACCATCCTTGATGCCCAGTGCCGCGGCCTTGTCGGGATGGATCTGGCAATAGAGGTCGGGCCACATTTCCTGCGACTGCCAGAAATAATGCGTCCAGCTGTGGAAATGCGCCGCCGGCGGGCGGCCGGTGACGAGTTCGGTGTCGAAGCCCTGCGCGCGCAGTTTCGCTCCGGGGTGATCGGGGCCGGGACTGACGATGCGCCCGCGCGCGCTGCCGGTGGCCGGTGAGCAGAAGGGCGAAATCACGCCGGCCTCGGCGTCGGTTTCGAGCAATTCCATGTACGGCAGATCGACAAGCTGCTCACGCTCCGAATAAAACTCCGGCAATGCGGACATGCCCAGGGTATTGAATTTGGTTTCCAGTTCCTCGGTCCAGAATTCGAGTTTTCCGGACTTGGTCGGGAAACGTCGTCCCGGCGTACCGCCTGGCACTGTGGTGCCTTCCAAGTACAGCGTCTCGATCTCCGGCGCGTCCTCGGTCGCCACCGGCTGGCGCACCCAGCGGTACGGCACCGAATGCAGACGCTTTTGCGTGCAGCCGCGCAAGCCGTCGCTGTCGCTGCACACCTCGTCCCAGAACACCGCCGGATCCTTGTATTTGTCTTTCAGCACATCGTCAAAACCAAAACGTTTGCCGAGCTCGATCCATATCCAGGTATCCGATTTCGCCTCGCCCGGCGGATCGATCATCTTGTCGATCCAGACGATGCGGCGGTCGTCGTTGGAACGGCCGATCTCGCCCTTCTCGATGCCGCTGGCAGCCGGCAGCAGGTAGTCCGCGTAGGCCGAGGTTTCGTTGGCAAAGAGTTCGATGTGCACCATCAGGTCCAGCGCACTGAATGCGGCACGCGCCTGATCCTGTCCCGGCCACTGTGCCAGCGGATTGTTGCAGCTGATCAGTGCACGGATCGGGTAAGGCTTGCCATGCAGCATGGCATCGGTCCAGCCGGCGGGACTGCGTCTGACCCGCGGTTTGTTGATCCTGGGCGTGCGGTGTTCCGGCACCTTGGCCGCGATGGGCGTACCTGCGCTCATATTAAAAAATGCACCACCACGCCGGCCCCAGTTGCCGGTGATCGCGGCAACGAACATCAACACACGGTTGGTCTGCGTGCTGTTGGTATGCTGGTTGACGCCGCGGCTGGCGAATATCACACAACCGTCGGCGGCAGCAATTTCTTCCGCGAGGCGTTTGATTTCTTCCGCAACAATGCCGGTCGCCGTCGCCGCCCATTCCGGCGTGTAATTCTTCTGCAGGATGAACTCGCGCCACTGCTCAAAACCGAGCACCCATTCGGCGCAATAGGCCGCGTCGTGCAGATTATTGGCGAGAATGTGCTGCGCAATGGCCAGGCCCAGCGCCATGTCAGTGCCGGGTCGGATCGGCAGCCAGCGGTCGGCTTTGGACGCCGTGGCAGTAAGACGCGGATCGACGGCAACCATTTTCGCGCCATTCTTGATGCGCCAGTCGTTGATCATGCCAAAATACACCGGCCGGGTCTCCGCCTGATTGTCGCCGATATACACATACAGTTCGGCGGAACCGAGATCGTGCTCGGTGTAACTGTTGCCGCTGCCGATATTGCCCAGCGTGATTTCAAAGGCGACGTTTTTGCCGCTGGCGCAGAAGGGATCGGTGCCGTCTTTGTTCGGCGTGCCGAACATTTGCGCAAACATCTTGGTGGTGGCGCGATAGTCGAGAATTCCGGTGCGGGTGCCGATGAACATCGCCAGCGCCTCGGCGCCGTATTGGTCGCGAATCACTTTGAGTTTGTCGGCAATTTCATCCAGCGCCTGATTCCAGGAAATGCGCTCGAAGCGGCCTGCACCACGCGCGCCGATACGTTTCTGCGGATACAGCAAGCGGTGTTCGCTGTGATACATCTGCAGCGTCAGCTGCGACTTGGGACAGACGCGGCCTTTCAGCAGCGGATCTTCGTCATTCCCGGTAATTTTCACCAAGTTATTGTTTTTAAAGTGAAATTTTACCGTGCAGCAGTTGAAGCAGATATTGCAGCCGCCGGGCACCACGCGATCCGGCGCGGTGTCTTCGCGGGTTTCGCCATAAGGAAACGCCGGCGGTTGATCCAGCACCTTGGCTTGTGCTGCCAAGCCATCCATGAATGAAGGCCGTCGCGATTGCTGCGGATGTGCGCGCGCAGGAGTTACCGCGGTCGCTGTACTGATGGTTTCGGGCTTGGTGCGCTCGAGATAAATCGTTGCCGGTCCGAGCAGGAAATGGTCCTGGTCGCGCGGCAGCCGCCCTGACTTTTCCGCGTCGGCCAGCAGTTCAGCACGATTGCCGAAACGGATGGCCTGGGTCGGACAGACGCTGGCGCAGGCCGTGGTCGCCTCGCCTTCCGCGCGGCGGTCGACGCAGAGATCGCATTTCACTGCATGGTGGCCCTTGGCGTCGTAACCCATCGCGCTGTACGGGCAGGCGATCACACATTCGCCGCAGCCGGTGCAGCGCGACTCATCGACACGCACGATGCCGGTCAGCGGATCCTTGGCGATGGCTTTCGGATTCACCGGGCAGGCGCGCAGGCAGGCCGGGCGCTCGCAGTGCTGGCAGGTCAGCGTCAGGAAGGCGAGCCCGGCCTCCTCCAGCGCGCTGGCCCACACCACCTTGTTGCGGTATTCACCGGGCCCGAGGCGATGTTCGGTTTTGCAGGCGGCTTCGCAACTCTTGCAACCGGTGCAGCGCTCGAGGTCGATCAGCAGGGCCAGACGTTCACTCTTATTCTGTTCGCTCTTATCCTGTTCACTCTTGGAGTCCATCACTGCGCTCATCGTGTCACCATGCCTTTAAATGCCACCAGGTTATCGGTCCACCATCGGCGACGTAACCGGCGAAAAAAGTCACGGTGACCACGTGAATCACCACGCCCAGCACAAACAGCCAGGCCAGCGCCATGTGCAGCGGCCGCCACCAGGCCTGTTGCGCCGATACGGCACTGCGCGACCCCAGCAGCAGCGATTCCTCGCGTGCCAGTTTGCGGTAAGCCAGCGCCAGTCGCGGCTGGCGGATGAAATGCGGCAGATTCACGGAAAACGTGCCCTCGGTCGCCCGCGGATCGAGTTCGGCGAGCAAGCGGCGTTTTTCGATGATCAGCGCACGCAGGCGTTCGCGTGTCGCCGCATCGGGCACCTGGAAGGCCGGTGCCTTGGAGGCAAAGGTCGCCGACATACGCCGTGAACCACGCACCCGCGCCCACACACCGAGCACCGCCAGTGCCAGCAGTGCCAGCAACAGCAGTGCCGGCGGCCGACGCAGGAAACCGCCGGAATGGATCGCGATCAACACCATGCCGGCCAGTGAACAGACGATATGCGCGTTGAACCAGCCGACGGGATTGGTGCTGTGCCCGCCGCGTTTGGCCAGTACAAACGCCACCGGCACCAGCAACAGCAATACGCCGGCGACACCGGTGAAATACAAGGCGGGACTGCCCGGCGTGCGCCACATCTCCGGCAGCGCGCCGCGGATCACGAACCACAGCACGATGGCAACGACGGCCGCAACCGTCAGTTGCAGCAGCCTCGCGTCAGGGAAATCTTGTTTTTGCACAGGGTAAACCTGGGTAACAAGCCGCAGAAATGAGTAATGATTGTAGCATCTGCATTACACGTGTTTCCCTGCGAATCCATATCGTAAAATGATCTGCAACCTCAATCATTCAAAACCAGTGTCACGCGTTTTACCGCGGGATCTTCGGCGTCATCCGCAAGCACAAAACCCAGACTCTGGCACAGGCTCAGCATGCCGCGGTTGCTGCCCATCACATGTCCAATCATGGTCTGCAGGCCGCGCGCACGCGCCACGGCAATCAGTTGCGTCATCATGCGCCGGCCCAGACCCTGCCCCTGCTGCTGGTCAGCAACGACGATCGCGAATTCGCAACTGCTGCCGTCTGGATTGGTGATGTAACGGCACACGCCCAGTTCGACCTCGTCGCCGTCGCGCACGACGGTGGCGATCAGCGCCATTTCGCGGTCGTAATCAATCTGTGTAAAGCGCGCCAGCATCCTCGGCGTCAGTTCGCGTAGCGTATCCATGAAGCGGAACCGACGGCTCTCCGCAGACAGACTGCGTACAAAAGCCTGCTCGATGCTGGCGTCTTCGGGGCGAATCGGACGCAGGGTCACTGCCTCGCCCGCCGCAGACTGCCAGGTGGTCACCAAATCCGCGGGATAGGGATGGATCGCCATGTGGCCGTAACGCCCGCGTACCGGGATGTATTCGCTCACGAGCACACGCGCGTCTACAATCACGGCGCCATTTTCGTCGAGAAGCAGCGGATTGATGTCGAGTTCCCCGATCCACGGCAGTTCGCAGACCATTTCCGACACCCGCAGCAGCACCGACTCCAGCGCCGCAAAATCGACCGGCGGCATTTTGCGGAAGGATCCCAGCAGTTTCGACACGCGGGTGCCGCGGATCAGTTCCGCGACCAGCCAGGCATTGAGCGGCGGCAGTGCCACGGCGCGATCGCGGTGCACCTCGACCGCAACGCCCCCGGCACCGAAGGCGATCGCAGGACCAAACACCGGATCGCGGATCACGCCGATCATCAGTTCGCGGCCGTTCGGCCGGATCACCATCTGCCCGACGGCAACCCCGTTAATCCGCGCCTCGGGCCGGAGTCGCGCCACGTCAGCCACAATCTGCTGATATGCGGCACGCACCGCCTGCGCATCACGCAGATTGAGCAACACGCCCCCGACATCGGTTTTGTGGGTAATGTCCGGTGAATTTATTTTGAGCACCACCGGGTAACCGATCTCACCAGCGATCCGCACCGCCTCTTCGGCACTTGCCGCGGCAACCGTCTTCGCCACGGGCATGCCGAAGGACGCCAGCAAGGTCTTGGATTCGATTTCATTCAATACGCTGCGTTTTTCGGCCAGCGCCGCGTCGATGATCCGCCGCGCCGCCGCCACGTCCGGCGGCGACTGCATGGCCAGCGGGCCGGGCACCTGCAGCAGCGTCTGCTGATTGCGATAAAAGGCCGACAGATGCGCGAACATCTCGACCGCCGGATCAGGCGTGCGGAACACAGGAATGCCGGCCTCGGCAAAACGTTTGCGGCCGGCGGCCACCTCCGTCTCACCCATCCAGCAGGTCAGCACCGGCTTTGAATGACCCCGCGCCACGGTGATCACCGCTTCGGCGACGGCGGTCGGTTCGGTCATCGCCTGCGGCGTCAGCACCACCAGCGCGCCATCCACATTTTTGTCATCAAGACAGGCCGTAACAGCGGCGCGATAACGTGCGGCATCGGCATCGCCGATCAGGTCGACCGGATTGCCATGCGACCAGTTTGCCGGCAACACGCCGTGCAAAACCTGCAGCGTGTTCTTCGACAATTCCGCCAGCGACATGCCGAGATCGGCTGCACGATCGGCCGCCATCACACCGGGACCGCCGCCGTTGGTGATGATCACCAGTCGGTCACCGCGCGGGCGGACATGGGCCGAAAGCGCCTGCGCCGCCGCCACCAGCTGGCCGATGGTGCTCACCCGCACCACGCCGGCACGGCGGATCGCGGCATCGAAAACGTCATCCGCGCCGACGATGGCGCCGGTGTGCGACACCGCGGCACGTGAACCAACCGGATGCCGCCCCACCTTCATCAGAATCACCGGTTTGACCCGGGCTGCGGCGCGCAGGCTGGAAAAAAAACGCCGCGCATCACGCACACCTTCGATATAGAGCAGGATGTGTTCGGTGCGCGGATCGTTGACCAGATAGTCAATGATTTCGCCGAAATCCACGTCACGCGACCCGCCCATCGAAATCAAACTGGAAAATCCCACCTTGTTGGGCCGCGCCCAGTCGACCATCGCCGTACAAACCGCGCCCGATTGCGACACCAGTGCCAGCGCGCCGGGCAGCGCATTGCCGCGCGCGAATGTTGCGTTAAGGCCGATGTCGGGGCGCATGATGCCCAGGCAGTTGGGGCCAATCACGCGCACGCCATGCCGCCGCGCATTGTCCATCACCGCGCGTTCCAGCCGCGCTCCGGCAACGCCCGTTTCGCCAAATCCCGCGGTGATGATGACCACCGCCCGTACGCCGGCCAGCCCGCACTCCACCATCAGCTGCGGCACGGTTACCGGCGGCGTCGCGATGATCGCCAAATCCACGCGTTGCGGCACTTTCCCAATGGATGGAAAACAGGGCACGCCCTGGACGCTGCTGCGTTTGGGATTGACCGCAAACAATGCGCCGCGGTACTGCGCTGCGCGCATGTTCGCGACCAGCACCGTGCCTATCGCCCCGCTGCGCTCGCTGGCGCCGATGATCGCCACCGAGGCGGGTTCGAACAAGGGAGTCAGATAATGACGATCGGACAGATTCGGGTTCATTCAGGTTTATTCGGGTTTAAGCGGGCTCAAGCAACAGGCAGCCTGTCCAGCCGCGGGCCGGTCGAAAAAGCCGGCACAGGGCGGTAAAATACGATCAGGCATCAACCATAACACTCAGGACCATCCAGTTGTGATCTCGGTCACCATCAACGGCGAATCCCGCGCTTTTGACCACGCCCCGACCTGCGCCGACCTGGTCGGTGAGCTCCGGCTGGCCGGCAAACGCATCGCCATGGAACGCAACGGCGAAATTGTGCCGCGCAGCCAGTTTGACGCCTGCGTATTGCAGGATGGCGACCGCCTCGAAATCGTCGCCGCAGTCGGCGGCGGCTGAACACCCGCTCAACACCCGCCCCTCAATCCTCATTCCTCGTTCCTCAACCCTGCCCCATGAAACCACACGAAAATCTCGATCCGCTGCTCATCGGTGGCAAATCCTTCTCTTCCCGGCTGCTGATCGGCACCGGCAAGTACAAAGACTTTGCCGAAACGCGGGCCGCCATTGATGCCAGCGGCGCACAGATCGTCACCGTGGCGATCCGCCGCACCAACATCGGCCAGAACCCGGACGAACCCAACCTGCTCGACGCGGTGCCGGCGTCGCAGTTCACGCTGCTGCCCAACACCGCCGGTTGTTACACCGCGGATGACGCGGTGCGCACGCTGCGCCTCGCGCGCGAACTGCTGGACGGCCACGATCTGGTCAAACTGGAAGTACTGGGTGACCCGAAAACGCTGTATCCGAACGTCGTGGAGACCATCGTCGCCGCGAAAACGCTGGTGAAAGACGGCTTCAAGGTCATGGTCTACACCTCGGACGACCCGATCATCGCCAAACAACTGGAGGAAATCGGCTGCGTCGCGGTAATGCCGCTGGCCTCGCTGATCGGTTCCGGCATGGGTATTCTCAACCCCTGGAACCTGCAAATCATCATCGAAAACGCCAAAGTGCCGATCGTGGTCGATGCCGGCGTCGGCACCGCGTCAGACGCCGCGATCGCGATGGAACTCGGCTGCGATGCAGTGCTGATGAACACCGCGATTGCCGCAGCCAAGGATCCGGTGCTGATGGCCACGGCGATGAAACAGGCCGTCATCGCCGGGCGCAACGCCTGGCGCGCCGGCCGCATGCCGAAAAAACTCTACTCCGCCGCGCCGAGTTCACCGACCACCGGACTCATCGGTAAAAACTGAGCGATAAAATCGACCGCAGTCACGCCCCTCGACTGCTACCCCAATGAACAGCGAACACCCCCACGGGCCGATCCGCAGCTTTGTGCTGCGCCAGGGCCGCGTCTCCAACGCGCAACGCCGCGCGCACGACACGCTGCTGCCCCGCTACGGCATTCCCTACGCCGATGCACCAATCGATCTTGATGCCGTATTCGGACGCAAAGTCCCGCGCATCCTCGAAATCGGCTGCGGCATGGGTGAAACCACGGTGGCCATCGCTGCGGCCC
This sequence comes from Burkholderiales bacterium, assembly GCA_019744975.1. Lineage (GTDB taxonomy): Bacteria > Pseudomonadota > Gammaproteobacteria > Burkholderiales > SG8-41. The sequence goes on from JAIETP010000014.1 coordinate 80,724, forward strand.
ACCCGCAGCAGGACTACATCGGCATCGAAGTGCACACACCCGGCGTCGGCAGCCTGCTGAAACAGATCGACGAGCAGAAGCTGGCCAACGTGCGGGTGATCCAGCACGACGCCGTCGCCGTGCTGGAAATGATGATCCCGCCGGCCAGCCTGGACGGCATGCACATTTTTTTCCCCGACCCCTGGCCGAAAAAGCGCCAGCAGAAACGGCGACTGATCCAGCCCGCGTTTGTGGCGCTGGCCGTGTCCCGCCTGAAACCGGGTGCTTATCTGCATGCGGCGACCGACTGGCAGGAATACGCCGAACAGATACTCGCCGTGTTCAGTGCCGAGCCGGCGCTTGCCAACACCGCCGCCGCTTACGCCGAGAAACCCGGTTACCGCCCGCAGACCAAGTTCGAGACTCGCGGCCTGAAACTCGGTCACGGCGTATGGGACATCGTATTTCGCAAGCGCCCATGAAAAACGGCGGCCCAAGGACCGCCGTTTTCCGGAAATACGCGGGTGTTACTGGGTGCCGGTGATTTTTGCTTCGCGAATCAGGTCACCCCAGAGCTTGCGTTCGGACTTGATGAACGCCCCGAACTGTTCAGGCGAGCTGTAAACGGCTTCGATGGCCATCAAGCCGAGGTTCTTCTTGACCTCTGCATCACCAAGCGCCCGGCCGAGATCGGTGGAAACCTTGTCGACGATCGATTTCTGCACACCGGCCGGGAACATGATGCCCCACCAGTTGGCAGCGGCAAACCCGGTGATTCCCTGTTCCGCCAGTGTCGGTAGTTCCGGCGTGAACGGCGTACGCTCGGCGCTGGTGACCGCCAGCGCCTTCAGTTTACCGGCCCTGAGATTTTCCATCACCGGCTGCGCATCGGAAAACATCAGCATGATGTGGCCGCCCTGCACCGCAGCGATCGAATAAACGCCGCCTTGGAAAGGAACGGTGATGATATCCACCTTGGCCAGGCGCTTGAACATTTCACCGGCAAGATGCGACATGCTGCCGGGACCGCTGGTTGCGTAGGTCAGTACACCAGGCTGCTTTTTCGCCAGCGCAACCAGTTCCTTCACGCTTTTGACCGGCAGGGTGTTGGGGGTAACGAGTATGTTTGCCGCACGGGTGATCTGGCCCACCGGCACAAAATCCTTGTCGACGTTGTACTTCACCTTGTTCAGCAGAGGATTGGCCAGCACCGGACCGAAATTGCCGAGCAAAAAGGTATACCCGTCGGGCGCCTGCTTGGCCGCATATTCCATGCCCAAGGCACCGGCCGCGCCGGGGCGTGACTCGACCAGCACGTTCTGCCCCCAGAGTTCGGTCAGTTTCTTGCCGATGATGCGCGCCATGACATCCGAGCTGCCACCCGCAGGATAAGTCACGACAAAACGTACCGGTTTGGCGGGATATGCCTGAGCCTGCACTGCTCCGCTCATCAGCGCCGCGACCGCGATCGCTGACGTGACCATGCCGTATTTGATGCTGTTCATTCAATCTTCTCCGATGACAGGAAGCTGGTTTAGAAACCGTTTTTTTGTGCGCGCTTTTTTGTAATTTATGTTCGCCACTTCGACGCAACAATTGATCCTATTCTAGTCCGGCAATGCCGAAACGCAATGGGCACGGCACCACCCAGCCGTGACAAATGAGCAGGCCAATATGGTCGGCCAGTCAGGTCAGAAACAACTGCATCAGGTCATTGAGAAAACGCCGGCCCAGCGGCGTCGGCGCCGCGCGCTGGTGGTCGCGGCTGAGCAGGCCGCGCGCCTCGGCCCGGTCCAGCGTCGCCAGGATCTGCGTCAGTTCCAATCCGGTGCGCGCGGCAAACAGCGACAGATCGAAACCCTGATTAAGACGCAAGGCGTTCATCATGAATTCGCCAGGAAGTTCGGCATGCGTGACATCGCGGGATTCGGGAATCACTGCGCCGGCCGCAGCCTGCGTCAGATAGGCTTTGGGCTGGCGTGTACGGGACTCACGTAATATATTGTTTTTAAATGATATTTTACTATGCGCTCCGGCGCCGATACCGAGATAGTCGCCAAACATCCAGTAATTGAGGTTGTGTTTGCTGCGCCGGCCGGGACGGGCAAACGCCGAGGTTTCATAGTGTTCATACCCGGCGCCGGCCAGTTGCGCCTCCAGCGCGTCCTGCATTTGCGCGGCCGTGTCGTCATCGGGCAGCGTCGGTGGATAACGATGAAAGTACGTGTTCGGCTCCAGTGTCAGGTGGTATGCGCTCAGATGCTGTGGCCCATACGCGACCGCTGCCGCAATGTCGGCGGCGGCCTCATCCGGCGTCTGCCCGGGCAGGGCGTACATCAAATCGAGGTTGACGTTGTCGAAAGTGCGCAACGCCAGTTCCGCGGCGCGGCGTGCTTCCGCGGCGTCGTGGATGCGCCCCAGCGCCTTGAGATGCCGGTCGTTGAAACTCTGGATGCCCAGCGACAGGCGGTTGATGCCCGCGGCGCGAAAGCCGGTGAATTTTTCCGCTTCCACAGTACCGGGATTGGCTTCCATGGTGATTTCGGCATCGGCCGCCAGTGGCAGCCGCGCACGCACCCCTGCGAGCAGGGCATCAAGCGCAGGCACCGAAATCAGGCTGGGTGTGCCACCCCCGATAAACACGGTCAGCACCTGCCGGCCCCAGACCCGCGGCAACGCCGCTTCGAGATCCAGCAGCAGCGCTGCAACATAGTCATCCTCGGGCAGGTCACCACGCGCCTCGTGTGAATTGAAATCGCAGTACGGGCATTTGCGCACGCACCACGGAATATGGATGTACAGCGATAGCGGCGGCAGTGTTTGGAACTGCAATGATGAGTGATGAGTGATGAGTGATGGGCGGGTGGTCATGGCGCCGCTACGCCGTTTGCAGCGTGCGCAGTTTTGCCAGCAGCACGGCCAGCGCCCGGCCGCGGTGGCTGACGCGGTTTTTTTCTTCGGGCAGCAATTCAGCACCGGTCCGGCCGAACTCCGGAATCAGGAACAGCGGATCGTAACCAAAACCGCCTTGCCCGCGCGGCGCCTTGAGGATTTCACCATGCCACTCCGCCTCGGCAATCAGTGGCTGCGGATCATCAGCGCGGCGCAGCAGCACGATCACGCAATAATAATGCGCGCTGCGATCAGCGGCGCCTTCCAGCGCAAGCAGCAGTTTTTCATTGTTGCGCCGGTCCTGTTCCTCACGTTGTCCGTCACCCCCAGCCTCCGCGTAACGCGCTGAATACACGCCGGGTGCGCCGCCCAGCGCATGCACACAGACACCGGAATCATCGGCCAGAGCAGGCAGTCCCGTCGCGCGGCTGGCATGGCGCGCCTTGGCCAGCGCGTTTTCAATGAACGTACCGTGCGGTTCCTCGGCTTCGCTGACGCCCAGCGCACCCTGCGGAACGACCTCGATCGCCAGCGGCGCAAGGATCGCGCCGATCTCGCGCAGCTTGCCGGGATTATTCGATGCGATGACGAGTTTGTTCACGCCAGCGCTGCGCGTTGCGCCGCCACCAGTTGCCCGATGCCGCGTTGCGCGAGGTCAAGCATGGCCTGCATTTCGGAACGGCTGAACGGCGCGCCTTCGGCCGTGCCCTGGATTTCGATCATGCCGCCGCCTTCGGTCATCACCACGTTCATGTCGGTGTCGCAGGTGGAGTCCTCGACATAGTCGAGATCCAGCACCGGCGCGCCCTGGTAAACGCCGACCGACACCGCGGCCACGGCCTCACGGATCGGTGACGCCGTCAGGCGTTTTTCGCGGATCAGGAAATTCACCGCGTCCGCCAGCGCCACGTAAGCGCCGGTGATACTTGCGGTGCGCGTACCACCGTCGGCCTGCAGCACATCGCAGTCGAGGTGGATGGTGCGCGGACCCAGTTGATCGAGGCTCACCACCGCGCGCAGCGAGCGCCCGATCAGGCGCTGGATTTCCTGGGTGCGGCCCGATTGTTTGCCGCGCGCCGCCTCACGGTCGGTGCGCGTGTTGGTCGAGCGCGGCAACATGCCGTATTCGGCGGTGACCCAGCCGCGGTCGGTGCCGCGCAGGTGCGGCGGTTGTTTTTCGAGCACACTCGCCGTGCACAGCACCTTGGTGGCGCCGAATTCGATCAGCACGGAACCTTCGGCATGGCAGGTGAAATCGCGGGTGATGCGGATGGCGCGCAGCTCATCCGGTTTACGCTGGCTGGGTCGCACGGTATTCCTTCGGTATGCTATGTTTCACGGGTTCCCATTATAAAGCTCCCGCCATGATCCACAGCATGACCGGTTACGCCACCGCCTCGCGCGAGCTCCCCTGGGGGGCCGTCAGCGTCGAACTGCGCTCGGTCAACCACCGCTATCTTGATGTTTCGTTCCGCGTGCCGGATGAATTGCGGCAGGCCGAGCAGGCCTTGCGCGAAACCATCTCCGGCGCGATGACCCGCGGCAAAATCGAATGCCGGGTCTCCTACGCGCTGCGCAGCAACTCGGAGGGCGGCACGGAACTCGACACCACGCTGCTCGCACGGGTATTGGAACTCAATACGCGCGCTCGCGCCGCCCTCCCCGAAGCACGCCCGCTGGGCGTGGCCGACATCCTGCGCTGGCCCGGCATGCTCGGCGCCGACGACCTGCCCGCCGATGAATTGCGTGCAGCTGCAGGCGAACTGCTGCGCGAGGCGCTGCGCGAGTTCACCGCGGCCCGTGCGCGCGAAGGCGCGAAACTGGCGGCAGTTATCCTTGAGCGCGCCGCGGAAATGCGCAGCCGCATCGCGATCGTGCAGCCGCGCATACCGGCAATCATCGCCGCGTTCCAGGAAAAACTGAACGTCCGGCTGAAGGAAGCACTGGTTTCCGCAGACGACGAACGGGTGCGCCAGGAAATCGCGCTGTTCATCAACAAGATCGACGTCGACGAGGAACTGTCACGGCTGGCGACCCATCTCGACGAGTTGCAGCGCATCCTCGGCAAGGGCGGCGCCTCGGGCAAGCGCCTCGATTTCCTGATGCAGGAATTGAACCGCGAAGCGAACACCCTGGGCTCGAAATCGGCTGACATCGAGATGACACGCGTGGCAATGGACTTGAAGTTGCTGATCGAGCAGATGCGCGAGCAGATTCAGAATATTGAGTGATGAAAGGGCGGTGAACGAGTGAACAGTGAACGGGTGAACCCCCTCTCCCCAGCCCTCTCCCCCGGTAACGGGGGAGAGGGAGTCTTTCGGGGTTACCCGTTCACTCGTTCACCCGTTCACCCTTCACCGCCTTCATGAGCGGCAATCTCTACATCGTCAGCGCACCTTCCGGCGCCGGTAAAACCAGCCTGGTGGCGGCGCTGCTCGAGGCGGACCGCGGCATCCGCAAGTCGGTGTCGTACACCACGCGCCGACCGCGCCCGGGGGAAGTCAACGGCAGCCACTATCATTTTGTCACCACCGCCGATTTTGAGCGCATGGCGCAGGCCGGCGATTTCCTCGAATCAGCACTGGTGCACGACAACCACTACGGCACATCGCGAAAATGGGTGGAGGAACAGATGGCCGCCGATATCGACATCGTGCTCGAAATCGACTGGCAGGGCGCCGCCCAGGTGCGCAAGCTGATGCCGGCCGCCATCAGCATTTTCATCCTGCCACCCTCGTTTGAAGCGTTGCTGAAGCGGCTGAATGCCCGCGGCCAGGATCCCGCCGACGTCATCGCCCGGCGGCTGGCCAACGCCCGCGAGGAAATCGCCCACGTTACGGACTTCGACTATGTTATTATCAACAACGATTTCCGGACGGCCGCATCCGAACTTCAGGATGTAATCCGCGCCGAACGTCTGCGCACTCCGCGCCAGATCAACCGGCATACCGCACTGATCAACCGACTGAAGTAAAAATTTTTAAAGCAGGAAACCTCATGGCCCGCATCACTGTAGACGACTGCATGAAAATCATCCCCAACCGCTTCGACATGTCGCTGGCGGCCACCTACCGCGCCCGGCAACTGGCGAACGGCGCCCAACCGATGATCGACGCAACCCGCGACAAACCGACCGTCATTGCCCTGCGCGAACTCGCGGCGGGAAAATACGGCGCGGACATTCTCAACAAAAGCCCGACGTAACAGGCCCGCTCCCGCAACTGGGGCAGGCGCCTGACTGCGAACGGCAGACGGACGCATGACTGCTTCAGCCCGCCCCATCGTTGCAGCACCACCCACCGCTTCCGCATTATTCAAGGAGTGGTCGGGATACCTTAAGCCGGAAGATGTATCGCAGCTCCAGGCCGCCTACCATTTCAGCGAGTCGGCGCACCAGGGGCAGTTCCGCAAATCCGGCGAGCCCTACATCGCACACCCGCTGGCGGTCGCCAGCATCCTCGCGCAATGGCATCTTGATGCTCAGGCGCTGACCGCTGCATTGCTGCACGACGTCGTCGAAGACACCGACGTCACCAAAAACCAGATTGCCGAACAATTCGGCCGCCCCGTCGCCGAGCTGGTGGACGGCGTGTCCAAGCTCGACCGCATCGAGTTCGACACCCAGGAAAAGGCGCAGGCTGAAAATTTCCGCAAGATGCTGCTGGCGATGGCGCGCGACGTACGCGTGATGCTGATCAAACTCGCCGACCGCCTGCACAATATGCGCACGCTCGATGCCGTGCATCCGCAAAAACGCCAGCGCATCGCCCGCGAAACCCTGGAAATCTACGCACCCATCGCCAACCGGCTCGGGCTGAACAGCATCTACCAGGAAATGGAAGATCTGTCGTTCCAGCACCTGTATCCGGACCGTTTCCGCGTGCTGGCCAAAGCGGTGCGCACGGCGCGCGGCAACCGCCGCGAAGGCGTCAGCAAGGTGCTGGAAGGCATCGAGCGCCGGCTGGCAGAATACAAACTGGAAGCGCAGGTCCAGGGGCGCGAAAAACATCTGCATTCGGTGTACCGGAAAATGCGCGAAAAACACCTGTCCTTCGCGCAGGTGCACGACGTGTTCGGCTTCCGCATCATCGTCAAGGACATGCCCGCCTGTTATGTCGCGCTCGGTGTGCTGCACGGTCTCTACAAGCCGATCCCGGGCAAGTTCAAGGACTACATCGCGATCCCCAAGGCCAATGGCTACCAGTCGCTGCACACCACGCTGTTCGGCCCTTTCGGCAGCCCGATCGAAATCCAGATCCGCACCGCGGACATGCACCGCATCGCCGAAGCCGGCGTCGCTTCGCACTGGCTCTACAAGAGCTCCGATACTTCCTTGTCGGAACTGCAGCAAAAAACCCATCAGTGGCTGCAAAGCCTGCTCGAAATGCAGTCCGAGTCGGGCGACTCCGTCGAATTCCTCGAACACCTCAAGGTCGACCTGTTCCCGGACGAGGTTTACGTGTTCACGCCCAAGGGCAAGATCATGTCACTGCCGCGCGGTGCCAGCGCCGTCGATTTCGCCTACGCCGTGCACACCGACATCGGCAACCGCTGCGTCGCGGTCAAGATCAATCAGGAACTGATGCCGCTGCGGACCGAACTCCGCAACGGCGACCGCGTCGAGATCATCACCGCCTCGCATGCCAAGCCCAATCCGCTGTGGCTGAATTTTGTCGCCACCGCAAAAGCGCGCGCCCATATCCGGCATTTCCTGAAAACCATGCATTTTTCGGAGTCGGTGCAGCTCGGCAGCCGCCTGCTGCAGCAGGCGCTGGCCAATTTCAAGGCCAACCTGCCCGATATCAGCGCCGCGCAGTGGGACAAACTGGTGCGTGATTCCAGCGGCCGCTCGCGCGACGACATCCTGTCCGACATCGGCCTCGGCAAACGCCTTGCCGTGGTGGTCGCCCATCAGTTGCTGGCACTGGGCGAACCGCTGCCGGCGGAAGCGCGTCCGATGGGCGCCGTCGTGGTGCGCGGTTCGGAAGGCATCGCCGTACAGTTCGCGCGCTGCTGCGGGCCGATCCCCGGCGACCCGATCATCGGCATCATCAGCAAGGGCCAGGGCATGGTAGTGCACACCCACGACTGCCCGGTCATCGCCAAAAGCCATCGCGATCCCGAGCGCGTACTCGATGTGCAATGGGATGCCAATCCGTCAAAGCTGTTTGACGTGGGTATCCGCCTGGTGGTGGCCAACCAGCGCGGTGTACTGGCCAAAGTGGCTGCTGAAATCGCCGCCGCCGAATCCAACATCCAGAATGTCGCCGTCGATCCCGAAGACGGCGGCACCTACACCGGCATGCGTTTCACCGTGCAGGTCATGAACCGCATGCATCTTGCACGCATCGTCCGCGATCTGCGCAAAATTCCCGAGGTTGTACGCATCAGCCGTATCAAGGGTTAAACATTTCCGTCGGCAACCTGCCCGACGGTAAATAGCATCACAAATACAGTAGGTTATACTCCGACGCGAATGACTTCTCATTACGCGCGCATCTTCAGCATCACCGCGTCATCGGGCCGCTCCCGATGAACGCCGTCACCCGCGTACTGCTGGTTGAAGACGACGAGGCGGACGCCGCACCGACCCTCGCATCACTCAAAGGCAGCGGCCTTGATATCAGCCACCAGCGGGTGTGGAGCCGTGCCGACCTCGCGCGATCCCTCGAACAACAATCCTGGGATGTCGTGCTCTGCGACCACAATCTGCCGCAGTTCGACGGCCTGTCTGCGCTGGCCATGGTCAAGGCGCACGACCCGGACATTCCCTTCATCATCGTCTCCGGCGCCATCGGTGAGGAAACCGCCGTGGCGGCGATGCGCCGCGGCGCCCAGGACTTCGTGATGAAGCAGAGCCTGGGACGGCTGGGTGCGGTGATCATCCGGGAACTCGGTGACGCCGAAACCCGGCGCTCCGCCCGCGTTGCCGCAAACAACCTGCAGGCCAATGAAGCACTGCTCAACTCGATCATCAACACGGCCGCCGACGGCATTGCCATGGTCAGCCTCGACGGCAAAGTCGAATTCGCCAATCCCGCCCTGGCACGCATGATCGGTTATGCACCGGCGGAACTCCATGGCATGCGCTTTCAGGAATTGCTGCACACCGACGAGGCCGACACCAGCTTCGGGGAGGCCTTGTTTGCGCCACGGGACATCAGCGCAACCGAACCGGCGGACCTGCAGACCCACGCCCGGACCCGCGACGGCCACTCCATCCCGGTGGAAATCAGGGCCAGCCGGATGACGGTCAACGATGCCTCCAAGTTCACCGTGGTCATCCGCGATATCAGCGAACGCGCACGCTCCGAGGAGCGGATGTGGCGCCTGACCCATTTCGACGAACTCTCCGGCCTGCCCAACCGCCTGCTGTTCCGCCAGTTGCTGGAACAGGCCCTGCGCGACGCCAACCGCGAAAAAAAATCGATCGCGGTGCTGTTCATCGACCTCGACCGTTTCAAACTGATCAACGACACCGCTGGCCACGACAGCGGCGACGAAGTGCTGCGCCAGGTGACCGCCCGGCTGCGCCAGTGCCTGCGTGAATCCGACCTCATTTCACGTTTTGGCGGCGACGAGTTCGCCGTGCTGATGCGCGACATCGACGACCCGGAAGCGGCACGGGCGGCCGCGACCCGCGTACTCGACGCGGTGGCCCAGCCCTACCATCTCAACGGCGAGGACTACCACCTGTCGGCCAGCATCGGCATCAGCACCTACCCCAGCGACAGCGCCGACGCCACCGCATTGCTGCGCAACGCGGAGCTGGCGATGTACCGCGCCAAGGACCAGGGAAAAAACAATTTCCAGTTCCATTCATCGCAGATGAATGCACGTTCGGCGGAACACGTCGCACTGGAACGCGCGCTCCGTCAGGCGGTTGAACGCGACGAGTTCCTGATCCATTACCAGCCGCAGGTGGAGATCAGTTCCGGCCGCGTCATCGGCGCGGAGGCGCTGCTGCGCTGGAACCGGCCGGGCGCCGGCATGATGGCGCCCGACAAGTTCATCCCGCTGGCGGAGGAAACCGGACTGATCGTGCCCATCGGCCGCATCGTACTGCAGCAGGCCTGCACCGAAGCACGGCGCCGGCAGGATGCCGGCCACCACGGTTTCCGCATCGCCGTGAACCTGTCACCGCGCCAGTTCGCTCAAAGCGAACTGGTCGCCGACGTCCGGCAGATCCTCAATGACACCGGGCTCGCACCGGAAAATCTCGAACTGGAAATCACCGAGAGCATGGTGATGGACAATCCCGAACGTGCCGCCGCCATCCTGCGCGAACTGCGCGTTGTGGGCGTACAGCTGGCCATCGACGATTTTGGCACCGGTTATTCCTCGCTGAGTTACCTCAAGCGTTTCCCGGTGAACACCATCAAGATCGATCGCTCATTCATCCAGGACGTTCCGGCGGACGCCGACGACGTCGCCATCACCCACGCCATCATCGCGATGGGCCGCAGCCTGCGCCTCAGCGTGGTCGCCGAAGGCGTGGAAACGGCGGCGCAGGCAGATTTCCTGCGCGTAAACAACTGCGACCTGATGCAGGGCTACCTGATCAGCCGGCCGGTGCCCGCGGCAGACCTCGCACAGTTTCTGCGGCAACATCCGCGCTGGCAACTCGAGCCGGCGGCCGCGGCGCCGGCCGGCCGACCCGCACGAACATCGTTGTGATCCGGCGTCGCATCCTTCTGGTCGAAGACAATCCCGACGACGAATCATTGACCCAGCGCGCGCTGCGGCGCGGCGACTGGGGTGCCGAGGTCATCGTCGCACGCGATGGCGCCGCGGCGCTGGAAACGCTCGCAACCATGGCCGAGCTGCCCGACCTGGTGTTGCTGGACTTGAAGCTGCCGAAACTTGACGGCCCGGAAGTGCTGCGGCAGATCCGTGAAATGGACCGTACGCGCTGCCTGTGCGTGGTGGTGTTTACATCCTCCGGCGAACCCCGCGACATCGCCCTGTGCCAGGGCCTGGGCTGCAACAGCTACGTGATCAAACCCGTGGCTTACGAAAGTTATATCAGCACCGTGCAGCAGATCGGCGCGTACTGGCTGACGCTTAACGAAACGTCCATACACCGGAATTAATTTGAATGGCGGCACACTTCTCGCCGCTTACACCCAGAACGCCGGCACAACCCTCGCCGCTACCTGATACTGCTGCGGCGCGCTTCTAGCCGCCGTTCGGATTCCGCCGTGGCGAGCCTCAAGCCGCCGTCCCGCTTCTGCCGCGGCGCGCTTCTAGCCGCCGTTCGGATTCCGCCGCGGCGAGCCTCAAGCCGCCATCCTGCTTCTGCCGCGGCACGCATCTCGCCGCCTCCCCATTATTACTTGCAGGCGCTGCGTCCGTCATTCCAGCCCATCATGTAATCCGCATTGTCGCGGAACAGGCGTTCATCGCGGCGCTGTTTGCCGCTAGCCGAAGCGCAACCATCGGCATGACCCTGCTTGAAACTCACCGAATAACCGGCCAGATTGAAGCGTGGTTTTTGCGTCTGCTGCTGGGTCGTTGTGCCGCAGGCTGCCAGCAGGAGTGCGGGCAACGCGCAGGCCATGATCCGTAATCCGCCGGCGCTCAACCGGCGCTCACCAGCTGGCCATCACGAACCCTCACGCGCTGGCCGACACCCACATCGGGTCGTGCCGATTGGAAGGTGCGATAAGTGTTGTCGTCCATGCGTACGCGGATTTCGTAACTGACATTCTTTTTCATGGTTTTCTCGACCTCGTGTCCGGCGTATGCACCGGCGCCGGCGCCCACCACGGTCATTGCCGTGCGCCCGCGACCGCCGCCAACCTGGTTGCCAAGGATACCGCCGACCACACCGCCAGCAACAGCACCGAGGCCCGAACCTTCGCCTTTGACCTCAACGGCACGCACACTGTCGACCACGCCGCAATCCGTGCAACGCGCGACGGCAACGGCCGGTGGCGCGGTTTTACTGCCCGGGGTTTTGCTGCCCGCGTTTTTGGCGGATGAGTTCGCCGCAGACTTGCCGTCGGCCGATTGCGCGACTGATTGCGACTGCGCCTGCGGCAACAGGCCGGTCATGGCGGCGATACCCAGCACACTGGCAATGATCACGGCGATGCCGGCAATCAGCAGCGTCGGATACAGCAGCGCAGGACCGCGCCGGGCAACCGCCGTCCCATCCTGGGTATTGAGGGTCGATGACATGGTTTGCTCCTCGTTGAATAGTAGGCTTCGCCGCATACATCACGCGGCGGCCTTCAACTTGTCGCAAGACCAATGCCACACAAATAATCATTTAAAAACAATTACTTATAACGTCCAATCCGCGCAGAGCTGTCGCCGGATGGCGACCGCACCGCCATCGGCGAACATAAGTATTTGTTTTAATTATCGTTTTTCAGTCTGTAAACAACGACGCGGGGTGACCCATCTGGGCCTGTTAACCCTCATTTCATGAGATGCGTTGCGGTTTGAACAGCCGCGGGTCGAGTTGGTGGCGCTGCAGCAGTTTGTAGAACTCGGTGCGATTGCGTTTGGCCAGGCGCGAAGCCTGGGTCACATTGCCATCGGTGATTTTCAGCAGTTGCGCCAGGTAATCGCGCTCGAATTTGCGCCGCGCCTGCTCAAAGGACGCAAACTCGGTCTGCTCACGCTGGATCGCCTGCTGCACCAGGTTGGCGGGGATGCGCGGCGTCGTGGTCAGCGCCACCGACTGCTCGATCACGTTGTAGAGCTGGCGCACATTGCCCGGCCACGCCGCGGCGACCAGCAGTTCGACCGCCTCCGGTGACAAACCGGTGACGTCTTTTTTGTAACGCGTTGCGAGTTCGGTGAGGAAATGCCCGGCGAGCAGCGGGATGTCCTCGCGCCGCTCGGCCAGCGACGGCAGATTCAGCGCCACCACTTTCAGCCGGTAATAAAGATCCTCGCGGAAATTGCCCGCACTCATCTCCGCATCAAGATTGCGGTGCGTCGCCGAAATGACCCGCACATCGATCGGCACATGCTGCATGCCGCCCACCGGCCGCACCTGTTTTTCCTGCAGTACGCGCAGCAGCTTGACCTGCAGCGCCGGCGGCATGTCGCCGATTTCGTCGAGCAGCAGCGTGCCGCCGTCAGCCGCCTGGAACAGGCCGCGGTTGTCGCGCACGGCGCCGGTAAAGGCACCTTTGACATGGCCGAACAGTTCGGACTCCAGCAGCGGCTCGGGAATGGCCGCGCAGTTGATCGCAACAAACGGCCGGTTGCTGCGCGGACTGGCGGCATGCACTGCACGCGCCAGCAGTTCCTTGCCGGTACCCGATTCGCCCTGGATCAGCACGGCGGCATCACCCGCCGCCACCAGCCGCGCCTTGGCCAGCACTTCTTCCATCGCCGGGTTGCGGGTAATGATCTTCGCGCGCCACGCCCCGTCATCAACACCCGCCGTATTGGGCGCACCGGACACCGCCAGCGCGCGTTCGATTTCCACCAGCAGCGCCTTCGCATCAAACGGTTTGGTCAGATATCCGAACACGCCGCCTTTGACCGCCGACACCGCATCGGGAATCGTGCCGTGCGCGGTCAGGATGATCACCGGCAGCGCTGGGTTTTCCGCGCGGATCGCCTCGAACAGCGTAATGCCGTCCATGCCGCCCATCTGCAGGTCGGTGACCACGACCTGCGGCCGTGATACCGCCAGTTGCGCCAGTGCGCGTTCGCCGCTGTCGGCGAGTGTTGCGCCGTAACCGGCGGCTTCCAGCCTCAACTGCATCAGGCGCAGCAGTCCCGGATCGTCATCAACCACCAGCACCTGTGCCTTGCCCTGCGTTTTGCCTGGTGTTTTGTCCAGAGTCGCCATATTCATCATCAGTATCACCTTTTCCGTGTTCCGCTGCCGTCGCGGGTCATATTGCGTTCCAGCGTCAGCAACGCGTCCAGTTTTTGTTGCAGGCCCTGCGCATGGGTTTCAAGCCGGCGCTGTTCCTGCATGGAGGCCATCATCATTAATGCCAGTCCGCGCAGCGCAGCGTCGTTGCTGCGCGTCACCGGCTCCAGAAGCTCCTGCACGCGCGGTTCTTCGGTCGCCGCCGCACCCGGCAATGTCAGTAGCAGCGCGTAACGCAGCCGGTTGGCGTCGCTGCGCGTTTTTGCCAGCGCGCGACGCGCCCCTTCCTGTTCGCGTGCCAGTTCCTGTCCCGCCAGCTGGCGGACCTGCGCGTAATAAGCCAGCACCTTTGCCGCATCGTCGCCGCGGCTTTCCTCGACCACGGGCGTCGTGGTGCCGCCCGGCTCCACGGATTGCAGGGCCCCGCAGCCCGCGAGCAGCAGCACCGGCAGCAAAACCCATCCGCAACGCCACTTCATGCCACCGTCCCCTGTCTGAGCGGCAGTGTCAGGCGCATGCGCGCACCCGACCGTGCCGGTTCGTCCACCACTTCGGCGGTGCCGCCATGCGCCTGGGCATAATCGCGGACCACCGACAAGCCTATACCCGAACCGCGCAACGGTCCGCCGGCCACCGTACGCCCGCGATAAAACGGATCAAACACCCGTTCGCGCTCGGCGGGCGGGATACCGGGCCCGGCGTCGGCGACGTCCAGCGTCATGTGTATGCCGTCGCTGCGCGCGACAATACTGATGACATTGTTTTCAGGGGAAAATTTCACGGCATTGGACAAAAGATTATCGATCATGATGCGCAGCTTCTCCGGGTCGGCTTCCAGCGTGATGTCACCCACCTGCGGCGCAATACGCAGCGCCCGTGCGCGCAGCGCAAGATTCTGGTCATCCACCACCCGTGCCACCACGCGCCGCACTTCGACCGGTGAAAAATGCAGCGCGCTGCGATGGAATTCCGCGGCGCCGTACGACAGCAGATCTTCAATCAGCCGCTGCAATTCTATACTGCTGGCGCGCAGGATTCCGGCAACCTCCTGCTGCTCCGGCGTCAGCTTGCCCAGCGCCTCCTCGGACAACAGCTCGGAGCCTTCGCGCAGCGCCGTCAGCGGCGTTTTCAGTTCATGCGATACCTGGCGCAGGAAGCGGTTTTTCTGCTGCTCCAGTTCAGTCAGGCGATGACGCAGCCATTCGATGCGGCGTCCGAGCAGCTGCAGGTCGCGCGGCCCGCTGACGCCGACCGGCGCCGAAAAATCCCCGCCGCCCATGCGCCGGATCGCCGCGTCAATCTGCCGGATCGGCCGCGCAATCAGCACCGTGAACCCCGCCGCCAGCAACAGCGCCACCGGCACCAACGCCAGCATCTGCCACAGGGTGATTTGCTGGGCGCGCGTCGCGGTTTCACCCATCATCTCGATTTCGCGATCAATCAGGCGGTCACCGCGTTCGATGATGCCCTGCGCGCGGGCATCCAGCCGGACAAATTCCGCCGCGGCTTTTTTCAGCGCCGCCGCATCCGTGGCCTCATTTGCAACAGTACCGCGCAGCGTGGTGTAAATGACCATTTCGCTGTCGATGATGTCGTTCAGTGCGATGCGCTGCTCCTCGTCAAAAGGCAGGGCCGAAAATTCGCCGGCCGTCTGCAAAAACAGCTTGCGGTTGGTTTCATAGGCATCCAGCAGCGAACGGTCGCCGAGGATCGCCATTTGCCGCGTGTTGCGTTCCAGTGCATTCAACAGCTCCGCCAGTTTGCGGCTGGACTGCGTGGACTGTACCGCCTGCTGCACGGCACGCTGGCTGCGGTTGGCAAACTGGTTGATCGCCACCGCGTTGTTGATCAGCGCAAAAATCAACGGCAAGGCCACCATCGCAAAGCCGATGACCAGCAGCCGGGGAAACGAGTTGGGTTGCAGGAAACGCATCAGTTCAACCGGTGAAAAGAGCCGGGGAATACGCTTTACGGCGCGGCAGCCGCAAAAACCGCGATTACGCGCCCTGCTTGTTCTTGTCTTCGAGGGTCTTGATCAATCCGTCGATGCCGCCGCGACTGATTTCCGAGGCAAAAGTACCGCGGTAATTGATCACCAGACTGGCGTTTTCAGCGACGATGTCGGTAACCTTCCAGCTCTTGTCGGTCAGCGTCATGCGGTAATCGATGCTCAGCGGCTGACGTCCCGGCTCGCGGACAAAGGTACGCACGGTGGTGTAATCATCCCCCGGCTTCATCTGCAGCGGTCTGACCTCGATTTTGCGTTCGACATTGGCGGACTCGGCCAGCGCCGTGGTGTAAGTCCGCACCAGCAGCGTGCGGAAGGCGTTTTCCAGGGCCTTCTGCTGTGCCGGTGTGGCGTCGCGCCAGGATTTGCCCATGGCGGTCTGCGTCATCACGCGAAAATCAAAATGCGGCAGCACTTTTTTCTCGGCAACGTCCTGCAGCGTCCGGCGATCCTGGTTCTGCTTGAGGATGGCCAGCACCTCTTCGACCGTGGTGCGCACCAGCACGTCGGGCGCGGTCTGGGCCCAGGCGGTGAACGCCGCAGCCGAGGTGATCAGAACGAGGAGGATTGCAGCGAGTGCTTTTGTCATATTGTTGTTTTCCCTTGCGAATGGTTGTCTGCAGATCATGGGAGCAATATCCACCTTATTACACTTGTTGGGCGGGCCATTGCCATGAAATGTTCCACAGGTCTGACCGCAATATCCGGAAATCGTGCCAAAAATCACAAAATATTCCAGTGAAACAAAAACTTAAATGCATTCGTCGGCAATCAGCGACAAAACAGGCCATGCAGCGCCGTTTGTTATGATCAAGGCATAAGCGAATCAACAAAGGCCCACCTTGAAACTTCTGCGTTACAGCCTGAAACACGAACCCCGTACGCTGGCCCGGCTTGGCGTACTGATTACTCCCGACCGCATCGCCGACCTGCGCGCCGGTTACGCGCTGCATCTGATGGAGCGCGCCGGCAATCCCAAGGGCCGGGAACTGGCCGCCATTTACATGCCGCCGTACATCACCGAATTCCTGCACATGGGCGAGCAGGCGTGGATCGCGCTCGCCGATGCCTATACCTATCTCACGGATCTGGCCGCGGTCAGGCCCGACGCTCCGGGCTTTCACGGCGAACCGCTGTTCCTGCCGCTCGCCGACTGCCGGGTATACGCCCCGATCCGGCCGTCGAAGCTGATCGCCGTCGGCCGCAACTATCCCGGCTACACCCAGTTCCCGGGCAAGACCGCGGGCAAAATTCCCGCGGGATTCATCAAAACCCTGTCGGCCATCGTTGGCCCCGGCCGCGACATCATCAAGCCGCGCATCACCCAGGCCCTCGACTGCGAAACCGAGCTGGCGGTGGTGATCGGCAAAAAATGCAAAAACGTGCGTGAAGAAAACGCCTACGACGTGATCGCCGGTTACACCATCGTCAATGACATCACCGCACGTGACCTGGGCGCCCTCGAACGCCAGGCCGGCCACCTGTTCCTCGGCAAAACCCTGGACACCTTCGCGCCCATGGGACCGTGGATGATCACCCGCGACGCAATACCCGACCCCATGCACCTGCGCATCCAGACCCGGGTCAACGGCGAAACCCGCCAGGACGGCAATACCAAAGACATGCTGTTCCCGATCCCGCAACTGATCGCCCACTTTTCGCAAATGACCCTGCGCCCCGGCGACATCATCGCCACCGGTTCACCCGGCGGCGGCGCCCTGTCGAATCCGGACTGGTACCTCAACGCCGGCGACGTCATCGAATCCGAAGTCGAGGGGATCGGCGTGCTGAAAAACGGCGTGGTGGACGAACCGGTCGGTTGACCGGCTTTTCAACCAAAGATCATCCCGTTCGCCCTGAGCCTGTCGAAGGGCAGCAGGGCTTCGACAGGCTCAGCCCGAACGGGCTCAGCAATGCTGCAACAGCAAAGGTTCTGCTGCTTGCAACTAACGCGCCAGATTCCCGATCTTCAGCTCACCCGCCAGCTGATCCAGCGCAGCGAGCAAGGCCGGCGGCATCGGAATGCCATTTTTCTCATTTTCAGCGCGGGCGATATGTGTGCCTTCGCCCGGCAGACGGATGCGGTCGACGCCGGGCAGGCGTTTTGAATTGCGAATGTCGCGGATCAGTGTGTCCATGCCCTGCTTGAATTCCTGCAGGTCCTGGAAGGCTTCGATGTTGATGGCAACGATGGTGTGCCCGGTGTTGGTTTCGGTGGTGTCATCGTTGTTGAAATCGACCACATCCTTGCCCATCGCCGCGCCATTCAGGTTGCCGGCGAGCAAACCCATCACCAGCGCCAGGCCGTAACCCTTGTAACCGCCGATCGGCAACAGGAAACCCTCGCTGGCGCGTTTCGGATCGGTCAGCGGCTTGCCCTGCCGATCCATCATCCAGCCCTCGGGCATCATTTCGCCGCGCTGCGCCTTGGTTTTGACTTTGCCGTACGCCGCCACTGTGGTGGCCATATCAAGAACAATGGCAGGTTCGTCTCCGGCGGGTACGGCAACCGCTATGGGATTCGTCGATAGCAGCATGTCCAGCCCGCCCCAGGGCGGCAGATGGTTGGCGCTGCCCACGGCCATGTAGAGGCCGATCATGTTGTGCTGTGCCGGCATGCTGGCGTACAGCGACGCCGGACCGGCGTGGTTGCTCCAGCGTGCGCCGACCCAGGCCACGCCTGCAGTCTTCGCTTTTTCGATGGCTTTTTCGGTGGCGAATTTCATCACCAGATGACCCATGCCGTTGTCGCCGTGCACCAGCGCCATGCCGGCCATCTCGCGTTCGACACGGATATTCGGTTTGACGTTGACCGCTCCGCCCTTGATACGGCGGATGTACTGCGGCAGGCGGAACACGCCATGACCTTCGGAGCCGTTGATATCCGCCTGCGCCATCAGTTGCGCGATGGCTTTTGCGTCCTCGCGGGGCACATCCACTGCTTCGAATGCGCTGGCAATGAAACTGCGCAGCTTGTCGCCGGAAATCCGTTGTTTCTGTTCAGTCATTGTTTTCTTCCAACTCGATCAATGCGCCGAGAAAATCCTTGGGATGCACAAAGGCGATGCGCTCGCCGTGCACATTCAGTTGTACCTTGCCACCGCCCAGCACCTGCGCACCCGCTGCGGTAAGTTCGGTTGTAGTCTGCTCGACGCTGTCGACACCGAGGCAGAAATGATGGATGCCGCCCTTGGGATTGCGCTCCAGGAATTTACCCACCGGTGAATCGGGCCGCGATGGTTCCATCAGTTCGATCTTCGCATTGCCGAGATCAATGTAAGTCATGCGCACGCCCTGCTCTTCATTGACCTTGATCGGGCCGGCGGTCAGCCCGTACGTCGCGCGCAGTTTTTCCAGTGCCTTAGCCAGGTCAGGCACAACGATGGAGACATGGCTGAGTCCGGTAATCATCGTGGGTATTTATATAAGTATTTGATTTTAAATAACTTTTTCTGCGCGCAACTCGTTGATGCGTGCATCGCTGAAACCGAGTTCTTCACGCAATACCGCTTCGGTGTGCTGGCCCAACAACGGCGGCGCGCGGCGAATACTCGCCGGCGTGTCGCTGAAACGAAAAGGGATGCCGAGCATTTTGACATTGCCCGCGGTCGGGTGCTCGACGGAAGTCACCATGTCGCGCGCAATCGCATGCGGCGCGGCCAGCGCCTGCGCCACGCTGTTGATGCGGCCACAGGGAATGCCGGCCGCCGTCAGTTTCTCAATCCAGGTTTCTGCGCCCTCGTGTTTTAACTCAGCCTTGATCAACTCATCCAATGCATCGCGATTGCCAACACGGTCCGGATTTTTTGTGAAACGTGCATCAGCCACCCATTCCGCATGGCCCAACACCGCGGCAAACTTCGCGAACTGGCCGTCATTGCCCACCGCCACCGCGATCCTGTCATCACGCGTCGGGTAGGCGGTGTACGGCACGATGTTGGGATGGCCGTTGCCGAAGCGGCCGGCATCCTTGCCCGAGATCAGATGGTTGGCGGCAACATTGGCCAGCATCGCAAGGCCACTGTCGAACAGCGACACTTCAACATGCTGGCCGCGGCCGGTGCTGTGACGTGCATTCAGCGCAGCGAGCACGGTATTGCAGGCCAGCATGCCGGTGCAGATATCGACAATGGCCACCCCGTATTTCATCGGCTCACCGTCGCGCTCGCCGGTGATGCCCATCAGCCCGGACTCGGCCTGCAGGATGAAATCGTAACCGGGCAATCCGGCCTTGGGTCCGACGGCACCGTAACCGGTGATCGAACAGCGCACCACGCGCGGCGCATTGGCCTTGAGCCATTCGTTGTCGAAGCCCCACTTCTCCAGCGTGCCGACCTTGAAATTCTCGACCAGCACATCGGACTTGCGTATGAGGCCGGCCAATACCTCCTGACCGGACTTCACCGCCATGTTCAGTGTCATCGAGCGTTTGTTGCGATTGACGCCGAGGTAATAGGCCGACTCGCCCTCGGCAAAGGGCGGGCCCCAGCTGCGGGTGTCGTCGCCACTGCCCGGCGGCTCGACCTTGATCACATCCGCACCCATGTCGCCGAGCATCATCGTACACAGCGGACCGGCGAGGATGCGAGTCAGGTCGAGGACGCGGACACCGGCGAGCGCGCCGGCGGGATGTTCAGAAGTCATCAAAATTTCCTGCTGCTGAAAAGAGCAACTGCTTTAACCGCCAAGACGCCAAGGCCGCCAAGAAGAGCAAACCATAACTAAAATCAGGTTTTTTGTTTTCTTGGCGTTCTTGGCGTCTTGGCGGTTCAGTTTTGCCTTGGTTTTTATTTCTTGCGACGCATCGATGGCGGCGCATTGAGGTCGCGCTCGTAACCATCGACGTATTGCTCCAGTTCCTTTTTCGCCTGCATGCGGAATTTCTGGAAGTTCGGCTTGCGGCCGGCGAGGAAGGCGTCCATGCCCTCGTTCGCCTCTGGCGAACCCCAGACATGCGCCAGCAGTTCCATGCCCTGCTGCCACGACGAGTACAGATTGTCGGATTCGAAGTTCAGCGACTTCTTGGTCATGCGGATGGTCAGCGCGCTGTGGCCCTTCATGGTTTCGCACCACTTCAGCGTTTCCTTGACCAGATCTTTTTGCGGCACGCATTTGTTGATCAGGCCTACTTCGACCGCTTCCTTGGCACCGAAGCGCCTTGCGCAGAAAATCATTTCGCGCGCCAGGCGTTCACCGATGATGCGCGGGATGTACTGGGTCGCACCCACCGTCGGGCAGGCACCGACTTTCGCGCCGGTCTGGCCGAGCACCGCGTTTTCGGAGGCAATCACCAGGTCGCACCATAGTGCCAATTCGTGTCCGCCGCCCATACACCAGCCGTTGACCATCGCGATCACCGGGATCGGCAGGCCGCGAATGGTCATCGCGAGGCCCAGCATGCGGTCGTTCCACATATAGGCGTTGGTGAAATTGAGGCGTTTCATCGCAAAAAAATCGCCGCCGGCGGAAAAGGACTTGTTGCCCTTGCCGGTGATCACGGCGCAGACGATCGACGGGTCTTCGCGTGTCGATTTCAGCGCGTCGATCATCTCGTCGAGGGTCTGTTCGCGAAAGGCGTTGAGCACCTTCTCGCGGTTGATGGTGATCCACGCCACCTGATCCTTCACTTCGAACAGGATGTCACCGTATTTTTTGCCAACCGGCTTGCGAGCTTTGGATTTTTTGAGCTTCGTTGCCATTACATTCCTCACGGGTAAATTACGCTGCAGAAAGCGACGATTCTAGCAGATGGTCCTCTGCCGATTGACAGGCCACGGCGGTATCTCTATCGTGGTTTGGCGGCACAGAATACGCAGTTCACAACATGACACCGCCGCCCTTCGGAGGAGTCCCATGAAAACATACGCATGGTCGTTGATCACCGTCTCCTGCGCGTTCGCGCTGTCCGCCCAAGCCCAGAATTACCCGACAAAACCGGTGCGCATCATCGTGCCCTTTGCCCCCGCCGGCCCCACTGACAACCAGGCGCGCTGGGCGGCGCAGCAACTCACCGCTGCGCTGGGCCAGCAGTTCCTCGTTGAAAACCGCGGCGGCGCGGGCGGTGTGCCCGGCACCGAAGCCGTGGTGCGCAGCGCACCTGACGGCTACACCTTGCTCGCCGGCAACCCCGGCCCGCTGACCATTTCGCCCAGCGTGCGCAACCAGATGCCCTATGACACGCTGCGCGACCTCGCACCCATCGTGCTCATCGCAAGAAGCGCCAGTTGCATCTGCCTGCATCCCAGCCTGCCGGCGAAAAACGTCAAGGAGTTCGTCACGCTGGCCAAGGCACGCCCCGGACAGATCAACTACGGCTCACCCGGCGTGGGCACCGTCGGCCATCTCGCCAGCGAACTCTTCGCCTTCCAGGCCGGGGTCAAGCTGAACCACATCCCGTACAAGGGTGCTGCGCAGTACACCGTCGACCTGATCGCCGGCAACATCGAACTCGCGATCAACCAGTTCGCGATTTCGGCGCCGCTGGTCAAGGCCGGCAAGGTGCGCTGCCTCGGCGCCACCTCGCGCGAACGCTCGCCGCTGCTGCCCGAAGTGCCGACCATCGCCGAACAGGGCATCAAGGATTTCGAGAGTTACAACTGGAACGGCATCCTCGCGCCGGCAGGCACACAGCCGGCGATCGTCAACCGCATCGCCGACATCATCTCGAAACAGCTGACCACACCCGAGTCCCGCGCGCTGTATTCCGGCCAGGGCCATGAGGCCAGCGGCATCACCACCACGGCCTACGCGGACTTCCTGAAGTCCGAAACCGAAAAATGGGCGAAGGTGGCGAAGGCGGCGAATATTCCGAAGCAGTGAAATTCAAGTTCAAAAGCAGCCACAGAGGGCACAGAGTCCACAGAGGAAGATCAAAAGCAAAAATCGTCTTTGTATGCCGCGAGGGCGATGCAATCCCGGTTTTCTCTGTGTCCTCTGTGTCCTCTGTGTCCTCTGTGGCTAAAGATTTTAGGTTTTAGATTTTCGCAAACAAAGGAACCGGCATGACCGTCAAGAAAGACCCCGCCTATTTCATGTACTTCCCCGGCAACTATCGCTGGTCGTCGGCCTTCATCAATATCCTCAGTGCCGCGCCCTATGGCGGCTCGGAAATCAGCGAGTTGTACAAAATCGGCGTACAACTGAAGGACAAGGCGCCGGACGACGACGAGGCCTGGTTCCATGCCTGCGTCAATGTCGCCGACAAGGTGCGCGCCCACGCCGAGCGTTTTGAAGCGAGCAAACACCGGGTATCGGCGGCGCACGCCTATCTGCGCGCCTGCAACTACTACCAGATGGCGGAACGTTTCCGCACGCCGAAAGACGACATCGCCCTCGCCGCCTATAAAAAAGGCGTCGACTGCTTCCACCGCCATGTCGCGCTGACCGACGTCAAAATCGAAATCGTCGAGGTGCCGACTGCAGCCGGCCCCCTGCCCGGTTACTTCGTGCATGCGCAGAACACCACCTCTAAAAAACCACCCTGCGTGGTCTATTTCGACGGCCTCGATGTCACCAAGGAAATCCAGTACGTGCGCGGTGTGCCCGACCTGATCAAACGCGGCATCTCTGTGCTGGTGATGGACGGCCCAGGCACCGGAGAAGCCATCCGTTTCCGCGGCCAGTACCTGCGTCACGATTACGAAATCGCCGGTTCGGCCTGCGTCGACTGGCTGGAAAAACGCAATGACGTCGACGCGAAAAAAATCGGCGTGGTCGCGATCAGCCTCGGCGGCTATTACTCGCCGCGCATGGCCTCGATGGACCACCGTTTTGCCGCTTGCATTGCCTGGGGCGCGATCTGGGATTACCACGCCACCTGGAAAAAACGCATCGACGCACAGTTCAAGACTTCCCTGTCGGTGCCTGGCCACCACATCACCTGGATCCTCGGCGTCGATACGCTGGACGAAGCGCTGAAAAAACTCGAACCGTTCAAACTCGACGGCGTGGTGCAGAAAATGCGCTGTCCTTTCCTGATTGTGCACGGCGCCGACGACGAACAGGTGCCGCTGGCCGATGCGCAGGCGCTGTACAAGGCCTCAGGATCAAAGGACAAGACCCTGCGCGTGTTCACTGCCGAAGAAGGCGGCGCCCAGCACTGCCAGCGCGATTACCTGACGCTGGGTGTTGCGGAGATGTGGAACTGGTTTGAGGACAAGCTGAAGCCGTGATCAGCTACTGTGAGCTCCGGCGCTGCCAGGATTGTGGGGCACCGGTGGGGGCTAAAGATAAGTTTTGTGCGCGGTGCGGGGCGAAGCTACCGAGAGAGCCGAGGATAAATTTAATCGCTTCACTCAGTTGACGATAAATTTTAATTTAGATCGCACTAAAACAAAGAATTAGGCAATCACTGTCATAAAAAGTTTGCGCAAAAAAATGAAAGTTGAACTATGTGCAGGGCCTCGGCGATGGCCAGCCTACCTGTTGCTCTTGATAATTCCTTTGCTGTCATCGTGCACGGGAATCATGGGAATGGGGGTTATTGGATATGGCATGGTGACTGAAACGCTGCAATCGAGACCGGATCGCTCCCTGCAATATGAAATAACTGTCCGAACACTTGATGGGATCGTTATTACATTCCAGGGTGAAACGCAATGTCCGCACTTTACAAACCTGAATAGCTATCGAGGTCATTACACCACCACGAAAAATTTCTCAACCGTCAAGAATGATGGCGTGACATGGGTATTGTCAGGGATTAACTGCGACAACGAGATCGCTGAAAAACTGCCGCAAAAATACCTTTTGTACCGGGTAGTCGACGAGCGATACAGTAAAGTTTATTTTGCTCAGGAGAAAGGAAATGCTCAAATTATTGACAGTTCGTTCAATAGCTCGTTGTTTGCATCAAAAACAGAAAAGCGCTTGTTTTATAACGGCTATCCAAATGGCCCATACATTTACACAAAATACAAACTCCTCGAAGTGCCGGCTGCTTCGACTTCGGCTACTCAGCCATTCAGCATTTTTCTTGGCGCCTCTAGCTGCATGCAAAAGGAAAAAGGCGATCTCGCTCTATCTTATGATGACTACTACGGGTTTCAATGGCGAGAAACAAAAGTAGATGCGGTTCTAAAAGGACATCTATCGTTCAACAGTGGTGGTGATCACTGGACTTTTTCACCTAACCGAAACCCAGCGGTCGCAATGGATGTCGTCAGCCGTGAATCTGAACGTTCATCAAAAATAAATCCCAAGACAACCGCTGAGGACTGCATGCATGTATTGCTCGGCAATCAAACAATACAGGTGTCCACGCGCCCCAGCAGCATCTACGTTCCCGCAGAGAATGCTTTGTATAGGATCGAAAAACTCTCACAACATGAATTTGTAGATAGAATGACAGATAAAACGCTTTGGAGGCAATGCAACAGACCAGCGCACATCAAAAATTGGATAGATGGCGCTGCTCACTACCTTCACGATCAAGGCAAGGGCTTTCACTTTGCACGGCAAGGCGAGAACGGAGCTTTTTTCTGCACTTTCTCATACGATACGCGTTAAGCCATTAGACAGCCGATCTAATACATCCCCGCATTAGCCAAAAGCAGGCAATGGCACAATGGGGGTCACGTCTTCCAATCACGCATCCGTAGCCTACTCAATCAAGTATCCCGTTTCGTGATCTCATTCTTCCACGAATACGCTGGACGAAACATTAAAGCGCTTTGCCAGACGAGAAATCTGACGCACATTCAGGCTGCGCTTGCCGGAGATGATTTCGGATACCACGCCCTGACTGCCGATTTCGGGCAGATCAGACTGCCCGAGGTCGTGTTGCTCCATCAAAAACCGCAGCATCGCGCGCGGCGACGGGCTGGGTGTCTGGTAATGCGCCTTGTCATAAGCCTCAACAAAGACGCCCAGCGCTTCCGCAAGATCGGCCAGCGGGTGGGTCTCGTCTTCACCGATCTCGTCGATGATCGTATCCAGGGTCGCGACAGCGCGGTCATATTCCGCCCTGGAGCGGATGACCCCCAGGGGAATCTGGCGGCGCAGCGCCCGATATTCGTTTCCGGCTTTTAGCAATTGTCTGGCCAGCATCATTGTTCCTTCCATTTACCCTTGTCACTTTCCCTGTGTGTAGGGAGGAAACGGGAGCAGGTCTTGCAATCATGCATTTTTCTCACCTGCTTAGCCCGGCCCGCTAGGGTGCACGGACCTGAAGGTGGCACCCCGAACGCAATAACCAGCCTTGACATGCGTAGCCTGTAGGCTACAATAGCGGCATGCGCGTCGAAGAGACGGAAACATACCGCGAATGGATCAACGCACTCAAGGATCGGACAGGAAGAGCCCGAATCCAGGTTCGTGTTGACCGGCTGGTTCACGGTAATCCCGGCAAGCACCGGAATCTGGCCAATGGGGTGTCCGAGCTGAAGATCGACTTCGGACCCGGGTACCGCGTCTACTACGCGCAACGGGGGACTCGACTCCTGCTGCTGCTCGCAGGCGGAGACAAGTCAACGCAGCAAAATGACATTGAGACAGCAATCCACCTGGCCCGGAACTTTCAGGAGTAACACGACATGCCCAAGCTCGCCGCAAAAAAACAAATGAAAACCAGGACCACTCCCTACGATGTGGCGGAACAACTACGCACACCGGAGGAGATGGCCGCATACCTCGACGCCTGGCTCGAGGAAGCGCCTGACGATACCGCCGGGATTGCCCGAGCGCTCGGCGACATTGCACGCGCAAAAGGAATGACGCAAGTCGCCAAAGATACCGGACTCAGCCGCGAGAGCCTGTATCGGGCACTGAGCGCGGACGGGAATCCGAGCTTTGCTACCGTGCTCAAGGTTGCGCGCGCGCTCGGATTAAAGCTGCACGCCGAGGCAGCATAAGAAAACTGGATGGCGGGATCCGTTTCACTTCTCCCGCCCTACAAAATCTACCGCGCGCTTAAACGTATTCCGAAACCTCAACCAGATTGAGATCCGGATCCCGGAAATAAACCGAGCGTATCTCCCCCATCGCTCCGGTCTTGATGCAGGGTCCTTCGATGATCGTGACCTTGTGTTTCTCCAGGCTC
Organism: Burkholderiales bacterium; assembly: GCA_019744975.1. GTDB lineage: Bacteria > Pseudomonadota > Gammaproteobacteria > Burkholderiales > SG8-41. The sequence goes on from JAIETP010000014.1 coordinate 107,487, forward strand.
GCAATCACCTGCTGCAGCGGCACTGAAGCAATAAAGCAGAAATCCAGCGTACCCACGCCCGGCGCATGCGCCTTGGGTTCGTATTCCTTGCCCTTCACGTGGATGTTGATTTTCTGCTTGCCGAATTTCAGCGCCAGGCGTTTGCCTTCACGGAAGGTCTCCAGCTTCATGCCGAGGACTTCGGTGTAGAAACGGATGGTTTCTTCGGGTTGTGCGGTGGTCAGCACGAAGTGGTCGAGGTGATCAATCATGGCTGCTCCGGGGAATATTCATAAGTATTTGATTTAATTGATATTTTTATTATAACGCCCTTCGACAGGCTCAGGGCGAACGGCTCCTTAAAACACCTCTTTAGATCACGCCCTTGGCGCGTAAATCAGCAATGGTTTCCGGCTTGAGCCCCGCGCGCTGCAATACCGCCTCTGTATCTTCACCCAGCCGCGGCGCAGTGCTGCGAATGCCGCCGGGTGTGGCCGACAGCTTGGGCACGATGCCCGGCACATCGACTGCAGTGCCGTCGCGCGTGGTGATGTTGAGAATCATGTCGCGGGCCTTGTATTGCGCATCCGCCGCGATATCAGCCACCGAATAAATCGCGCCCGAAGGCACGTCGTGTGCATCAAGGATTTTTAATGCATTGGCTTTTTCGCGTGCCCCCGTCCACGCTGCGATCGCGGCATCGATCTCGGTGACGCGTTTTACGCGACCGTCGTTTGATCCCAGATCCGGTGCATTACCGAGGTCATCGCGGCCAATCGCCTTCATCAGCCGTTTGAAAATCCCGTCGCCGTTGCCGCCGATCAATATCCATCCGTCTTTGCACGGGTAGGCATTGGACGGCACGATGCCGGGCAAGGCGCTGCCGGCCGCCTCGCGCACCACGCCGAAGGCACTGAACTCGGGCAGCAGGCTTTCCATGCAGTTGAACACGCTTTCGTACAAGGCGATGTCGATGACCTGACCTTCACCACCCGGTTTGGTGTCCCGGTGATACAGCGCCATCAACACGCCGATCACGCCATGCAGCGCCGCCAGCGTGTCACCGATCGACACTCCGACACGCACCGGCACCCGGCCCGGCTCGGCAGTCAGGTAACGCAGGCCGCCCATGGATTCGGCGATCACACCGAAACCCGGCCGGTCGCGATACGGCCCGCTCTGGCCGTAGCCGGAGATGCGTACCATCACCAGCTTCGGGTTTATTTTTTTGAGGTTCTCGTAACCGAGGCCCCACTCCTCCATCTTGCCGGGGCGGAAGTTCTCGATCAGCACGTCGGCCTCCTTGACCAGCGTGCGCAGGATGTCCTGACCTTCGGTTTTTGTCAGGTCCAGCGTCACCGATTGTTTGTTGCGCGACTGGACTTCCCACCAGATCGAGTTGCCGTCCTTCAGCAAGCGCCATTTGCGCAGCGGGTCGCCCTTGCCCGGCGGTTCGATCTTGATGACTTCGGCGCCGAAGTCGCCCAGCGTCTTGCCGCAGAAAGGGCCGGCGATCAGCTGGCCGAGTTCGATGACGCGTATGCCGGTGAGAGGACCGGCGGCGCTGGGTGGTGTGGAGGTCATGTGCGGCATCCTTCAGGAAATGAAAGGATACCGCGGACGAGGCCAGAAGTTAGCCGGAATAACAGACCGTATTGCTAGGTGACCGCCGTCCATGGTTCGATGCTTCGACGAGCTCAGCATCACCACGAACGGCTACTACCGTTCGCCCTGAGCCTGTCGAAGGGCTGTTACTTGCCCTGCAGTTCCGCCGCGCGTTTCACCGCTTTGACGATATTGAGGTAACCGGTGCAGCGGCAGAGGTTGCCCTCGAGTCCGTGCACGATTTCTTCGTCGGTCGGTTTCGGGTTGTCCTTGATCAGCGCCGCGGTGGTCATGATCATGCCCGGCGTGCAGAAGCCGCATTGCAGTGCGTGGCATTCGGTGAACGCCGCCTGCGCCGGATGCAGTTTGCCGTTTTTGGCGAGGCCTTCGATGGTCACCACCTCGGCGCCATCCGCTTGTACCGCCAGCAGGGTGCAGGATTTGATCGCACGGCCGTCAACGTGGACTGTGCAGGCGCCGCACTGGCTGGTATCGCAGCCGACGTGGGTGCCGGTCAGGTTCAGCGTGTCGCGCAGGAAATTGGCCAGCAGCACCCGGTCTTCGACTTCACCGGAGCACTTCTTGCCGTTTACGGTCAGTTCAATTTTTGCCATTGCTGTGCTTCCCCCGTTACGCCAGCGCCGCGACTGCGCGGGCGGCCATGACTTTTGCCAGCTGCGCGCGGTATTCGCGCGTGCCGTGGATGTCTTCGTTCAGATCGTCAGCCGCCAGCGTGAGTTTTTCAATCGCGGCAGCGTTCATGCCTTTCGCCAGCGCCTGTTCGGCATCAGTCCAGCGGAACACGCCGGGGCCTGCGCCGGTCACCGCGACACGAATGCCCTCCGCGGTTTGCGCGACAAACACACCGGCCATGGCATAACCCGAAGCCGGATGCGGGAACTTGGCATAGGCCGCTTTTTTCGGCAGCGGGAAGGCAATACGCACAATCAGCTCGCCTGGTTCCAGCGCGGTGGCAAACATGCCCTGGAAAAAATCATCGGCGGCGATTTCGCGTTTGTTGGTGATGACTTTGGCGTTGAGGCCCAGCACTGCCGACGGGTAATCCGCGGCCGGGTCGTTGTTGGCGACTGATCCGCCCAGCGTGCCGCGGTTGCGCACCTGCGGATCGCCGATGTGCGAGGCCAGATCAGCCAGCGCCGGAATCGCATCACGCACAACTTTTGAAGTAGCGACCTGGTGGTGCTTGCTTGCAGCGCCGATGACCAGTGCACCGTCTTTGACTTCAATCCCGGACAGCTCAGAAAGTCCATTTAAATCAATAAGTTGCGTCGGGTTGGCGAGCCGCGCCTTCAGCGTCGGGATCAGCGTCATGCCGCCGGACAGGGGTTTGGCTTCGTCGTCCTTGGCCAGCAGGTCCGTCGCTTCTTTCAGCGTTTTTGCTTTGCGATACTGGAATGCAAACATGGTCTTAATGTCCTTTCTTTGCTGACGTAATCGCCTGCCACAGCTTGTGTGCAGTCAGCGGCATGTCCAGCGGCGGCACACCCAGCGGGCGCAGCGCGTTCATCACGGCATTGGTCAGTGCCCCCAGCGAAGCGGTGCAACCGGATTCACCCATCCCCTTCACGCCCAGCGGGCTGATGGTGCCGAAGGTGGTGTGGTCGGCGATGGTGATGTCCTTGATCCAACCGGCCTTGGGCATCGGGTAATCGGCGAAACTGCCGGTCAGCAACTGTCCGGTGTCCGGGTCGTAAACGATGTTCTCGCCGAAAATCTGGCCCCAGCCCTGCGCCACCGCGCCGTGCATCTGGCCTTCGACGATGGTGTGGTTGATCACGGTGCCGCAGTCATCGACGGTCACGTACGAGACCACGTTGGTGACGCCGGTCTGCGGATCGATTTCGACTTCGGCGATATGGCAGCCGTTGGGGAAGGTCGAACCGAATTTGCCTTCACCGGTGACTGACAGCGGTTTTTTCGCTGCGAGTTCGCCGAGGGTGATTTTTTTGTTCGACTCTTTGGACTGGAACTCACCCTTGGCATAAGCCACCTGCGAGGGTTCAACACCCAGTTGCTCTGCAGCTAGCGACGTTGCGACTTCGATCAGTTTTTTCGCCGCGATATGGCAGACCGTGCCGGCGCCGACGATGGTGCGTGAGCCGCCGGTGTGGTTGCCGATCAGGCCTTTTTCGGCAATGCCCTGGCGCAGCTTGATGCGTTCCGCCGGAATGCCCAGCGCGTCGCCGATGATCTGCGCGAAGGTGGTTTCATGGCCCTGGCCCTGCGAATGCGAAATCGAGTAGGCCGTCAGGTTGCCGTCCTTGCCGACTTCGAGCAGCACTTCGTCCTTGGGAAACATGCCTGCGCCGGAATTCTCGATCACCGTCGACATGCCGAGGCCGCGGATCAGACCGCGTTTTTCCGATTCGCTGCGGCGTTTGGGGAAGCCTTTGACGTCGGCGAGTTTCAGCGCCTTGTCCAGCACCGCCGGGAAATCGGCGATGTCGTAGACCGAACCGGTCGGGGTTTTGTAGGGGAAGGCATCGCTGGGGATGAAATTGCGGCGGCGGATTTCAGCGGGATCAATGTTCATCTGCGCGGCGGATTCATCCACCAGGCGTTCGATCGTATAAGCAATTTCCGGACGCGCAGCTCCGCGATAGGCCGAAACCGGCACGGTATTGGTCAGCGCCACGCGCCAGCGGCCGAACAGCGCCTGGGTTTTATAAACGCCGTTGAGACAGGTCACCGGATTACGCATCGGGCTGACCGGGCCGGCGGGATGCAGATAAGCGCCGAGGTCGGCGATCCAGTCCAGCTTCATCGCGAGGAAGTTGCCATCGCGGTCCAGCGCCATTTCGGCATCGATGTAATTGGCGCGGCCATGCGAATCCGACTGGAAACCTTCGCTGCGTGAAGACACCCATTTCACCGGGCGCTTCAGCGCCTTGGCGGCGATCATCGCGGCAACGTATTCGGTGTAGGCAATGCTGCGCTGGCCGAAACCACCGCCGACGTCTTTGGCCTTGATGGTCAGTTTGTCGTCCGCCACACCGGTGTAGGCGGCGATCTGCATGCGCATCATGTTGATGCCTTGCACCGGCACATGAATGGTATAGGCGCCGGAGCCGGCGTCGTAATCCACCAGGCAGGCGCGCGGCTCCATCGGATTCGGTGCAACACGGGTGCAGTCGAGTCTCAGTTTGGTGACATGCGCTGCTTTGGCAAAGGCCGCGGCCACTGCGGCGGCATCACCGGCTTCCTGTTCGAAGGCCAGGTTGCCCGGCACGTTGTCGTGCAGTTGCGGCGCGCCGGATTGCAGCGTCGCCCGCGGGTCCACGACCACCGGCAGGTCTTCGTATTCGACTTCGATCAGTTCGGCGGCGTCCTGCGCCTGCAGCGCGGTTTCGGCGACCACCATCGCAACTGTTTCGCCGACAAAACGCACACGCTCATGCGCCAGCACCGCACGGTTGGGCAGGTTCGCTTTTTTGCCGTCCTTGCCGGGGAAAGTCAGCATGCTCAGCGGCTTCACATAACCCGCGGCGACGGCATCGGCGCCGGTGTAAACACCCAGCACGCCCCTGGCCTTGCGCGCGGCATCGGTGTTGATGGAAACAATTTTGGCGTGGGCGCGATCGGCGCGCAGGAACGCGGCATGCGCCTGATTGGGCAGGCTCCAGTCGGCGGCGTAACAACCCTCGCCCTTGATCAGCCGCAGGTCTTCAAGACGGGAAAGATGTGCCCCGCCGACGTCAAACAGGTGTTGATGGTCCATGACTATCCCGGCACCGCATGCTGGACTCCAGCAGCGGCGCGCTCTCCTCTTGTGGAATGGCTTATAGGATAACGCAAAAATTGCGATGGCAGGCCGCGGCCGGCGGCCTGCCATCCGCGCCGCAGCTGCGGACGACGATCACCCGCGCTATTGCGGCTGGATGCCGATTTTTTTGAACAGCGGAATCCATTTGCCGCGCTCAGCCTTGATATAGGCCGTGAATTCCTCCGGGGTGCTGCCGATGGGATCGATGCCCAGCGCGGACAGGCGGTCTTTGACTTCGGCAATAAAAATCGCCTTTTTGGTTTCCTGCTGCAACCGGTTGAGCACCGGACGCGGCGTGCCGGCGCGGACCGCAAAACCATTCCACGATGTGGCGTCATAACCGGCAACGCCGCCTTCGGCGATGGTCGGCAGGTCGGGCAGCAGCGCGGAGCGTTTGGCGGTGGTGATGCCGAGCGCGCGCAGCTTGCCGGATTTGACATGACCGATCGAGGACGCAATCTGGTCAAAGGCAATCTGCACCTGGCCGCTCAACAGGTCGCTCATCATCTGGCCGCTGCCCTTGTACGGGACATGCACGATGTCGATGCCGGCCAGCGCCTTGAACAATTCCGCGGTGACATGTGTGGCACCGCCCACGCCCGAGGTGCCGAAGGAATATTTGCCCGGCTGCGCCTTGGCCAGTGTCACCAGCTCCCTGACGGATTTGGCGGGCAGCGATGCCGGGACAATCAGGATCAGCGGCAACGACCCGATCTGCGTCACCGGCGCGAGATCCTTGTCCGCGCTGTAAGGCAGCTTGGCATAAAGATAATGATTGAATGCCATGACGCCGGTTGTCGCCATCAACAGGGTGTAGCCATCCGGACTGGATTTGGCGACGACGTCGGCGCCGATGTTGCCGCCGGCGCCGCTGCGGTTATCAACAATCACCTGCTGGCCGAGGGCCGCCGTGAGTTTCTCGCCGACAATGCGCGCGGTCACATCGGTCGAGCCGCCGGGCGCGAAACCGACGACCAGGCGCAATGGCCTGACCGGGTATTCCTGCGCGGCAAAGGCCGTGGCTGTAACGGCTGCGCAAACAACACCCAGCGCCACTACGCGGATCATGCTGTTCATGTTCTGTTCCTCCCTTGAAGTGCAGTCAGCATACTCCACGAAGGCGAAGGGTACTGCAAGCCAAACTCCGGCTAGCCAGACATCCGCCGGATGTGTTGCGCCATTTTCAGCGCTCGCGCAGAATGCTGCGGTCACTCCATACGCCGCCGGAAATCGCCGACCATGAAAAAAGACACCCTGCTGACCCATGTCGGCCGCAACCCCGCGCAGAGCCACGGCACCGTCAACACGCCGGTGTTCCGCACCTCGACCGTGGTCTTTCCCGACCTCGAAACCTACGAAAACCGCGACCCCGACGATTACAAGAGCATGCGTTACGGCGTCCACGGCACACCGACCACTTTCGCCTTCGAGGAAGCCGTCGCCAAAATGGAAGGCGGCCACATGGCGGTGGCGGTGCCTTCGGGCCTGGCGGCAATCACCGCGGCGCTGTGCGCTTTTGTCAAAATGGGCGACCACCTGCTGATGACCGACAGCACCTACGCGCCGACACGTATTTTTTGCGAAAAACAACTGCGCAAAATGGGGGTCGAGGTCGAATATTACGATCCGCTGATCGGCGCCGGCATCGCCCAACTGATCAAGCCCAACACCAAGGCCGTGTTCTGCGAAGCGCCGGGTTCGCTGACCTTCGAAATGCAGGACATCCCGGCCATCGCCGCGGCGGCGCATGCCCGCGGCATTCCGGTGCTCGCCGACACCACCTGGGGCACGCCGTATTTTTTCCGCTCCTTCGAACGCGGCATCGACGTCTCCATCCACGCCGCGACCAAATACATCGTCGGTCATTCCGACGTGATGATGGGCATCATCGTCACCAACCAGCAATACTGGCTGCCGGTGCGGCGCGCGGTCGCCGAATACGGGCTCTGCGTCAGCCCCGACGACTGCTATCTGGCGCTGCGCGGTTTCCGCACCATCGGCGTGCGCATGAAACAGCAGATGGCCAATGCGCTGGCCGTCGCGCGCTGGCTGGCCGCGCGGCCCGAGGTGCAGCGGGTGCTCTATCCGGCGCTCGAAAGCGATCCCGGGCACGCCATCTGGAAACGTGATTTCGACGGCGCGGCTTCGCTGTTCGGCATCATCCTGCGCCCGGCGGATCGCCCCAGGGTCACGGCCTTCGTCAATGCGCTGAAACTGTTCGGCATCGGTTCCAGCTGGGGCGGCTACGAAAGCCTGGTCACCGCGCCGCATCCGGAAAAAATCCGCACCGCGACAACATGGAATCCCGGCGGGCCGGTCATCCGGCTGCACATCGGGCTTGAAGACCCCGCCGACCTGATCGCCGACCTGGAACAGGCGCTGGCGCGCCTGCGCTGAACCGCGCTAGCGCAGCTCTGCCACCGCGCGGGCGATGCGCCGGCCGCCCTCGAGCACGCTGTCGAGGGCGTAGGCAATCGAAATCCGCATGTGCGGACTGATCCCGTACGCCGCGCCCTGCACCACCGCAACGCCGGCGTGTTCCAGCAGGTAGAGCACGATGTCCTGCTCCTGCGCCAGCACTTTGCCGTCCGGCGTGCGGCGCCCGAGCAGCCCCTCGACACGCGGAAACAGGTAGAACGCGCCCTGCGGCCTGTCGCAGCTGATGCCCGGCACCTGGCCAAGGATGTCGAGCAGGCGGTCACGCCGCTCCTGGAAAGCGGCGGCCCGCTCGGCGATGAATTCCTGCGGCCCGTCCAGCGCTTCGACTGCTGCCCACTGGCTGATGGAATTGACGCCGGCGGTACTCTGCGACTGCAGCTTGACCATGGCGTTGATCATTTCCCTCGGCCCGGCGGCATAACCCAGGCGGAAACCGGTCATGGCATAGGCTTTGGACACGCCATTGACCGTCAATGTGCGCTCGGCAAGATCAGGGGCGACCTGCGCCATGGTGCAGAACTCGACACCGTCAAAACGCAGGTGCTCGTAGATGTCGTCGGACAATACCCAGACCTGCGGATGGCGGCGCAGCACCTCGGCCAGCGCCAGCAGTTCGGCACGGCTGTAGACCGCCCCGCTGGGATTGCCCGGCGAGTTGATCATCAGCCATTTGGTGCGCGGCGTGATCGCGGCGTCGAGTTGGGATGGCGTGATCTTGAAGCCGCTTTTGATTCCGCATTCGACGACGACCGGCTTGCCGTCCGCCACCAGCGTCATGTCCAGGTAGGAAATCCAGTACGGGGCCGGGATGATCACTTCATCGCCGGGATTGAGAGTGGCCTGCAGCGTGTTGTAGAGAATCTGCTTGCTGCCGGTGCCGACCATGATCTGGTCGACGGAAAAATCAAGACCGTTGTCGCGGATGAACTTGCGGCGCACCGCCTCGCGCAATTGCGGAATGCCGAAAATCGGCGGGTATTTGGTTTCGTTGCGCTCCAGCGCGGCCATCACCGCGCGTTTGACATGGGCGGGCGTTTCGAAATCGGGCTCGCCAATCGTCAGCCCCACGATGTCGCGGCCGGCGGCGCGCAATTCGCGGACTTTCTGTGCCGCCATCGTACTCGGCGACAGGTTGATCCTCGACAGGCGGGATGAGAATTTGATCACGGCAGGCTGAACTCCGATAACGGCAAGCGCGCATCTTAACCGCCTGACTGACGACCGGCAATGCAGGGTAAGCTGGTGGCAACTTTGGTTTAAACTGACCGCATTGCGTTAACGGGGCTTGAGGAATACGGATGGAAGTGGGTGTGGAGCGCCGGGGAAATGCCAGGGTCATCGCGGTCAAGGGCCGCATTGACCACCTGAACGCATCCGCTTTCCACGAGCAGCTGACACCCCACCTGCAGCACTGCCGCAGCAATGGTGACGGCATCGTGCTCGACCTCAGCGCGCTCGATTACATCAGCAGCGCCGGACTGCGCATATTCATGATGGCGGCGAAACAGGCCCGCGCCCAGGGCGGGCGCATTGCCGTCGCGCAAATGCAGGCGCTGGTTCAGGAAATCTTCGAAATCAGCCACTTTCACCTGGTCTACGAAATTTTCACGACCACCGACGAAGCAGTCGCCGCACTCAACCGCCAGCCGGAAACTGCCGGCACCTGAACCCGGAAAACCTTTATGCAAATCCGTTTCTGGGGCACCCGTGGTTCATTGCCGGCACCACTGACCACCGACGCCATCCGCGTCAAACTCGCGGCGGCGCTGACCGCGGCGCAAAACGTGAGGCTGGAAACACCGGCGGCCATTGATGATTTCATCGCGCAACTGCCGTTCAGCGTCAGCGGCACCTTCGGCGGTGATTCTTCCTGCGTCGAAATCATCGACAATGAAGACAACCATGTGATCTGCGACCTCGGCTCCGGCGCACGGCGTTACGGCGCGGAAATGCTGCGTCGCCACGGGCCGGAACAACCGCAGACCTACCATGTGTTCATGTCCCATCTGCACTGGGATCACATCATGGGGTTCCCGTTTTTCACCCCCGCCTTCATTCCCGGCAACCGCATCCTGATCCACGGCTGCCACCCTAACCTCGAAGCAGCATTCCGGCGCCAGCATGGCGCACCGTCATTCCCGGTCGACTTCAACCAACTGCCGGCCAGCATCGAGTTTGTGCAGCTGCAGCCCGGGGTCAGCGCCGACATCGCCGGTTACAGGATCACGCCGCTGCTGCAGCGCCATGCCGGGGACTCCTCCGGTTACCGCTTCGAAAAAACGGGCAAGTGCGTGGTGTATTCGACGGACTCCGAACACCGCACGGAAAATACCAGGGAGACCGAGGCCTTCGCCGCATTTTTCCGCAACGCCGACCTGGTGATCTTCGATGCCATGTATTCACTGGCAGATGCGGTGTCGGTCAAGGAAGACTGGGGGCACTCGAGCAATATCATCGGCGTCGAGTTGTGCCAGCTCGCGGGAGCGAAACGGCTGTGCCTGTTTCACCATGAGCCGGTTTTCGGAGACATCCAGCTCGAGGACATCCTGCGCCAGACGCGCCGGCTGGAAGAAATCACCCGCGACGGTGCGCCACTGGAGATCATCAGCGCCTGGGACGGCCTGGTGGTCGATCTCTGATGCAGCCGGCAAGCAGCGCCATAAGCGCACGTCGCTGGCCGATCTGGATCGCCGGCCTGACCATGCTTGGCCTGCTGCTCGGCCTGCACGCGACGCACACCCCGGCACACCGCGCGCTGCAACTCACCCTGCTTGATGCGTACCAGAAAGCCTGGCCACGCGAGAGAAAAAGTGCTCCGGCCGTGATTGTCGCCATCGACGAAGCCAGCCTCGCCAAATACGGACAGTGGCCGTGGCCGCGCAGCGAACTCGCAAGACTGGTCAATGCAATCGGCGCATTAAAACCTGCGGCCATCGGCATCGACCTGCTGTTTCCGGAGCCGGACCGCCACGGCGGAAACGCTGTGACCGCCGAAGCGACGGGCAATGACCTGTTGTTTGCCGTGGCGCTGCGCGACAACCGGGCTGTGCTGGCCATTGCCGGCACCGTTGCCGAAGGCGCCGGCGGAGGCGGCAACTTCCCGCCGGTGCGGGTCGAGGGTTCCGACCCGCTGCTGCTGATGCCGCTGCTGCCGCAGTTCCGTTCCGTAATCCGCAGCACCCCGGTGCTCGACCGTGCCGCAGCCGGCCACGGCATCATCAGTGCCGACGCACCTGACGGCATCATCCGCAACATCCCACTCGCCGTCGCAGTACAAAATGCCATCGCGCCGACGCTCGCCCTTGAGGTGATCCGTGTCGCCGCCGGCGAACCGGTGATACGCCTGCGCGCCAACGCCGACGGCCTGCTCTCGGTCGGAACCGGTGATGTCGCGGTGCCCGTGGACCGGGAAGGCCGGGCGTGGATCCATTACAGCCACCACGACCCGGATCGTTTTGTTTCCGCAGTCGACGTGCTTGAAGGCCGCGTCGATCCGGCGCGCATCAACAGCAAGCTGGTGCTGGTCGGGCTCACCGGACTCGCGTTGGTCGATTACCCGGCAACGCCGGTGAACTCCAGCATTCCCGGCGCGGAAATCCATGCCCAGCTGATCGAAAACATTTTCGACGGCGACCACCTGACCCGGCCAAGCTGGGCACCGTCTGCGGAACTGCTGGCCCTTGCCTTATGCGGCACGCTGTTTGTGCTGCTGACACCGCTGCTGCGGCCATGGCTGGCGATGAGTGGCGCCGTCGCGCTGATTGCAGCACTCGCCGCCACCGGCGCCGGCGCATTCCGCATCAGCGGCGTCTTGCTTGATGTTGCGTCGCCGGCGGTTGCGCTGATGCTGGTGTTCATGACCACGATGGCCGGCAAACTGATTGAGACCGAACGCCAGCGCCGCCGCCTGCGCGAAACGCTGCAAATCGAACGCGAAACCGCCGCGCGCGTCGCCGGCGAGCTGGAAGCGGCGCGCCGCGTACAAACCGGACTGCTGCCGGATTCCGCTTCGTTGACCGTCATCGAAGCGCGTTGCGACGTCGCGGCCTGGATGGCCCCGGCGCGGGAAGTCGGCGGAGACCTTTATGATTTTTTCAAACCCTCCGCCGACCGCGTGACTTTCCTCGTCGGTGATGTTTCAGGCAAGGGCCTGCCGGCCAGCCTGTTCATGGCGATCAGCAAGGCCCTGTGCAAAAGCGCTGCGCTGCGCAGCGGCGGCGCCGTGGAGCGGATACTCACCGAAGCCAATGCCGAGATTGCCCGTGACAACCCGGAAGCCATGTTCGTCACCGCAGTGTTGTGCAGCCTGGATCTGCAAACGGGCGAGCTGCGTTACGCCAACGCCGGCCATGACGCGCCGATCCTGATCGGCGCGGGCGGCCTCACCCGGCTGGTTCAGGCCGGCGGTCCGCCGCTATGCATGTTCGATCACCACGACTATCCCGGCGCGGCGCATACATTGGCCGCGGGGGAAACGGTGTTGCTGTATACGGACGGCGTGACCGAGGCGATGGATGTGGAACGCCGGCTGTATGGGCGTGATCGCCTCTGCGCGGTGCTGAAGACCTTGCCCCCGGCGACATCCTGCGCTGACATCATTGCCGCGGTGCGCAAGGATTTGCAGGCCTTCGGTGCCGTCGAAATGCTGGCCGACGACATCACGATGCTGGCACTGCGCTGGCATGGGCCAGCAGCGAAGACCTGAAAACTACCTGATATTGATTTCGACGCGCCTGTTGCGCGCCTCCGCCACTTCGTCGGCAGTGGCCACCAGCGGTTCACGTTCACCGCGCCCGGCCACGCTGATCGAACGTTCGGCGACACCACGCCTGATGAAATCGGCACGTACGCGTTCGGCACGCTGCAATGACAACTTGTCGTTGTATTCGAGCGCACCGACACGATCGGTGTGTCCGATCACGGCAATTTCGGCGGCAGGCCGCTTTGCCAGTTCGCGCAGCACGGTTTCGATGGTCTGGTGCGATTCAGGGGTGTACTCGTCGCGGCCTTCGAGGAAATTCAGTGTGTATGACACCGGCGGCGGCGGCAGGGCTCTGGCTGTTTCGCCGAAGGTCTGCTGCACCTGTGCCGCATTGGAGCTGCCGGTGACCGGCGCGGCATTGCCGGTGGTGGTCGCCGACGCGTAGGCGTTGTTGATGACCGTTTCGCCCTGCGCGGATTTGACGCTGACCGCGCCCACCTTGCCGTCTGCCCCGGGCACCAGAACCACCACGGTTTTCGGCTGCGCGGCGGCGACCGGCTGGGGTGCGGGTTTTTCCGACAACAAAAGCGCCGTCACCACCACGGCGATGACGACAACGATGCCAAAGTCATTCAGCCGCATGGGTTAGCCGCGAATCAGTCAGTGACCTGGACGTGAAATTCGGTGCCCCGCGCGCCAAGCACCGTCGTCGGCGTAATGACGCGTACCGCATCGGGGGATTGTTTGGCGAGTTTGCCAGAGACCATCGACAGCGTGCCGCGTTTCAGGCCGGCATCGAGATGGCCCTGGTGCGTGGTCGAATTGAAGGAAAAACGTTCGATGACCAGCACGCTGTCCGGCCCCGCCGACAGCAGGGTGTTGTCGAGCAGCGTGACGCCGACAGATGATCCGGCACCTGTTTTAAGGGTATCTGCCTGCATCACGCGGGTGCCGATCGTGGCCGGCAGCGTTTTGCCGTCGCGCTCAAGGACGACAGAACCGTTGAGCACCTTGATCTGGCCGGCCTCTGCGCCCGCCATCGCGGGTACAGCCGACAACAGGAAAAAGGCCGCACAAGTCACCCAAGTCACCAAATCACCCGTCAACATGCGTTTCATCATGGCTGTCCCCGGCAATGTTATTGACCCACCCTGACTTCAAAATGACAGGATGATTATAATCCGGTCATTATATTCATGCCCGGGTCCGCTGCGCGCCACGCCATGTCCGAGCCGCACCTCCACCGTTTTCCTGCCCGATTGGAGGCCTTTGAGGCCATCCGGGAGCGGCTTGAAATCAGCGTCGCGACACTGGGCTGGGAATCGGGCGACATCCACCGCTGCACTCTGGTTCTGGAAGAATTGTTCACCAATTCAGTGAAATACGGCACATCAACCAGGGCCGAAAACCATGTGTACCTGGCCATCCTGCCTGCTGCGGACCGTTCGATCGCGCTGACTTACGAGGATCGCGCGCCGCAATATGACCCGTTTGCCGAGGTCTCGACCGCACATACCAATCCGAACATTGAGATGCGTGGCATCGGCGGGCTCGGGGTGCCGCTGATCCTGCAACTGACCGAGCAGGCGCGGTACACCGCCTTGCCGGCCGGCAATCGCATTACCCTGGTGTTTCGTCCACGCTGACCGGCGCCGGCACAATCTGCCGGCAACAAAACCATGGAACATCAATAACCTTCCGGGTCGGATCTGTTATTGATCGCCGGCCGCCCGCCAATGAAAAAGCGCTCCGCAGAGCGCTTTTTTTGAAAATTCCCGGATGCGGCTTACTTGCCGGCACCTTTTTTATTGCGCTCCTTCACCCAGATATATGCGGCGAAACCGCCGATCATCCCGACAAATACCAGCGCAAACAGGATCAGCCCCATGGGATTGGCGTCAAGCTGCGGGGGCGGTACTACGGCGGCATCTTCGGCCAGCGCCGGCAGCGCGATCAAAAACGACATCAGTCCGGATACAATTTTTTTCATCACAAGCTCCTGGTCAGCATTAAAGGAGGCTGTGTTCGGGGTGAGTGCGAAATAAATTCGCAGCAAGCTCATCGAATCACAACACGCCACCATGCTGGCCATGCCGGCTTGCGGCAGCCTTACGTCAGCTTGCGGGAAACTTACGCCGTTTCGGGAAAAACACGGAATGTGGGTCCGGACATGGAAATCACTGCAATGCGCGCCGCATTGCGGACCTTCATCCGCATGCCCGGCCGCATCAGAAATATCCGTCCATCATGCTGTCGACCCACGCCGGCAGACGCACTTCGTCCTTGCGCTCGAAGGCCGGAATATAAGGTTTGATGTCGAGTACCGGCGTGCCGTCGAGCGCATCCAGGCCGCGCACCGTGATGCCCTTGTCGTCAATGGCCACCAGTTCCACCGCGGTCACGCCAATCGGATTCGGGCGGAATTTCGTCCGTTGCGCGAACACCCCCACCGGCGGCAGGCTCTCCATGCCGCGCGGATTGCGCGTGAGCTGCTTCGCCGGATCAAAAGCGGGGATACGGTCGAGGTGGAACACCACCACCACATGCGAAAACTCGCCGAGCCCGGCCAGGCCTTTTACATACCGGGGATCGAGTTCAATGCGCGACTCGACATCCGCCCAGTGCCCGGCTGACATCTCGTTGCGGTCGCTGCGCACATAAGCTACTGGTTCAAACTGGGCCATGGCCGGTACTCATCAAAATGGGTTTTCATCCAAAAAATTCGTTTACCGCACACCACCACAACATGACGCTAAAAAAACAAAAGGCCGGCTTGCGCCGGCCCTTCGGATGCAACTGGTAGGAGGTGCGAGATTCGAACTCGCGACCAACGGATTAAAAGTCCGCTGCTCTACCGGCTGAGCTAACCTCCCAAAAAGGGGCGAATTTTAACCGTGACCGGCATGGGGGTCAACAAAGTCATCCCCCGGAACAGCGCTGCGCACGCCTATTCCTCCTGCATCATGCGCCAGTACTGGTATTTCATGGTGGCCGCGGCGCCGATGACAATGGCAAAAAAGGTCAGCATCGAGCCCAGCGCCAGTGTTGACATGCCGGTAATCGCCTGGCCCACGGTGCAGCCCATTGCCAGTACGCCGCCGACACCCATCAACACGCCGCCTGCCGCGTGACTGGCAAAATCCTTCAACGAAACAAACCATTCGATACGAAAGCTCTTTGTAATCAGCGCATAAAGGAGCGAACCCAGAATGACACCGGCCAGCGCCACCACGCCAAAATTGATCAAAGTCACGTTATCCGGGCTCAGCAGGTAACGAACGGAATCGCCCATCGGGCTGATGAAGGTATAGGACTGCACCTGGACACGGCTGGGCACTGCGGTCGCGAATTCGGCGTATTCCTTCCACGCCTGGCCCAGCGACCCGCCGGTCAGATACCAGCCGGCCAGCACCGCCAGTCCGACCGCCGCACCACCCAGCATATTGTCGGCACTGCCGCGGAAATCCGCCGAACGGAATACATAAATGAACAGGCCCAGCGCCAGCACGCCACCAACCGCCGTGTTCAGCATGGGCGAGGCCTGCAAACCCGACAGGCCGGCGAGCAGCGCACCGAGTTCCTGGCTGTTCACGCCATGTTGCGCGAGATCGATGGCCGTTGCCGACACCCAGGGATGGAAACCTTTTTCGTAGAACGGCGTCCACATCATCAGGTACGCCATCACTGATGCAACCACCAGCACCATCAGTGACTTCAGATTGCCGGCGCCGACACGCACCAGCGTCTTGTTGCCGCAGCCGCTGGCAAGCGTCATGCCGATGCCGAACAAGGCCCCGCCGGCGAGGTAACGCAACCAGCTGAAATTCGCGGTTCGATACGGCGGAAAGGTTTCGCCGGACAGTTTGATCAGGCCCGCCGCCTCCATCATCACCACCCCGCTGATGGCGATCGCCATCGCGAACAGCCACGCACGCATGCGACCGCTGTCGCCCATGTTGACCCAGTCGGACACCGCGCCCATGGTGCAAAAATTGGTTTTGTTGACGATCGCGCCGAGCGCGACGGCAATGACAAATACCGCGGTCAGCATCTGATGATGTACGTTGAATTCCATAAATTTCCTCCGGCAAGTTTAAGTACGTCCGCAGACGTCATTTAAGTAATTGTTTTTACTATGTTATTTGTAAGGCGTGGGATCGGAAATACCGGCCTGCTCAAACCCCGCGCGACGCAGCCGGCAGGAATCGCAGACGCCGCAGGCACGCCCTGCTTCATCCGCCTGATAACAGGACACCGTCAATGCGTAATCCACGCCCAGCGCGAGGCCGCGGCGAATGATGTCGGCCTTGCTGAGTGTGATGATGGGCGTGTGTATTTTCAGCGGTCGGCCTTCAACCGCGGCCTTGGTGGCAAGATTCGCAAGCCGCTCGAAGGCACGCATGTACTCCGGCCGGCAATCCGGGTACCCGGAGTAATCCACCGCATTGGCGCCAAAATAAATATGCTCCGCGCCGCAGACTTCGGCATGCGCCAGCGCCAGTGACAGCATGATGGTATTGCGTGCCGGGACATAGGTCACGGGTATGCCCGGTTGCAGGCCATCCACCGGCAGCGCAATCGCAGGGTCGGTCAGTGCCGAACCGCCGACAGCGCCAAGATCGATACGCACCACCTTGTGTGCGACCGCGCCCAATGCCCGCGCCACGCGCGCAGCGGCATCCAGTTCGGAACGGTGGCGCTGGCCATAATCGATCGACAGGCAATAACAGTCATGCCCCGCCTCGCGCGCAATGGCCAGCGTGGTCGCGGAATCGAGTCCGCCTGAGAGCAGGACGACAGCTTTGGTCATTGGTTATGCGTGATTAAGTAATTAGGTAACCAGGTGATTAGGTAAAAACGGTGGTCGGCACTATACGCGCAATCACTTAATCACCTAATCACTCAATCACCGCCTCAGTGTCCTGGAACTTCGCCCCACAGCAGTTTGTGCAACTGCAGCTGGAAACGCACCGTCAAGCGGTCGCGCAATATCCACTCGGCGAGCCGGCGCGGTTCGAGCTGGCCGTGCACCGGCGAAAACAGCACCGGGCACAAGGCGGCGAGTTGCCTTTGCTGCAGCTGTTCCCGCGCCCAGACATAGTCCTGCTCGTCGCACAGCACAAACTTGATTTCGTCATGCGGTGTCAGGTGATCGAGATTCGACCACAGGTTGCGCGTGCATTCGCCGGAACCGGGCGTCTTCAAGTCCAGGATTTTTGAAACACGGACATCGACTCCGGACACATCCAGCGCGCCGCTGGTTTCAAGCGACACCGAATAACCGGCATCGGCCAGCTGCCGCAGCAGCACCAGCGCATGTTTCTGCGCCAGTGGCTCGCCGCCGGTCAGCGTGACATGCTGCGCGCCGTACGCGGCAACACGTTCGAGTATTGTGCCCAATGTCAGCGATTCCCCGCCGTGAAAAGCATAGGCGGTATCGCAATAGCCGCAACGCAGCGGGCAGCCGGTCAGGCGCACGAATACCGTCGGCAGGCCGACGCGGCTGGTTTCGCCCTGCAGCGAGAAAAAAATCTCGGTAACCCGCAGCGTCGCCGCAACGGCAGAAGTTGCGTCAATTACAGCGGACGAGGCTTGTTCGGTGATGGTCTGATTCACTGGCGGATTGTGCCGGAAAACCCGGCAGTACGGCGACTGTACCGCTCAGCGCAGGTTGGCGACGCGCCGGCGCGCCTTTTCAGCGGCCTCGGAAGCGGGATAACGCGCGATCAGGCCGTCCATGGTCTTGCGCGCCGCGGCGGTGTCACCCGCCTCCAGCTGCGAGCTGGCCATGTTGAGCAGCGCATCGGGCACCGAGGCACTTTCGGGGTATGAGGCCAAAAGCTTTTGCTGGCTGGCGATCGCATTCTTGAAATCGCGCAAATTGAAATACGAATCGCCAATCCAGTACTGGGCGCGCGGCGCCAGCGTGCTTTTCGGATATTTGGCGACAAAACCCTGGAAAGCGGTGATGGCGCCCTGGTAATTGCCGATGCGGCGCTGGCCCTGGGCACGTTCATAGGCGTCGTTTTCATCGACGCTGACTGAGACGCTGACTGAGGCTGTTGATGCCCCAGCAGCCGGTTTCGGCGCCTCTGCGCCAGCCGCGACCGGGGCCGCACCGGCAGCAGGTGCAATGGCTGCGCCCGGCTGTTCGAAACGACGCAAACGCTGGTCCAGATCGACATACATGTCGCGCTGGCGTTTGGTCACGCCTTCGATATTGTTGCCGAGTATTTCGATCTGGCCGCGCAGGCTGCGCATCTCCTCGCGCAGTTTCTCGATTTCGGCCACCAGCGCCAGCACCGGCTGTGCTTTGGCGGCGTCCTCGATTTTACCCAGCCGGCCGGACAGGCTGTCGGTCTGCTGGCGCAGTTCATCGACCCGCTTCTGCTGCTCGGCGATCTGTTTGCGCGCGACCTCGTCGTCAAACAGGCCCGCTGCCGCGGGTCCGGCCGCCAGCATACCGGAACAGAAAACCAGCGCGCACAGGGATGCGATGGACGCGCGCAGTTTACGGGACCCCATGCGCCGGATCAGTCGTTCGGATATACGAGATCGGCGCGGCGGTTCTCGGACCAGCTCGCTTCATCATGTCCCGTGGCCTTGGGTTTTTCCTCGCCGAAGCTGACGGTTTCGATCTGCTCGCTCTGCGCACCCAGCAACTGCATCATCTGCTTGACGGCGTCGGCGCGGCGCTGGCCCAGCGCCAGATTGTATTCACGGCTGCCGCGTTCGTCGGCATTGCCCTGCACGGTCATTTTCTGGCTGCGGTTCTGCTGCAGGTAACGCGCATGTGCCGAAACCACGGGTTTGAACTCTTCCTTGACAACATTGCTGTCGAGCTCGAAATAGACGCTGCGTTTGGACAGGATGTTGGAGGGATCCTTCAGCGGGTTACCCGAAACGCCCTTGGGATCCAGCGGCGTGGTGGTCGGCCCGGTGGCCACCGGCGGCTTGGTCACCGGCTGCGAGCCGGCTGCGCCGCGGTCTTCGACGGCGGCGCCGTCCTGCTCTTTGGTGGGGGTGCTGCTACAGGCGGCGAGTATCGCCGTTGCCAGTACTGCTGTGAGTATGCGTTTCATGATGGAACTCCTTGTCGACTGGGGTGGTTTTGCTGAGGATTTATTTATTGACCACGGGACTCCACGCAGGTTCACGTGCATCCCCGACATCAGCGGTGAAACGTTGCTTGATGCGACCATCGCTGGAAACGGCGGCCAATATACCACGGCCTCCCACCTCGGTCGCATAGAGGATGATCTTGCTGTTCGGCGCAAAACTCGGCGATTCATCGACACCGCCCTCGGTCAGCACCTGCACCTGTCGCGTCGCAAAATCCTGCACCGCGACATTGAAGCGGCTGCCGTTGCGCTGGATGAAAGTGAAGCTCCTGCCGTCGGGACTGTGCCGCGGCGACACGTTGTACGAGCCTTCGAAAGTCACGCGCTGCGGCGCGCCGCCGCCGACCGGGATGCGGTAAATCTGCGGGCCGCCACCGCGGTCGGAAGTAAACAGGATCGACTTGCCGTCGGGTGAAAAATTGGCCTCGGTATCGATCGCGGCACTCTGGGTCAGCCGCGACGGCGCGCCCGATCCATCGGCATTGATCAGGAACAGCTGCGAACCGCCATCACGGGTCAGCGTCACCGCCAGTTGCCTGCCATCCGGCGACCACGCCGGCGCGCTGTTGCTGCCGCGGAAGGCGGCCACGGCCTGACGGCTGCCGGTGGTCAGCGATTGCACATAAACCACCGGTTTTTTCTGCTCGAAGGACACGTAGGCAAGCCGGGTGCCGTCCGGAGACCACGCCGGCGAAATGATCGGTTCGTTCGAGGCCAGTACGCTTTGCGCGCCGAAACCGTCGGCATCCGCGACATGCAGCTCATAACGCGGGCCGCGTTTGACGATGTAGGTGATGCGCGTCGCGAATACGCCGGGGTCGCCGGTCAGTTTTTCGTAAATGACGTCGGCTATCTTGTGCGCGGTCAGCCGCAACTGGCTTTCCGTGGCGAAATAAACAAAACCGGCGATCTGCGTCTGCTTGATGGCATCCATGACGCGGAAACGGATGTCATAACGGCCGTCCGGCGCCTTGGTCACGGCACCGATCACCACGGCATCGGCGCCGCGGGCGCGCCACTGCGCGTAATTCACCTGCTCGGGCTCGTGGGGCACCGGGTTCATGCCGCCGGCATCGACGATTTTGAACAGCCCGCTGCGCGCGAGATCGGCCATCACCACCGGGGTCAGGCGCTGGGCCAGCCCCTCCTCGGCACGGAAGGGGGCAATGGCCACCGGAATCTGCGTGGCGCCGCCGCCGACCACTTCGATGCGGAGTTGTGCCGACGCGTTCTGGGCCAGCAGGAACAGCCCGAGAGATAACAAGCAAGGCAATAATATTGTTTTAAGATTTTTCATCTTTTTCTGATGGAATGCCGGTAACTTGATGCGGATGTCTGGTCTGTGTGACCACCAGTTTGCGTCCGGGTTCATTGTCATTGTGATGCGCAAATATTACTGAACCGGCCTGAAGGCCATCGTGAAGCGGCGGAAATACTGCTGAAACTGGTCTCCCGCCGGCACGCTGAACGGCTGCGCCTTGCGGATCGCGGCCTCGATAGCCGCGTCATACGCCGCATTACCGCTGGTCTTGGCGAGACGGACGTCCAGCACCTCGCCGCCGGGCAGCAAAGTCACCACAAATTCGGCCTCCGGGTTGCCCTGCAGGCTGGGCGGCACCAGCACGAAGCGTTTGACCCTGGTGCGGATGCCGTCCATGTATTTGTCGATTTCCCGCTTCGCCGCCGCGGCCTGTTGCGCAGCCAGCGCATCGCGTGCTTTCTGCTGTTCGTCAGCGGCGCTTTTGGCGGCGGCGTCCGCGGCCTGTTTCTTTTTCAGCGCCTCGGCTTCGGCGCGTTTTTTCTTTTCCAGCTCGGCTTCGCGCGATTTTTCAGCGGCAAGTTTTTTCGCCTCGGCCGCCTGCTGCTCTTTGAGTTTGCGTTCCTTTTCCAGTTTTTCCTTCAGCGCGATGTCGGGTTTTGCCGCCGGCGCGGGCTCCGGTGCCGGCTTTACCGGTGGCGGTGGTTTGGTTTCGACTTTCGGCGCGGGCGGCGGCGGCTCCGGCTTTATCGCCGGCGGCGGCGGGGGCTCCGCTGCGGGCGGCGCCGTCGGCAGATCGCGCCAGAGGTCGACCACCACCGCGGTATCAATCCGCTGGTGCTGCCAGCTCACGCCGAACACCAGCAGAATCAGGAACAGCACATGCATCACGAAAGCCAGCGCGCCGGCGAGGGCCTGTTCGCGGGAGCTGATCGCGGCAGTGGTCATCGGTTATTGATTTTTTCCAAAAACATGACAACCTGATCTGCCAATTGAGCAGAGGCATGTTTTTGTCATT
Organism: Burkholderiales bacterium; assembly: GCA_019744975.1. GTDB lineage: Bacteria > Pseudomonadota > Gammaproteobacteria > Burkholderiales > SG8-41. Next base: position 129,393 of record JAIETP010000014.1, read on the forward strand.
ATTTGCGCAATTTCCATTAATTCCCGGGACGTACCAGCAGCCCCACCCGCTGCACGTTGTTCCGCTGCAGCGTATCCATCACTTCGACCACTTTTTCGTAGAGCACACCCTTGTCGGCAGCGATCACCACCGCCTGCTCCGGGTTACTGGCCTGCCTCTGCTTGATCAGGGCAATCACCTCATCCCACTTCACTTTGCGATCCGCCTTGCCGTCCTGATCACGAAACGTCAGGTCGCCCTTTTTGTCGATCATGATCTGCAGCGGCGGGGTTTTGATCTCGGATGATTTTCCCACTGACGGCAAATCGACTTTGCTTGGATTCATCATCGGCGCAGTGACCATGAAAATCACCAGCAGCACCAGCATCACGTCGATGTACGGCACGACGTTGATCTGGTTCATCAGGCGGCGGCCGCTGCGTTTTTCGATCAGCATCTAGGAAGCCATAGAAAAATGATGGGCGGGCGCGTTGGGAGCCCCCCAAGGGGACTTCCTTCGGGGCGCGCAGCGACCGAGCGCACACGCCTTCGGAGCAATGATGTCCCGACGCTTAAAAGCTTCGCCGTCATTACTGAAATCGCTGAGTCAAAATTCTTGATGTCCACTCCGATCAGTGCACCTGCCGCTGCAGGATGTTGGAGAATTCTTCGGTGAAGGAATCAAAACGGATCGCCAGCCGGTTCACGTCACCGGCAAACCGGTTGTAGGCGACCACCGCGGGAATCGCCGCGAACAGGCCGATGGCGGTGGCGATCAGCGCCTCGGCAATACCAGGTGCGACATGGCTCAGCGTCGCCTGGCCGACGTTGGCCAGCCCGCGGAAGGAATTCATGATGCCCCACACCGTGCCGAGCAGACCGACGTAAGGACTGACCGAGCCGACCGTGGCGAGGAAGGACAACGAGGATTCCAGCTTGTCCATTTCGCGCTGATAGGTGGCGCGCATCGCGCGCCGCGTGCTGTCCATCAGTGCGCCGACATCGACGCCGGCTTCGCGCCGGTGTTTGGTGAACTCACGGAAGCCGGATTCGAAAATGCGCTCAAGGCTGCCCGCGGAATCCCGCGCATTGACCGCGCGCTGGAACAGGTCCTTCAAATCGGCGCCGCTCCAGAACTGGCGCTCGAACTCGGCGGTCTGCCGGGTCGTGCGGCGCAGCGTGAATATCTTGAGAAAAATGTAGTACCAGGAAATGAGCGATGACAACAGCAGAACAAGCATCACCAGCTGCACCGGCACGCTCGCGCCGGTGATCAGGCTGAGCACGGACATGTCATGGGTAAGTGTTGCGTTCAATTTTCCGTTCCTGTTCTAACTTTTTTCTATTGTCATGCGCATCGCCTCGGGCATGCGGGCCGGCCTCAAAGTATCGGTGCTGACGCACACGACCTCGACCTCCGCCCGCGCGATCTCCTCGTTCCCGCGCAGCACCCGCTGCAAAAACCGGATGCGGCTGCCGCCGACGTTAACGACTTCCACGGTGACCTGCAAGCTGTCGTTGAACCGCGACGGTTTCAGATAATCGATGTTCACCGCACGCACCACAAACAACACGCCGTCCCGTGCCGCCATCTCCGGTTGTTCGAAACCCAGCGCGCGCAGCCACTCGGTGCGTGCGCGCTCCATGAAGCCCAGGTAGTTCGCGTAAAACACCACACCGCCGGCATCGGTGTCTTCGTAATAAACGCGGATCGGCCAGAGAAAGGGTTGATGTGGTTGATGTGCCGCTGCCGCGGCGTGCGGGGCAGCTGAAGGTCGCGCGGGTAAATGCTGTCGTTTTAATATTTTATTCAATTAAATCAAATAGTTACATAAATTTCTCATGGCGCCGAGGCGCCGGCATCCCACAGATCACGCGCGCCGTCGTTGCGCGGGGCGACCAACCCGAAGTGGCAATACGCAGCGGCAGTCGCCACCCGTCCGCGCGGTGTGCGCTGCAGGTAACCCTGCTGGATCAGGTAGGGTTCGAGCACGTCTTCAATGGTGTCTCGCTCTTCACCGATCGCCGCGGCCAGATTCTCGACTCCGACCGGTCCGCCGCCGAACTTGTCGATCACAGCCTGCAGCAACTTGCGGTCCATGACATCAAGCCCGACCGCGTCAACATCGAGCATTTTCAGCGCATCATCCGCGACTGCGCGCGTGATGTGCCCGTCAGCGCGCACCTCGGCAAAATCGCGGACGCGGCGCAGCAGGCGGTTGGAAATGCGCGGTGTGCCGCGCGAACGCCCGGCGATTTCGCGCGCACCACCCGCATCCATTCCGACTTCGAGCAGCCGCGCCGAACGCTCGGCAATCCGCGTCAACTCATCCGTGGTGTAGAACTCCAGTCGCGCAACAATGCCGAAACGGTCACGCAACGGATTGGTCAGCATCCCCGCCCGGGTGGTGGCGCCAACCAGCGTGAACGGCGGCAGGTCGAGCTTGACCGAACGCGCCGCCGGCCCCTCGCCGATCATGATGTCGATCTGGAAATCCTCCAGCGCCGGATAGAGGATTTCCTCGACCACCGGTGACAGGCGGTGTATCTCGTCGATGAACAACACGTCGTTCGGCTCAAGATTGGTCAGTATCGCCGCGAGGTCACCGGCACGTTCCAGCACCGGGCCCGAGGTATGGCGCAGATTGACGCCCATCTCGCGCGCGATGATGTGGGCCAGCGTTGTTTTGCCCAGCCCCGGCGGGCCGAACAGCAGCACATGGTCAAGCGGCTCACTGCGTTTGCGCGCGGCCTCGATGAAAATCGACAGCTGGCCGCGGATTTTTTCCTGCCCGACATATTCATCCAGCACCTTGGGCCGCAGCGCGCGTTCGAACACCTCTTCCTGGGCGGAAGCCGGTGCGGCGGCAATCAGGCGGTCGGTTTCGATCATGGGCTGGATGTTCTTGTGACTGGGGTTTTATGACTGAAGTTTACCTCTGACGTTTACGACTTCGACAGCAGCTTCAGGGCCTGGCGGATGCCTTCGGTCACCGACAATCCGGCCGGCAATTTTTCCACGGCCCAGGTCACTTCACGGTCATTGTAACCAAGCGCACTCAGTGCGTTGACGATATCGCCGGTGCCCGGTATGGCAACACCGCCGGCGGAGGTATCCCCGGCCTTGAAGTCGAGGCGGTCGCGCAACTCGAGCAACAGGCGTTCCGCGGTTTTTTTGCCGATGCCGGGGATTTTGGTCATGCGCGCGATGTCCTGGCCACGCACGGCCTCGCGCAACTCGGTCACTGACAGGCCCGACAGCACCGACAGCGCAGTGCGTGCGCCGATTCCGGAGATTTTGATCAACTGGCGAAACAGCGCACGTTCAGCTTCGGTGGCAAACCCGTAGAGCAGATGCGCATCCTCGCGGACGATCAGTTGCGTGTACAAGGTTACTTCGGCGCCGGTCGCCGGCAATTGGTAGAGCGTGCTCATCGGCACGTCGATTTCGTAGCCGATGCCGTTCACGTCAACCGTGATTTGCGGCGGCTGTTTGGTCAGCAAACGTCCTGATACACGGCCGATCATGGACTGGGTCCGGCTCCCGGTAAGGCCAGGGCCTCGATGCGGGCAACGGCCTGGTCCGTCATTGTACCAACAGACGCATGACGTTGCGCCAGCGCAGCCGCATTGCGGCGGAAGCTGTCGTCGGCAAGCATGGTGCGCAGTTCGGATGCGATGTCCGGCGCATTGTCGTCCGGATGCACGACACGCCCGGCACCGACACGCGCCACCGTACTGCCGAGCAGGTAATGTTCAAGGTGTTTGGGCAGCACCAGCACCGGGCGGCCGCCGTGCAGCATGCCCAGCGTGGTACCGACGTTGCCGTGGCACACGCACAAGCCGCACTCGGCCACCACGCGTCGGAAATCGAGCAATTGCGGTGCAAACTGCAGCCGTTCAGTGCCGTACTGTTCGGTCATTGCAGCATTGCCTCCCAGCACATGCGCCAGGACCCGCGCGCCGCTGGCAGCCAGCGCCTGCAGTGCCGGCCCGATATGGCGGTAATCGGCGTGCAGGTAGGCAAACACCGGTTCGCCCGCGCCCCGTGGCCACAACGGCGCGGCCGTGCCGGTCGACAGCGACTGCAGCCCCAGGTAATCCCCGGATGGCCGCGCGACATAAACATCCAGCTCGGGTACGCCGGAAAAAAAACATTCCGCACCGGCAAAAATCCCGTGCAGGGTGCGCAGTCGGTGGTGCGCCGCCAATTCCTGGTTGATTACCGCCAGTACGCGTTGATCACTGTCGGCGAGGCGTTCAGCCGGCACCGTCAGCCACGGCCGCATGTTGGGGGTGGGGGCCACAGCCGGAGGCACATTGAAAGTACTGCCGATCACTGCGCGCGCAACACCCAGTCCGTGCGCCGCCAGCAGCGCGGTCGGTGCATGGTCGGCAATCACCACATCGGCGCCGACCGCACGGATCAGCGAACTCCACGCGGTCATCATCCCGCGCAGCATCGCCGGCTCCAGATAGCCGTAACGCATCAGGATCTCGGCGTAATTCAGCGGCGGGTCCTGCAGACCGCCATAGGTGTTCAGGCACAACGGCGCCTGATGCACGGTGATCGGCAGGCTGCCGACTGCCTTGACCGCGCCGGCGATCTCGCGCGCGGCAATATGCAGTTCGTGTCCACGCTTAATCAGCCGCGGTGCGAGGCCGAGAAACGGCCCGAGATGTCCGAAACCCGTGCCGAGTTCCCATGCCAGCAGGATGCGGCTCACCGCAGGCGTCCCGCCCGACGCCGGCGTCCAATCCCGACGCCGCCATAACCCTGTCCACCATGCGCATGACAGATCGCGCAGGCCAGCGCGTCCGCGGCATCAGGGCTCGGATCACCGGCCAGTTTCAGCAGGCGCCGCACCATGGCCTGCACCTGTTCCTTTTTTGCCTTGCCAGCGCCGACCACGGCCTGCTTCACCTGCAGCGCGGTGTATTCGGCCACCGGCAATGCGCTGCCCACTGCAGCGCAGATCGCCGCACCACGGGCCTGGCCGAGCAGCAGCGTCGATTGCGGATTGATGTTGACGAACACCTGCTCGATCGCCACACACTGCGGGCGGGTGGTGGCGATCACTTCCTGCAAACCTTCGAGCAGCACCTTGATGCGCCGGGGCAGTTCACCCTCGCCGCTGCGGATGCAGCCGCTGGTGATATAAACGAGTTTCTGGCCGGTCTGTTCGATGACCCCGAAACCGGTGACGCGCAGACCGGGGTCAATGCCGAGAATACGAAGTGTGGAGGTCGCCGCGCTCAAGCCGGCTCGTCGAGGACTGCGGTGGTGTACACCTCCTGCACGTCGTCGACGGCCTCGAGGGCGTCCAGGAGTTTTTGCATGCGCAGGGCATCATCGCCGGCCAATACATTGTCGGTCGTGGGTTTCATCGTCACCTCGGCCAGTTCCGGCTTGAACCCCGCCTTGCCGAGTGCGGCGCGCACCGCGGAAAACTCGGCGGGACCGGTGATGACCTCGATACTGCCATCCTCGTGCGTCTCCACGTCTTCGGCGCCGGCATCAATGGCCGCATCCATCAGTTTGGCCTCATCCGTGCCGGGCGCGAACACCATCTGCCCGCAATGCCGGAACAGGAAGGCGACCGAACCGTCGGTGCCGAGGTTGCCGCCGTATTTGGTGAAGGCATGACGCACATCGGCCACGGTGCGGGTGCGGTTGTCGGTCATGCAATCGACCATCACCGCGGCACCGCCGATGCCGTAACCCTCGTAGCGGATTTCCTCGTAGTTCACACCCTCCAGCTCGCCGCTGCCGCGTTTGATCGCGCGCTCGACGTTGTCCTTGGGCATGTTGTTGTCATAGGCCTTGTCCATCGCCAGGCGCAGCCGCGGATTGGTGCCCGGATCGCCCCCGCCCAGACGCGCGGCCACGGTGATCTCCTTGATCAGGCGGGTGAATATCTTGCCGCGTTTGGCATCCTGCCGGCCTTTTCGGTGCTGGATGTTCGCCCACTTCGAATGTCCCGCCATGAGTGTTCTGGTAACCCTGATAACCCGTTAGAATTGTTGAAATTTTATCATAGCGAAATCAGGAACCCGCCATGGCTGCTCCGTTGCTCGTCGCCAAATCCGAACATGATTTGTTCCTGCTTTCGGGCCTCGCCAACCGCCACGGGCTGATCGCCGGCGCCACCGGGACCGGCAAAACCGTGACCCTGCAGCGCATTGCCGAAGGGTTCTCCAAAATCGGCGTACCGGTGTTCATGGCCGACGTCAAAGGCGATCTTGCCGGTTTGTCGCAAAAGGGTGAGCCCAAGCCGAAGATCGAGGAACGCATCAAGCAGCTGGGCATCACCGATTTTGTCTACGAACCCTGTCCGGTGGTGTTCTGGGATGCCTTCGGCACCCAGGGCCACCCGGTGCGGGCAACAATTTCCGAAATGGGCCCGCTGCTGCTGGCGCGGCTGCTCAACCTGAATGACACCCAGCAGGGCGTGCTGACGCTGGTGTTCAAGATCGCCGACGACAACGGACTGCTGCTGCTCGACCTGAAGGACCTGCGCGCAATGCTGCAGCATGTCGGCGAAAACGCAAAAAACTTCACCACCCAGTACGGCAACGTTTCGGCGGCATCGATCGGCGCCATCCAGCGCGGCCTGCTCGAAATCGAACAGCAGGGCGGCGACAAGTTTTTCGCTGAACCGGCGCTGAACATCCAGGACCTGATGCAGACCGATGCCAAGGGTCGCGGCGTGATCAATATCCTCGCCGCCGACAAGTTGATGAACTCGCCCAAGCTCTATGGGACATTTTTATTGTGGATGCTGTCCGAATTGTTCGAGCAACTGCCCGAAGTCGGCGATCCGGAAAAACCCAAACTGGTGTTTTTTTTCGACGAAGCGCACCTGCTGTTCAGCGACGCGCCGCAGGCCCTGCTCGAAAAAATCGAACAGGTGGTGCGGCTGATCCGCTCCAAGGGAGTCGGCGTTTATTTTGTCACGCAGAATCCGCTGGACATTCCCGAGACCGTGCTCGGCCAACTCGGCAACCGCGTGCAGCATGCCTTGCGCGCGTTCACGCCCCGCGACCAGAAAGCGGTCAAGAGTGCCGCGACCACGCTGCGCGCCAATCCGAAACTGAACGTGGAAACGGCGATCACCGAACTCGGGGTTGGCGAAGCTTTGGTGTCATTTCTCGATGAAAAAGGCCGGCCCTGCATTGTCGAACGTGCATTCGTGCTGCCGCCGGGCAGCCGTCTCGGCGCAGTGTCACCCGAGGAACGCGCAGCCATCATCAAGACCTCGCTGCTCGCCGGCACCTACGACAAAGTCGAGGATCGCGAATCCGCCTACGAAAAACTGGCGCAGCGTGTGCAGGAACAACCAGCAGCGGCGAATCCCGGCGCCACCGCGCCACAGAGTGACGCCGGCGGCGGGCTGCTCGGCGCGCTGGGTGGACTGCTCGGCGGCTCCACCGGTCCGCGCGGCGGACGGCGCGAAGGCGCCATCGAACTGGCGACCAAAAGCGCAGCCCGTGCCATCGGTTCGCAGGTCGGCCGCGAAATCATCCGCGGCGTGCTGGGCTCCATACTCGGCGGCGGGCGCCGCCGTTAGTTGCTGGTGTCAGACCCGCAACAATCCCGGCGCAATGCCTGGATCGGCATTGCCTGCGTACTCGCGGGCTCGGTTGCTTTTTCCGCCAAACCGGTACTGGTCAAGGCGGCATACCAGAACGGCATCGACACCATGTCGCTGCTCGCGCTGCGCATGTTATTCGCGGCACCGCTGTTCCTGCTGATGGCCTGGTGGGCGGGACGCCCTGCCGTGGCATTCACCGCCCGCGAAATCGCCGGTATCGTCTTCCTCGGCTTTCTCGGCTACTACCTCGGCAGTTTTCTTGACCTGGCGGGACTGCAGTACATATCCGCGGGCTTCGGCCGGCTGATCCTCTATCTGTATCCCACGCTGGTGCTGCTGATGTCCGCGGCCTTCCTGCAGCAGCCCCTGCGCGGCCGGCAACTGGTGTCGCTGGGCCTGTCTTACGCCGGCATCGCACTGGTGTTCAGCGCGGAGGCGCAGCTCGGGGCGAGCCTGCCGCTGACCATCTGGGGCGCGCTGCTGGTATTCGGCAGCGCCGTCACCTATGCCACCTACCTGGTCGCGGGCAGCCGTCTGGTGCACAAGTTCGGCTCCATGCGTTTTTCCGCCTACGCTTCGTTGATCGCCACCGGCTTTGTCATTGCCCATTTCATGGCCATCCGCCCGCTGCAGGCGCTGGTGGTCGTGCCCGAGGTGTATGTACTGGTCGCCGTGCTCGCGGTTTTCGCCACGGTATTGCCGCTGTGGCTGATGGCCGAGGGCCTGAAACGCATCGGCGCCAATCAGGTGTCACTGGTCGGTTGCGTCGGCCCGCTGGCGACCATGGCTTTTGCCTGGATGTTTCTCGGCGAAGCCATGACGCTGGTGCAACTCGCCGGCGCGGCACTGGTATTGGCCGGCGTACTGATCATTACGCTAAAGCCGCAAGCGACGCCCTGAATCTTTGATTGCGGACTATTGCGCCGTGGCGACGCGGCCTTCGCAATGCTGGGCAAAACGCAGGCCGACAGGCATGTTTTCGGCGCAGGCCAGCAAGGGTTCGACATGCGAGTGGCGGTACTTCAGCGCGAACTCGCGGGCGGTATGGCCGTTACTCACCCGGATCAACGGGTCGGCACCGGCCACCAGCAACATGCGCACCACGTCGCGATGCCCCTGTATCGCCGCCATCATCAGCGGGGTATTGATATAGACCCTGCCGTCTCTGGCATCGGCATCCAGGCGTGCGCCGCGATCAATCAGGAACCGCAACGCGCGCTGCCGGTTGTTGTAGGCGGCGTACGCCAGCGGGGTGTAACTGTTCGGGACATTCTCGAGGTTCGCGCCCGATTCGACCAGCAGGCGCACGGCGGCGTCATGGCGGTCGGTTGATACATTGCCGTCGTCACGGAAATACGCCGCCAGCATCAGCGGCGTTTCATTGACCGGAGTACTGGCATTGAGATTGGCGCCGGCACTGATCAGGTAACGCAGGGTATCGACAGACCCGGCGCGTGCTGCAAGCGCGATCAATGGCGCGCCGGCGGAATAACCCGCGGCCGGCAATCTTTGATTGACGCTGATCACACCGCTGCTGACTGCCGCACGCAACGACGAAACGTCGTCCCGTTCGACGGCATTGACGATGCTTTCGGCGTCAATGCCGGAGCCGCCAATCCCCGCACAACCACCGACGACCAGCGCGACTGCGAAGCCGCCCAATACGCGCGTTGCGCGCGTCACGAAGAAATTGCGCATAGCCGCCTCCATATTGCAAAACTTCGGCCAAACTTCTTCGGCCAAACTTCGGATGCAACCCAGTATAGACCTTAACAGTCTGTTGAAAAAGTGATGCGCGAGCGCGTGGGGAGCATAGCGACCAAGCGCACACGCGTACAAGCCGTTGATTTAACGAGAGTCGAGAAATCTTGTACGCCAGCGGATAACAACAATTTCGAGAGTTTCAACAAACTGTTAAGCCCGCGCTGAAAAAGCTACCGTAATCGACAATGTGAACTCTTCGGCCGGCCATGCCGCCGGTCAAACGTTGAAGCGGAAATGCATCACATCGCCATCCTTGACGATGTAATCCTTGCCCTCGAGGCGCATCTTGCCGGCCTCCTTGGCGGCCTGCTCGGTCTTCGCAACGACGTAATCATCGTAAGCAATCACTTCGGCGCGGATGAAGCCTTTTTCAAAATCGGTGTGGATCGCCCCGGCCGCCTGCGGCGCGGTGTCACCGCGGTGGATGGTCCAGGCCCGCACCTCTTTGGGGCCGACGGTGAAATAGGTCTGCAGTCCGAGCAACGTGTACCCGGCGCTGATGACGCGGTTGAGGCCGGGCTCTTTCATGCCCATGTCGGCAAGGAAAATCGCCTTGTCCTCGTCGCTCATGTCGCCGATCTCGGCTTCGATCGCGGCGCACACGGCCACCACCGGTGCTTTTTCCTTTGCCGCCAGCGCCACCACGGCATCCAGGTGCGGATTGCCCTCGAAACCGCCCTCGCGCACGTTGGCGACATACATGGTCGGTTTGGCGGTGATCAGGCACAGCGGCTTCAGCACCACCCACTCCTCCGCGGACAGGTCCAGCGCCCGCACCGGGCGCGCTTCGTTGAGCGTGGCCTGGCATTTTTCCAGCACGGCCACCATGCGGGTGGCCTCTTTGTCAGTGCCGGACTTGGCCAGCTTCACGGATTTTGCGAGCTGGCGCTCGACGGCCGTCAGATCGGCCAGCGCCAGTTCGGTGTTGATGATTTCGATGTCGTCCAGCGGATTGATGCGGCCGGCGACATGCACCACGTTTTCATCTTCAAAGCAGCGTACGACATGCGCGATGGCATCGGTCTCGCGGATGTTGGCGAGAAACTGGTTGCCCAGCCCTTCGCCCTTCGACGCCCCCGCCACCAGCCCGGCAATGTCGACAAATTCCACCGTCGCCGGCAACACCTTCTCCGGTTTCTGCAAGGCGGCCAGCGTATCCAGCCGCGGGTCCGGCACTTCGACAATGCCGACGTTGGGCTCGATGGTGCAGAAGGGATAATTCTCCGCCGCGATGCCGGCCTTGGTCAGCGCGTTGAACAGGGTGGATTTGCCGACGTTGGGCAGGCCGACGATGCCGCATTTCAATGCCATGATTTTTGAACCGTAAAAAGTTGTTTATGGCTGCGCGGCGCACAGCCCGTTGCATGTTGATTGATAAACCGTCCGCAATGAATCATGCCGCGCCATCCGCAGTTTTGGTATGCAGACGAAGCATTGCTGCCTGCATGTCGCCGGCGGCGATCAAGGGCCATACGTCCTGTGCCCGGGACAAGGCGTCATCAATCGCACGCTGCTCCTCGGCACGCGGCGCATGCAGCACGTAATCAACCACTTCCTGCTCGCTCGCCGCCAGTTCGCGCGGATGGCCGATGCCGATGCGCAGGCGCCAGAAGTCCTTGCTGCCGAGACGGGCGGCCACGCTGCGCACGCCGTTGCCGGAAGCGCTGCCGCCGAATTTCAGTTTGACCACGCCCGGGGCAAGATCCAGTTCGTCGTGTACGATCAGGATGTCCGCAGCTTCGATCTTGAAAAAATCCGCGAGTGCGCCGACAGCGCGACCCGATTCGTTCATGTAAGTCGCCGGCTTCAGCAGCCAGATTTCGCCCGTACCACCGTCACCCTTATTGCCGGGAATTTTCGCGACTTCACCATGAAAACGTGCCTCCAGGCGGCACTCGGCCCCGACCGACCGCGCCAGCGCGTCGATCCACCAGAAGCCCGCGTTATGTCGCGTGGCTGCGTATTTTTTTCCCGGATTTCCCAATCCGACTACCAGTTTCATGATGTCCGTTTGTTTACGTGCTTATTTATGCCGCTTGTTTAAGTCACTCATTCCCGCGCTTGTTTCCAAACCCGGATGATACACTAACCCATTGTTTTTATTATATTTTTAAAAGAAACGCCCGCCAGCATGAAGAGCTCTGGCGGGCGCCGTTCGATCGCACCAGCCGCAAGCGGCCGGCAAGTCGCAGGATTACTTCTTCTCGGCCGGTTTTTTGTCGCCGTCTTTCTTGTCGCCATCCTTCTTGTCGCCACCGGCTGCCGCACCTGCCGCAGCTTCCGGCGCCTGGGCCGTAATTTCGGTAACCGGCGCAGCCACCACTTCTTCAACTGCGATTTCTTTCGGCACCTGCACCGTGACCAGCGAGGCGTTGTCGGCCTTCACCTTGGGCAGCGGCTCAACACCCTTGGGCAGCACCAGATCGGACACGTGCAGCGAATGGCCAAGCTCGAGTCCTTTCAGGTCGACTTCGATGTATTCCGGCAGGTCCGCCGGCAGACAGTGGATCTCGAGTTCATTGAGAATGTGCTGCACCACGCCCTTGCCAATCTTCACGCCCGGGCAGATATCGGCGTTCATGAAGTGCAGCGGCACCGCCATGTGGATTTTTTTCTTCGGATCGACGCGCTGGAAATCGACGTGCTGCACCTGCTCCTTGAACGGATGCATCTGGAAGTCACGCAGCAGCACGCGATCCTTGGCGCCTTCCAGCGTCATGTCGAGAATCGACGAATGAAATGCCTCCAGTTTCAGGTGGCGCAGCAGCGCCTTGTGGTCAAACTCGACACTTTGCGCGTCCTTGCCGGCGCCATAAATCACGCCGGGAACGCGACCCGTCGTACGCAGGCGGCGGCTCGCACCCTTGCCCTCTTTCGTACGCGGAAACGCAGTAACTTCGATCTTCATTTTACTTCTCCAGTAGTTGCAGGAACCCGCGACCAGATTCCCGCGTTAAAAAGAAGCCGGGATACTTTCCAGCCTCCACAAAACCCTTACTTCACCCAACCATATTCATTAGAAGGGCTCTTCCGGTGCGCCCGAGCACTTTGGGCGCCGTTCAACTTATGGCGCCGTCCTGCTTTCCGGTGCGCCGACGCCTCTCCGGCGCGGACCCATCTACTCGACGAACAGGGAACTCACAGAATCCTCGGCACTGATGCGACGCATCGTTTCCGCCATCAGCCCGGACACCGTCAGCACGCGGATCTTCGCGCACCTGCGCGCCGCTTCCGTCAGCGGAATCGTATCGGTGACGACAATTTCGTCGAGCGCCGATCCTGTAATCCGCTCCACCGCCGAGCCTGACAGCACTGCATGCGTGCAATACGCCAGGACTTTTTCCGCACCGTGTTTTTTCAGCGCGGCGGCGGCCTCGCACAGCGTGTTCGCCGTGTCCACCATGTCATCGACGATCACGCAGGTACGTCCCTCGATTTCGCCGATGATGTTCATCACCGTCGCCACGTTCGGCCGCGGCCGGCGTTTATCGATGATCGCCAGATCAGCCTCCAGCCGTTTCGCCAGCGCCCGCGCCCGCACCACGCCGCCGACGTCGGGGGACACCACGACGAGCTGCTTGAAATCGTGTTTCCAGACGTCGCCGAGCATGATCGGCCCGGAATAAATATTGTCCACCGGTATGTCGAAAAACCCCTGGATCTGTTCCGAATGCAGATCCATGGTCAGCACGCGGTCCACACCCACGCTGCTCATCATGTTTGCCACCACCTTGGCGGTAATCGGCACCCGCGCCGAATTCGGCCGCCGGTCCTGCCGTGCATACCCCATGTACGGAATCGCCGCGGTGACACGCCCGGCCGAAGCCCGCTTCAGCGCATCCACCATCACCAGCAGTTCCATCAGGTTGTCGTTGGTCGGCGCGCAGATCGACTGCAGGATGAACACATCCTTGCCGCGGACGTTCTCGAGGATTTCCACCATCACCTCGCCGTCGCTGAAGCGCCCGACCTTGGCACGGCCAATGTGAATGTCGAGATGGCTGACCACCGCCTCCGCGAGCCGCGGATTGGCGTTGCCGGTAAACACCATCAGCCTGTCTAGCGCCACCACACACCCCCTGATAATTTGCGGCAAATCGTGCCTGCTGCAAACCTGCTGCAACAACCAAGTGGCTGGGGAAGAAGGATTCGAACCTTCGCATGCCGGAATCAAAATCCGGTGCCTTAACCAGCTTGGCGATTCCCCAACCGAAACCTGCTTCTAAAATCCACTGCCGCCCTCGGCGTCAGTCGTCCAGCAATTCAGCCAATCCGTACAAGGGATGCATATCCAGCCCCTGCGCAACAAAACCCTTCACGTCCGGTGGACAGGCCTGCAACGCCCGTCGCGCCCCAGACTCGCTGGCAAAGGCAGCAAACACACAGGCGCCGGATCCGGTCATCTGCGCCTCGCCGACCGATTTGAGCCATGCGAGATGTCTCGCGACCTCCGGGTACAGCCTGCAAACCAAGGGTTCGAGATCATTCCCGGCCGGCACGGAAAAGCCTTGTATTTTAATCGGTTCCGAGTCCCGTTTCAATTCCGGATGCTGGAAAATCCCGGCCGTGGCCACCGCCACCGGCGGCACCAGCACCAGATACCAGGCCGGCGCCACGGGCAGCGGCGCCAGGACTTCCCCCACCCCCCCGGCGAGGGCGGTCTGGCCGTAGATGAATACCGGCACATCGGCGCCCAGCGGCAATGCCAGATCCTGCAAACGCTTGCGCGACAATCCGGTACCCCACAAATGGTTCAGCGCCAGCAGCACGGTCGCAGCATCGGAGCTGCCGCCGCCCAGCCCGCCACCGAAGGGCAGGCGTTTTTCGACGGCAATATCCGCACCCAGCCTGGTTCCGGTCGCCACCTGCAGCGCGCGCGCCGCGCGCAAGGTCAGATCATCGGCTTCTGCAACCCCCGGCAAAGGGCGCAGGCGGGCAATGACGCCGTCACTTCGCGGTCGCAGCCGCACGGTATCGCCATAATCGATGAAACGGAACACGGTCTGCAGCAGGTGATAACCGTCAGCCCGGCGACCGGTCACGCGCAACATCAGGTTGAGTTTTGCCGGCGCCGGGAAACCGGCCAGCCCGCTCAGTGCCGCGTCATTCATCGCCGGATCACCCGCCGCCCTGCAACCGCAATTCGTCGCGCCACTCGTCAATGACCATGCGGATGCGCTGGCCGCGCTGCGTCAGCTCCAGTTGCCGCGGCATGATGCCTTCGCCGGTTTCAGGATAGACATAACGAATATTCCAGCCCTCCTGCTCCAGCAGCAACAGCCGGCCGCGGGCATCGCGGTTAACGGTTGCAGCCGCGCTGCCCGGCACTGTTGAGCCACGAATCCAGTGCTGCAATTGGGCGATGGGCAGCGGCCAGCCCAGCGCCTGGAGCGTCAGCCCCTCGACCGACATCGCATGGTATTCCCGTTGATCCGCCGCGGTGAGCTTGGCGCCTCCGGCGTCAGTGCTGATGTAGGCCAGCGTCTGTCCGACCGGCGACATCAGCCAGATCTCGTTGTCGGCCGCGCCATGACGCCAGCGGAAATTGGCGGAAAATGAGCGGCCATCGCCGCTGGCCAGCATCCGCCCGAGAATGTCGAAAGGTTCCGCCGCCGGAACGGATGCGCCGGGATTGAACAGCATTGCACAACCGGCGCAGAGCAGCGTCGCAGCGCCCGCCGCCAGCAACCGGGCGACGCGAAAATTCATTGGGCTGATTGCAGAACGACGGGGGCGAGGCGTTTGACGGTGCTTTGCAGCACTTCGTTTTTGGGATGGTCGCGCAAGGCATCCGTCCATACCTTGCGCGCTTCCGCCTGCCGTCCGAGCAGCCACAACACCTCGCCGAGATGGGCGGCGATTTCACCATCGGGCCGCAACTCGAATGAACGCTGCAGATAACCCAGTGCTTCCTGATTCCGCCCCAGGCGATGCAGCACCCAACCCAGGCTGTCGAGGATGAACGGATCCTCGGGCGCGAGTTTGTGCGCGGTCTCGATCAGTTCGCGGGCTTCGGGCAAACGCTGGTTGCGGTCGGCGAGCGTGTAGCCCAGTGCATTGTAGGCATGCGCATGGGTCGGCCGCATCGCGATGACCTTGCGCAGGTTGGTCTCGAGCACATCGATGCGGTTGACTTTCTCCGCCGCCATCGCGTGGTCATACAGCAGATCCGGCGAATCCGGCGAGCGAGCGACAGCGGCACCCAGAAAATCAAAAGCCTCCTGGTAGGCATTGGCATCACGCAACAGGCCGGCCTCGGCCAGCGTGAGCTGGGTGCGCTGCTGTGCGTCGCCGGCCTCGACGGCCTGCAGGTGACGGCGCGCCTCGGCAAGTTTGCCCTGCTTCGCCAGCACACCGGCATAACGGGCCTGCGCGGCCACAAACTGCGCGCCGTGCGTAACACCGGCATACCACTTCAGCGCCTCGTCGTCGCGCTTCAGTTCCTCGTTGACCTGGCCCAGGTACATGCGCACCGTATCCGGATCCTTATGACCGATTTCCAGTGCGCGCCGCAATTGCGCTTCGGCAGCGACGTAATCCTTGGCCTGCATCGACAGCGTCGCCACCGCCATCGTGATCTCGGCGTTGTTCGGCGCTTCGCCGAGCAAGGCCTCAAACTGTTTGCGTGCCTCGGGAAACCGCCGCGCGGTGACCAGCATGCGGGCATAGTTCATTCGCACATCGCGCGCATTCGGATTTGCCTTGACGAAATCGCCAAGAAAACTGATCGCTTCGTCGGACGAACTGCGTTGCAGGGCCTGCGCCTGGAACAGCGCGGCGAGTTCCCAGCCGGGCCTGAGTTTGAGCGCCTCGCGGGCAGCGTCGAGCGCCGCCTGCTGATCATTGGCGTTCCACGCCGCCTGGGCTGTCGCGAGACTGGCTTCCGGAACCTGCGGATACTTCGCCGCCAGCGTGCGCAGCAGCTTGTGTATTGCCGGCTTGTCCGGATGACCCGCCACCAGAGTCGATATCTGCAGGAAATTCTGCCCGACGTGTTCCGGATCGGCGGCCAGCCATTTTTCGAGATGGGGCACTGCGTCGTCCAGCCGCGATTGATTGACCAGCAACGCGATCACCGTCTGGCGCGCCCGCGCCGACTCGGGATCGGCCTGCAGCCACAAGGTCGCCGCCTCCAGTGCCGCGGGGAGGAAACGTGCATTCCACGCGACCTCCGCGGCACGGCGCGCAAGCCGCGGATCTTTGGTTTCGCGCGCGACCTCGAGGAAGGCCGGCACCGCAACATGCGGCTGGCCGCGCTGGATCGCGATCTCGGCCAGGGTGATCTTGAACAGGATGGTTTCGCTCAACTCGACGTTGGGCAGGGGCGCGGCCCGCTGCGCGGGCAATTGCGTCACCACCTTCGGCAAAGGTTTGGCCACAGGCGTGGCAGCAACGGCCGGCGCCGCATCCTTTTGCAGCGGCGGCTGTGCACAGGCAGCCAAAGCGAGGCAGGCGGTGAGCGCTAGGGTTCTGGTCAGATTCATCGGATGATTGGGTGGCTGGCGGATGAATGGCGCGGCAGCGCCAAGTTTCCGGATGCGCAATGCGCAAACGCCTTCATAATGAGTCCCATATTAGGTATATTCGATGCTTACTACAAGACCGCTTGTTACAAGCCCTCTTGTTACAAGCCCTCTTATCACAAGTCCGCTTATCACAAGCCCGCTTATCACAAGGCAAGTTGCCATCCGGCAATACCGCTCAAGACGTTGATGATTCCCACCGACCCCGCTTTGACCATCTGCGCCAGGGGTCTATCCCGCCGCTTCGGTACGCATATCGCCGTCAAAGCCCTCGATCTGGATGTGCGCCGCGGCGAAGTGCTCGGCCTGCTCGGCCCCAACGGTGCCGGCAAAACCACGACGATGCAGATGTTGACCGGTAATCTGGCGCCGAGTGCCGGAGAAATCCGCATTTGTGATATCGATTTGCTGGAAAAACCCACCCAGGCCAAGGCGCGCATCGGTTATCTGCCGGAAACCCCGCCGCTGTACCGGGAATTGAACGTCCGTGAATATCTCGACCTGGCCGCCAGGCTGCATCGCGTACCGAAAGCCGGACGTGCCGCCGCCGTCGCCAGCGCGATGGCGCGCTGCGGCCTCACCGACACCGGCCGCAAACTGATCGGCACCCTGTCCAAGGGCTACCAGCAGCGCGTCGGCATTGCCCAGGCCATCGTGCACGAGCCCGATGTAATCATTCTTGATGAACCCACGGTCGGCCTGGATCCCAACCAGATCCTCGACATTCGCGCACTGATCCGCGAACTCGGCAGCAAACACAGCGTCATCCTGTCCACGCACATCCTGCCGGAAGTCGAGGCGGTGTGTGACCGCGTACAAATCATGCATCACGGTGAAGTGGTGTTCAGCAACACCATCGCCGGCCTGCGCGATTTGCAGCGCGGCCGCACGGTCACCATCAGCCTGCACCGCCCGCCCGACATCCATGCGCTGCGCGCCATCGCCGGTGTCGCCGGCGTGGAGGCGGCGGGCGAAGGCCGTTTCAACATCCAGTTCGCGCCCGACAGCGATCCCTCGGAAGCACTGGTCGCCACTGCGGGGGCCAATGACTGGGGCCTCTACCAGCTCACGCCGGCACACAGCAGCCTTGAAGATGTGTTCGTGCAACTGACACGACAGGTGGAGCCCTCATGATTTTCACCATTGCCGGCAAGGAATTGCGCACCTTGTTCACGTCACCGCTGGCATGGCTGGTGCTCACCGTCGTGCAAGTCGTGCTCGGTTACGGTTTCCTGAAACGTCTCGACGATTTTCTGCAGGTCCAGTCCCAGCTGGCGCAAATGGCCAGCCCGCCCGGCATCACCGAACTGGTCGCCGCACCCACTTACGCCACCGCCGCCGCGATGCTGCTGTTTGCGGTGCCGCTGCTGGCGATGCGCATGATCGCCGAGGAGCGCCGCAACCAGACACTGACGCTGCTGCTGTCGGCGCCGGTGTCGATGTCGGAAATCGTCCTCGGCAAATTCGCCGGCCTGATGTCCTTCCTGTTGATCATCGTGCTGCTGGTGCTGGCCATGCCGCTGCTGCTGATGACCGGCACCCGCCTCGACTTCGGCCTGCTCGCCGGACTGACACTGGCACTGCTGCTGCTCGCGGCGAGTTTTTCCGCGGTCGGCCTTTATGCCTCGAGCCTGACCGCGCAGCCAATGGCCGCCGCGCTGCTCGGCTTCGGCATGCTGCTGGCGATGCTGTTCATGGGTGAGACCGCCGGCGACAGCCTGCGCGCCCGCGGCTGGCAGGTGCCGGCGGCATTTGCCCAGGTGTTTTCACCGCTGAAAAATTTCGAGCCGTTGGGCCGGGGCATCATCGACAGTTATGCCATCGCCTGTTCGTTGCTGCTGACGGCGGCTTTCCTGATACTCGCCATCCGTCGCCTCGACGGCCGGCGCCTGCGGGGATAACGATGCAGATCACCCGCAACCTGCGCTGGCAGCTTGCCGTCCAGAGCGGCGTATTCGTCGTGCTGCTGGCGCTACTGGTCGCACTGCTCGCATGGGTCGCCCATGAATACCGCGCGGAACGCGATGTCACGCGCAGCGCGCGCAACTCACTGTCGGCGGCCACCATCGGCGCATTGCAGCAGATGCAGGGGCCATTGCGCGTCACCGCTTTCGCGGTGCGCCAGGATGCGAGCGGCGCCAACATCCACAAGCTGATCGAGGAGCGCGTACGCACCTACAAACGCGCCAAACGTGACCTTGAATTGCAGCTGATCGATCCGCGCGAACAGCCCAAGCTGGCGGCGGAAGCCGGCTTGCGTACACCCAATGCGCTGGTCATTGAATACCAGCGGCGCCAGGAACAGATTCCGCTCAATGAATTCAATGAGCAGAATTTTGCCAACGCGCTGGTGCGCCTGCTGCGTGGCGCCAACAGCCTCGTGTTGTGGCTGGACGGCCACGGCGAGCGCAAGCTCGAAGGTCCCGCCAACCACGACCTTGGCAGTTTCGGCCTGCAGTTGCGTGAAAAAGGTTTCAGCGTCAGCAGCATCAACCTCGGCGTCGCCCAGGAAGTGCCGGCCAACGCGGCGCTGCTGGTGATCACCCACCCGCAGGTCGACCTGCAGCCGGCGGAAATCGAAAAACTGCTGAACTATATCGACCGCGGCGGCAACCTGCTGTGGCTGATTGATACCGAACCTTTGCGGGGGCTGCAGCCGCTCGCCGAAAAACTCGGACTGGTGCTGACCCCGGGCACCGTCATCGATCCTGCCTTGGCGCCGCGCAGCGGTCCGCCGGTATTCGCCGTCGCCGCAAATTACGCGCGGCACGTGGTAGTCGGCACGCTGCAATACAACACCCTGTTCCCCCATGCCCGCCAGATCGGCGCCGACGACGGCGGTGGATGGCGCGTCACCCCGCTGATCGACGTGGCACCCCGCGGTTGGGTGGAAACCGGCAAACTCGACGCCAAATCCACATTCGACAAATCCCGCGACTTCCCCGGCCCGATCAACATCGCCAGCGCGTTCGAACGCACGGTCGGAGACCGCGAGCAACGTGTGATCGTCGTCGGCACCGGGCATTTCCTGTCGAACAGTTTCCTTGGCAACGGCGGCAACCTGGCACTCGGCACCGGAATGTTCAACTGGCTCGCCGGCGAAGACGCGCTGGCGGCCATCGACCCGCGCCCCGCCGCCGACACCCGGCTCGACATCGACAGCACCCAGCTCCACCTGATCGCGTTTGCCGTGCTGTTCCTGCTGCCGCTGACCTTCGCAATCACCGGCGGTGTGGTCTGGTGGCGCCGGCGCAACGCGGCCTGACCGCGGCATGAAACGCGGCTGGCTGCTGAATATCGCCCTGTTTGCTGCGGTGGCGGCATTGGGGATTTTCGTCTGGCTGAATCCCTCCCGCGAAGAACAGGCGAAACAACCGCTGTCGACGCTGCAGCCCGCGCAGGCCCGGCGCATCACGCTGGAACGCCCCGCCCAGCCGGCCGTCACCCTGGAACGTCGTGATGCGCAATGGCAGATCACCACGCCGCTGAAGGCCCGCGCCGACGAATTCCAGGTACTGCGCATGCTGACCATCCTCGAAGCACAACCGACGCTGCAAATGCCGGCCACTGACCTGGAACGTTTCGACCTGCAATCGCCGGCGGCCCTGCTGACCATTGATGGGGTGGAGTACGCCTTCGGCGGCATCAACACCGTCACCCGCGAACAGTACGTACAACGCGGCGACACGGTGTATGCGGTCGCGCTGCGCCATGGCGCGGGACTGCCCGCCAATGCGCTGGCGCTGGTGCGTCGTGTGCTGCTCGCCGAACAGGAACAACCGGTGGCCATGACCCTGCCCGGATTCAGCCTCAGCCAGAAAGAGGGGCGATGGACACTGACACCGCCGGCGGATACCAGCCAGGATGATTTGCAGCGTTATGTCGATCAGTGGCGCCACGCCTCCGCCGCCCAGGCGGAACCCTATGACCAACGACCGCCGCTGGCTGAAATCCGCATCACGCTGCGCGACGGCAGGGCGCTGGAGTTCGGCGTGCTGCAACGCGCCCCGCAACTGGTGTTGTGGCGGCGTGATACCGGTTTGCAGTACCTGTTTCTGGAAGCCGCCGGACGCGCGTTATTGAGCAAACCGGGAGCGCCACTGACACCGGCCTCCACCTCCGACCCTCTAAAAAATAATAAATAAAAACAAATACTTATAGTCGATCCGTGCCTGAACTACCGGAAGTCGAAACCACCCGCCGCGGACTGGCATCTGCCGTGGAACAACAGCACATCGTGCGCGCCGTGGTGCGCCATCGCGGCATGCGCCAGCCGGTGCCGCGCGGCCTGGAACGCAAACTCGCTGGCGCGCATGTCACGGCGCTGTCACGCCGCGGCAAGTACCTGTTGTTCCATTGCAAACCGGCGGACGCTGCGGCGGGGACATTGATCGTGCATCTCGGCATGTCCGGCCGGTTGTGGCTGGTCGATACCGCGACGCCGGCGGAAAAACATGATCACTTCGACCTTGAGTTCGACAACCGTCGTATCGTGCGCCTGCGCGATCCGCGCCGCTTCGGCCTGGTGTTGTGGCAAACAGGCGATCCGCTGCAGCATCCACTGCTCACCGCCATCGGCCCCGAGCCGCTGACGACGGATTTCGACGGCGCAGTACTGCACCGCACGATACGCACACGCAGCACCGCGATCAAACTCGCGATCATGGACAGCCATGTCGTCGCCGGTGTCGGCAACATCTACGCCAATGAAGCGCTGTTCCGCGCCGGCATCGATCCGCGCACGCCGGCGCAACGCATCAGCCGCGCGCGCTGTGACGCGCTGGCGGAACAAATCAAGCAGACCCTGGCAGAGGCGATCACGGCAGGCGGCAGCTCTCTGCGCGATTATGTCGGCAGCGACGGCATGGCGGGAAATTTCCAGAACCGGTTTCTGGTCTACGGCCGCGCCGGAGAACCCTGCACGCGTTGCGGCGCGATCATCCGTGAATTGCGCCAGGCGCAACGAGCGACTTGTTACTGCCCGGCCTGTCAACGGCGTTAATACACCAGGGCGGCGTCAGGCCGCTTTCTGCGCCATCAACTGCCGGTATTTCTGCAGCAACTGCTCCTCTGTTTCCTTGCGCTGCGGATCCAGCGGTATGCAGTCCACCGGACACACCTTCTGGCACTGCGGTTCGTCGAAGTGGCCGACACATTCCGTGCATTTCCGGGGATCAATGACGTAGATTTCCTCGCCGGCGGAGATCGCCTCGTTCGGGCACTCCGGCTCGCAGACGTCGCAGTTGATGCACTCGTCGGTGATCATCAACGCCATGTACAGCCTCTCATCATTTGCCCCCGAGGTCCTTGATCTTTGACTTCAAGCGCGATGCAATCACCGGCGACACGAACTTGGACACGTCACCGCCCATCACCGAGATCTCGCGCACCAGCGTCGCCGACAGGAACATGTATTCCTCGCCCGGCGTCATGAACACGGTTTCGACCTCAGGATGCATTTTCCGGTTCATGCCGGCGAGCTGGAATTCGTAATCAAAGTCGGACACGGCGCGTACACCGCGCAGCACGACCCTCGCCTCATGTTCACGCACAAACTGCATCAACAGTCCGGAGAATCCCTCGACGGTGACGTTTTTGACGTCTTTCAACGCATCACGCGCCATGTCGATCCGTTCCGCCAGCGTGAACAAGGGCCGCTTGGTCTTGCTGTCGGCCACCGCGAGCACGACATGGTCGAACAGCCGTGCGGCGCGGCGCACAAGGTCTTCGTGGCCGAGGGTCATCGGATCAAAGGTTCCGGGATACACCGCTTTTTTATTCATTTTCTACCCGTTTCAACAGTTGATGGCTGACCTGGCCTGCACGCCCACTTTTCACCACTTCCCAACCGTCGAGCGCGGCCAGCGGTTGTGCGCGCTCACAATACACAAGTCCGCCGGAAGCCAGTTGCCGTGGCAACCGCGCCAGCAACTGCGGCCACAGGTCGTCGGCAAACGGCGGGTCGAGAAACACGACATGGTAGCAATCATGATGATTCTTCAGGAATTCTAGCGCATCGGCACGCACCGCGGTCACGGCCGTCGCGGCCAGCCCCTCGCGATTGTCCTGCAATGCCCGCCAGGCCGCGGCATCGTTTTCGACCATGGTCACGCGCCGCGCACCGCGGGATGCCGCCTCGAAGCCCAATGCACCGCTGCCGGCAAAAAGATCAAGGCAGTCCCTGCCGGTCAGATCCTGGCCCAGCCAGTTGAACAGGGTTTCACGAACCCGGTCCGGCGTTGGCCGCAAACCGGGACGATCGGGAAAACGGATGCGTCGGCTGCGCCAGGCGCCGCCGATGATGCGCACTTCGTTTTTGCGCGTTGCGCTGGCGCCCATGAAAAACTCCGAAGCCGCTCAACGCGCGGCCGGCGCCGTCAGCGTCTGGTCCTTGTCTGCGCCGACCACGACAGTCACCAGCTTTTCCGGATCGACATGTTTCGCAAACGCGGCCTTGATGTCGGCGACCGTCACGCGTTCGACATTGCCGACAAAATCCTCCAGATAACTGACCGGCAGGCCGTAGAAGCCGATGACGGCCAGATACTCATGAATCTTGCGGTTGCTGTCGATGCGCATCGGAAAACCGCCGACGATGTTCTGCTTGGCCGCCACCAGCTCCTTTTCCGTGGGGCCATTACTGACAAAATCGCGCAGGGTCTTGCGCGTCACGGCCAATGCCTCGTCGGCCTGGTCGCGGCGGGTCTGCATGCCGATCACAAACGGGCCCGGCACCTGTTGCGGTGAAAAATAGCTGTACGCCGAATACGCCAGTCCGCGCTTCTGCCGCACTTCTTCGTTGATGCGCGACACAAACCCGCCGCCACCGAGAATGTGGTTGCCGACAAACAGCGGGAAATAATCCGGATCGCCGCGATGTATGCCCGGCGCGCCCATCAGGATGTGGCTTTGCGTCGCGGGATGCGCCACCACGCGCGTGATCGCGCGCTCCAGCGGAATCACCTGCGGCAATGCCGGCGCGGCACCGTTGCTGCGCGGCAGGCCGCGGGTCAGCTGTTCGGCAATGGCCCCGGCATCCGCCCGCGACACATCCCCCATGATCGCGATCACCGCACGATCCGCCGCGTAGTGTTGCCGGTAAAACGCCAGCAGGTCATCGCGGGTCATGTTGCCGACGGTGTCCACCTCACCGACAGAGCGCAAGGCGTAGGGGTGTTCGCGGTACACCAGCCGGTAAAACATCCTGCCGGCCTGACTGTCCGGTTTCAGGTCGGCCTCTTTCAGGGCGCCGATCTGGCGGGCTTTTTCCCGGTTGAGTACCGCCGCCGGGAACGCCGGGGCGCGCAGGATGCGCGCCAGCAGATCCAGTGCCGGCTCGCGTTGCCGCGGATCGGACAGGGTGCGCAGCGACAATCCTGCACGATCAAAATCGAAACGCCCGCCAAGTGCTGCGCCGATATCGGCGAAGCGACGGGCGATGTCATCCTCGCCCAAGCCGTCCGCGCCCATGCGCAGCAAGCCGTTGGTCATTGCCGCCACGCCCGCTTTTGCAGCGGTGTCGTAACCGGATCCCGCCGGGAAATCCACCGACACATCCAGCATGGGCAGACCCCGGTTCGCAACAAACAGGACTTTGGCGCCGGACGATGTTTGCCATTGTTCGATGGGCAGGATGGCCAGCGCCTGCTGGGCGACGCACAACAAGGCGGCGGCAAGCGCCGGCCTGATTTTGCTCAGCATATTTTTACTCAACCCATTTCCGCGCAGCACATTCCTGTTTAACACCTTATTCCCCATGACGGACTCCCGCGGGTGCGGCCCGGCGCGGCGCGCCCTCCAGCGGTTGCGGATCGAGATAGGCCACGGTCAGCACATCGTCGATCAGGTATTTCCGGGTGACCTCCCGTACCTGGTCTGCGGTCACCTGTTTCAGTTTCTCGATATACAGGTCGAGGTCGCGATACGAAAACCCGATGGTTTCCATGGAGCCGATCTGCCGCGCCTGGAAAAACATCGAGTCACGCTGGAATACCTGCGCGGCAATGACCTGCGCTTTCACCCGGTTCAATTCCGCCTCGGTGACACCTTCATCAACCACGCGTTTCACCTCGCGGCGCAGGTTTTGCTCCATTTGTTCCGCGCTGCGCCCCGCCACCGGCGTCCCGCTGAGATAAAAAAACGCCGGGCCGCGGCCAAGGCCGTCGTAACTGGCGCCCGCCGACGTCGCGACCAGGTCGGTTTTGACCAGCGTCCGCGGCAGGCGGGCGGCGTCATTGCCGCTCAATATGCTTCCCAGCATGTCCAGCGCGTACGGCTCCCAGTCCTCGGCCGGTTTTTTCAGGCCCGGAACCCGGTACGCCATCAGCACGTACGGCAGTTCCGCCGGCACCTTGACCGTCAATCGCTTCAGGCCCAGCTGTGGCGGCTCCTCCTGCGGTTTGCGCGGCGGCAGCGTCTTGCGCGGAATGGCGCCGAAATACTGCTCGGCCAAAGCAAACACTTCCGTCGGCACCACGTCACCGACCACCACCACGGTTGCATTGTTCGGCCCGTACCACTCGTCGTAAAACACGCGGGTATCGGCAACGCTCAGGTGTTCCAGATCGCTCATCCAGCCGATCACCGGATTGCGGTACGGATGCGCGGCCAGCGCGGTCGCCATCAGCCGCTCATAAACCATGGCGTGCGGACGGTCGTCGGTACGCAGGCGCCGCTCCTCCATGACCACCTTCAATTCCTTGGCGAATTCATCCGGCGACAGCACCAGGTTCGCCATGCGATCCGCCTCCAGCCGGAATGACAGCGGCAGCGCTGATTTGTGCAGGGTCTGGAAATAACCCGTGTAGTCGCGGCTGGTGAACGCATTGTCGCGACCGCCGGCGGCGGCGATCAATCGGGAAAATTCCCCGGGCGCCACCGTCCTGGTGCCCTTGAACATCATGTGTTCCAGCACATGCGCCACACCGGTGACGCCGTTCTGCTCATCGACGCTGCCGATGCGGTACCACACCATGCTGACCACCACCGGCGCCCGCCGGTCGGGTTTGACGACCACGCGCAGCCCGTTGGCCAGTTCACGCACCGCGACCTGGTCCGGCTGCGCGGCTGACGCACCGCTCGGCAGCAGCAGCCACGCGGCAACAAAAATGCTGGACAGCCTGATTACTGGATTCATGGATTTCCGTCAGTTGTTCAATAAATTCCGGCCACTGGCCCGGCAGCACTTCCATGCAAACCCGCGGTTTGCAACGCTCGCCGCGCAGTGCCCTGTTAGAATTGTAACCGCCTCGATGGTATACAACTCACCGGGTTTTCGCTTAACCGCCACTTAACTACGACTCTTTTCGCGGCGCCGGAAACGCGCCGCAGGGGTCAGACCGCCTCATTCATGTTTGGTTTCCGCAAAAACAATGATCCTGCCGATTCCACCACGCCCGCCACTGGCTGGCTGGCACGCCTGCAGCAGGGTCTCAGCAAAAGCCGCGCCCAGCTGGGCGAACGCCTCGGCGGGTTGTTCGGCGCCGGACGCAGGCTGGATGAAAGTTTTTACGAGGAACTGGAAACCGTGCTGCTGACCGCCGACGTCGGCATCGTCGCAACCACCCATCTGCTCGACCAGCTGCGCGGCCGCGCGCGGCGCGAACGTTACGGCGAAGCCGCGCAACTGCGCACGGCCCTGCGCGAAACCCTGCTCGGACTGCTGAAGGCTGCCGCACAACCGCTGGACACCGGCACCCACAAGCCCTTCGTGATCATGCTCGCCGGGGTCAACGGCGCCGGCAAAACGACGTCGATCGGCAAACTCGCGCATTATTACCAAGCCCAGGGCAAATCGGTGCTGCTCGCCGCCGGCGACACCTTCCGTGCCGCGGCCCGCGAACAACTCGCGGAATGGGGACAACGCAACAATGTCACGGTGATTTCGCAGGCTTCGGGTGACGCCGCCGCGGTGATATTCGACGCGGTCAATGCGGCAAAATCCCGCGGTATCGACATCGTGCTCGCCGACACCGCCGGCCGGTTGCCGACGCAGCTGCATCTGATGGAAGAAATCAGCAAGGTGAAACGAGTGATCGACAAGGCGATGCCCGGCGCGCCGCACGAAGTCATGCTGGTACTCGACGCCAATACCGGGCAAAACGCGCTGGCGCAAGTCGCGGCGTTCGATGCGGCGATCGGCGTCACCGGACTCACGCTGACCAAACTTGACGGCACGGCGCGGGGCGGCGTGATCGCGGCCATTGCCCACAACCGTGCCGGGGGCAAACCGATACCGGTGCGTTTCGTCGGGGTCGGCGAAGACATGGACGACCTGCGCCCGTTTGTTGCCGAAGATTTCGTCGCCGCACTGCTCGACACCTGACCCGCATCGCGTGACCCGCATCACATGACCGATATCGTCCTCAGCAAGGTCTACAAGCGTTATGCCGGCGGGCACGAAGCGCTGGCGGACGTCACCCTGAACATCGCCACCGGCGAAATGGTGTTCATTACCGGCCACTCCGGCGCCGGCAAAAGCACCCTGTTGAAACTGATGGCCGCCATTGAGCGCCCTACCTCGGGGTCGGTTATCGTCAACGGCCAGAACATCGGCGCATTGCGTGCCCGGGGCATTCCCTTCCTGCGCCGCAACTTCGGCCTGGTGTTCCAGGACCACAAGTTGTTGTTCGACCGCAGCGTGTTCGACAACGTGATGCTGCCGCTGGACATCACCGGGTTCGACCGCCGCGAAGGCGCGGGCCGCGCGCGCGCGGCCCTCGACAAGGTCGGCCTGCTGCACAAGGAAAAAGCACGCCCGATCACGCTCTCCGGCGGTGAGCAGCAGCGGCTGTGCATCGCACGCGCCATCGTGCACCGGCCGTCGATCCTGCTCGCCGACGAACCGACCGGCAATCTGGATGCCGATTACGCCGCCGGCATCGGCGACCTGTTTCGTGACTTCAACCAGGTCGGCGTGACGGTGGTGCTGGCGACCCACGACATGCAGCTCGCGGCACGGCTGCAGCCACGGCTGATCGAAGTCCGCAGCGGCAGGATCGTGTCATGAAAATGTGGCTTGCCGCACACCGCCGTGCCTGCACCGGTACCCTCGCCCGGCTCGCCGCCGCACCGCTGGCCAGCGTTTTCAACATCATGGTCATCGGCACCGCGCTGGCGCTGCCGCTGGGGTTTTATGTGGTGCTGGCCAACCTGCAGGGACTGGCCCGCGACTTTTCACCGCAGCCGCAGCTCAGCGTGTTCCTCGCCCAGGACGCCGCTAGCGGCGACGTGCGCGCCCTCGAGCAAAGACTGAAAGCGCGCAACGACATCGCGAATTTCCGTTTTGTGCCGCGCGCCCAGGCGCTGGAAACGCTGAAGTCGCGCGCCGGCCTCGGCGACGTCATGGCCGGACTCTCCAGCAATCCGCTGCCCGACGCCTTCGTCATCACCGCCACCGCACGTGACGCCGCAGCGCTGGAAACACTACGCGCCGAATTCGCCGGCTGGCCCAAGGTGGCCGAAGTGCATGTGGATTCGGACTGGGCGCGGCGCCTCGACAGCCTGCTGGCACTCGGCCGTTATGCGGTGCTGATGCTGGCCGCAGCACTGGCGCTGGCGCTGGTGGCGATCACCTTCAATACCATCCGCCTGCAGATCCTCACCCAGCGCGATGAAATCGAGGTCGCCAAACTGATCGGCGCCACCGACGGCTGGATCCGCCGGCCGTTTCTGTATTTCGGCGGCATCCTCGGTGCCGCCGGCGGCGCCGCGGCCTGGCTGATGATCGGGATCGCCCTGCTGGTATTCAACACGCAGTTGCAGCCGCTGGCGGCGCTGTACGGTATACCGCTGCAACTGGTACACCTCAGCGCCGGCGACAGCCTGGCGGCGCTGCTGTTCGCCGCCACCCTCGGCTGGTTCGGCGCCTGGTTGTCGGTGCGGCGCCATCTGCACGCCTACAATCCATCATAAGTAATTGTTTTTAAACATATTTTTGTGGCGCCATCGAGGGAACTCCCGCCCCGGTTGGCACTCTTATACCCAGAGTGCTAAACTTCTTTTCATGAGGGATACCACGATGAACAGCATCGCATTACCCGTACTGTCGGCAACCGGCAGCCTGGACAGTTATGTTCAGGCGGTGAACCGCTTTCCGCTGCTGACCCAGGAGCAGGAAACCGAATACGCCCGCCGTCTGCGCGACAGCGACGACATCGAAGCCGCCCGGCATCTGGTGCTGTCACACCTGCGTCTGGTGGTGTCGATCGCGCGTGGTTATGTCGGTTACGGCCTGCCGCAGGCCGACCTGATCCAGGAAGGCAATATCGGCCTGATGAAGGCGGTCAAACGCTTCGATCCGGAACGCGGCGTGCGCCTGGTGTCGTTCGCGATGCACTGGATCCGCGCCGAAATCCACGAATTCGTACTGCGCAACTGGCGGCTGGTGAAAATTGCCACCACCAAGGCGCAACGCAAACTGTTTTTCAATCTGCGCAGCATGAAGCAGGGACTGGGCACGCTGGGCGCCGGGGAAGTGCGGGATGTCGCGCGCAAACTCGGCGTCAAACCCGAAGAAGTGGTTGAAATGGAAACGCGGCTCGGCGGCCAGGACATGGCGCTGGAACCGGCCGGTGACGATGAGCACGAACAGTACTCGCCGATCGCCTACCTCGCCGCGGACAACGCCGAACCGGCTACCCTGCTGGAAACCGAACAAACCGCGCGCCTGCGCAGCGCCGGCCTGGAAAAAGCCTTGGCCAGCCTGGACGCGCGCAGCCGGCGCATCATCGAAGCACGCTGGCTGACGGAAAATGAAGCGCTGACACTGCACGATCTGGCCGCAGAGTTCAAAGTATCGGCCGAACGCATCCGGCAGATCGAAGCCAAAGCCCTGAGCAAGATGAAGGGCCTGATCGCAACGGCTTGATCGGATGCGCCACAAAAAAAGCCCCGGCATGCCGGGGCTTTTTTTATTGCGATCGTTTTATTTCCAAATTTACTTCAGCAACAGCCGGATGTCGTGCAAAAGCGCCGGCGCACCGATGCCGTACTGCGCAAACAAACGCAGCCGGCCTTCGCCGTCAAGGATGTAGGTCCCGGCGGAATGGTCCATGGTGTAGCCGCCATTGGGCAGATTCTGTTTCTGGAAAAAAATCTTGAATTCCTTGGCGGTTCGCGCGACATCTTCCGCGCTGCCGGTCAGGCCGAGGAACGACGGGTGAAAAGCCGGCACATAACGTTTCAGCACCTCCGCCGTATCGCGCTCCGGATCGACGGTCACGAACAACACCTGCAGGCGACCGGCGTCGGCGCCAAGTTCCTTCATCACCACCGCCATCTCGCCCAGCGTCGTCGGGCAAACATCGGGGCAGTGCGTGAAGCCGAAAAACAGCGTGACCACGCGGCCCTTGAAATCGGCCGGCGTGCGGCGCTGCCCGTTGTGGTCTGTAAGGGCGAAGTCCTTGCCGAAGGATGCCCCGGTGACATCGGTCAGCTTGAAGCGCGGTGCTTCGGGTTTTTCCGTGCAGCCGGCCGCCAGTAACAGGCCGGTGATGGCGAACAAGACCGCGGCATAACGTTGCAGTTGAACCATCAGGCGGGGCTCAGAAAAAAAGCTGCAGGTAATGGTCGATCAGCAGCGCGGCAAAAATCAGCGTGAGATACAAGATCGAAAAACGGAAGGTGCGCCGCGCCAGTTCGTCGCTGTAATCAGTATAGATTTTCACCGCATAAACCATGAACACCGCACCCAGCACCAGCGCGGCGACAAGGTAGGGCAGTCCGCTCAGGCGGGTGACAAACGGCAGCGTCGAACACGCCAGCAGGATGATGGTGTAGAGCAGCACATGCAGCCGCGTAAACTTGTCGCCATGGGTCACCGGCAGCATCGGCACGCCGGCTTTTGCGTACTCGTGTTTGCGGTACAGCGCCAGCGCCCAGAAATGCGGCGGGGTCCAGGCAAAAATGATCAGGAACAGCGTCAGCGCCTGCGGCGACACGTCCCCGGTCACCGCGGCCCAGCCGAGCACCGGCGGCATCGCACCCGACGCGCCGCCGATGACGATGTTCTGCGGCGTCATCGGTTTGAGGATCACCGTGTAGATCACGGCATACCCTACAAAGGTCGCCAGCGTCAGCCACATGGTCAGCGCGTTGACCCACTGATACAGCAGCAGCAGACCGATGCCGCCGACCACGCCGGAAAACACCAGCGTCTCCAGTGAGGTCAGTTGCCCGCGCGGCAGCGGCCGCGCCTGGGTGCGCATCATCAGCGCATCAATTTTCTGTTCCACCAGGCAGTTCACCGCCGCCGCCGCGCCGGCCACCAGCGCGATACCCAGCGTCGCCGCGAACAGGATGTTCACCGGCACCATGCCGGGTGTGGCGAGGAACATGCCGATCACCGCGGTAAACACGATCAGCGACACCACGCGCGGCTTGGTCAGCGCGTAGAACTGCTGGATGCGGGAATACAGAGGTGTGCGGACTGCAGTGGAGGACATCAGGGGGTACGCTTCGAATGGAGGGCGAAGTTTATCACCACCATGACCACCAATAAAATCGCCGCGCCCGCATTGTGCCCGGCGGCGACCGGCAAGGGCAGCCCGCCCAGCACATTGGCAATGCCTAGGCTGACTTGCGCCAGCAGCACGCACAACAGCGCAAAACCGTGACGGAACAGCCCCGGGCTGCGCATGAGCCAAAGCGCAAAACCACCGACATAGAGCAGCGTCACCAGCGCGCCGACGCGATGCGTCCAGTGAATCGCGGTGATGGCGTCATAACTGAGGTGTGTGCCGGCGGCGGTCATGCCCAGTTCGCGCACCAGCTGAAAACCGTGGCGGAAATCCATCTGTGGCAACCACTCGTTGTGGCAGGTCGGGAAATCGACGCAGGCCAGCGCCGCGTAATTGGTCGAAACCCAGCCGCCCAATGCAATCTGCGCAATCACCACCAGCAGCGCCAGCACCGCCCACGGCCGCAAGCGCGATGTGATGGCCGGTGCGATGGCAGGCAAGGCCTGCTGGCGCAGCGCCAGCAGCGTCAACAAGGCCAGCAACGCCAGACCGCCAAGCAGATGCAGCGTGACAATCACCGGTTTCAGCAGCAGCGTCACCGTCCACATGCCCAAGGCGGCCTGCAGCAGCACCAGCGCGAGCACACCCGTGGCCAGCAGCGGAGACTGCTGCAACTCGCGACGGCGCAGCCAGGCCGTCACCGTGATCGCGAGTATCACCAGCCCCAGTCCGCCGGCGATGTAGCGATGAAACATTTCCTTCCACGCCTTGCCCAGCGATACCGGACCGTGCGTGCCCCCCTGCTCCGCCACGGCGCGCGCGATGTCGTCCTGCGCATGATGCGGCGTCAGCTCACCGTAACAGCCGGGCCAGTCGGGACAACCCAGCCCGGCATCGGCCAGCCGTACATAGGCACCGACCACAACGACAACAAAGGTGTAAATCACCGCGAACCAGACCAGTTTTCGGAACATGATTAAAATATCAATAAAAACAATTTGTTATGAATTATCGCGGGGTCAGCCGATACGCGAAACCCTGAGCAGGCGGCTCAGGTCTTTTTTCATACCGCTGGGATCGGCGTCGCGCGGATAACGCAGCACCAGATTGCCCAGTGGATCAATCAGATAAATATGATCGCTTCGCGCACCGGCATGCGGCAAGGCTTCGAGCAACGTACTGCCGGCGGCCGCACTGCCAGCGACCGCACTACCAGCGACCGCACTACCAGCGATATTAACCAGCCAGGTACCTTCGAACTCCGAACGCAAACGCTCTGCCGGCTGGCCGCCACCGGTGATCAGCCATACGCGTTCGATACGCTCCGGATACTTGCCCTGCGTCTTGCGCACCTGGCGGATCTGCCACAACTTTTTTTCACAATAGGCGTCACAGGCCGCGTCATCCACCGTGATGAACAGCCATTTGCCGCGCAACTGCGCAAGGGAAAACGCGTTGCCATCAACCAGCTTTAGCGCAACATCGGGCAATTGTTTATCCGCCATCAATTCGCCGTAATTCACCCGCCCTTCGGGCTGGTAAAAATAATAGGCAACGAATGACGCCACAAAAGGCGCGATGCAGACCGCGGCCACCAGCCACAGGGTTTTACGGCTTTGCGGCGGAGCGTCGTTTGACATGGGTCACCAGGTAATAAATGAAAATGGCCAGGCTCATGGCATACCACTGGAATGCATAAGCCAGGTGGGTGTTGCGGCCAAGGTCGGGCCGGGTCCATGCCCGCACCAGGCCGTCGTCGGTGACGCTGTCCTGCTGGATCACGAAGGGCTGCAGATCGAGGCCGGTCTCCTGCCGGTAGCGGTCAAACACCAGGTTTTGCCGGATCCGTCCTTCGGCAACCTGCGTCGACAGCTCCAGGTAACGTTCACTGTACGCGACGGCAACACCCTGAACCAGCTGTTCGCCGGCGGGCGTATTCACCTGCGGCAGGCTGCGGTCGCGGTTGCCGGCGACCCAGCCGCGATTGACCAGGACATGACGCTGCGTTCCGGCGATGCGCAGGGGCGTTGCCACATGCAAGCCCGGCTGGTGCTTGTAAATACGATTGTCGACAAACACCGTGTGCTGCGGCACAAATTCACCGCGCACTTCGACGCGGCGGAACAGAATGCCGTCACGCTCCACCGGCCGGCCGTCGATACGCTGCATGGGTTCGCGCGTCTGCGCGTCAAATCGCTGCTGCAGGTTTTCTTTGTACTGCGCCCGCCCGATCTGCCACTGCCCGAGCGCCAGCGTCAGCGCGATGCCGGCAGCAGCAGCCACGCTGGCCCAGCGCCGCGGCCGGAATTCATAAGCTCCAAAGCTGATCGCTGCCACTGCTGTTGAAAACCCCATGAATAATGACAAAAACATGGTTTCGCATGTTTTTGGAAACCATCAACAGATCTGCTGGGTTAAACTGAATGCATCATGCGCATCATCGTCATACTGTTCATCATCGTCATCCTCGCCAGCCTGGGTTCCGCCCTGTATTACATGGTCAAGGATCGCGGCACCACTGAGCGCACGGCGAAGGCGCTGACCGTCCGCATCGCCCTGTCGATCACCTTGTTCGTGCTGCTGTTGCTGGGCTTTCACTTCGGCCTGATCACGACACGGCTTTGACCCCGGACCGACTGCGCCGTTCCGTCGCTAATCCGCTGAAAACCAGTCGAAAAGCAGTCAAAAGTTCGGCAAAAAAAACGCCGCGATCACGCGGCGCTCAAATCCCCTCGCAGGGGAACCTCCTCCCCGTGCAAATCGCGCTTTCCGGTTATTCGAGCCGATGCGCGATTCGCCGCCTTTAATTCCTAAAGCCAGTAAACCACCACAAACAGCAGCAGCCAGACCACGTCGACAAAGTGCCAGTACCAGGCGACGCCCTCGAAACCGAAATGATTGTCGGCCGTGAAGTGCCCGGCGACGCTGCGGAACAGGATCACCCAGAGCATGATGGTGCCGACCGTTACATGGAAACCGTGGAAACCCGTCAGCATGAAAAAGGTGGCGCCGTACGCACCCATGGTCAGCTTGAGGTTCAGGTCGGAGTAGGCATGCGCGTATTCGTAGACCTGGAAGCCGAGGAAGATCATGCCGAGCGCGATGGTCATCACCAGACCCCAGATCAACTGGGTGCGGTTGTTCTTCAGCATGCCCCAGTGCGCCCAGGTCAGGGTCGCGCCGGATGTCAGCAGCAGCGCGGTATTCAGCGCGGGGATGCCCCAGGCGCCCATTGGCGAAAAGGTTTCCTTGATGCCGGGGCCGGTCGCCGGCCAGTCAGCCTTGAATCCGGGCCACAGCAGTTCCTGGTGGATCAGCGAACCAAGATCCGGTATCGAAATCACACGCATGTAAAACAGCACGCCGAAAAAAGCGGCGAAGAACATGACTTCGGAAAAAATGAACCAGCTCATGCCCCAGCGGAACGACACATCGACCTGTTTGTTGTATTTGCCAGCCTCCGATTCATGGGCCACGGTGGTGAACCAGCCGGCAAACATGAAAAACAGGATCAGGAAACCGATGCCCAGCAGCACAAAACCCAGCGCCATGCTGTTTACGGCAAATGACGCGCCGAAGCCGAGAAAACAGAGGGCAATCGCCGCGACAATCGGCCAGTGTGAAGGTTGCGGCAGATAGTAGTTGCCTGTGGTTTGCGTAGACATGCTGGTTTCTCTCCCTGAATCCCTGCGTTATTCCTGCGTTTATTTCCGCACTTGTTCCTGCGCTTGTTACTGAACCTGCCGATCAGTAATTATCCGCGGGTGATGAACAGCACCACGGACACGATGGTTGTCACAAAAACCGCGCCGGCAATGATGCCGATAATGATCACCTGCACCGGCTTTACTTCAATCTTGTCGTGCTCTTCGCGTTTGCGGATACCGGCAAAAGCCCACAACAGCATGCGCACCACCTGGAACAACGTGGCTTTGCGCGGTCTGTCAGCGGTCATCGCGGCTTCCATCACCCCTGCCCGCCGCTTTTGATCGGGGCCGTCGAGGCACCCTTCACTTCAAAAAATGTGTACGACAGCGTGATCGTGCTCACATCCGCCGGCAGCGTCGAATCGATGACGAACTGCACCGGCATGCGTTTGGACTCTCCCGCCTGCAGCGGCTGCTGCTTGAAACAGAAACACTCCAGCTTTTTCACAAAGGGCGCCGAGTGTTTCGGGCCATAACTCGGTATCGCCTGCCCGACGATGGCATGGTCGCCATTGTTGCGCACGTCGTATTCGATCTGGACCATCTCGCCCGGATGCACCCGCACGCTGCGCTGCACCGGCTTGAAATCCCACTGCAGTCCGTGCGCATTGGAGTCAAACTCCAGCGTCACCCAGCGCGACTTGTCGATCTGGGTGTTCTCCACGGCTGCCGCCGGCTTGATCAGGCTGTTGATGCCGGTGACTTCGCAGATTTTTTCGTAAAACGGCACCAGTGCAAAACCGAAACCGAACATCGCCACGGCGAATATCGACAGCCTGGTCATCATCCGGCGGTTGGCGCGTTCGTTTTTCATAGGTTCAGCAGGTAATACTTGACCATCACGCCGAAGAAAAACCCGGCAACAACCAGCCACAGCAGGGCTGCGGTGCGACGGTTGCTGCGTTTGACTTCAATCTGGGACATGCTTATTCGCCAACTCATTTCGTCAACTAATTTGGTCAACTTACTTCACCACCGGCGGCGTCTCGAAACTGTGCCACGGCGCCGGTGACGGCAGGTGGGTCCATTCGAGGCTGTCCGCACCTTCCCACTGCCGCTCCGCGGCCTTCTCGCCGCTGCGGATGCAATTGATCACGATGTAGAGGAACAGCAGCTGCGACAGGCCGAAACCAAAGGCGCCGATCGACGAGATCATGTTGAACTCGGCGAACTGCAGCGAATAGTCGGGGATGCGGCGCGGCATGCCGGCCAGGCCGAGGAAGTGCTGGACGAAGAAGGTGACGTTGAAGAACACCAGCGACAGCCAGAAATGCCATTTGCCCAGCGTCTCGTTGTACATCCGGCCGGTCCACTTCGGCAGCCAGAAATAGATGCCGGCAAAGGCCGAGAACAGCGCACCGGCGACCATCACGTAATGGAAGTGCGCGACCACGTAATAGGTATCGTGCAACTGGACGTCGACCGGCACGATCGACAACACCAGGCCGGTGAAACCGCCCAGCGTAAACAGGAACAGGAAGCCCAGCGCGAAGAGCATCGGGGTTTCAAAGGTCAGCGACCCCTTCCACATCGTCGCCACCCAGTTGAACACCTTGACGCCCGTCGGGACGGCAATCAGCACCGTCGCGTACATGAAGTAGAGCTGCGCTTCCACCGGCATGCCGGCGGTGTACATGTGATGCGCCCAGACCATGAACGACAGAATGGCGATCGAAGATGTGGCATAGACCATCGACGCATAACCGAACAGCGGTTTGCGGGAAAACGCCGGGATTACCTGCGACACCACGCCGAAGGCGGGAATCGCGATGATGTAAACCTCGGGATGGCCGAAGAACCAGAAAATGTGCTGGTAGAGCACCGGGTCGCCGCCGCCGGCGGCGTTGAAGAAGTGGGTGCCGAAGTGGCGGTCGGTCAGCGTCATCGTGACCGCGCCGGCCAGCACCGGCATCACGGCGACCAGCAGGTAGGCGGTAATCAGCCAGGTCCAGCAGAACATCGGCATTTTCATCATCGTCATGCCCGGCGCGCGCATGTTGAGGATGGTGGTGATGATGTTGATCGAACCCATGATCGACGACATGCCGAGGATATGGATCGCGAAAATCGTCAGGTCCATCGCCGGCCCGGCCTGGGTCGACAGCGGGGCATACAGTGTCCAGCCCACACCCGCGCCGCCACCCGGTGCGAATTGCGCGGCAATCAACAACAAGGCGGCGGGAGGAAGCAGCCAGAACGACAGGTTGTTCATCCGCGGGAACGCCATGTCCGGCGCGCCGATCTGCATCGGAATCAGCCAGTTCGCGAATCCGACGAAGGCCGGCATGATCGCACCGAACACCATGATCAGACCGTGGTAGGTGGTCATCGAGTTGAAAAACTCGGGCTTGACGATCTGCAGGCCCGGCTGGAACAGCTCGGAACGGATGATCAGTGCCATGACCCCGCCGACGAGGAACATCGCAAAGCTGAACCACAGGTACATCGTGCCGATGTCCTTGTGATTGGTCGATGCGACCCAGCGCATGATGCCCGAGGGTTTGTGCGCGTGATGATCATCGTGGCCGTGATCTTGGGTGTGTCCGTATGCTGCCATTGTTTTCTCCTGGAGCCTGTATTTAGTTCCGAGCTTCGTTCCGGGCGTTTTTTTGCGTGCCGCCGGTTTAGCGCAGGGCCTTGACGTCGGCCGGGGCGATCGCATCGCCGGTCTTGTTGTTCCAGCTGTTGCGGGTGTAAGTCACCGCCGCGGCCAGATCAACGTCGGACAGATGTTTGAACGCGTTCATCGCGGTGCCCTGCTTGCCGTTCAGCACCAGTTTGATCTGGTCGACTTTCGGACCGGTGACCACTTTTGAGCCGTCCAGCGCCGGGAATGCACCCGGAACGCCCTTGCCGGTGGCCTGATGGCAGGCAACGCAATTCTGTGCGTAAATCTTTTCGCCGTGCGCTTTCAGGTCTTCCAGCGTCCAGGCCTTGTCGGGATCGACCTTGGCGGCGGCAGCCTTTTTCTGTTGTGTGGCAACCCACGCGGTGTAAGCGGCGGGCTCCATGACTTCAACAACGATCGGCATGAAGCCGTGTTCCTTGCCGCAGAGTTCGGCGCACTGGCCGCGGTAAATACCGGCTTTTTCCGCCTTGAACCAGGTATCGCGGATGAATCCGGGCACCGCGTCCTGTTTCACTGCCAGTGCCGGCACATACCAGGCATGAATCACGTCGGCGGCAGTGGTCAGGATGCGCACTTTCTTGCCGACCGGAACCACCACGTGGGTGTCAGTCTCCAGCAGGTAATGCGGATTGGCATTACGGCCGGCGACATCCGTACCATCAATCTGCGCGCGCGGCGTGGACAACGTGCTGTAGAAGCTGATGCCCTCGCCTTCGCCTTTCAGGTAATCGTAGCCCCATTTCCACTGGTAACCGGTCGCCTTGATTGTCAGATCGGCTTCGGAACCATCACGCATGGTGATCAGCGTGCCCGTCGCCGGCACCGCCAGCGCAATCAGGATCACCGCCGGGATCAGCGTCCAAGCCACCTCGACCGCGGTGTTCTCATGGAACTGCGCGGCCTTGTGCCCGACCGATTTGCGGTGTTTGAACACGGCGTAGAACATGAAACCGAACACGCCGATGAAAATGACGAAACAGATGATCGTGACAATGGTGTGCAGGTCATAAATCTTTTCGCCGAGTACTGTATTCGGCGTCTGCAGGTTGAGCTTGTATTCCGCCCATGCCGCAACCGACCAGAAAAACAACGCGACCGCAGCGGCCAACTTCTTGAACCCCTTGTTGCCCATTCTTCCCCCGCTCATATAACCAACCCGATTGATCCAATCTTAAATCCGGTTACTGCCCAGCCGACCGCGCAACTCCTGCGCCAGCACCCGGCGGCCTTCCGCACAGCAATAACGTCCGATTTCCACTGTCCTGCCGTGTGAGCGCAGTGCAACTGAACCGGTTTCCCCGGTCACCAGCCTCGCCCAGCCACGATGAAATTCAAATTGTCGCGCCAAACCCCGCTCCCGGACTTCAACCAGGATGTGGTCACCACTGAAAACCAAACGCTCAAAATCCCCGGCGCGCCGCAAAATCATGCATGCCGCCACTCCCAACGCGGCAATTTCCACACCGGCAAACGGGATGATGAGCCACGCCCCGGCCATTGCAAAACCAGCAGCAATAACCGCCGAAAACGCCGCCAGGGAACCAAAAACGAACACCAGCAGGCGTAAATCCAGTGAACTGGCATGGCGTCTGAAGTACGTAAATCCGGCGTCGTCGTGCTCCAGAATCGACTCAAAAACGGGCTCTTTGCTCACCGGCGCCAGCCATTCTTTTCAAACGCGCGGACTGTAGCATACCGGAGGGGAGCGTCGCAACAAAATGCCCCATGAAAACAGTCGGTTTTCGCTCTTAACCGCGGGTACCCGGTGGTCCCTGCAGCCGCTGCTCGAGGCACTCGATATCCAGCAGGCGGGCAACTCTCGCGGGCTGCGGATTTTGCGCATGCCGCACTGTTCCCAGCAAGGGGGCTTTGATCCGCACGCGCAGCGCCTGCAGATTTTCCGCCGCACGCGCCATCGCCGGATCGATGCGATTGGCGATCCAGCCAGCGAGATAAACCCCGCGCGCCTGCAGGGCCTCAACGCTCAGCAAGGCATGGTTAAGACAACCCAGCCTCAAGCCCACCACCAGCACCACCGGCAGATTTAACCGCGACGGGATATCGGCCGCGCTGAACGTCCCTCCCAGCGGCACCAGCAGACCGCCGGCGCCTTCGACCACGACCAGGTCGGCATTTCGTCCAAGACGTGCGTAATTTTTTGCGATGACCGCCATGCGGATCTTCACCCCTGACGCCTGCGCGGCAATATGCGGCGCGATCGCGGGCGCAAAACAATACGGGTTGATCACGGCCTGCGGCATATCGACATTGGCCGCGGCGCGCAGTTGTGCGACGTCATCGTTATGCCAGACCCCGCGGCGGCGTACCGCGCCGGCAGCCACCGGCTTCATCGCGACAACGCGCAGGCCGCGGGCGGCGAATCCACGCAGCAGCGCGCAGGCGACCAGCGTTTTACCGACACCGGTATCGGTGCCGGCAACAAACAGGCCGCGTGCGAGGTCCGGCCGCGCCGCCATGTCAGGCGCCGCCCACGGGTTTGATGTCAATGACCGGACGGCCGCCGGGGCCCAGACGCGGAGTGGGACGCCAGGCATGGCCGTAAACGACTTCGAAGGTTGCCGGCAATTTGCCGTCACGGCGCAGGGGCTCGTAATTGCGTATCACTGCTTCCAGCCAGGCCCTGCCCGATAACGTCGGCGGCCGCTTTACTGCCGCGTTATGCGCACCAATGGCTTTCAAGTCGCGCATCAGCGCCTTCACATCCGGATACGTCAGTGTGAATGTTTCCATGTCGATCACCGGGTCGGCAAACCCGGCCTGCACCAGGAGGTCGCCGATGTCATGCATGTCGGTAAAACCGCTGACATGGGTATGGCCGTCGGTTCCCATCTGCGCGGCGCGTAATTCTTTCAGCGTATCCGGGCCGAAGGTGGTGAACATGAACAGTCCGCCCGGCGCCAGTACGCGGCGCATTTCAGCGAAAGCCTGCGGCAGCGCATTCACCCACTGCAAGGCCAGGTTGCTCCAGGCGAGGTCGATACAAGCTGCCGCCAGCGGCAGTTGCTCCAGGTCGCCGCATATCGCGGCCGGTGCCCGACCCAGCAAGCGTTGATGCCAGGCCACCGCGGCACCTGCCTGCCGCAGCATGCCCGGTGCCAGATCCAGTGCGACCAGACGTGCGCCTGGATAACGCGCAACGAGGCCGCGCCAGGCATTGCCGGTGCCGCAGCCGGCATCAAGGATGCGGGCCGGGGCGTGGCGGATAAAATCAAGTCGCTCAAGGCTGCGCCGGCACACTTCGTGCTGCAACACCGCCGCCGCATCGTAGCTGGGCGCGGCGCGGTCAAACGAGCGACGCACCGCGCGTTTGTCGAGTACGGGGTGTACGGGGTTATTGCTCATTGCAGCTCATTGCAGAAATCAGTCATCAATTTGCACACCACATCGGGATCGGAAATAAATGGCGCGTGCGCAGCCCCGGACAACATCACCAGCCTCGCCTGCGGCAAATGTGCCGCGAGATATTCAGCGGCGGCCGGCGGAGTAATGCGATCCCGGTCGCCATGCAGCACCAGCACGGCTTGCCGTATGTCCGGCAACACCGCGCGCAAATCGGTATCGCGCAGCCAGTCCAGCGTCCGTGCCAGCACTTCAGGGTCAGCCGGGGGGCGCGCAGCCAGCGCTGCATCCAGCCGGCGCACGACGGCATGCGCCTGCGCATCACCCCGGGTTTCGAGCAACAGGAAGCGCCGCAAGGTCGCCGCCGGATCCGCGGCAAGTTCTGCGGCGAAACCCGCGAGCGTCGCAGCGGCCATGCCGTGCACCCAGTCCGGCGCACTGACAAAGCGCGGAGTACTGGCAATCAGGACGACCCGTGCGACCTGTTGCGGATGACGATGCGCCCACAGCAGCGCAAGCTGGCCGCCCAGCGACCAGCCGGCAACCACGCAACGCTCCGGTGCAATCGCCGCAAGTTCATCAACAACCCCGTCCATCGTGCAGGCTGTTGCGGACGCCGTCGATCCACCCCCGGGAAAGTCCGGGGCGATTACCGCGTGGCCCAGCTCCAGTCGCGCGATCACGTCGGCCCACACCCCGGCATGGCTGCCCCAGCCGTGAAGCAGCACCAGCGGCAGGGCACTCATGCCGCTTGCAGCAAAGCCGCGGTCAGGCGCGTCACATCGGCGGCACTGTGGTCTGCAGACAGCGAAATACGCAGCCGCGCCGTACCCTGCGGCACGGTTGGCGGCCGGATCGCCGGCACCAGCAGGCCTTGTGCAGCAAGTCGCGCGGACAGCGCCAGCGCCTCGGTGTTGCCGCCGACCAGCAGCGGTTGGATGGGGGTATCCGACCGCAGCAAACGCCAGGGACCACCCGCCAGTGCGTGTTGCAATTGCGCGACCAGTTCACGCAATCGCACCCGCCGCCAGTCCTCCTGCTCGATCACCTGCAGGCTGGCGAGCAGCGCCTGCGCCAGCAGCGGCGGTGTCGCCGTGGTGTAAATGTAGGTGCGGGCGTTCTGCACCAGGCTCTCGATCAACTCTGCCCTGCCGGCGACAAAAGCACCGGAAACGCCCGCGGCCTTGCCCAGCGTCGCCATGTAAATCACGCGCTCGGATGCAATTTCGAAATGCGCCAGCGTGCCGCGCCCCTGCGCACCGAGCACACCAAAACCATGGGCATCATCGATCAGCAGGCAGGCATCATGACGCGCGCAAAGCTCAAGCAATGCCGGCACCGGCGCAATATCGCCGTCCATGCTGAACACCGCGTCGACGATCACCAGCCGCCGCCGCGCCGGCGTGGTCTGCAGCAGGCGCTCCAGTGCGGCGAGATCGTTGTGTGCGTAACGTTTGAATGCGGCGCGCGACACCAGTGCGGCATCGTTCAGCGAGGCATGGTTCAGGCGGTCAGCGAAGATCGCATCGCCGCGCCCAACCAGCGCGCTGACCACGCCCATGTTGGCCATATAACCCGTTGAAAACAGCAGCGCCTGCGGCAGGCGGACAAACGCAGCCAGCGCCGCCTCCAGTTCATGGTGTGCGCTGTTGTG
Source organism: Burkholderiales bacterium (assembly GCA_019744975.1). GTDB lineage: Bacteria > Pseudomonadota > Gammaproteobacteria > Burkholderiales > SG8-41. The sequence continues at coordinate 172,063 of JAIETP010000014.1, forward strand.
ACCGAGAATCAGGTGTGATGCGCCGGCGCCGATCCCGTAACGATCGATGCCCGTTTTCGCCGCCGCCGCCAGCCGCGGATCGGCGGCGAGGCCCAGGTAATCGTTGGAGCAGAACGCGGTGTAATCGCGGCCATCAACGCTGACACGCGCGCGCTGCGGCGTCGTCAGCAGGCGGCGTGTACGACGCAGGCCCTGTGACTCACGAGCGGCCAGTTCATCCGCAAGTTCAGCGTGCAGTGACAAGGGCGGCAACCGGAAAAACGGTGACGGCTATTGCGCAGCAGCGGGATTCATCGGCTGCAAACCCAGCCGCGCAAACAGGGCCTGATCGTTTTTGACATCGGGATTGCCGGTGGTCAGCAGTTTTTCGCCGTAAAAAATCGAATTCGCGCCGGCAAGGAAACACAGGGTCTGGATTGCATCACCCATTTCCTGGCGGCCGGCCGACAGCCGCACCATGGCCTTGGGCATGGTGATGCGCGCGCAGGCGATGGTGCGCACGAATTCCAGCGGATCAAGCGTCTCCGTGCCATGCAAGGGCGTCCCCGGTACCTGCACCAGATTGTTGATCGGCACCGACTCCGGATACGGATCCATGTTGGCCAGTTGCGCAATCAGTGTCGCCCGCGCCTTGCGTGTTTCGCCCATGCCGACGATGCCGCCGCAGCAGACATGCAGACCGGCCTCACGCACCTGTTCCAGCGTGTCGATACGGTCATCGTAATCGCGGGTGGTGATCACGTTTTTGTAATTGTCGGCGGCGGTATCGATGTTGTGGTTGTAGTAGTCGAGGCCGGCATCGCGCAACTGGTCGGCCTGGCCGGGTTTCAGCATACCCAGCGTCGCGCAGGTTTCCATGCCCAGACCGCGCACCGCCCTGACCATCGCCACCACCTTGTCGAGGTCGCGTTGTTTCGGTCCGCGCCATGCCGCACCCATGCAGAACCGTGTCGCACCGTGTTCACGTGCGGTGCGTGCTGCAGCGACCACCTCATCCACGGACAGAATGTCCTGATTTTCAACACCGGTGTGATAACGCGCTGCCTGCGGACAATAACCGCAGTCTTCGGCACAGCCGCCGGTCTTGATCGACAACAACGTCGACAGTTGAACGGCGTTCGGGTCGAAATTCGCGCGATGTACCTGCTGTGCGCGAAACAACAGATCGTTGAACGGCAACGCAAACAGCGCTTCGATGGCAGCCACCGTCCAGCTTGTAGTGTCGGCAGAAATCGGAGCTTGTTCGTTGAGGGTATTGGTAGCCAAGGTATCCACGGGTTTCGCCTCGATTTAGATTATTTCCATAAAACGTAATAAAAACAAATACTTATAACCATAATGGTCGCAGATGCGCCGCTTCTTGTCAAATTCGGCAGCCACCGCACTTAACAACTGCAGGGTTTGGTGGCGTAAGCAAGGGGCTGCGCCCTGCCTGCTCTGCGGCAATCCCGCACTGGAATTCAATATTTGCAGCGGTTGCCGGGCGGATCTGCCCTGGCTGGATGCGAATGTCTGCAGCAGTTGCGCCCATCCCCTGCCGGTGCCCGGACTGTGCGGACGCTGCATCGCCGAACCGCCGCATTACGACACCGTCGTCGCGGCCTGCCGTTACGCCTTTCCGCTGGACGGCCTGATCCAGGCCTACAAATACAACGGGCGGCTGGTCGCGGGCCCGGCACTGGCCTCGTTGTTCGCCAATCGCGTACCGCAACGTCCGGATCTGATCGTGCCGGTGCCACTGACAGCACAACGTCTGCGCGAACGGGGATTCAACCAGGCACTGGAGTTGGCGCGGGCGCTCGGACAACAAATGAAGGCGCCGGTAAACGCGCAACTTTGTGTCAAGACGCGCGACACCGCGCCGCAAACCCGTCTGCCGTGGAAGGCTCGCCGCAAAAACATCCGCGGCGCCTTTGTCGTCGAGGGCGGCGTCGCCGGCTGCCACGTCGCCGTGGTCGATGATGTGCTGACGACCGGGGCGACACTCAGTGAATTGGCGCGCAACCTGAAACGCGCCGGCGCAGCCACGGTCACCGGTTACGTGATCGCACGCACCGTTGGCCGGTAATCGAGAGAGCCAATCAACGCAAGCTCCATCAACTCGAGTTCAGCGCAGCTTCTGATCAGCAAAGGACTGCAGGTCGGCAGACAGGTTGCCGCTGGCCTTCGCCAGCCGGTAAGCCTCCTGTGCTTCGGCGCCGCGCCCCAGCGCTTCCAGCGAAACACCCAGGCCCAGCAGCCAGACCCCGACATTGCCGCGCTGCCCGAGGGCGCGCTGGAACTGCGCGGCCGCTTCGGCATGTTTCTGCTGGCGTTGCAGCAAACCCGCATAAAACGCGATGTAGTCCGGGCTGGCGCCCGGATACTCCAGGCTGCGCGCGAGGGTTTGTACGCCGGCGTCAAGTTCACCGTTGTCCATTTGCAAACGCGCCAGCGTCATCGCAAAACCGTGCTGCGCGGGCGCCAGCTGCAATCCTTCCTGCAATACACGCAGCGCCAGCGCCGGCTGGCGGGCATCCAGCAACACACCGACCAGCGCCTGGCGCGAGCCATGATGCATGGGATCAATCTGCAGCGCCGCTTCGAAGGCGACGCGCGCTTCGGCGGCCTGTCCCCGGTGCAAGGCGACCGCCCCTTTTGAATATTCCGCATCGGCGCGCTGCCGCGGTGTCGGCTGGCGGACCTGTTTGTCGATTTCCACCGGAGCCGGTGGCGTTTCCGCGGCTTTTTTCATCGCCGCCGGCGGCGCCCGCGGCTTGTCCGCCACGATCCCGGCCTGCTGCACCGCCGTTGCAGGGCGACGGGCGATAACAGCGGCCGTTTCTATCGCCGGGGGTGCATCACGCTGCGCGGCCCCGGGCGCCGGGTTGACGGGCTGCGGCGGCTGCGCGAGATCCAGCGTCAATCGCCGGGCAATAAATTCCGTATCCCGCGCCTCCGGTACCGAAGTCGGCTCTGGCTCTGTCACTGGCACTGGCGCCGGCGCCGCCATGGTCGCCGGCGATCCGGGCGGCAATGTGACCGTCGAACGCCCGGCCAGCCACCACCAAGCGCCGGCTGCAATCAGCGCCACACCCAGCGCCGCGGCTGCGATCCGGATTGGCGGCCGGCGTACTGCTTGCGTATCGTCGGGCAGGACGCGCACGTGATCGGGTATGCGGTTGCGCTCCTCACCCGATGCGCGGCGGCGCTCCAGGTCGACCAGCATCTGGTTAATCACGCTCATGGCAGACTCATCGCAAATACGCCAGCGACACGCCGCCGGCCGCAAGCAGCAGCATCGCAAAACCCAGCCACCACCAATGCTGCGGCGGCACCACCGCCGGAGTATCGGCCGCGGCCGCGGCGACATGCTGGGGCTGCACCTGGGGCAGTCCGGCACCGAAGGCCAGCAGCAGTGATTTATGGGCAATGATGTTGATCAGGCGCGGCACACCGCGGCTCGCACGGTGCAGGCGCCGCACGGCCGCCGGCACAAACAGCCGGCTGCCGCGGTAACCGGCGACACGCAGGCGGTGCGCCAGGTAGTGGTCAACCTCCTCGACGTTCAGCGCCGACAACCGGTACTGGAAAGTGATTCTCTGCCGCAACTGGCGCACCGCCGCGTGTGCCAGACGTTCGTCGAGTTCCGGCTGACCGAACAACACCACCTGCAGCAGCTTGCGCTTCTCGGTTTCAAGGTTGGTCAGCAGGCGCAAGGCCTCCAGCGTTTCCTGCGGCATGGCCTGCGCCTCATCCAGGCAAACCACCACGGTCTTCCCCTGGCGCGCAAAATTGAGCAGCGCACGAGACAATTCCTTCAGCAACTGGTGCTGGTCGGATTCGCGCGGCAGGGGTATGCCCAGTTCGTCGGCCAGCGCAAACATCAGCGTGCGCGGTTCAAGATAGGGATTGGGTATATAGGCCGAAACAAATCGCGAGTCCAGCGTCGCCAGGAAACGGCGGCAGAGCAGGGTCTTGCCGGTGCCGACCTCGCCGGTGACTTTCATGAAACCTTCGCCATTGCGCGCAGCGACCAGCAGCGTGTTCAGCGCTTCCTGATGGGAATTGCAGGCATAGGCAAAACTCGTGTCCGGCGTGATGCCGAACGGTGGTTCACGCAGTCCGAAATATGCTTCGTACATGGCGGTAGAGTATCACCGCTGCGGCTCCGTGGCGCCCATCGCGCGTATACGGTCTCGTGTCTGGGTGAGGTCTTCCTGCCAGTTGCGATCGCTGTGGATGATGGTCGGCTTGAGCAGGATGACCAGTTCGCTTTTGACGTTGCTGGAGTCGCGCTGGCGGAACAGGTTGCCCACGCCCGGCATATTGCCGACGCCGGGCACCTGGCTGCGGTCGTTGACCGACTGCTGGCGCATCAACCCGCCGATGGCGACGATGTTGCCGTCCGTCACCCGGACAATGGTATCGGTTTCGTTGACGTCACTCGATGCCAGCGGCAGCGTGAATGAACCCAGGCTGCCCAGATCGATGACCTTGCGGCGCTCGACCACGTTGCTGACCGAGGGATGGATGTGCAGGATGATGTTGCTTTCGCCGTCGATCTGCGGTGTGACATCCAGCGCGATGCCCGAGAAAAACGGCGCCACGGTGATGGTCGGCGTCACCGTGGTATTGGTGCCGCTGGTGCTCGATGTCGTGCTGACATTGGTGACGAAGAAATCGTCGGTGCCGACTTTCAGCACGGCCTTCTGGTTGTTGATCGTCGCCACCCGCGGACTGGACAGCACGTTCACTGTGCCCTGGGTTTCGAGGAACGACAGCAGCGCGGCAAAATTCTGCGTCTGCAGGGCAAGGCCGAACACGCCGCCCGCAGCGCCGGAGCCCAATGCCAGCCCGCTCGCCACCGTGCCCACGGAGCCGCCCACCAGCGCCGAATTGCTGAGCACCGTGCCATCCGCGGCGCGCGCGGTCGGCGCACTGATGGTGCCGGTGCGGCCCAGCGATGCGCCGGGGCTGATGATGCCCGCACCAATACGCGTACTGCCATCGCGGAATGCAGCCCAGTTGACGCCCGCCTGATAGCCGTCGCTAAGGGACACCTCGATAATCTTCGCTTCCAGCACCACCTGCCGTTCAACGATCAATTGCATCGATTTGAGGAATTTCTCGACGTTGCGCAGTTCGCTCGGCATCGCCCTCACCACAATCACCCCCGATTGCGCATTGACCACGACGCTGCTCCCGGCGCCGCCGCCAAGGATGGCAAACAAGGACTTCTGGATATCCCCCCAGAAATCCGAATTCGAACTCGTTGTCACCCGGGTACTTTCCGCTGCCCGCGTACCGCCTCCTCCGGTCGGTCCGGTGGTCGGCACTGGTACGGCCCCCGGTGCCGCTGAACCGGGACTGGCGGAGCCATCGGAAATCGAACCGGAACTGACGCGGGTTTCGGTCTGGCCACGGCGCTGGGCCTGCAGATAGTTGACCTGGAATATGCGGGTCTGCAGCGCGGCCGGCAGCACCACGATGCGATTGCCCTGCATGGTGTAGTCAAAACCATAAAGATCGCGCAGGGTATCCAGCGCCTCGGTGACCGACACATCCTTCAGGTTGACCGAGATCTCGCCCTTGACTTCGGGATGCAGCACCATGCTGTGGCGGGTACCGGACACAATGGCCATGAACACCTGCCCGGCCGGTGCATTGTTCACCGACAGGTCAAACCGGGTTTCCGGTTTCTGGGTATCTGCCCGCGGCATTTCAACGACCAGAGGCGGCAACAGCGCGCGGCTGACCGCATCCGGACTGACCGGCTTGCGTTCGCTGACCGCCCGCTCAAGTTCCTTGTTGATGGCGTCCTGCGCCGCGTTCGGACCCTGCTTCGGCAAATCAGCACAGCCCGCGACAACCGCAATCATTGCGATGGTCATCCATCGTTGCATGTCGTTCCGCCTGTTCATGTTCATTTCGTTGTTTTGCCCGGGCTGTTCTTCGCGCCGCCAACCACCCGCTTTTCAACCAGCGGAAACAAGCGCAGCACGGTGGTTTCCGGACCATTTTTCAAAACCGCCTCACTCTCGGTCAGCTTCACCAGGCGTGCCGAACCGTAACGACCGCCAAGAACCACGATCTCGCCGCTGATCATTGCAACCTTGCGCCCGGGTGACAACATCACCGATTGCAGCACCGGACCTGCGGATACCAGTTCGTCTCCGGCCGCCGCCGCCATCCCGCCCGGAGGCCGTGTCGGATCCATCATGCCCTGCGCACCGGCGGCCGCTGCCCCGCAAAACCCCAGGATCAATGCCGTCAATGTGCGCAAGTGTCTCATACCACCAGCCAGGCCTTGTTCAGACTCAAAGTATGCAGCGTCAATGTCAACCGGAGCCTTGGATGCGCCCCCGCATCCAGCGTGACCTTGCCCCAGAACAACTGCCAGGGCAATGCCTCAAGCCGGGTGAGATAACCATGGAGTTCAGCGTAAGAACCTTCGATGGACACCTCAAAACTATGCTGGTAAATGCTGCGGTCAGCGCCGCCGTTGCCCGCTTCACTGCCTGGTGCCGGCTGGGTTGCCGATCCTGCCGGCTTGGCCTGGGCACCGCTGGTCAGATAACGCTGCACCGGCAGCTTGCGCAGACTGACCAGCGCCAGGCCGCGCTCCTTCATCAACACGCCCTCCAGCAACTTGACCACCTGATCCGGCGGCACCAGCTGTTTCTGCAGACCCTGCAGCCGCGAATCCATTTCCGCGATCTGCTTGCGCAACTCGTCCCGGTAACGGCGCTTCACTTCATCCGGATCCGCCTTCCCGAGATTGGCGGCCATCATGACTTCACCGGTTTTGATTGCCATCCGGGCTTCGGACAACTGCGTGGTCAATCGTTTCTGCTGCAGCGCCAGCGGACCCAGCAGCAAGGTATCGAACAGCGCCACGACCACCGCCACGGCAGCCGCGGCAATCAGCACCCGTTCGCGCAGGGAACGCGCGTTATAAAGAGCGCTCCAGAGTTGCCAGCGCCGGGTGAGTTCGGACATCAGCGTTTTTCCCCGGGCTCTGCAGCGACGGCGACGGGTTCACCCGTAGTGAGATTGAACTCCAGGTAGCGCGGGCCTGCGACAACCGGCTTTTCGCCCTCCTTGGCCGGCGGCGCTGGCGCCACCACAGGCCGCCGCATTTCCAGTGCTGAAAACGCGCGCCCCTGGAGCACAGGTTCCTTGTTCATTTTCTGGATGTACTGCGGCAGCAGGTTGGCACTGATCACCCGGCCCTGAATGGCCACTTCACCGGCGCCGTCGACGGTGAAGCCGGTAAGCCACAAACCATCCAGCGACTGTCGCGAAAATGCCTGCAGATAACCGGCAAAGCCGCTGCGATTTCCCAAGGCGCCGCCTTCCAGCACGCCCATGGCAGTGCGTGCGGATTTTAATTCCATCTCAAGCCGCGCCAGTTCGGCAGCAAGACCGGTATCATCTTTTTGCGCGGCACCCTCGCCCTTCAGCCGGTCGGTGTATTTGCCCTGCGCCTTGAGCAGCCCCTGCGCCGAAACCAGTTCAGCACGCAAACCGTCGACCAGATGCTGGTTGTAGAGCTGCAGGCCGATCATCACCACCACCGCGACTCCAGCCAGTATTGCCGCCCGGTTCAGCGACAGCAGCAGCCGCGGCTTGCGGAATGCAGGGCTCAAAAGATTGATGTACTGGCTCATCAGGCCGCGCGCTCCTCGCGCAAGGCTGCACCGATCAGTTGCAGGCATTGCGATTGCCGCAGCGGATCACGCAATTCCGGGACTCCCGGAAAATCCATGACCCGCTCCAGATCCAGCTGGACCACCGGCACCGTCAGGTTGGCGCCCAGATATTCGACCAGCTGCGCACCATCGGGCACCTGCGACACAATCAGGCGCGACACCGCCACATTGCGAAACTGGCGGTCAAAGTTGTCCAGGGATCGCTGCAATTCCAGCGCCACCCGGTCGTAACGCGCTTCAACATCCATGCCGGAAGCAAAGTCCTGCAATGAAACCTCGATCTGGCGGGCCTGGTACAACTCCCCGTTGCAGGTAAATGTCAGCAACGCACCGGCATCATCAAAACACAGCATGGCCAGGCCACGGCCTTCTTCTTCAAGCAGCCTGGCCACGTTGCGTTGCGCAAGTTCGGGGATATCGATCACTTCCAGATCAATGTCGGCGTCATTGAAGGGTTTGACTGTCGCGGCAATCGCATCGTTACGCGCCGCCACGGCCAGCATCTGTGCTGCGCGCCCCGCGTTATCACCGCCAGGCACGTTGACGGCATCGACCATCGCCGCTTCAACCGGATAATCGATCAAGTCCTTCAGCGACCAGCGCACCGCATTCCTGGCCTCCGCGGCCGGCACGTTTGGCGCATCGACGGCAAACGTCTGGTACTGGCTGGTCTTCAGCAAGGTCGTGCATTGATAACGGTCGAGATTCAGTTCCTTGCGCAGGCGCTTCAGCGTATCGACGTCTCCGCCCTCTTTGCGAAATGATTCACAGAGCAGTATTTCCGGGCGCGGCTTGCCCTCGACAAGGACATGCGACAGATCAATGCGATCAGCATGAAGATTGAGACAGAGCCACCCTGGACGTTGTTTTTTTCCGAATAGATTCATGCGCTCGGCGGCTCGTAGGATAAACCCCGCGAAAATACCATATTTTTCAATGTTGTCAATGACTTAAGGCGGGATTTCTGGTACCTGGTACTGACTGAAAGTCGTAGCCCTTTGTTTTAATTAATAATTTTCACGCATATAAATCCGCTCATCACTGCCGGAACGGATCCCAAAACGCACGCGGGCCGCCGGATCCTTGTCATAAGCCGCGCCGCACCACTGTCCGCGCAAATGCGCCAACGCCCCGGGTGCCGCAACCGGCGCATAAGCCGGGCAAGCCTCGGCGCTGGGTCCGCTCCCGAGATTGATCGCCAGATCCACGCTGCCGTTGTTGCCGGCGCCCGGCGCACTCAAGCGGATCTCGCCTCGTCCGGCGGTCAACGGACCGGTGACCGCCGTTACCGTTACATCGCCGGCATTCAGATTGCCGATATAGTTGCCCATACCCACGCTGCCATTCCCCACCGTTGTACAGGTATCCGCGGTGTTAGTTGCAAAGAACGTGCCTGTCCAAAACTGCGCCTCAAAAGGCACCCGCAGCGGCAATAATTGCGAGCCACTGGCGCCGATCAGGCGCAGCCGCCCGAAACGCATGGCCTTGCCCGTCGAAAATGCAATGCCGTTGCCGGCAGTCGCCTGTCCAAATCTCGCCGGGTTCGTCGAGTAGGCGACACCGTCCGTGTCAATGACATTGATCGCCAGCGAAATTTCGGCGTCGAACGGCGCCTCGGGTGCCGAGCGCGTAAAAAACAATCCGCTCCCCGAGTTAAAGGTCAATGTGCCGGTACCATTCCCGGCAGCAACAATTGCAGGATCCGGTACGGTAACCGCAGCGGCATCCAGCGTGCCGCTGGCCGCGGTATAAGCCTTGCCAGTCAGGCTGGCATTGCTGATCTTGAAAAACGCCTGCGCCGCCGGCGTCGTGCCACTGTAGTTCGCGGTAGTGCCGCCGGTCAGGTTGCGCGCGGTTACAGTCAGCACCGGTTCCAGACCCGGTGCATAGTTGAACGGCTGACCAAGATAGGTGAATGCACCTGCAGTGCAGGCGGTCGTGAACAGCGGCGTGTTCGCGCTGACATCAAAATGATGCGGCGTGAAACGGCCGATGTTGCCGCTTGTGGTGCCCGTGACATCACCCACGCCCAGATAATTGCTGTCGCCGACGCCGGGCGTGATGGTGATGATGCCGACTTCATTCCAGGTCACATTGCTGACAGTGGCCGAACCGGCACTGAACAGGCCTCCGGGAATGATGCCGTTGTCCAGCGCAGGATTATTGGACAGCCCCAACCCGGGAGCCAGCGCGGTGGTCAGCCGGACACCTTCGGGCGCGATTTCCCGGCCATAGTTCGGTGTTGCGTTGCCCTGGGCATTCACCGCTGTCGCGGTCAGCGTGATGCTTTCGCCGGCCTTGATGAACACCGCGCCGGCGGCGTCCGCTGCGCCGGGATTGGCAACACCGTCTGCGGTGCGCTGGATATTGCTCACCACGAAACCTGCAGGTCTGACCACAAAATCATTGGACGCGCCGGTCATGTAATCCCCGGAATTGTCGATGTTGTGACGTGCACTGAGCCGGATCGCGCCGACATCGGGATAGTTCATGGTGAAGCTCGCCGTCGAGTTGGCGCCGAAAGTCATCGATTTTGTAGTCCAGGTGGTCACCCCACTACCGGGATTGGCGGCAATCGCAGTCGCTCCGTTGTTGTCGACTGTCACCTGCTGGCCGCCCTGACAGGTCGCCGGATTCACGCACTGCGACGCCAGATCAATGTTCACATTGCCGTTGAACAGCCCGACGCAGGCATCGCTGGAATCACTTTTGCGCACTGCCCGCAGCGTTTGCGCGGCGGAGGTCGTGCCGGCAATCTGTGTCGGTATCGCACTGAAAATAAACCCGCTGTCGTTGAATTCCAATTCACAGGTCTGGCTCAGGCCGTTGAAACACAGCGTGGCCGATGCCGGGGCTGGCGACGTGGTGCCGGCGCCCAGGGTGACGGTACCCGGCGTGGTGCGGCGCAGGTTGGCCAGTGTCGAGCCGGTAAAGCTGATGGTGTCGCCACCAACCCAGCCGGTCGGGCTCAACGTAGTCGTCACACTGTCGAGATAGAGCGTGGTGCAGCCTGCATCGGCGCAGGCCTTGACGGTGACGGTCGCCGGCTCGCAGGTCAACCCCAGCCCGCTATGCTCGATGCGGACATGGCTGAACGCAATCGCGCAGGGCCTGGTGATGTCGCGGATGGCGATGACTTCCGCATCAGTAAGGACCTGGTTGTAAATACGCACTTCATCGAGCTGCCCGTCCAGATAAACGGGAGATCCGCCGGTGTCTTCGATGCGGCCGATGCTGGAAAACGCCGTGCCGATGACCCCGGTGGCGATGGCACCACTCGCATTCAATGTGCCGTCGACATAGATTTTATAGGCGCCGGCCGCGTGATCGCGGGTCAGCACCACATGGCGCCACACACCGTTGTTGATGGCGACGGCGGATTTGGTGGAAAAGTCATTGCCGACGGAAACGCCGATCCGGCCGGAGGCATCAATCCAGCCCCAGAAAATGTCATCCGCACCGCCCGCCTGTTCGACGCCGGTTACGCCCGGCGCCTGCCAGGCGAGATCGTTGCCGGTCTGCGTGGTCCTGATCCAGAACGCGAGACTGGCCGTGGCATTGAGTTCATTGGACAGATTGCCGACCTGGATATGACGCGTGGCGCCGTCCAGTTGCGCACCGTTGCAGACCTGGGCCGGCACGGGTGTGGCGCCACCGGCTGCCGTGCCGTTAAATCCGTTGCCGCTCGAATCCACGACATCCCCGGCGGCATTCCAGGCCGCCTCATCCAGCTTGAAATAAGCCCGTGGCGTTGGCAGCGCACCGCCGCAATACGAGAGCGCCGACAGCGGAATGAACTGGAACCCGCCGGTGGACGGTCCGCTCCAGCTGAGTTGCGCCACGGCCTGCCCGCCATTTTCATAAAACTCCATGGTCACCGGATAACGCTGTCCGGCGGTCAACGCAATCGCGGCACTGTCGTCATTGGTCGCGCCGTGATCGGTCCAGTTGTTGATGACCAGATTGCCGTTGATGTACAAACGCACGCCGTCGTCGCTGCGGGTGCGAAAAATGTAATTGCCGCTCACCGGCGGCGTCACGAATCCGGTCCAGCGTACGCTGAAATTGTCGGCGCCGATGCCGGCGACCCCGGGCGTGCCGTTACCCCAGTCAAAATTGATCGGGCCGTCGATGCGCTCCGTCGTGTTGCCGGTCAGGTTCATCTGGTCGAAGTAAGTCCCGCGCAGGCCGGGCAGATAACCGATTTCGGCGAAAAATGCGGCCTGCGAATTGGCGGCAATGATCCCGCCCGGTGTTGAGGCGATATTGTTTACAGTCAGGGTATAAGGCTGGGCTGTCAGCGTACTGGTGGTCAGCGTCACGGTCTGGTTATCGATGCCGAGTGCTGCCGCGGAAACCGTGGCGCCGCCGCTGAGCGCGTAGTTCGCCGCGTTCTGCGCAGTGGCCGCAGTCACCGGCCGCGAAAAGAACACCGTGACCTGGTTGGTCGTGCCGCAGGCCAGCGATGCCGACACCAGTTCCGGCACAGCAGGCCGCAGGGCGATGGTCAGAAACGCATTGACCGAGTTTGCTACGGTAGCCGTCGTATCTCCGGTCGGGCCGGCAGCATCCTTGACTCCGTCCCACACACCGATCCCGCCGCCATCTCCCGCAGTTGTGCCGCCGTCCGAGCGTTCGCTGAGATTCGACAGGTTGGCATTGGTCTGGTTGCTGAATCCGGCCGCCGCCGAATCGTTATGCCGCGACACCGCCTGCACGACGAGGGTCTGCGCCACCGTGGTTGTGACACCGGTTACCGTGACCGAAGTACTCTGCGGGTTTCCTTTGACGCCACCGCCGGTCACATCCCAGGGATTGCCCGTACTGATGACATCGCGATAGGTGAGGATGCGTGCGTAAACATGATTGCCCGGATCATTGATGTCGGGCGCCGGCATGGCATTGGATGTCGCCCGCGCCCAGAACACCGTCAACCGGGTGCCGTTCGCCGGCGCGTTGGTATTCTGCGGGCTGCCGGGTATTTCGACAAAACCCTGCGCGTTGTTGAACTGGACATCATCGGCACCACGGCTTTCGACGAACAGCAGCGCAATATCCCCCGTCTGGTGGGCGGGCCATGGTGGAGAAACATCCCCGGTGCCGCCCACGGCATTGCCCGCCGCCTGGAACGTCGGCGCGGCAATTGCTGCACCGCCTGTAATAATCACCAAGCCAAGCGCCAGTATCAGTCTCAGAAAGTCATTTAAATATTTGATTTTAAACATTATTTAATGTTTTGACGATCATAATTGACTTTGAGTGACAGTCAGAGTCTTTGTCATTGCCTTGGTTCCGCTGATCCCGCTAGTTGGTGTTCTCGCGGGTATAGATCGCTTCGTCGCTGCTGCGCATGATGCCGAAGCGGGCGCGCGCCGCCGGATCGCGGATTGCGGTCGTGCCGCACCACTTGCCGCGCAAATAGGCCTTGTTGCCGGCAGTCGCCGACGGCGCGAATGCCGGGCAGGCATTGGCGACAGCGGCGGGACTGGCACCGAGATTCAGCGCCACATCCACGCTGCCGTTATTGCCGACACCCGGCGCGCTCAGGCGGATTGCCGAACGTCCGGCCTGCAGCGGACTGGCGGTGATGGTCGCCGTGGTTTCACCGGCACCGAGGTTGCCGATGTAATTGCCGAGTCCGACGTTGCCTGCCACCAGTGTGGTGCAGTTGTCATCGACATTGGTCACCCAGAAAGTGCCGTTCCAGTACTGCGCTTCGACCGGCACGCGCAGCGGCAATAACTGTGATCCACTGGCGCCGCCCAACCGCATCCGGCCATAGCGCACCTCCGTTGTCGCACCAGTCAACGTATGGTCATTGCCGGCGCTGTTGTCGACATCCAGATCGTAGGCCGCCATCAGCACGCCATCGCTGTCCGTGGGCGCGATGCCGAATTGCACCTGCGCATAAGGCCCGTCCGGAGGATCGTCGGGTGTCGGCCGGGCCACTGTCACCAGCGCTGCGTTGCCACCGGTCACGTTGAGCACACCGTTGGACCACACCGGCGCACTCGTTACATAACCCGCACTGACCCTGGCGGTCAGCGCCGCGAACGGCGACACGTTGCGCGCACCGATACCAAAGACCTGCTTTGCATTGTTGCTGCCGGCAGTGGGATCAAGTCTGGCATAGGTGCTGGTGTAGTTCTGCGTCGTCGCACCCAGCGTATTCTGCGCGGTCAGCGTGAACGCCAGCGTCAGCGCCTCATCCATGTAAGTGAACACCGAGGCCGGTGCGCAGGCAGCCACCGTGCGATTAGTACGCACAGCGCCGGACACGGCGAAGCGCTTGGGCCGGAAGCGCCCGACATAACCGCCGGCTGCACCCGTGCCATCCAGCCCGCTGTTGCCGGCGATGTTGATGCCTGCCGTGATGTAGTCGTTGACGGTCGCGGTCAGGAAAACATTGCCCACTTCGCTGTAACACCAATCGGCGGCCGTTGCCGCGCCTGCGCTGAGCGCGGTGGTTGCCGCACTCGCGCAGGCACCGGGCACGCCGCGCGACACCGTGCCCGCGACCCCGGCCAGATTGGCGCTGCTTGAGACCGTTGCGGTCGCCGCAAAATTGGGTACCGCGCCGTTGTCGGTGATGTTGACTCCGGCATCCGGCACGCCGTCGTTGTTGGCGTCCTCGCCGCTGGCCCACTGGTAAGCGGCCACTGTCATCGTGAAGTTGTCGCCGGCTGCCGCGAGCAATGTCGCGGTGTCGGTGGTCCCGTGCTGGACCACGGCGCCTGAATTGGCGCCACGGAACGCCAGGCCGAAGGGCCGCACCACAAACAGGTTTGACGAACCGAGCATCTCGTAACCGGCCACCCCGGTATCGAGGTCAAAACGAGCGTGCAACGAAATCTGCCCGGCGTCGGGGTAGGTAATGACAATGTCCGCTTCCGAGTTGGCGTTGAACAGCAGCGGCACGCCGCCGCCGGTGGCGTAATAATTCGATGCGCCGGCGGCGCTGTTGTCCGCGCTGGTCGGAATGGCGGTGGTGATGGCGTTACTGGTGATGCTGACTGAGCTGCCGGCGCAGCTGCCGGGGCTGTTGCATTCCGCGCCCATTTCGATGTTTCGTGTTGCCGCCGCCGGGAATCCCGCGACGCAGGCCAGGCTTGCCGTATCGGTGCGGATCGCCTGCAGGCGGATGGTTTTGGCGTTGAAACCGTCGTTTGACGGCTTGCCGGAAATCTGCGTGGGAATCGTATCCGTGCTGTCAGTGATGTTGCGAAAGCGGAAACCCGCCTGCGCCATGGTGAACAACGGATCATCGGCGGCAATCGCTGCACCCGAGGTTTCGCTGATCACACCGCTGACGGCGTTGAAGCCGAAGATGTCCGACGTGCCCGGCAGGTTGGCGTAGCGGAAAGACAATTGCGCCGTGCTTGATCCCGCAGCAAAAGTATAGGTCGCGAGGCCATTGCCGGCGCCGACCCCCGTCAAGGTGCCGCCGCCCGAGACGATGCCGGTCCAGGTGCCGCGGCCGTTGGTCGTCGACAGGCTGACCGCGAGGCTGTTGGCGTTCACCGCGGTGTGGGTGGCGCTGTGCGCGGTGAGGGTGATGGTATGCACATCACAGGCGACGCCGCTGCCGGCATGCGTAATCGAAAAATGGTTGATGCCCGGCCGCAACGCGAGCATGTGTGTCACACCCGTATCCGCGGCCGGGGGCGAGGTAAACGTGGCGGTGCGCGATCCGGTCAGGCCGGCAGCCGCGCGCAGCTCGGTATTCATCGCCAGCGCAATACCGACATCGTTGGGCACGGCGACCGAAGAAGCATCCACCTGCTCGGTCATTCCGGCGACTGCATTCCACACCGTCGCCGAATTCGCGCCGTGGCTGGTGACCAGCATCGTATTGGTCACGACCCCGGTGTTGATCTGGTTGGCGATATGGCTGGTGCTGCTGGCCGTTGCCTGACCCAGGCTGGCGACGATGGGGTTGCCGGTATCGACACCCGAAAAACTGACGATGCCGCCGACCGCCCCCGCATGCAACGGTGCACCCCCAAACGTCCAGGTATACGAGGCGGGTTCCGCGGCAGCCACGCGCCGGTAGACCACCAGCCTTTGCCCGGAAGCCCCGCCGGTGGTCTGGTCCACCGCATCCACCACAGTCCACCCGGCAGGCGGCGCGACCGACGTCGTGCAGGCCGCTCCGGAGATGGCGCTGCACGGCCGCCAAGTAATCGAGGCAATCATCACGTCGTCGTTCAGCGTGCCGGCCGGAACGTTGATGGTGACATTGCTGGCCGGCGCCGGATTCAACGCGATCAGCACCCCGTGATTCTGGTCAGCACCGGCCGACTTCCCCTGACAAAACGGCCCTGTCGCACCCGCTGCGGTCTGCAAGCCATAGTAGGACCAGATCGAACCGTCGCGGCCTGCCGTGGTGGTGCTGGAATAAGCCAGCGTAAGCGTGGTGAATGCAGCATCAGTGCCACATCCCGCAGGCGGCGCAGCCGGCGCCGAATCGTCCGCGCTGAAGGCCAGGATCACCAGCATTGCATTGGCCGCGGTGGTGGTTTCAGTGCCGGTTCGGATATAGGCCTGGTTCTGATTACTCGAGTTTGCGGCCGGCAACTGCACCGGGCTGCTGACCGTGCCGGCGTTCAGAATGGGGGCGTTGGTATCGACACCGGTAAACCTCGTCATCCTCGCCGCCAGCAGATTGGATGTTCCCGCCTGGGTCACCGTATTGGTATCGGCTCCCGTCGCCACCCGCCAGTAAAGTTTGACCTGATAGTCAGCCACCGGGGTATCGGTGAACAGCTGATTCCAGCCGGGCATGGTGATGGTCGCCGCATCTTCCCGCGCCACCACCTGTGTAATCAGCAAATCACCTGCCGCGGTTCCGGCCGGAAAGCCGGGCGTAATCGAACCGGCAGTAGTGCGGGTCACAAAGGTGCCGACTCCGCCGTAGCCGATATTGACCGCTGCCGCGGAAATACCCTGCGCTGCGGCACGCACGCCGATCTGCGCCTGTGCCGCCGGCAACAGCAGCAAGGCCATGATTGCCATTGCCAAAAAATTATATATGTATTTGATTTTATTGATATTTTTCATGGTCCGCAGGCAAAACGCGGCGCGGGGGCCGTCGGATCCTTGCACTTGGCGACGGTGACGACAACACGCCGCTCGACATAACCCGTCGGGGGCACGGCCGGAGAAACCACGCATGACCCTTGATTACAGGCGGTGGCGGTGATTTCGTAAACGCGAATCTCGCGGTTGGCTTCCGTTGCAGAGGAGAGGCTGCAACTCAACTGGACGGTGAACGGCGCCAGAGATCCACCCAAACCCGTCAGGGATACCGTCGCCGGCGCAACCGGCGCCGGGCATGGCGCAAAAGCCGCGGCGCCCGGCGCGATCGTGTTGTCGGGATCCAGGGCCCGGTACATCGCCCAGTTGATGCCGGCGCGCGCCGCGTAATAAGCACGCACGCCAAGCACATCATTTTGCACGGTGTTCTGCTGCAGTCCGGTAAAGATCACCATGAACGCGCCCAGCGCCGACAGCACGACCAGCAGAAAAATTCCCGTGACGAGGCTGAAGCCGCGCATACGCGCGAGCTGGCCTGGACGCGTATTGGTCATGACTTTCATGGCGCGTTGCTCACCTGCGCCTGCTGGAACATGCGCACACGTTCCACGCCGCCGCCCGCCGGAGTGCTGTTGATCTGCAGGATGATCGAAACCGTGGCGATCCGTTCGGTCAGCGCGCCGGCGGTATAAACGAACTGGCATTCACCGACGTCCACATTTCCGGCCAGCACTGCGCTGCTGCCGCCAACCGGCGGCGCCACCTGCGCGGCGTTGTAGGCATAACCCGAATAACGAATCAACTGGCCGCCGGTGCAGCCATAGGTCACGGGGCCGCTGACCACATGAAAACGTTTTGCAGGTGACGGCTCCGGAAAGGGCAGCGCGATCACGGGGGCAATGGTAATCGTCGGTGCAGCGAAACTCGAAAAGGACGCGCGATTGTCGCCAAAATATGCGTTCGATGTAGTGCCCGTGTTGTACAGGTTGTAAACAACAATATGGTTGCCCGCAGCCAATGTGGGCGCCGGCCCGATCACGTCGAATGTGGGAACGGCTGCCGAAAAATCCAGGATGTTTCCGGTGCCGGTACTGCTCACCTCGGCACGATACCGCCCGCCGCCGGTGGTCGCGATGAATTCGACAAACTTGCCGCTGCCGTCCACCCTGACGCTGTTGGGCAGGGCGAGCCGCAGGTCACGCGTCATGCGCCGCAATGCGGTGTCGGCCTCGTCGGTCAACGCAGCACGCCGTGCGGCATCCGCATAACCCTCAACCGGCCGGCGGATGAACAGCGCGACGGTCGCGGCAATGATCGACGTGATGGCGATCACCACCACCAGTTCGATCAGTGTCACGCCCTGTATTGATCGCGTCGTGTTCATGAAATCAGGGCAGCGCATTGGGCGCATAACGTGTGCGGTAGCCGTCGAGCACCACAGTGACGTTGTTGGGGCCGGTCACGGTCACCGTGACACGAAGACTTGCCGCCGCCTGCACGGCATCGGCGCCGACGGCCAGTGCATTCTGCACCACCGCCACCGCCACCTGGTACGCGCCAAGACCGCTGATGGCCGTGCCGTCAATATTGGCCGGTGCAGCCACCGGCAAAGCGGCGTAATCGCTAACATTGTCGAAGGGTTGCACACCGCCCCTGGTTTCGCCGCCTTCGGCGCCGATGTTCTCGGGAGTGGCGCATACCGTCGCATCCTGCGCATCGGCCGCCGCAGGATCATCCGGATCACAATAGGTAAACGGCATCGCCAGCGCTTCCTCGAGATAGGCCTCGGCGATGGCCAGCGCCTGCTTCTGCGCCAGTGGATCGGCGCTGGCGCGGGTGGTGTAATTCATCACGCCCAGTATGCCGGCCAGGCCGACACTGATGATTGCAATAAACACCACCAGTTCGACCAGCGAGATGCCGCGGCAGCGCCGGGCAATGCCTGCGGAAATTCTGACTGTTTCAGTTGGCCGCGACATAACCGGTATTGGCGGCGACAGTAATGCTTCGTGCCGGATCACCGGCAATCGTACTGGTAAAGGTGATGACAACAGCTCCGGTGCTGGGGCTGCCCAGGCCATCAAAACTGAATTCGACGGGATTCAAGGTAACGCCGGACGGCGCCGTTTCCACGGCAGCCGTACCGCTCACCGGGTACGTCAGGCGTGTACCGCAACCGGCCGCCGTGCCGGCGATGACCTGGTTCGCCGTCACACAGACAAAAACCGGCCGCCGCCAGGCAATGGCTGTTTTTTGCGCAAACCGGACCACTGCCACCGACTTGTCGTAAAACCCGCGGGAATCAAAAGTACTGGCCTGGAAAAAACGCGGCGCCGCCACGGCGGCTACAATCGACAATATGCCGATCGTGACCACCAGCTCCACCAGCGTGAATCCCGCGGTTTTCATGGCAATTCCGTCGTGTTCGAAAAAAAACGGGGGTACGCAGAAAACCGCGCCCCCCGTTTTCACCGGCCCGTTCAGACGAGCTCGGGTATCCGCATGAAGTCGATTACGGACAGGCCTTGGTTGCCGTACCTGTCGCAGCATAAGTCACGGTACAGGCAGAATCGCTGCTCAACGCAAAAACACCAGTGCCCGGTGTATAGCCGAAACCGCTAAAAGACTGTAACGCATCATCAATGCCGGTGAGAGACGGAATACCGCTGGTCGCATCCACAGTGCTACCACCCATTGTGCAATCACCGCTGGCCGCACTGCCCGCCGCAACCCATTGCGCCTGACACAGCGCCACCGCCCCGTTAATAGCACCTATCAAACCATCTGCGGCGGCAGATTTTGCTTGGGTACTGACATCAATAAACTTCGGTAGCGCAGTCGCCGCAAGAATACCGAGAATAGCGATTACGACGATCAGTTCCACCAGGGTAAAACCACGTTGCTGTTTCATTGCTCTTTCTCCCTCATTTTCAAATCAAAACCGGATTGAAATTAAATGCTTTACGCCCATAAATCCAATACAAACTTCGCGCCAATCCAAAACCCGCCTCAGCATCCGGAGGTCACCAGCGGACCAAATGTCGGCGACCGGTTGGCCGCAACCGGCGCGGTATAGGTGAAACTGCAGTTCACCGGATCATTGCCCATCACCATCAGGCGCAAAACCGCGCCCGCCGCCGGACCGCCGAGTTCGGTGTTGTAACCGTCCTCCGACGTCGGACCGGCATTGATGCCCGCCGCGGTCACAATTCCCCCCGCATTCGCGGTCGGATAGGCATGGATCATGGTCACATTGACCCCTTCCATTTCCAGCGTTGCCGTGCACTGTGGAACAGTCGCCAGGCAAGCCGCATGGGCAAGGGCGCTGGCACCCTTCATCGCACCCATTGCCCCGTTCAGTTTGGCGACACGCGCCTGCACCTGCAGGTTGGCAAAACGCGGCAAGGCCGTCGCTGCCAAGATTGCCAGAATAATGATCACGATGATCAACTCGATCAGCGTAAAACCGCCTTGAAAACGCTTGCTCATGTGATTTTTCTCACAAAACCCTGTTCATCCCATTGATATTACAGCAAAAGTGGTGCCAAGGTAACCCACCGCGAATCAGGACCAGCGATACGCCGAAGATGGCTGCAGAAAAATCCCGCCTATGCCCTGGATCTGTTGCGCACCTGCATGGACCTTCTGATAGGCAATCTTCACTTTGAAACGCAACTGTTTGACCCCACTGTGGATTTCCAGCTCCAGTCCGCGGCTGGAATTCACCACGTACACCAGCTCCTGCGTCGCGGCATCGAAGTACCAAGTCCCCGGTTCAGGCGACTCCGGATAGTCTCCGGCGTAATTTATCGGCTTTTCCGACAGCCAGCGTGTCGGATTTTCGACTTCCAGTGTCCGTGCTTCGCCTTCCCGCCGTTGCAGAATCAGTTCCGCCAGCCGGATCTGCAAAGCGGTCTTGTACAAACGCAGCGTGGCATCAAAGTGGGCGCGCTCCGCCGCCGCCTGGTAATAAGTCAGGCGCTCCAGAAAAACACCCAGCAGTATCGACAGCACGACCGCGACCACCGCCAGCTCAAGCAGCGAAAAACCTGTTTCCCGTCGCTTCATCCCGGCTACTTTTTGGCTGTCGCGGCCGAGCCCAGATCCCAGATCGGCAGAAACACGCCCAGCGCCAGGATCAGCACCAGTATCCCCAGCATGACGATCAGGATCGGCTCAATCTGGGCACTGAGATTTTTCAGGTCGTATTCGACTTCGCGCTGGTACATATCGGCAATTTCGCCGGTCAGGTCATCCAGCGCGCCGGATTCCTCACCCACCGCGATCATCTGCAGCACCACCGGCGTAAACACGCCCGCGTCACGCGCCGTACGCAGCACCGATTCGCCGCGCTCCACGCCTTCGCGCATGCGCACGATGCGTTCGCTGATATGGGCGTTTTCCACGGTATTGGCCACCATGCCGAGGCTGGTGGTCACCGGCACACCGCTGCGGAACGCCAGCGAAAAACTGCGTGAAAACCGCGCCAGCGTCGCTTTCTGGATGATCCGCCCGGCCACCGGTATGCGCAGCTTCATGCGATCCCACTGCATTTGCCCCACGGGGGAACGGGTCCAGGCACGAAAGCCGAAGATTGCGGCGACCAGCCCGACCAGCATGAACATCCAGTACGCGACCATGAAATCGGAAAAGGCAATCAACACCTTGGTCATCAGCGGCAGTTCGGCCTTGAAGCCCGCGTAAACCTTGGCGAATGCCGGGATCACAAAAATGTTGATGATCACGATGGCGATGCCCATCGTCGCGACCACAAACGTCGGATAACGGATCGCGGCCTTCACCTGCTCACGCATGAATTTCTCAAATTCGAGATGATGGAACAGGCGCAGGAACACCTCCTCCATGCGACCGGTCTGTTCACCGACGCTGACCATCGACGTGTAAAACTGGTTGAACACTTCCGGGTGCCGTGCCAGCGACAGGGAAAGTTCACGCCCCGAATCGAGACTTTCCCGCAGGTCGCGCACGACCTCGGCGAAATTCGGATTCACCGACGAATCTTCCAGCCCCTTCAAGGCCCCCATGATCGGCACGCCGGCCTTGAGCAGCGTATACAGCTGCCGACTGAACAGCAAAACCTCCATGGGATCTATTTTTTTCCTGCGGAAGCCGAGACTGAAACCCGTCCCTTCGCTGGGCGCGGCGGAAGGTTTTATTTCCAGCGGCACCACACCCAGGCCGAACAATTGCCCGGCCACCGCGTTGCTGTCCGCGCCCTCGAGTATCCCCTGTACGGCTTCGCCGCGTCCGTTGCGTCCCTTGTAGGCAAAAAACGGCATCCGCCGGTCACTCCGCGAGCTGGCTGCTGACGCGCATGGCTTCGTCAGGCGAGGTTCTGCCGGAAGCGGCGAGCAGAGCCGCATGGTGGCGCAGGGTGTGTTTGCCGAGCTGCTGGCGGGCGACCTGTATGAATTTCTGCACATCCTCCTGATTCGCGGCTTCCACCACCGGCTTGGTCATCTCCAGCATTTCATAAACGCCGGTGCGGCCGAGATAGCCGGTGCCATTGCAGTACGAACACCCGCGCCCGCGTTTGTAGACCTGTTTGTCGACTTCGTCACCGAGCGCGCCGCGCAACCATTCATGTTCGCCCGGCAAAGGCTGGTGATCCTCAATGCAGTTTTCGCAGATCACCCGGACCAGGCGCTGCGCAATCACCAGTTGCAGCGACAAGGCAACCATGTAACGCGGTGCGCCCATGTCAAGCAGCCGCACCGGGGTGCTGGAAGCGTCGTTGGTGTGCAAGGTGGAGAACACCATGTGGCCGGTCATCGCCGCACGCAATCCGGTTTCAACGGTGTTTTCATCGCGCATCTCGCCCACCAGCACCACGTCCGGATCCTGGCGCAGGGCGGCGCGCAGCACACGATCAAATGTCAACTCGATTTTTTCATTGATCTGCACCTGGTTGATGCCGGGCAGGCGGTATTCGACCGGGTCCTCAACCGTGATGATCTTGCGTTCCTGGGTATTCAATTCGTTCAACGCCGCATACAGCGTTGTGGTTTTGCCGCTGCCCGTCGGTCCGGTGACCAGCACCATGCCGCTCGGCCGGCTGATCACTTCGCGGATCTTGACCAGCATGTCGGCCGGTATGCCGATGTTGTCGAGCCCGAGGATGCCGCTGCCCTGGTTCAGCAAACGCATCACCACGGATTCGCCATACTGGGTGGGCATGGTCGAAATCCGCACATCGACCGCGGCATTGCGGATTTTGATGGCAAAACGACCGTCCTGCGGCATGCGTTTTTCGGAAATATCCAGCCCGGACATCAGCTTCAGGCGGAGCACCACCGCCGAAGCGATCTTGGGGTCGGTTTCGGTCTGCAGATGCAGCACACCGTCGATGCGGAAACGGATCTGCAGCCGTTTTTCCTGGGGCTCGATATGCACGTCCGATGCACGCGCCTGGGTGGCGTCCTCGAACACGGTCTGCAGCAGCTTGACGACCGGCGCTTCTTCCGCGCCCGGCGTCGTGGTCAGCGCGCCGAAATCGGCAACGACGGCATCGCCCATGTCCGCCCCAAGCTCCTGGGCAAGACCGGTAATCTGCTCGGTGCGCCGGTAGCTGCGGTCAATCGCGCGCAGCAATTCGGTTTCGGTGACCACCGCAAGTTCGATTTCCCGCTTCAGCAGGCGCGTGATCTCGTCATAGGCGTTGAGATCCGTCGGGTCGGCCATGCCCACGGTGTAAGCCTCACCCTTGTCTTCGAGCACCATGGCGCGGAAACGGCGCGCCTGGGTTTCCGGCAGCTTGGCCACCACGTCACGCTTGAAGTTGTAATGCTTGAGGTCGATATAGACCGCGCCCAGCTGCCGCGCCAGCGCCTTGGAAATCTGCTCCTCGGAGATAAACTTTTTCTCGATCAGCACATGGCCCAGCCGGCGCCCGGTTTTTTTCCCCTCTTCGAGGCCGAGTTTCAATTGCTCATCGGTCAGCAGTTTTTGCTGGACGAGAATGTCGCCGAGGCGGATTTTTTCAGGACGGGCCATTCAGTTTTCGCTCAAAATGGGGAGTGATCAGGCAAACGCCGTGCCATCATTGATGTCGCGATTCGATGTCACGATTCGATATCACCTGTTTGGCCGCGCATTGCGCATGTTATTGATATTTAAGGATATCCGCTTAAGCGCCTGATGACAACCCGACAAACCCATTCTGCCGCCGTCTGATGTTCGACATCGTGCTGTACGAACCGGAGATCGCCCCCAATACCGGCAACGTGATGCGGCTGGCCGCCAATACCGGCGCCAGACTGCACCTGGTCCGGCCGCTCGGATTCACGCTGAGCGACCGTACGCTGGCGCGCGCGGGTCTGGATTATGGGACACGCACCGCGATGACCGTGCATGACGACTGGCCGGCCTGTCTCGCGCATTTTTCCGGGCAACGCCTGCTGGCCGTCACCACCCGCGGCAAGATACGTTATGACTCCATCCAGTACCTTGCCGGCGATGTGCTGTTATTCGGTCCGGAAACCCGCGGTCTGCCGGCCGTCGTGCTGGATGGTTTGCCGGACAACCGGCGTCTGCGGCTGCCGATGCTCGCGGGCAATCGCAGCCTGAACCTGTCCAACGCCGTAGCGATTGTGGTCTATGAAGCCTGGCGCCAGTGCGGCTTTGACAAAGGCGCTTGAAAGTTTCAGCGGCCTGCCGAATTTGACCCGACAGTTGACCCGGCATGCTCCGGCTTGGGATCGCGTGCGAGCAACGCACGAACCACTTCAGCCGCCCGCCCCGGTTGTTCCAGCAAACGACACACCGCATCGGTAATTGGCATGTCGATGCCGCGCTCACGGGCACGACGGTGCACTTCGCCGGCGGTGTACACCCCTTCGGCGACATGGCCTAGGCCCGCCTGGGCTCTGGCCGCACTTTCACCCCGCGCCAGCGCGAGGCCGATCCGGCGATTGCGCGACAAGTCCCCGGTGCAGGTCAACAACAGGTCGCCGACGCCCGCCAGCCCCATGAAAGTTTCGGCACGTCCGCCCAGCGCCACGCCGAAACGGGTCATCTCCGCGAGTCCGCGGGTCATCAGTGCCGCGCGGGCGTTGAGGCCCAGGCTCAGCCCGTCGCAGACACCGGCCGCGATTGCGATCACATTTTTGACCGCTCCGCCGACTTCGACACCGATCACGTCATCGTGTGAATACACCCGCAACACCGGACCATGCAGGGCCTGCGCTGCGGCACTCGCCAGCTGGCGATTCGCCGCCGCCAAAGTCAGCGCGGCGGGAAGACCGGCGGCGACTTCCTGCGCAAAACTGGGGCCGGACAGCACGGCGCCGGCAGCAGCGCCCATCTCTTCGGCAAAAACCTCGTGCGGCAAGCGCGCGTCGGGGCGCTCGAAGCCCTTGCACAGCCAGATCACCGGTGTCGTGCAGCGCATTTCACGCACAGCGCGCAGTGTCGCGCGCAAACCCGCGACCGGCACCGCGACAATCAGGTAATTGCAGCCGGTGATCGCGTGGCGCAAATCCGCGTCCGGCTGCAGCGCATCGGGAAATCCGCAGCCGGGCAGATAGCGGTCATTGCTGCGGCGTTTCCGCATCGCCTCGATTTGGACCGGATCGCGCGCCCACAAGCTGACCGCATGACGGGCCGCCAGATTGATGGCAAGGGCGGTGCCCCAGGCGCCGGCGCCCAATACGGTGATTTTCACGATTCAGCCGCGCGTTCGACGAGTCCTGCGGCGACGGACATGCCGGTCATTCGCCCCAGACATCGGCGGCACGCACATAACCGGCGCTGCCGTCGCGGTGTTTGACATGAACCCACCCCGCGCTCGCAGCCTCCAGCCTCTCCAGCAGCAGATCACGCTGGGCTTCAAACACAACGGGCGCGTCATCGGCGGGTTTCTGCCGCACGGTTGCCGCCGTCCGGAGCAATACGTTGCGCTTATTGTCCAGCGCCTTGGTTTCAGCCCAGGACAGGGTGCCGGCGGCATCGCGCACCTTGACCCAGCCCTCGACCTGCACCACGACTTCCAGCGGATAACCGCGGCTGACAATATAGAGTTTGCGCGCTTTCGCCGACGGCGCGTCATAGAGCACCACTGCAGCCTCGGCCGCGGAACGGAAATCCGCGGCGCCCGCTGCCGCTGCCTGGCCGAAAACCAGAACCGCCGCGATAACGAGGGTGCGTGCAGCATTGACGGGGTTGCGTACCGAAGTTACGAAGTTGCGTAACATAGCCATCACTTCAGGTCGGCGCGCCGACCTTGGCCGCCTGCTCCTGCTGCAGCTGGCGAACACGCTCCTGGTACGCCGCATCGAAATTCATGTGCTGCAGCAGCACCGGCGGGAATCCGGCGCGGGTGATCAGGCTGGCCACCGCTTCGCGCGCATAAGGCAGCAACGTGCCCGGGCACAACACCCCGAGTACGGCATCGAGTTCCTGCGGCGGCAGGTTGACGATCTGGAAAATTCCAGCCTGCGCAACCTCCACCAGAAATGCGGTCTTGTCCTTGAGCTTGGCGGTCACCGTCACCGTCAGCACGGCTTCGTAGAGGCCCGGCTGCTCCAGAGGGCCTGCCCCGTTGTGGACATTGATTTCAATCTGCGGAGTATCACGCTCCAGGAAAACCTGCGGCGCATTGGGAATTTCCAGCGACAGATCCTTCAGGTAAATCTTCTCGATGCCAAACTGTGGTTGCTGCTGCTCACTCATTGCGGAAATTCCTCGGGGCTTAGTTGGGGTTTGTTAAAAATCACGATGCGAGCAGCGGATCGAGCTTGCCGGCGCGGTCGAGCGCGGCGAGGTCATCGTAGCCGCCGACATGGGTGTCGCCGACGTAAATCTGCGGCACCGTGCGACGACCGGTTTTTTCCATCATCGCCGTGCGTTCGGCCGGATCAAGGTCGATGCGGATTTTTTCGATCTCGGCGCCCTTGGCCTGCAGCAGGCGCTCGGCCATCTGGCAGAACGGACAAACGGCGGTGGTGTACATGCGAACCCTGGCCATGGCCCCTGATCCCCCGCTATCTTTTCTCGAGCGGCATGCCGCCCTGCACCCAGGCAGCGATGCCGCCCTGCAGGTTGACCGCTTCGTTGAAACCACCGCGGCGCAGCACCTGCACCGCAACGCTGGAGCGCACTCCGCTGCGGCACACCACGAGCAGCGCCCGGTCCTTGAATTTTTCGAGTTCCTTCAGACGCTCAGCCAGCTGCTTCTCGGGCACATGCCGGGCGCCGGCGATATGCCCGGCTTCGTATTCCCCGGTATCGCGCACGTCGATCACCAGCGCGTCCTTGCGGTTGATCAGTTGCACGGCCTCGACAACGCCCACTTCACGCCCGGCGCGGAATGGACGCATCACCATTGGCCAGAGCAGCATCAGGCCGGTGGCAACCGCGCCACCGAACAACATCATGTTGAACGGATTTTTCTGCAGAAAAACGATGAATGATTCCATGAAAGGCGCTATTTGACGGGCTGTGGCGTGGACGGCGATTCTATCAGAGGAAGGAAACGCGCCGGGTGCTCACGGGCAAGGCGCGCCAGATCACGTTCGAATTCCGGCGGCACAGCCGGGTAGACCCGCCGCACACGAGCCAGCAGTGCCTGCGCCTCCGGCAAACGCCCGGCCAGCGCCAGCAGCAGCACCTGGCGATAAACCAGCACGGAAACCGGGGTAAACCGGATCACCCGCCCGTTCAGCAGCAAGCGCCCCGACAGGTTTTCCTCCGCCACCGCCGATGGAAACGCCGTGAACAATTCGACATAAGGGGTCAACAGTGCATTTTGGTGCAGCCGCGTCATCACCGCGGCAAAATCAACGCTGCGGATCTGCTCGGGCGAAGGGCGGAGCACCGACTCAAACCGGCGATAGTCGTTCCATAAAATGCCGAGGTTCCAGGCGCCGACAAGAATCACCGTGGCGGCAAAAGCCCGTCCGACCCGCGCCAGGCGCGGCACAAAAACCGGGCCTCCACCAAGGCCCAGCAGCAATGCGGCGATGCCGAGAAAATAGGCATACCAAAGCGGATATTCCAGCATGCTGTGTATTGCGAATACGCCGAGGGTCGCCAGCAACCACCATAACCGGGCATCGGGCCTGATTTTGAACACGACAACCGCCCACGCCGCCACTGGTGTCAAAAACAGTATCAGGCCGGTTAAGCCGGTCTCTGCAAACAACTGCAGCAGTATGTTGTGCGTGTTGTTATAAAGGCCCGGCGGGGCAATGATGCCGGGTTCGGTAATGAAATCGAAATAGCGCCCTGAAAATGCTCCCCAGCCGACTCCAAGCAGAGGGTGCTCCAGAGCAATCGGCCAGGCTGCGCTCCACAGCCCGAGACGATCCGTAACACTCTCTGCCCCGGAAAACAGGCGCTCGACGGCGGTGACCGCGACCCCTTGAGAAGGCTTGAGCCAGCCTGCCCCGACCGCGGCCTGCAATACGTAATGCAATATCAGGAACATGCCCGCCCACAGAAACAGGCGTCGCGCCGGGCTGTCGCCGGATGCCGATCGCAGCCAGACCGCAAAACCAAATGCCGCCAGCAGGTAGAGCCAGGGACTGCGTGATCCCGACACCCCCAGCACAAACAACAGCGGCAGACTGCAGATGACCGCGACAGGCAGCGGCAAACGGCCGCGGCTGTGGAGATACGCGAAACTCAGCAATCCCAGCGTTGTATAGGCTGCAAAGTGGTTGGGCTGTGCCAGATTGCCAAATATTGCAGCGCCGTGCAGACGCACAATAAAAGCATTCAGTGGCGTGATGATGTTGAAATACTGGATCACGCCGATCGCCGCGCTCAGCAGCGCGCCTGCCGCAAGGCTGGTCGCGATTACCGAATACACGGTCTCCATGCCGCAGACCCGCACCAACGCCCGCGCCGCAATCATCAGCAAACCCGCCCAGACCAGATACAGGGCGCCGGTGAGTGCATGCCCGAAATAAGGCGACCAGCCGAGTGCGCCGTGGATGATCAGCAACAAGGCCAGCGCAAAAGGCCCGAGCACGACCCACGGTATCCCGGCAGAAATCCAGGCCCGGGAATCGAGCAATACGATCATCACGCCCAGCCCCAGCGCAAACGCCAGCCATTCGGTGTAAAACGCAGTCAGCGGGTATTGATGGAACGGCTGCAGGAACGGGAGTACGCAAAGCAGCGCGACGCAGGCCAGACTGGCGTAAATCAGCGGACCACGCGCAGTGGCCTGATCGGTGGCGTGCTCCGTTGCGTACTCAGTTGCGTGATCAATGATCTGATTCAAGGACGACATCGGCTAGGCGCGGTGTGTATGCCGTTGGCGGCGGGCGACGATACGTACACTGCTGGCTGTTCGGTCATGACTTTCGACTTTCCCTGCGCGCCCAAGCGGGTGGAAATGATTTAGAATCCCATTGTATCGCAATTTAAAAAATATCATTAAAATCATGAAGATAACACCGGTATTACTGGTGATACTCGACGGTTTCGGCCATCGCGAAGCCTGTGACGACAACGCCATCTGCCAGGCTCGCAAACCGCACTGGAATTTCCTCTGGAAAACCGCGCCGCACACCATCATCGATGCCTCCGAAAAATGGGTCGGGCTTCCGGCACAGCAAATGGGCAACTCCGAAGTCGGCCACATGAACATCGGCGCCGGACGCGTGGTCTATCAGGATTACACCAAGATCGAGCATGCCATTGAAACCGGTGAATTCGCCGACAACGCGGTGCTGAAGTCCGCGATCAGCCAGTCCCGCAACGGCGCGCTGCATGTGCTGGGACTGCTGTCACCGGGCGGCGTACACAGCCACGAATCGCAGATCCACGCCCTGCTCGACCTCGCCGCCAAAGGCGGTGCAAAACAAGTCTGCGTGCATGCCTTCCTCGACGGCCGCGACACGCCGCCGCAAAGTGCCGAGGCCTCGCTGGTCGCGCTGCAGGACAAATGCCGGGCGCTGGGCCAGACGCAAATCGCCTCGATCTGCGGCCGCTATTTTGCGATGGACCGCGACCAGCGCTGGGAACGCCTGCAGGCCGCCTATGAGCTGATCACCGCCGGCATTGCGCCGTATTCCGCACCGGATGCACTGTCCGGGCTCAAGGCCGCCTACGCCCGCGGCGAGACCGATGAATTCGTGAAAGCGACCGTCGTCGGCCGGCCGGTACGCATCAACGACGGCGACGCCGTGGTGTTCATGAACTTCCGTTCCGACCGCGCGCGGCAACTGACCTCCGCGCTGACAGACCCCGCGTTCAGCGGCTTCGCGCGCAAACACCCGCCCAAACTCGGCTACTACTGCACACTGACCAGTTACGGCGAAGATTTCGCGCACATACCCGCGGCATTCGGCCCGCAGCAGATCCGCGAGGGTTTCGGTGAATACCTGGCGCAGCAGGGCTTGCGCCAGCTGCGCATCGCCGAAACGGAGAAATACGCGCATGTGACGTACTTTTTCAACGGCGGCGTGGAAACACCATACCCCGGCGAGGACCGCGTGCTGGTGCCCTCGCCCAAGGTGGCCACTTACGACCTGCAACCCGAGATGAGCGCGCGCGAAGTCACCGACAAGCTGGTCGCCGCGATCAAGTCACGCCAGTACGATGCCATTGTCTGCAATTACGCCAATGGCGACATGGTCGGACATACCGGCAACCTTGCCGCCGCCACCCGCGCCATCGAAGTGCTGGACGAATGCATCGGGCGCATTGTCGAAGCCATGCGCGACATCGGCGGTGAAGTGCTGATCACCGCGGATCATGGCAACGCCGAAACCATGCGCGATGAAGAATCGCAGCAGCCGCACACCGCGCATACCCTCAACCTGGTGCCGCTGCTCTACATCGGCCGCAAGGCGCAGATCGCCGACGGCGGCGCGCTGCAGGATGTCGCACCCACGCTGCTCGCCATGATGGGCCTGCCCAAGCCCGCGGCGATGACGGGGCGCTCGCTGCTCGAGTTTGCGTGACCCGCATTTGTTTAATCCGCGTTTGGGTAAACAGCATCACGCGACTGCTGCTGATATCGGCGGCCCTGGCCTCCGTCACGGCCGGCGCCGCGACCCCGAGGCCAACCCAGGAGGAAGTGGACCAACAGCGGCGTGAACTGCGCGGGCGCATTTCCGCCCTGCAAAAAAAACTGGCCGCCGCGGAAGAAATCAAATCCGAAGCCTCGGATGCGCTGCGCGAATCCGAACTGGCGATCTCGGAAGCCAACCGCGAACTGCGCCTGCTCAACCGTCAGTCGCGTGAGTCCAACGCCAAGCTCGGCACTTTGCGCAAATCATCGCAGGACACCACCGATGCCCTGCGCGCCCAGCAGAACCTGCTCGGCCGCATGCTGCGCCAGCAATACCTGCAGGGCCAGTCCGATGCCCTGCGTCTGGCATTGAATCGCGAGGACCCCAATGAAATGGCCCGCCAGTTGCACTACCTGGCGCACATCGCCCGCGCCCGCGCGCAACTGGTCGAGGGCCTGCGCAACAACCTGCGCGAGATCGACCGCCTCAGGGCGGAAATCGCCGAAGAAGCGGCGGCCATTGCGCGCATCGCCGCCGAACAGACCGCCCAGAGAAAACGCCTGCAACAGGAAAAACGCGCCCGCGCCGACGTGTTGTCACGGGTATCGCGTGACATCCGCAGCCAGCAGCGCGAAATGCGCGCGATGCAGGCCAACGAAAACCGGCTGGCCCGACTCGTCGACCAGCTCTCGAAACTGGTCCGCAAACCGGCGGTAACCCCACGTCCCCGGCAACGCACCGAGACCCTGCCGTCCACTCCGGGTGACGGCAGCCCGTTCAACGCGCTGCGCGGCAAGCTCTCATTGCCGGTGCGCGGGGAACTTGGCAACCGGTTTGGCAGTCCACGTATGGACGGAGGTGTGACCTGGAAAGGATTGTTCATCACGGCAAAACCCGGGGAGGAAGTGCGGGCGGTGGCTGACGGGCGGGTGGTGTACGCGGACTGGCTGCGCGGCTTCGGCAACCTGCTGATCCTTGACCATGGAAACAACTACATGACCTTGTACGCGAATGCGGAAGCGCTGCTGAAACAGGTGGGTGACGCCATCCGTGGCGGTGAATCCGTTGCCACTGTGGGCAACAGCGGCGGCAACCCGGAATCGGGTTTATACTTTGAAATGCGTCACGAAGGCCGGCCTTTCGACCCCCTGCAATGGGTCAAATTGCGTTAGCCCTGCCCTTGCCCTTTTAGCCCGTTTTTACCTGCCTTGCCAGTTACCAATTATCAGTTACCGGTTCAGTTACATTAGCCTTTACCCATTAGCCGCAGTTTGCGGCAGGAGCATCAGATGCGCAGCAAATTCAGTCAGATAGGCCTGGTCATTGGCGGCGTGCTGATCGGCGTCGCGATCAGCCTCAATTATTCGGCCATTGCCCAGCGTGAAACCGCGGCAGCGCAACCGCTGCCGATCGAGGAACTGCGTGCCTTCACCGAAGTTTTCGGCCGCGTCAAAAGCGATTACGTCGAACCGGTCGCCGACAAAAAACTGATCACCGAAGCCATCAACGGCATGCTCACCGGTCTGGATCCGCATTCGGCCTACCTCGACCAGGAAGCCTTCAAGGAAATGCAGGTCGGCACCCAGGGTGAATTCGGCGGACTCGGCATCGAAGTCGGCATGGAAGACGGTTTTGTGCGCGTGGTGTCGCCGATCGATGATTCTCCCGCCTCGCGCGCCGGCGTCAAGGCCGGCGATCTGATTGTCAAACTCGACGAAACTTCGGTCAAGGGCATGACACTCAACGATGCGGTCAAACGCATGCGCGGCAAACCCAACACTCCGATCGTCCTCACCATAGTACGCAAGGGCGAAACCAAACCCATCGTGCTGACACTGACCCGCGCGGTGATCAAGATCCAGAGCGTCAAATCGAAGCTGCTGGAGCCGGGATACGCCTATGTGCGCGTCAGCCAGTTCCAGGAACACACCGGCGACACGCTGGCGCAGTCGGTCGAGCGCATGTTCAAGGAAAACCAGGGCGCCATGAAGGGGCTGGTGCTTGACCTGCGCAACGATCCGGGCGGCTTGCTGAACGGCGCGGTGGCGGTATCCGCGGCATTCCTGCCCAGGGACGCGCTGGTGGTCTACACCGACGGCCGCACCGAAGACGCAAAAATGAAACTCAACGCCAGCCCGGAACACTACCTGCGCGGACGCAACAAGGAGGATTTCCTGAAACGGCTGCCGGCGGAAGCAAAGACGGTGCCGATGGTGGTGCTGGTCAACGGCGGCTCGGCTTCGGCCTCGGAAATCGTCGCAGGTGCGCTGCAGGACCATGACCGCGCGGTGATCATGGGCCAGCAGACCTTCGGCAAAGGTTCCGTGCAGACCATTCTGCCCTTGGGCAACAATACGGCGATCAAGCTGACCACCGCGCGTTATTACACGCCGAAAGGCCGCTCCATCCAGGCCAAGGGCATCACGCCGGACATCCCTCTGGACGAATTCGCCACCGACCGCTCGGCGCTGAAGCTGCGCGAGGCCGATCTGACCAAACATCTGGGCGAAACCGCGAAAGCCGAGACACCCGATGAAAAAGCTGCGGCTGCGGCAAAATCGGCATTGAAATACAAGTTCACGCCGGCCCCGCGGCCCAAGGATGTCGATGAAAAAACGCTGCGTCCCGAACCCGGCGCCATCGTATCCCCCAACGATTACGAACTGAACCAGGCCATCGCTTACCTGAAAAGCCGCTCCGGAACCAAAACGAACTGAGCCACACCGCTTTCAACAACGCCCGGTTGAACCGGGCGTTGTTGTTTCGGAACCCGTGTTGTCTTAGAACCCGCCAACCGCCAGATTCGCGCCATGGACGACCACCAGTTGCTGCGTTACAGCCGGCACATCCTGCTGCCGGAAATCGGCATCGAGGGCCAGCAAAGCCTGCTCGACGCGCACGCACTTTTGATCGGCGCCGGCGGCCTCGGTTCGCCGGCCGCGCTGTACCTGGCCTCCGCAGGCGTCGGCACACTGACGATCTGCGACGGCGATACGGTTGATCTGACCAACCTGCAACGCCAGATCGTGCATCGCGAAGCGGCGGTCGGCGCCAAAAAAGTGGATTCGGCACGCGACACCCTGCTCGGGCTCAATCCCGCGATTCGCATCAATGCCGTGGCCGAACGTGTCGCCGGGGAACAATTGCAGTCACTGGTGGCCGCTGCCGACGTGGTGCTCGACGGCAGCGACAATTTTGCGACCCGCCACGCGGTCAACCGCGCCTGCGTCAAGGCGCGCAAACCGCTGGTATCGGGTGCCGGCATCCGTTTTGACGGACAGCTTGCGGTATTCGACCTCCGGCGCGCGGATTCGCCGTGTTATGCCTGCCTGTTTCCGGAAGCGGGTGAAACCGAGGAGATGCGCTGCGCGGTGATGGGGGTGTTCGCGCCGCTGGTTGGCATCATCGGTGCGATGCAGGCCGCGGAAGCGCTGAAAATCCTCATCGCTGCGGGAGAATCTTTGACCGGCCGCCTGCTGCTGCTCGACGCGCTGGGCATGGATGTACGCACCATCAACCTGAAAAAAGATCCTGCCTGCGCGGTCTGCGCAGGGCGCTGACTGTTTTCGGGCCGGCACCATCGTTCCAGGACCCGGCCAACGACTGCCTCAGGTCGTCATGTCCAGTGAATCAGCAGCGGGCGTACCGCCCGCAGCCGCGGGACGACCGCTGACCAGGACTTCGAGATCACGCGTCACGCGATCGAGATCCGGCGCATTGCGGCTGATCATCTGCAACAGCAGCCGCGACGGAAAATCGGCCAGCGTTTCCGCGTGATTGGAGCGAATCCGCGACGCGGTTTCGAGTGTCGGCCGGACATGGGTGAATTTGAAGCCGGCTTTCGAGTTTTCGATCGAGTCGATCACTGCCAGCTGCGCCCGCGCCACGCCAATCATCAGTTGCGCGAGTTGCTGTGTAGTCACTTCTGCCATGGCTTACTCCTCCTCGTCTTGATTCCTGGATAAACGCTCAGGCAAGCACGCCTTCCATCAACTGCTTCCACTGCCGCTGCCAATACTCCACAGGGTCACGGCGGAATCCGCTTTTTGCGTACTGGTGCCAGCGGCCGGCGACAAAACTCATCAGCGCATTGGCCTGCGCCGCGAGATCGACATCTTCCGCCACTTCTTTCTGCGTCACCGCGAAACGCAGCGCCTGCTTCAGCGCGGCCTCTATACGGTCGTGAATCTGGTTGATGCGCGCCTGCAGCGCCTCGTCCTCGGTGACCAGTGCGTCGCCGATCAGCACCCGGGTCATGCCGCGGTTCTTCTGCGCAAAACCGAGCAACATGCTGATGATCGCCTCGGTCTGGCGCAGCCCGCTCTGCTCCTCGGTGGTGATCTTGTTGATCAGCGTGAACAGCGTCTGCTCGACAAAATCAATGAGGCCGGCGAACATGTCGGCCTTGCCCTTGAAATGCCGGTAGAGCGCGGCCTCGGAGACCTCGATGCGGGCGGCCAGCGCCGCGGTGGTGATGCGTTCCGCGGACGGCCCTTCCAGCATTTGTGCCAGGGTTTGCAGTATCTGGGTCTTGCGTTCGCCGCTGCGTGCCATGCGCTTCCTTTAGGGCCTGTTAACCATTACTTCGTGAGATGCGTTGTGGCTAAAATCGTCATTGGCAAGGCGCTTGCCGCGGCCCATATCGAGAATATGGGCTAGGCAAGCAACGCCGCCAGTGGCGATTTTAGCCACAACCCGTAGGGACGGGACGATTTGGCCCCAGGCCATTGTCGCACCTTCGCTCATTTGCCGACGGGCAAACCGCGCTCGGAGCTTCGCGTCCTGGAGCCAAATCGTCGCCGTCGCACTCATGAAGTAATGGTTAACAGGCCCGATACAGTGTTGCCGCGTAATTGGAAATTCTGGAAATCCCGGCAATATCGGGGACATGCACATCAACATAACCCGGCACTCGCTTCGTCCGGGATATCCAGACCGTCTTCATGCCCAGTTTTTTTGCGGTGCGCAGGTTTTCCAGCGAATCCTCGACCATGATACAGCGCCGCGGCCGCAGGTGATGCGTGCGGCACAAGCGCAGAAAACCGTAGGCGTCGGGTTTGGGACGGAAACGCACGCGCTCAATCGAAAACACCGCATCGAACAGGTTTCCGATGCCGAGCACGTCCAGCACCGCTTTTGCGTAATGCACCGGTGCGTTGGAAAACACGAACTTGCGGCCCGGCAAACACCGCAGCGTGTGCCGCAGCAGCGGTTCCCGCACCACCATGCGCCCGAGATCGGGAAACTGGTGGGTATGCCAGAGGAAATGGCCGGGGTCGGTGTCGTGATGGCGCATCATGCCAAGCAGTGTCGCGCCGTAGCGCCGCCAGTAATGGCGTCGCAACTCGCCGGCAGCCGCCTCGTCGAGTTGCAAATGCTGCTGCAGGTAAGCGGTCATCGCGCGATTAATGTGCGGAAAAATATGCGGCGTCGCATTGTGCAGCGTATTGTCGAGGTCGAATATCCACGCCACATTGCGGGTCATGACGCTGGCGACGGGTCAGCGGCGCTTGATCAGCGTGCCCACGCCTTCGTCCGTCAGGATTTCCAGCAGCAAGGCGTGTTCGACGCGGCCGTCGATGATGTGACAGGTGTTGACGCCGTTTTTCACGGCATCCAGCGCCGAGCCGATCTTGGGCAGCATGCCGCCGTGGATGGTGCCGTCGGCGAACAGTTCATCGACCTTGCGCGCGGTGAGCCCCGTCAGCAAATTGCCGTTTTTGTCGAGCACCCCCGCGGTATTGGTCAGCACGATCAGTTTTTCCGCCTTGAGGATTTCCGCGACCTTGCCGGCGACCAGATCGGCGTTGATGTTGTAGGACTCGCCATTGACACCGACACCCACCGGTGCGATCACCGGGATGAAATCTTCGGTGTGCAGCAGGTTGACGATGGCCGGATCAATGCTCTCGACCTCGCCCACCTGGCCGATATCGACCATCTCGTCGCTGCCCGGCGCGCCGCGCAGCTTCATCTTGCGCGCGCGGATCAAGCCACCGTCCTTGCCGGTCAGGCCGACTGCCTTGCCGCCGCAACGGTTGATCAGGTTGACGATTTCCTTGTTGACCTGTCCGCCCAGCACCATCTCGACGACGTCCATGGTTTCGGCATCGGTGACGCGCATGCCCTGGATGAACTCGCCCTTCTTGCCGACGCGTTTCAGCAGGTCGTCGATCTGCGGTCCGCCGCCGTGGACAATCACCGGGTTCATGCCCACCACCTTCAGCAGCACGACGTCGTGCGCGAAGCCCTCCTTCAGCGCGGGGTCGGTCATCGCGTTGCCGCCGTATTTGATGACGATGGTTTTGCCGTGAAAACGCTGGATATACGGCAGGGCTTCGGCCAGGGTTTTTGCCTTGCTGGCGGCGTTATTGGCGGAGAGTGGCATGCGCGGGAACCGTAGGGATAAAGTAGTGAAATGAGTAGTGAAATGTGAGGGTTCACTCATTCTACCTGACGATAAAAAAAGGCGGCAGGCCTTTTGCCCTGCCGCCTTTTTTCCTGTACTTACCACCCGTACTGCCGGTCAGCCTGCTTCGTTCGGTTGATGCTCAGTTGATGGAAAGGCGCCGGGCGCTGACCGCGGCTTTTTTCGGCAACGTCAGTTCCAGCACACCGTCGGCGTACTTGGCCGCGGCCTTGTCTTCATCGACCGCCTGGCCCAGCGTGAACGCGCGATAAATCTTGCCGTAATGCCGCTCGGCGCGCAGCACACGCTCACCTTCCTTGACCTCGCGTTCATTGCGCGTCTCGGCGCTGATCGCGATCTGATCGGCATCAATGGTGACATGAATGTCTTCCTTTTTCACGCCGGGGATGTCGGCATGCACCGTGTAGGCGTTGTCGTCTTCACGGACATCGACACGGAAGGACTGTGCTGTCTGTGGCGCGGATCCTTCAAAAGCCATCGGACGCACAAAAAATCCACGCAGCAGCTCGTCGAAGGAATCGTCAAACGGGGTAAAGCGGGTAACATTGACCATGCTGGTTCTCCTTGAATTAGTCATGGCGCGCTGCGCCAGTGTTTCAAATATGGGTGCCTCCTGAATCATTTCAAGGGCTGCAGACTCTTGCCGGGTTATCGCCCAGAGAATAATTACAAGTTATTGTTTTAAAAGGAATTTTTTGTTTATGCCGGAAACCGGCCCCAGCCCCGTGCTGTCCACGGCGATTGAACGCGAGCGCAGCTACCTGCTGCGTTACGCGCGCCTGCAATTGCGCGATCCGGCACTGGCGGAAGATGCCGTGCAGGAAACCCTGCTCGCCGCCCTTGAAGGCGCTGCGCGGTTTGCCGGCAAATCATCGCTGCGCACCTGGCTCACCGGCATCCTCAAACACAAAATCATCGACCACCTGCGCCGCGCCGGACGCGAACAGCCGCTGACCGGCGCCAACGATGATCGATCCGAGGCCGAAGCCGTGGATGCACTGTTTGCCGCGGACGGACACTGGCGTGAATTTCCGGCGCAATGGGGCAATCCGGCTGCCGCGCTCGAAAACAGCCGCTTCTGGATCGCCTTCGAACAGTGCACCCAGCGCCTGCCGGCACGCACTGCCCGGGTGTTCATGATGCGTGAAATCATGGACATGCCGACAGAGGAGATCTGTAAGGAGCTCGACATCTCCGCGACGAACTGCTGGGTCATGCTGCATCGTGCGCGCCTGACCCTGCGCGAATGCCTCGAACTGCAGTGGTTCGGAAAGTCAGACCAATGATCCCGAATTGCAAACACACCTCTGAACTGCTGTCACAGGCCCAGGACCGGTCGCTGACGCTGCCGGAAAAATTGCGCCTGGAACTGCACCTGCTGATCTGCGAACGCTGCCGCAACTTCAACCGGCAGCTTGAATTCATGCGCGCAGCGCTGCGCCGGTACCGCGACCGCGACTGAGCGCCGGGGGAACTTCACCGGCAGGGCCCGGTCTGCCTGATGTCGCACGCCACATTGACGCCGATTCACACATCGACACCGGAATCACAACTCCGCATGGTTATAATCGGGCTTTTTCCGCACATGAAACTTTCGAAACTCTTCTTGTCCAGATTCTTCTCCAGATTCCTCACCGCCTGCGCACTCGCCACCTGCCTGCTGCCGCTGAACGCTTCAGCACAACTTGCGGCGCCGCCCCCACCCGCCCTTGAAGGCAGGGCCTGGCTGCTGCTCGATGTCAACAGCGGACAGGTGCTGGCCAGCCAGAATGCCGACAACCGTTTTGAACCGGCATCACTGACCAAGCTGATGACGGCGTACCTGGCCTTCGCCGCGCTGAAACAGAAATCGCTGAAGCCCGAACAGGTGGTGCCGGTATCCACCCGCGCCTGGAAAGCCGAGGGTTCGCGGATGTTCATCGAGCCGAACAAACCGGTCACCGTTGATGAACTGCTGCGCGGCATGATCATCCAGTCCGGCAACGATGCCAGCATCGCGCTGGCCGAAGCCATCGGCGGCAACGAAGAAGTGTTTGCGCAGATGATGAACCGCGAAGCCAAACGCCTCGGCCTCACTAACACCAATTTCACCAACGCCACCGGGTTGCCCAATCCGCAACTCTATTCGACGGCGCAGGACCTGTCGCAACTGGTGGTTGCGCTGATCCGCGATTACCCCGAACACTATTCGCTGTATTCACAGAAGGAATACCGCTACAACAACATCTCCCAGACCAACCGCAACCGCCTGCTGTGGCTGGATCCGACGGTCGACGGCGTCAAGACCGGCTACACCGAGAACGCCGGGTACTGCCTGATCACTTCCGCACGCCGTGGAGAACGCCGGCTGATCTCGGTGGTGCTGGGCACCGCCTCCGAATCAGCGCGCGCCACCGAAAGCCAGAAGCTGCTGAACTGGGGCTTCCAGTTCTACGACAGCGTGCGCCTGTATGCGCGCAACCAGCCGGTCACCCAGCTGCGCGTCTGGAAGGGTTCTTCCGACATGCTGAAGGCCGGCTTCACCAGCGACCTTTATATCGCCGTGCCCAAGGGCCAGGGTGACAAAATCAAGGCCACCGTCGAAAGCCTGCAGCCACTGCTCGCCCCGGTCAGCCCCGGCCAGCGGGTCGCGACTCTCAAACTGGAGATCGACGGCAAACCCTGGCGTGAACTGCCGGTGGTGGCACTGGAACCGGTACCGGTCGCCGGAATATTCGGTCGCGCCTGGGACACACTGCGGCTGTTGTTCAAATAGGCTTAAAATTTCACCATGAGCGACATTGTTTACCTGAACGGCGAATTCATGCCGATCGAAAAAGCATACATTCCCGTGCTCGACCGCGGCTTCATTTTCGGCGACGGTGTGTATGAAGTGATCCCGGCGTATTCGAAACATCCCTTCCGCCTCGCCGAACACCTGCGGCGGCTGCAGCACAGCCTTGACAAGGTGCGGATCACCAACCCGCACAGCGACGCTGAATGGAGCCGCCTGACCGGCGAAATCCTGCAACGCAATGCCGGCGACGATCAGTCGGTGTACCTGCAGGTCACGCGCGGCGTCGCCAAACGCGACCATGCCTTTCCAAAGGGCGTGAAACCCACCGTGTTCATGATGAGCACGCCGCTGGTCACGCCCGCCCCGGCGCTGGTCGAATCCGGCGTTGCCTGCATCACCGCGCAGGATCACCGCTGGCTCAACTGCGACATCAAATCGGTGTCGCTGCTCGGCAACTGCATGCTGCGCCAGTTGTCGGCGGACGCGGGCGCCGCCGAGACCATCCTGTTCCGCGACGGCCAGCTGACGGAGGCCTCGGCCAGCAATGTGTTCGTCGTCAAGGACGGCGTGGTGCTGGCCCCCCCCAAGGACAATCTGGTGCTGCCGGGCATCACCTATGATGTGGTGATCGAAATCGCCCGCGCCCGCGAATTTGAGATCGAGGTACGGCCGGTCAGCGAAGCCGAGGTGCGCAGCGCCGATGAAATCTGGGTGACCTCGTCGACCAAGGAGGTGCTGGCGGTAACCACCCTGGACGGCAAACCCGTCGGCGACGGCAAACCCGGCCTGCTGTTCCGGCGCATGCACGCGCTGTATCAGTCATTCAAAAAAGACCAGATGAGAACGGCGGCGTGACTGCGACACCACCCGCCACCCCCGAGCCGTCGCTGATCGAATATCCCAGCGATTTCCCGCTGAAAATACTCGGCCACACCCGGCCCGGATTCGCGCAGGAAGTGCTCAAAGTGGTGAAACGGCACGCGCCCGATTTTAACGATACGACCATGGAAATGAGGCCCAGCAAGAAGGGCAAGTACCTCAGCTTGACCTGCGTGATCCGCGCCACCTCGCGCGAACAGCTCGATGCCTTGTATCAGGAGTTGTGCGACCTGCCGCAAGTCGTCATGGTGCTGTAGGGCCTGTTAACCATCATTTCATGAGTGCGACGGCGACGATTTGGCCTCAGGGCTAGGAGCGTCGAGCGCCGTTTGCCCGTTGGCAAACAAGCGAAGGCGCGACAACGCACTGGGGCCAAATCGTCCCGTCCCTCCGGGTTGAGGCCAAAATCGCCACTGGCTGCGTTGCTTGCCTTGCCCATATTCTCGATATGAGCGGCGGCAATCGCCTTGCCACTGCCGATTTTGGCCACAACGCATCTCACGAAATGATGGTTAACAGGCCCTAGTCTTTTTCAGCCGGCTCAGTTGCCAATCGTGCCGGCGGCCCAGCGCCAGCAGCGCGAGTACCGCCCCGGTCAGCGCCATGAACATGTCCCACTGCGTGTCCCAGACATCACCTTGGGTGCCGAGGAATTCGTCGGCGCCGGCGCCGATCGCCACCGCCGCCCACCACTCGATCAGTTCGTAGAACGCACTGATCGCCAGCGCCACGCAGATCACAAGAAAGTTGAGAATTTTCCGGCCTTCGATGCGAAACACCCGCAACAACAACTCGCGGGCGACCATCGCCGGTACAAAACCCTGCGCCAGGTGCCCGATCCGGTCGTAGGGATTGCGCTCGAACCCGAGCATTTCCTGCAACCAGAAGCCAAGGGGAACGCGGGCATAGGTATAGGCGCCGCCGTAAATCAGGATCAGGCCGTGGATCGCGATCAGCACGTAGACCAGCGTCGTCAAAGGCAAACGGTTACGCGTGGCAATCAGTATCGGCGCCGCGATCAACACCGGCAGCACCTCCATGAACCAGGTCAGCCGGTCGTAAGGCGAAATGCCTGAAGCAATCAGCGCCAGCGCCCAGATTGCGCAAATGACCGTCAGTGTGCGATCGGCCGGCATCAGGCGGTGGCTGCAACGCGGGACATGGACGCTTATTTCGGTAACTTGCGTTTGCGCAGTTCGCGCAATTCGTCGGCGTAATCCTTGTGGAAATCCGAACCCGAACCCGTCAGGTAATTGCGGAAATCAGCGCAGACCTGCTCAATACCGTCGCGCGGTTGCGCCAGGATCTGGTCGCGATTTTCAGTGCGGTACTCGAGTATTGATCCTTCATATTTGCCGACGTTGCGCATATACTCTTTTTCGTCCTTCGACGCGCCGCGGATCATCAGCGTCAGTCTCGCATCAAGTTCGTTCAGCAGCGCCTTGTGGCGGGCCTGCCAGGCGGCATAGGCTTTTTCGCCGGCTTTCGCCTGCGCCGGCAAGGCCTGGTCACAGGCTTCACGCAGCGCCAGCAGGCGCTGGTGGGCAAAATAGATCCTGCTCAGATTGGCGCCGTAATCGCCGGAACTTTCCGCCGCCGCCACCGGCAAGCCGGCGGACAACACCGCGCACAGCAACACTTTTCCCAGAACGTCGACACGCACCGTCATCTCCTGATCGTCTTATAATGCGGTCTGATTATCCATCATTCTGCGGGCGCGGTGCCCGTGCAGTGCCCATCTACAGGGTTAGCCTGGTGTCCCGACTTTCTACAACACCATTTTCCTCAGCTCCGGTTTCGATTGCCGCCGAACCGCCGGTCGTGCGCCGGCCCGGACTGGTGCCGTACGTGCCGACCTGGGAACGGATGCGCGAGTTCACGCTGGCGCGCACCGATCAAACCCCCGATGAACTGTGGCTGCTCGAACATCCGCCGGTGTACACCGTCGGCATCGCCGGCAAAACCGAACACTGGCCGCGTATCGACAACGGCATTCCGGTGGTGCGCGTTGATCGCGGCGGACAGATCACCTATCACGGCCCGGGCCAGCTGGTGGCCTACCTGCTGCTCGACATGCGTCGTCGCGGGCTGACCATCCGGCCGCTGGTGCGGCTGATGGAACAGGCGGTGATCAAGCTGCTCGCTGATTACGGCATCGAAGCGCAGGGCCGCAACGACGCGCCCGGCGTGTATGTCGGTGCCGCCAAAATCGCCGCGCTGGGCCTGCGCGTCAAAAACGGCTGTTGTTATCACGGCCTCGCATTGAACGTGGATGTCGACCTCGATCCGTTCCACGCCATCAACCCCTGCGGTTATGCCGGACTCGAAGTCACCAGTACACGGCGCCTGGGCATTACCGACAGCAAAGAGCTGATCGCTGCCCGCCTCATCCAGCACCTCCAAGACGCATTAAAATGAACACCGACGAAAAACAGAAGGGCCGCGCCAAAACCGCGCGCATCCCGATCAAGATCGTCCCGGTCACGCCGCTGAAAAAGCCGGACTGGATCCGCGTGCGGCTGGGCAACAGCGAACGTTTCCAGGAAATCAAGCAGATCCTGCGCGAGCAGAAACTGCATACCGTGTGCGAAGAAGCCTCCTGCCCGAACATCGGTGAATGTTTCGGCAAGGGCACGGCAACCTTCATGATCCTCGGCGACCTGTGCACGCGACGCTGCCCGTTCTGCGACGTCGCCCACGGCCGGCCGAAACCGCCGGACGTTGATGAACCGCGGCACCTCGCCGAAACCATCGCCGCGCTGAAACTGAAGTACGTGGTCATCACGAGCGTCGACCGCGATGATCTGCGCGACGGCGGCGCGCAGCATTTCAAGGACTGCATCCGCGCGGTGCGCGAACTCTCGCCGCAAACCCGCATCGAAATCCTGGTGCCGGATTTCCGTGGCCGCCTTGATGTGGCGTTGGACATCCTGTCAGCCTGCCCGCCGGACGTGATGAACCACAATCTCGAAACCGTGCCGCGACTCTACAAACAGGCGCGGCCCGGTTCCGATTACGCGCACTCGCTAAAGCTGCTGAAGGATTTCAAGGCGCGTTTCCCGCACATTCCAGCGAAGTCGGGCCTGATGGTCGGACTGGGCGAGACCGATGAGGAAATTCTTCAGGTCATGCGCGACCTGCGGGCACACGACGTCGACATGCTGACCATCGGCCAGTACCTGCAGCCCTCGGCGCACCACCTGCCGGTGCTGCGTTACGTCGAACCGGCGATTTTTGACATGTATGCCGCGGAAGCGGAGCGCATGGGCTTCAACCATGCCGCCAGCGGACCGCTGGTGCGCTCCTCGTACCACGCCGACCAGCAGGCGCATGATGCGGGGGTGGTTTAAGAGCAGGGCTTTTACAGGATATACA
Source organism: Burkholderiales bacterium (assembly GCA_019744975.1). Classification (GTDB taxonomy): domain Bacteria; phylum Pseudomonadota; class Gammaproteobacteria; order Burkholderiales; family SG8-41. The sequence goes on from JAIETP010000014.1 coordinate 216,238, forward strand.
AGATAAAACCGGAACGCGGTTTGCACCCTTAATCCTGCATATCCTGTCCATCCTGTTAAATGCCTTGCCCTTTGTAACTAAGTTTCTTTAAGTTTTTCTTCCAGCAGGGCATGCAGCTTGGCGAAATCCGGTTCGCCCAAGATGCGCATCACCAGCTTGCCCTGCTTGTCGATGATGAAGGTCGTCGGCGTCAGCTTCACTTCACCGAAGGCCTTGGCGAGGACGCCCATCGGGTCCAGCGCCACCTTGAACGGCAGTTTGTTTTTTTCGGTGTAATTCAGCACGTAATTGGGCGGATCGTGTTTCATCGCCACCGCGATGGTTTCGAAGCCCTGTGCCCGGTACTTGTTGTAGGTGGCCGTGATGTCAGGCATTTCCTTGACGCAGGTCGCGCAGTCGGTTGCCCAGAAATTGACCAGCACCACCTTGCCGCGCAAATCGGCCATGGTAATTTTTTCGCCCTGCAGCGAAATGAAGGTAACCAGCGGCGCCGCCGGTTTGGCGCTCCAGATCGCAAACCCGGCAAATGCCAGCACACCGGCAACAACCACGGTTAGAATAAGGTTTCTGGATTTCAACATGCGGCCCGACCGCGGTGAGGAGTTTTGGACATGAACATTATGATCTTCAACAGGATGTATATTCTGAGAGTTCTGCTGGCCGCTGTCATTATTTCCGTCACCACCCCGCTCATCACTTCACCGGCCATTGCGGGGATTGCCGACATCAGCAATGCCGATGCCAGCAATGGTTTGAGGCAGGCATTGACCGATGGTTCCGCCGCCGCGGTAAAACTGCTGGGGGCGGAAAACGGTTATTTCGGCAACGCCAAGGTCAAAATCCCGCTGCCGCCCAGTCTGCAGAAGGTTGAAGGCGCCATGCGCATGATGGGCATGAAAAAGCAGGCCGATGAACTGGTGCTGTCGATGAACCGGGCAGCCGAGGCCGCGGCGCCGGAAGCCCGGCAGCTGCTGACCGATGCCGTCAAAAAGATGTCGGTGCAGGACGCCAAGGGCATACTCACCGGCGGCGACACCGCTGCCACGGAATATTTCAAACGCACCACGCAGGCGCAGCTGACCCAGCGTTTCCTGCCCATTGTCAAAAAAGCCACCGACCGCGTCGGCCTCGCCCAGCAATACAACAACCTGGCCGGTCAAGGCGTGAAACTGGGTGTGGTCAAGCAGGATGACGCGTCGATCGAAACTTACGTCACGCGCAAGGCCTTGGACGGCCTGTACCTGATGATCGCCGAGCAGGAAAAATCCTTTCGTACCGATCCGGTGGGCGCCAGCAGCAGCATCGTCAAGAAGGTGTTCGGCGCGCTGCGTTGATCCGCCGCGGGCATCAGCCCGCCCTTAATGCATTCGCTTTAATGCGCTTTATCCCAGTTCGGACCGCTGCCGATTTCCACCAGCAGCGGCACCGCCAGTTGCGCAACCCCTGCCATCAGACGCGCAAGGCCGGTCTTGATGGTTTCAAGCTCCGCATCGGGCACCTCCAGCACCAGTTCGTCGTGCACCTGCATGATCAGTTTTGACGCGAGTTTTTGTTCGATCAACCAGTGCTGCACGGCAATCATCGCGAGTTTGATCAGGTCCGCCGCCGTGCCCTGCATCGGCGCATTGATCGCCGCGCGTTCGGCGCCTTGGCGGCGCGCCTGGTTGCTGCCGCGGATTTCCGGCAGCCACAAGCGGCGGCCGAACACGGTTTCGACATAACCCTGCTCCCGCGCCTGCTCGCGGGTGATACGCATGTATTCGGCAACACCCGGGTAACGCTGGAAATAACGATCCATGTACTGTTGCGCCGCCGAACGCTCGATGTCGAGCTGGCGCGCAAGGCCGAACGCCGACATGCCATAGATCAAGCCGAAGTTGATGACCTTGGCGTAACGCCGCTGCTCGTTGTCCACGGTTTGCGGCGTGAGGCCGAAAATCTCCGCGGCGGTCGCACGATGGATGTCCTCGCCGGCGGCGAAAGCCTTCAACAGACTTTCGTCGCGCGAGATATGCGCCATGATGCGCAATTCGATCTGTGAATAGTCGGCGGAAACAATGTGGCTGCCGGACGGCGCGATGAAGGCTTCGCGGATGCGCCGGCCTTCCGCGGTGCGGATGGGTATGTTCTGCAGATTGGGATCGGTGCTCGCCAATCGTCCCGTTACCGCCGTCGCCTGGCCGTAACTGGTATGTACACGGCCGGTGTTGCGGTTGACCATCAGCGGCAATTTGTCGGTGTAGGTCGATTTCAGCTTCGCCAGGCCGCGGTATTCGAGGATCAGTTTCGGCAAGGGATGATCGAGCGCCAGCTCCGCCAGCGATTCCTCGTCGGTGGACGGCGCACCACCGGGGGTTTTTTTGACCGGCTTCAGACCCTGCTTGTCGAACAGGATTTCCTGGATCTGTTTCGGTGAACTGAGGTTGAACGGTTGCCCCGCCTGTTCATGCGCACTTTTTTCGATATCGATCATCTTGGCGCCGAACTCGGCCGACAGTTCCGCCAGCAGTTTGCTGTCGATCAGCACGCCGTTACGTTCCATCGCATACAACACCGGCATCGCCGGCATCTCGATGTCGGCATAGATATGGTTCAGTTTTTGGTCGGCGACGATGCGCGGATGCAGTGCCTGGTGCAGTTGCAGCGTGATATCTGCATCTTCGGCGGCGTAATTGGAGGCGAGCTCGACAGCCACCTGTTCAAAACCGATGCGTTTTGCGCCTTTACCCGTAACTTCGTCATAACTTATTGTTTTTATTGATAAAATTCTCTGCGCCATGGAATCCATGTCATGCCGCTGATGGCTTTCCAGCACATAGGATTCGAGCAGCGTGTCATGCCGGACACCGGCGACGCGCACACCGTAATTGGCAAACACATGCATGTCGTATTTGATGTGCTGACCGAGTTTTGCGCGCTGCGGATTTTCCAGCCAGGGTTTCAATTTGGTTAGCACAACATCACGTGACAACTGTTCGGGTGCGCCAGCGTAAACATGACCGACGGGTATGTACGCGGCATGACCCGGTTCCACTGAAAGCGAGATTCCCACCAGCTCCGCAGCCATCGCATCGAGACTGGTGGTTTCGGTATCGACTGCGGTCAGCGGCGCGGCTTCAATACGTGCCAGCCATTGCGCCAGTGCGTCGTCAGTGGTCACGGTTTCATAATGCCGTTCATATTGCGGCGCGGCCGGAATCACCGCGGCAGCCGGTATATCCGTATTGGCAGCAACCGCAGGCGCCTCGGCAGCACCGCCATCCAGCTCACGCCGCCAGGTCCGGAATTCGAAGCGCTCAAACAGCTCGGCGAGTTTAGTCTTGTCCTGTTCCTGCGGCGCCAGATCCTGCATCTGCACCGGCAGTTCGACATCGCATTTGATGGTCAGCAGCGCCTGCGCCCGCGGCAGCCAGTCCAGCGATTGACGCAAATTTTCCCCAACCGCACCACTGATGTCGGGCGCGTTTTTGATGATGTTGTCCAGCGTGCCGTACTGGGTCAGCCATTTCACCGCGGTTTTCGGCCCGACCTTGGGCACCCCCGGCACGTTGTCCACGCTGTCACCGATCAGCGTCAGGTAATCAATCATGCGCTCGGGTGGCACACCGAATTTTTTCTCGACGCCGGCAATGTCGAGGACTTCATTGGACATGGTGTTGACCAGCGTAATCTGAGCCGACACCAGTTGCGTGATGTCCTTGTCCCCGGTGGAAATCACCACGCGCATCCCCGCCTGTTCGGCCTGCCGCGCCAGTGTGCCTATCACGTCGTCGGCCTCGACGCCGCCGACTTCCAGCAGCGGCCAGCCCATTGCGACAATCGCCTCCTTCAGCGGGCCGATCTGCGATGCCAGTTCATCGGGCATCGCCGGGCGGTTGGCCTTGTATTCGGCGTAGAGGTCGTCGCGGAAGGTTCTGCCCTTGGCATCGAACACGCAGGCGCTGTATTCGGCCGGCACCTCCTTGTGCAGCTTGCGCAGCATGTTGAGCACGCCATAAATGGCGTTGGTGGGTTCACCGCGGCTGGTGCTCAGCTCGCGTATCGCATGGAACGCACGGTAAAGATAGGACGATCCATCGACGAGGAGCAGGGTTTTCATGCGGGGCCCGGTAAGTCAGTCGCAGCGATGCCGTGTTGCCGCTGCGTGCAGCCGGAATTATCGCAGAGTTATCGCAAAACTCGCGCGGCGCCCCTGTCGCGTTCGCTTTCAAAACGCCGGCGAAAGCCGGATAATGGAAAAGACTGGAGCCCCGACATGCGACATGCACTGACCCTGAACCTGAGCCTTTTAGCCGCTGCTGCAGCCCTTGCGCTGACTGGAGTCTCACAAAATGCGATCGCGCTGGATGTGATCGCACAAGCGGCCCCGGCGCAGAAAAAACCCGCCGCGCAGCCGATTCCGGAGCCGCCCCCGCCGCCCCCCGGATTTGAGCTCGATCCGGCGGCGGAGCCGCAGGTAACCATCCGCAAACGCGGCGAGGACACGGTCGAGGAATACCGCATCGCCGGCAAGCTCTACATGATGAAGGTCACGCCGGCCGGCGGCGGGCCCTCGTATTACCTGATCGATGAACGCGGTGACGGCAAATTCGCGCGCCAGGAAGGACCGGGAACCGGCGTCCGGCCACCGATGTGGGTGATCCATTCCTGGTAATTGGTGACTGGTAAATGGTAATTGGCAAAGCGCGTGTATCCCCAAGGGGTTTCACCAGTCACCAATTACCCTTTACCAGTCACCACTAAGCAATGTCCGTTTTCACCACGGTAAGCCCTGAGGACCTGCGCCACTGGCTGCAGGATTACGCCGTCGGCGAACTGCAGGACCTGCGCGGCATTGCCGCAGGCATCGAAAACACAAACTATTTCGTCACCACCGGCACAGGTCGTTATGTGCTGACGCTGTTCGAGAAACTGACGGCGCGGGAGCTGCCCTTCTACCTGAACCTGATGGCACACCTCGCCGAACGCGGTGTGCCCAGCGCACATCCGGTCGCGAACCGCAGCGGCCATTACCTCGGCACGCTCAAAGGCAAACCTGCCGCGCTGGTCGCGCGTCTCGACGGCAGTGATGTCTCCAAACCAACGGCTGCGCAATGCGGCGCGGTCGGCGCCGTGCTGGCGCGCCTGCATCTGGCCGGCGGATCGTACCCGGTCACCATGAACAATCCGCGCGGACCGAAGTGGTGGACCGGCGTGTTGCCGGACATCCTGCCCTTCCTGCCGGCGCCCGAAGCCGGGCTGCTGCAGGATGAAGTGCGTTTCCAGTCGCAATACCGTTTTTCGAACCTGCCCCGCGGCACAATCCACGCCGACCTCTTTCGCGACAACGTGCTGTTCGCGGGCGGGCGTGTCGCCGGGGTCATCGATTTTTATTTCGCCTGCACCGACGTGCTGCTCTACGACATCGCCATCACCGTCAACGACTGGTGTATCAACGCCGATGGTGTACTGGATACTGCACGCACCCGCGCCCTGCTTGATGCCTATGCGGCAGTACGCCCTTACACCGCGGTTGAGCGCGGCGCCTGGCCGGTGATGCTGCGCGCCGCCGCACTGCGCTTCTGGGTGTCGCGGCTCTACGATTTTCATCTGCCGCGTGCCGGCGAACTGACCCATGCCAAGGACCCGGGCCACTTCCGCCGCATCCTTGAGCTGCGCATACAGCAAGAAGACATGCTGCCCGTACTGACGGGCTGAACAACACGCGGGCCGCGCCTATAATCAGGGCAGGGAGGAAAACGGTATGGAAATACGCACTGCAGCTGCCGGCCGGGGCTGGGAATGGATCGTTGAAGGATTCCGGATTTTCCGCAAACAACCGCTGACCTGGATCGCGCTGGTCATGGTCATGGTGGTGATCTGGCTGGTCTCCCTGGCCCTGCCGCTGTTCGGACCGCTGGCGATCCACCTGCTGTCGCCGGTATTTTTCGCCGGACTGATGCTCGCCTGCAAAACCACCGACGAAGACGGCGAACCCGAATTTGCGCAGTTGTTCGCCGCCTTCAAAACCCACGCCAGTCCGCTGATCACCGTCGGCGGCATTTATCTGGTCGGCAATATCGTTGCGGTCGGCATCGTATTCGCGGTTGCCGGTGGCACCGCACTGCCGGCCTTGCTGGGCAAAGCCGGCACCGACATTGAAACCATGCGTGTGGCCGTGCGCGGCCTGCTGCTGGGCATGGTCGTGGGCATGGCGGTATTCATCCCGGTATTGATGGCGGTCTGGTTCGCGCCGCTGCTGATCGTGTTTCACAACAGACCGCCGGTTGAAGCGATGAAAATGTCCTACACCGCCAGCCTGCGCAACACCCTGCCGCTGCTGGTTTACGGTGTCGCCGCGCTGGTGCTGGGCATCATTGCATCGATCCCGCTGATGCTCGGCCTGATCGTGCTGCTGCCGGTGCTGGTGTGTTCGATCTACGCGAGTTACAAGGATATTTTCCCGGCGGCAGCTGTGGCGCCGGTTCCGGCGTCGGAAACGCCGAATCCGTAAAAATTATTGTAAGTATTTGATTTAATTGATATTTTTCATGCGGGCGTCAGTTTCGCGTATTCGAGCATCAGCCACTTCAGGCCCGAGTCGCGGAAATTCACCTGCACCCGCGCATCGTTGCCGCCACCCTCGGCGTTGACGATCACGCCGGCGCCGAACTTGGCGTGGGTCACCGCCTGGCCGATGCGCCATGGCGAATTCGGCGAGAACATCGCCGGTGCAGTGGAAACACCACGAGTCCCGGCACGCGCCGGACCGTAAGACGGCGACAACTGGCGCGCATAGGCAGAATTTGAAGTCGGCGCCTGCCGCACATGGTTCACACGCTGCAGCAGTGCTTCCGGCAATTCCTGGAAAAACCGCGACGGCACGTTGTAACGCGTCTGGCCGTGCAACATGCGGCTTTGCGCCAATAACAAATAAAGCCGGCGCCGCGCCCTTGTCAGCGCGACATACATCAGGCGGCGTTCTTCCTCGACACCGTCGCCCTCGGTCATGCTGTTTTCGTGCGGAAATAAACCTTCTTCCAGCCCGGTGACAAACACCGCGTGAAATTCCAGACCCTTCGCCGAATGTACCGTCATCAGTTGTAAAGCATCGGCCCCGGCAAGCGCCTGGTGTTCGCCGGCTTCCAGCGCGGCATGCGCGAGGAAGGCGGTCAATTCATCCATCTCTTCTTCTACGGGCGCGCCTTCCGCCGGCACCCAGGTCGCGCGTTCATCGACAAACACCGCGGCGGCATTGATCAATTCATCCAGATTCTCGATGCGATCCGCGCCTTCCTTCTCGTTGCGGTAATACGCCTTCAGCCCGCTGTGTTCGACGACATGGCCGATCACTTCCGGCAAGGGCAGGCCGGCGGTGGCGCTGCGCATGGCTTCAATCAATTTCACAAAAGCAGCGATGCTGCTCGCAGCCTTGCCGGACAACGTGTTGGCACAGGCTGCCGCCCACAAGCTCATGCCCGCTTCCTTGGCCATGCCCTGCAATTGTTCCAGGCTGCGATTGCCGATGCCGCGCGTCGGAAAATTGATGATGCGCAGCAAGGCGCCGTCGTCTTCCTGATTCGCGACCAGCCGCAGGTAAGCCAGCGCGTGTTTGATTTCCTGGCGCTCGAAAAAGCGCAGGCCGCCATAGACCCGGTACGGCATGCCGGCCGTGAACAGCGCATGTTCGATGACCCGCGACTGTGCGTTGGAGCGATAAAGAATCGCGATGTCGGCAAGCGGAGTGCCTTCGTTGCGCAGGCTGCGCACTTCATCAACGACGTAGGCGGCCTCCTCGAAATCAGTGGCGGCCTCGAACACCCGCAGCGGTTCGCCCTTGTCATCCGCCGTCCACAGGCTTTTACCGAGGCGCTTGCGGTTGTGTCCGATCAGCGCATTGGCAGCGTCGAGGATATTGCCGTGTGAGCGGTAGTTCTGTTCCAGCTTGATAACTTTTTCGACATGGAAATCACGCTGCAGATCCTGCATGTTCGCCGTCGTCGCGCCGCGCCAGCCATAAATCGACTGGTCATCGTCACCGACCGCGAATATCGCGTTGTGCTGCCCGGCCAGCAATTGCAGCCAGCGGTACTGCAGGCGGTTGGTGTCCTGGAATTCATCGACGAGAATATGGCGAAAACGGCCGGCATAGTGTTCACGCAGGTGATCGTTGCGAGCGAGCAATTCATAGGAACGCAGCAGCAGTTCGGCGAAATCGACCACGCCTTCGCGCTGGCACTGGCGGTCGTATTCGGCGTAAAAATCGACCATGCGCCGCGAAAAATCGTCATAGGGCTCGACCTTGTCGGCACGTTTGCCCTCTTCCTTCTGCGCCGCGATGAACCACTGCGCCTGACGCGGCGGATAACGCTCTTCATCGATGTTCAAGGCCCGCATCAGCCGTTTGACCAGCGCGAGTTGATCCTGCGAGTCGAGGATCTGGAACATCTGCGGCAAACCGGCTTCGCGGTAATGCGCGCGCAGCATGCGGTTGCACAGGCCGTGGAAGGTGCCGACCCACATGCCGCGGGTGTTGATCGGCAGCATCGCCGACAGCCGCGTCATCATTTCCTTCGCCGCCTTGTTGGTGAAAGTCACGGCGAGCAGGCTCATCGGACTGATCTGCCCGGTCTGGATCAGCCAGGCCATACGCGTGGTCAGCACGCGGGTCTTGCCGCTGCCGGCGCCGGCGAGAATCAGCGCGGACTGGTGCGGCAGGGTTACGGCTTCAAGTTGCTCGTCGTTGAGGCCGGAGAGAAAGGCGGGGGTCATTGCGCGCTGCGGATTGGACAACCCGGATTATACGCGGCGCACCCCACGCCATCAGCCTTCTGTCGGGTAACCGGCCTTGCGCAAGGCAGCCGCCATCTGCGCGGCATCCTCCGCGCTGCCGAGTCCGATGACATCCACGGCATAACGCAGGCCGCCATCGGCACCGCCGTTTGCACGGTATGCGCGCACGCGCGCCGGATAACCTTCCGAACGCAACTTGCCGGAGAGTGCCGCCGCAGCGCCCTCGTCAGCCACGGCTGCGAGCGATACACGATGTTTGCCGCCGCGGCGGCTGGCGCCGCTGGCCGGAGCGATCTCGGTCTCGACCGCCCATTCCTGCAGTTGCGCCGCCGGCACAGGGGCCACCGGCTGGCGTTTGCCATCACGTCCGGCGATAAAAAACGACAGCGGATCCTGCATGGTGAAAGCCTGGTCCTGGTGCTGCACATAGATGCGGCCTTCGATCAGGCACACCACGTCGCGCTCATTCGAGGATTTGCCCCAGACATCGGTGCCGCGGATACCCGCGGTGACGGTGGTGATGCGGATGTTCAGGTCACGGCTGGCGCGCGGTGAACCGAACACCCGCGTCGTGAAGCGGAAGGCGCCCTGCACCACATCGAGCGCACCGCTGACCACCCGCCCGGCAGCACCACCCTTGTCGGACAGGCGGTCGACACCAAGGCTGGCGTTCTCCCCGAGTTTGACGGCACTGCCCTCGGCCATGCGCAGCAGCGCCCGCGCGCCGCTGCCGGTCAGTACGCGATCACCGTCGCGCAGCACCGCGCCCGGCACCAGCGGTTCGCGGGCCCCGCCGGCATGTTCGACCCAGGCCGGACTGACCACCGCCTCGACGGTCAGCGTGCGCGCGCCGACCACCGCGGCGGCGAACATCAAAAGCACTGAAAAAATTACTGACAACAGGCTGCGCATCATCATCGATCTCTCCAGTTGCCCGGCCTCATGCAGGCCGGGGTTACACACGGAACCGTTTATAATCGCGGCTGAATACAAAACGGCAGCGACATCCCGCCGTAACCGCACATTCCCTCTTAATCAGCATCATGCAACAAAAATACAACCCGCAGGTCATCGAGCGCGACGCGCAAAAATTCTGGGATGAGGCGCAGACCTTCCGCGCTGTCGAAACAGGCAACAAACCCAAATATTACTGCCTGTCGATGTTTCCCTATCCCTCGGGCAAGCTGCATATGGGGCATGTGCGCAATTACACCATCGGCGATGTGCTGACGCGTTACCACCGGATGAAGGGTTACAACGTGCTGCAGCCGATGGGCTGGGATGCCTTCGGCCTGCCGGCGGAAAACGCCGCCATGGCCAACGGCGTGCCGCCGGCGAAGTGGACCTGGGACAACATCGCCTACATGCGCAAGCAGCTGAAGTCGCTGGGTTTCGCCATCGACTGGAGCCGCGAACTCGCCACCTGCAGCCCCGACTATTACCGCTGGAACCAGTGGCTGTTCCTGCGCATGCTGGAAAAAGGCATTGCCTACAAAAAAACCCAGGTCGTGAACTGGGATCCGGTGGACCAGACCGTGCTCGCCAATGAACAGGTCATCGACGGCAAGGGCTGGCGCACCGGTGCAACTGTCGAAAAACGCGAAATCCCCGGCTACTACCTCGCGATCACCAAATATGGCGACGAGTTGTTGTCCGCTCTCGACAAGCTGCCGGGCTGGCCGGAGCGGGTCAAGGCGATGCAGGCCAACTGGATCGGCAAAAGTTACGGTGTGCGTTTTGCCTTTCGATACAACTTATCCGCCGCGACAAGCGGCGGCACAAACCTCCCTTCCCCCTCCGGGGGAAGGGCCGGGGATGAGGGAAAGCAGTCAGGAGCGGACAAAAAATCTTCCCTCACCCCTGCCCCCTCTGCTCTGCCCCCAGTGTTCCCTGGTCCCGAGGGGAGAGGGGAAGACGGCTTGTTGTGGGTGTTCACCACCCGCGCCGACACCATCATGGGTGTGACCTTTGTCGCCGTCGCCGCCGAACATCCGCTGGCGACACAGGCGGCGAAAAACAATGCCAAACTCGCCGACTTCATCGCTGAATGCAAACGCGGCTCGGTGATGGAAGCCGATATGGCGACCATGGAGAAAAAAGGCCTGCCGACGGGGATTTTTGTCGAGCATCCGCTGAGCGGTGAAAAAATCGAAGTCTGGGTCGGCAACTATGTGCTGATGGGTTATGGCGAAGGCGCGGTGATGGCGGTGCCGGCGCATGACGAACGCGATTTCCATTTTGCAAAACAGTACGGTCTGCCGATCAAACCGGTGATCGATGTTGCCGGCCAAACCTTCTCCACTGAAACATGGCGCGAGTGGTACGCCGACAAGGAACACGGCAACTGCAGCAACTCCGGCAAATACAACGGTCTCAACTACGCCGCCGCGGTGGATGCCATTGCCGCCGACCTCGCCGCGAAAAATCTCGGCGAAAAACAGGTGCTGTACCGCCTGCGCGACTGGGGCGTCTCGCGCCAGCGTTACTGGGGCTGCCCGATCCCGATCATCCATTGCCCGGCCTGCGGCGATGTGCCGGTGCCGGACAAAGACCTGCCGGTGGTGCTGCCCGAAGACTGTGTGCCCGACGGCAGCGGCAATCCGCTGCTCAAGCGCGCCGATTTCGTCAACTGCGCCTGCCCCAAGTGCGGCAAAGCGGCCAGGCGCGAAACCGACACCATGGACACCTTCGTCGATTCGTCCTGGTATTACCTGCGTTACGCCTGCGCCGACAACGACAAAGCCATGGTGGATGAACGCGTCAACTACTGGCTGCCCGCCGACCAGTACATCGGCGGCATCGAACACGCCATCCTGCACCTGCTGTATTCGCGCTTTTGGAGCAAGGCCATGCGCGACTTGGGTCTGGTCAAACTCGATGAACCGTTCAAGAACCTGCTGACCCAGGGCATGGTGCTGAACGAAATCTACTTCCGCAAACCCGACACCGGCCGCATCACCTATTACAACCCGGCCGATGTCGAAGTCACCGTTGACGCCCAGGGCAACCGCAGCGGCGCCGTGCTGCGCGCCGACGGCCAGCCGGTGGAATCCGGCGGCGTCGGCACCATGTCGAAGTCGAAAAACAACGGCGTTGATCCGCAATCGCTGATCGAGGATTACGGCGCGGACATCGCGCGTTTTTACATGATGTTCACCGCGCCGCCCGAGCAGACCCTGGAATGGTCCGATGCCAGCGTCGAGGGCGCCTCCCGCTTCCTGCGCCGGGTGTGGGCCTTGGGTTATGAAGCCAGTCAGCGCGGCATTGCTGCCGCCACCGGCGCTACTGACACCGCTGTTGCCAGCGTTTTTGTCACATCATCGGCGCCGCTCGCCGCCGCTCGCCGTGAAATCCATGCCGTGCTGAAACAGGCCAACTACGACCTCGGCCGCCACCAGTTCAACACCGTGGCCTCGGCCGCGATGAAAATGCTCAATGCACTGGAAGGCGTGCTGAAGGGCGGCACTGACGATGCATCGAATGCCGTTCTTCGTGAGGGTATGTCGATCCTGCTGCGCGTGTTGTCGCCGATCACGCCGCATATCACCCACCAGCTGTGGCGCGACTTGGGTTACGGTGACGACCTGCTCGCAGCCCCCTGGCCGGAGCCTGATGCCGCCGCGCTGATCGAAAACGAAATCGAACTGGTGGTGCAGGTCAACGGCAAAAAACGCGGCGATGTGCGGGTGGCACGCGACGCGGACAAAGCCGCGATCGAGGCTGCCGTGCTGGCCCACGCCGAGGTGCAGAAATTCATCGCCGGCCGGCCGGTCAAAAAAGTCATCATCGTGCCGGGCCGCTTGATAAACGTGGTGGTCTGAGCGTGATGATCTGAACGTAATGAAATGAACGTGATAAGCTGAACCGCGATGAAAACGCTGCTTGCAATGTTGTGCACACTGCTGGCTTCCAGCCTGATTTCCGGCTGCGGTTTCCAGCTGCGCGGCGCGGCCAACCTGCCCTTTGATACGCTGTACGTGCAGGCGCCCGTGGCTTCGCAGTTCGCCCAGCAGTTCAGGCGCGTGGTTGCCGCGGGCAGCGCCACCAAAATCGTCGATGATCCAAAATCCGCTGCGGCAACCCTGGTGCTGGTCCAGGAGTTGCGCGAAAAAAGCATCCTGTCGCTGTCCGGCGCCGGACGGGTGAGTGAGTTCCAATTGCGTTACAGGATGTCGTACCGGCTGCTCGACAAAAACGCGATGGAGACCATTCCGGTATCGGAAATCGTACTGTCACGCGATTTCTCGTTCAACGACCAGAATACGCTGTCCAAGGAATCGGAAGAGGCCCTGCTCTTCCGCGACATGCAGAGCGACGCCGTGCAGCAACTGGTGCGACGCTTGCAGGCGGCGCGTCTCCCGCCGCAGGCCGCCAAACCGCTGTCGTAAAAACCGATTACTGTGATTGCTGTAAGCCAGCGCGTTCTGTAGGATACGCGCACCGATGCGCCTGCCTTCCGAACAACTCGCGAGCCACCTCGCGCGGGACCTCAAACCGCTGTACACGGTATTCGGCAACGAACCCCTGCTCGCACTCGAGGCCAGCGACCGCATCCGCGCCAAGGCGCGCGCCGAAGGTTACACCGAGCGCGAAGTGCTGACGGTCGATTCCGGCTTCAAATGGAACCAGCTGGCGCTCGCCGGCAATTCACAATCGCTGTTCGCCTCGCGCAAGCTGCTGGAACTGCGCATCCCCACCGGAAAACCCGGCAAGGAAGGCGGTGAAGCACTGCAAAAATACTGCGAGTCGCTGCCGCCGGACACCATCACCCTGATTTACGTCTCCGAGCTCGACTGGCGTGGCCAGAAGGCGGCCTGGTTCGAAGCGCTGGAACGCAGCGGCGTTGCGGTTGAAGCCAAAGCGGTATTGCGCCGCGCCCTGCCGCAATGGATCGCCGGCCGATTGAAGGAACAGCAGCAGGACGCCGATGCCGCAACTTTGGATTTCATCGCCGATCGCGTCGAAGGTAATTTGATGGCGGCGCATCAGGAAGTGCAAAAACTGGCACTGCTGTTCCCTGCCGGCCCGATCAGCTTTGATCAGGTCAACGCCTCGGTGCTGGACGTGGCGCGTTACGACGTGTTCAACCTCGGTGAAATCATGCTCGAAGGCGATCCGCTGCGCGTCGCCCGCGTATTGGACGGTCTGCAGGGCGAAGGCACGGCAGCACCCCTGGTGCTGTGGGCCTTCACCGAAGAAATCCGCGCCATCGGCAAAGTCCTCGCCGGCGTCAACACCGGCAAACCGGCATCGATGATGCTGCGCGAAGCCCGCATCTGGGGCCCGTCACACCAGAGCGCGATGCAGAACAACCTCAAACGTTTCACGCTGGGACAGGTCACCGAAGCCCTGCGCCACGCCGCGGTCATCGACCGCATGGTCAAGGGTCTGGTGCGTGGCGACACCTGGAATGAACTGCTGCAGCTTGCGTTGCGGTTTGCGCGGAATAACCCTGGCACCGTTAAGGCGCAACCTGGAAGACGGGTTGTGCCTGCGGCGTTTGCAGCGCACCCCGCACTGTTTTAGTTTCAGCCTTCGCTCGCGTGCATCCGCACGCGCGGCTCCACCTTGAGCCAGGTCGTGCGTTTCGCCACACGCAAATCGTAATCAGCTTGCAGGCCCAGCCAGGTTTCCGGGGAAACGCGGAAGTACTTGCCCAGCCGTAGCGCGGTGTCGGCCGTGATCGAACGTTTGCCGTTGACGATATCGCTGATGCGATTGGGCGGCACTGCGATCTCGCGCGCCAGCGCATTGATGCTCACTCCCAGTGGCTTCATGAATTCCTCGTACAAAATCTCTCCCGGCGGAATCGGGTCAAGCTGTTTGGCTGCCATGGCATCTCCTATGCGTGGTAATCCACGATTTCGACCTCGTAAGCATGTCCATCCGACCAGCGGAAACAGATTCGCCACTGGTCGTTGATGCGAATGCTGTGCTGGCCCTTGCGATCGCCCTTGAGCGCCTCCAGCCGGTTACCGGGCGGCACCATCAGATCCCGAAGCACACGCGCCTGGGCAAGGTATAAAAGCTTGCGGCGGGCCTGTCGCTCAATGGCCCTGAAGCGGACCACCTGCCGGTCGTTGAACAGCGCTTCCGTTTCAGTCGAGCGAAAGGATTTGATCACACGCCAAGGGTATTACGTCACTCGTAATACGTCAAGCTAAAGGGCTGGCTCCGGCCGGGACGGCCACCACCCGGCTCGGCATGCTGTGGCTGATGCCTCCACCGGCAAATACCCCACCCCCACCTGCTAGAATCTCTCCCCATGGATGTCCAAACCTACATGCTCGGCATCGGCAAAGCCGCCCGCGCCGCATCGCGCGCGATGGCGGTCGCCGACAGCCATGCCAAAAACACCGCGCTGACCGCGATGGCGACCGCGATCGAACACGCGGCGAAGGTGCTGCTGCACGAAAACGCGCGCGACCTTGAAGCTGCAAAAGTAAAAAACCTCGACGCTGCCGCCATTGACCGGCTGACGCTGACCCCGGCGCGCATCGCCGCGATGGCCGACGGCCTGCGCCAGATTGCAGCACTCCCCGATCCGGTCGGCGAGATCAGCGGTCTCAAGTATCGGCCCACCGGCATCCAGGTCGGGCAGATGCGTGTGCCGCTGGGTGTGGTCGGCATCATTTATGAGTCGCGGCCGAACGTGACCGCGGACGCGGCCGGGCTGTGCCTCAAATCCGGCAATGCGGCGATCCTGCGCGGCGGTTCGGAAGCGCTGCATTCGAATCAGGCGATTGCCGCCTGCGTACACGCGGGCCTCAAGGCCGCCGGCCTGCCGGAAACCGCGGTGCAGGTGATAGCAACCACCGACCGCGCTGCCGTCGGCGAGTTGATCACCATGCACGAGTACGTCGACATCATCGTGCCGCGCGGCGGCAAGGGTTTGATCGAGCGGCTGATGCAGGAATCGCGCATCCCGATGATCAAGCACCTGCACGGCGTCTGCCATGTCTACATCGACGATGCAGCCGATTTCGACAAGGCGCTGCGCATCGCAGACAACGCAAAAACCCAGCGCCTCGGCACCTGCAACACCATGGAAACGCTGCTGGTGGCGCGCGGCATTGCCGACAAGATCCTGCCGCCGCTGTGCAAAATCTACGCCGACAAGAAGATTGAGCTGCGTGGCGATGACGCGGCGCGCAGGATCGTACCGGGCATGAAAGCCGCGACCGAAGACGACTGGTACACCGAATATCTTGACGCGATATTGTCCATTCGCATCGTCGACGGGCTCGACGCGGCCATCGACCACATCACGCGTTACGGTTCGCAGCATACCGATGCCATCGTCACCGAAAACATCACGCGTGCACGGCGTTTCCTGCGCGAAGTCGATTCGAGTTCGGTGATGGTCAATGCATCAACGCGTTTTGCCGACGGTTATGAATACGGCCTCGGCGCTGAGATCGGCATTTCCACCGACAAGCTGCACGCGCGTGGTCCGGTGGGACTCGAAGGCCTGACCTCATTGAAATACGTGGTGATTGGCGACGGCCACATTCGCGTCTAGTTAAAAATATCAATAAATACAATTAGATATACTATCTTTGCGTTAGCCCTCAAAACCCACTGACGCATGGACAACAGCAAAACCGATCACAACGAAGACCTGCCGCTCGATCAATACCTTGCGCATGGTGTGCGCGAAAGTGATGTGCAAGCGCTTGTGCCGCTAAAGCGTTCGGGTGCGATGTTGAACGCCTTCATCATGGTATTTCGTGGCGGTGAAGCCGACGTGCTGATACGCCTGCTGGTAATGCGCGAAATCGGCAATCGGCCCGATGCGCCGCGCTGGAGCCCTCAAGAACTCGCACAACATTTTTCCTATCTCGATGCCACCAAACTCAACACGGTTCTGGGACGCCTGAAAGATTTTGGTTTGCTTTTGTGGGATCCGGAAGACCGCACGTATCAGTTAAGTGGTGCGGCACGTGTGGCGCTTTCGGCACTAGCCAATGTGCTGGAGCTCCCAGCCGGTGACGATGCTGATCTCACCTATATTACCTCGCAGGTCGCTGCGGGCCAGGCGATGGGGCGACCTTCGCTGGAGGCGCTCAATCTGCTGCTCACCAAATATCGCGAACTGCAAAAAGAATTTGGGGATGCCGTCGAAAGCGGCTCGGAATTCCGCATTCGCCAGGCCGGCACAAAATTCAGCGCGGTCGAGTCCGCCATCGAGAAAGGCACCGAGATCATCCGCTCCCTGTTAAAGGGCGGCGAACTCGAAGACGCCATGTACCGCAACGCGCAGGCCATTGGCCAAGCACAAAGCCGCCTGCTGCGAATGCAGGCCACGTTTCAGCGCAACCTGCACCAGCTTGAACTGCAAAGCGTGGCACTTGCCAATAGCGGCTTATCATCGTCGGACATATTGCAATGGCTGCGCACGCTCGATCAGGAACACCTTGCTGCACTCGGCCAAAATACCTTTGGCGGCATGCTGTCCCTGCCTTTCGCCATGAGCGATTTGATGCTCGATGTGGCTGAGTACGAATTGCTCGAACGCGAACGCGCAGCGCAGGAAAAAACCGCCTTGCCGCCGCCCTGCGATGCGCCCGATACCACGGAAGTATCCAACGACCGTTTCGCCGCACTGGATCGCTATGTCGATCAACTCGCGCAGCTTGCCGCGCCAACGTCGCTGGTCGATGCCGTGGTCAGCGGTGGTTACGCGCTTTCGGCTTACCGGCTATCGCTGCTGTCGCTGATTGGCGATGCGGAATCCACCGAAATGCGCGGACGCATCGCGGATTTGGCGCGTCTGCCGTTGCGGGTGAGCCTTTCTGGCGATTACGAGATCGTGGCCCGCGAAGAAGTGGCGGAAGTAAGCTGTGGTGTGATCACCCCCATCGAAGAGACCAATCGATGACCGACGATGCCCAGGTATTGATCGCACGTCTCATTGCCGAACGCTGGATTCGGCGCGCCGAACCATTAGCGCGTCGTGCGCTGGTGGATGAAGAATTTCGCGAGGAAGTCACGCGTCGCCTGGCCGCTTGTGGATTGCGCCTGCTCGACAACCCATACGCCACGCATATCGCGTTGGGGCTGGAGTCCGTTGCTGAAGAACCCGTGCTCGCACGCAATGGGCAATGGCTGTCAAATAATCTCGCACTGCCGCGGGATTGCGTGGCATTGCTGGTAGTGTTGTGGGCGTTGCTGATTTTACCCAAGCGCGAACGACAAATCTCGCGCCGTGACAGCGCTGATACGCAGCAAAACGACATGTTCGGGCTGGAAAAACCCATCCCCACCGGCGGTGATGTCGAAGGCAGTCTGCCGGAACGCACCTTGCTCGCGGATTTCGGCAAACAACTAGGCGGTAAAACACGCATCGGTTTTAACCTCGGCATACTGTCGCGTCACGGCTTTATCGAGCGGCATCTGAGCGTCATTCGTGAAGGGCCGCTGCTCGATCTGGCACTTGATCACGGCGTGCTTGCTCCACGGATACTTGACGGCGCCCTGGCGGAGTTACTCGCCACGCGCGCCGCCAAGATTGCCATTAAAGAAGAATAACCTCGATGTTTCATCTCAAAAGCATCGAGCTTGTGCATTGGGATTACTGGCAGCGCTTTCGCCAGACTCTCGACGCCAGTATCGTCGCCATTGTCGGCCCGAACGGCTCGGGCAAGACCACCTTGCTTGACGCACTGCGTACGCTGTTTGCGCTGCAATGCGCGGGGAAACGCGATTACAAGCGTTACGTGCGGCATTCCGGCGAGTCTTTTGCGTGGCTGCGCGCAGTGGTGGATAACCGGCGCATCGGTAACGCCCGGCATCCGTTTTTTCCGTTGCTCGAAGATGAAGTGACACTGGTGTGCCGCATCCGAAAACAAGGCGGCGATTGGCAACGCCAGTATTTGATCGCGCCCGGCGATGCGCCGATTGATGAGGCCATGGAACGCTCGCCCGACTGGCTCGGCGTGCGTGATTACGAACGGCGCCTGGCAAACGGCGGATTGAGTGCCGCCATCGCACAAGTGCTTTCTCTCGAACAGGGTGAAACCGACCGCTTGTGCGAATACACACCCAAGGCACTGCTCGATCTGGTGTTTCACGTGTTCGGCGACAAACGCGTACTGGACGATTACACGCAAGCGCGCGCCGATCAGCGCGACAGCGAATCCGAGCTCGACAAACTCGACGGCGATCTCAAGCGCACTGAAAACGAATACGAAACATTTATTCAGCGCGCCAATCGTTATCAGGAATGGCGCGATCTAAAAAATGAAGAGAATCAATTACTTGCAGAAATCCGCCCGCGTGTGGAGCTGGCTGAATTACGGCTTGCGATAAAAAACGCGGAAGCACGGCTTGAAACCCTGCGCCGCCAGTCAGCGGATCATCAAATTCAGATTGCGCACGAAGAACGGCGTCTCGCACGCAACGCCGATGCGCTCGCCGTAAACGCCGGCGCACAGAAAAATGCCGCGCGCGCACACGAAGATGCTGCTACACGCCACAACGCCGCGCTGATTAACGTGACCAGTACGCGCAATCTGCTTGCCGAGCGCGACAAGCTGCGCGCGCAAGCCGCCGCTGCCGGAAACGACAGCGCCGAGGCGGCCACGCGACTGGAGCGTGATCGCCCCCGGCTGGCGGAAATCAAAACGCAACGCACAGTGCTCACGCAGCAACACGCCGAGACGAGCGCGCGCCTGGCCGCGCTGCGCGGAGGCAAGAGCACGCCGGAACACTTTGTCACCAAACTGCGCGGTGCGCTGGATGAAGCCGGCATCCCCCATGTGATGCTCACTGAAATGGTGGAAGTCAGTGATGCAGGCTGGCAGACTGCGGTGGAAGCGTTGCTCGCGCCGTACCGTCATCTGGTCGTGCTCAAACGGGCGCGTGACCGCGATAAGGCATGGCGTATCGGCGAACAGTTGCAGTATCGCGGATTCGTCACGCCCGAGGCAGAGCCACCTCCTGCAGCAAACGCAGGCAGTGTACTGGAAGTGCTGCGTTTATCGAGTGAGGCGCCAGCGTGGCTGACCACGTGGCTTAATCGCATACAACGCGTCAAAGACACTGCCACTGGCACAAAACTCAACGCAGAACAGGACTGGATAACCCGCGCGGGTTATCACCGTGAGCGGCGCGGCGCACGGCATCGCGGCGTGAGCGCACATGAATTCCGGTTTGGTGAAGCAGCTCGGCGCGCACAGATGAAAGCACTGGAAGACGATGTTCCGCGTTTTATTGCGGAACTCGAAAAATGTTCAGCCGAAGAAAAGTCCCTGCTTGCCGCCATCAGTCGCGATCAAGCCGTGGTGTCGGGCGTGGATGCAGCCAACTGGCTGGCCAGCCGCGCCGAGGAATTTGCCGCAGCGCAAACGCGCTTAGTCGATGAACAAGCCACAGAGCAAGGCGCTGGCGCAGCGCAAAAAACAGCCATAGAAGCCGAAGGTCAATTGCGTATGGAGCACGGAAAACTGGGTGCGGAAAAGCAGCAAATCGAAACCGCGTTGCGCGATGCACGTAGTGGGCTGACCGTGGCGCAGCAACACATAAATATGCAAGCCGACGAGCAGCAAAAACGTGCCGAACGTGATGCGCAATTGCGCAGCGGCATGCCTGCTGCATGGCTTGATGCGGATGCACTGGAACAATTACTCGCCGCGCATAACTCGCTGCACAACGTGGATGCCCGTATCGCGCAAATCCAGCGCCAACTGCAACAAGGGCAATGGGAGACCGACGAGACCGTGATCGTGCGCCGCGACAAGCTGGCCGACGATGTGCGCGGCAAACGTGAACGTGTGGAAGCCGCGCGCAATCAATGCGAGCGCGCAAAAAAAATCACCGAGGGTGCGCGCGGGGAGTATCTGAATGTGCTGCGAGCCACGGTGCGCGGTTACGGGCGGCATCTGAAAGATCTGGGCTTGAAGGCCGGCATCGAAGTCGACTACGAAATGCCACACCTGGCCAACGACGACACCGCACTGGCGCAGGCCGGGTTGAACGTAAAATTCAACTTCGATCAAAAAGGCATGATCGGCATGAACGACGGCGAGGCCTCCGGCGGGCAGCAGGTGATGAAATCGCTGATTTTGCTGATCGCGCTGACGATGGAGAACGATCGCCCCGGCGGATTCGTGTTCATCGACGAGCCATTCGCACATCTGGATGTGATGAATATCGACCGCGTTGCAGCATTTCTGCGTGCAACCCGGGCGCAGTATCTGATTACCACACCCAGCACACACAACATCAATGTATTCAGTCCCGTGCAACTCACGCTGGTAACACAGAAGAAACGCCCCGGTGAACGCTGGGCCCCGCCAGTGGCCATGCTGCGCAAAGATGAATCCGCCGCCAACACCGGTTGACTGGCCCGCGCCCGGCGCGGATGGGATCAGTGTGCGCCTGCTGGATGTTGGTGCAAAAACCACGCTGCGCAGGCGGCGTCTGCGACGCGCGCTCAATGCCAATATGCACGAACTCGCAACCTGGCCTGCCGCGTGGCGCGACCTTCTGAGAGAGTGGCTGGATGGCGCATCCAAACGCCGTTGGGATACCTTGATCAGCCGTGCTGGTAACGCAAGATTCAATATTGCACACGAGTTACTGCGTGCGCTGCTGGGTGCCGGGCTGATTGAAACGGATGAGTCTCGCGAACAAGGTCAGTGGAAAACGCGCCAGGTAACGTTTATTAATCCAGCGGCGATGCGCAGCGCCTTGGGCATGCCGGATACCGCCGGCCTGCGGGAACAACTCGCGCATGAAATTGCCTCGCCGCCGGTCGATAACCGGCTCACGCCGCTGTGGAATGATCTGGCAGCGTATCCGCCCTCACGCGGCATTACCCGGTGCGCATTGCTGCGAAAGCTCGATACGTGGCTTGCCGAAAACCGCTTCGGCACCCGCCGCGACTTTGCTCTGTTTGCACGAGGCGGAACCAAAGCCGTCAGTAGCGCCGAGTGGCAGTGGCTGGAAACATTGCCGGATTTTGATGCGTTCGGCATTGAGCGTCATGCGCCTGCGCTGTGGTTGCGTGCCCCGCTAACGTTGTGTTTCGGTGGGAAAACCATCGATCTATCGGTAATTCCCGACATGATCGGCCTTTCATCCGCTACGTTCGATGCACTTGATGGGATCAAGGGGAATATAGCCTGCTGGCGCTTGGTCGAGAATCGCACCAGCTTCGAGCGAGCAGCGCGTGAACACGGCGCAGTCGACGGCGTAATCTGGCTACCGGGATTTGCGCCAAGTTGGTGGAAAAAATGCGTGCGCCGAATCCTTCAGCATAAACCTGGGCCAGCCGAGATCGCGTGCGACCCTGATCCCGCCGGCATCAACATCGCGCTTGACGCCGGTGCTGTTTGGCAGTCCTGTGGACTTGCTTGGGCGCCGTGGAAAATGGACGCGCACGCATTGATGCAGCTTGATGCGCGCTCGCCCTTAACCAGCCATGATAAAGTCCTGCTCGAGCAATTGTCAGCGCGAAAACTTCCTGCGCCATTGCACGATCTTGCGGACTGGATGCAAGCACACGATGAGAAGGGCGAACAGGAGGGTTATCTGTAGCAAGCCCCGGGCACGACTCCATTAAATTTTAGGTAATTAGGGCGAAACGTAACCAAAATAGATGTTTAAGAACTGCTTAAAAACGTTCTCTTTTCGGTGATTAAAGCGGTATTCGATTTCTTTCAGATACATCGGGAAGTGATACTTCGAGACGCCCCGGTAGTTGTAGAGAATGTGCTTAGCATAGCTCCAGAATCCCTCAATGCCGTTGATGTGATTTTTGGTGCGCTTGTCGACGAAAGATTTATGGTGACTGATCGTATGGTGTTTACCAAACCGCTTGAGCGATCGATACCCGCGGAAGGCGTCGGTGTAGTAGACCGATCCCTTCTTGGTGCGCGCCTTGATATGGTTCATCAGCGTCTCGGCCGAGACCGACTCGACGACTTTGGTGTAGACCCTGCCTTCCCTCTCCAGCAGACCGAAAACGACACTTTTGCCGGCAGCGCCACGACCTCGCTTGCCTTTGCGCCGGCCGCCGAAATAGGCCTCATCCAGCTCGATCTCGCCTTTGAGTCGGCCGCCCTCCAGCTCACACAGATGAAACAAAGCCTCGCGCAGATGCTGGTAGACGCGAGTAACAACTTTGATATCCAGCCCCAGATCGACTGCGAGCCGATAAGCCGGCTGAAGTTGGTAGAACCCTTGCAAAATCGCAATCTCCCGGCGCAGCCTGGACAAGCTCTTGGTCTTGCCGCAACCGCGACATTTGACGTAACCGCGTGCCGTACGCAGCACCTTGAACGAACCACAGAAAATGCACTTGCGACCCCTCAAAAAGTTGGCCGCACAACTAAAATGACTGCTTTTCCCAATAACCATAGGTACTTACCTTATACCTATGGTTACGAAACGCCCTAATTACCAAATTTTAACTATCTGTTTTTATTGGATTTTTAATGTCGAAGCTGATTGAAGTCAAAGTCCCGGATATCGGAGACTACAAAAACATTCCTGTGATCGAAGTGCTGGTCAAAGCCGGCGATACCGTCAACAAGGAAGACCCGCTGGTCACGCTGGAATCCGACAAGGCGACGATGGACATCCCCGCGCCGTCCAGCGGCGTGGTCAAGGCGCTGAGCCTGAAGCCCGGCGACAAGGTGTCCAAAGGCACGCTGATCCTGACGCTGGAAGAAGGTGCCGGCACTGCCGCAGCACCGGCAGCGAAACCGGCTGCAGCAGCGGCTCCTGCTCCGGCCACCGCATCTGCCCCTGCAAAACCTGCACCCGCAACTGCGCCCGCTGCAGCCGCTGCAGCCAAAACCGATATCTCCGGCATCAAAGCCGACTTCCACGCTGAAGTCGTGGTGCTCGGCGCCGGACCCGGCGGTTACACCGCGGCCTTCCGCGCCGCCGACCTCGGCAAAAAAGTGGTGCTGATCGAACGTTATCCGACGCTGGGCGGTGTCTGCCTCAACGTCGGCTGCATCCCGTCAAAAGCGCTGCTGCACATGGCGAAAGTCATCACCGAAGCCGATGAAGCCAGTCACGCCGGCATCAGTTTCGGCAAACCGGTCATCGACATCGACAAGCTGCGCAGCTGGAAAGACGGCGTGCTCGGCAAGCTGACCAAGGGCCTCGGCGGCATGGCCAAACAGCGCAAGGTGCAGGTCGTCACCGGTCGCGGCGAATTTGCCTCGGCCAACACCATTCGTGTCGAAACCGCGGACGGCGTCAAAACCGTTGCCTTCGAGAACTGCATCATCGCCGCCGGCTCGTCGGTGGCGCGCATCCCCGGTTTTCCCTACGACGATCCGCGCATCATCGATTCCACCGGTGCGCTGAAACTCGCCGAAGTGCCGAAACGCCTGCTGGTCATCGGCGGTGGCATCATCGGCCTTGAAATGGCCACCGTGTACGATGCGCTGGGCAGCAAGATCACCGTCGTCGAACTGATGGACGCGCTGATTCCGGGAGCCGACAAGGACATCGTGCGCGTACTCTCGAAACGCATCGAGAAACGTTACGAAAAAATCTTGCTCAAAACCAAGGTCGCGAAAATCGAAGCGCAGAAGGCCGGATTGAAAGTGACTTTCGAGGGCACGGATGGGACGACAACCACCGACACCTTTGATGCCGCACTGATGGCCGTCGGCCGTCGCCCCAACGGCCGCGAGATCAAGGCCGAAGCGGCAGGCGTCACGGTCAACGAACGCGGTTACATCCCCGCCGACAAACAGCAGCGCACCAACGTCCCGCATATCTACGCCATCGGTGACATCTGCGGAGAACCCATGCTCGCGCACAAGGCCACGCACGAAGCCAAGATCGCCGCCGAAGTCATCGCCGGCCACAAGGCTTTCTTTGATGCGCGCACCATTCCTTCGGTGGCCTACACCGATCCCGAGATTGCATGGATGGGCCTGACCGAAACCCAGGCGCAGGCACAGGGCATCGAATACGAAAAGGCTTCCTTCCCCTGGGCCGCCAGCGGCCGCGCACTCGCCACCGGCCGCGACGACGGCATGACCAAACTGCTGCTCGACAAACAATCGCGCCGCGTACTCGGCGCCGCCATCGTCGGCGTCAATGCCGGCGAACTGATCGCCGAAGCGGTGCTGGCACTGGAAATGGGCGCCGACGCCACCGACCTCAGCCTGACCATTCATCCGCATCCGACCTTGTCGGAAACTTTGTTCTTTGCCGCGGAAATCGCGGAAGGATCGATTACCGATCTGTATATGCCGAAGAAGCCCGCGTAGGGCGCAATAACCGAAGGGCATTGCGCCGCATGCGGTGATTAAGAATACGGGTACATCCGCGCGGACTCTCGGGTGTCCGGGTGGCCACGGCATATGCATCGATTGATGCAGTGGATTCGTGTTTTTAGCTGCTAGAATGTCCTTCGCTTTGTCTTGAGGATAACAACCATGCACGCTTATACCGCCGTAATCGAGCGCTGCCCCGATACCAATCTCTACGTGGGCCATGTCCCCGGCTTCCCTGGCGCGCACAGCCAGGGCGTCACGCTCGATGAATTGCATGCGAATCTGCGGGAAGTGATCGCCATGCTGCTTGGTGACGGTGAACCGAGGCTCAATACCGAGTTTGTCGGAATTCAAACCGTCGTCGTGGATTGAATGTCGGGTATCCCGGTTCTGAAGCCCCGCGAGGTCATCGCGATTCTCACTGCACTGGGTTTTGTTGAAGTGCGACAACGCGGCTCACACAAACAGTTCCGCCATCCCGATGGTCGTGCGACCACCGTGCCGTTCCACACTGGTCGTGACTTATCGCCGATCCTCGTGCGCCAGATCGCCAAGGACATAGGCTTGACCACCGAGC
Organism: Burkholderiales bacterium; assembly: GCA_019744975.1. GTDB lineage: Bacteria > Pseudomonadota > Gammaproteobacteria > Burkholderiales > SG8-41. The sequence goes on from JAIETP010000014.1 coordinate 241,837, forward strand.
AATTTATCCAGCACCGCTAAGTCCCGGTTTGATATATTTTCCAGCCACCAGACTGTGGTACTAAAAACACCAAGGCGATATAACTCAAAAAAACCGCCACATCTAAATCCACTGCTGCAATTTTCCGCGAGGAGGCTGAAAATGGGCAAAACGAAAATGCCGCTGCTCGGACTGGCTGGATGCGCCACGGCGCTGATGCTGCTGACCGGCGCGGTGCAGGCGCAGAAATATCCCGAACGCCCGGTACGCCTGGTCGTGCCCTACCCCTCCGGCGCCAGCTCCAACGACATCCTTGCCCGGCAGATCGCACCAAAACTCACCGAGCGCCTGGGCCACAACGTCGTGGTCGACAATCGTTCCGGCGCCAGCGGCAACATCGGTGCGGAGCTGGTGGCGCGTTCACCGGCCGACGGCCACACGCTGCTCTATGGCACCGGCGGCCTGTTCTCGATCGGACCACATCTCTACAAAAAACTCGCCTACAGCCCGGACAGGGACCTCGCACCGGTGGCGCTGGTTGCCGTGGTGCCGTACATGCTGGTCATCAACGCCTCGTTGCCGGTGAAAAACCTGGCGGAGTTCATTGCCTACGCCAAGTCGCGTCCGGGGAAACTGTCCTTCGCCTCGTCCGGCGTCGGCGGCACACCGCACCTGTGCATTGAGATGCTCAAGATGATGGCAGGCATCGACCTGTTGCATGTGCCGTACAAAGGCGGCGCGCCGGCGGTGGTGGATACCATCGCCGGTCAGACCCAGGCCTACTGCGCCGGCCTTGCGGCGACCATGCCCCATGTCAATTCCGGAAAATTGCGCGCACTCGGCGTGACCACGCTGAAACGTTCGTCCGGCGCGCCGGACATGCCGACGCTCGACGAGCAGGGACTGAAGGGTTTCGACGTCAATTCCTGGGGCGCGATCTTCGTTCCGGCAAAAACCCCGAAACACGCGGTGCAGAAACTGCACAGCACGCTGGCCGCGGTGATGGAAACCGACGACATGCGCAACACACTGATCAAGCAGGGCATGGATCCGCTGTTCCTCGGCCCGCAGCAACTCGCCGACCTGATCAGGACGGAGTCGGCCAACTGGGCGAAGGTGATCAAAACCGCGGGCATCAAGCTGGAATAAAATCAGGATTAATATTTCAATAAAAACAATGGGTTATAAAATCCGCCCGGACAGGCAATACCCCTGGTCATCCCCCATGCGCCGGGCGTTGTGAATACGAACAGGCGGAGTTTTCATCCCGCACACACAGGCTCTTCATCTTTCATTCCCTGCAGCAAGGGCGTAGTATTTCCGACACTTTTGGTCACGCTACCCAGTAGTGCGAATAGCCAAATAAAAACAAGTACATGTAGTCAACAGCAGTAGCCAACAGCAGGCAGGAGTGTTTTTTGAAACCCACCGATATTGCGCACCCCGATTACTTTCATAAAGTCGTCGATTGTCAGTGGGCTTGTCCGGCCCACACCCCCGTCCCCGAATACATCCGTTTGATCGCTGCAGGTCGCTACGGCGACGCCTACATGGTCAACTGGAATTCCAATGTGTTCCCCGGCATTCTCGGCCGCACCTGTGACCGCCCCTGTGAACCCGCCTGCCGCCGCGGCCGCGTTGAAGAAGGCAACGTCGAAATTCGCAAACCGGTTGCTCACGAACATGGCACGCAACCGGAGCCGGTCGCGATCTGCCGGCTGAAACGTGTCGCCGCCGACAACAAGGAAGACATCAGCGCAAGACTGCCGAAAGCACCCAAACAGAAAAACGGCAAACGCATCGCCTGCATCGGTGGCGGGCCGGCTTCACTCACGGTGGCGCGCGATCTGGCGCCGCTGGGTTACGACATCACCATTTACGAAGCCGATCCCAAGGCCGGCGGCTTCATGCGCTCGCAGGTGCCGCGTTTCCGCCTGCCGGAAGCGGTGATCGACGAGGAAGTCGGTTACATCACCGGCATCGGCAACATCGAAGTCAAAACCGGCACCCGCGTCGACAGCCTGAAAAAAATACTCGCCGAAAATTATGACGCGGTGTTCGTCGGCACCGGCGCGCCGCGCGGCCGCGACCTCGACGTACCAGGCCGTGCTGAAGCCGCAAAAAACGTCCATCTCGGCATCGACTGGCTGGCCAGCGTGTCGTTCGGGCATATCGACAAGATCGGCAAACGCGTGATCGTGCTCGGCGGCGGCAATACCGCAATGGACTGCTGCCGTTCAGCGAAACGCCTGGGTGGTGAAGACGTCAAGGTCATCGTGCGTTCGGGTTACGAGGAAATGAAAGCCAGCCCCTGGGAAAAGGAAGATGCCATCGAAGAGGGCATTCCGATCCTCAATTTCCTGGTGCCGAAATCGTGCAGGGTCGAAAACGGCAAACTGACCGGAATGAGCTTCGAGAAGGTCAAAGCCGAATACGATGCCAAGGGCAAACGTAACTTGGTACCCACCGGCGAAGCGGAACAGTTTTTTGAATGCGACGATGTGCTGGTCGCCATCGGCCAGGAAAACGCTTTCCCGTGGATTGAGCGTGATGCAGGCGTCGAGTTTGATAAATGGAATATGCCGGTGGTCGACAAGGTCACCTTCCAGTCGACCAATCCGAAAGTGTTTTTCGGCGGTGACTCGGCTTTTGGCCCGAAAAACATCATCTGGGCCGTGGCCCACGGCCACGAAGCCGCGGTGTCCATCGACAAAATGTTCAGCGGCGAAGAAATGAAGGATCGCCCGCTGCCGGCCGTCACCGTGATCTCGCAGAAAATGGGCATCCACGAGTGGAGCTACGACAACGACATCTCCGCGGCGCTGCGCAACAAGGTGCCTTGGCAGGACCAGAAACTGACGCTGAAAAACATCAAGGTTGAAGTCGAACTCGGTTTTGATGCCAAGGCCGGTTTTGCCGAAGCCCAGCGCTGCCTGAACTGCGATGTGCAGACCGTGTTCGCACCCAAGCTGTGCATAGAATGCGACGCCTGCGTCGACATCTGCCCGATGGATTGCATCACCTTCACTGAAAACGCCGAAGAGGCGGAGCTGCGCACGCAACTCACCGCGCCCTCGCTGCATCCCGACCAGGATCTCTACGTCTCGGAAAAACTGCGCATGACCGGCCGCATCATGGCCAAGGACGAGGACGTCTGCCTGCACTGCGGGCTGTGCGCCGAGCGCTGCCCGACAGGCGCCTGGGACATGCAGAAATACCTGATCAAGATGACCCACGCGGGTCCGGGCTGCCGCAAACCGCAACGCAAGGCAGCCTGAAATCAAATGCATGACTCCGTTCGGGCTGAGCCTGTCGAAGCCCATTCACCCTTCGACAAGCTCAGGGCGAACGACCTTGGAATTTGAACTGGGAATGGAATGAGACAAATCACCGCCATCAACGACTTCGTCGTCAAATTCGCCAACGTCAACGGCTCCGGCTCGGCTTCGGCCAATGAACTGTTCGCGCGCGCCATCCTGCGCATGGGTGTACCGGTCAGCCCGCGTAATATTTTCCCGTCGAACATCCAGGGCCTGCCGACCTGGTACGAGGTAAGGGTCAACGAAAAGGGCTACCAGGGCCGCCGCGGTGGTGTCGACCTGATGGTGTCGATGAACCCGCAGACCTGGGACAACGACCTGAAGGAAATCGAATCCGGCGGCTATCTGTTCTACGACAACTCCAAGCCGCTCCCGGCCAGTAAATTCCGCAACGACGTCACGCCCATCGGCATGCCGCTGACGGAAATCTGCAACACCACTTACAGCGATCCGCGCCAGCGCCAGTTGTTCAAGAACATCATTTATGTCGGCGCGCTGTCGGCGCTGCTGGATCTGGACCCCAAGGAAATCGAACAACTGTTCACCGAGCAGTACAAGGGCAAGGAAGCGCTGCTGCAGTCAAACATCAAGGCCTTGCACCTCGGCCGCGACTACGCGCTGAAACACCTGCCCTGCCCGCTGGGCATCCGGCTGCAGCGCGCCGACAATGTCGGCGACCGGATTTTCACCGACGGCAACAGCGCGATCGCGCTGGGCGCCGTTTATGGCGGCGCTTCGGTCTGTGCCTGGTATCCGATCACACCGTCGTCGTCAGTGGCCGAAGCCTTCATCGCCTACTGCAAAAAACTGCGCACCGACACTGCCTCCGGCAAAAACAAATACGCGATCATCCAGGGCGAAGATGAGCTGGCCTCCATCGGCATCGCCATTGGCGCCGGCTGGAACGGCGCGCGTTCCTTCACCGCGACTTCCGGCCCCGGCATTTCGCTGATGTCGGAATTCATCGGCTTGGCCTATTTCGCCGAGATTCCGGTGGTACTGGTCGACGTGCAACGCGGCGGACCGTCCACCGGCATGCCGACCCGCACCCAGCAGTCCGACCTCTTGGCCTGTGCCTATGCCTCGCACGGCGATACCAAACATGTGCTGCTGTTCCCGGAAGATCCGACCGAGTGTTTTGAGCTGACCGCGCAAGCCTTCGACTTGGCGGAGCGCTTGCAGACACCGGTGTTTGTGATGACCGATCTCGACATCGGCATGAACACCCGCCTGTGCCGGCCCTATGCCTGGGATGACAGCAGGGAATACGACCGCGGCAAGGTGATGACTTACGAACGGCTCGATGCCGGCGCGGACTTCGGCCGTTATCTCGACGTCGATGGCGACGGCATTCCGTTCCGCACCTACCCCGGCACCCATCCAACCCGCGGCGGTTATTTCACCCGCGGCACCACCAAGAATCGTTATGCGCAGTATTCAGAAGCCGGGCCGGATTACGTCGACAACATGCAGCGCCTGATGCGCAAGTTCGAGACCGCCAAATCGCTGGTGCCGAAACCGCTGCTCTACCCGGCGGAAAAACCGGCGCGTTTCGGCGCGATTTTCTACGGCTCGACCAGCCCTGCGATGCAGGAAGCGCTGGACACGCTGTCGGAGAAGGGTATCCACGTCAATGCGCTGCGCATCCGCGGTTTCCCTTTTGCCGACGAACTCAGCGATTTTGTCGCCTCCCACCCCTGGGTGTTCGTGATTGAGCAGAACCGCGATGCACAGCTCAAAACCCTGATGGTCACCGACGGCAAAATCAACCCGGCACGGCTGATTTCAGTGCTGCATTACGACGGTACGCCAATCACCGCACGTTTCATTGTCGAGCAGATTTCCCGGCATGCCGGCGCACGTTCCGTGGTACCGCTGAAAAAGGCAGTTGCCTAGGATTGCGGATTGAGGAATGAGCGTCCCAATGGATCGCTTTCCTCAATCCTCACTCCTCAATCCTGACCAAAGATTAAAATGACCTATCTCGCCAAACCCAAGCTGCACCATCCCTCGCTGGCCCCGAATGCTGCGGGCTACACCCGCCGCGATTACGAGGGCAAGATCTCGACGCTCTGCGCCGGCTGCGGTCACGATTCGATTTCGGCCTCGATCATCCAGGCCTGCTGGGAACTCGACATCCAGCCGCACCGCGTCGCCAAACTCTCGGGCATCGGCTGCTCCTCAAAAACCCCGGACTATTTCCTCGGCAATTCGCACGGCTTCAACAGCGTGCACGGCCGCATGCCGTCGGTGCTGACGGGCGCCAACCTCGCCAACCGCGATTTGCTGTATCTCGGCGTATCCGGCGACGGTGATTCGGCGTCGATCGGCCTTGGCCAGTTCGCGCATTGCATTCGCCGCGGTGTGAACATGGTCTACATCGTCGAAAACAACGGCGTCTACGGCCTGACCAAGGGCCAGTTCTCCGCCACCGCAACCAAGGGTTCGAAATCCAAACGCGGCGTATTGAACCCGGACGAACCGGTGGATCTGGTCGGCATGGCATTGCTGCTGCGCGCGACCTTCGTCGCCCGTGCCTTCTCCGGTGACAAAAAACAGCTGGTGCCGCTGATCAAGGCCGCGATCAAACATCCGGGGCCGTCGTTCATCGACGTGATCTCGCCCTGCGTCGCCTTCAACAATCACGAAGGTTCGACAAAATCCTACGACTACGTGCGCCAGCACAACGCCGCGGTGAACCGCCTCGACTTCATCGAAAGCCGCGAGGAAATCACCGCCGACTACGCCCCGGGCGAAGTCATCAACATCGCCCAGCACGACGGCTCACAGCTCCGCCTGCGCAAACTCGCCGCCGACTACGACCCCACCGACCGCATCAAGGCGATGAACCATGTGCAGGAGCGCGCAGCAGCCGGCGAAATCGTCACCGGCCTGCTCTACCTCGCCTCCGAAGCCGCCGATCTGCACCAGTACATCAGCACCGTGGACACCCCGCTGAACCAGCTCGGCACCAAGGAGTTGTGCCCGGGTTCGGCGGCGCTGGAGAAGATTAACGCCGGGTTGCGCTGAACACTCCGGCAGTAATCTGGCGAGGGAAGGCAAGATTACCCAAACGGGTATGTCCGGCAACTCACCACGATAACGCCCAGTGGAGGTATTTGATGATTGACCAGCGGAAGCCCCGATGAAAATACACGAGCTGGTCACCCTTTGCGCCCTCGCCCGCGAAAGCGCCGACCCGATGGCCGCGATGCGCGAGGTGCTGGAAAACCTGCGCAGCAAAGTCGGCGAAATCGAGCAGGCGCTGAGTTACGTCTCCGGCACCGGCGGCAACGCGCGGCAGGTGTTTTATCGCTCGCCCGACCTGACGCTGCTCAAGGTGCGTTTTCCCAATGGCCGGCGTACGCCGCCGCACGACCACGGCACCTGGGCCTCGATCCTGCTGCTCTCGGGCGAGGAGAAGAACACGCTGTACCGCACTGACGACGGAAAACTGCGGCGTGCCAGCGAAGTCACGCTGACGCGGGGTTCCATCCTGACCATGCGCGCGGAGACGGCGCATGTCGCGGAATGCCTGGGCGACACACCGGCGATCGGTCTGCATGTCTACGGCGGGGACATTTTCGAACTGCCGCGCCGGATGTGGCATCCGCAGACGCTCACCGCCCACCCGCTCGACTGGGCACTCTACGAAAACTTTGCGCAAATGGCCTCGGCAGCCGCCGGCGCACCGCCCTGATATCACCCTGGATCCTGAGGAGGCCATGCCTCCCAAAATGACCCTTGTTGTATTCTCATTAAATTATAAGTATTTGATTTTATTAATTATTTTAAGAATCCATCGCCCAAACCAAGTTAGCATGCACTGGCTTACTTGCTATTTGTGCGGCGCAGCATGAGAATCCCCGCTCTCCTTTAACAACAAGAAAAGGAGGCCGGCATGGAAACCGACCCGCGTCTGAAACAGTCCCGCGCTGCACTCACCCTCGCCGCACTCGGCATCGTCTACGGCGACATCGGCACCAGCCCCCTCTACGCCGTCAAGGAAACCTTCGCGCCCGGCCACGGCATTCCCCTGAGCACTGAAACCATCACCGGCGGCATCTCGGCGATTTTCTGGGCACTGATGCTGGTGGTGTCATTGAAGTACGTGGTGCTGATCATGCGCGCCCACAACAAGGGCGAGGGCGGCATCATGGCGCTGCTGGCACTGGCCTCCTCCGCCTGCAAAAACAATCCCCGCCAGTACGCCGCGATCCTGTTCGCGGGCCTGGCGGGTGCGGCACTGTTCTACGGCGACGCGGTGCTGACCCCCGCAATCTCGGTGCTCTCCGCGGTCGAAGGCCTGGAAATCGGCACCAGCGCGTTCAAACCCTATGTGCTACCGATCGCCATCGCCGTGCTGATCGTGCTGTTTTCATTCCAGCGTTACGGCACGGCGCGGGTCGGCGCCCTGTTCGGCCCCATAGTCATCCTGTGGTTCCTGGCACTCGGCGCCGCGGGCATCCACGGCATCCTGCAGGCCCCCGCCATCCTGCAGGCGCTGAACCCCGCGCATGGTTTCGCGTTTGTGACCCAGCATGGCATTGCCTCTTTTATCGTGCTCGGCGCGGTGCTGCTGGCTTTCACCGGCGCCGAGGCGCTGTATGCCGACATGGGCCATTTCGGCAAACAGGCGATCCGCATTGCGTGGTTCAGCCTGGTGTTTCCGGCGCTGGCGCTGAATTACCTGGGCCAGGGCGCGCTGCTGATCATCAATCCAGCGGCCGTCAGCAATCCCTTTTACCTGCTGTATCCGCAGTGGGCGCTGTATCCGATGGTGGCGCTGGCCACCGCCGCAACAGTCATCGCGTCGCAGGCAACGATCTCCGGCGCCTATTCACTGACGCGACAGGCAATCCAGCTCGGTTACCTGCCGCGCATGAGCGTGCTGCAGACCTCGGCGAAGGAAATGGGCCAGATCTACATGCCGGCGGTGAACTGGATCCTGCTGGCGGTGGTGCTCGCCGCGGTGGTCGGTTTTGGCAATTCCTCCAGCCTCGCTTCGGCCTATGGCGTCGCCGTCACCGGCACCATGCTGGTCACCACCTTCCTGACGTTTTTTGTGATCCGTTATGTCTGGGGTTACAACCTCGCGCTGTGCATCGCCGCCACCGGCTTTTTCATTCTGCTCGACCTGGCGTTTTTTTCATCGAGCCTGCTGAAGATCAGCAGTGGCGGCTGGTTCCCGCTGGTGCTGGGCGCGATGATGCTGGTGGTGATGCTGACCTGGCATCGCGGCCGGCGCATCCTGGCCGAGCGTCTGCAGACTTCGGCCATTCCGGTGCAGGAATTTCTGGCGTCATTGTTCAAGTACCCGCCGCACCGGGTGCCGGGCACCGCCGTGTTCATGGTCGCCAACCCCGACGCGGTACCGCATGCGCTGCTGCACAATCTCTCGCACAACAAGGTGCTGCACGAACGCGTGGTGATCCTCACCGTGACCATCGCCGACACACCCTGGGTGCCGTTCAACGAACGTGTCAGCGTGGAATCGCTGGGCAACGGCTGCTGGCGCATCCGCATGCGTTTCGGCTTCAAGAATCCGGTCGACGTGCCGCAGGCGCTGGCGCTGTGCTGCGAACACGGCCTCGCATTCGAGATGATGGAAACCTCGTTTTTCCTCAGTCGCGAAACGCTGATCCCCGTCATCGGCGAGGGCGGCATGGCGCTGTGGCGGGAACGCCTGTTTGCCGCCATGGCGCGCAATGCCAGCAGCGTGGTCGAATATTTCCACCTGCCGGCCAATCGTGTGATTGAACTGGGTACGCGAATAGAGATTTAACGACGGACGCCCGGCGTTTCTACGGTGAGCCCCGCGGCACGCCGGGCCAGATACAGCTCCAAGTCGAGCAGTTCATCGGAACCATAAGCCGGCATCACCGCGCGCACACCGTAATAACAGGCGCGCAGCCGGCGGTGCAGCGAACCGGTGGCCTGCCATTCCAGGCGATACGCCGGATAGGCGTTGCCATGGCCCTCGCTGATGGTTTCAGCCAGCAGTTTGCGGCCCGCGTTCTGTTCGTGGCAGTTCACACAGGCCAGGTTCATCTGGCCTTGACGGCGATAATAGATTTCGCGGCCACGTTCGAGATGCGGGCGGTTGGCGGCATCCGCTGTCACGGCCAACGGCATGCCGCGCGACTGGTGCGCCACGTAAGCGGTCAGCGCCAGCAATTCTTCCGATTCGTACTGCAGCGGATCAGCACTCTGGTTACGCTCACGACAGCGGTTGATGCGGCCTTCGATGTTGACGAGTTTGCCGCTTGCAACATCGATGCGCGGATAACCCGCGGCAATACCCTTCATGCTGGATGCGGCGTCCCGATGGCAAGCGGCGCAGGACTTGTTGCTGCGGCCCGCCGCCGTGTTCCACAGTTTTTCACCGCGCGCGACCCACAGCATGCCGGGATTGGCAAAATCATCCGCCTGCATCGCGCGGATATCGGCACCGGCATAGGCGATGCCGGATTTGGGTGCCGGCAGGCGCTGCGCTTCAGCCGCAAACACGCCGCCGCCCAGCGTTGCCGCAAACATCAGGACGATGGGTGGCAGAAAATTCAAGCGCTTACGGTGATCGCCGCCCGCTCGGACCCACGCTCGCCGGAATCGTCCACCCACTCGAACACGAATTCACCGCTGGCCTCGGCCAGCGCATGAAACTGCAGCAATGGGTTTGCCGACATGCCGGAACCCATCTCGGCGCGAAACACTTCGACGCCGTTATAGCGGCACACCAGGTTGTTGATGACGTTCTTCGCAATGCGCCGGCCAAAATTGTCGGGACGGTAGCCGGTTTCCATCGGATGCTGAATGGCAATGCGCAGCAGGATGATTTCACCGCGCCGTGCCTGCCGCGGCACTTCGATCCGGGCCAGCATGCTCAACCGCCCTCCAGGCAGGCGAGTTCCGTGACCACCACCCTGGCGCCACCCATCCAGTACGAACCATCGGACATTTGCGCCAGTGCGAGCACCTCCTGGTTATCGGCCAGCCGGATACGGGTGACAACCTGTGCCCGGCCCGAATACGCGCCAAGGGTGAATTTAGCAACGATCGGTCGGGGATTGCGCTCGGCAATCACGGTGATGCTGCGTACATGATCGGCTGCGGTCATCGGGCTGTCGACCGCGATGCGCACCGGCACTGCATGCCCGTTATCGGCCAGTTCCGGCGTATCGAAGGTCACACGGCCGGGCCGCACCGCGGCGCCACCGGTGATCTGGCGCAACAGGGCTTCCCGTTCAGCCGGCGCCTGCGCGCGTACGCCTCCCGCCAGCGTGATACCGGCAAGTGCACTTAATGTAAAAAGGAAACGGCGACGGGTGGCCATGCGGTGTTGCGGATTCCCTATTGCAGCGTCTGCAGAAAAGCGACGACATCTTCGATCTGTCCGGCCGTCAGCACCGGCTTGCCCTGGTACGCCGGGGCGACGCGGGTCAGTCCTTCAGTCCGGTAGTACGAGGGCATCACCGTATCATGGTTGAGGCGCGATTGATCGACAACGCGCAGGCGCAATTGCCCCGCCGATAAGCGCGCGCCAATACCAGACAACGGCGGTCCGATATTGCCCATGAACCGCACGCCAGTTTCAGGAACCGCGTGACACAACAGGCAGTTGGATTCGCGCCCCATCACCAGCGTTTTGCCACGGGCTGGATCACCGGCTGCAGGTGACAACGCTGCGGGAATGGCATCACCCTCGACGCGATAAGACAGCAGCTCCCCGGGCTCCGCGACGACACAACCGGCCATCGCGGCGAACAGCAGACTCCAGCCCGGAAAACGCACGCCGCCGGTCAGACCAGCGTCAGGCCCTGCTTGGACAACGGCAGGCTGCGCACCGGTTTGCCGGTTGCGGCATGAATCGCGTTCAATATCGCCGGCACCACGACGCAGATCGTCGGCTCACCGACGCCGCCCCAGAAATCATGGGTCAGCGGCAGCACGACTTCGACCTTCGGCATCTCGGCAATCTTCATCACACGGAAATTGTGGAAATTGGTTTCCACCACGCGGCCGTTTGCCACCGAAATTTCACTGAGCAGCGTGGTCATGCCATAGGCCACCGAGCCCTCGATCTGCGCCGCCGTCTGATCCGGATTGACGACGTTGCCGCAATCCAGGGCAAACACGCAGCGGTGCACCTTGACCTCGCCTTTCGCGCTGACCGAAACCTCGGCCACCGCGGCTGAATAACTGGCATAACCCATGAACTGCGCGATGCCGCGATGCACTCCTTTCGGCAGCGGTTTGCCCCAGCCGGCTTTCTCGGCCGCGGCGTTGAGTACGGCCAGATGTTTCGGGCGCTCGCTCATCAGCGAACGGCGGAACTCCAGCGGGTCACGGTTTGCCAGCTTCGCCACCTCGTCCATGAAACACTCGAGGAAAATGCCGTTCTGGTTGGTGTTGACACCGCGCCAGGGACCGACCGGCAGATGCGTATTGCGCATCGCATACTCGGTGCGCAGGTTGGCATGGGTGTATCCGATCTGCGCATCGTGCGGCTCCGGCCACAGCCCCTGCAGCTGCCGCCTGTCCTTGCCATCCTTGATCGCGGCGGGATTGGCAAACGCATTGATCGATTGACCCGATACCCGCAGATGCAGGCCGGCCAGGTTGCCTTTTTCATCGACGCCTGCGGACAGACGGCACTGCGCGATGGGCCGGTAGAAATCATGGGCCTGGTCTTCTTCACGGGTCCACACCATTTTCACCGGCACGCCGGGGAATGCTTTGGCAATGGCCACGCCCTGCCGCACCACGTCCTGGTTGCCGATGCGCCGGCCGAAGCCGCCGCCCAGATCCATGACATAGGCTTCGCATTTTTCCAGCGGCTGGCCCGATGCGCTGGACAATGCGGCCAGGGAGGCTTCCAGGCTTTGCGACGGAATCCAGATTTCGGCCTTGTCCGGTGACAGTTTCACCGTGCAATTCATCGGCTCCATCGGCGTATGCGAAGTGAAAGGCACGCTGTACACCGCCTCGATTTTTTTCGCAGCCGCGGCAATCGCCTTTGGTGCATCACCCGTGTCGATGTCGGCGAAAGCATCATTCGACGTCAGTCCCGATTTCAGGTGCTCGGCGATCGACGCGCTGTTGACCTTGGCGTGGGGACCTTCATCCCAGACGATGGGCAGCGCATCCATCGCCTTTTTCGCCCGCCACCAGGTGTCAGCCACCACCGCCACCGTGGTGTCATTGATTTTCATCACGCCCTTGACGCCGGGCATCCCCTTCACTTTCGAATCATCGAAGCTTGCGAGTTTGCCGCCGAACACCGGACAATTCTTTACCGTGGCGTGCAACATGCCCGGCATCTTCAAATCGATGGCATAAATTTTCTGGCCATTGAGTTTGTCCGCAGTATCGAGGCGGCGCAGCGGTTTGCCGGCGATTTTCCAGTTCCTGACATCTTTGAGTTTGATCCCCTTCGGATCGGGCGGCGTCAGTTTGGCCGCAGCAGCAGCGACCTTGCCGTAGGTGGTCGAACGACCGGATCCGGCATGGCTGATCACCCCATTGGCCACCTGCAGATCAGTCACCGGCACATTCCATTCATTGGCGGCCGCCTGCATCAGCATCATTCGTGCTGCCGCACCACCACGCCGCACGTAATCGTGGGATGTACGAATCCCGCGACTGCCGGCCGTCGACATGTCACCCCAGGCCCGTTTGCGCGCCAGGTTCTGGCCAGCGGTAATCTGCTCGGTCCTGACCTTGTTCCAGTCGCACTCCAGTTCCTCGGCCACCAGTTGTGCAAGCCCGGTCAGTGTGCCCTGACCCATCTCGGCGCGCGCAATACGGATCATGCAGGTGTCGTCAGGTTTGACCACCACCCAGATATTCACTTCAGCGGCCTCGGCGGCACTTTGCGCAGCAGCGCTGCCGACGCCAAAGGGCAGATTGAAGCCCAGGGCCAAGCCACCACCGGCGGCAGCGCTGACCACCAGAAATTTGCGACGCGAAATTTTCGGCAGTTCGGCGGAGATCGTATTTTTCATGTTCATTCTCCGGTCTTAGGCGTTTTGTTGATCGGAAGTCAGCGCATCGGCACTGCCCACCTTGGTATTGCCGGCGGCAATGTGCACCGCGGCACGGATTCGGTGATAAGTACCGCAACGGCAGATATTGGACATCGCTTCGTCGATGTCCTTGTCCGTGGGTTTGGATTTTTTGGCAAGCAATGCAGCGGCCGCCATGATCTGGCCCGACTGGCAGTAACCGCACTGTGGCACGTCGATCGCCGCCCAGGCCTTTTGCACCGGGTGCGAACTGTCCTTGGACAAGCCTTCAATGGTCGTAATCCTGTCGCCCGCCTTGATGGCACTGACCTGAAGCGCACAGGAGCGCACCACTTCACCGTTCAGGTGTACCGAGCAGGCGCCGCACTGGGCCACGCCGCAACCGTATTTGGTGCCGGTCAGGCCGACTTGTTCGCGGATCACCCACAGCAGCGGGGTATCGGGTTCGACATTGACATCATGCGAACGGCCGTTGATGTTCAGTTGGGGCATGTTTACTCCTCGCGTTGACTTTTGGCTGCGCAAAACCATGCGCTCACCGCCGCACGGTAACTGGAATTCCCCGGAATCGTTGTAATGCCGCAGTCGAATGCCGCGGTGAAACGCGTCTGTTCGCGTCGTTGCGCAGATTATGCCGGCACCCCGAAATCGTCAACAAAAATACCGTAACGCCCCGCTTGTCGCAGCGCACCAATCAACGGGGCATGTCCATGACAGCTCCGGATGTGCGCGCCGACGAGTGCTCAGGGCAACTGCGCTGCGTTCATGCGGGCCAAAATGGTTTGCGTGCGCCGCTGCAGATAGGCGGTATTGCTGCCGGGGCCGTAACGGCGCGGACTCGGCACGATGGCCGCCAGCCGCGCCGCCTGCTCGGCGCCCAGCGCGGCTGCACTGCTGCCGTAATGATGACGGGCAGCGGCTTCCGCACCGAACACGCCGTCATCCCATTCGATGACGTTGAGATAAATTTCGAAAATGCGCCGCTTGCTCATGACAATTTCGAGCATTACGGCGATGACCGCCTCCTGTGCCTTGCGCCACCATGCCCGTTCCCCGGAAAAAAACAGGTTTTTTGCGAGTTGCTGGGTGATCGTCGAACCGCCGGCGACGATTTCGCCTTCGCGCAGGTTTTTTTCGTAGGCCTTCTGGATGCCCTCCCAGTCAAAACCATTATGAGTCGCGAATTTCGCGTCCTCGGCGGCAATCACCGCGCGTTTCAGGTGACTGGAAATGCGCTGGTACGGCACCCATTGCTGGCGCAGCCGGGCTTTGGGATCGTCTTCGCGCAGGATTTCGAGGCGCGCACGCATGAACGCGGTCGACTCGGGATTGTGGCTGTTCCAATACCAGATATGCACCAGGAACCAGAACTGCACCGCGGCCAGCACGATCAGCACCAGCAGCAGGGTGCGCCAGCTCCAGCGTAAGATGGATTTCAGCATGGTGAAGCGTCGACTTTGAAGCGGTGACCTGGATGATCAGATTGTCTGCCGGTCCTGATATTACGCAGATTTTCAGCCGCGAAGTTTTTTGATGACCGGAGCGGTCAGCGGCCGCACGCCGCGCCAGATGAAAAAGGATTCCGCCGCCTGCTCAACCAGCATGCCGAGGCCGTCCACCGCGCGCGCACCTTGTTTGCGGGCAAAAACCATGAACGGCGTATCGCGGCCGTAGACCATGTCGTAGGCCAGCGCGCCCTGCTCGAAAATGCCCTCCGGCAGCGGCGGCATCTCGCCGCTAAGACCCGCTGACGTGGCATTGATGACCAGATCGAATTGCGAATCAGCCAGCCCGGCGTATGGCTGAGCCGATATTCCGTGCTGCGTGAAATGCTCGAACTTCTGAAAGCGCCTGACGAGGCTGAACGCCTTGTTTAAGGTGCGGTTGGCAACCACCAGCAAGTCCGGACGTTTCTCTAGCACCGGATGCATTACCCCTTGAGTTGCACCACCAGCGCCCATCAACAGTACACGTTTGCCAGCAATAAGAAATCCGAGATTCTGCTCAAGGTCAGTGACCAGACCAATGCCGTCGGTGTTGTGGCCGACAAGTCGCCCGTTTACGAGTTTAATCGTGTTGACGGCTTCGGCATCGACAACTCCGCCGAACGATACATCGCTAGGACTGACCATCTTCCACGCCTCGCGCTTGAACGGCACCGTGACGTTCAGTCCTTTGCCGCCTTCTCTAAAAAATTTCTTGGCCGTAGTTTCAAACGCATCCAGCGGTGCCAGCAGCCGGTCATAAACGATGTCCTGCCCGGTCTGTCTGGCAAACATGGCGTGGATGTCGGGCGATTTGCTGTGCGCGACCGGATTGCCGATGACTGCGTAATGATCTTTCAATGCGTATCGCTCACTGGCTGACGAACCGGTCCGCCCGGGTGTAGGTCCAGGTGCGGCTGATATGCAGCACATCGGTATCGCGCGCGATGTCCGGCGGCAGGGCCGCATAAGGCGCAGCCAGTTTGACGATCTTCACCGTGGCGTCGTCCAGCACCTTGTTGCCGGAGGAGCGATCAATCTGGACCCGCTCCAGGCTGCCGTCGGCCCTGATCGACACCGTGGCCGTCAGGCTGCCGTAAATGCGCTGATCACGCGCCGCCTGCGGATAGTTCAGCTCGCCGATACGCTCGACTTTCTGCCGCCAGTCTTCGATGTAACGCGCGAAGCGGTATTCCTCGGTGCGGGCGCCGACAAATTTGCGCCGCGGCCGCTCCTGGTAAGCGTTCCATTCCTTGCTGATCTGGGCTTCCAGCCGGGCAATCGCCAGGCTGCGCTGCATCAGCTCCGTGCCATCGACCGCCGGCGCCTTCTCCGGCGTCGGCTGCGGCGCCACCTTGGTCGGCGCGCTGTCGACCTGGCTCGGCCCGACCCGCGCCAGCAACTGGAGTGCTTCCCGTTCGAGTTCGGCGACGCGTTTTTTTGCCTGCTGCAGCTCGGTGGTTTGTGTATCCCGGCTTACTGCCGGCAGCGGACTTGTTGCGCGCTGCTTGGTGTCGGTATTGCCGCCGCCGTCGAGATGGTGCTGGGCCAGGGCATCCGCCTTGGCCGGTTTGGCCGGCGACTTGGTATTGACCAGCACCACATCCAGCGGCGGCGCCATGTTCTGCAGATGACGCAGATCGGGTACGGTGAACGTCAGCCCGAAAATCACGAAGGCATGCACCAGCAGTGAAATACCGGCGGTGGCAGCGAAGCGGGTGCGCACGGTCATTTGGGCATAACGCCGGTCGAAATCGGCGATACGCCGCTCCAGTTCGGCAACACGCGCATCGAGCCGGTCCACGGCGCCGCCCCACGAACCGCGGCGCGGATGTTTCGCGCGGCGCGGCAAGGGCAGCACATTCCTGACGGGCTGGGCACTCATGCCGGATATTCTAGACAAGCCCCCATAAATAGCAATAAAAACATTAAAATCAGTTAATTAAGTGTTTTGCTTAAAGCTGATTCCAGGACTGGCGCCGAGGTTGGTAACCACCAACATCACGCCGGATCCAGCGTCGTTTTGAAGTCGAGGTGCACCCCAAGGTCGAGCAGATCCACCGCGCCGACCGCGAGTTCGACCCGGGCGCCGGGCATCACCGTGGCCGCCAGCGACGGTACGCGCTGGGTAATCGGCACCGCGTCCAGCCGCACCAGGTTTTCCCGCAACACGACGCCGGTGACCACGGCCGTCTGCTCCTGCACCAGCCAGCGCAGGCTCCAGTAACGCTCCATGGTACGCTGGTATTCAGCGTAAACGTCGTACGCGACCTCGAAGTCGCGCATCGCCGCCAGCAGCGCCGTGTCTTTGGCGCTATAGGCCGGTGCCTCGCCGCGTACGCGGGCGATCAGTTGCCGCTGGTTGATCAGATCCGCGTAACGCCGCAGCGGCGAACTCGCCCACATGTACTGCGCGACCCCCAGCCCGTCGTGCGGTCCGGCTGCCGTGCTGGTGCGTACTTTGCCGCCGCTTTGCACACGATACAGGGCAGGCTGGCCGGCGGCGTGTAATTCCCCGGCCCAGGTGCTGTTGGCAAGAATCATCAGTTCGGCCACCGCTTGGTCGATCGGTGTGCCGCGCTGGCGGCGGGAAATCTCCACCCTGCCGTCGCTGACCTGGAATACGAATTCGGGACGATCCTCGGGTTGCGGCAAATCGCCTTTGCGCGCGACCAGCCGGCTGCCTGAAAACTGCCACAACCAGGCCAGCGCTTCGCCCTGCGCATGGATAACCGTACCGCTTGCCAGGGTGGTCGCGTTGAACACCGGCTCCAGTGCGTCATGGCGCAGGTTGTCGGCAATCAGCACGCGTTCGAGCCGGGTTTCGTGACCGGTAATCGAAAAATCAGCGGCGACATCAAAATAAATCGACAGCGCCGGACATTCGCGCCCCGCCGCCAGCGTATAAGCCTCCACCACGGCATCGGGCAGCATGGTGATCTTGCCGCCGGGAAAATACACCGTCGACATGCGTTCGCGCGCAATCACATCCAGCGGCGAATCCGGCGTGATGCCCAGCGCCGGCGCTGCGATATGGATGCCGAGGCGGCGCGCACCACCAGGCAGTGTCTGCAGTGAAAAGGCGTCGTCGATTTCCGTGGTCGCCGCATCGTCAATGCTGTACGCCTGCACCTCCGCCAGCGGCAGGCCGGTGGGCAACACCACCGCGGGTGAATCCGGAAACCCGGCGCCGCGCGGGAAATGTTCCTGCAGAAAACGGTTCAGGTGATAAACATGGATGTCGGGCAGCGCGCCACAACGCTCCAGCAGGCGCACCGGCGTCAGCTTCGCGGCAATGCTGGCTTCCTCCAGCGCCTTCCACTCAATGCCGTTTTTGTCCGGCTTGTAGAGCAGGGCATCCAGCTGCGGCCGGAATGCCTCCGGCAGGCGGTCGGCATTCAACTCTTCGATATACGCGGCCTTGGCCACGGCCTGCAGTTTTTTACGCTCCACGCTGGCCAGCGCGGCTTTCAGTGATTCTTCCGGTGCCGCCTTGTAACGACCGCGGCCCTTTTTGTAAAAATACATCGGCGCACTGTGCAGGCGCATCAGCACACCGGCGGCTTCAAATGCCCCTGGCGCATGCCCGTAGTACTCGCGCGCCAGAACATCGTAGGCAAATTCGTCAGGGCCGCAGCACTGCCAGAGGAAATCAATGTCGATGGCGTCGGCCTGGGCCTGCGCTTCCGCCATGAACGCGGTGTGTGCGGGGATCTCGAAACGCAGCAGCACGGCGGAAGCCTTGACCTTCGAGCGTTTGCCGTGCGGCGCTTCGACCTGCAGCGAGGTGTCGTTGTCAGCGAGCACGGCGCCGACCTTGAACTCGCCGTCTTCTTCGTAAAAAACGTTCATCGGAATAGATAAATCAGGGAAAGCACGGAAAAAAAGGGGAAACTGCAGGTGGCGCGCGACCATGCCGCGCAGAGCGGAAATGAGGCGCGATTATACGCGCCCGCGCTGCCAGAATGTGACAACGCTGTCGAGATAATCGGCGAATCCGCGAAAGCCGTGGTCGCCGCCGTTGACGATGATCTGTTCGCAGCCGGCGTAACGCGCGACCGCGTCGCGATAATCCAGCACCTCGTCGCCGGTGGCGGTGATCAGCAGATAACGTTCTGCGGTGATCTGTTCGACCTCCAGCGCGCGCAGTTCGGCGACATGTTCAGCGGTGAATAAATACTCCTCGCCGGTGTAGAGATTTTTCTGTGGACCGACATACGGCGCCAGCAGTTCGTAGGGACGCACCGCGGGATTCACCAGCACCACGCGTACGCCGGAGTTTTCGGCCAGATGCGTTGCGTAATAACCGCCCAGCGAAGAACCGACCAGGGTCACCGTACTTGCATCATGCGGCGCGATCAAGGCCTGCAACTGTGCCATGGCCTGCACCGGCCGGTGCGACAGTTCCGGACAGGCAAAATGTGCTGACAAGCCGAGCTGTGCCATTTTCTCGCGCAACAATCCCGCTTTGTGCGACAGCGCCGAACTGTTGAATCCGTGAACGTAGATCAGCACCTGTTGATCAGATGCGCCGCGCCAGCGCCAGCAGCAGCGCGTCGTTGCCAGGTGCGGCGATCAGCGACACACCCAGCGGACAGCCCCACACTTTCGCCAGCGGCAGACTGACCTGCGGCAGTCCGGCAAGTCCGGCGATACACAACAGGCTCATCGCCCGCGCACGAAAATCATCGATCTCGGCGGCGGGCGTATTCAGCAGGGGCGCGATGCCGGATACCGTCGGCAGCACCAATACGGCGTTATCGGCGAGCAAGGCATCCATCTGCCGCCGCGCGGCATCTCGCACAGCCTGCGCGCGCGCCACTTCGTCCGCGGTGATCGTTGAAACCCAAGCCATACGTTCACGCACACCCGGACCGAGTTTCGGCTGGGCTTGTTTCACCCAGTCGCCAAGTTGCGCATGAATCTCCGCACCCTGAAGTACGCGGAAGGCCTGGAACCATTGCGGCAAACCTTCTGCGCTGACGGTCACCATACGCGGCGCCCCCATTGCAGCCGTGATACGCACCAGTGCCGGCTGCAATGCGCCATCAGCCGTGTTGTCCAGCATCGCCACGGCATCCTCTGCCAGCAATACCTCACCCGGTGCCACCACAGCCTCTGCACCGAACAGCACCTGGCCCACGCGTTCGAGCAGCGCCGCATCACGCGCAAACCAGCCGGCCACATCAAAACTTTTTGCCAGCGCGCAGGCGCCTTGCAATGAAATGCGGCCATGCGTCGGGCGCATGCCGTAGATGCCGCAGAAACTGGCCGGGGCACGCACCGAACCGCCGGTGTCGCTGCCCAGCGCAAAATCCACCAACCCGCCGGCCACTGCCGCCGCGGAACCGCTGGACGAACCACCGGGGATGCGTCCGGGTGCGTTGACGTTCACGGGGGTGCCGTAATGCGCGTTTTCGCCGTTCAGGCTGTAGGTCAGTTCATCGGTTTGTGTTTTGCCGAGCATGTCGGCACCGGCGGCAAGCAGACTCGTCACCACCGCCGCGGTATGGGTCGCCGGCGCATGCGTGGCCAGCCAGTCGGGACTGCCGAAACCGGTTTTATGCCCGGCGATGTCGTAGATGTCCTTGACGCCGAAAGTCAGCCCGGCGAGCGGCCCTTTGCCGGAACCGGCGACCGCAGCATGGGTATGCCGGCAAAATGCACCAAGCGCATCGTTCGGTATTTGACCGGGTGAGGCAGGCATCAGGCCGCCAGACGCTGCAATAGTTTGTCGTGGATGCCGCCGAAACCGCCGTTGCTCATCACCAGTACCTGGTCACCGGCACGCGCAGCTGCCGCAATCGCCGCGACCATGCGTTCGAGATCGTCATGCACTGCTGCTTTGTCACCCAGCGGCGCCAGCGCGGCGGCGGCATCCCAGCCGAGTCCGCCGCTGTAACAGAACACCAGGTCGGCATCCGCAAGACTGCCGGGCAAGGCCTGCTTCATCACGCCGAGTTTCATGGTGTTGGAACGCGGTTCGATCACCGCGATGATGCGCGCAGGGCCGGCCTTGCGCCGCAAGCCGGCCAACGTGGTCGCGATCGCGGTCGGGTGATGGGCAAAATCGTCGTACACCGTGACTTCCCGCACCGTGCCGCGGATTTCCATGCGCCGTTTGACGTTCTGGAACCGGCCCAGCGCATCGACGGCACCCGCCGCCGGTACGCCGGCGTGGCGTGCCGCGGCAATCGCTGCCAGGGCGTTCATGCGGTTGTGTTCACCGAGCAGGTCCCACATCACGCGACCGCGCGATGCTGTTTCGTGGGTGACTTCGAAGGCACCGCTGTCGTCAGGCTCACCGGCCTGCCATGCACCATCGCCGCCGAAACGTTCGACGGGTGTCCAGGCACCACGCGCCAGCACACGATCCAGCGCGGCATCGCTGCCGCGGGCCACGATCAGGCCGTTGCCGGAAATGGTGCGCAGCAGGTGATGGAACTGGGTTTCGATGGCCGCGAGGTCGGGGAAAATGTCGGCGTGGTCGTATTCAAGGTTGTTCAGCACCATGGTGCGCGGCGCGTAATGCACGAACTTCGAGCGTTTGTCGAAAAAAGCGGTGTCGTATTCGTCGGCTTCGATCACAAAAAACGGCGTCTCGGTCAGCCGTGCCGATACGCCGAAATTCTGCGGCACGCCGCCGATCAGGAATCCGGGATTGAGTCCGGCATGTTCCAGGATCCACGCCAGCATCGCGCTGGTCGTGGTTTTGCCGTGGGTACCGGCAACGGCCAGCACCCAGCGCCCCTGCAGCACATGGTCGCGCAGCCACTGCGGGCCCGACACGTACGGCAGACCGCGATTCAGGATCGCTTCCATCAGCGGGTTGCCGCGGGTGACCACGTTGCCGATCACAAACACATCGGGATCGAGATCGGCCTGCTCTGCTTCGTAACCATTGATCAGCCGGATGCCCTGCGCCTCGAGCTGCGTGCTCATCGGCGGATAGACATTGGCGTCGCAGCCGGTGACTTGATGGCCGGCCTCACGTGCGAGCACGGCGAGCCCGCCCATGAAGGTGCCGCAGATGCCGAGGATGTGGATGTGCATGATCGGGCGAAAGGATAACAGCAGAATGCGTTAAATGCGTGAAAGGTGAACGGGTGAACGGGTCAAGGACACACTTGAAGCAAAGCAGAACGTGAAAAACTGCAACATCACAGGTGTTACCCGTTCACTCGTTCACCTTTCACCCGTTCACGCTGTTCAGGTCTTAAAAATGAAATACACCGCACCCATCAGGCACAGGCCTGCGTACAGATAATTCATCTTCAGGTCTTCGCCCATGTAAAAAATTGCAAACGGCACGAACACCGACAGCGTGATCACTTCCTGCAGTATCTTGAGTTGCCCCAGGTTCAGCGTGGTGTAACCGATGCGGTTCGCCGGCACCTGCAGCAGGTACTCGAACAGGGCGATGCCCCAGGCAATCAGCGCGGCAATCCACCATGGCGAGGCGTTCAGGTGTTTCAGGTGTCCGTACCAGGCGAAGGTCATGAACACATTGGAGGCCGTCAGCAGCAGCACGGTCGCAGCGATGGGGGACAGGGAAACCGACAATAAGGTCATATCGTAACCATTTGTTTTAATTGATATTTTTTACTCCGTTTATTGTAGCGGAAAAATCCGCGCCGTTATAATCCGGTCATGACGCCGCCATCCGCCCGCATTCCTGTATGCCTGGTCACCGGCGCCGCCAGTGCCGACAAACAAGGCTTTCTCCACGCGCTGCTGGCGGCGCGCCCCGCAGGCGAACGCTGGGCCGTGCTCGACAACGACGGCGGCGATCTCACCCGCGACAGCGTGCCCATGCAACTGACCGTCGCTGCCGTCAACGGCTGCGCCTGCTGCACCGGTCAGGTGGCGCTGCAGGCCGGCATTGCGCAGCTGGCCCGCCAGTCGCGCCCGCAACGCCTGATCATTGCCGCCGCGGGCGTTGCAGAACCTGCGGCGCTGGAACACGCCTTGCAGCAGGAAGATCTGGCGCGCGGCATCAGGGTCAGTCACCGGCTGTGCGTGGTCGCGCCGCCATTGCTGGCCGCCCTGCCGCCGTCGGCGCGCGACCTGCTGCAGCGGCAAATGACTGCTGCAGATCATGTGGTCGCCGTCAATGCTGCGACTGGCGCAGCCTTGCGCGCCAGCGGCATCGCCGGCGTGATTCAGATGGAAGAGGCGATACGGCTGGTGCTGACCGATCCCGCACCGGCATCCAGCGCCAGTTCGCGGCGGATCGCCTCGTAACGCAGTTGCAGGTCAGCGGCATCGCGCCCGCCGAGGTTGAGCACGGCATAACGATGGCTGCCCAGCCATTTCATTTCGCGTGCGAGTCCCGCGCCACGTTTCAGATACAGGATCAGCCGCGCATCGGGATACCGGCGGTGCATTGCCGCGATCTGCTCCGCAGTGGGTACGCTGCCGGCCGCGCGGCCATCAAAACGACGGAACACAAAACTCGCCGCCGCGCGGAATTCACCCGCGCCGCGCACCGTCTGCGGCGCATCACCGATGGCCAGGTCGAGCAGCACACCGTACGGATCACAACCGTCGACACGCCGGTAGAGATTGGCAATCTGCGATGCCATGCGCGGATTGATTTCGATGATACGGATTGCCCCGGACTGCGGGTCAAGGATCAACTCAACGTTGAAAAAGCCGTGGCTGTAATCGATGCCGGCGAGGAGTTTTTCGGTAAGTGCAATCCATGCGCTGTTGCACATCCGGCGCGAGGCGTGACGGATATTCAAAACGCATGAACGCCTGGGTGCCCGGGTACATCACTTCGTCGACGATGCCCAGAACATGGATCCTGCCATCATGCACGTACCCGTCGACATTGACCTGTACGCCGTCGAGGATTTCCTCGGCGATCATCGCCTGCGCGCCGATGGTGAACGGCGTGTACACCCGCATCAGATCGTCAAACGGCTGCACCAGCTTGCGCAGAATCAGACTTTCCAGCGGTGAAAAATCCATCAAGGCGCGCAATTGGGCAAAACTGTCGATGCGCCGCGCCAGCACCGAGTACGTGGCCTTGACCGGTTTGACAAAACACGGGAAACCGAGTTCGGGCGGACTGTTGATTCCGCCGACATAGGGCAGCGCCTCAAATCGCGGCGTGGCTTCCGGGACAATGCGGTTTTGCAGGCAACGCGAATAATATTTATGCTGGGTGGCGATGATCAGCGCGGGGTCCGCTCCCGGCAGACCCAGGCGCTGGGCCAGCACGGCGGCGATCAGCGCGCCGAAATGTTCGTTGTTGCTGATGACGCCATCGATACGACCGCGATATTTGCGCACCAGCCGGTCAACAAAACGGCGCGCATCAAAAGTCAGCAGCAGTGCATTGTCGGGAAAGCGGAAAAGATCAAAGCCCTCGTAGTAAAACCGGTAGTCCGCCTGATAACGCGGGTGATCGAGTTCCACCCGGTCCCAGTCTTTGGGAAACAGTACCAATATGCGTCGCAATTCCACGCTTTCCTCCGGAAAAATCCGCTACTCCCATCACTACACCCGACACTTGGTCTTGGATGCAGCAATAAACATACATAAATTCAGATTATTCCGGCGAAACACCCTGATACCGTCCCCAGGCCATGAATCCCGTTCCCCAAAGGGTCGATTCGACCCGCAAATCAGGCACTAATGCCTGAAGTCGGTCCCAGGGCGCATCCAATCCTTCAGTATTGCTGTAACACCCACGGGACTTGAAGCGCCGGTAAAGCCGGAACGGATCCA
The DNA here is from genome assembly GCA_019744975.1 of Burkholderiales bacterium. Lineage (GTDB taxonomy): Bacteria > Pseudomonadota > Gammaproteobacteria > Burkholderiales > SG8-41. The sequence goes on from JAIETP010000014.1 coordinate 266,383, forward strand.
GCCACCGCGGCGGATGTTTGATCCCGGCAACGGCAACGCGTGCGCCGGCGGCCGCCTGCCGGAACAGGTTATCCAGCGCTGCCGGCGAACGAATCACATCATGGGTGTAATTGAACAGCAGGGCATCAACCACACACGGCAGCACAACAGCCTCCGCCGCAGATTCAAGCAGCGTCACGTTGTTCCAGCCTGCAGCAGCAGCACGCTCCCGGGCCAGCACCAGCATGTCGGCACTGGATTCGACGCCGATGACCCTGCCGGATGCGCCAACCGCGTCCAGCAGCAGCGGAAAGCTGAGTCCGGTGCCACAACCGGTATCGAGCACCACATCGCCCGGCCGCAAGCCGAGCCGGGCAATGGTGCGCCGGCGCAATGCCATGGTACGCTGCGCACTGGCGTCATAGTCGCGGGCATATCTGCGGTAATACGCCGGGCCGGAGGGGTTATCCATGCCGGTCATCATAACTGCATGTGATACTGGAGCATGCGCATGTCCGACCACACCGCCCATCCGCACCGCATCGTCATCGTCGGCGGCGGCGCCGGCGGCCTGGAACTCGCGACACGGCTTGGCGACGGCCTCGGCCGCCGCGGCAGGGCGCAGGTCACGCTGATCGACCGTTCGCGCACACACCTGTGGAAACCGCTGCTGCACGAAGTCGCCGCGGGCAGCATGGACGTCGACCAGCACACGCTGGATTACCTGGCACAGGCGCGCTGGCACCATTTCCGCTTTCGCCTCGGCAGCATGGCCGGGCTGGACCGCGAGCGCCGCGTGGTGCGGGTCGCGCCCACCCACGATGACGAGGGTCGGCTGCTGATCGGCGAACGCGAGATCCGTTACGACACGCTGGTCATTGCCGTCGGCAGCGGTACCAATGACTTCGGTACGCCGGGTGCGCAGGAGCACGCGATCAGCCTCGACATGCCGGCGCAGGCGGAACGTTTCCACAACCGGCTGATCAATGCCTGCATCCGCGCCAACGCACAGCGCGAAGCGCTGCGTCCCGAACAACTGCATGTGGCGATCATCGGCGCCGGCGCCACCGGCGTCGAACTCGCCGCCGAACTGCATCACACCACGCGCGAGCTGGTGGCGTTCGGCCTGGAAAGAATAAACGCCGAACGCGATATCCGCATCACGCTGATCGAAGCCGGTCCGCGGGTGCTGCCCGCCCTGCCCGAGCGACTGTCGACATCAACCCTCGAATTGCTGGAAAAACTGCGGGTGCAGGTGCTGACCCGCGCACGCGTGACTGCAGTCGAGGCCGACGGCGTGCTGATTGCCGACGGTCGCAAGGTTCCCGCGGAGCTGACGGTATGGGCGGCGGGCATCAAGGCGCCGGATTTCCTCAAAGACCTCGGCCTCGAAACCAACAAACTCAACCAGCTGGTGGTGACGCCGGAACTGCAGACCACACGCGACCCGGACATTTTTGCGCTGGGCGACTGCGCCGCCTGTGCCTGGCCCGGCCGTGAACACAACGTGCCGCCGCGGGCGCAGGCCGCGCACCAGCAGGCGACACTGCTGGCATCCACATTGCGCCGGCGGCTTGCCGGCAAACCGGCACGGCCCTTCGTTTACCGCGACTTCGGCTCACTGGTATCGCTGGGCAATTATTCGACCGTCGGCAGCCTGATGGGCGCCTTGATCGGCGGCAGCCTGTTCATCGAGGGCCTGTTCGCGCGGCTGATGTACGTGTCGCTGTACCGCATGCATCTCTACGCGCTGCACGGTTTCGCCAAGGTATTCTTCGACACGCTGGCCCGGCTGATCACGCGGCGCACCGAGCCGCGCGTCAAACTGCACTGACCCTGCGCCGCTGGTGGCCTACGCTTGCGTCCTATTTGGCCGCGACCTTCGCCGCAACCTCCACCGTGCCCTTCATGGCCGGATGCAATGAGCAGATGTAGCCGAAAGTACCCGCCTCATCGAACTTGATTCCCGCGCTTTGCCCCTTCAGCAGGACGGCGGTCTGCTGCGGTTTGCCGGTGACCACGATCTGGTGCGGCGAATCATCCGCGTTGGTCCAGGTCACCGCCTGTCCGGCGGACACCTTGACGGTGCCCGGGCCGAACTTGAAACCGGCGATATTGACGTCGTTTGCGCCGGTTTTCAAAGCGACGGCTGACGTGGGAAAAGTGCCGGAGAGTTTGGCCAGGGAAATCACGAAATCCTGTTTTTCATGCGGCTTGTGGCAGACAAAACAATTCTTGATGTTGGCGTTGGCTTTTTCGTTGGGCTGGCCGTCCGGCGTAAACGAAGCGTATTGCCAGTCGCCATTACGCCACTCTTCCGGCACCGCGGCGCCCCAGCCCGCGCGCTTCTCCATGACCGTCACCGCGCTGAGTTTGTCTTTGACAAAACGGCCGTCGCTGCCTTTGGCCGGATCACCTTTTTCATCCAGTTTCGCGGCGTAAATCGCCATTACCAGCACGGTCCCGTCCGGGATCGGTTTTCCCTCACGTACGCTTTTGACCACCGCTGCGCTGGTATATAGCTCGCGATACTGCTTGCTGTCGTGGCGATCGACGTCGCCGTAACGGGTCCAGGTCTCAAACCCCTGGGGAAACCGGATTTGCTCCGGACCGGCGTTCACGTTCACCATCACCAGGCCGCCGGCAACAGCAGCCATGGCGACCACCAGCATGCTTTTATACGGTTTCATGAAATCTCCCTTGATTTAAGAAAACGGCGCCGGACAGCCGCAGTGAAAGTTACACGGTATCGGTCATCACGTGTTGCATAACAAAATTGCTGCGGGAAATATTCCCGCAGCCCGGCGGTCAGGGCAGGGGAATTTCCGGCACCGCCGCGGAGCGTGTGCCCGGCAGCGGCGGATTGTCCGTCGTATGATAGGTGAATACCACCGAGAATTTGGTCTGCGCGGCGCGATTGCTCCCCGCAGCATGAAACAGCCGGCAGTGGAAAAACAGCACATCGCCGGGATTCAGTTCGGCACATACCTGCGACTGCAACAGCGCTGCGTTTTCCGCAATATCGGTGCGCAAAAACTGCGCCTCATCAAGCCGCGCCGCGTCAAAATCCATACCATGTGAACCCGGCAGCAGCAACAGGCAGCCGTTGTCGCGGCGCTCTTCGCCCAGCGCCAGCCACACCGATACCAGTTCCGGACGCGCAAACGACCAGTAGCGGATGTCACGATGCCAGCTGGTCAGGCTGCTGTATGCCGGATCCTTGGTCATCACGCAATTGTGATGGGCCTGCGACAGGGCGATCTGCGGCCCCAGCAATTGTTTCAGGCGCGTAACGATGGGTGCCGCGGTGGCCCACTCGCGGAATCCCGCATCACGTGCATAGGCTTGCAGCAGACGCCGCACCGTGCGCCCACCGGGGGCCTCGAGCGATTGCGGGGCACCGGGATATTGGGTGTCGGCCTCGTATTCGACCGGAGACACGGCCGCGGCCAGGTCGCGTTCGGCAATCGCGCGCAGACGCGCACAGGCTTCGGCCGGCACCAGGCCACGCACGATCTGGTAACCATCACGCGAAAACTGCGCGACTTGTTCCGGTGTAAACGAGGGATTTAATCGACTGGAATCACTCATCACTGCGGACGATCTGCGGAAAAACCACCAGTAAAAAAGCGCCGCGCTGAGCAGCAGCGTCACCAGAGAATACACGGGATCAAGCGCGCCGGCGGTGAGCACCGATTCCGTTTCAAACACCGAATCGTCGTAACGAACAACCAGCGCCAGCAGCAGGTTGTTGCCGGCGTGGGCGCCGATCGCCAGTTCGAGCCGACCATCGCGCAAAGTCACGCCGGCGAGAAACAGGCCCATCACAAAATAATTGGCGGCCATGATCGCCAGTCCGTACGCCGCGACCTCCGGGTTGTAGAGATGGGGCAGGGTAAATATCACGCTGCTCAGCAGCGCCAGCATCACGGGATTGCGCAGGAACCGGCCGAGGCCCTGGAGGACATAACCGCGGAATACCAGTTCCTCGGCCGCGCATTGCAGCGGTGTCAGCAACAGCGCCGCCAGCACAAACGGCAGCCAGCGTACAATATCCAGGCTCCAGGCATAACGCCCGGGATGGAGCAGGTGTTCGATGACGGAAAAAACCAGTGACAACACGACCCACGCCGCGGCGCCCTGCGCCATGCGTCGCCAGTCGATTTGCGCATGCGGCGTGACCAGTGTGCGCCAGGGACGACGATGCAAAACCACGACCACGGCAACGACACCCACCAGCAGCATCAGGATGCTGGCATTGATGGCGACGAATTCGGTGATGGCGCCGAGCGGCAGGTACATCAGCACCAGTCCGTAGGCATAAGCGCCGCCGATGATCCAGCTCGCGGCGATGACCACAATGCCCAGCAGGTAACGCCACCAGCTATTGCCGCCGGTGTCTGCTGCCGCGAGATAACGCGCGGCGGGCGAAGTGAAGAAATGCAACGCGCGGAACAAGATCAGGCCGTGTTGTAGCCCAGATTCGGCGCCAGCCAGCGCTCCACGTCAGCCACGCTCATGTCCTTGCGTCGCGCATAATCTGCCACCTGGTCCCGATCGATCTTGCCAACGGCGAAATACTGCGCATCAGGATGCGACAGGTAAAAGCCGCTGACCGACGATGCCGGCCACATCGCAAACGATTCGGTCAGACGCATATCAATGCGGGTGGCCTGCAGTGTATCGAACAACGCGCTTTTTTCAGTGTGGTCAGGACAGGCCGGATAGCCGGGTGCCGGACGGATACCGCTGTATTTTTCAGCGACCAGCGCGGCAGTATCCAGCGATTCCTCCGGTGCATAGCCCCAGAACTCGCGGCGGACACGCAGATGCAGCAGTTCGGCAAATGCTTCCGCCAGACGATCGGCCAGCGCCTTCAGCATGATCGACGAGTAGTCATCGTTTTGCTTTTCGAAACGCTCGAGTTGTTTCTCCATGCCCAATCCCGCGGTGACCGCAAACGCGCCGATGTAATCGGACACGCCGGATTCCACCGGCGCGATGTAATCCGCCAAACACTGGTTGGCCCGCCCCGTCGGCTTCTGGTTCTGCTGGCGCAGGTTGTGCCAGACCATCAGCGGCGTCTGGCGCGACTCATCGGCATAGATCACGATATCTTCGTGATCGACACGCGCGGCGGGGAACAGGCCGAACACGCCATTGGCCGTCAGCCAGCGGCCTTCAATGATTTTCTTCAGCATGGCCTGCGCATCAGCAAACACCTTGCGCGCCTCAACACCGACGACCTCGTCGTCAAGAATCGCGGGATACGGTCCGGCCAGATCCCAAGTCTGGAAGAACGGCCCCCAGTCGATGTACTTGGCCAGTTCAGCCAGATCGTAATTCTTCAGCGGTTTCAAACCGATCATCAGCGGCTTCGGCGGCGTATACGACTGCCAGTCGATGGCATGCGCATTGGCGCGCGCCGCCGCCAGCGAAATCAGTTCCGGGCCCTTTTTGTTGGCATGCTGCTCACGCACGCGCTGATAGTCCGCGGCGAGGTCGTTGAGATAACCTTTGCGCTGGTCATCCGACAGCAGGCTGGAACAGACGCTGACGCTGCGCGACGCGTCCGGCACCCACACCACCGGCCCCTGGTAATGCGGTGCAATTTTCACTGCGGTATGCACACGCGATGTGGTGGCGCCGCCGATCAGCAGCGGGATGGTCATACCGGTGCGCTGCATTTCGCGCGCGTTATGCGCCATTTCCTCCAGCGACGGCGTGATCAGTCCAGACAGGCCGATGATGTCGGCCTTTTCGCGTACTGCGACTTCGGCGATCTGCGTCCACGGCACCATCACGCCAAGATTGACCACCTCGTAGTTGTTGCACTGGAGCACCACGGCGACGATGTTTTTGCCGATGTCGTGCACGTCACCCTTGACGGTGGCAAGCACGATTTTGCCCTTGGCGCGGATGTCACCCAGCCGCGCCTTTTCGGCTTCGATGTACGGCACCAGATGCGCCACCGCCTGTTTCATCACCCGCGCCGACTTGACCACCTGCGGCAGAAACATCTTGCCGGCGCCGAACAGGTCGCCGACGACGTTCATGCCGTCCATCAGCGGACCTTCGATGACCTGGATCGGGCGGCCGCCATCCTTTTCGATCTGCAGGCGCATTTCTTCGGTGTCTTCGACGATCCAGTTGGTAATGCCCCGCACCAGCGCATGGGTCAGGCGGTCGCCGACCGGCGTGTCGCGCCAGGCCAGGTCCTCGACCACCACGCGGCCCCTGCCTTTGACGGTTTCAGCGTACGTCACCATGCGTTCAGCCGCATCGGGCCGGCGATCGAAGAGGATGTCCTCGACGTGCTCCAGCAGCTCCTTCGGAATTTCGTCATAGACGCCGATCTGTCCGGCATTGACGATGGCCATGGTCAGCCCGGCCTGGAAGGCGTGATACAGAAATGCGGTATGGATCGCTTCTCGCACCAGATCGTTGCCACGGAAGGAAAACGATACATTCGACAGCCCCCCGCTGACCCGTGCATAACGCAGGTTCTGCCGTATCCAGCGCGTCGCCTCGAGGAAATCGATGGCGTAACGGTTGTGTTCCTCGATGCCGGTGGCGATCGCGAATATGTTCGGATCGATGATGATGTCTTCCGCGGCAAAGCCGATTTCATCGACCAGGATGTCGTAGGCCTGCTTCGCGATGTCGATGCGACGCTGGTAGGTATCAGCCTGGCCTTTTTCGTCGAAGGCCATCACCACCACCGCGGCACCGTAACGCTTTGCCAGCCGCGCCTGGTGTTTGAAGGGTTCGACACCCTCCTTCATGCTGATCGAATTGACGATGGCCTTGCCCTGCACGCATTTCAGCCCGGCCTCGATGACCTCCCATTTCGAGGAGTCGATCATCACCGGCACCCGCGAGATGTCCGGTTCGGAGGCGATCAGGCTCAGGAAGGTGGTCATCGCCGCCTTCGAATCGAGCATCGCCTCGTCCATGTTGACGTCGATCACCTGCGCGCCGTTCTCGACCTGCTGGCGCGCCACCGACACCGCTTCGGCGTAGTTGCCGGCGAGGATCAGTTTGGCGAAGGCACGCGAACCGGTGACATTGGTGCGTTCGCCGACGTTGACGAACAAGGAATCGTCGCCGATGTTCAGCGGCTCAAGGCCCGACAGCCGGGTCTTGTGTTCGATCTGCGGCACTTTGCGCGGCGGCACATTTTTCACCGCCTCGGCGATGGCGCGGATATGCGCCGGCGTGGTGCCGCAGCAACCGCCGGCGATATTGATAAAACCGCTTTTGGCGAAATCGAGGACGTACTCCGCGGTGTTTTCCGGCAACTCATCGTAACCGGTCGGCGCCAGCGGATTGGGCAGGCCCGCGTTCGGATAAGCGCAGACCCAGGTGTCGGCGACCTGCGAAATCTCTTCGATGAACGGCCGCATCAGTTGCGCTCCAAGAGCGCAGTTAAGACCGATCGTCAGCGGCTTGGCATGGCGCACCGAATTCCAGAACGCTTCCGGCGTCTGGCCCGACAGCGTGCGACCCGAGGCATCGGTGATGGTGCCGGAAATCATGATCGGCAGCTTCACGCCGTGTTTTTCGAAATACTGGTCGATCGCGAACAGCGCGGCCTTGGCGTTCAGGGTGTCGAAAATGGTCTCGACCATCAGCAGGTCGGCACCACCGTCGATCAACCCGCGGATGGCTTCGCTGTAGGTCTCGACCAGTTGGTCAAAGCTGATGTTGCGAAAACCCGGATCGTTGACGTCGGGTGAAATCGACGCGGTACGGTTGGTCGGGCCCAGCGTGCCGGCGACAAAACGCGGACGCGAGGGATCCTTTGCCTCAAACCTGTCGGCCGCTGCGCGCGCGAGTTTTGCCGCCTCGACGTTCAACTCGTACACCAGATCTTCCATGTGGTAATCCGCCATGGCGACCGCGGTCGAGTTGAAGGTATTGGTCTCGATGATGTCGGCGCCGGCATCGAGGTACTGTTCGTGGATTTCACGGATGATCTGCGGCTGGGTCAGAGTCAGCAGGTCGTTGTTGCCCTTGACGTCATGCGCGAAGCTCCTGAAACGCTCTCCGCGATAGGCCGCCTCATCCAGATTGTAGTTCTGGATCATGGTGCCCATGGCGCCGTCGAGGATCAGGATGCGTTGCGACAGCAGCGCGGGCAATTGCTGGATGCGGGGGATGCTCATCGACGTCAGGAGGCGCCGGAAGGGCGCGATCAGCCTTGCAAAGTAAGGGAGAAAGGCGCGGATTTTATCATGGGCCAGTCACTGCCCCGGCGCATTTGGCCGGCTTGCCGCCACCGCCTATAATGCGTTTTCTCATTTCTCCCATTCTTGACCGACCGCCATGAAACATCTGGAACCCAAAGCCGCCCACGAGTTTCTGAAAAAAAATCCGAACACGGTATTCATCGATTGCCGCAGTGAAATGGAATACCTGTTCGTCGGCCATCCGGTGGGCGCAATCCTGGTGCCGTGGAACGACGGCCCGAACTGGGAAATCAATCCGCACTTCGTCGCCCATGTCAAAAAAGCCGCCAGCGTCGACCGGCCGATCATCGTCATCTGCCGCAGCGGCAACCGCTCACTGGATGCCGGCCATGCGCTGGAAGAGGCCGGCTTTACCCAGGTCTATAACGTGCTGCATGGTTTCGAGGGTGAACTCGACGACAGCCACCACCGCAACGAAAAAACCGGCTGGCGCCACGACGGCCTGCCCTGGGAGCAGTGCTGATCCGCCCCGCCCAATAAAGTCAATAAAAACAAATACTTAGTTGTTTCCCTGCTGCTGCGCCGAAGCCAGCCAGTCGCGAATATAATCGCGCACGCCATCGTAACGATGCCCCTTGTCGAAATACCGGTGAATCTCGCCTTTGTGCAGGCCTGCCGCCATGTCGTCATTGACCGCCTGCCCGCTGACCATGATGCGCAAGGTGCCTGGATACAAAGCCGCCACCCGTGCCAGCAACTGCGCCCCGTTCATGCCCGGCATTGAAAAATCGGACACCACGACGCTGACGCTGTGTTCGCGCAGCAGGGCCAGCGCGGCTTCGCCGCGTTCCGCCGTTAATACCTGATACCCGTCGGGCGCAAGTGCGCGCGATGTCAGCATCAGCACATCCGGGTCGTCATCAACCAGCAGGATCACCGGATTCGCGGCAACCGGCAATGCCGGCGCATCCTGCCGCGCAACGAGTGTCAGTGCCGCCCGCGGCAGCGCCGCAGTGCGAGCGTCAGGGCGCACACCCAGCGTGAAGAAAAATGTCGCGCCCTTGCCGACCGCGGATTCGGCCCAGGCATCGCCGCCATGACGCCGCATCACCCGGCGCACCGTCGCAAGACCAATGCCGGTGCCGGGGAATTCCTGTTCGGTATGCAGGCGCTGGAACGCATCAAAGAGACGTCCGGCGTGGGCCATGTCAAAACCGGCGCCGTCATCGCGCACAAAATAAGCTCTGATGCCGTCGCGGGTCCTCACACCGAATTCGATGGTTGCCATCGGCCTGTGGCCGGTGAATTTCCATGCATTTTGAATCAGGTTCTCCAGCGCCGAGCGCAGCATCCCGGGATCCGCATGGGCGCGCAGATCGGGCGCGATGCGGACATTCACCACACGCTGCGGATGTTCACGGCGCAAGTCATCGATGATGCTGCGGGCAATTTCACTGAGATCAGTATCCGCGACCTTCAGTTCGGCGCGTGTTACCCGGGACAGCCGCAGCAGATCTTCGATCAGGCTCGCCATGCGCACCGCGGCGGCGCGAATACGGCCCAGGTAACCCTGACCGGGCGCATCCAGTTTCCCCGAGTAATCTTCAAGCAGCGCCGCCGCCAGCCCGTCGATGTGGCGCAGCGGCGCCCGGAGGTCATGCGAAACCGAGGAAGCAAACGCCTCCAGCTCCTCGTTGGTGGTGGTCAGCTGCGCGGTACGCTCGGCCACCCGCGCCTCGAGCACGGCATTGAGCTTTTCCACTTCGAGCGAACGGCGCTTGAAGTCGGTGACATCGCGACTGATGCCGACCACGCCGACCACTCGCCCCGCCGCATCGCGCAAAGGCATTTTTGTGGTGATGAACCATTGCGCGGCATCCGGGGGCCCGTCCATCACTTCGCGCGGCTGGCTGACCTGCCCGGTGGCCATCACCTCACGATCCTCTTTTTCGAAATCGGCGGCTTTCTCAAAAACCATCAAATCATGGTTGGTCAAACCGATGATGTCGTAGCCCTGTTTTACACGCGCCTTGCGCCAGGCTTCGTTGGCCAGGATGTAGCGCAGATCCGGCCCCTTGACGCGGATCCGGTCCGGCAGATTGTCGATCACCGTGCGCAGCAGGTTGCGCTCGGTCGCCAGCGCCTCACGGGCCATGCGGCGTTCGGTGACGTCGCGGGAGATTCCCAGCAATGCACTGATCGCCCCCGAGGCGTCATAGAGGGGCGCCGCGTGGATTTCAAGCCAGCAGCGTTTGCCGGCGATGCCCACCGCCTCAAATTCCAGCATGCCGGATTCACCCTTCAGGATCCGGCGCTGCAGACGCACAAACGCGCGGCGGTATGCGGGCGCGACCTGGCGCAGAAATGGCCAGCGGCGCATCTCCTCCAGGCTGTCCGCCTGCAACATGCGCAACCCCGCCGGATTCATGTCGAGCAGGCGGCCGTCCGGCGCGACAATCGCCACACATTCGGGTTCGGCGGCAATGATGGCGCGCAGGCGTTCTTCGGTCAGTTTGCGCGCGTTGATGTCCTGGTAGGTGGCGATGATCAGATGCGGCCTGCCTTCGGCATCGGGCAGGGCCGCGACCGACAGGGCGACCCACATCCAGGTGCCGTCCTTGCGCAGGATGCGCTTCTCCGCCATATAACTGCGAACCTCTCCGGAAATCAGGCGCGCCTTGTCATGCACGGCACCGGTTGTTCTTTCAGGAGCCGTGATGTCCACGGTGCTCATGCGCAGCGCTTCTTCGCGGCTGTAACCCGTCATTTCGCAGAACTTGTCGTTGACTTCCAGCCAGGGCAGCTTGCGATCCTGCGCCGGGCGCAGCGTGATGCCGACCCCCGCATGATCGAACATGGCGCGGAAACGCTGCTCGCTCTGCTGCATCCGTGCTTCGGCCAGCTTGCCTGCATTGATGTCCTGGAAAGTGCTCATGATCTGGCGCGGCTTGCCGTCGGCGCCTGGCAATGCAGCGACAGAAAGTGTCACCCACAACAGACTGCCGTCCTTGCAGCGCAGCTGTTTCTCCCGGCTATAACTGGTGATTTCACCGCGCAGCAGGCGTGCAGTGTCGCGCAAACCCTCATGGCCCTCCCCCACCGTCAGGTCTGCCGTGCTCAGTCGCAGCAACTCGTCGCGGCTGTAGCCGGTCATCGAACAGAACTTGTCATTCACCGCGATCCACGGCAGCGTCCGGTCTTGTGCGGGACGCAGTGAAATGCCGATGCCTGCATGTTCGAACATGGCCTTGAACCGTTCCTCACTCTGCTCCAGGGCCTCTGTCATGCGCATGCGTTCGGCCACATGCAGGCGCTGACGCCGCAACAACAGCAACAGTCCGGCGGCAAACAGGAAAACAACCATGGCGACGAGCAGAACACCCGATACATACCCTGAGCGGATGGCGCCCAGCCGCTGCTGCAGGTCATGCTCGTCCATGCGGATGGCCACAAACAGCGGGTAACCCGCGAGGCTGCGGTACGCCCAGCTCCCGGCCGCATCTCCTTCAGCGCCCGCGGCAAAACCACGGGCCTGCCCGGCCTCTATCCGGCGCAGCAGAAAACCCCAGTCCGCCTTCATCAATGCGCCGGCGGCGGCGCCATGGGCGGCACGCGCAACACCATCACGGCCGACGATTGCGACCGCGGCAATGTCACCAACCCCGCCCTCCTGCAGCAGCCGGCTCCAGTAAGACAAATCAACGGCAACGATCGCCACGCCGCCGAATGATCCGTCGGAACGGTTGATGCGGCGGGTCACGTGGAAAGACCATTTTCCCGATACCCGGCCCAGCACCGGCTTGTTGATATAGGGTTCACCGGTGTCGCGTGCCACATGGGCACGGAAATGCTCCAGATCGGCGATGGCAGCGCCCGGCGGAATCGGCAGCGTGCTGAGAATCAGGCGCCCCCGCTCGTCGGCCACCGATGCCACTGCGATATATCCGGCGATGTCACGATGATCCGCCATCAGCTCACGCAGATCTGTGCGCATGCCCTTGCTTTCATAGCTGCGCTTGATGCGGCGCACCGCATCATCCACGCTGCTCAGGGTATTGCGGGCATGCACTTCCAGCACCAGCGCCACGTCACTGGCGTGCTGTATCTGCAAGCTGCGCTCGGATTCACTGTGTTGCCGGTACGACAACCACGCCGCGACGGCAACAATGGTGACCAGCATGGTGCAGCCGATCACGCCGAGTATGCCGACGGCGTGCCGGGTCAGCGCGGCCGATAACCGGCCTGTTCCTGTCATTGCGCTCCTCCGCTTCCGCGCGGATAAATGGACCTATGAACCCAAAAACCCATGGACCGGCGGATCATTTTTATAGTGCTTGATTCTCTCGCTTGATTCTCTCGCTTGATTCTCTTGCCTGATTCTTTCGCCTGATTCTTTCGCCTGATTCTTTCGCCTGACTCTTTCGCCCATCTCTTGCGCACAAATGCGCGTCCCCTCTGAAAGGCTACCACTACCGGGTACTGCCAGCCACCCGCAGGTAGAGCCCCCAGGCAAGACCACCCAGCAGCGCAGCTCCACCCATACCACAGGCCAGCGTCAGCGCGCTGTGTGACAACAACGGCGACACCACCCCGGCGGTGATCCCCGCGAACAGGCTGTGCGCAAAGCCCTGCAACGATGACGTCATGCCGCGCAGTTTCGGAAACAGATCGAGCGCGATCAGCGAAACACTGGGCATCGCCAGCGCCATGCCGATGGTATAGATCATCACCGGCAGCACCGTCCACGGCAGTGCCGGCGGGAAAATGAGGCAGTACGCGATGTTGAACACCACGGCGCAGGCCATGATCAGGTATCCCACGGACACGGTGCGCCGCGGCGACAGGCGTTCGGCCAGCCGGCCGGAGAGGAAGGCGCCGAACATCACGCCAGAGATGCCGGGCACGAACAGCCACGCAAAATCCTTTCCGGACATGCCGAGCAGATCGTAAATCACCGCCGGCGCCGACACCACGTAGAGGAAAAAACCGGAAAAATTGAATGCGATGGTCACACACAGCAGCACCAGTTTCGGATCACTGCCCAGGCGCAGGTAATTGCGCAGCAGGGGCCGCGCCCGGAACGGCTGTCGCGCCGCAAGCGGATGGGTTTCCGGCAGGCGACGCGCCGCGGCAAAAAACAGCACGACGCCATAACCCGCCAGAAACCAGAAAATGGTGCGCCAGCCGAACCAGTCCTGCAGCCAGCCGCCGATCACCGGCGCAATCGCCGGCGCGACACCGAAAATCATCGTCACCAGCGACATCAGGCGCTGTGCCTCGTGTCCGGAAAAGCTGTCGCGGATGATCGCGCGCCCGACGATGATGCCGGCGCCCGCCGCGAGCCCCTGCACCGCGCGCCAGAACAGCAGTTGCGGCAGGCTGGTCGCCAGCGCGCAACCGATGGCCGTCAGCACATACAGCGCAAGGCTCGCCAGGATCACCGGCCGGCGACCGAAGGAATCGGACAGGGTGCCGTGGAACAGGGTCATGAACGCCAGCGTGAACAGGTACAAGCTCAGCGTCTGCTGCATCTGCGCAGGTGTTGCCTGCAGGTCGGCGCCGATATAAGGAAAAGACGGCAGGTAGGTGTCGATGGTGAACGGACCGATCATCGCCAGCGCGGCGAGGATCAGCGCCAGCGCCGTTACCGACACCGGCGCCGCCTGCCGCGGGGCTTCCGCACTCATGTGCGATCCAGTCTGCGGTACTGGATGGCCTCGGCGATATGCGCAGCAGCGACCGCATCCGCGCCGGCCAGATCGGCGATGGTGCGCGCCACCTTGAGGATGCGGTGATAAGCCCGTGCCGACAGGCCGAGGCGCACGATGGCCTGCTTCAACAGGGTTTCACCCTGCGCATCCGGCGCGCAGTGGCGTTCTATCTCCCGCGTCGCCAGCCGGGTGTTGGGTTTGTGCTGCCGCGCCAGCGCGTGTTCGCGGGCTGCGCTGGTGCGCAGGCGTACTGTTGCGGAAGATTCGCCGCCGGCGTTCTTCGTCAGTTCTTCCTGGGCCAGTGCCGGCACTTCAATTTGTAAATCAATACGGTCGAGCAGCGGGCCGGAGATACGCGAACGATAACGCGCCACCTGGTCCGGCGTGCAGCGGCAACGCCCGTTGTAGTGGCCGAGAAAACCGCAGGGACAGGGATTCATTGCGGCAATCAGCTGGAACTGCGCCGGAAAATCCGCCTGCCGCGCGGCGCGCGACACGGTGATGCGTCCGGACTCCAGCGGTTCGCGCAGCACTTCGAGCACACGGCGTTCGAATTCGGGCAGTTCATCGAGGAACAACACGCCGTGCATGGCCATCGAAATTTCACCAGGACGCGGATTGCCGCCGCCACCGACCAGCGCGACTGCGGACGCGGTGTGGTGCGGCGCGCGGTAAGGCCGTTGTTTCCAGTGCCTCACATCAAAACCGTTCGACCCGACCGACTGGATTGCTGCGGACTCCACGGCTTCCTGCTGGGTCATCGGTGGCAGGATGCCGGGCAGGCGCTGCGCGAGCATGGTCTTGCCGGTGCCGGGCGGGCCCACCATCAGCAGGCTGTGACCGCCGGCGGCGGCGATTTCCAGCGCGCGCCGGGCGTGATTCTGGCCTTTGACGTCGAGCAGATCCGGGTGCGTGGATTCTCCGGAAACATCCGCCGGTGTTGCGCGTGCCATTGCGGTCCGGCCGGCGAGATGTGCGCAGACTTCACCCAACGACGCAGCGGCATGGATCGCGGCCTGTTCAGCCAGCGCTGCTTCAGCGGCATTGGCTGCCGGCAACACAAAAGCCCGCCCATCGCGGGCCACCGCCAGCGCCATCGCCAGCGCGCCGCGCACCGGACGCAATTCGCCGGTCAGCGCCAGTTCGCCGGCAAATTCATATTTACCCAGATTGCGATCCGGTATCTGGCCGGAAGCGGCGAGTATGCCCAGCGCAATCGGCAGATCGAAACGGCCCGATTCCTTGGGCAGGTCGGCCGGGGCCAGATTGACGGTAATGCGCCGCGCCGGAAAATCAAACTGCGCATTCTGCAAGGCCGCGCGCACACGATCCTTGGCTTCTTTCACCTCGGCTTCGGGCAGGCCGACGATGGTGAAACTGGGCAATCCGTTGGCGAGATGGGCCTCCACCGTTACCAGTGGCGCATCCATGCCAGACAGGGCGCGGCTGTACAGTACGGCCAGGGACATTGGGAATCAGCCCGGTTTTAAAAGGCCGTTTTAAAAGGTTAGAGTCAACACAACGGTTGAGACCGGATGACGGCTGACCGGAATCCGGCCGCACCCCCGCCGGGGGACATCAATCAGCGCGGTGTCCGGGTGGTGTCGGCTTCCAGCGCCGCCAGCTTTTTTTCGAGCTCGGCCAGTTTTGCCCGCGTCCGCAGCAGGACTTCACGCTGCACATCAAATTCTTCACGTGTCACCAGATCCAGCCGGCTGAAGACACCGGCGAGCAGTGCCCGCAGGTTTTTTTCGATGTCTGCAGCCGGCCCCTGTGCGAGTACGGCTTTCATTTTTTCGTTGATTTCGTCGAGCAGTTTCGGATTCATTCAAACCTCATACACGCCGCGTTGGCATCGGGCTGGTCAGTTTAACAAGCATTGCCAGACAGGACCCGGAATCCACGATGCACGCATCACGCTGGGGCGGCTGCGCCGCAATGTGGTGCGGAGCCCGGCAGGGGCGCACCGCATCGGTGCGATGACGGCGCGACTGCAAACCAAAAAGTTTTATAACCATTTGTTTTTAAAGGAATTTATTTCTGGCACGGTACCTGCTGAATGTCCATCGCAGTTTTATTGCGCTGTGAAAACACACTGAAAGGGAAAAACATGTTTAAGAAAACAATCATCGCGGGTTTGGCTGCGTCAGTCTTAATGTTACCCGCTGCCGTTCTCGCCCAAGCACCGACTGGCGACAAGCCAGCAGAAAGCGGCCCCATCACCATCGGGGGCTTCGAGCTGACCGGGTACGTCGATGTCGGCTACACCTATCTATCAGGCCGCGGGGCATTCAACACGACCCCTGCCGGCCCGGGAGTGACCGTAGGCGGTCCGAACCGCGTCTTCGATTTCGACCGCAATTCACTCAATCTGCACCAAGCCGCGATTACGCTCGCGAAACAGCCCAAGGAAGGTTTCGGCGGACTGCTCAACGTGATCGCCGGCAAAGACCCCGATGTGTTTGCCGCATACAAAACCGATCCCAGCAACGGCGGCCTCTGCAACTTGGCCACCGGCTTAAATACTGCCACACCCGGGAGTTGCAAGAAGGACCGCTGGGATATCACGCAGGCCTTTGTCCAATACGCCGCAGGGTCGTTCACGATCATCGGTGGCAAATACGTGACGCTCGCCGGCGCGGAAGTGATTGACAGCCGGGCCGGCCCCAACTATTCGCGCTCGATTCTGTTCGGTTATGCGATCCCGTTCACGCACACCGGCGCACGAGTGAGTTACGCGGCAACGGACACCCTCACTCTGATGGGGGGGGTCAACAACGGCTGGGACGATCTGAAAGACACGAATGGATCGAAAACACTCGAACTTGGCATGTTGTTCTCGCCAACTAAGACTTTCACCCTGGGCGCGCACGGCTACAGCGGCAAGGAGCGCGTAGGCGGCCTAATCAATTCGGGGCCGGAAGGCACCCGCAATCTGATCGACCTCGTCGCCACCTTTGCCGCCACCGACAAGCTCACGTTCATTCTCAATTACGACTACGCCACACAGGATAATACCGCCACCGTCACACCGAATGGTGTTAGTAAATCCAAATGGCAAGGGTGGGCCGGCTATGCCAATTATCAGATCAACGAGCGCTGGCGCACCTCGCTGCGGGCGGAATACTTTGACGACAGGGACGGGTACCGCACCGGGCTGATCCAGAAATGGAAAGAAGCCACCCTCACTCTTGGGTGGATGACCCCGGTCAAGAACCTGGAACTGCAGGCCGAAATCCGCGGCGATCGCTCGAACGTGCCGGCTTTCATTGATTCCAACAGCATCACCGCAAGCAAGTCGCAGAATTCTTTCGGCCTGCGCGCGCTTTACAAGTTCTGACCTTGCCCGCAACCGACTGACACAAACGGAAGGGAATAACATGAAACTCGTTACGGCAATCATCAAGCCGTTCAAGCTCGACGAAGTACGGGAGGCCCTCTCCGCCATCGGCGTGACCGGCATCACCGTGACCGAGGTCAAGGGCTTCGGACGGCAAAAAGGGCATACCGAACTCTACCGCGGTGCTGAATACGTGGTCGACTTCCTGCCGAAGATCAAAGTGGAGGCGGCGATCAAGAGCGAACTGCTCGAGCAGGTGATCGAAGCCATCGAAAAATCCGCGAACACCGGCAAGATCGGCGACGGCAAGATATTCGTCTCCGAACTCGGTCAGGTGATCCGCATCCGCACCGGTGAAACCGGCGCGGACGCCCTTTGATTGGAGAACAAGATGAAAAAACTTTTCGCAGCTCTGGCACTGTTCGGCGCCCTGGGCTTTGCAGGGGATCCGGCTGTCGCGCAGGACAAACCCGCTGAAGCACCGGCGGCAGCAGCACCCGCGGCTGCTCCGGCTGCCGCTCCTGCTGCTGCAGCCCCTGCCGCGGCACCCGCTGCCGCAGCGCCAGCAGCGGCTCCGGCACCGACGCCCAACAAGGGCGACACCGCCTGGATGATGATGGCTACCATCCTGGTGATCCTGATGACGGTTCCCGGCCTCGCGCTGTTCTACGGCGGCATGGTTCGCGCCAAGAACACGCTGTCGGTACTGATGCAGGTCTACATCACCTTCTCGATGTGCGTGGTGTTGTGGGCCATCTACGGCTACACCGTGGCTTTCGGCGGCGCAGGCACGTTCTGGGGCAGTTTTGACAAACTCTTCCTGTCCGGTGTCACCCCTGATTCCGTGGGCGCCACCTTCAGCAAGGGCGTGGTCATCCCGGAATACGTGTTCATCGCCTTCCAGGCCACCTTTGCCGGCATCACCCCGGCGCTGATCGTCGGTGCGTTCGCCGAGCGGATGAAGTTCTCCGCGGTGCTGCTGTTCATCGTGCTCTGGTTCACCTTCGCCTACCTGCCGATGGCGCACATGGTCTGGTACTGGGACGGTCCGGATGCGATCACCGACGCGGCCTCGCTGGAAAAAGTCGTCTCCAATGCCGGTTTCCTGTGGGCGAAGGGCGCGCTGGACTTCGCCGGCGGCACGGTGGTGCACATCAACGCCGGTATCGCCGGTCTGGTGGGTGCTTACCTGGTCGGCAAACGCGTCGGCTTCGGCAAGGAAGCGATGTCGCCGCACAGCCTGACGCTGACCATGGTCGGTGCCGCGCTGCTGTGGGTGGGCTGGTTCGGTTTCAACGCCGGCTCCAACCTGGAAGCGACCGGCCTGGCCACGCTGGCCCTGGTCAACACGCTGCTCGCAACCGCAGCCGCCACGATGTCGTGGATGATCTTCGAGTGGATGCTCAAGGGCAAACCCTCGATGCTCGGCGCAGCCTCCGGTTCCATCGCCGGCCTGGTCGCAATCACCCCGGCCTGCGGCTTCGTCGGCCCGATGGGCGGCATCATCATCGGCCTGCTCGCCGGCGTGATCTGCCTGTGGGGTGTCAACAGTCTGAAACGCATGCTGGGCGCGGACGATGCGCTCGACGTGTTCGGTGTGCACGCGGTCGGCGGCATTCTCGGTTCGATCCTCACCGGCGTGTTCGTCTCGCCGGCACTGGGCGGCACGGGTGTCTATGACTACGTGGCCAACAAGGTCGCCGACTTCGACATGACCACCCAGGTCATCAGCCAGCTGTGGGGCGTGGGTACCGCGATCCTCTGGTCCGGTATCGTGGCACTGGTCGCCTACAAGATCGTCGACATGATCATCGGACTGCGCGTGGCCGAAGAGGTCGAACGTGAAGGCCTGGACATCAACGAACATGGCGAAAAGGCCTACCACATGTAATTCCTTTTCAGGAGAATCTCCCTGAGTTGGCGGGCGCTTCGGCGCCCGCTTTTTTTTGGCCAAGCACCTGTTGACGGACCCCGGGGCGCCCGGGCGGGACGGCCGGTCGGGGTGGCCACGTGGATCGGCTACAATCCCCGAACCATGACCGTTCCCCGTCTCACTACCGCTCTCACCGGCCCGCTGCAGGAACTTGAAAGTCACATCCTCAAGTCGACAACGGATATCGAACACTGGCTGCGCAGCCAGTGGCAGGAACACGCCGCGCCGTTCTATGCGTCGGTCGACCTGCGCAACGCCGGCTTCAAGCTGGCCCCCGTCGACACCAACCTGTTCCCGGGCGGCTTCAACAACCTGAACCCGGATTTCCACACCCTGTGTGTGCAGGCCGCGATGTCGGCCATCGAAAAAGCCTGTCCGGACGCCCGCGGCATCGTGCTGGTGCCGGAAAACCACACCCGCAACCAGTTTTATCTGCAAAACGTCGAAAAGCTCGCCACGATACTGCGCCACGCCGGCATTGAAGTCCGTGTCGGCAGCCTGCTGCCGGAAATCACCGCCGCCACCGACCTCGCACTGCCCAACGGGACGACACTGCGGCTTGAACCACTGCGGCGGGTCGGCAACCGCCTGCAGGTCGGCGACTTTGATCCCTGCGTGGTACTGCTCAACAACGATCTTTCCGGCGGAGTGCCGGCGATTCTGCAGGGCCTCGAACAAACCGTGCTGCCGCCGGTGCATGCCGGCTGGGCCACACGCCGCAAGTCAACGCACTTCGCCGCCTACGACGACGTCACCCGCGATTTCGCCGCGCTGATCGGCATCGATCCCTGGGTGATCAATCCCTTCTTCGAGAAATGCGGCAAGATCAACTTCCGTGAGCGGGTTGGCGAGGAGTGCCTGGAAGGTTATGTCTCGGAAATTCTTGGCGACATCCGCAAAAAATATGCGGAATACGGCATCACCGAAGAACCCTTCGTCATCGTCAAGGCTGATGCCGGCACTTACGGCATGGGCATCATGACGGTCAAGGATCCCTCCGAGGTCAAGGGACTCAACCGCAAACAACGCAACAAGATGGCCGTGGTCAAGGAAGGCCTCGAAGTGCACGACGTCATCGTGCAGGAAGGCGTCTATTCCTTTGAAACCGTCGGTGACGCCGTTGCCGAACCCGTGGTTTACATGATCGACCATTTCGTGGTCGGCGGTTTCTACCGCGTACACACCGAACGCGGCAAGGACCAGAACCTCAACGCGCCGGGCATGCATTTCGCGCCGCTGGCATTCGCCGAGCCCTGCTCGTCGCCGAACCCCAACGACCCGGGCTGCCCGCCGAACCGCTTTTATTCCTACGGGGTCATTGCGCGACTGGCGCTGCTCGCAGCCTCCCTTGAAATCGAGCGCACCGAACCCGCAGCCGAACCGGTGCTGCTGCGCGCGGCGACATGAAGCTGGCCTTCATCGTCGATCCGCTCGACGAGTTCAAGCTGGAGAAGGACAGCACTTACGCGATCATGCGCGAGGCCGCGGCACAGGGCCATGCACTGTACGCGCTGCAACAGGAAGATCTGGCCTGGCACAAACAAAGCGTCACCGGCCACGCTGCGCGACTGCACCTGACCGGCAAAACGCCTGGCTGGTACCGGCTGGATCCGCCGACGGACACGCCGCTGGAACAGTTCGACGCGGTGCTGATGCGCAAGGATCCCCCCTTCGACATGGAATATGTCTACAGCACCTACCTGCTGGAAATCGCCGAACGCCGCGGCGCGCGCGTGTTCAACCGCCCGCAGGCCATCCGCGACTACAACGAAAAAATGGCCATCGCGCGCTTCGCCGAATTCACCGCGCCGACACTGGTCACGCGGCGCACGGCACTGCTGCATGGTTTTTTGCAGGAACACAGCGACATCATTCTCAAACCCCTGGACGGCATGGGCGGCTCCTCGGTGTTCCGGGTGCGGCACGATGACCCCAACCTCAACGTCATCATCGAAACGCTGACCAGTGACGGCGCGCGCACGATCATGGCCCAGCGCTACATTCCCGAAATCAGCGCCGGCGACAAACGTGTACTGGTGATCGGCGGCGAGCCCGTGCCTTACTGTCTCGCCCGCATCCCCAAGGCCGGCGAGACCCGCGGCAATCTGGCGGCAGGCGGCACCGGGGTCGCCCGCGAACTGACGGCACGCGACCGCCTGATTGCCGAAACCCTGGGACCGCAGCTGACTGCCGCCGGATTACTGCTGGTTGGCCTTGATGTAATCGGGGACTATCTCACCGAGGTCAATGTCACCAGCCCCACCTGCTTTCAGGAAATTAGCCAGCAGGCGGGCTTTAATGTTTCCGCTATGTTATTGAATAAATTGGAAAAATTAATTTAACCCCAAGTGATGGCGATTTGCGCAAGCACTTATGTTGCAGCGCAAGAACAGGGCGCGTAAAGTATGGCGCTTTCGTGACAAGACCACGGTAAATCGATGATCGGCATATTGATTATCAGCCACGGCACTTTGGGAGAGAGTCTTATCCACTGTGCCAGCCACATGCTCAACAAACGGCCGGGACGGCTGCGCCAGCTCGGTGTCACCGCCCAGGATGACCCGGTGCTGCTGGTGCCGCAGGCACGCAAAATGGTCAAGGAACTCGATGAGGGAGACGGTGTGCTGGTGATGACCGACATGTATGGCGGCTCGCCCTCCAACATCGCGGCCAAACTGGTGATCCCGGGCAAGGTGGAAGCGGTCGCCGGCGTCAATCTGCCGATGCTGGTCCGGGCCCTGACCTATCGTGACAAGTCGCTGGCGATCATGATGACCAAGGCCATCAGCGGCGGCTGCGAAGGCGTGCTGCGGGTGCCCCCGACCTTTGTCGCGATTCACAATGCTGCAACAGGAAGCTGAGATCATCAACAAGCTCGGGTTGCACGCCCGGGCTTCCGCAAAACTCACCCAGACTGCCGGCGGTTATGCCAGTGACGTCTGGCTGAGCCGTAACGGACGCCGCGTC
Organism: Burkholderiales bacterium; assembly: GCA_019744975.1. Classification (GTDB taxonomy): domain Bacteria; phylum Pseudomonadota; class Gammaproteobacteria; order Burkholderiales; family SG8-41. The sequence continues at coordinate 288,505 of JAIETP010000014.1, forward strand.
AACGCCAAGAGCATCATGGGCGTGATGATGCTGGCCGCGGCCAAGGGCTCGAAAATCGTCATCGAAACCGAAGGCAGCGACGAAGCGGCCGCCATGCAGGCCCTGCAAAGCCTGATCGCCGACCGCTTCGGCGAAGGAGAGTAAAGCCGGTATTGAGTACGGAATGCAAAATGCGGAGTTGACTGCACCCCGCCGGTAGTTTTAACTCTGCATTCATCACTTCGCGTTCCGCACTGTCCTATGAGTTTCACAATCCACGGCATCGGCGTTTCAGGCGGCATCGCCATCGGCCACGCACACCTGGTTTCCCACACCAGGCTCGAGGTGTCGCATTACGACGTGCCGGCCGCCAAGCTTGCGGAAGAAACCGCGCGTTTTGACCGCGCCGTCAACTCCGTGCGCACCGAACTGGAAGAATTGCGCGGCTCCGTCCCGGCTGGTGCACCCGCCGAGTTCGGTGCGTTCATTGATTTGCACCTGATGATCCTCGGCGACACCACCCTGTCGGTCGTGCCGCGCGCCATTATCGAAAACGAGCGCTGCAACGCCGAGTGGGCGCTGAAAATCCAGACCGACGAACTGCTGCAGCAGTTTGACGCGATCGAGGACAGTTACCTGCGCGAACGCCGCACCGACGTCATCCAGGTCGCGCAGCGGGTGATGAAAGCCCTGTCGGGGCAACCCGGTTATGTACCGCCACCAGCGGGCGATTCCGACCGTGATCTGGTGCTGGTGGCGCACGACCTGTCGCCGGCGGATGTCGTGCTGTTCAAACAGCACCAGTTCGCGAGTTTCGTCACCGACCTCGGCGGCGCCACCTCGCACACCGCGATCGTCGCACGCAGCCTGAACATTCCCTGTATCGTCGCTTTGCACCATGCACGCCAGCTGGTGCGCGAGAACGAAATCATCATCGTAGACGGCTCGCAGGGCGTGATCATCATTGATCCCGATCCGCAGGTGCTCGCCGAATACCAGTTGCGCCAGCGTGAATTCGGCCTGGAACGGCAGAAACTCAAGCGCCTGCGCGACACCCCGGCGCGCACGCTCGATGGCGCGGACATCGAACTGCACGCAAATATCGAACTGCCGGGCGACGTCGCGCTGGCGGTGGAAAGCGGCGCCACCGGGATCGGCCTGTTTCGCACCGAATTCCTGTTCCTCAACCGCCCCGACCTGCCGGGCGAAGACGAACAGTTCGAGGCCTACCGCAAGGTCATGGAGGAAATGGGCGGCAGGCCGGTGACCATACGCACCTACGATCTGGGCGCCGACAAGCAGATCGACGATACCGCACGCCTCGCACCCAATCCCGCCCTCGGGCTGCGCGCGATCCGGCTGTGCCTGACCGAACCCAAACGTTTTGTCACCCAGCTGCGCGCGATGCTGCGGGCGTCCAACTATGGAAAAATGAAAATCCTGATCCCGATGCTGATGAACGCATCCGAGGTCGACCAGGCGCTGCAACTTCTGGACCAGGCCAAACAGAGTCTCGACGCGGAGGGCATCGCCTATGATCGCAACGTTCCCGTCGGTGGCATGGTGGAAATTCCCGCGGCGGCGCTGGCCCTGGGGTTGCTGACCAAACGGCTCGATTTCCTGTCGGTCGGCACCAATGACCTGATCCAGTACGTGCTGGCCATCGACCGCACCGACGACACGGTGGCCCATCTCTACGATCCGCTGCACCCGGCAGTGCTGATGCTGCTCTCGCATATTTTTACAACCGCCGACAAGGCGCGGATTCCGGTCTCGGTCTGCGGCGAAATGGCCGGCGATGTGGCGCTGACACGACTGCTGCTGGGTTTGGGGCTGCGCCAGTTTTCCATGCATTCGGCGCATCTGCCGGACATCAAGCAGCGGGTGCTCAAAACCACGCTGGCGGATACCCGTCCGATTACAAAAAAAATGCTGCGCGCGACGGATTCGGCGAAACTGCGCGGCATGCTCGACAAACTCAACGCCTGACCCGGTCTTGACGGTCCCCCGGGCACGCCTTTGCAAGTGCTCGTTTTAAGACCGGGGCCGCATTTGACAAGCCGCATTGACAAGTAATTGTCCCGCAGGTAACGTAGCTTTACAGTTTTCGCGCCGATTTGAGTTCAGCTTGCGGGCGCGCAATAAATCCGGCTAAAGAGATCGCATTCTCGTAATTTCGATTCTCAGGACCCCGGTGCGCGAGCTTCGGGGTTTTTTTATGGCTGCCACCAAGACAAACGACTTGACCACCTCTGTCGGCATCGTTACGCCGCAGACCGCAGGCTTCACCGCACCGCTGCCCCTGCGCAGCGGCGCGGTGCTGCACGACTACGAGCTGGTTTACGAAACCTACGGCACGCTCAACGCGGACCGCTCCAATGCCGTGCTGGTCTGCCATGCCCTCAATGCTTCGCACCACGTGGCCGGTTTTTATGCCGACGACCCCGGCAACACCGGGTGGTGGGACAACATGATCGGCCCCGGCAAGCCGCTGGACACCAACCGTTTTTTTGTCATCGGCGTCAACAACCTCGGCGGATGCCACGGCTCGACCGGCCCGCTGAGCATCAACCCCGACACCGGCAAACCCTGGGGCGGCGACTTTCCGGTGGTGACCGTTGAAGACTGGGTGGATGCCCAGGCCAGGCTCGCCGATAAACTGGGCATCACGCGGTTTGCCGCGGTCATGGGCGGCAGCCTCGGCGCAATGCAGTCGCTGGCGTGGGCGATCCGTTACCCGCAGCGCCTGTGCCACAGCATCGTGATCGCCTGCGCGCCCAGCCTGTCGGCACAAAACATCGCCTTCAATGAAGTTGCCCGTCAGGCCATCATCACCGATCCGGATTTCCACGACGGCAACTACCAGGAGCAACACGCGGCACCAAAACGCGGCTTGCGCGTTGCACGCATGGTCGGACACATCACTTATCTGTCCGACGATGAAATGGCCAGCAAGTTCGGGCGTCAGTTGAAACAGGGCAAACCCGGCTACAGCTTCGATACCGAGTTCGAGATCGAATCCTACCTGCGCCACCAGGGCAACAAGTTCGCGAACTATTTCGACGCCAATACCTATCTGCGCATCACCAAGGTGCTGGATTATTTCGACCCCGCCTTCGACCATGGCGGAAGCCTGTCAACCGCCCTTCAGCCTGTGACTGCGGGTGTGCTGGTAATTTCATTCACCACCGACTGGCGGTTTTCGCCGGAACGCTCGCGCGAAATCGTGCGTGCGCTGCTCGACAACCGCGCGCAGGTCACCTATGCGGAAATCGACGCGCCGCACGGACATGATGCCTTCCTGCTCGATGACCCCCGTTACCACAAGCTGGTGGCAGCGTATTTCGAGCGTGTCCACCGGGAGATCGCGCCATGACCGGGCTTAACGGCGGCCAGCGCCCGGATTTCGCGGCCATCGCGCAGTGGGTGAAACCTGGTGCGCATGTACTCGACCTGGGCTGCGGCGACGGCACGTTGTTGAAATACCTGCAGCAGACCCGCGGCGTCACCGGTTACGGCGTGGAAATCGATGATGGCAATGTACTGGAATGCGTGAACAACGGCGTACATGTCATCCAGAGCGACCTCGAGCGCGGCCTTGCAGAATTCGCCGACCACTCCTTCGACTATGTCGTGCTGTCGCAGACGCTGCAGGCGATGCGCCACACCGAACGCATCGTGCGCGAAATACTGCGCGTCGGTCGCGCCGGCATCGTGACTTTTCCCAATTTCGGTTACTGGAAAAACCGTCTGCAAATCCTGCGCGGACGCATGCCGGTATCGGAAAACCTGCCGTTTGAGTGGTTCGACACGCCGAACATCCACCTGTGCACGGTGGCCGATTTCGAGAAATTCTGCACTGAACGCGGTATCCGCATCGTTGGCCGCACCGTGCTCACCGACGGTCGCACTGTTGATTTGCTGCCGAACCTGCTGGGCGAACTCGCGGTCTATCAGTTCGGCGGCTGATCCTTGCCGGCCGAGCCGATCGACAGGTCGGCGAGCCCGGAGCGGATCATGAACCAGAACAGGAACACTCCCGGCAGCGCCACCAGCGTGGTCATCAGGTAAAAATTCACGTACCCGATGCTTTCAATCAGCGCACCCACCGTGGTGCCTGTCAGCAGGCGTCCGACTATGCTGGCCAGCGCGGAGAGCAGTGCATACTGGGTTGCCGTAAAACGCAGATTGCACAGGGCGGACAGATAGGCAACCACCGTCACACCACCGATGCCGCTGGCGAAATTCTCGAAACCCACTGCCGCAGCCATGCCGATATTGGTATGGCCGGCGACCGCCAGCATGGCGAAACTGAGATTTGATACCGCCATCAGCACCAGGCTGATCATCACCGCGCGTTTCATGCCGAGGCGTTCATAGACGATTCCGCCGACAAAAATGCCGGCAAGCAGCGCGACAAAGCCGATACCGACGTCGTAAAACGCCACCTCATCGTTGGTAAAACCCAGATCCTGGAACAGCAGGCGCAGTGTCAGGTTGGCCAGCGTATCGCCTATCTTGTGGATCAGCACAAACAGCAGCACGACCACGGCACCCTGGCGGCGGATGAATTCGAGCAATGGACTGAAATAGGCGGCGACGGCTGCGGCTGCGCTGCGCGGTTTCGCCGGCTCGCGGTGGCGCGGGGGCTCGCCCATCAGCAGGGCAACCAGCATCGCCGGCAACGCGAACACGGCACATGCCATATAGGCCGCGGCCCAGCCAAACCTGGCGGCGACAACCAGTGCCAGCGCGCCTGATGCCGCGGCACCGATGCGCCAGCCGTATTGCGACATGCCGGCTCCGATGCCAAGCTGGCGCGGTTCGAGCAGCTCGATGCGATAGGCATCAATGATGATGTCGAAGGTGGCGCCGGCGGCACCCATGAAGATTGCGGCGACCGCAACCGCATACAGGGAATCGGCGGGATTGGAAAAGCCAAGGGCCGCGACCGCGGCCATGACCAGCGTACCAACCAGCCACAGCCAGCTGCGCCGCTGCCCGTAACGGCCGATGACCGGCAGGCGCACATGATCGATGACCGGCGCCCACAGGAATTTGAAATTGTAGACAAGGATCGTCAACGCGAACGCGGTCACCGTGCTTTTGGTGATGCCGTGCTGCGCAAGCCGCGTCGTAAGTGTCGCGCCTATCATCGCGAAGGCGAAACCGGAGGAAATGCCGAGAAACAGCGCGGCAAGCGGTGCCACCTCAAAATACGGACGCAGGCTCTCCGGCAGCCGGCTGCGCAAGCCGCTAAGCCGGGAGATGGTCATAATGAATGGTCAACGGTGCGTGATCCGAAAACCGTTCATCCTTGTAAATTGCGGCGCGTTTCGCCGTCGCGGCAATGCCCGGCGTTGCAATCTGGTAATCGATGCGCCAGCCGACGTTTTTGGCCCAGGCCTGGCCGCGGTTCGACCACCAGGTGTACGAGGCGTCGCCGGTCTCGGGGTGCAGACGGCGGTACACATCAACCCAGCCCAGTTCGCCGAATATCCGCGTCATCCAGTCCCGCTCTTCCGGCAGGAATCCGGAATTCTTGCGGTTGCCCTTCCAGTTCTTGAGGTCGATTTCCCTGTGCGCGATGTTCCAGTCACCACACAGCAGCACTTCGCGCCCCGCCTTGCGCAGCCGTTTGAGATGCGGATAAAACGCAGCCAGGAAACGGAACTTGGACGCCTGCCGGTGCTCGCCACTGGAGCCCGAAGGCAGGTACAGGGAAATCACCGACAGCTTGCCGAACTCAGCATGCAGGTAACGTCCTTCGGCATCGAACTCGGGTACGCCAAAACCGCTGGCAACCTTGTCGGGAACCGCCTTCGAATAAATACCGACACCGCTGTAACCCTTCTTTTCGGCGTAATGAAAATGGCCGTGATAACCGGCGGGCGTCAGCAGCTCTGCGGTCATGTCGGCGGCCTGCGCCTTGATTTCCTGAACGCAGATCACGTCGGCGCGCTGGCGCGGCAGCCACTCCAGGAAACCTTTACGCGCCGCGGAGCGGATGCCGTTGAGATTCAGGGTTATAATTTTCATCGGTTTTCAAAGCTTTCCAACTATTTTCCGCCGCGGGCACACCGGCTGACATTTGAATATGGCCGCCAGTTTTCGACAGGAATTCATCCGTTTCGCCATCGACACCAAGGTTTTGCTGTTCGGCGGGTTCAAAACCAAGGCCGGGCGCCTGTCGCCTTATTTTTTCAACGCCGGACTGTTCTGCGACGGCAACTCGCTGCGGCAGCTCGCCCGATTTTACGCGAAAGCAATTTCCGCGGCGGGGGTTCCTTACGACATGTTGTTCGGCCCCGCCTATAAGGGCATCCCGCTGGTTGCCGCGGTGGCGATCGCGCTGGCCGAGGACGGCCGCAACGTCCCCTTCAGTTACAACCGCAAGGAAGCCAAGGACCACGGTGAAGGTGGCAGCGTGGTCGGCGCCCCGCTGGCGGGTCGCGCGCTGATTGTCGACGACGTCATTTCAGCGGGCACTTCAGTACGCGAGTCGGTCAACCTGATTCGGGCTTCGAACGCCGTACCGGCGGGCGTGCTGATCGCCCTTGACCGCATGGAACGAGGTTCCGGGGAACTGTCGGCGACGCAGGAAGTCGGACAACTGTATGGAATGCCGGTCATCAGCATTGCCACGCTGGATGACCTGATCGGATTTCTGGAAAATGAAAAAGGCATGGGGCCGCAGCTTGCCGCGGTCGCTGCCTATCGCCAACAATACGGGGTGAAAAATGCCTGAACGCAAATCCAAGCTGTCACTTTCCCTGCGCATGGTCGCCGGTGCCGGGGCTGCCGCAGCCCTGCTCGCTGCCGCGCCTGCCGCGCAGGCGCAGAAAATCGTCTGCTGGAAAGACAATGCCGGCAAGGTCATTGGTTGCGGTGACCGGGTGCCGCCGGAATTCCAGAAAAACGAATCCAAGACGCTGGATAACCGCGGCATCACCCGAAAGACCACGGTATCCGCGGAAGAAGCAGCACGGCTTAAAGCAGAAGCGGATAAAAAAGCCGCCATCAAGCTCGAAGAAGACCGCCGCATCGCCGAACAACGCCGCCAGGACACCGCGCTGATCAACACCTATACCTCGGCCGGGGAAATCGACGTGCGGCGTGATCGCGAACTGCAGGTCGTGGATTTGCAGATCCAGCAGCTCAAAGCTGCGGTCAAGGGCGCCGTGGATGCGCATACCACCCAGAAGTCGCGTTACGCCAACTTCGAGAAACGGGGCAAGGTGCCCGATAACGTCAAGGACGACCTGAAGCTGGCGGCAGAGGAAGAAGACCGCATCAAGACCCGCATCGCGGACAAGGAAAAAGACAAGGAGCGCATCACCGCCAGTTATGCGCAGCAAAAAGCGCGTTTTATCGAACTAAAGGGTGGGCCGGCGGCTGCACCCGCCACGCCCGCTCCCGCGAAAAAATAAGCTGACGCCGGCTTGGGGAATCTCTGAAGAACCGTCGCGAGCGGCGCGAGTGCAAGGAGCACGGCGCCCCCAAAGGGACTTGCTTCGCAGCGCGCAGGAATCGAGACATATCAAACGGATAGGCGAGGTTCCGAGCACCGCGCGACGCAGCAATCGCGCCGCGCAGTAGGTTATTCAGAGATTCCCCTAGCCGGCGAGTTTGCGGCGCAGTATGTCGTTGACCTGTTGTGGATTGGCCTTGCCACGACTGGCTTTCATCACCTGACCCACCAGTGAATTGAAGGCCTTTTCCCTGCCGGCACGGAAATCGGCCACCTGCTGGGCGTTGGCGGCCAGCACCTGATCAACGATTTTTTCCAGCTCACCGCTGTCTGAAATCTGTTTCAGGCCTTTGGCCGCGATGATGCTGTCAGCGTCACCCTCACCCGCCCAGATCGCGTCGAACACGTCTTTGGCAATTTTTCCGGAAATCGTTCCGTCGGCAATACGATCAATCAACCCGCGCAACTGCGGGGCAGTAACCCGGCTCCGCGCAATATCGAGACCTTCCTCGTTCAGCCTTGCACTCAGCGCTCCTGATATCCAGTTCGCGCATAACTTCCCGGTCCGGGCATCGGCACCGGAGGCGGTCGCATCGAAATAATCCGCAAGCTCGCGGCTCGCGGTCAGCAAATCCGCGTCGTAGCGTGTCAGCCCGTATTGCGCGACAAAATGTTCGCGCCGCGCCTGCGGAAGCACGGGCATCGCCGCACGCACGGCAGCCAGCCGCTCCGCGGTGACCTCCAGCGGGAGCAAATCCGGATCCGGAAAATACCGGTAATCGTGTGCGTCTTCCTTGGTGCGCATCATCCGGGTTTCGCCGGTATCCGGATCAAACAGCACCGTCGCCTGCTGGATCGTGCGGCCATCCTCGATTTCGCCGATCTGCCAGCGCACTTCGTACTCAATCGCCTGTTGCAGGAAACGGAAGCTGTTCAGGTTCTTGATCTCGCGGCGCGTGCCCAATGTTGTTGAACCCGCCGGACGCACCGACACGTTGGCGTCGCAGCGGAATGATCCTTCCTGCATGTTGCCGTCACAGACATCGATCCAGCGCACCAGCGTATGCAAGGCCCTGGCATAAGCCACGGCTTCTTCCGCAGAGCGCATGTCGGGTTCGGTGACGATTTCCAGCAAGGGCGTGCCGGCGCGGTTGAGGTCGATGCCGGTCTGTCCGCGGAAATCCTCGTGCAGTGATTTACCGGCGTCTTCTTCCAGGTGCGCACGGGTCAGCTGCACGGTTTTCTCGATATCGCCGACCTGGATGGTCACCCTGCCGCCTTCGACGATCGGCAATTCGTACTGGCTGATCTGATACCCCTTGGGCAGGTCGGGATAGAAATAATTCTTGCGCGCGAAGATCGAACGCGGATTGATTTTGCCGTCAACCGCGAGACCGAAACGGATCGCACGTTCCACCGCGCCGGTATTCAACACCGGCAATACGCCGGGCAGCGCGATATCGACACCGCAGGCCTGGGTGTTCGGCGCCGCGCCAAACGCCGTTGCCGCGCCGGAGAAAATCTTCGACACCGTCGACAGCTGGGCGTGGGTCTCGAGACCGATGACGACTTCCCATTTCATGGCAGAACCTTTTTTACCGCCAAGACGCCAAGAGCGCCAAGAAGGTCTTTAAACAAAAGTAAATAAGCCTGCGCACGAGACTTACTGTTGTGTTTTGTTTTTGTCTTTAACACTTGTATCTCGGTTTTTCTTGGCGCTCTTGGCGTCTTGGCGGTAAACCGCTTTTCGTCCCCGCTCATACACCGAAGCCTCGCGGCATGCGCTGGTGCCAGTCCGTTGCCAGCTGATACTGATGCGCGACATTGAGCATGCGCGCCTCTTCGAAATAATTGCCGATGATCTGCAGCCCGACCGGCAGGCCGCCGCCGTCCAAGCCGCAGGGTATCGACATCCCGGGCAGCCCGGCCAGATTCACCGCGATGGTGTAAATGTCAGACAGGTACATCTGCACCGGGTCCGCGCTTTTTTCGCCGAGCTTGAATGCGGTGGTCGGGCTGGTCGGCCCCATGATGACGTCGCATTGTTTGAATGCCTCGACAAAATCACCGGCGATCAGCCGTCGCAGTTTCTGCGCGCGGATGTAATAGGCGTCGTAGTAACCGTGCGACAGCACATAGGTGCCGATCAGGATGCGGCGCTTCACTTCGGCGCCGAAACCCTCGGCGCGCGAGCGTTTGTACATGTCCATCAGGTCGGTGTATTCAGCGGCTCGATGACCGTAACGCACGCCGTCGAAACGCGACAGGTTGCTCGAGGCTTCCGCCGGCGCCAGCACGTAATACACCGGCACTGACAACCCCATGTTGGGCAGGCTGATGTCGACCACGGTGGCGCCGAGTTTTTTGTATTCGGCCACCGCCGCTTCGACCGCGCGCTGCACGTCCGGCGTCAGTCCCGCGGCAAAAAATTCCCTGGGCAGGCCGATGCGCAATCCCTGCAGCGTTTTTTCCAGACTGCGGTTGTAGTCTTCGGCCGGCCGCTCAAGACTGGTTGAATCGCGCGGATCGTGGCCGGCCATCACATTCAGCAGCATGCCGAGATCTTCGGCCGAACGCGCCATCGGGCCGGCCTGATCGAGGCTGGAGGCGAAAGCAATCATGCCGTAACGCGACACCACGCCGTAGGTTGGTTTCAGTCCGCAGATGCCGGTCAGTGCCGCGGGCTGGCGGATCGAGCCGCCGGTGTCAGTACCGGTGGCGGCGGGTGCCAGGCGCGCGGCCACCGCGGCGGCCGAACCGCCGGAACTGCCGCCGGGCACCATATCGCGGTTCCACGGATTGCGCACCGGACCGAAGTGCGAGGTTTCGTTGGACGATCCCATGGCGAATTCGTCCATGTTGGTTTTGCCCAGCGTCACCATGCCGGCCGCATTGCAGCGCTCGACCACATGGGCGTCGTACGGCGCGACAAAATTCGCCAACATGCGCGAGCCGCAGGTGGTCAGCCAGTCCTTCGCGCAGAAAATATCCTTGTGCGCCAGCGGAACTCCCGTCAGCGGTCCGGCACGGCCGGCGGCGCGCTGCGCATCCGCAGCCTGCGCCTGTGCCAGAGTACGTTCTGCATCCAGGGTGATGAAACACCCAAGGGCTTTATTCAAGCTATTGATTTTATTGATAAAATCACGTGACAGCTCGACGCTGGAGCAAGCTCCGGCAGCAAGTTGAACAGACAATTCTTTGAGGGTGGCGTTGGACATTGCAGCAAGCGGTTCAGCGGAGAACAGCGCAACGTACTCCGCAGGTTGGATCCCTTATTCGATCACCTTATTCGATCACCTTGGGTACGAGATACAGGCCCGCCTCAACCTCCGGCGCAACGGCCTGGAAGCGGTCACGCTGATCACCCTCGGTCACAACATCCGGGCGCAGGCGCAAGGCCAGATCCTGGGCATGGGACATCGGCGCGATGCCGGACACATCAACGGCCTGCATCTGCTCAATCATGCCGAAAACGCGGGTCAGTTGTATGAGTGTGGCCCCGGCTTCCGCATCATCAACAGCGATCCGCGCCAAGTGCGCAGCACGCTGCACATCGTCGAGCGTCAAGGCCATGATCGGATTGAAAAACCATTAAAAAATAGGGCCGTGTAGGGTATCATACTGGCGCGCCTGACGGCATCAAAACCTGTTAATAAGAAAGACCTTATGTTCAGTTTCCTGAGCAGTTACTTTAACGACGATCTCGCCATTGACCTCGGCACGGCGAACACGCTGATTTACGTGCGCGGCAAAGGCATCGTGCTGGACGAACCCTCCGTAGTCGCAATCCGCCAGGAAGGCGGCCCGAACGGCAAAAAAGTCATCCAGGAAGTCGGCCTGGCGGCGAAACAGATGCTCGGCCGCACCCCCGGCAACATCACTGCCATCCGGCCGATGAAGGACGGCGTGATCGCCGACTTCATCATCACCGAGCAGATGATCAAGCAGTTCATCAAACGCGTGCATCACAGCAAATTTTTCTCGCCTTCGCCGCGCATCATCATCTGCGTGCCCTGCGGCTCGACCCAGGTCGAGCGCCGCGCGATCCGCGATGCAGCGATCGGCGCCGGCGCATCCCGCGTCTATCTGATTGAGGAGCCGATGGCTGCCGCCATCGGCGCCGACCTGCCGGTGGGTGAAGCCACCGGCTCGATGGTGGTCGACATCGGCGGCGGCACCACCGAAGTCGGCGTCATCGCGCTGGGTGGCCTGGTCTACAAGGGTTCGGTGCGCGTCGGCGGCGACAAGTTCGACGAAGCGATCATCAACTACATCCGCCGCAACTACGGCATGCTGATCGGTGAGACCACCGCGGAACACATCAAGAAGGAAATCGGTTCCGCGTTCCCGGGGTCCGAAGTGCGCGAAAAAGAGGTCAAGGGCCGCAACCTCGCCGAAGGCATCCCGCGCAGTTTCACCATCTCCAGCAATGAAATCCTCGAAGCACTGACCGACCCGCTGAACAGCATCGTCTCGGCGGTGAAATCGGCACTGGAACAGACGCCGCCGGAACTCGCCGCCGACATCGCCGAAAAAGGCATGGTGCTGACCGGTGGCGGTGCGCTGTTGCGTGACATCGACCGCCTGCTGATGGAAGAAACCGGATTGCCGGTGATCATCGCCGAGGATCCGCTGACCTGTGTGGTGCGTGGTTCGGGCAAGGCGCTGGAAAAACTGGAACACCTCGGCAGCATCTTCGCCAACGACTGATGCTTTTCGTTCCGGCCTGCGTTCGCATTCAGTCCATTGCAGACTGCGCGAACCAGCCCGCGTACGGCGGTAACCGGTAACACAGGATGGAACACACACCACCGCCGCTGTTCCGCACCGGGCCCACGCCGCTGGCGCGGCTGATGATTTTCGCGATGCTGTCCACGGTGCTGCTGATCGCGGACGCCCGCTTCAACTACCTGAGCACGCTGCGGCAGATCATCGCCGTCATCGTCTATCCGCTGCAGCGGCTGGCTGCAGCGCCCGCCGCGATGGGCGGCCGCATCGCCGACTTTTTTGTGTCGCACAGTTCGTTGCGCAGTGACAACCAGCGCCTGACCGGACAGAACCTGGAACTGGCAACGGCGGCGCAGCGCACGGAAGCCCTGGTCAAGGAAAACGCCCATCTGCGCGGCCTGCTCGGCGCACGCGAACAGGTGCCGGTGCCGTCGATTGCGGCGGAAATCCTCTATGCGGCGCGAGATCCGTTTGCGCGCAAGGTGATGATCGACCGCGGACTGCAGCACGATATCGAGGCTGGCCGTCCGGTGGTCGATCATGTCGGCATCATCGGTCAGGTCACCCGTGCCTATCCCTGGCTGTCCGAAGTCACGCTGATCACCGACAAAGGCCATCTGGTGCCCGTGCTCAATGTACGCAGCGGCCTGCGTGCGGTGCTTGCCGGTACCGGGGATGACGGAAAGCTGGAACTGCGTTTCATCCCGCTGACGGCTGATTTCCAGATCGGCGACAAACTGGTCACCTCCGGCATCGACGGCATCTATCCGCCCGGCCTGCCGGTGGCGGAAGTCACCCAGGTCGAACGCAACACCGCATACCTGTTCGCCGGCATCGCCTGCAAACCGCTGGCCGGCGTCAACGCCGGCACCCAGGTGCTGGTGCTGGGTCCGCTGCCGGCGCTGCCCGAGCGGCCCGTGGACACACCGGCAACCGCGCCGGCGAAAAAGAAAGGGAAATCCTGATGGCCGCGGGTCCGATGTCGCCGCAGGAACTGCTGTTGCCGGTACGGCCGGGATTCATCGTGTTCACGCTGATTACGGCTCTGCTGTGCAATCTGCTGCCGTGGTCCGGCTGGGCAATGTGGCTGGCACCGGATTTTGTCGCGCTGATCGTCCTCTACTGGTGCATCCACGAGCCGCGGAAAATCGGCTTCCTCACCGCCTGGTGCCTCGGCCTGCTGATGGACATTGCCGACGGCAGTCTGTTCGGCCAGCACGCAATGGCCTACATCATTCTCGCCTATGCCGGCATGGTGCTGCATCGCCGGGTACAGCGCTTTGCGATGACACAGCAGATCCTGCATGTGATTCCCCTGCTGCTGCTGATCGATCTCGTCGTGCTGCTGGTGCGTGCGCTGTCCGGCGCCGACTTTCCCGGTTACGCCTACTTCCTCGGCAGCCTCAGCGGCGCCGCACTGTGGCCGGTGCTGACCCAGCTGCTGAAACTGCCGCAACGCCCGCGCCCCGATCCGGACCGTGTCTGAGCTGTCGATCAATCCCGGCATCGAGATTCGCGATTCCGAACGCGAGCTGGATCGTTTCCGCCGGCGCCTGGCGATCCTCGGCTTTTTCGTGCTCACCCTCTTCAGTCTCCTGCTGCTGCGCTTTTTTTATCTGCAGGTCATCCAGCACGGCCACTACAGCACCCTGGCCGAAGCCAATCGCATTTCGATCCTGCCGATCGCGCCGCATCGCGGCATCATCGTCGACCGCAACGGCGTCATGCTCGCCCACAACTATTCGGCGTACACGCTGGAAATCACCCCGAGCAAGGTGCAGAACCTCGATGACACCATCGATGCCCTCGCCACCATTGTCGAAATCACGCCGCGCGACCGCCGCCGCTTCCGCAAACTGCTGGAAGAAAGCAAACGTTTTGAAAGCCTGCCGATCCGCACCCGACTGTCGGACGAGGAAATCGCGCGTTTTGCCGTGCATCGTTACCGTTTCCCCGGCGTGGATGCCAAGGCCCGGCTGTTCCGCCAGTACCCGCAGGGCGAGATGTTTTCGCATGTCGTCGGGCACATCGGCCGCATCAACCAGCGCGAAGTCGAACAGCTGGAAAAGGAAGATCGGCTCGCCAATTACCGCGGCAGCGACTACATCGGCAAGACCGGACTCGAACAGAGTTACGAGAAATTCCTCCACGGCACCACCGGCGTCGAGGAAGTCGAGGTCGATTCCGGCGGGCGGGCGGTGCGTACGCTGTCGCGTACACCACCGGTGTCGGGCAACAACCTGGTGCTCAACCTCGACGCAAAATTGCAGGAAGTCGCCTACAACGCCTTCGGTGACCGGCGCGGCGCACTGGTCGCCATCGATCCCGCGACCGGCGGCATCCTCGCCTTTGTCAGCAAACCGGGATTCGACCCCAACCTGTTTGTCGACGGCATCGATCCGCAAAGCTGGAGCGAATTGAACGGTTCCCCGGACAAACCGCTGCTGAACCGGGCCAGCGCCGGCACCTACCCGCCGGGCTCGACCTTCAAACCCTTCATGGCGCTGGCCGCATTGTTCTACGGCAAACGCACACCGCAGCAGGCGATCAGCGATCCGGGTTATTACATGTTTGGCGGTCACCGCTTCCGCGACGACAAGGTGGACGGCCACGGCATGGTGGACATGTACAAATCCATCGTTGTGTCCTGCGACACCTATTATTACGTGCTGGCCAACGACCTCGGTATCGATCCGATCGCGCGTTTCATGGCGTTGTTCGGATTCGGCAGCCGCACCGGCATCGACATCGCCGGCGAAGTCACGGGCGTGCTGCCGTCAACTGAATGGAAAATGCGCCGCTTCTCCAAACCGGAGCAGAAAAAATGGTACGCCGGCGAAACCATCAGCGTCGGCATCGGCCAGGGTTACAACAACTACACCCCGCTGCAGCTGGCCTCGGCCACGGCAACACTGGCCAATGACGGCGTGATGTTCCGTCCGCACATCGTCAACTATATTGAAGACATCCGCACCCGCGACAAAACACCGATTGAGCCCAAACCGCTGCGCGACCTCGGCCTCAATCCGGAACATATCAAGGTGATCAAGGATGCAATGGTCGGCGTCAACAAGGAGGGCACTTCGGCGCGGGTGTTCGCCGGCGCGCCGTACACCAGCGCCGGCAAGACCGGCACCTCGCAGGTCATCGCCATCAAGCAGGGTGAAAAATACGTCGAAAGCCGGGTCGCCGAACAACACCGCGACCACGCGCTGTTCATCGCCTACGCCCCCGCCGACAAACCCACCATCGCCCTGGCCGTGATCGCCGAAAACTCCGGGTTCGGCGCCCGTGCCGCGGCGCCCGTTGCGCGCCAGGTGCTGGATTACCATTTGCTGGGCAAGCTGCCGCAGGCGACCGAAGGGAAACGCTGATGCCCTTCATGCTGAGACGCCTCTACCGCTTCATGACCCGGCACATCGACGGCATCCTGCTTTGCGGAATCGTGCTGCTGATGTTTACCGGCCTGCTGGTGCTGCTCAGCGCATCCAACGGCAGTTATGTCCGCGTGTCCGGCCAGTTGGTGAACATGCTGGTGGCGCTGGGCGTGATGTGGCTGTTCGCCAATATTCCGCCGCACTACCTGATGCGGATGGCGCTGCCGCTGTTTGTGCTCGGCTGCGGGCTGCTGATCGGCGTGGCGCTGTTCGGCGACGTCGTCAACGGTGCGCGGCGCTGGCTGCATGTCGGCGTCACCCGCATCCAGCCGTCGGAACTGATGAAAATCGCGCTGCCGCTGATGCTGGCCTGGTATTTCAACCGCAACGAAGCCTCGCTGAAATTACGCAACTACGCGATCGCGGCCCTGATACTGGCCTTTCCGGCGGCGTTGATCGTGCGCCAGCCCGACCTCGGCACCGCGCTGCTGATCATCGCCAGCGGCAGTTATGTGATTTTCCTCGCCGGACTGTCGTGGCGGGTGATCGCCACGCTGTTCGTCGCCGGACTGGCCAGCCTGCCTTTCCTGTGGTCGGTCCTGCACGACTACCAGCGCCAGCGCATCATGACGCTGCTTGATCCGACCGGCGATCCGCTGGGCACCGGTTACCACACCATACAGTCGACCATTGCCGTGGGTTCGGGCGGCATCCTTGGCAAGGGCTGGATGAACGGCACCCAGACCCACCTCGATTTCATTCCGGAACGCACAACGGATTTCATTTTTGCGGTCTACGCCGAGGAATTCGGCCTGCTCGGCAACGCGGTGCTGCTGGTGCTTTACCTGTTTCTGATCGGACGCGCAATGGTGATCACCGCCAATGCGCCAACGCTGTTCGCACGCCTCCTCGCCGGCGCGATCACGCTGACTTTTTTCACCTACGCTTTTGTCAATATCGGCATGGTGTCGGGCATCCTGCCGGTGGTGGGTGTGCCGCTGCCGCTGATCAGTTACGGCGGAACTTCGCTGGTTTCGATCTGTCTCGGTTTTGGCATCCTGATGAGCATCAACACCCACAAGAAACTGGTGCAAACCTAGGATTGAGGATTGAGGAATGAGAGGGAAAACCAGTGAGAAATGCGGATTGAGGACAAGGGCACACTTGAAGCGAAGCAGTGGGGATCGAGAAACCGGGGAGGCCCCCCCTCAATCCTCACTCTTCAATCCTCGATGGGCGGCGGTCCTGCTGTTCACCGCGCTGCTGACGGCCTGCGGCAGTACGCCAAAGCGCAGCGGTCCTGCTGAACGCGCGCCGCCCGGCAGTGGCGGCGGTTATTACCTTGACGATGGTCCCGGCGCCAACGCACCCGCCAATATCGAGGCCATCCCCGATGCCGTGCCGAAAATCGAGACCCTGGGCCGCGGCACCATGCGTCCGTACACGGTGATGGGCCGCAACTACACGCCGATGACCCGGCTCGAACCGTACAAGGCACGCGGCATCGCCAGCTGGTATGGCCGGCGTTACCACGGCAAACAAACGTCCTCGGGTGAAATCTACGACATGTATGCGATGACCGCGGCGCATACGGTGCTGCCCATTCCCAGTTATGTGCGCGTCACCAACGTCAGCAACGGCAAATCGGTGGTGCTGCGCGTCAATGACCGCGGACCGTTCATCGACAACCGGCTGATCGACCTGTCGTACACCGCAGCCTACAAACTTGGCATTCTCGGCGCCGGCAGCGGCATGGTCGACGTCGAAAGCATCATTCCCGGACAATCCCCGGTTGCACCGCAGCCGGCAGCGGCGCCAGCGCCTGTTGCCCCTGCACCACCGGTGCCGGTCGCCATCGAAACCGCACCCATCACCGCAATACCGTTGCCGCCACCTGCGCCTGTTGCAGCACCCCAGCCCGCAACTCCCGCCGCGACATCAACAGGCGCCGCGGCCACCGGCGGCAGCTATCTGCAGTTCGGCGCCTTCGGTGTGCAGGCCAATGCCGAGAGTTACCTCGCGCGATTACAAACCCAGGCCGACTGGCTGGCCGGCACGCTGCGCATCCAGCAAAGCGAGGGCATCTACCGTGTGCAGGCCGGCCCCTACGCCAGCGAGGCCGCGGCGCGCGAAGCCGCGGAACGCGCCGGCCAGATGCTGGGCACCAGACCGGTGGTAATCAACCGCTGAGCCGTCCGCGCGTCAGTGCTTGTGCTGATGCGCCGCGGGCCGGCCTTTGATGTCGCGCACTTCGACCATCAGATCAACAGTCTCGCGCTTTTTATTTTCCGGCTTGTCCGCCAGTTCAAAGGTGAGCTGCAGCGGCACCTTGTCGCCCGGATTCAGGGGTTTTTGCAGGTTCATCAGCATGACGTGATAACCGCCGGACGCCAGCCGCAGGGTTTTTCCCGCCGGCACATCGATGCCATCGACCGGAAACATTTTCATCACGCCGTTTTCCATTTTCATGTTGTGCACTTCGGCGGCCTTGGTCAGCGGTGTACTCACACCGATCAGGCGGGCATTCGTTTTTGCCGTGAGTTCCATGAACGCGCCGGTCGCCGTCTGGCCCTGCACCGTGCCGCGGATCCACGCGTCCTTGACGGTGACGTTTTGCGCCTGCGCCTGCACTTGCGTCTGCGCCGCGCACAGCAACGCAAGCAGCAACAGACCGTACGGCTTCTGGCCGGATAGAATGGAAAGCATAAAATATCCTTTTAAATCAAATACTTATATTGTATTCGCCGGATGGAGCATGGCGACCTTGCCGCACCCAAGGCCGGGCGCGGTAAAAACTGCTGAAGGGGTCAGGTGCGCGGCGGAGCGCGTGCATTGAGCGGCTGGAGGACTGCGGGATCGCTGACCCACAGCGGACGGCGATCGACGGGAAGAATCAGTTCAGGCACCAGCGAAACAACAACCGGCGCAATCACGATGGCCGGCGGCGGAGTGCCGGAACCTACGCACATCACGCAGTGCGCATTTTTTATTTTGTTTTGTTGTGACCCGGAAATGCCGGTGGCATCACCTGCGGCACCGGTATTGATGCGGCAAATTTTTGCGTACGCTGTGGGATCGACCGCCTGACGCACAACAGCCAGCGCGGGGAAGGCGATGGCAAACAGGAAGGCCAGCAGTGCTGTTGCTGCGATAAAACGGCGTTGTGCATGGAGTCGCATGGGCGGCGATGTTACGCGGCGCGGACAGTTACCGTCAAACCAGCGCTGAATCCTGATCAGGACTCCAGCTTGAACACCACCGGCACCCGCACCCAGCCCTCGATGTTTTGCGCGCCGCGCCGCGCCGGCACAAAACGCCAGCCCTTCACGGCATCGAGCGCCGCGGTGTCGAGCGGTTTTGAGCCGCTGGACTGATCGAGTTCAACGCGCAACGGCGCGCCTTCGGGGCTGACCAGCACTTTCAGCATCACCGTGCCCTGATCGCCGCTGCGGCGTGCAACCGCCGGATACACCGGCGCGGGATTGCGCAGGTACGCCGCATTGAACAGCGGTGGTGTTGCCGGCGCTTCCGCAATTGGCGCGGGAGTTCTGGATTCAGCGGCGACGCGCGGCGCTTCGGGCGCGGCTGCGGCAACCGCCGGCGCCGTTTCGATAGCGGCGGGCGCCGGTAAAACCGGCTGTGGCAAAGCCTCCGCTGGTTTTGACTTCGCTTGTTTTGGTTCGGATACCGGTTCAATCCGCCGTTGCGGGGCTACCGGTTTGACCGGCGCAGGCTCGGCAACAACAGCCTGCGGCGCAACAGTCGCCAGCACCACGTCCAGCACCGGCACCGGTGGCTCCGCCATCCGGCGCTGCCAGGCCGGCATCCATACAAACACCACCACATGCACCAGGAGGCTGCCCAGCACGAAGCCCGCCAGCAGGCGTTGCGGTGTCCGGAAGCTTGTGTTGCCGATGCGCATGGTTCGCTGTGTGGCTGCTGATGCCGTCAACAATGGACAGGCATTATCCGGCAGATCGCAGCGGGGTCACAAACGGCCGCGGCAAAACCGCGACCGTTTGCACACCTCAAGATCAGAACTGCCCGCGAATGCCGAC
Source organism: Burkholderiales bacterium (assembly GCA_019744975.1). Lineage (GTDB taxonomy): Bacteria > Pseudomonadota > Gammaproteobacteria > Burkholderiales > SG8-41. The sequence goes on from JAIETP010000014.1 coordinate 308,118, forward strand.
CTGCCCGCTGCGCCGGCCCAAGGGCGCGATGTCCTTCAGGAAGGACACGTGGTTGCGCGCCTCTTCGTTCAACAGGTTCACGCCGCGCAAAAAAGCCTCCAGTCGCATGCCCGCAGCAGGAAGACGGTACGTCACTGCGGCATTAAGCATGGTGTAGCCGTCGGTGGGCCGTTCGCCGGCGGCGACACGATCCTGATCGCTGTAGATCGTTGCATCCAGCCTTGCGCCCAGGCGATCCCGGCGGTAATCCAGTCCGACGCCATAACGCCAGGGCGCGATGCGCGGCAGGGCTTGCCCGCTGCTGCGGTCGTTGGCGCGGACATAACCCGCATTGACCAGCAGATCCAGGCTGCCGCCGCGCTCCATGACACGGAAGCGCCCTTCGCCTTCGACGCCGCGGAAACGCGCCGGCACCGCACGGTACGCGAACTCGGGCAGGATTTCCTCACCGGTGTTCAGCGAAGTGCCGTCGCCGGCATCCACCGGATTCAGCTCGCCGTCGGCGCCGCGGGTATTGCCGCTGTTAAACAGGGTGATGAAATTGTCGAAGCGGTTTTCAAACACCCCGATGCTGCCCGAGTGTTTGCCGGATTTCATGCGCAGCGTGATGTCCAGCGCCTTGGATTTTTCCTTGGCGAATGCGGCGTTGCCTGTTTCATACACGCCGGTCGCCGCATGCGGGCCGTTGGCGTACAGCTCGTAATAGGTCGGCGCGCGTTCGGTGTACGCGCCGTTGACCGCCAGCGCGAGACCCGGCGTGAAACTCCACACCGCGCCCAGCGCGCCGCTGTTGCCGCTGAAGCTGCGCGTCTGCGCCGGATCAAAGCGCGGTCCCGCTGCACCAAAGGGCGTCGGCCCGCCGCCTTCGCTGCTGACTTCCGTGCGTTCATGCCGCCCGCCGAAAGTCAGCTTCAACGCACCCAGCGGCAATTCCTCGTAAAAGAATCCCGCTTTGGCATTGGTGCTGGTCGACGGCACAAAGGCCTCCGCGCCCAGCGCGGAAAAATCAAAGTCGGACCATTGCAGGCCGAAGGCGCCCTGCAATGGGCCGAGTTTGCCGTGGGTTGCCTCAACATGCAGATCCTTGCCCTTGTTGCGGAAAACCGTCGCCGGCACGCCGGCGTCCAGCTCGGTGTGTTCGTAATCAGTATTGCCGGCCTTGAATTTCACCGCCTTGATGACACTGCCCAGTTCGCGCATTTCACCGGCGACATCCCAGCGGCTGCTTTGCATGTCGATGGTCACCGTCGGTTCGGCCACCGTGCCGTACCGGGTGTTGAATCCGGAACGCGAGATGCCGATATAACCATTAGCCCAGGTATGCGACAGCCCGATGGCGCCGCCATCCGATTTTGCTGCGCTGTTGGGCAAGGTGCCTTGGGCCTCGACCGCTTGCGGATCCGCCGCGCGCAGGCGTGCCGAACGCGCAAAACCCTTGATGCGCAGGTCATCGGTGTCGCGCGTGTAGACATCGGCATGCAAGGCCAGACTGCCATTGCCGGCCTCGAACACCAGCCCGGTTGCTTTTTCACGATCCGCGCCGCCGTAACGCGTCTCCACGCGCCCGCTGACGCCGTTCAACGGATACCGCGGAATACGGTTGTCGATGACATTGACCACACCGCCGACGGCATTGCCGCCGTAAAACAGCGCAGCCGGCCCGCGCACCACCTCGGCACGTTCGACCACCAGCGGATCGATGCTCACCGCGTGATCAAAACTCAGTGAAGAGATATCCATCGTGCCGGCGCCGTTCTGCAGGATACGGATGCGGTCACCGTCAAGGCCGCGGATCACCGGCCGGCTGGCATTGGGACCGAAGCTGTTGGAACTGACGCCGGGCAGTGTATTCAGGGTTTCGCCCAGCGTCGATTTGCGCTGCAAAAACAATTGCTGGCCGCCCAGCACCGAAACCGGCGCCGCCAGTTCAAACAATTCACTGCCCAGCGGATTGCCGGTCACCACCACTTCCGGCAGCGTGACCGGTGCCGGGTTGTTGCCGACCTGTGCCTGCGCGGTCGCGGCATGCACTGCGGCGGCCATCACGGCCAGCGCGTATTTCTTGCTTTTCATGTGGATCTCCAGATGACGTACGGCGCGCGCAGCCGCAAAGGGCGCGCACGACCGAATCAATAAAAAGGGAATGCCGGCAAAGCCGGCGATACGTCAGGAGAGAACGGGAGGACCGCGGGAATCGTACGGGACTACGGTGACGGAACTGCGCACCGCGAGCGCGGCGGCAATAACCAGCACATGTTCGGCAGCAGCAAAGGCCAGATCATGGCCGGTGTGAACGCCGCCCAGCACCTGGCTGTAGACCAGATCGAAAGCGCAGGACTCGGTCGCCTGCAAGGCGCGCTTGTCCTGGCCGTGATCGGCCGACGCTGTCTGTGCATGGGCAATGGACAGATGCGCGGTCTGGCCCTGCGCCGCCCTGCCCGCATGCATCAGGGCATGCGTCAGCGCGCCATGTTGCGCAGCCAGCAGCAGCGCAACCAGCGTGTAGCGCAGCCATTTCGCGCGCAGCGCGGAACGCAGAAAACCGGTCATGTCAGGAAGTGAATACACAGCGGGCGATTTAAACAGAGCCGCCGCAATCGCGCAATCCAGACCTGCCGCAGCCCGCGTTATACTGATTTCAGCCATGAAAACCCTGCTGATCGCGCTGATCGACGCCTACCGCTACCTGCTGTCGCCCTTTTTCGGCACGCAGTGCCGCTTCTATCCGACCTGTTCGGCCTATGCGCGCGAGGCCATGGAAATACATGGCGCGCTGAAGGGGTCGTGGCTGACCATTAAACGCATCGGCAAATGTCATCCTTGGCATGAGGGCGGGATTGATAATGTGCCACCGGCGCGTCCTGAAAATTGACACTGCGTGTAAACTGATTCGTGCCGGTTTTGCTGCGAATTTAGTACTGTATGCAGGCTTACAAGAAGTTAGTTAAATAGATGATACAGAACACTTTTTTCTTTAAATTTGGTGGCGGGTTAAAGAGACAATGCGGCCGGCTATACGGCAAAACTACCCCCGCAAATTAAAGTTAGGCACCAATAAAGATTTCATGCCAACCTCAGATCAAATTGCGATTATTGCGGCCGCCATAGCTTTCGGATCGGCAGTGGTATCTGTCTTGGCTATCTACTTCCCATGGAAGAACACCCACGATTCGGAGGTATTCAAAGAAGCCGTGTTAGCTCTAGAGAGAGCTTTTCGGTCGCTCATGTTAAATGCACATTCCGATGGCCAGCCCGCCCCGGACCGGTTGAACTGGCTAACAGCTGCAAGACATATTGAGTCATACAAGTCATTGCGGAATTCGCTAAAAACAAGCCTTTATAAACGCCTCTGCCAAGAACATGAAGAACATTGGAGACATGAGTTTTACCTCAAAATCTTAAAGAATCGCATGTATCAGATCAGCTATTTTGAATCCGGTCCGATAGAGCCTCGCTCAGCGATTGTCGTTTATGGGTTTGCCGCATGGCCAAACACAAAGCAAGACCTAATAGATATGTTAGATCTAGAAAAATTGTTCCAAGAGTCGGATCTTCTGAAAGGTAATCATGGGCTACAGCAATACCTAGCTAAATTCCCTGAGTTCGGGGGCGATGGCAACAAGTAATTGCCGAGAATCAGGATCGCCAAACAGCTTATACCTTCCGCCACTCAGCAAAGGCCTCGACAGTCGATGCTTTGTGCTCAGTTAAGCAGCATGAGCTGCTCATACTACATGCCACTTATTTGTTTGCTACCCAAACCATGAAATGACGCACCAAGAGAATCTATGAATTATTTTTACATGCAAAAGAGAGGTTTTTTATCTATCAATCGCGCCTTACAAATTATAGCTGTGGGCGCCGGATTACTTGCGTGGCTGCCCGCTACCGCGCAGACGATGATAGAAGCGTCGATGTCTGGGCAGACGCAAAAATACACAAAGCACGGTATCGTTGACGCCTGCAGTTTCAGAATTGCAGGCAGAGCAGAGCCGGGGGGTGGTAACGCCCGCAGACTCTTTGATGTCATACTCACACTCAACAAAGTAGGCGCAATCGTCAAGCTCGCTGGATTCGAACTTCCGCGCGGGAAGATAGGGCTTGAAAACTTAGCGCCACTTCCTAACTACGGGGGATGGCTGAAAGCGCAAGGGAAAAAAGCCGCCGCCCCAATCTCACCGCTCAAAGACGGAAAGGAACCACCGAACGCCAAACTTTTCCTTGCCGACACCGATGGTGCAGTAGAAGTATTTAATGCGGTAGCAAACAATGCCGTTGTGGAAGTCGCAATTCGCTGGCAGCCAGATATTGAAAGCATCTATTTCGGGCGCGTTAGCATTAAGGATACGCAAGTTGATCAGTTTTATAAATGCTTGGATGATCTTAAAATGACACTGCGAGCGCGTCAGTAAGTCATGTAAAGCGCATGGTTGGTGCCTTAACCTATTGTCCAACAGAACTTCGCTGGTAGCCCCCCGTTACCACGAGCGTTAAACACCACCCCGCAGCAACAACCCCTTCAGATACTCCCCCTCCGGAAAATTCAGCGCCACCGGATGATCCGCCGCACCATGCAGCCAGCGCTCGATGCGCGCATCAACACCAGCATCCAGCGCCGCACCGGCAACGATTTTCTGGAACAGGTCCTGACTGATGCCGCCGGAACAGGAGTAGGTCATCAGCCTGCCGCCGGGATTGAGCAATTTAAAACCAAGCAGGTTGATGTCCTTGTAGGCGCGTGCGGCTTTTTCGGCGTGGGCCGCGGTCGGCGCCAGTTTCGGCGGGTCGAGCACGATCAGGTCGAAAGTCCGCCCGGCATCGCGGAAGGTGCGCAGGGTCTTGAACACATCGGCTTCCAGCCATTCGATGCCGTTTAACTGATTCAGTGCGGCATTGGCCTGCGCCGCCTGCAGCGCCGGCCCTGAGCTGTCGATGGCCAGCACCGCCGCCGCACCACCGGCCAGCGCGTTCAGCGCAAAACCGCCGCTGTAACAAAAACAGTCGAGCACCGTTTTGCCGCGGGCCATGTTGCGCAGCGCCAGGCGGTTGTCGCGCTGATCGAGGTAAAACCCGGTCTTGTGGCCGTGCTCGACATCTACGCTGAACTTCAGGCCATGTTCACTGACAATCAGCGGCCCTGTGGCCGCAGCACCACGCAGCAAACCGGACTGCGGCGGCAGACCTTCCAGCGCGCGCACGTCGGCGTCGGAACGTTCGATCACGCGCGTGATGCCCGGCAGGGCCGCCAGCGCATCGGCAATCGCGCCGCGCCAGCGTTCGGCGCCGGCGCTGAGCAGTTGTACAACGATGGTATCGCCGTAACGGTCGGCGACCACACCGGGCAGGCCGTCGGATTCGCCGTGCACCAGCCGCGCGCCTTCATCCGCAGCTGCTTGGCGCAACGCGGCGGCGCGCGTAATGCGTTCGGTAAAAAATGCGGCATCGATGTCGCGCAGCGTCCAGTCCCAGGCCCGCGCGCGGATCTGTGATTCGGGACTGTACGCCGCCACCGCAAGGAATGCGCCGTCGGCGGAACGCACTTCCACGCTGTCACCCAGCCGCGGCTCACCTTCGACTTTGGCAATCGCCCCGGAAAATATCCACGGATGCCGGCGCTTCAGCGATTTCTCACGGCCGGGTTTGAGTATGAGTTTGTTCATTTAAAAACTTTTTACCGCCAAGACGCCAAGAACGCCAAGGAAAACCTTTTCAAAGACAAGTATTTCAAGGGCGTAACTTATTCGGCATATTCATCATTAACCGCTTTTACTGAAGATTGACGCTTTTTGCTTTTCTTGGCGTTCTTGGCGTCTTGGCGGTTAATCGCCGTTCAGCTTTTTTTCTTCGCACGCGGATGCGCGGAGTCGTAAATTTTTGCCAGATGCTGAAAGTCCAGCTGCGTGTACACCTGCGTCGTCGAAATGCTGGCGTGTCCGAGCATTTCCTGCACCGCGCGCAGGTCGCTGCTCGACTGCAGCACATGTGACGCAAAGGAATGGCGCAGCATGTGCGGATGTACGCGTGAAGCGATGCCCTGCTGCTGCGCGCGCCGTTGCACGCAAAGCTGCACCGTGCGGGGTCCCAGGCGCCGGCCTTTGGGATTGACAAACAGCGCCTGCGCGTCGAGCCCTGCAATCGCCGCGCGCTGATCGAGCCAGCTGCGCAGCGCCTTCACCGCGTGGCTGCCCACCGGCACGATGCGGGTCTTGCCACCCTTGCCGGTGACCCGCACCGTGGCGTCGGAAAAATTCACGTCTTCCGGCGCGAGGCCGGTCAGTTCGGACAGGCGCAAGCCCGAGGAATAAAACAGTTCGAGCATCGCCCGGTCGCGCACCGCCAGTTCGTCCGTCGCGTCGATTTCAACCAGTTGCCGCGCTTCGTCCGGCGACAAGGCATGCGGCAAACGTTTGGCGCTTTTTGGCGCGCGGATGCCGAGACAGGGATTCAGTTTGCCGCCGTGGTCACGCGCCAGATAGTTGTAAAAACCACGCCAGGCCGACAACATGCGGGCAAGGCTGCGGCCATCCAAACCTTTGCCGTGCAGCTGCGCGATGCAGCGCCGGATGTCGTGGGCAGTCAGCGCGGTCGGCGGCCTGTCATCCGCGAATTCGAGCAGCGCTTCGACATCGCGCCGGTAATTTTTGGTGGTGTGCGCGGCCAGCCGGCGCTCATGCGCCAGATGATCGATATAAGCCTGCAGCAGTGGTTGCGCGGGGCCGGCTGCGGGGGCCGGCGGTTTTACAGAAGGTTGTTTGCGCCCGCGCGCGGTCACACCGGGTCCAGATGACGCAGCAGGCAGGCGGCGATGACTTCGCCGATGCGCGTCAGGTACAAAGTACCCATCTCGGGATAAAAACGCTGCGCGTCTTCGCTGGCCAGCGCCAGCAAGCCGAAAGTATCTTTGCCGCGCAGGGGAATATAGGCGTAAGACTTCAGCAGCGGCGCGGCTTCGCCGAAAAACGCCGCGGTGTCGGCCATCGCCAGCGGGCCGCAATGCGGGTGCAGCAGTCCGGCGGCAAAGGTGCGCGTCGCGTCGGAGGTCGGCTCAGCTGCGGCGGCGCCTTCATGCCACAAGCGCAGCACCACGTGCGGCACCGCGAAGTCTTCGCGCAGGTTGAAATTGACGGCATGCACCAGCGCCGGTAAATCGCGTGCCGCGATCAGCGCCAGCCCCAGGCGATGCACTTTTTCGCTGATGACATCGTTTTCCTCGCCGAACTGGATCATTTCGCCGAGTTTCACTTCGAGCTGCCTGGCGCGTTCGCGCAGCGTCAGGATCTGCCGCTCGCTGATTGAAATCGCGCGCCCGCCGTGCGGATGCGGAATCATCACGTCGGCGACGACGTCGGCGTAATTCTCGAAAAATTCCGGGTGTTCCTTCAGGTACGCCGCGACGTCATCTGGATTCATCAATGCTGTTCCTTGCTGTATTTTTATTCGGTACTTATTTTATTTATGTAACTTAGTTGCGTACTTATTTACATACATTATTTGCGTAGCTCGATTTCACCGTCGAACACGCTCACCGCCGGACCGGTCATCGATACCGGTTGGCCGGCGCCCGCCCATACTATAACGAGGTCGCCGCCGCGCGTCGAAACCGTGACGCGCGCATCAAGAAGCCCGCGCTGGATGCCGGCCACCACTGCGGCACAGGCCCCCGTGCCGCAGGCCAGTGTTTCGCCGGCGCCGCGTTCGTAGACGCGCAGGCGGATATGCGAACGATCCACCACCTGCATATAGCCGGCATTCACACGCTGCGGAAAATCCGCATGCGATTCGATCAACGGCCCTTCCGTCGCCACCGGCGCTGTCTCAACATCGGGCACCAGTTGCACCGCATGCGGGTTGCCCATTGATAAGCTATTGATTTTAATAATTTTTTTATCAACAGCCAGATCGTACAGCAGCGCCCGTGCCGGTGCCCTGAACGGTATCCGCGCAGGTTCAAATTCCGGCACGCCCATGTTGACGGTGACCTGGCCATCGGCCTCCAGCCGCGGCTCGATGACACCGCCCAGCGTGCCGACGCGGATCACGGTTTTTGTGGTCAGCCCGCGCTGGTGCACATAACGCACAAAACAACGCGCGCCGTTGCCGCATTGTTCGACCTCGCCGCCGTCGGCATTGAAAATGCGGTAATAAAAATCGGTATCTTGGCTGCGCGCCGGCTCCACCATCAGGATCTGGTCGCAACCGATGCCGAAATGGCGGTCGGCGATGAACCGCAGCTGTTCCGGCGTCAGCACAATCGGCGCAGCCGTGGCATCAATGACCACGAAGTCATTGCCGAGACCGTGCATTTTGGTGAATTTGAGTTTCATGTCAGGAATGGCAATGACGTCTAAGGGTACATGGTCGCGCCATCGCCCTCACCCCCGACCCCTCCATTCCCTCACTCCTGACCTCTCTCCCAGAGGGGGAGAGGAAGCATTTGCCTCCCTTCTCCCCTCGGGAGAAGGGCCGGGGATGAGGGTTTGGGGAGGTATTGGCGGCAAATGATCTGCGGATCATTTGCCGAAGTCCTCGGACCGGCATTGATCACGATAGTCGCGATAAATACAGCGATCCATGATCACCGTCATGCCGCCGGCCTGCGCGCGCGCAGCAGCCGGTTCATTGATGATGCCCTCCTGGATCCAGATGGCTTTTAATCCCAGCGCCAGGCATTCATCGACTACGCCGTCGATGAATTCGGCACTGCGAAACACATCGACCAAGTCGATCGGCTCAGGAATATCCGCAAGTTTTGCATAGACTTTTTCACCGAGGATTTCCTTCGCCGCCGGATGCACCGGAATCACCCGGAAACCAAATCCCTGCAGTGATTGCGCCACACCATGACTGGGGCGGGCCGCATTGGGCGACAGGCCGACCACGGCGATGGTTTTGGTTTTTTTCAGCAGCGCACAACGCGCTGCTGCATCAGGATTCTTGAACATGTGCGGTGATTATATCGATTGCTTAAACCCAATTAACATTGATGTACAGGATGAGCAGGATAAAAACCTGTGGCAGCTGTTTCGTAAGTGCTGTTTTATCCTGCTCATCCTGTCCATCCTGTTAAATTAATAAATCTTCTCCTCACCAGGCGGCCGCGTCTTGAAACGCTTGTGCAGCCAGTAATACTGTTCCGGCGTTTCACGCACGCGCGCCTCGATGAATGTATTCATGCGCCGGGTGTCCGCCGCCAGGTCGCCGGTCGGAAAATCCGTCCACGCCGGATAAAAACGCAGCACATAACCCGCGCCGCCCGGCAACTGGGTGGTCACCACCGGCTGCACCACGGCGCGCGCCAGCTGCGCCATGCGTGAAAGCCCGGTGATGGTCGCCGCCTGTACGCCGAAGAAGGGCACAAAAATCGAATCGCGCTCGCCGAAGTCCATGTCCGGCAGGTAATAGAAGGGCAATCCGCTGCGCATCGCCTTGACCACCGGCCGGATGCCGTCCTGGCGCGAGAACAGCACCGGTTTCACAAAACGCGTACGCCCATGCAAAAGCACACGGTCGAACGCAGGATCTTTCTGCTGGCTGTAGACGGAAATTCCCTGCCACTCGGTGATGATGCGTGAGCCGCCCATGTCGAGCCCGACAAAGTGCGGCGCGAGCCAGATCACCGGTTTGCCCTGCACCGCCTGCCAGTGCTCCAGGCCCTCGACACGCACCATGCGTTGCACCCGCTCGCGGCTGCCCCACCACAGGATGCCGTGTTCGAGCAGTGCCCGGGCGAAGGCCGCGAAATGGCGGCGCGCAAGTTTCACGCGTTCATCCTCCTGCAGTTCCGGAAAACACAGGCGCAGGTTGGTCAGTACCACCCGCCGCCGCTCGCCCGCCAGCAGGTACAACAAAAATCCGGCACCGCGACCAAGCGCCGCCAGCACCGGCAAGGGCAGCCAATGCAACAGCCAGATCAACGCGAGACCGATGCGGGTCATCGTATTACCGCCGGCGGCGGCTCTGCGCCTGCCGGCACCTTGTAGCGGTTGTATCCCCACAGGTATTGTGCAGGGCAGGTACGGACGATGGCTTCGACTGCGCGATTCATCGCGGAGGGGTCCAGCGGGCCGGTGACGGTCTGCAGATGCAAGTGATAACCACGACCACGCGGCAAACGTTCGGCGAACGCCATGATCACCGCCGCACCGGTGGTTTGCTGCAGGCGTGTCACCAGCGTCATGGTGTAGGCAGGGCGTCCGAAAAAATCCGCCCACTCGCCCTCGCCGACACCCGGTGCCTGATCCGGCAACACGCCGATGGCCTCGCCGCGCTGCAAAGCCTTGTAGAGCAATCGCACGCCCTTGAGCGTTGCGGGCGCCAGCGTAATCCGGCCGTGCGCGCGACCGGCCTGCATGATGGTTTCGAGCGCCGCGCGTTTCGGCGGGCGGTAGAGCACGGTCAGCGGCAGGCGTTGTGCGCCGTAGAGCGCGGAAATCTCGAAACAGCCCAGGTGCGGCGTCAAAAAAATGACGCCCTTGCCGGCGCGTTGCGCCGTCTCGACGACGGCCCAGTCGTCACAGCTCACCAGTTGCGCGATTTCATCGTCGCGCCCGAACCAGACTTTGCACAGTTCGGTGATACTTTTGCCGCTCTCCGCGACCGTGGCATGCACCAGGCGACGGCAATCAGCGTCACCCGCACACACACCGCTGGCACGCAGGTTCTCCCGGCAACGCCGGCGCCAGGTTGGCGACAAGGCGTAGACCAGCCAGCCCAGGCCTGCGCCGAAAAAATGCAGCCCCGCCAAAGGCATACGCGCGCAGCACTGCAGGAAGGGGATCAGCATCGGAATCTGGCAGGGAAATCCGTTAATAAATCAGGAGTTATATGCTATTCTAGCGGCCTTTTGCCGCAGCCCCTTCCGAACTTTTAACCTTATTTTTCAACGCGATTGCGTTCATCGAGCCCATGAGCAACTTCCTGTTTACTTCCGAGTCGGTATCCGAAGGCCATCCCGATAAAATTGCCGACCAGATTTCCGATGCCATTCTTGACGCCATCCTCGCCGGGGATAAAAACGGCCGCGTCGCCGCCGAAACCCTGACCCACACCGGCCTGGTCGTGCTTGCAGGCCAGGTCACCACCAATGCGCGCGTCGATTACGCCAAGGTCGCGCGCAAGGTGATCAAACAGATCGGTTACGACGACTCCGAAATCGGTTTCGACTACAAGAGCTGCGCCGTGATGGTGTGTTACGACGAACAATCGCGCGACATCGCGCAGGGCGTCAACGAAGGCGAGGGTCTCGACCTCGACCAGGGCGCGGGTGACCAGGGCCTGATGTTCGGTTTTGCCTGCGATGAAACCCCGCAGCTGATGCCGATGCCGATTTATTACTCGCACCGCCTGATGGAGCGCCACGCCGAACTGCGCCGCGACGGCCGCCTGCCCTGGGCGCGCCCCGACGCCAAGTCGCAGGTCTCCGTGCGTTATGTCGACGGCAAACCGAGCCACATCGACACCGTGGTGATCTCCACCCAGCACCGCGAGGAAGCCACGCACAAGCAGATCGAGGAAGCGATCATCGATCTGGTGGTGAAACCCGTGCTGCCGAAAAACATGATCACCAAGGACACCAAGTACCTGATCAACCCGACCGGCCGTTTTGTCATCGGCGGTCCGCAGGGCGACACCGGACTGACCGGGCGCAAGATCATTGTCGACACCTACGGCGGTTATTCACGCCACGGCGGTGGCGCGTTCTCGGGCAAGGATCCGTCGAAGGTGGATCGTTCCGCCGCCTACGCCGCGCGTTATGTCGCAAAGAATATCGTCGCCGCCGGCCTCGCCACCAAGTGCGAACTGCAGGTCGCCTACGCCATCGGCGTCGCGCGCCCGGTCAGTGTGCTGGTCGACACCTTCGGCACCGGCAAGATCAGCGACGAAAAACTCGGCGTACTGGTGGAAAAACACTTTGATCTGCGGCCGAAAGGCATCATCCAGTCGCTGGACCTGCTGCGCCCGATCTACACCAAGACCGCCGCGCACGGTCACTTCGGCCGCGACGAGCCGGAATTCACCTGGGAACACACGGACAAGGCCGCCGCATTGAAGGCGGATGCGGGCATCAAGTAACCCGGCCTCCGTTCCGCAGCAATAAAAACGCCGGCAATGCCGGCGTTTTTTTATTGGGTTTCGCATCAACTGCGCACGAACGCCTGCAACAGCGTGTAATCACCACCATCCGCAGCGCGCAACGCAGTGAGATAACGATCCCGCGCATCACCTGCCGTTTCGAGATTCGCACCGCCCCAAGTGAATGCCGCGGCGCCATTACGTTTCAACAGCACATCCGTGATCAGCCGCGCATGGCGGCCATTGCCGTTGGGAAACGGATGAATGACCACCAGCCGGTGATGAAACCGCATCGCGATCTCATCGGCAGGATAACTGCGGTGTTCGGTCCAGTAACGCACATCTTCCAGCAAGTCGCGCAGCCTCACCGCAAGCTGCGCGGGATCCACGCCGATGTTCTTTTCAGTGGTGCGAAATGTACCGGCCCAGCGCCAGGTGTCGCCGAACATGCGTTTGTGCAACTCGCGCACAAAACGCTCATTCAGGATGTCGCGTTCCCGGGAGCGCATCGCCCAGGCGCTGCCTTCCAGCACATTGGCCTGCTCCCACTGGTTCAGCTCGGCCTGCATGCGGATGTGCCGCGGAATCAGACCACGCGTTTCGTCCGGATCAAGCGGCGTCGCACCCGGCGCGTGCGCGCCTCCTATTCCCACAATTTCGAGCGCCGGCCGCGCAGCAAATCCTGTTTGCGCCGCTCAATCTGCGCACGCGTGTATTCGTCGTCGGCGCGCTGCTGCTCCAGCGCCATCGAATGCGCCACCGCGCCGACCTCCTGTTGCGCCAGTTTCCCGGCGCGCGCCTCGATCTTTTCCTGCAGCGGCAAATCGGGCACCAGCGCATGCACCAGCCGGCAGTCGAGCGCTGCGCCGAGCCGCCGCAACTGGCCGAGCGAAATCGTGCCGGCGATTTCACGCTGCTCGGCATCGACCCAGGAGGATTGCGCCACGCCGGCGCGCTGCGCGGCCTGGCGCGTGCTCATGCCCAAGGCCATGCGTATCGAATGCAGCCAGCCATCGGCAGGCGGCGGACCGGCCAGTTCACGCCACGGCGCAAGGGCTTGATCGAGCTGGAGCAGTCGGAGTTCTTTTGCATTCATGATCGACCATAGACTTTCTTTTATTTATAAAATGATAGTCTATAAGCATTCAAAAATAAACTGTTTAATCGTTTTTAGTCGATCAATATAAACCCACTGACAGAGATTGCATAAAAAAATATTAATAAAAACAAATACTTAACGACATATACGATTCTTGCGCTCCGCCATGGCTCGCCCGACAGCGAACAGCGTGTCGAGGACCTGCGGCAGGCATTGTCATGCGCGCCCTGCAACGAAACGGCCCTTCGACAAATGCCTGGCCACGAAAACCCGGATGTTTTCAAACGACAGCAAAGCCACCACCAGCGACAACAGCAGGTAATAAACGGGATAAAAACCCTGCGCCAGGAGTTGCTCCCGCGGTCCGGCGATCACGGCCCCCAGCATCGCCAGATAGGCCGCGCACCAGACCAGCCACGGTCCCGGCTGTTCATGACCATGGCGCAGCGTGGTTCTCCAGATCGGAATGAAGGTGATGACGGTGGTGCTCACCGCCAGCACATTGGCCCAGACCGCGCCGCCGGTCGCCAGGTACAGCCCGTAGGCCACAGCATCGGCGAACATCGCCCAGAAATCGTGGCGACGGGCTGGTTCGTACACCACCTTGCCCGAGCCGGCAAACCACCGGCCAAGTTGCAGGGCGGCGGTCACAACAAAAATCGCACAGCATCCGAGGAAACACGCGAAGGGCAGCGCCGATGTCGCCCAGTGGCTGTCGATGGCATCGTAAGTCACGTACTCCACCCATGCACCGAACAGCCACATCGACCAACTGGCGGCATTGGGTCGCGTCCTTCCGCGCAGGATGCACAGCGCGTACCAGGCATAGGCGATCAGGTGCAGCACCAGCGCCAGCACGCCGAATACCGCGGACAGGTTCCAGTGCATGGCCATCAATGGTTCAATGATCGCGGATGACATGCGGCAACGATAACCGGGAAGCGACGCGGCGCGAAGCCCGTCAGTCAAGAGCAGGCTTAAAAATATCATTAAAAACAATTATTTAAAAATCATCGCCGTTGCGGCTGCCGACAACATCGCGGGCTTCGGCTATAATCCGCGGCGCTGAGGAGCGCTGCGACCGATGGGGTTTTAGTTTTACCCATCATCGGCCAGGCTCAGCAAAGATATCAACGGCGCTCGCACCGGCAACGGTGCGAGCGCTTTTTTTCGTACTTGTTTTTAATTTTGAAATGCGTGTCCCCGAGGGGCGCTGCGACCGGAACGGATCCCTAAGCACCGTTATCCACCGGCCAGGCTCGGGCGGCATCGCTGGCAACGGCGCCCTCCAACGACATCAGGAGCTGTACATGAACGCAAAAGCCGCTGACTATAAAGTCGCCGACATCAAACTGGCCGATTTCGGTCGCAAGGAAATCGCCATTGCCGAGACCGAAATGCCCGGCCTGATGGCGATCCGCGAAGAGTTCAAAGGCAAAAAACCGCTGAAAGGCGCGCGTATTGCCGGTTCACTGCACATGACCATCCAGACCGCCGTGCTGATCGAAACGCTGGCTGATCTCGGCGCCGACATCCGTTGGGCCTCATGCAATATTTTCTCGACCCAGGACCACGCCGCCGCCGCGATCGCCGCGCGCGGCATCCCCGTGTTCGCCTACAAGGGTGAAACGCTGGAGGATTACTGGGATTACACCCACCGCATCCTTGAGTGGAACGACGGCGGCACCCCGAACATGATCCTCGACGACGGCGGCGACGCCACGTTGCTGGTCACGCTGGGCGCGCAGCACGAGCGCAACAAGACACAACCACCGCAGGGCACCAACGAAGAAGAAGTGGTGCTGTTCGCGGCGATGCGCAAAACGCTGAAGGAAAAACCGGGCTTTTACTCGAACATCGAGAAAAACATCAAGGGCGTCACCGAAGAAACCACCACCGGGGTGCACCGCCTGTACCAGATGGAAAAGGAAAACCGCCTGCCCTTCCCGGCGATCAACGTCAACGACTCCGTGACCAAGTCGAAGTTCGACAACCTCTACGGCTGCCGCGAATCGCTGGTTGACGCGATCAAACGCGCCACCGACGTGATGGTCGCAGGCAAGGTCGCGCTGGTCTGCGGCTTCGGCGACGTCGGCAAGGGCAGCGCACAGGCGCTGCGCGCGCTGTCGGCCCAGGTCTGGGTGACCGAAGTCGATCCGATCTGCGCGCTGCAGGCGGCGATGGAGGGTTTCCGCGTGGTGACCATGGACTATGCCGCCGACAAGGCTGACATTTTTGTCACCGCCACCGGCAACCTGGGCGTGATCAACCACGACCATATGAAAAAGATGAAGCACAACGCCATCGTCTGCAACATCGGCCACTTCGATTCCGAAATCGAGATTGCGTCGCTGAAGCAGTACAAATGGGAAAACATCAAACCCCAGGTCGATCACGTGATTTTCCCCGACGGAAAACGCCTGATCATCCTCGCCGAAGGCCGCCTGGTGAACCTCGGCTGCGGCACCGGCCATCCGTCGTTCGTGATGTCGAGCTCCTTCACCAACCAGACGCTGGCGCAGCTCGAGCTCTACACGCAAAGCGGCAAGTACAAAAACAAGGTGTACGTGCTGCCGAAACACCTCGACGAGAAAGTCGCGCGCCTGCACCTGAAAAAACTCGGCGTCCAGCTGACCGTGCTCAATGAGAAGCAGTCGGATTACCTGCAGATGCCGGTTGAAGGTCCGTACAAACCGGATCACTACCGGTATTGATCATCAGTTGACGGCAAATCCGGAATGGTTCCATAATGAATCCATTATAAATCCGTTCCGGAGCTTTTATGGCAGTCAATATGGCCAGCAAATCAGTCAATTTATCGATCAAGAACGTCCCTGAAACGGTGGCGCGCAAGCTGCGCGAACGTGCTGCGCAACATCATCGTTCCCTGCAGGGCGAGCTGATGGCCATACTGGAAGACGCGGTGAACGCCCCGAACCTGGCCCGCGCCAACGCCACGGACGCCAAATATGAAACCGAAACCGACGCTACCAGCACTCCACCGCCAGACCGCCTGCTGGAGCGCCTGCGCGCCATTACCGGCGATCGCGGCATCGACACCACAAAGCGGCTCACGCGCGAGCAGGCGCACGACCGCGCGCAACTACGCAAGACCGGCGTTTGACCATGCCGTCGCATTGTCTCGATACCAATGTGCTGCTGTATGCATTTTCAAAAGTGCCACGGGACGCGGCCAAGGCTCACATCGCCCGCGACTGGATCAGCCGTGAGGACTGGGGCGTACCGGTGCAGGTGTTGCAGGAGTTCTACGTGAATGCCGTGCGCGCGCCCGGCGCCCTCAGTCACGATGATGCACTCGCCATGATCGAGGAAATCGCCAGCAGCCGCCCGGTCGCGGCGACCGACCTGCCCCTGCTGCGACACGCGCTGCAACTGAAGGACCGCTACGGTATTGCCTATTGGGATGCCGCCGTTATCGCCGGCGCCCGCCGTCTCGGCGCATCGGTGCTGGTCACGGAAGACCTGTCTGACGGGCAGAATTATGGCGGTGTACGGGTCGTTAATCCGTTTGTCTGACTGTCATCCAATTTCAGGAAGTCCCATGGAATCACAGAAAAAATTCACCCGCAGTTTCAGCTTCGAGTTCTTCCCGCCGAACACGCCGGAAGGCGCGGACAAACTTGCGCAAACCGCAAAACAGCTGGCGCAGCTGAAGCCGAAATTTTTTTCGGTGACCTACGGCGCCGGCGGTTCGACGCGCGAACGTACACTGCGCGCCGTGCTCGACCTGCGTAGCGCTGGATATGCCGCGGCGCCGCACATTTCCTGCGTCGGCTCGTCGCGCAAGGACATCCGCGAAATCCTCAAGGAGTATCAGAACCACGGCATCCGTCATGTCGTCGCGCTGCGCGGCGATCTGCCGTCGGGCACCGCGGCATCCGGTGAATTCCACTACGCCAACGAACTGGTGGCCTTCATCCGCGGCGAATTTGCTGACCAGTTTCACATCGAAGTCGCCGCCTATCCCGAATACCACCCGCAGGCCAGGAGCGCCCAGCACGACCTGCTGAGTTTCAAACGCAAGGTGGAGGCCGGCGCCAATTCGGCGATCACCCAGTATTTCTACAACACCGATTGTTATTTCCATTTTGTCGATGAGTGCGAGGCCATGGGACTCAACCTGCCCATCGTGCCGGGCATCATGCCCATCGGCCGGTTTTCGCAACTGGCGAGATTCTCGGATGCCTGTGGCGCGGAGATCCCGCGCTGGATCCGCAAGAAACTGGAAGGTTACGGCGACGACACGGCATCGATCCGTGCTTTCGGGCTGGATGTGGTAACCCGGCTCTGCGACGACTTGCTGGCGGCGGGCGCTCCCGGTTTGCATTTCTACACCATGAACCAGGCTGGACTGACAACTACGATCTGGCAGCGGCTCGGGTTGTAGCCGCAGTTCCACTTCTGCAGCGGCTCGGTTTATAGCCGTAGTCCCATCCCGCAGCGGCTCGGTTTATAGCCGTCGTTCCGCCCTGCAGCGGCTCGGGTTACAGCCGCCGTTCCACTTCTGCAGCGGCTTGGTCTCTAGCCACCGTTACATCCTGCAACGGCTTGATTTATAGCCGTCATCCCTTCCTGCCCGGCGCTTTCCGTCGCTATACTCCCGGTGACGCACTGGCGCCGATCGCCGACGGGGAGAACATCGTGCAGGAAAACGAGACTCAGGCTGCTGCAGCGGAACCGGACAGCCGCGAACTGGCGCAGGCCGCCAAGGCGCGCGGACCCAAGGAAGCAGCAGCGCTGCTGGCCGAATATCCGGCAGCAACCATTGCCGCAGTACTGCAGGCACTGCCGCCGGCGCTGACCCAGGACGTATTGGCCGAATTGCCCGGCGGCCTGGTCGACGGCATCGTCCATGTCGCACCGCCGGAAATCGTCGCGCAGTGGCGCACCAACCAGCCATACGCCCAAGGCACCATCGGCCGCATGATGGCGCCGGTGCGCGCGGTATTCCAGCCGCAGATGAGCGTGCGCGAAACCATCGAGCAATTGCGCCCTCTGGTGCGCAATGCTTTCATCACCTATGGTTATGTCACCGATGACTCCGGCAAAATGCTCGGCCTCATCACCATGCGCGACCTGCTGTTCGCCGACGAACAGGCGCCGCTGGAATCCATCATGCTGCGCAATGCATTTTCCCTGACACCCGACCTGCCGCTGTCTGACGCGATGAAACTGGTGCTCGACCGTCACTATCCGGTGTACCCGGTGTGCGACGAAAACGGGGTATTGCTCGGACTGATCCGCGGCCAGACCCTGTTTGAAGAGCAGGCCTTCGAGATCACGGCACAGGTCGGCAGCATGGTCGGCGTCGAAAAGGAAGAACGCCTCGCGACGCCCCTGAAAAGCAGTTTCAAGTTCCGTCACCCGTGGCTGCAGATCAACCTCGCCACCGCCTTTGTCGCCGGCGGCGTGGTGGCGATATTCCAGGACACCGTGGATCGCCTGGTCATCCTCGCGCTGTTCCTGCCGGTGCTGGCCGGACAGTCCGGCAATACCGGCTGCCAGGCGCTGGCAGTCACGCTGCGCGGCATGACGCTGGGGGAATTGAGGGCCGGCATGGAGCGGGCACTGGTCATCAAGGAGGCCTCGCTGGGCGCGCTGAACGGCGCCTTCACCGGTCTGGTCGCAGCGCTCGGCATGTTCATTGTCGCCACCTACCAGCAAAATCCCAATGCGCTGCTGCTCAGCCTCGTGGTCTGGATCGCACTGGTCGGCAGCTGTGTCGCCAGCGGCATCAGTGGCGCCATGGTGCCCTTGACCCTGAAACGTTTTGGTTTTGATCCGGCCACGGCCTCGAGTATTTTCCTGACCACTGCCACCGACGTGGTCAGCATGGGCCTGCTGCTGGGCCTGGCTGCATTACTGATTTAATGCTTGCAGACAAAACAAAAAAGCCGCCCGCAGGCGGCTTTTTTACTGGCACAAACGACTCAGGCTGCCTTGGCAGGTGCCTTGCGTTTTTTAGCCTGTGCCGCGGTCGCATGCATGGCCGAGTAAGCCGCATGCGCTGCCGCTTCCGCATCACCCACGTGCACCGAATGGCCCATGTCTTCCAGCACCGAACCGAGCGCCGACAGGCACAGCATCACGTTGTCCGGACGGCAGGAATAACCCATCAGGCCAAAACGCCAGATCTTGCCGGCGAGCGGGCCCAAGCCGGCGCCGATTTCAAGGCCGAATTCGCTCAACAGGGTTTTGCGCACTTCGGCTTCGTTGACGCCTTCCGGGCAACGCACCGCATTCATCTGCGGCGCCTGATACTGTTCTTTCACCAGGAATTTCAGCCCCATCGCTTCGAGGCCGGCTTTCAGCGCAGTGTGATGACGATCGACACGTGCCCAGGCATTCTCCAGACCTTCCTCGCGGATCAGCAGCAGCGCTTCATGCAGCGCAAACAGCGAATTGGTCGGCGCGGTGTGGTGATAGGTGCGCGTGGTCTCGCCCCAGTAACCGAGCAGCAGATTCATGTCCATGAACCAGGAATGGATCTTGTCCTTGCGTGCCTTGACGAATTCGACCACCGCCTCCGAAAACGTTACCGGCGACAGGCCCGGCGTGCAGGACAGGCATTTCTGGCTGGCGGAATAGGCCGCGTCTATGCCCCATTCATCGACCAGCACCGGAGAGCCGCCCAGCGAGGTCACGGCATCGACAATGGTCAGCGCGTTGTATTTGTGCGCGATCTGCACCAGCGTTTTGGCGTCGGACAACACGCCGGTGGAAGTCTCGGCATGCACGAAGGCAACAACGCGCACATCGGGATTCTTTTTCAGCGCGTCTTCGAGTTTCTGCGGGTCGATGGGTTCACCCCAATTGTCTTCCACAACGACCGCCGTGCCGCCGCAGCGCTCGACGTTTTCGATCATGCGGCCACCGAACACGCCGTTGCGGCAGACGATGACCTTGTCACCCGGCTTCACCATGTTGACGAAGCAGAATTCCATGCCCACCGAGCCCGGCCCCGAAATCGGGAAGGTCAGCGGATTTTTGGTCTGGTAGGTGTAACGCAGCAGCGACTTCAGCTCTTCCATCATCTCGACGAACACCGGGTCGAGATAACCGATGGCCGGCTGGCTCATCGTGGTCAGCACACGGGGATGGATTTCCGTCGGGCCGGGGCCCATCAGCGTGCGTTGCGGCGGATGAAACGAGTTGATGCGTTTGGATGGCGCGAACTTGTCCATGGTGAACTCACTCCCTGCTAAGGCGTTGGCGAAAAAATTCTCTCCGTCCGGCCGCGATTTCAAACGCAGCGGTTTGCGCGTGGTGGCTTCATTGAGCACATCGACGGCGGCAATCTGCCCGCCGGTGACCTGCTCGACTTCCATTGCCCAGCGCGCGGGCACATATCCGGATTTGACCCAGTGATTGACGACTGCGCGATCGAGCCGGAAGCGGCGGGCCACTTCGGCCTGGCTGCCAAAAAGATCGACGAGGCGTTCTGCACAATTCATGGGCGAAATCGGGGACTGGAATGATGTTTAAGTAAAAGGATCTACGACGGCCCAAAATTTATCATGGCAAACTAAATTTGACAAGCTGAATTCTGTTTGGCTGATCTACATAACTATTTGTTTTTAAATGATTTTTTCAAACGGCTTGGCCTCCGGGAAGTGCATAAAGTCATGGTAATGTTCGATCTGCAGCCCATACAAACATAAACACAACGAGAGGAACCCATGCGCCATTTCGCCCGCCTGCCCTGCAGCGTGATTGCCGGACTGCTGCTGGTCGCACCGTTAGCCGTCTCAGCCCAAGCAACCGACTATCCCAACAAACCGATCCGCCTGATCATCCCGTTCCCGCCCGGTGGCGGCACCGATCTGGTTTCGCGCACCATGCAGCCCGCGCTGAATGCCGCGCTGGGCCAGCAAGTACTGCTCGACAACCGCGGCGGCGCCCAAGGCAGCCTGGGCACCGCCATCGCCGCAACGGCGAACCCGGACGGTTACACGCTGGTGATCGCTGAAATCGGCGCCACCGCGGTCGCCCCCGCGCTGATGCCCAACCTCAGCTTCAACGTGGCCAAGGATTTTGCCGGCATCAGCCAGCTGATCGAACAACCGTACATCATGACCGTGCATCCCAGCATCCAGGCCAAAACCCTGGCGGAATTCATCAAGCTCGCGCAAAACAAACCCAACGCAATGAATTTCGGTTCAGGCAACGTCACCGCGCATATTGCGCAGGAGGCCTTTTTCCAGACGGCCAACGTCAAACTGACCCACATCCCCTATCGCGGCTCGGGCCCTTCCGTGGCCGCCGCGGTCGGCGGCGAGGTGCAAACCCTGTTCTCGGGTCCGGGAGCCGCAATTCCCCAGATCAAGGCTGGGAAACTGCGTGCCCTCGCAGTGACCACCAGCAAACGAACTCCGCAACTCCCCGATGTCCCGACGCTGTCCGAGCAGGGCTACAAAGGATTTGCGATCTCCGGCTGGTACGGACTGATGGGGCCGGCAGCCATGCCGAAACAGGCCATTGCCGTGATGAACAAGGCCGTAACCACGGTACTCAAGGGCGAAACCGGCAACATGCTGCGCACGCGCGGTTATGAGCCGGTGCCAACCACGCCGGCGGAATTCGACAAATTCATGCGCGCGGAAATCGAGCGCTGGGGCAAGGCCGTCAAACAATACAACATCAAACCTGATTTCTAGGGCCTGTTAGGCGGACCGCCCGTCGCCGGTCCGCTTTTTTTCTGCTGTCGCAACAATTCGGCAGCGTCGGTCTCATTCACCGGCGCGCTGAAATAGTAGCCCTGCATTTGATCACAACCGTGCTGCAGCAGAAATTCAAACTGCCCGGCAGTCTCCACGCCTTCCGCAGTGACATCCAGCCCCAGGTTGTGGGCCATCGCGATGATGGCCTGGGTAATGGCCACGGCGCCGGCGTCCGCCGGCGTATCCAGAATGAACGAGCGATCAATTTTCAGCGTGTCGATCGGGAAGCGCCGCAGGTAGGCCAGCGACGAATAACCGGTGCCGAAATCATCGATCGCGATTTTCAGTCCCATCTCCTTCAGCGTCCGGATCAGCAGCACTGCGCGCTTCGGATTCTGCATCACCATGCCTTCGGTGATTTCCAGCTTCAGGCTGCCGGCCTCATGGCCCGGTTTGGCGATCAGCCGCTCGATATCCCGCACCAACTCACCATACAGGAACTGGCGCGGCGACAGGTTGACCGACATCGTGATGCGCGGCAGACCAAGTCCGTTCCACGCAGACTGCGTCGCGCACGCGGTATCCAGCACCCATGCGCCGATCGGCACGATCAGGCCGGTTTCTTCGGCGATCGCAATAAACTTCGCCGGCGGCACCAGTCCCGAATCCGGATGCTGCCAGCGCACCAGTGCTTCCATGCCCGTGATGCGACGGCTGCGCAAATCGATGATCGGCTGATAATGCAGCAGCAGTTCGCCGCGCTCCAGCGCCCGCCGCAAGCCCGACTCCAGTGTCAGGCGCTCCACTGAATGCACGTTCATCTGCGCCGAGTAAAACTGGAAGGTGTTGCGCCCCCGCTCCTTGGACCGGTACATCGCGATGTCGGCGTGTTTCAGCAACGTCTGCACATCACCACCGTCGTCGGGATAGGTGCTGACGCCGATGCTGGCGGTCACATTGTATTCACCGCCGGCCAGCACAAAACTGGCGCTCAGGGCCGTGATGAGCTTGTTGGCCAGGCCGCCGATGTAAACCGGATCCGTGACGTTTTCGATCAGCACCACGAACTCGTCGCCACCCAGCCGGGCCACGGTATCCGTGCTGCGCAACTCCCCCTTCAGGCGCTCGGCCACTTCACACAGCAGGACATCTCCGGCCTCATGGCCCAGCGTATCGTTGATCACCTTGAAGCGGTCGAGGTCAATGAACAGTAGCGCCAGCTGGTTGCCGCCGCGTTGCGCCAGCGCCAGTGCGTGTTCGAGCCGCTGATTGAACATCATGCGGTTCGGCAGTTTGGTCAAGCCGTCATGGCCCGCCACAAACTTCAAAGCCTCCTCGGCCTCGCGACGACCCATGTACTGACCGATCTGGCGGCCGATGGATTGCGCCGTGCCGATCAGGGCCTTTTCCGGTTCGTGGGTGCCGCGGTGATAAAACTCCATCACCCCGACCACTTCGGTTCCGCGCAGCAGTGGAAACGCAAACGCCCCGCGCAAGCCGGCGTTCCAGATCAGATTCGCGCGGCGGAAACCCTGGGCCGGGCTGACATTGCTGATCCATACCGCCTCGCCCGCCAGATAGGTGCGGCGGATCAGTCCCCGCTGATCGCCGACCTGCGGCTTGATCGTGCGCTGCGTGCTGTCTGCAACAAACTCCCGGACTTCCGGCGCATCGGCACCCCAGGTTGCGCAGACCTTCAGGCCCTGCGCTTCATGATCCCAGACCCAGGCGACCCCGAACTCCCAACCCATGTTCTGGCAGATGTCACGAATCACCACCGGAAACAGTTTGACCAGGCTGACTTCCTCGGCGAGCGCACGTGTCACCGCATGTTCCATCGTCCGCCGCAACTCCTCCTGCTTGCGGTCGGCGATGTCCTCAACCACATTGACCAGATAGTCCGGTTTGGCATCCTTGCCGAGAATCGCCGAAATCGTTCGCCGCACCCACAGTACCCGCCCGTCCCGGCACACAAAACGCTGCTCCGCGACTACTGCCGCCCTGGCCAGCATCGCTTCATCGGCTGAGCGCAGGCCATGCGGACGGTCTTCCGGAAACGTGATCTCGGTAACGTTACGGCCAATGAGATCTCCCTTGGCATAACCAAGCATGTCGAGGAACCGCTGGTTCACCTCGGTGAAGATCCCCTGCAGATCCACCGTCGTAATGCCCACCGCTGCGTTATCAAACAGCGCGCGATACCGCTGCTCTGTCGCCTTGCGTTCGGTGACATCAACAACCATGCCGACCAGGCCGGCGACCCCGCCCCCGGGATGGGTGTACGTGGCCTTGTAATAAACAACATCCCGGATCTGGCCGGTGCCGGTGGTTATCGTCGTTTCATACACCTGGGAGCCGGGATTGCGCCACAACTCCTGATCCGAAGCTTCCAGCCGTGCGGCAATTTCCGGCCTGTGGGAAAAAAGGTCGCGCACTGTTTTGCCGATGAAAAAAACCCGCGATTGCCCGAACAACGTTTCCCAGGCCTTGTTGACGCCCAGATAACGGCCGTCCATGGCCTTGAAAAAAATCGGGTTGGGAATCGCCTCGATCAGTCCCCGCATGCGGTTCTGCTCTTCGTTCAGCCGGGACTCGCTCGCGCGCAGATCCGCCGTCACCCGATCCGCCCACGCGATAGCCTGGGCCCGCGAGGTCTGCAAGGAACGCACCAGCCCCGCCAGCAGCAGGCTGATCACAACTCCGCTGAACAACACCACCCACGACAACCAGCGTTCGGCGGAGGAATCGAATCCGGAGCGCGAAGTGAAATAGAGATTCCAGCGGCGTCCACCCGCATCCAGACTGGCTGTTGCAGTCAACGCCGCGCGTGTTGCATCCGCATTACCGGTGTTCATGTGTTCGGGCAGCAGGCGGTTGCTGTCGAACATCAGGTTTTTATCGGTAGGCGGCTCCCCTTCGCCATCGGCATTGAAGAAACCCGCGTCGTGTATGCGCACATGAATCTGCGCCAGCAGGGATTCGCTGAACAATCTGCGCATCAGGTCGATGACCACAAAGGAGGCGCTGATCACGCCGGCAAATCCGGCGCGGCGCTGCGCGATGGTTTCTGTCGGCGCGCCCCGCTCATAAACCGGAATACGCATCGCAAACCCCGGGTAGCGGGCCGGGTCCAGCGCCAGCGCGATGGGGCCGGAGGCCGTTAACCCGCCGGACGCCCGGGTACGATTCAAGGCCTGCAGTCGCACCGGGTCTCCGGCGAGGTCCAGCCCCAGCGCCCCTTCATTCCCCGCGCGGGGCGCGACGTAGCGCACCACGACATACTCGTCGCGTTCTCCCGGCGGCTTGATCGCAAAACCGGTTTCTCCGGCGCGGCGTGCAGCGGTCTCGAAAGCCTCGCGTTCGCGGGCAGTGACGCGCTGGGCGTAATGTATGACCTGTACCCCGGGGTAACGCTGCGCCAGATCGAGCGCCGCAACATAATCGGAAAACTCCCGCCCCGAAAAACGACCTTCATGGGCCAGATACATGGCGCGCACGCCCATCAGCACTTCGACATAGCTGCGCACACGCGACTCGATGGCCTCCCGCGTATTGTCGGCAACCACCGCAAAACGTTCGGCAGCCTCACCTTCGGCCTGCAGGCGTGTCGCATTCCAGGCGATGCCGGTCAGCAGCAGGCCGGCCGCCAGCACGGCCCAGACCTGCCAGGGATTGCTGCGATTCAGCGCGCGATCTTCACCCGGAAAATCCAAATCCCCTCCTTTGCTGCAAGCTGCTTACCAAGCGCGGACAACAACATTATTTTTATGGCAACAGCCGTATCAGTACTCGGTGTCGAACGCCGTGTCACCCTCGACCACCGGTTCACCCGATGCGCGAACGGCGCCGAAATCAAACAGCGACCGGTCCAGCAGATGCGAGGGCCGGACATTCTGCAGGCTGGTCAGCAGCGTGGCGACGCGGCCCGGGTAACGTTTTTCCCAGTCGGCGAGCAGCGCCTTCACTTCCTTGCGTTTTAATGTGGCCTGGGAGCCGCACAGGGTGCAGGGAATGATCGGGAACTGGCGCAATTCCGCATACGCTTCGAGATCACGCTCCTCGCAGTACGCCAGCGGCCGGATCACCACATTGCGGCCGTCATCCGACACCAGTTTCGGCGGCATGGTTTTCAGCTTGCCGCCGTAAAACATGTTGAGGAAAAACGTCTCCACGATGTCGTCGCGGTGGTGGCCCAGTGCGATCCTGGTCGCACCCAGTTCCTGCGCCACGCGATAGAGTACGCCGCGGCGCAACCGCGAACACAGCGAACACATGGTCTTGCCCTCAGGAATCACGCGTTTGACAATGCTGTAGGTGTCCTGCGTCTCGATACGGAAGGGCACGCCCAGTTTGCCCAGGTATTCCGGCAGCACATGTTCGGGAAAACCGGGCTGCTTCTGGTCGAGGTTGACGGCGATGATGTCGAAATGAATCGGCGCGTGGCTCCGGAGGTGCAGCAGGATATCGAGCAGCGCGTAACTGTCCTTGCCCCCGGACAGGCAGGCCATCACCTTGTCGCCGTCGCGGATCATGTCGAAATCGGCGATTGCCTGGCCGACTTGGCGACGCAGGCGTTTGACGAGTTTGTTCGACTCGTAATGCTCCTTGCGCTCCTTGTTGCTGCGCGGCGTGATGTGTATGACTTGTGTATCCATATTTGAAATCCGCTTCAGTAGTTCAACGCATCTGGCGATCAATCAGGCAACGATGCTGCGACCGCCATCCACAGCAATGATCTGGCCGGTGACATAAGGCGCCAAGGCGAGGAATTCCACGGCCTGGGCAATGTCGGCGGGCTCTCCGGTACGCTTCAGCACGGTCTGATTCACGATGCGCTGACGCTCGATGTCGTTCTGCCACGCCGGGTCCTCGGGCCAGACAATCGTCCCCGGCGACACCCCGTTGACCCGCACCTGCGGACCCAGTTCACGCGCCAGCGACCGTGTCAGCGCCAGCAGGCCGCCCTTGGCCGCAGTGTAGACCAGGTGGTTTTTCATCGGCAGTTCGGCATGGATGTCGATGATGTTGACAATGCAGCCCTGCGTCTTGCGCAGTTCCGGTGCCGCCGCCTGCGACAGAAACAGCGGCGCCTTGAGATTGGTGCCGATCAAGTCATTCCAGGCCTGCTCGTCGATCGCGCCTACCGGCGTGGCGTAAAAACTCGAGGCGTTGTTGACCAGCACATCGAGCCGCCCGAACGCCGCCAATGCATCCTTGATCAGCTGCGGCAGTGCGCCGGGCGTCAACAGATCGGCACGCGCCAGCGCCGCTGAATTCGCACGCAGCGCATTGAGCTCATGCAGCAGCGCCTGGGCATCCTGCACCGAATGGTGATAATTGACCACCACGTTCGCGCCGGCCGCATGCAGCCGCCGGCAAATCGCCGCACCGACGCGGCGCGCGCCGCCGGTCACCAGCGCGACTTTGCCAGCCAAGCCGTTGCTCATGAGTTGTCGTCCCTTGGGTTCTCGCCCGCAGAACGCTTGCCCCGAATGGTGATGCTCTCGTAAATCATTGTTTATTTTATCGTAATATCCCGCGGTGACCTTATTGCCGAAGAACCCGACACTGCCGCTGCCGCCACCCGCCGCACTGGAGTTGAGTGTGCGCCTGCAAACGCTGATCCGCAGGGAAATTACGGCCGCCGGGGGCTGGATTGGCTTCGCGCGCTACATGGAACTCGCGCTGTACGCGCCGGGCCTCGGTTACTACAGCGCCGGCAGCCACAAACTCGGCGCAGCCGGCGATTTCATCACCGCACCCGAGCTGTCGCCGCTGTTCGGCCGCACGCTGGCGCGGCAACTCGCCGAACTGCTGGAACAGGATATTCCCGACATCATCGAACTCGGCGCCGGGAGTGGTGCGCTGGCTGCCGTACTGCTCACGGAACTCGCCGCGCTCGAGCGCCTGCCGCAGCGTTATCTGATTCTTGAAGTCAGCGCTGATTTACGCCAGCGCCAACAGGCGCATCTCGCGGCCACCGTGCCACAGCTTGCCGATCGCGTGTCCTGGCTGGACCGTTTGCCGGATCAATTGCAGGCGATCGTCATCGGCAACGAAGTGCTGGATGCGCTGCCGGTGCATCGTGTGCGCGTGGATCAGGGTGACATTGAAGAAATCGGCGTCATCGCCAACGACGACCATTTTGCCTGGGCCTGCCGTCCGGCATCCGCCCCATTGCAGCAGGCGGTCTCGGCACGGGACCTGCCTGACGATTACGAAACCGAAATCAATCTGGCGGCCCCGGCATTGATCAGCAGCCTGGCACAGGGTCTGACGCGCGGGGTGTTGCTGTTCATCGACTACGGTTTCCCGGCGCATGAGTTTTTTCATCCGCAACGCAATCGCGGCACGCTGATGTGCCATTACCGGCATCAGGCACACGCCGACCCCTTCCTGTGGCCGGGCTTGCAGGACATCACCGCGCATGTCGATTTCAGCGCCGTGGCGCGCGCTGGCAGCGGACTCAATCTGCTGGGCTACACCGGCCAGGCGCAGTTCCTGATCAACTGCGGCATCACCGAATTGCTCGCCGCAGTGCCGGCGGCCGACACCGCGCGTTACGCGCCGCTGGCGGCGCAGGCCCAGCAACTGCTGTCGCCGGCGGAAATGGGTGAACTGTTCAAGGTCATCGCCTTGGGACGCGGCATCACCGGGCTGCTGCTCGGATTCCGCAGCGGCGACCGGTCACATACTCTGTAACGCCTGCAATGCGTCCATGAATTCCGAACTGATCCTGTCTTCGCCACTGTGGCTGGCCGCCGCCGGTGTGCTGTTCATCGCCGGCATGACGCAAGGCGCGCTCGGTTTCGGTTTCCCGGCCATTTCCACGCCGCTGCTGGTGCTGATGGTCGACGTCAAGACCGCGATCATCCTCAACCTGCTGCCCAACTTCATCGTCAACCTGATCAGCGTGCTGCGTGGCGGCAACTGGGGTGCCAGCCTCGGAAAATACTGGCCGGTCGCGATCTACGTGCTGATCGGATCGTTTCTCGGCGCAAGTTTCCTGATCGTGTCGCCGCAGGAACCGATACGCCTGATGCTGGCATTGATGATCATCGCCTATCTCTACCAGCAGCGGCTGGCCAAGCTGGACTGGAGCTGGCTCACGCGTTATCCACGGCTTTCCGCCTGCGCCTTTGGCATGACCGGCGGATTTTTTTCCGGCAGCGTCAACAATTCGCTGCCGCCGCTGCTGATTTATTTCATGCTGCTCGGCGTCGAAACCACGGTGATGACCCAGATCCTCAATCTGTGTTTTCTCGGAGGCAAGGTGGTCCAGGCGGCAACGCTGGCCGCAGCGGGCGAGATCCGCCTCAGCGCAGCCCTCGCCAACATTTCGCTGACCCTGGTTGCCCTGGCCGGCATGTATGCCGGCATGAAACTGCAGACCCGCATCAGCGCCGAGTCTTACGCAAAAGTGCTGCGTTACGTACTGTTCGCCATCGCCCTGCTGCTGACAGTACAGGGCTTGCGCGGCTGGCTCCCGGGTTAAGATGCACATCTGTTGCTGCAAGGAGGGGCGTCCGCAATGAACCGTGTGCTGCACCACGCTGTCGCAATCGGCCTTTGCCTTGCGCTGCCCGCGGCCGCGGCCGGAGCCCCGGAAGTGGCGCGCGCCGAGTATCTGTGGTCACAAAGCCCGCACGGCCGCATGCTTGAACGCATCCTGCCGCCGTCGATTGAACCCGCGCAATTGCCCGAGCCGCAATCCGCCGGTGCCCGCCTCACGACACGTTACTGCGTGCAGTGCCATTACCTGCCGAATCCGGAAATGCATACGGCAGCGCGCTGGCAACCGATCATCGAACGCATGGTGTGGCGCATGCAGGGCCGGGGCAACATGGGCCCGCTGATGAAAGACATGATGGCCGGCGTCCAGGCACCGTCGGATGCCGAAGCCGCCACCCTCGCCGCCTATCTGGCCAAACACGGGCAGCGGGAAATGGATCGCAAAAACCCGGCGCTGCGCAGCACTGCCGGCCGGATATACAGCATCGCCTGTACGCAATGCCACGCACTGCCGGATCCGCAACGCCATACCGCGCGGGAATGGCCGGGCGTCGTGCAGCGCATGCAGGGTCATATGGCCTGGGCCAATACCGTGGTCGGAGTCAGCGAGTTGCGCACCAACCCGGTCCTCGATACCACGGAGATCGTGCGCTTTCTGCAGCGTTACGCGCGGCAATAGTCAGATTACGCTCTGCAACAACCCATCTGTTGTTTCAGCTGGGATTCAGTTTCTTCGCGGCCTCAGCTCAGGCGCTTGAACAATTCGTCATTACGGCGAATCAGGTCTTGGGCGCTGGCAGCCACATCGCTGGGCGAACTGATGGCTTTATCGACCCCGGAAAAATCATTATCCGTCGGCATTACAAACAAACAACGTCCACCGCTACGCGACGCCCACACGGCACCGACGGCACGTTTTTCCGCAGAGTCATCTCCCGAATACGCATTTCCGCCCTTGTATTCAACCGCGAGCGTCCGTCCGTCCTCAAGAAGGCACACGAAGTCCGGATAAAACCAGTCCGTTGACGTCTGCAATCGGAGTGACGAGGGTTTTCGCACAAGATTTCGTATCCAGTGCTTCACCTTCGGGTGCTGATCAAGAAACTGCGCGCAGCGGAACTCTTCAGCCAATGCGCCGTTTGGCGTGTTTTCCCGCAACTCGCCGGGCTTGTGCCCGAAATAATGTTTCTGGAATTGAAACCCGCCCTCGTAGAGCCAACTCGGCTCATACATGAGCTTGCTGAAATCGATGCCCTTCCCCTCGTCGACCACCAGCGCCGAACCAGGTAGCAGGAATTGCTTGAACGCCGCTTCGCGCTCGGTATCACGGTGCTTTTGTATGCAGCGTTCGACTTCATCCCGTAAACGAAAGCGGTCCATCGCCAGCACCTGCGCATCGTCGAGACCGAACTGCGCCAGCAGGCCACGCACCACCTTGCGCAAAAATTCGGCGGACTCCCCGACCGGGATATCGGCATGGTCGATGTGCCGATCCAGCCACGCGATCAGGTTTTCTGCTGTCCATTGACCGCCGCCTTCCAGCTTCAGCGACTGCTGATGCACAGTGGACACAAAATAGTGCGGAAGCTCTTGCGACACCTTGGTCTGCAATTCACCCTTGGCACCCAGATCCAGTTCACCGGCACGGCCCTGCGGACGCTGCTGCGGGTTGTAGTCGGGAGACAGCGCCGCGTCTTTCTCGCTCAGCTTCCACGGCTGCTCCAGCAAAAAAGTGCTTTCAAATTCAAACAGGTCATCGCCTTCCCTGATTGACAATATCGGCACAAAAAACGGCAGCCCCAGTTCGTAAGGCGACGGCACGCGGGTCTTGCCGGTCCCGCCAAACGCCTTGTCAGCCTCTCGCACCTGTTCAACCACTTCGCGGATTCTGGCTTTCGCTTCCGGCGTCTTGACGCACTCCATCAATTTTTCCGCCTCGCCGTCGTCCAGCGGCACAACCACCGTGATCTCGCCTTTTGCGGCATCAATTTTCACCTTGCCGCCGAGCGCGGTCACCTGCGCGCTTGCCACCACCGCGTCGATCTCTGCCGGCGCGATCTTCGTCGTCTGCGCCTGCAGCCCCAGTGGCAATGTTCCCGGAACCGGGATGATGATGCGGCCCGCTTCCGCCGGCGTAAAACCATTGCTCACCAGCGCATCGCGCAACTCGTTCAGCACTTCGGGCAGGGAATCCGACACTGAAAACGCATAGGCGCAGTTCAGGTCGGGATGTTTTTTCGGCTTCGCCCCGGGCAGGCGCAGGATGCGCCCGACAATCTGCTCAATCGCTGTTGCCGAACGGGTTTCACGCAAACTGCACAACACGTAGGCAAACGGACAGTCCCAGCCTTCGCGCAGCTTCTGCACGGTGATGATGAAGCGCACCGGACAGCGGGGCGACTCGATATCCTTGACCTCTTTCAGTTCGTCCAGCGCGCCGACGGAAATCAGTATTTCGTCTTTTGAAAGGTTGAAATCCTTCACCAGGCGCTCGC
Organism: Burkholderiales bacterium; assembly: GCA_019744975.1. Lineage (GTDB taxonomy): Bacteria > Pseudomonadota > Gammaproteobacteria > Burkholderiales > SG8-41. The sequence goes on from JAIETP010000014.1 coordinate 339,977, forward strand.
GCAACGGTTCGCAGGCATCCACACGCTCGGCCTGTATCAGCATGATGGGCCGCAGATACTCGCCGGTCTGCTGCGCTTCGACGGAGGCCAGTTTTTCCAGGCCCGCACGCAGTGCAATCGCATCCGCCAGCAACTGGTCTTTCTGGCTGGTATGGCGCGTCACTACCCGCAGCGGCAGCTTCACCATGTCCGCCGCCTTCAATTCCGCGGCTGATACCCTGTGCAGCACATTCGACGGCGTACCCTCCATCGCCGGCGTCGCGGTGAATTCGATGATGCAGGATGGCATCACGTCGCCCAGGGACTCGAAGGACAAGGGTGTGCGCGCGTTATGCGCTTCGTCCACAATCACTACCGGGCGGCGCAAGCGCAGCATGTTCACCAGCGACGGTTTGGGCTTGCCGTCCGCACCGGGCAGCAAATCGACCAGGCGGTCTGTCGGCAGGTTCAGCAGATGCTCGGCGAAGACGCCGTTCTGGTCATACACCTTGCGTCCCGTCGGATCGGCGGTACGAAACGCCTGGATCGTCGCGACGATGACCACCGTCTGCCCCTCCACCGTAGCACGCGACAGCCGCAGCGCCTCTTCGATGGTGACCACCTCCACCACGCCGAGGCAGGCCAGTTCCAGTGCACGGCGATACGGATGACGCGGATCGCGCAGCGCATCCGCGGTTTGCATAAGAATGGTGTTGCTGGGCACCAGCCACAACACGACACCGCGTTCCGCGCGCTTGAAGTCCCGGATGGCAATACCCGCCGCATAACACGCGAGCAGCGTCTTGCCGCCGCCGGTCGGCACACGCAGGCAGACATAGGGCATCTCACCCGGCAGTCCCGCCACATTCACCGGCAGATACGGCACGGGTGCGTTCGTGTAATGCAACTGCACTGCCTGATACGCTGACTCCGGACGCTGGTCTCGCGCACACTGCCGGAAAAACTCGCGCAGCGAATCGAGAACGCGCTCCTGGTAATCCTTCAGCGCGATCATGCGTCGTCGTCCGTAATGAAGCCAATGCGGCGTTTGCGCGGGGCTGGTGCGGGCTGCAGCAGCGGCAGCAGCTTGCGGTAGATTTCACTCAGCACCGCGTCGTGCTGAAGCAGCGTCTTGTCGATTTCGGCCAGCCTCTTGATGATTGCCGTGTTCGCCGCCACCTGCTCGCGCAGGCGCATGAACGCGCGAATCACGAACACGCTCATCTGCACGGCACGCTTGCTTTGCAAGACATTCGCGGCCATCAGGGCGCCGTGTTCGGTGAATACGTAAGGCGGATATTTCGCGTGCTGTCCCTGCTTTAAGATCACAGTTTGTGATCTTAAAGCTGCGCGCCCATCGGCTAAGATCGCATTTTGCGACCTTAAAACGTCGTATTCTTCCCGCGACAACCTAAATACAAAATCCCCGGGAAACCTGCCGGCATTGCGCTTCACTTGCTCATTCAACCGGCGCGTGTCCACACCATAGATTGCCGCAAGGTCGGCAGCGAGAATCACCCGCTGCTTGCGCACGGTCAAAATCACGGTTTCGATTTGCGGTATGGGCTTCATGGTCCGTCGGCTGGCAATGATTTATCTAAAGGCCACACATGGAAGTTATTTAAAATATTAAATAAAATCAATTACTTATATGTTTAAGGTCGCAATTTGCGATCTTAAAGCACGGTCAAGAAACTCACTGTCGATCATCGCCATCAGCTCACCTTGATCTCATACGGCGTCTGGCGTACCACGATACCTTCGACGCGCAGCCGATCGCGCCCCAACAGACAGCCGGCACAATAGATGACTTTCTGCCCGTCGTACGGCGGCAGTTTCGCCAGTATCGCGCGCGTCAGCACATTGCCGCCGTTGGCGCTTTTGTCACCGAGGATGCCGTTGTAGAGCAGATAAATGCCGACACCACGGCAAGCCCCCAGGAACGGCGTATTCGGCACCCGCTCGCGCGGCAGCGGTTCGCCGGTTTCGGTGAAATAAACATGGCGCGCGAGTTCGCCAAAGTTCACGCTGTCGCGGATCTTGCCCTGTTCGTCGAACAGCGGCTCGCCGAGTTCGCAATAGCGGAAACCGCCGCCGAGACCTTCGATTTTTTCGCCTTTGGCGTTGGCATAACCTTGCGCAGCACGGCGAACACGCTCGGCAGTCAGATCCGTTGCTATGCTCGGCTTCATTTCGATGAGGATAAAACGCCTCTGCTGACGATCCGCACGATTCAGTGTAAGTGTAGCTTGCCCCGTTGTCCCAGAACCGGCAAACGAATCAAGTATCAAATCGTCACTTGTCGTCACAAAACTAATCAGTTCCTCGATAAGTCCTGTCGGTTTCGGAAAATCGAAAGCCCGCTTACTCTCTGGAAATAACTCTTTAATCTCATTAGTGCCAACCCTACCGTCCAATTCAAACAAACTAGACAACTTTGCCCGATAGTCTTTCGCGTACACCTTCAATTCGATCAGCTTTTTCTCGTCGGGGCCAAAAAGAATTCGTTTATCAGCCAAAAGTTGATCCATCGTTTCCGGTGGGAATCGATAACCCATCATGGGCTGAGTGCATGGTTTACCAGTTTCAGGATGAAGAACATCGTAGCGATACCCTTCTTTCCCCGGGTTGTGCACGGCACGCATACCGGTATACACCCCGCCTTTGTCGATAAATTTGTAATCCTCAAATGGCCATAACTGATTCTTGTACTCTCGAAACCATTTTGAATACGCCGCTTGCATCTCTTCCTGGTCTTTAAACTTTTCCACAAACCCTTGGCCAACGCTAAGCAATTTATCCTTGACCGAAAGATTGGCTGACTTCCATTCCTTTGCTATTTTTTGTTTGTTACGAGCGTAGCAAAGCACATACTCATGTTCGATTGCGATGTTGGTAGGATTGTTGTCGGTAGCGTTTTTCCAAACTAATGTACCGACACGATTCGTCACCCCAAAAATCTCGTCTAAAAGAATCCTTAAACTAGCGAATTCAACCTCATCAATACTGGCAAAATGAATCGCCCCCGGTTTGATAGACACCTTTGAGCCTTAAACTTGAGGCTAACAGGAGGTGTTATGAGCGGCAAGCGA
>JAIETP010000010.1 GCA_019744975.1 Burkholderiales bacterium
CGAGCTGAGAGGTTTTCCATGTATGCGGTAGTCAAGACCGGCGGCAAACAGTATCGCGTGAGCGCTGGCACCAAAATCAAGGTTGAGCAACTGACGGCCGAAGTCGGCGCGGAAGTGACCCTCGACCAGGTCCTGATGATTGCCGAAGACGGCAGCGTCAAGCTCGGCACCCCGCTGCTGTCGGGCGCCGCGGTCAAAGCCAAGGTGCTGTCCCAGGGCCGCGGCGACAAAGTGATCATCTACAAAATGCGCCGGCGCAAGCACTATCGCAAAACCCAGGGCCATCGGCAGAACTTCACCGAGCTCGAAATTACCGGCATCGCCGGCTAAGGAGCACACACCATGGCACATAAAAAAGCAGGCGGCAGTTCCCGTAACGGTCGCGATTCACAGGCCAAACGCCTCGGCGTCAAATGTTTCGGCGGCGAGTTGATCCCCGCCGGCAGCATCATTGTGCGCCAGCGCGGCACACGCATGCACCCCGGCGAAAACGTCGGCATCGGCCGCGATCACACGCTGTTCGCCAAAGTGGATGGGCGCGTGCAGTTCGCACACAAAGGCCCGCAGCAACGTCAGACTGTGAGCATCGTTCCTGCCTGATCATTTGTTTGTAGTGCTGAAAAGGCCCTGTTGAACGACAGGGCTTTTTTATTTGGGGAATCCCATGAAATTCATCGATGAAGCGCGGATCGAAGTACATGCCGGCAAGGGCGGCGACGGTGTCGCCAGCTTTCGTCGCGAAAAATTCGTACCGCGCGGCGGACCCGATGGCGGCGACGGCGGGCGCGGCGGCAGTATTTTTGCCATTGCCGACCGCAACATCAATACACTGATCGACTATCGCTACGCCCGCATTCACCGCGCAAAAAACGGCCAGAAGGGCATGGGCTCGGACTGCTTTGGCCGCGCCGCGGCTGATATCGTATTGCGCATGCCCGTAGGCACCGTGATCAGCGACGCCGAGACCGGTGAAATCCTGTTTGACCTTGCCAAAGACGGCGAGCAGGTCACGCTGGCACAGGGCGGCAACGGCGGACTCGGCAACCTGCACTTCAAATCCAGCACCAACCGCGCGCCGCGGCAGTTTACGGTGGGCGGTCCCGGCGTCTCGCGTTACCTCAAACTCGAACTGAAAGTGCTCGCCGACGTCGGGCTGCTCGGCCTGCCCAACGCGGGCAAATCGACGCTGATCCGCGCGATCTCCGCGGCACGCCCGAAGGTTGCCGATTATCCGTTTACGACCCTGCAGCCCAACCTGGGCGTGGTGCGCGTCGACGACAATCGCAGTTTTGTGGTTGCCGACATCCCGGGCCTGATCGAAGGCGCCGCCGAAGGCGCGGGACTGGGCCACCAGTTCCTGCGTCATCTCGCGCGCACACGCCTGCTGCTGCACATCATCGACGTGATGCCACCCGACCCGGATGCGGATGTGGTACGCGACGCCAAGGCGCTGGTGCGCGAACTGCGCAAATATGACGAAGCCCTGTATCGCAAGCCTCGCTGGCTGGTATTCAACAAGCTCGACCTGATTCCCGAAGCCGATCGCGAAAAACTGGTGAAGGCGCTGCTGAAGCAGTTGGGCGTCAAACGCAAAAGCTTTAATATTTCCGCACTGACCGGGGAAGGATGCCGTGCGATGACATTTGCAGTGATGGAGCATGTCGAGAATACCGCTTCGCGTAAAACAACGACGCACCGGAAAGTCGCGGCAGCCGACGCAGCATGAGCGCGCCCCAAACCATGGAATCCGTCATCAAAAAAGCCCGACGACTGGTGGTCAAGGTCGGCAGCGGACTGGTAACCAACGCCGGACAGGGTCTGGATCATGGCGCACTGACCGGCTGGGCTGAACAGATCGCACGCCTGCACAACGACGGGCGGCAAATCGTACTGGTCTCCAGCGGCGCCATTGCCGAAGGCATGCAGCGACTGGGCTGGACCCGCCGGCCACATGCGCTGCATGAACTGCAGGCGGCAGCGGCCGTCGGCCAGATGGGCATGGTCCAGGTATATGAGTCCTGTTTCCGCAGCCATGGCCTGCTGACGTCGCAGATCCTGCTAACCCACGAAGACCTGGCCGACCGCAAGCGCTACCTCAATGCGCGTTCGACGCTGCGCACCCTGCTCGACCTGGGCGTGATCCCGGTCATCAACGAAAATGACACGGTGGCCATTGATGAAATCAAATTTGGTGACAACGACACCCTGGCTGCGCTGGTCGCCAACCTGATCGAAGCCGACGCACTGGTGATACTGACCGACCAAAACGGGCTCTACAGCGCCGATCCACGCAAGGATCCCGCCGCCAAACCCATCGCCGACGGTGTTGCCGGTGATCCTTACCTCGAAACCATCGCCGGCTCCAGCGGCAGCGCGATCGCGCGCGGCGGCATGCTGACCAAAATCCTCGCTGCCAAGCGCGCGGCACGCAGCGGCGCGGACACCATCATTGCCTGGGGACGCGAACCCGATGTGCTGTTGCGGCTTGCCGCCGGAGAACGTCTCGGCACTCAATTGCTCGCGCAGCAGGCAACGGTCGCCGCGCGCAAACAATGGCTGGCCGACCATTTGCAGGTGCGTGGCCGGGTCACGCTGGATGCGGGCGCGGTAAAAGCACTGCTGATCGACGGCAAAAGCCTGCTGCCGGTTGGCGTCTGTGGCGCGACGGGAGACTTCGAGCGCGGTGAGGTGGTGAGTTGCATGGACGAATCAGGCCGGGAAATTGCCCGGGGACTGATCAATTACAACTACACCGACACCTGCTCGATCCTGCGTACGCCGTCAAACCAGATCGAGTCCAAGCTGGGTTATGTCGATGAGCCGGAACTGATGCACCGCGACAACCTGGTGCTGCTCTAGCCGTGCAGTTCAATCCACGGTCTGGCCCCGAGATGGGCCACGACGCAAAGCCCGCACTATCTGTTCGGCTGATTCCATCATGATCTTCCCGCGACAGAAATATTCGCCATAAAGCGTGATGTGCTGGGCGTTGACGTTCTGAAACTCAATATAACGCCACTGCGGATTGCGGGCGCGCGCCCAAGTCCGGTTGTTATGCCCGATCGCATAGTATTTCTGCTCTCTGGATTCACAGCGAATACCCTCGAACGACACATTGCTGGCGCCGCCTGCCGCCCTGATTACCAGCGTATAACGCACAACACCGTCTGCTGCAGTTGATATCGACTTGCTGTCGATGAAAAACCGGTGGGGGGTGGCAGCGCCGACGTCCAGCGGAATCAGGTTGTTATCCAGGGGATAAGCAGGAATCTGCTGCTGCAATTCGGCCCAGGGCTTGATTTCGCGGTCAAAGTTGTAATCCCAGCCTTCCCACTGGGCCAGCACCGGACCGGCAGCCAGCCAGCCGGCAGCCAGCCAGCATGCGAATTTGATGTGTGTTGTTATCACGCCGTCGATTGTACCGTTTAAGGCGCCGGCGTGGGTACCCGTGACAGGCCCTAAGCGAGATCGGCAAGCAGCGACGCGCGCATCGCATCCGGTACCCGTGCGACCGTCGCGGAATAGTTCGGATGATCCACTCCCATCCCCAGCACAGCCCCGCCGCGCAACGCAGCCACCATGGCCGCAGCCAGTTCGAAACGGAGAAAATGCACGGCCGATGTTTTCTGCCCGTTGTCGCGCTCCAGATCTTCATCAGCAATAGCATATACACGGTCACAACCCTGCACCTGCACCCAGGCGCGGTCCTCAACCCCGATCAGCTGCCCAAGCTTGATACGACGCTCGTTCTCCTCGGGATATTCGATCATCATCGTCGCCTTCCAGTTGCTGCCATCCGGGATCAGCGGGTTGTAGGCCCCCAGCTCATCAATGATGCCAGCCTGCTCGAAAATCTTTTCGGCGCGCAGCATTTCCTGTATTTGGTAACGGATGGTCAGCTCATCCTCGAAAATCAGCGTTACGTTTGCGCCAAGCTGGATTGCGCGGTCCTTTTTGTGCGCGATCACCCTGGCGCGGAATTCAGGCCGCACCCTGGCATAGGTTTCGAGCGGCATCAGGCTGTCCTGGCTAATGTGTGGCATGGTCATCAAAGTCCGTAGGCGATTCGTATCAAAGTAATGGGATGCTGCTTCTGCGCTGCGCTGCCGACCGCTTCAGCCGCAGCTTCGTTGATGCCCTGCTGGATATGGCGGCCGGCGATCGCACAGTCGGAGCTGATGTAATCGGGCGCGGCATCGTTCATCAGGCGGAACACCGGGCGGCCGATTTTCATCGACTGCTCGAAAAACTCGCTTTTGACACCCCAGGTGCCGTCATGGCCGGCGCAACGCTCAACGGTAGTGACCTTGGTGCCCGGGATCATTTCCAGCAGTTCGCGCGTCTTCTGCCCCATGTTCTGCACCCGCAGGTGGCAGGGAATGTGGTACGACACCTTGCCCAGCGGCTGGCTGAATTCTTTTTTCAGCAGACCGTCCTTGTGGCGCAGCACCAGATATTCAAAAGGATCGAACATCGCCTCACCCACCGCCTGCACGTCGGCGTCATCCGGGAACATCAGCGGCAGTTCCTGCTTGAACATCAGTGTGCACGAGGGCACCGCGGTCAGGATGGCATAACCCTCGCGCGCCAGTTTCGCCAGCACGGGGATGTTCAACTCCTTGTTCCGCGCCACGGTTTCGAGGTCGCCCAGTTCCAGCTTGGGCATGCCGCAACAGGCTTCTTTTTCGACAATGATCGAAGGAATCTCGTTATGGGCAAGGATTTTCAGCAGATCGTGGCCGATGCCGGGTTCGTTGTAGTTGACATAACAGGTGGAAAAGATCGCGACCTTGCCTGGCGCGGTTTTGCCGTCTTTCACCGGGAACGAGGCATCGGGCTTCGCCGTCGAGCGGAATTTGGCGCTGTCGTATTCGGGCAGTAAGCGATCCTGGTGAATACCCAGCACACTGTCCATGAGTTTGCGCACGGGTGCTGTCTTGTTCGCCGTGTTGACCATCTGCACCACCACCGGAATCGAGGCCAGCTTGCCCAGCGCATCGGTGCTCGACAGCAGCTTGTCGCGGAATGACACTTCGCCCTTGCGGAATTTGACCGCCTTGGCACGCAGCATCAGGTGCGGAAAATCGACGTTCCATTCATGCGGCGGCACGTACGGACACTTGGTCATGTAACACATGTCGCAGAGATAACAGCGGTCGATGACTTCCCGGTAGTCCTTCTTCGGAATGCCGTCGACTTCCAGCGTCGGGCTTTCATCAACCAGGTCGAACAGTTTGGGAAAGGCCGTGCACAGATTCACGCAGCGGCGGCAGCCATGGCAGATGTCGAAAACGCGCTCAAGCTCGTGGTTGAGTTTGTCTTCGTCGTAAAAATCAGCCGACCGCCAGTCCAGCGGGTGCCTGGTCGGGGCCTCGAGACTACCTTCGCGTACAGTCATGGCGTGCAGTACCGTTTATTAATATTTTAAAAACGTTTTCCAAAAAAGTTTTCCAAAAACATGACAGCCTGCGGGGCGCATGTTTTGTCATTTTTATGGAACTTTCAATGGTAGAGCATCAGAAAAGAAAGAGGCGCACACGCGCCTCTTTCCATCACAAACTACATGCCGTATCAGTCAGCCAGTCCGTCCAGGGCTTTCTGGAAGCGGTTCGCGTGCGAACGCTCGGCTTTCGCCAGCGTTTCGAACCAGTCGGCGATTTCGCCAAAACCTTCGTCGCGCGCGGTTTTGGCCATGCCCGGGTACATGTCGGTGTACTCATGGGTTTCACCGGCAATCGCGGCCTTCAGATTCTCGCGGGTGCGACCGATCGGCAGATCGGTTGCGGGGTCGCCGCAGGCTTCCATGTATTCGAGATGGCCATGAGCGTGGCCGGTTTCACCTTCCGCAGTGGAGCGGAACACGGATGCCACATCATTCTGACCTTCAACGTCGGCTTTGGCTGCGAAGTAGAGATAACGACGGTTGGCCTGGGATTCGCCGGCAAAAGCGGCTTTCAGGTTTCCGTGGGTTTTCGAATTTTTGAGTTGCATAAAAACTCCTTTAAAAACAATAGGTTACTTAAATACTCTTAAATACTGCGAATACAAAGCGCGTGCTGCGGCAAACCATGGCTCACAGATATTTAGACTAAATCTAATCTGTGAATGAAGTGTAAATCCAAGCTGGAAGCCGAGTCAACCGGTGCGGAGCTGAGCGCACGGGCACAACAATCCGCAACCGCATACAAACGGAAAAACTGCCTGACTACTCGGTACCGGCGAGTTGCGGCGCCCGCGACGGACGTCGCTGCCTGTGTTCGGAGTGGCGCACCAGATACCGGGACAGTTCGTTCAAGGCCTGCTCGTAAACCCCGCGCTTGAATTCAATGACATCCTGGGTCGGCGCCCAGTAATCATGCCAGCGCCAGGCGTCGAATTCGGGTTTTTCCGTGGCGCGCAGGCAAACGTCGCAATCCCGCCCCACCAGCCGCAGCAGGAACCAGATTTGCTTCTGCCCACGGTAATTGCCGCGCCACTCGCGTCGCAGCCAGCGCTCCGGCACCTCGTAGCGCAGCCAGTCACGGGTGCGTCCCAGCACCTGCACATGCTCCGGCTTCAGGCCGACTTCTTCATGCAATTCCCGGTACATCGCCGCTTCCGGGCGTTCACCGCCGTTAATCCCGCCCTGCGGAAATTGCCATGAATGTTCGCGTACCCGCTTACCCCAGAAAACCTCGTTTTTGCAATTGCACAAAACGATTCCAACGTTGGGGCGATAACCATCTCGGTCGATCATGGGCATCCCCGAATCTGTTAATCATATGGAATTGATTTTTTCACAAATCCCCGGGCATTGAAAGCCCGCGACGGCAATGAAATCAGGGGTGGAGAAGGGTCGCGTCGCTGCGGTTCATGGTGCGCAGCCCTTCGACAAACAGCGGGAATTCCAGCCCGTGACGCGCTTCCAGCTCCGCTGCCCGGCGCTCCAGGTCTGCCCAGGCCAGAGACCCCGGCGGGTCGCGGAAACCAAAGGCAATCACATTGCCCGGCTTGCGCGCCGGCAGGCACAGGGTGCCGGCGGGAAACACGCCCTCGATGCGTTTCAAGACTTCGTTGAACTGGCGGTCACCGCCCCACAGATTGACCACCAGCACACCACCGGCCACCAGCCGTTCGCGGCAATGGCGGTAAAACTCCCGCGTCGCCAATTCCTCGACATGGGATTCGGCATCGTAACCGTCCACCATGATCAGATCGGCCCGCGTGTCACGCCGCGCCATGTGCTCGGCACCGTCGCCGATGATGACCTGGAACCTCGCATCATCCGGCGGCACCAGGAAACACTGCCGGGCAATCGCCACCACCTGCGGATCGAGCTCCAGCACCCGCACTTTCGCCTCGGGCAACTGGTGATAAACATACTTGGCCACCGAGCCGCCGCCCAGGCCGACCATCAGTACGTTGCGCGGGTCCGGCTGGAACAGCAGGCAGGCCATCATCGAGCGGGTGTAGGACAGCTCCAGATCGTTCGGCCGTGCAATACGCATGGCACTTTGCACCGTATCGCTGCCGATATGCAGGGAACGCACGCCGAACTTCTCGCTGACATAAACGGTTTTGGCATCTTCCGACGGTTTGCGTAAACGCCATTTGGGCATGAATTTCATGCTTGTTCACAGTCTGTCATCAGTAAGATTCGTCGCAAGATTGGTCGTAAGGTTCGGTAGAATAAGGGTTTTATCGGATCGGGAACAGGCATGCGCGTCTCGCAGTTTTTCATATCCACACTGAAAGAAGCGCCTTCCGAGGCGGAAGTCATCAGCCACCAGCTCATGCTGCGCGCCGGACTGATCAAACGCCTGACCAGCGGCGTCTACACCTGGATGCCGCTGGGCTTGCGTGTGCTGCGCAAGGTCGAGAACATCATCCGCGAGGAAATGAACCGCGGCGGCGCCATCGAGCTGCTGATGCCCGCCGTGCAGCCCGCCGAACTGTGGCATGAGTCGACGCGCTGGGAACAATACGGCCCGGAACTGCTGCGCATCAAGGACCGCCACCAGCGCGACTTCTGTTTCGGCCCGACGCACGAGGAAGTGGTCAGTGATGTGGTGCGCCGCGAGATCAAGAGTTATCGCCAGCTGCCGCTGAATTTCTACCAGATCCAGACCAAGTTCCGCGACGAAATCCGGCCGCGTTTCGGCGTCATGCGCGGGCGCGAGTTCATCATGAAGGATGCCTATTCCTTCCATGCCAATTACGACGATCTGGTGCGCGAATACCGCAATATGCACGACACCTACAGTCGCATTTTCACGCGGCTGGGACTGAAATTCCGCGCGGTCGCCGCCGACACCGGCTCGATTGGCGGCACCGGCTCGCATGAGTTTCATGTGCTCGCCGACTCCGGCGAAGACGCCATCGCCTATTGCCCGCAATCGGATTACGCGGCGAATGTCGAACTAGCCGAAGCCGTGGCGCCGACCGCCAAGCGCGCGGCGCCAACACTGCCGCTGCAGAAAGTGCATACGCCCGGCGTCAAAACCATCGCCGAGTTGTGCGCCTTCCTCAAAGTGCCGGCGCAGCACACGGTCAAGGCCGTGGTAGTTGATGGCGCCGACGGCAAACCGGTATTGCTGCTGGTGCGCGGCGATCACGAACTGAACATCATCAAGGCCGGCAAACTGGCGCAGTTGAAACAACCGGTGACGTTTGCATCCGTGGAAGCCATCCGCGCCGCATTCGGCGCCGATCCCGGTTCGCTGGGCCCGGCGGGATTCAAGGGCGCCGTGATCGCCGATCGCGCCGTGATGGCGATGGCGGATTTTGTCATCGGCGCCAATACCAACGACCATCATTACACCGGAGCCAACATCGGCCGCGATTTCGCCGAGCCCGCGGTTGCCGACATCCGCAATGTCGTCGCCGGCGATGCCTCGCCGGACGGCAAGGGCACACTGGAACTCTGCCGCGGCATCGAAGTCGGTCACATTTTCCAGTTGCGCACCAAATACTCCGAAGCCCTCAAACTGGGCTTCCTCGACGAGGGCGGCAAAACGCAGATCATGGAAATGGGTTGTTACGGCATCGGCGTCACGCGCATCGTCGCCGCGGCAATCGAGCAGAACCATGACGAGCGCGGCATCATGTTCCCGCGCGCCATCGCGCCCTTCGATTTCGCCATCGTGCCCATCGGTTATCACAAAAGTGCTGCGGTCAAGGCCGCCACCGACCAGTTGTACGCCGAGTTGCAGGCTGAGGGCATCGACGTGCTGCTCGACAACCGCGATGAACGGCCCGGCGCGATGTTTGCCGACATGGAATTGATCGGCGTGCCGCACCGCATCGTCATCGGCGACCGTGGTCTGAAGGACGGCCAGATCGAATACAAAGGCCGGCGTGATGCCGAAGCTCGCAACCTGCCTCTGAATGAGGCAAAAATATCAATAAAATCAATGGTATGTACAGGGTAGCCCTTGCACTCTGCGCTGCCGCCCTGCTGCTGACGCCGCTGGCCGGCCATGGCGGCAGACAGCAATACGAACCCCTGTCCGCAAGCGTGCAGGCTTCGCTGAGCCGCGCCATCGCCGATCAGGCCGTGCCCTTTCTGGCCTTCGATGACGAACACGAAGCCCGTGCCTGGCTTGCTGCGATGTCATCACGGCTGGCAAAAAGAATCCCCGATCGCGTGGCACGCGAAGAACTCCTGGTCACGGTGCACTACGAGGCCAAACGCGCGGGACTCGATCCGCAACTGGTGCTGGGCCTGATCCAGGTCGAAAGTGCATTTCGCAAATACGCGGTGTCCAGCGCCGGGGCGCGCGGTTATATGCAGGTGATGCCGTTCTGGGCCAGGCTGATCGGCACCACCGACCACAACCTGTTTCACCTGCGCACCAATCTGCGTTACGGCTGCACGATCCTGCGCCACTATCTCGACATTGAAAACGGCAACCTGTTCCGCGCGCTGGGCCGTTACAACGGCAGCCTCGGCAAGGCCGAATATCCGAATATGGTACTGCGGGCCTGGGAAGGGACCTGGCGCTACGTGTCACCATCCGCGGCCGGGAAAAAGCACTGAACGGATGCCCGCATCAATTACCAAAACGATAGCTGAAAAGATGATCGAAAAGTTGATCGAAAAATGAGCGAGATCCTGGTGCTCTATTACAGCCATCACGGCGCAACCCGTGAAATGGCGCAATTGATCACACGTGGCATCGAGCAGGCCGGTGCCGCGGCGCGGCTGCGCACGGTGCCGCGGATATCCACAGTCTGTGAAACAACGGAGCCGGCAGTACCTGACGCCGGGGCGCCGTATGCCGAACTGCGCGACCTCGAAGAATGCGCGGGGCTGGCACTGGGTTCGCCGACCCGTTTCGGCAACATGGCGGCACCGATGAAATATTTCTGGGACTCGACCTCGGGCCTGTGGCTGAAAGGCACTCTGGCGGGCAAACCCGCCGCCGTGTTCACCTCCACCGCCAGCCTGCACGGCGGCCAGGAAACCACGCTGATTTCGATGATGCTGCCGCTGCTGCATCACGGCATGCTGATCGTCGGCCTGCCCTATTCGGCACCGGAACTGCTGACGACAAAAACCGGCGGCACTCCCTATGGCGCCAGTCACCATGCCGGCGCCGCCAGCGACCTGCCCGTCTCCGCCGATGAGAAAAAGCTGTGCCTGCTGCTGGGCCGGCGGCTCGCCGAAACCGTATTGCAGTTATCGAAATGAATCCGGAACAGGCTGCGCGCAACTGGCGCATCACCGCCACCGCCAGCCTTTACGCATTGCTGCTGCTGTGTCTGGCCTGGGAATTATGGCTGGCGCCACTGCGGCCAGGCGGCTCATGGCTGGCACTGAAGATACTGCCGTTGCTATGGATCGCGCCGGGCATCACGCGCGGCCGCAGTTATACCTACCGTGCCTCAACCATGCTGATTCTCGCCTACTTTACCGAAGGCGTGGTGCGCGCCTGGTCGGACGAGGGGGTGAGCGCAACGGTCGCGGTCGCAGAAATCGTGCTGTCGGTGGTGTTTTTTGTCGCGGCCATTGCCTGGGTGCGCGCCAGCCGGGCTGTCAGATCAGCCACAACAAAAGAGTAATCACCAGCGAAAAAATGACGCTGGTCGCCAGTGGAACATAAAATTTCCGTCCGCGGTGCTGGACTTCCAGATCACCGGGCAGCCGGCCCAGGCCAAGCTTTGCCAGCGCCGGACGCAACAGGCCCAGCGCAAACAGGACGATGAGCAGCGTGAACAGCCATTTCAACATGCCCGCCCTTATCGTCGTCCTTTCCGTCGTCAGTTCACGAGGCCGGGAACCGGCCTCCAGTTAAAGCTGCGGATTCAGCCGCTCCGCTTTTGCGCAGAGTTTGTTCAACGCATTGATGTAGGCCTTGGCGGAAGCCACCACGATATCGGTGTCCGCACCCTGGCCGTTGACGATGCGTCCGTCCTTCGACAGCCGCACGGTCACCTCACCCTGGGCATCGGTGCCGGTGGTGATCGCATTGACCGAATACAGCAGCAATTCGGCCTTGCTTGCCACCAGCGCCTCGATCGCCTTGAATGCGGCGTCCACCGGTCCGCTGCCGTGCGCTTGGGAAGGAAGCTCCTTGCCTTCGTCGGACATGACGAGGCGTGCGTAGGGCTGTTCTCCGGTTTCAGAGTGCGCGGTCAGCGAGACCAGGTTGTAACGTTCGTTCTCGATATGTTCGAGATTTTCTTCGGTAATCAGCGCATGCAGATCCTCGTCGAAAATCTCGCGCTTCTTGTCGGCCAACTCCTTGAAGCGTTTGAACGCGGCATTGAGTGCCTCCTCCGACTCCAAATCCACGCCGATTTCGTGCAAACGGGTCTTGAAAGCATTGCGTCCGGACAATTTCCCCAGCGTCAGCCGGTTGGTGGTCCAGCCCACCGACTCCGCACTCATGATTTCGTAAGTCTCGCGATGCTTAAGCACACCGTCCTGGTGGATGCCGGACTCATGTGCAAACGCATTGGCGCCGACGATTGCCTTGTTCGGCTGCACCGGATACCCGGTGATGCCGGATACGAGTTTCGAGGCCGGCACGATCTGCGTGACATCGATATTGGTATCGCAGGAAAACAGGTCCTGGCGGGTGCGCACCGCCATGACGACTTCCTCCAGCGCCGCATTGCCGGCGCGTTCACCGAGACCGTTGATGGTGCACTCCACCTGGCGTGCGCCGTTCTGCACCGCAGCCAGCGAATTGGCGACAGCCAGACCGAGGTCATTATGGCAATGCACCGACCAGACCGCCTGGTCGGCATTGGGAATGCGTTCACGCAGATTCTTGATGAGCCGCCCGAACTGGTCCGGCAGCGTATATCCCACGGTGTCTGGCACGTTGATGGTTGTAGCGCCCGCCTTGATTACCTGCTCGAGGATGCGGCACAGGAAATCGAGATCGGAGCGGCCGGCGTCTTCAGGGGAAAACTCGACATTATCGGTATATTCCCGCGCCCACTTGATCGCACGCACCGCCTGGTCGATGACTTGCGACGGCTCCATGCGCAGTTTCTTTTCCATGTGGATCGGCGAAGTCGCGATAAAAGTATGTATGCGCGGTTGCGCAGCCACCTTGACCGCCTCGCCGCAGCGGCGGATGTCGCGTTCGTTGGCGCGCGCCAGTCCGCAGACCGTGCTGTCCTTGATCGCGCGCGCAACCGCCTGCACTGACTCAAAATCGCCGTCGCTGGCCGCCGGGAAACCTGCCTCGATGATGTCCACCCGCATGCGCTCCAGCTGCCGTGCGATGCGGAGTTTGTCGTCCCTGCTCATCGACGCACCGGGGCTTTGTTCGCCGTCGCGCATTGTCGTGTCAAATATGATCAATTTTTCTTTGGCCATGATTCAAACCTCTGTCTCTGCTTTGGGCGCAGTCATTGCGCGCCCGGAATCGGGGTTCCCGGCACCGTGTTCCGGGCCGGACTGAATGCACTACAAGATGGGAGGGGGGTTTAGTGCGCGCGGCCGCGCAGCAGCAGACCGGCCAGCGCAAGCGCGGCGGCAGAGCGCTTTTTGTTCAAAAGCTTCTGGGACTCTTGAGTCTGCGTTAAACGTTCCATACGACTGAAATATATCGGCTTTTTTCCGGGCGTGCAAGCCGGCTACCCGGCATCCGCGGGAGGCACGGGTTTGCGGCGGAACCGGTCATAGACCCACAGCGCATACCCGGAGAGACCGTACAGCCCGAACAACGTGAACAGGAGTTCGGGAATCGTGTTCGCAAAAGAAATCAGCAGCACGAAACCCAGTGCAATCGCAACCACCGCCGAAAACGGCACACTCTTCCGGAGGTTGATGTCCTTGCCGCTGTAGAAACGCAGATTGGTGACCATGGTCAGGCCCGCAACCAGCGTCAATCCCCAGGCCAGCCATTTCACTTCAGCGCCCTTTACCTCGTATTGGGTCATCGCCAAAACCAGTCCGGCAACCAGTGCCGCCGCCGCGGGACTGGGCAGTCCCTGGAAAAAACGCTTGTCGACGACATCGATGTTGGTATTGAAGCGGGCGAGTCGCAACGCCGCGCAGGCGCAGTAGACAAAGGCCGCAATCCAGCCCAGCTTGGTGGACAGCCACGGCCCGAGCAGCGGCACGGTGTTCATCGCGGCGAAGTCCTTCAGCGCCCAGACATAAACCACCAGCGCCGGCGCCACACCGAAGGACACCATGTCGGACAGGCTGTCGAGTTCAGCCCCGAATGCACTTTGCGTGTGCGTCAGCCGTGCCACGCGACCGTCCAGACCATCAAGCACCAGCGCCACGAATATCGCAATTGCTGCCTGCTCAAAACGGCCGCCGACCGCCTGCACAATCGCATAGAAGCCGGCAAACAGCGCCGCGAGCGTGAACATGTTGGGCAGCCAATAGATGCCCCGCCGCGCGAAGCGGGATTTGATGAACAGCTTGTGTTCTTTGAGCTCGGTCATGGTGGGCAATCTTAAACCATAGACCCGGGCGGCGTCAGGCGCGAGGTCAGGATAAGGCCGCGAGTACGGTTTCGGTCGCGTAGACCTTGTCGCCGACGCTGACCCGTGGTGTTGCCGTCAACGGCAGGTAAACATCCACCCGCGAACCAAAACGGATGAATCCGAAACGCTCACCGCGCGCCAGTTGCCGCCCCTCCTTGGCATAACAGAGAATGCGCCGGGCAATCAGTCCGGCAACCTGTACGCAGGTCACGTCCTGGCCGGCCGGCGTACGCAGATAAATCACTGCGCGCTCGTTTTCCGTCGAAGCCTTGTCCAGATCGGCGTTGAAAAACCTGCCGGGGAAATACCAGGTTTTCTCCACTACGCCGTCCACCGGACTGCGGTTGGAATGGGCATTGAACACGTTCATGAACACGCTGATCTTCAGTGCATCCCGCTCCAGATAAGGATCGCGCGCTTTTTCCACGGAAACAATACGTCCGTCAGCGGGCGACAGCACCGCGCCGGCCTCCCCCGGAACCTGCCGCGGCGGATCGCGGAAAAACTGCACCATGAAGATTACGATCAACCAGGGGAACGCCGCCCAGCCGAAACCCGCCCAAGCATGGATACCGATTGTCACCACCAGCGTGATGGCGATGAACGGCCAACCTTCGCGTGCAATGATGGGGTGGGGATAGTGACTCATGGGCAAATGGCAAAAGGCGGTTTAAGCAGGGCTCGCCGTTCGAGGCAAGATCCCCGGCACAAACCGCCTTTCACGCCGCTTTTCGCTTCGCTGTTTGCGTGCTTGTTAGTTTTTCGACTGGTCAACCAGGCGATTTTTCTTGATCCAGGGCATCATGTCGCGCAGCTTCGCGCCAACCACTTCAACCTGATGGGCCTGGCCGATGCGGCGCATGGCTTTCAGCGTGGGAGCGCCGGCCTTGTTTTCGAGGATGAATTCCCTGGCAAACTGGCCGGTCTGGATTTCCGCGAGTATTTTGCGCATTTCGGCACGGGTTTCGTCGGTGACGATGCGCGGGCCGCGCGTGAAATCGCCGTACTCTGCCGTGTTCGACACCGAGTAACGCATGTTGGCAATGCCGCCCTCGTAGATCAGGTCGACGATCAGCTTCACTTCGTGCAGGCATTCGAAGTAGGCCATTTCCGGGGCATAACCGGCTTCCACCAGCGTTTCAAAACCGGCCTGGATCAGCGCCGACACGCCGCCGCAAAGAACAACCTGCTCACCAAAGAGATCGGTCTCGCATTCCTCGCGGAACGAGGTTTCGATGACGCCGGCACGGGCCGCGCCGATACCCGCCGCATACGACAGCGCAATGTCACGCGCCTTCTTGCTGGGATTCTGGTGAACGGCGATCAGCGCCGGCACACCGCCGCCCTGGGTGTAGGTCGAACGCACCAGATGGCCCGGGCCCTTCGGCGCGATCATGATCACGTCGAGGTCGGCGCGCGGCTCGATCTGGCCGAAATGAATGTTGAAGCCGTGGGCAAACGCCAATGTCGCACCCTTCTTGATGTTGGGCTCGATCTCGTTGCGGTAGACATCGGCATGATGCTCGTCCGGCAGCAGGATCATCACCAGGTCGGCACCTTTGACCGCATCGGCGACTTCCTTCACCGCGATGCCGGCCTTTTTGGCCTTGTTCCATGAGGCACCGTCCTTGCGCAATCCCACTACGACCTTCGCTCCGGAGTCTTTCAGATTGTTGGCGTGGGCGTGGCCCTGCGAACCATAACCGATGATGGCGACCTGCTTGCGCTTGATCAGCGAAAGATCAGCGTCTTTGTCGTAAAAAATCTTCATGTCTTCCTCTGTTTGAAACGTGAACGGTAATCATGTGCCGACATGGGCGTAAGCCCTGCCAGCCCCTCAAACTTTTAATATGCGTTCGCCACGGCCAATACCGGAAGCCCCGGTGCGCACCGTCTCGAGTATCGCCGCCGGATCAATGGCCTTGAGAAACGCGTCCAGCTTCGAACCCGGGCCGGTCAGCTCTATGGTGTAATCCTTGTCGGTGACATCAATGATGCGCCCGCGGAAAATATCCGCCATGCGCTTCATCTCTTCGCGATCCTTGCCTACCGCGCGCACCTTGACCAGCATCAGTTCGCGCTCGATGTGGTCGCCCTCGGAAAGATCGACCACCTTGACCACGTCAACCAGTTTGTTCAACTGCTTGTTGATCTGCTCGATGATGTCATCCGAGCCGGAGGTGACGATGGTCATCCGTGACAGCGTTGCATCCTCGGTGGGCGCGACCGTCAGCGACTCGATGTTGTAACCACGCGCCGAAAACAGTCCGGCGACCCGGGACAATGCGCCCGCTTCGTTTTCCAGCAAAACCGAAATGATGTGTCTCATGGCATCAAACCAGGATCATTTCCGACAGGCCCTTGCCGCCCGGCACCATCGGGAACACGTTTTCAGTCTGGTCGGTGATGAAGTCGAGGAACACCAGATCCTTCTTGCGGGCAAAGGCCTCTTTCAACGCCGGCTCAACATCGGCGGGCTTGTCGATGCGCATGCCGACATGGCCATAAGCCTCGGCCAGTTTGACGAAATCCGGCAACGCATCCATATAGGACTCGGAGTAGCGGTTGCCGTGGAAAAACTCCTGCCACTGCCGCACCATGCCCATATAACGGTTGTTCAGGTTCACCAGTTTGATCGGCAGGCGGTATTGCTTGCAGGTCGACAGTTCCTGGATACACATCTGGATCGACGCCTCACCCGTCACGCAGGCCACCGTCGCCTTGGGGTGCGCCATCTGCACGCCCATCGCGTACGGCAGGCCGACACCCATCGTGCCCAGGCCACCGGAATTGATCCAGCGCCGAGGCTTGTCGAATTTGTAGAACTGCGCCGCCCACATCTGGTGCTGGCCGACGTCCGAGGTGATGAACGCATCACCTTTGGTGACCTGATAGAGCTTCTCGATCACGAACTGCGGTTTGATGATCGCGCCGGCACGGTCGTACTTGAGGCAGTCGCGTCCGCGCCACTGCTCGATCTGCGTCCACCAGGCCTTCAACGCTTCCTTGTCGGGACCGCCGCGCACGGCCTCAAGCTGGCGAATCAGTTCCTTCAGCACCTCACCCACATTACCAACCACCGGCACGTCGACTTTCACGCGTTTGGAGATGGATGCGGGATCGATGTCGATATGGATGATCTGGCGCGGTTGCTCGAAAAAATGCTTGGGATTGCCGATCACGCGATCATCAAACCGCGCGCCGACCGCCAGCAGCACATCGCAATGCTGCATGGCCATGTTCGCTTCATAGGTGCCGTGCATGCCGAGCATGCCGAGCGAATGGCGGTCGGTCGCAGGAAATCCGCCCAGACCCATCAATGTATTGGTGCACGGAAACCCGATCAGTTTCACGAGTTGGGTCAGTTCAGCCGCGGCATTGCCGAGTATCACGCCGCCACCGGCGTAGATCATCGGGCGCTTGGCCTCGAGCAGCAGCTTCACTGCCTTTTTGATCTGCCCGGCATGTCCTTTGACCACGGGGTTGTACGAACGCATCGTGATCGACTTCGGATATTCGAACTCGGTCTTGTGGGTGGTGATGTCCTTGGGGATATCCACCACCACCGGCCCCGGTCGTCCGGTCGAGGCAATGTAAAACGCCTTCTTGATCGTCAGCGCAATGTCCTTGACATCCTTGACGAGGAAGTTGTGTTTGACGCAGGGCCGCGTGATGCCGACAGTGTCACATTCCTGGAAAGCGTCTTCACCGATGGCGTGCGTAGGCACCTGCCCAGTCAGTATCACCATCGGGATGGAATCCATGTACGCCGTGGCAATGCCGGTGATCGCGTTGGTCACGCCCGGACCGGAAGTCACCAGCGCGACACCGACCTTGTGGGTGGACCGTGCGTACGCATCGGCCGCATGCACCGCCGCCTGCTCGTGGCGAACCAGCACATGTTTGACTTTGTCCTGTTTGAACAACTCGTCATACAGGAACAACACGGCGCCGCCCGGATATCCGAAGATATGGTCAATACCTTCTTCCTGCAGGCAACGCACAACGATCTCTGCACCCGACAATTGCATGATTTTGGACCCGCTCACGTTGGAACGCTCAACGCGGGTTTAAGGCGAGGAGGAAACCTTAAACATTACCGCGCTGAGCCCTGTGGGTCAAGTAAAAATCCCTGTAAACAGCAGGATACAAGCGTTTGCAGCGCACGCCAAACAACCCTTGCCTGAACCCGGTGTTTTGCTAAGATGCCGCGGGTTCTGGGATTTCCGGGCTCCGCCGCGCCGCCATCGACGCCGGCATATAAAAAAGGCAACCAGCTGGCCACATACAAGGAACTCGCGGATTTCCTGGCTGGAGTCGAGCGCAGAGCGTTCAAGCAGGCGGTATTTTCCGTTCGCGATGAACATCTTGCGCTGGATATCGTGCAGGACGCCATGCTCAAGCTCTCGGAAAAATACTCGGATCGCCCGGTCACCGAGTACCCGATGCTATTCCAGCGCATCCTGCAAAACGCCATCCGCGACTTCTTCCGCCGGCAGAAAGTGCGTTCTGCCTGGCTGACTCCGCTCAGCACCCTGTTCGGCAGCGACGCCGACGAGGACTATGATCCGCTGGAAACCCTGGAGGTCGACAACAACTCAAAAGTTGCCAGCCGCCCCGCGGAGCAGCTCGAACAAAAGCAAGTTATTGATTTTATTGAGAAAGCTGTGGCAAGCCTGCCGCTGCGTCAACGTCAGGCATTTATGTTGCGTTACTGGGAGGAACTAGATGTCGCCGAAGCCGCCAAAGTTATGGGATGCTCGGAGGGTAGCGTGAAAACGCATTGCTCCCGGGCGACACATGCTTTGGCTATTTTGCTCAAAAAACAGGGAATAGCACTATGAATGCCCATGAACACGAGACCGCGCAAAAAATCGCCCGTGTGCTCGATCAGAGTACCCGCAACATGGGCGGCGATACCGTGGCAAAACTGGCCGCAGCACGCGGGCAGGCACTTGCCGGATACCAAGTCGCCCCGGGCTGGAAACTCGCTTGGGCAGGAGCGTGGACATCGCAAAGCAGCGAACGTCCTGGCTTGCGTTACGCGCTGCCCATCGCCCTGCTGCTCATGGGCCTGATCAGCATCGGTTACTGGCATTCCGGCATCTGGCAAAACAATGAATTGGCCGATCTCGACGTCCGGTTGCTGACCGACGACCTGCCGATCGATGCCTACCTCGACAAGGGCTTCGATTCATGGCTAAACCGGCAATCGCGCTGATCATCTGGTTATGCCTTGCGCTTCCCGCCTTCGCCGCACAGCCAGCAAAACAGGGCGCTAAACCCGTAAGACCGGCCTGGTCGGAACTTGCCCCCGCCCAGCAGCAGGTGCTCGCGCCCCTTGCCGCAGAGTGGTCCGAGATGGATTCCACCCGGCGTAAAAAATGGGTGGCCATCGCCGACCGTTATCCGAAAATGAAACCCGCTGACCAGCAGCGACTGCAAAAACGGATGAAAGACTGGGCAGCGCTGACGCCTGCGCAACGCCAGGCCGCTCGCGACCGTTACCGGGAACTGAAAAAACTGACGCCGGAACAGCGCCGCGAGATGGCCAAACAATACCGGGACTACAAGAGCTCGCTGGCCCAGCCCGAAACCCAGTTTGATCCGCCTGTTGGCGACCTCACGCCGGGCGCCGGACCTGCCGCAGCTCCCTCAGCCCAACGACCGTGACAGCGCGTGCTGTAACGCCGGGCATCGGCAGGCGCCTCTTAAGCCTTGTCTACGAGATTTTGCTGCTGATCGCCGTCGCGCTGCTCGCCGGCGGCACAGCCGCCGCGCTGGCTCATATCACCAGCCCCGCGTACCTGCGGCTGTTGACCCAGATCATCGGTATCGCAACATGCGCCGCATATTTTGCCTGGCAATGGCATCGCAGCGGCCAGACGCTGCCGATGAAAACCTGGCGCATGCGCCTTGAAACCGTGGATGGCGTGCGCGTCGCCGTGCCGCAGGCGCTGCTGCGCGCCACTCTCGCGACCGCGGGCTACCTGTTGCTGGGCATATCGGTGATATGGGCCTTCATCGACCGCGACCGGCAGTTTCTGCACGACCGACTGGCCGGAACCCGTTTGGTCGTTACCGGATGAGCTTGACGGCGGCGGAAATTCTTCGCCGCGGCTTGGCATTAGAACGGCGACACGCCTCAGCGCCGCTCCTGCCACCACATCATGCCCAGCGCGATGCCGAGGAACAGCATGGTGGGCATCACGGCACTGGCGAAAGGCGCCCAGTCGTAGAGCAATCCCAGATGGCCGAACAGGCGGTTGAGAAAATGGAACGCCAGTCCCAGCATGATGCCGGCGAACAACTTCGCGCCGACACCACCCTGACGGCTCTGAAAATAGGCGAAGGGCAGCGCCAGCACCATCATCACCAGCACCGCCACCGGATACAGCAACTTGATCCACAGGGCGATTTCATAACGCAGCGCCTTCTGCCGGTTCTCCTTCAGATGCTGTGAATACGAATACAAACTCCACGCCGACATCTTGTCAGGCTTGACCAGCAGCACCGTAAGCAGCGCCGGCTCCAGCACCGACTTCCAGTCCATGCGCTCAACCTTGTTCACACGGGTTTTCAAATCGTCAAAAGTCGTTTGCGCAACATCCATCAGCTGCCAGCGGTTGTCTCCCTGGTATTCCGCGTCCGCCGCAAAGCGGAGATTGCGCAGGCGGTAGTCGGTGTCGAAATCATAAATACGCACTCCCTTGAGCCCCCCGGAGGGCGTGACCTCAAGCACATTCACAAAAGCAGTGCCATCCTTGATCCACAAACCGGAACGAAACTCCTGCGCCACGATTCCGGAAATCGCCTGGGAGCGCAACCGCTGCGCGTACTGCTCGGCAGGCGGCGCGACAAACTCGCCGACGACAAAAGTCAAGGTGCCGAAGGCCACTCCCACGGTGGCAATAACTCCCATCATCCGCGTCAGCGACACGCCCGAGGCGCGCATTACCGTATATTCCGAGCTCGCCACCAGTTGCGCCAATGCAAACAACGTGCCGATCAACGCAGCAATCGGAAACAGCTCGTAGACATGATTCGGCACCGACAACAGCACGTGCAGCAGGATATGGCGCAGCTGGTAGCCGCCACGCCCAAGATCCTTCATCTGCTCCACAAGGTCAAAAAACGCAAACAGCAGCAGCAACGCGACAAATACCAGCAGCGTCGCCATCGCGACTTCCCGCACCACATAATTGCGCAGCGTCCTCACCGCAGCAAGCGCCACACCGAGAACACCGAGAGACGCCGGTAAAACATCACCAGCAGCAGCAGCACCATCGCCGCATGCACGCCCCACATGCCGATGACAAAATCCACCCGGGACTGCGCGATCGACGCCTGCATGATCGACAGCAGGTTGCTGTAGACCATGTACACCAGTATCGCCAGCACGATATTCATCGAACGGCCGGCTCTGGGATTCACGAACGACAGCGGAATGGCCAACAGGCACAGAATCAAGGCGCTCGCGGGCAGGCCCACGCGCCAGGACAGTTCGCCGAGATTGCGCGGCTCGGGATCGCGCACGAGGTCCAGGGTCGACATGGTCTTGGTCGTGGGTGCGCGCGCCACGGATTCCGCGGTTTCGATGCGCATCGCGTAACGCCCGAACTCGAAAATCTTGTATTCAGGAGAGCCCGGTTCGCCCTCATAGCGCCGTCCATTGAGCAACACCAGGAAACGGTCGCCATTGGCCGCGGTTTCCTGGAATCCGCTCTGCGCGACCATCACCCCCAGTTTGCCGTTCTGGGTCGAACTGACAAACACATTGGCCACCAGATTCGCCTTGCCGGCAACCTCTTCGACCAGGTACACCCGGTCGGCCCGGCGCGATTCGTGGAACACACCCGGCGTCACCTGCGCCACTTCGTCGCGGCTGTCCATCTGGCGGCGGAAATCCTCGGCCTTCTGCACGGCCCACGGTGACAGCAGCAGCGACAGCACCGCAATCGTAAACACCAGCGGCAGTGAAAACGTCAGCACCGGCCGGATCCAGCGGGTCAGGCCCAGTCCGCAGGAAAACCACACCACCATTTCCGAATCGCGGTAACTGCGGGTCAGTGTCATCAGCACCGAGATGAACAAGGTCACCGACAGCAGGATCGGCAGGTAGCCGACCAGCGTGAACCCGAGCAGGGCAACGACGCCGGTGGACGTAATCATGCCGCTCGCAGCCTGGCCGAGCAGGCGTACCAGCTGGGTGGTGATGGAAATGCCGAGCAGAACCAGGAATATCGCAACCGCCGAGGTCGCAAGTTCGCGCAGCAATGCAGACCGGAAAATCATGCCGGCATTTTGCTTTTTGAAAAGAACGCGCAGATAATCAATAAAGGATTTTGGATGCTGGTGTGCCGCTGCATGTATTGGACATCTTGCACATGTCGCCCGATTCTTGCACATGTCGCCCGATATCAGCGATGGTCAATGCGGCCGCCGCACATCAGACAAACGCACTTCAGACAAATTTCGAAATGCACACAGGAGTTGACGCGTGGAATTTAGCATAAAACCCCTCGTTCCGGGCCGCAACGCCGGCGGCTGCAGCGTGGTCGGCATCTATGCCGGCAAAGCAATGAGCGACGCTGCCACGGCGCTTGATCGTACCAGCAAAGGTTACCTGAAGCGCGTGCTGCAACGCGGCGACATGGAAGGCCGCATCGGCACCACCTTGTTGCTTCACGACGTCCCCGGCATCGCCAGCGCACGCGTGTTGCTGGTCGGACTGGGTGCACAGGCTGAATTCGGAGAAAAACAATTCCGCCGCTGCGTCACCGCGGCCGTTGGCGCACTCGCCAACACCGGCGCAGCCGATGCCGAAATACATCTGGCTGAACTGGCCGTAGGTCGGCGCGACATCGAATGGAAGGTAATGCAGGCGGCCTGTGCCGCACGCACCACGATCTACCGTTTCGAGCAGATGAAAAGCAAGCCGGAAAAAGCCGCTCCGGCATTGAGCAAGGCCGTGCTTTCGGTAAAAACCCAGGGCGACATCAAACGCGCGGCCCGCGGCCTTGCGCGCGGCCTTGCCCTCGCCCATGGCGTGAACTTTGCCCGCGACCTCGGCAACCTGCCGGGCAATGTCTGCACGCCGACCTACCTCGCCGACGAGGCGCGCAAACTCGCCAAACACTACCGCCTGAAAATCCAGGTGCTCGAACGCGCCGACATGAAAAAACTCGGCATGAACACCCTGCTGTCGGTGGCTGCCGGCAGCAGCGAACCGCCGAAACTGATCGTGATCGAATACAGCGCGGGGCCGAAAAGCCGGAAACCGGTGGTGCTGGTCGGCAAAGGCGTCACTTTCGACACCGGCGGCATTTCAATCAAGCCGGCGCCGGAAATGGATGAAATGAAATTCGACATGAGCGGTGCCGGCAGCGTGCTGGGCACCATCAAAGCCATCGCCGAAATGAAATTGCCGGTCAACATGGTCGGCATCATCCCCGCCACCGAAAACATGCCCGGTGGACGCGCCACCAAGCCCGGCGACATTGTCACCAGCATGTCGGGCCAGACCGTGGAAATCCTCAACACCGATGCCGAAGGCCGCCTGATTCTCTGCGACGCGCTGACCTACGCCGAGCGTTACCAGCCCGCCGCGGTGATCGACATCGCCACGCTCACCGGCGCCTGCGTCATCGCGCTCGGCCACGTGGTCAGCGGCCTGTTCGCCAACAACGACCCGCTGGCGCGCGAAGTACTCGCCGCCGGCGAAGTTGCCGGTGACCGCGCCTGGCACCTGCCGCTGCACGACGAGTATCAGGAACAATTGCACAGCAACTTCGCCGATTTTGCCAACATCGGCGGCCGCCCCGCGGGTGCCGTGACCGCGGCCTGCTTCCTGTCGCGCTTCACCAAAAAATATCACTGGGCGCACCTTGACGTCGCCGGCACGGCCTGGAAATCCGGCAAGGAAAAAGGCTCCACCGGTCGTCCGGTGCCGCTGCTGACGCAGTTCCTGATCAACCGGGCGGATAAAAAACGCTGAGCCGCGCTGACACAGCCGATGACCCAGATCGATTTTTACACCCAGGCCGGCGACCGGCTGCATACCGCGTGCCGGCTGGCGGCCAAGGCACGCAAGCACGGTCTGCGGGTGACCCTCTATTGCCCGGATCACAACACCGCCAGGCGCCTCGACCAGCTGCTGTGGACAGTGCCAGCCACCGGCTTCCTGCCGCATTGCGCACCCGATGACCGGCTGGCTGCGGTCACGCCGGTGCTGATCGACAGCAGCGGCGAGACGCATTTGCACGATGAAATGCTGATCAACCTGCATAGCGAATGGCCGGCCTTTTTCAGCCGTTATCAGCGCCTGGCGGAAATCGTCAGCAGCGATGATGCCGATCGTGCGCAAGCCCGTGAGCGGTACAGGTTCTATCGCGACCGTGGTTACGCCATCCGCACCCACGACCTGTCAGCTTCCTCCGCATAACGGCAAATCGCCGACGTGCGCAGCCGTAAAACCGGCGCCGGTTGAGCGCCACGCCGCCAGTCCGTTACCATCAGCGCAACCATGGCCGACACCCCACCTCCAGACGACAACGCCGACGACATACTGCAGCGGGCCGATGCCCTGCTGAAGCGGCATCGCCCTGCTGCCGCGCATGCCGCAGCCGACCCCGGCGCGGACATTCCGATCCTGACCGACATCATTATTGAAGGCGAGGTGCTGCCCCGCACCGAACCGCCGCAGGAGGCGCCGCGCGCAGCCGATATGCCCGTGGTTTCCCGGGTGCAGGCGCAGAACATCGAGCACGCGGTCCACCTCCGGGTCAAACGCGGACTGAATGACCAGATCGCGAAAGTCGTGGAGCAGCGTTATCTGCCGGAAATCGGCGCCGCGCTGGAACAGGCCTTGTCGCGGGTCACCGGCGAACTGCAATCCAGCATCGCCGAACTGGTGCGAACCACGGTTGCCGAAACCCTGCAGTCGCAACTGAAACAACTGCAGGCGCCCATAGCAGAGGGGACACAAACCTCCTCCGGTATAATCGCGGACGATTCAGCAGTGCCACCTCCGGCAACACCACACATGGAACTCCCGAAAAGTTTTGAACCGGCGACCATCGAGTCGCACTGGTATCCGCTGTGGGAAAAAAGCGGCTATTTCAAGGCCGGCCTCGACCAGGCCAACAACAAGGCCTATTGCATACAACTGCCGCCGCCGAACGTCACCGGCGTGCTGCACATGGGCCATGCCTTCAACCAGACCATCATGGATGGCCTGACGCGTTATCACCGCATGAGCGGCGACAACACGTTATGGCAACCCGGCACCGACCACGCCGGCATCGCCACCGAAATGGTGGTCACGCGCCAGCTGGAGCAACAGGGCCGGTCGCGCAACGCGCTGGGCCGCGATGAATTCATCAAAAAAGTCTGGGAGTGGAAGGAACAGTCCGGATCGACGATCACGCGGCAGATGCGCCGCCTCGGTGCCTCCTGCGACTGGGAGCGCGAACGCTTCACCATGGACGAACCGCTGGCCAAACTCGTCACCCACACCTTCGTCAAACTCTATCAGGACGGCCTGATCTACCGCGGCCTGCGCCTGTCGAACTGGGATCCGGTGCTGCACACGGTGATTTCCGATCTCGAAGTGCAGTCGGAAGAAGAAGACGGCAAGTTGTGGCAGATCCGTTATCCGCTGGCCGACGGCAGCGGCCACCTGACCGTCGCCACCACGCGTCCGGAAACCCTGCTCGGCGACGCCGCCGTCGCAGTGCATCCGGAAGATGATCGTTACCGCGCTCTTGTCGGCCGTCAGGTCATGCTGCCGCTGACAGGGCGCACCATCCCAATCATTGCCGACGAATATGTCGACAAGGCCTTCGGCACCGGCTGCGTAAAAATCACGCCGGCACATGACTTCAACGACTACCAGGTCGGCCTGCGCCACAATCTGCCGCAATTGAACATATTCACGCTCGACGCCGCGATCAACGACAGCGCGCCGGAAAAATACCGCGGCCTTGACCGCTACGTCGCGCGCGAGGCCATCATTGCCGACCTCAAGGCGCAGGGCCTGCTCGAATCGGAAAAGCCGCACCGCATGGTGGTACCGCGCGGCGACCGCACCGGCGTGGTCATCGAACCGATGCTGACCAGCCAGTGGTTCGTCAAAATGGAACCGCTGGCCAAGCTCGGCCTCGACGCCGTGGCGAGCGGCGAAGTCAAACTGTTTCCCGAACAGTGGAACAACACCTATAACCACTGGCTCAACAACATCCAGGACTGGTGCATCTCGCGCCAGCTGTGGTGGGGTCACCGTGTGCCAGCCTGGCACGACGACGCCGGCAACATCTATGTCGCGCACGATGAAGCCGAAGCCCTGCGCCAGTCGGGCGGCAAACCGCTGAAGCAGGATCCGGACGTGCTCGACACCTGGTTCTCGTCGCAGCTGTGGTGTTTCTCCACGCTCGACTGGACCCCGGAATGGCCGGCGAAATCGAACCCGGCACTCGATCTCTACCTGCCGTCCTCGGTGCTGGTCACCGGCTTTGACATCATTTTCTTCTGGGTCGCGCGCATGGTGATGATCACCAAGTACATGACCGGAAAAGTACCGTTTCATCATGTGTATGTGCACGGCCTGGTGCGTGATGCCGAAGGCCAGAAAATGTCCAAGTCCAAAGGCAACACCCTGGACCCGCTGGACCTGATCGACGGCATCGGCCTTGACGCGCTGGTCGCCAAACGCACGGCCGGGCTGATGAATCCGAAACAGGCCGAGTCCATCGCCAAACGCACCCGCGCCGAATTCCCTGAAGGTATACCTGCATACGGTACCGACGCGCTGCGTTTCACTTTTGCCAGTCTCGCCAGCCTTGGCCGCGACATCAAATTCGACCAGAAACGCTGCGAGGGTTACCGCAATTTCTGCAACAAGCTGTGGAACGCCACGCGCTTCGTGCTGATGAACTGCGAAGGCAAGGACACTGGGCTTGACGCCAGTGCGCCGGTGGAACTCACGACCGCGGACCGCTGGCTGATCAGCCGGCTGCAGCGTGCGGAAGCCGAGGCACAACAGGCCTACCGCGAATACCGTTTCGACAATCTCGCACGCACGATCTACGAACTGGTGTGGGATGAATACTGCGACTGGTACCTTGAGTTGACCAAAGTTCAACTCGCCAGCGGGACTGACGCACAAAACCGCGGCACGCGCCGCACGCTGGTGCGTGTGCTCGAAACCATCCTGCGCCTGGCGCACCCGGTGATCCCCTTCATCACCGAGGAACTGTGGCAGAAAGTCGCGCCCCTCGCCGGCAAAAGCGGCGCCAGCATCATGCTGCAAAAATATCCGCAGCCCGAAGCCGCGAAAATCGACGAAGCAGCGGAACATCACATCGCCCTGCTGAAACAGCTGGTGTCGGCCTGTCGCACGCTGCGCGGCGAAATGAATGTGGCACCGGGGCTGAAGCTGCCGCTGCTGGCCCAGGGCGACGCTGCAGAGCTGCGAGCCATCACGCCCTATCTGATGTACCTGGCGCGTCTTTCAGAAGTCATGGTGGTCAACACGCTGCCGGACGAAGACGCGCCGGTATCCATCGTCGGCGACTTCAAGCTGATGCTGAAAGTGGAAATCGACGTCGCCGCCGAACGCGAGCGTCTGGCCAAGGAAATCACCAGACTGGACAGCGAAACCACCAAGGCCCGGGCCAAACTGGCCAACGAAAGTTTTGTCGCCAAGGCACCGCCGCTGGTGGTTGCCCAGGAAAAGGAACGCCTGGCCCGCTTCTCGGCCACGCTTGAACAGATGCGCGCACAGCTCGCCAAACTCGGCGGCTGATCGCGCGCACAGCGCCGCTGCACGATGGATTTCCGGCACACGCTGCGTGCACTGGGTTACCGCAACTACCGGCTGTTTTTCGTCGGCCAGTCACTGTCGATCATCGGCAACTGGATACAGCAGATCGCCATGGCCTGGCTGGTTTACCGGATGACCGAATCGGCGTGGCTCCTCGGCGTCACCGGTTTTGCCGGGCAGATCGCCATCCTCGTCTTCGCTCCCTTCGGCGGGCTGTGGGCCGACCGTTTCGACCGCTACAAACTGCTGCTGCTCACGCAGATCCTGTCCGCGGTGCCGCCACTGCTGCTGGCGATACTCGCCTACGCCGGGCTGATCGAAGTCTGGCACATCATCGTGATGGCGCTGCTGCTCGGCATCATCAACGCCATCGACACGCCGATCCGCCTCACCTTCACTACCGAAATGGTGACGGCAAAGGAGGATTTGCCCAGCGCGATCGCGATGAATGCACTGATGCAGAACGCGGGCCGCATGATCGGCCCCACGGTGGCCGGCCTGCTGCTCACGGTATCCACTGAAGCGTTCTGCTTTGTGGTGAACACGCTGAGCAAGGTGGTCATCGTCGCCATGGTGCTGGCAATGACAATCGCGCCACAGCAGCGCAGACCCATCACGGCATCACCCTGGCAGCAGCTCACCGAAGGCGCGCGTTACGCCTGGGACCTGATCCCGGCGCGCTGGCTGCTGCCGATGGTGGCGACGATCAGTTTCATGATCACGCCCTACCAGACACTGATGCCGATCTTTGCCGTCGAGGTCTACGGCGGCGGCGCCGGCATGCTCGGCTTCCTGATCGGCGCCGCGGGCTGCGGTGGTGTCGTCGGCATGCTGGCACTGGCCTCGCGCCGCGACGTGCGCGGGCTGACGCGCTGGATCACCGCAGCTTCGCTGGCTTCCGGACTAGGCATGCTGGTGTTCTCGCTGTCATCGTGGCTGCCGCTGTCGCTGGTCGCGCTGGCGTTTATCGGCTTCGGTATCGTCGTCAACGGCATGTCGGTCAGCACGATGCTGCAGACCATCGTTGACGACCGCATGCGCGGACGCATCATGGGCATTTTTTCGATGGCCTTTCTCGGCATGTATCCATTGGGCAGCCTCGCCGGCGGCGCGCTGGCCGAAGTGATCGGTGCGCCGGCCACGCTGGCGATCGGTGGCGGCTTTTGCACCATCGCCGCGCTGCTGTTGTGGCGGCGTATGCCGGCCTTGCGTGCCCATCTACGCCCGATTTACCAGAGACTTAAAATAATTCAATAAAAACAAATACTTACGAAGTTCCAGCGAATGCGCTGCTAGACTGCCGCAAATGGATGCACTGACTCTGGCGTTGATTACCGGACTGGGCTGGACCAGCGGCCTGCGGTTTTATGCCGTGCTGTTTTTTCTCGGGCTGCTGCATCGCGGCGGCGTCTACACCCTGCCCGGACAACTTGACATGCTGGCGCATCCCTGGGTGCTGGGCATTTCAGGGCTGTTGTTTGTCACGGAATTTTTTGCCGACAAAATTCCCGGGGTCGATACCTTGTGGGATGCGGTCCACACCTTCATTCGTATACCCGGCGGCGCACTGCTCGCCGCCGCTGCCGTCGCCGGTGGCGATCCAGGACTGGGACTGGCCGCGGGGCTGCTCGGCGGCACGGTGGCCGCCGGCGCGCATTTCACCAAGGCCGGCAGCCGCGCATTGATCAACACCTCACCCGAACCCTTTAGCAACTGGACCGCTTCGTTTACCGAAGACGCGTTGTCGCTGGGCGCCTTGTGGATGGCGCTGCAATATCCCGCGCTGTTTCTCGGATTGCTGGCGCTGTTCGTGCTGATCGCGCTGTGGCTGCTGCCGAAACTGTGGCGCGGCTTGCGGCGTGTTGCCGCCATGGTCTTCCGTGCGCCCGACCGCGCCTGAGGCAGTGACCGACACAACCACCCCACAGCTGCTACGGCTTCGAGTAAGTGCCTGGCTCGAACGGCACTTTCCTGCCGACCAGCGCCTCCAGCATCTGCAGCTCGGCGTCGGTGTGATTGATCACCGGTGCGGCCTCCATCATTTTCGTCATCTGCGGCATGCCTTTGCCATAGATATAACGCGGCTGATCATGGCGCTTGGTGCGCACGGTTTCGGCTGCGGCCGGATCATCAACAGGCGTCAGTACCGCCTCGCCGTAACAGGTGCAGGCGTAAGTGCGCTGCTTTTCCGTTTCGACGTAAATGCCGGTACCGCGGATGCCGATGGTCGCGGTGGTGGTACGGATTTCACGGCGCGTACCGGATTCAAATACCGACAGCAGTGCGCCGGTCAGAACCCGCAGCACCGTCACCGCGCCTCGAGCAGCGGCGGATCCGAATTCGATGCGGCTGTTGGCGCGCACCAGGAAGGCGTCGCGCTCGGTGACAAACACCAGTTCGCCGTTGCTGCCGGTGATGATCACATCCCCCTGCGCGACGCGTTGCCCGCGCTCCGCGGGTTTGCCGTTGATGCGCACATCACCCTTGATCTGTGCCACGCCCGGCGGCAAGCTGCCCGCAGCCAGCGCGGCGCGTAACTGCAACATCCCGGCAGCCATGGCCGCCGCCGTTGCGCCGCGCAACCAGCTGCGGCGACCCGGACGGAAAATCGTTGCAGACAAACGGCGGGGCATGCCTTATTTCTTTTTCATGAAAAAAATGAATTCTTTTTCCACGGCCTCCGAGGACAGCAGGTCATTGCCCGTCTGTCGCGCGAACGCCTGGAAATCCTTCACCGAACCGGCATCGGTAGCCACGATTTTCAGCACCTGTCCGGCGGTCATGTCAGTCAGTGCTTTTTTGGTGCGAAGTATCGGCAACGGGCAGTTCAGGCCGCGTGCGTCGAGTTCCTTGTCAAATTGCATTTCAGTCCTAGCCTCCAAACGAAACTTCAGGGTTGATACCGCCCCCGCGCAAGGCGCGAAAACGGAGCCGGCATTCGCATATTATAGGCTTGGCTTGTCACAGAATCCCCCCGGGGGGCGATGAATCCGGCGGGCACATCAAACCGGCGATCTATTGAGAATTCCGTAAATAATGACTAAACATGCCTCTGACGAGGCTGTCATGTTTTTGGAAACATCAATAATCAGAGTAATCAGGCCGGGGTGCGGACGGGTCGCTGCTTCATCAGTTCACGCAACTCCTTGTTTCGCGACTGCAGATCACGGGCAAGCTGCACGGCCACCATGTACTGCAGATGGTGCGCAATCGGCGGCGCCGCCCGGAACAGATCCTTGAAGTCCGGCCACGACAATTCAGCCACGGTTACCGCCTCCTTGGCCACCGCTCCCCAGCCGGCAGGCATGTTTTCGACCAGCGACAGCAGGCCGAACATCTCGCCCGCATGCAGATCACGGGCCTCCTGAGCGGTGCCCGTGGCCTCATCGACATGAACACTCTGGATGGTGCCTTCGACCAGCAGATAGAGTGCCTCACCCTGCTCGCCCTGGGTAATGAATTCATGCCCGGCGGGATGACTGGACACAATCATTTTTTCGGCGAGCGCATCGATGTCCGCTGCCTTGAATTGTTCAAACGCCGGCAATGTTTTCAGGAATTGCTTGATGTCCATGATCAGTCGTCAGGTCCCGGGAACGCGGCCAAAAAATGATTTGATCCAGTTTTTGCCGCCCGGTGGCAGCGTCTCGGCGGGGTCGAAGCGGGGGGGCGGCGTCCTGCCTTCCTTCAGGTCGGAGAACGATTGCACCGATGCGCGCAGGCGATCGGCCAGCATGCTGACAAAATGCTGCAGCAGAACGCTGGCAATCGCGTAATTGGATGCGATCAGGTCCTCGAACGCCTGATGGCGCAGCCGCAGCATCCTCACCGGGGATAACGAGGTCACGGTTGAACTGGCCTGCTGCTCGCCACTCAGCACCGACACCTCGCCCAGCACCTGCCCCGGACCGATGACACCCAGCGTGACGGCCCTGCCGTTTTCCTCGACCGTGATCGACACCTCGCCCTCGAGGATCAGGTACAGCGAATCGACCGGCATGCGGTCGCGGATGATCACCCGGTTCGCCGGCAATTCCAGTTTCGATGTTGCTGCGAGCAGGCTGTGGACATTGGCCTGACCGAGGGCGGCCGCCCACAATGGAAATTTTTTCTCGAATTCTTCGTTCATGGCCGTTCCTTGCCGTTTTTCTCGCTTAAGCCACGCCGTGAATCACCGCCTGATACCGGCTTCCGCAAAGCGGATGGCATGCGCAGGATGGATAACACCCTACCATACAACCTGCGGCCTTAATAATGAAAACCGCCGCTGCAAGGCCCGCAATTTTACCGATGGCCCCGCCGGTTTGCTCGACAGGGCGCCGGGATGGGATAAAATCGACGGCATCCACAAGATCATCGGGAACGGCATGAAAAAAATAGCCGCTGCGTTGCTGACGGGGGGGGTATTCCTGTCTTTTTGCCTGCCTGCGCAGGCTGACTTGGCACAGGGACTTGCCGCCTACCGCAAGGGGGATTACGCCACTGCCCTCAAGGAATGGCAGCCGCTGGCCGCCAGGGGCAATGCCGATGCCCAGAACAACCTCGGTGTGCTTCACGAAAAAGGCCAGGGCGTCGAACGCAATTTCGTCGAGTCCGTCAACTGGTACCGCCGCGCCGCCGACCAGGGGCACGCGCAGGCCCAGAACAACGTCGGTGTCATGTATGAAAAGGGACTGGGCGTCAAACCGGACGCCAAGGAGGCCGCCGGCTGGTACCTGCGCGCCGCGCAACGCGGCAATGCCAATGCCCAGAACAATCTGGGCGTGCTCTATTTCGGCGGTCGTGGCGTGCCCCAGGATTACGCCCAGGCCATGCAGTGGTACCGCCGTGCCGCCGCGCAGAACAGCACCAACGCGATGAACAACATCGGCGTGCTCTACGAGCGCGGTCTTGGCGTACAGCAGAATTACGTGGAAGCGGCGCAGTGGTACCGCCGCGCCGCCGAACGCGGCCAGCCGCAGGCACAGAACAACCTCGGCGTGCTCTACGAAAAGGGATTGGGCGTGCCGGCCGACATGGCGGTCGCACTCAACTGGTATCGCAGCGCCGCCGACCAGGGCCATGCCCAGGCCCAGAACAACCTCGGCGTGCTCTACGGCAGCGGCCGCGGCGTGCCGGCGAACATGGCGCAGGCCTATGTCTGGTTCAGCCTCGCGGCGGCGCGCGGCAATCCCGACGCCGCCACCAACCGTGAAGCCGCGGACCGTCGGCTGACCTCCGAGCAGCGCGAAGAAGCACAAAACACCGTGCGGGCGTGGAAACCGAAGCTCGCGGAAAAACCCTGATCGTCCACTGAGCGCAACACACCCGATACCGCAGGCTACCGAAAAAACGGATATCCAGTTGTCGCCGCGACACGCACCGCCCCGCCTGTCCCGCGTGTTGCGAGCAGTGTCCCTGCTCGCGCTGTGCTGTGCGGCATCGCCGGCATGGTCCCAGTTCGTCACACCAGGCACGGTGCTCGACACTCTCCCCGGCGTCAAACCCGTGCTGCCGCCGACACCGGCCGAGGTGATTTTCCCGGTTTCCCGCCCCGGCGCCGCGCATGACCCGTCCGCGCCGCGATTTACCGTCAACGCCTTCCAGTTCGTCGGCAACACCGTCTACACACAGCAGCAGCTGAAACAGCTGACCGAGCGTTTCATCGACCTCGAGCTGAACCTGTATGACCTGAACCGCGCCGCCGATACGGTGACCCGGCTTTATCGCGAAACCGGTTACCCGATCGCACGCGCCATCATTCCCGCGCAAAAAGTCGCGGATGGCATCGTCCGCATCGAAGTCATCGAAGGCCGCATCTCGACCGTCAGCATCGTCGGCAACGACCGTTATCCCGAACAATTGATCGCATCGCGCCTCGGTGACCTGTCGCAAAACGAGATCATCACGCTGGACCGCCTCGAACGCAGCCTGCTGCTGATGAATGACCTGCCGGGACTGTCGGCGCGCGCAACTCTGGCGCCGGGCGCCGATTACGGCACCACCGAAATGGTGATCCGCACCGAAGAGACCCGGCTTGCCGGTATCGTCACCTTTGACAATCACGGGCTCAAGGAAACCGGCAAGCTGCGCGTTGACGCCGGCCTCGACTTCAACAACCCGCTGGGCATCGGCGACCAATTGAACATCCGCGCCATCAAGACCGAAAACGACCTGCTGTCGTACGGCCGCATCGGTTACAGCCTGCCGCTGTCCGGCAACGGCATGCGTCTGAGCGGCACTTATTCAAACGTGAACTACGATATTGCCGGGCCCTTCGCGGCGCTGGGCATTTCAGGTGAAGTCAGCACGACGGAATTCCTGCTCACCTGGCCGTACCTGCGCAGTCGCGCACGCAACCTCATTTTCGGCTTTGGCGCGCGCCGCACCGAAACCACGCAAAGTACGCTGGGCATACAAAACCAGGACAGCAGCATCAACCTGCTGAACCTGACGGCCCTGTTGAACTGGGTGCATGAAGACTCGGCGTTCACCAATGTCTCGCTGGGCCTTGTCGGCAACGGTAAAAAAAATCCTTTTGGTACGCGCCAGAACGCGATGGCTGCGAAGTTCGACTTCGACCTGAGCCATCTGCGCGCCGCCTCGAAAAACTGGGATTTTTACCTGCGCACCCGCTGGGTATTTTCCAGCAGCGTGCTGCCCGATACCGACAAATTCTCCATCGGCGGCTCCGGCAGTGTGCGCGGCTACCGCCAGTCCGAGCTGCGCGGCGACACCGGCTGGGAGGCTACCATCGAATTGCGCCGTCAGTTCGTGCTGGGCAATACCGCGGGCATGTTCAGCACCTTTTATGATGAAGGTTCGGCCAAGGCCAGCGGTTTCACGCGTTTTGACAGCATTCGCAGCGCCGGCTTCGGCGCCAGTGTTTTCCCGAGCAAACACCTGCGCGCCAGTGTCGAATACGCCCACCCGATCAGCGACCGTGTTTCAGCCGACGGCAACCGTGGTCGCGCATGGTTCAGCGTGAGTGCCAGCTTCTGAGCATAACAGAGCATAAGTATTTGATTTTATTGAATTTTTTGATATACAGCCGGCATCCATGCCCTGCTATACTCGGCGCCATACACTGGCCTCGGACCTGAACCGGATGACTTCGTGAGTACTGCCCGAAAATCACGCCCCGTTTTGCGTCCGCTTCTGCGTCAACATCTGCGTCACACCCTGCGCCCTGCGCCGCTGCCCGCCGCTTTGGCCGCCATCGGTTTCTGCACCTTGCTGTTCACTGTCCCGGTCAGCCATTCGCAGCAGCTCCCCAGCGGCGGCAATGTCGTCAGCGGCAGCGCCAGCATCCACAACACCAGCGCCACGCAACAGATCATCACCCAGGGCAGCAACAAGGCGATCATCAACTGGCAGGGGTTTTCGATCGGCCAGGGCAACAGCGTGCAGTTCGTCCAGCCGGGCGCGAGCTCGGTGGTGCTCAACCGCGTGGTCGGCAGCGATCCGTCATCGATCTTCGGCAGCCTGTCCGCCAACGGCCAGGTATTCCTGGTCAACCCGCAAGGCATTTATTTCAGTCCGAGCGCCAGCCTCAATGTCGGCGGACTCGTCGCCTCCACGCTCAACATCCGTGATGATGATTTTCTCGCCGGACGTTACTCCTTCAGCCGCGACCCGAATTCCCCTGCCAACGCCTCGGTCATCAACGAAGGCCTGATCCGCGCCCGCGAAGGCGGTTACGTGGTGCTGGCCGGCGATTACGCCGCCAACCGCGGCATCGTCGAAGCACGACTCGGCACCGTCGCGCTCGCCGCGGGGTCCAGGGTCACGCTCGACCTGCAGGGCGACAGCCTGATCAATCTCGCAGTCAATGAAAAAACCGTCGCCTCGCTGGCCGGCGTCGCCAACAGCGGCGAACTGAATGCCGAAGGCGGCCGCGTGGTGATGACCGCCGCCGTGGCGCGCGACCTCGCCGGCAGCGTGGTCAACAACAGCGGTGTCGTCCGCGCCAGCGGCACCGTAGCCAAAGACGGTGCCATTTATCTGGTCGGCGACGGCGGTGATGTCAGTTCGAGCGGCAGCCTTGATGTCAGCGGCACACGCGGCGGCAACGCCACCCTTAAATCCACCGGCACTACTCTCGTCTCCGGCAGCGTCGATGCCACCGGCAGCGCCGGCAAGGGCGGCACGGTACAGGTTCTCGGCCAGTACGCCGGCCTGACCGGCAACGCGAGCATCGATGCCTCGGGCAACACCGGCGGCGGCACCGTGCTGGTCGGCGGTGACTACCAGGGCAAAAATCCCGGCGTGCAGAATGCGCAGCGCAGCTATGTCGGCGCAGACGCGGTGATCAAGGCCGACGCCACGCAAAGCGGCGACGGCGGCAAGGTCATCGTCTGGGCCGATGATGTGACGCGTTACTCCGGCACGATCTCCGCGCGTGGCGGGGCACAGGGCGGCAACGGCGGATTCGCCGAAGTTTCGGGCAAGGAATCGCTGGTGTTTAACGGTACGGCGGATTTGCGCGCGCCGTTGGGGACTACCGGCACCCTGCTGCTGGATCCCAAAAATATTCGTATCACGGCTACCGGCGCCGACCCCGTTGCAAGCAATGACGTATTCGGTGACAACGCGGCAGGCACCTCCGACTTGAGCGCGGCTAACGTGGTTGCCGCACTAACAACCGCGGATCTTGCATTACAAGCCAATACCGACATCTCCATTGAGACGAACATCGCTGCAGGCGGCACCGCCAACGATCTCACTCTTCAAGCTGGTCGTCACATCATCCTCGGAACTACAAACGCCAACTTTGCCACCGCCGGCGTCGTGCCTACAGATACGACAGGCGCCGTCACTGTCACGATGGGTGGCGGCTCGTTTAACGCCACCGTCAACGATGCCGGGGCCACGGCCGCGCAACGCGATCCCGGCGCTGCGCAATTCTTCATGGCCGGGGGTTCCGCGATCAACGGCGCGACCGCCGGCGTCAACATCACCCAAGGCAATTTGAGTGCCGATTCTGGAGGAGTTACCACTCTTAATGCCGCCGTCGGCGCTTTCAATGTGCAGAATCTCAGCACCGGCGGCGGTCCCATTACAATTTCCAGTCGGAGCCCAGTCAACATCAACGGCGCATTGAGCAGCAGTGGTGGCGCGATCAACATTACCGGTGACGGGGACATGACGGTTGCAGCCACCGGGTCGATTACCGCGGGCGCTGGTAACGCAACACTGACAACAAACGAAACCCTCAATGCCGACGCTAGCATCAACCTTGCCGGAAACATCAGTGCCACCAAAGTAGTGCTTGATTCGGCGGACGCCATCAGCCAAACCACCGGCGGGATTACGGCCACCCAACTACGGGTCATGGCCGCATCGGGTGCCGCAGATGATGCCGTTAACCTCGGTGGCAGCAACAATGTGGGAACACTGTCGGCTGCCAAGAGCACCACTGCGGCAGGCGCTGGCGGTATTTACGATTTCAATTTCAACAATGGCAGCAACACACTGACTGTGGGCACGGTGGACGCAGTTTCAGGAATAACCGCAACTCCCGCCGGCACCGCCACTATTTCTGAAAAAAGTAGCGTCACGCTGACAGCTGGCGACCTCAATATCATTGCGCCCATCGTAGCAACCGGTGTGGACAGCGGTGTAGTCACTTTGCAACCCAACGCGGGCGCCAACGCCAATATCGCCAGCACCGTAGGCGCTGGCGGATTTAGCCTGCTCCAGTCGGATCTCAACCAAATTACCGCGAACGTGCTGCGTGTAGGCACCACAGCCGGCGCAGGCAGCCTGCAGATCAGCGGTGGTGCGGCCATTACCAACGGGCCCGCTTGGGGATCATTAATCCTGCGCTCTGGCACTGGTGGAATCAGCCAAACCACAGGTAGCGATCTCGGCATTGGTGGAGGAACGCCACAACCCATCACCAATCTCGGTGTGGAAACTACTGGCTCCGTCAACCTCACCAACGCCGGTAACAACGCAACTACATTCTCGGCAAATCTAGCGGGTGCCGGTACACTGCAATTCACTGACAACAATACGCTGACCATCGACCAAGTCGGTACTGGCGTCGGCAACGTGCCAATTGCTGGCGTCACGCTCAGCGGCATCACCACCAACAACACCAACGCCACCATCAACACCGGCGACATGCTGACCATCAGCAGCAATGTTGGGGTCGGCAACGGCGTGCTGACACTCAACGTCACCCAGAACGGCGTGACGCAAAGCGGTGGTTCAGCCATCACGACCTCCGCAACCGGCGGCGTGCGCCTGCTCGGCAACCTTGCCAACAGCAACAATTTCAACCTGAATCAGAACAACGACGTCGCCAATCTCGCCGCCAATACCAACGGCTCGGTGACTTTTCGCAATGTGTCGGCTACCCCGCTGACCGTGGGCAGCGTCGGCGGCACCAGCGGCATCACCACCACTGGTTCGGCGGTTACGTTGATCGCCGACAACATGGCCTTCAGCCAGAACGTCAACGCTGGCACCGGTTCCGTGACCCTGACCTCCAACGATGCCGCGCGGGTCATCAACCTCGGCACCGGAGCCGGTGGTCTGGAACTCACCGACGCCAAGCTTGAACGGATCGTCACCAGCAACACTTTGACCATCGGCGAGAACGCACATACCGGCGCGATCACCGTATCAGGCGAAACCGTCAACCCTAGCCAAGCTACCGGCGGCATCGTATTGCGCAACCGCAATGGCGGTATCGTGATCAACAGCGTGCTCAGCGCCGGTGCGTCCTCGGTCAGTCTGATCGCAGACGGCGACGACCCGAGCAATGCCGCCGTGCTGAATACATCCACGATTACGCAGGGTGGCAGCGGCGGCATCGTCGCCAACACACTGGTCACCCAGTCGAAGGGCGGCACCACGCTGAACAGCATCACCAACAATGCCGTCAGCAACTTCTCCGCCTTCGAAGCCGGCGGCAGTGACGTGCAGTTCGCCAACACCGGAAACCTGACCATCAACGGCATCGGCCTCGGCCTCAATGACAACGTCGGCAATATCGCGGTCAACACCTCCGGCACGCTCACCGCCAACGGCCTGATCACCACGCAGGCCACGACCAGCAATGTCACGCTGAGTTCCGGCGGCGTGATGACGCTGGGCCAGGACATCAATCCCGGCAGCACCGGCACGCTGATACTGGATTCGGACGGCGCCGTGAATTTCACCGGAAAGGTGGTCGCCAATGTCATTAGTGGTGGCGGCAGCGTGGACAACCTGCTGCTGACACGCCGCAGCATTGCCGGCAGCGGCGCTTTCACGCTGAATAACGCAGCGAATAATGTCAGCAACATCGCCGCCAACATCAGCGGCGCGCTGAGCGTCGTCAATCCCGGCGCGCTGGAGGTGGATACGGTCAGCGGCGTCAACGGCATCAACACCAACGGCGGCGCCGTTACCCTGGTTTCTGCCAATAATATTGTTTTAAATCAAGGAATTACAGCAACAGGCGCGGCCGTGGATCTGACCGCAGCCGGCGTTTCATCCGGAGGCGGTGTCGGCGTTACAGCCAATGCACTGGCATTGCGCGACAACAACACCGGCGGCGCCTCGCCGATGGGCACTTACACCCTCAACGGTGTCAACGATGTCGTCAATTTTGCCGCCGACCTAAAGGGCAACCTGACTTACAGCGACAGCAACAACTTCAACGTGTCCTCGGTGAACGGCGTCACCGGCATTACCACGCGCGGCGGCAATGTCATTCTGAATGGCACCGCCATGGGTATCAGTGGTGGCGTAGACACTCGCAGCACCGCGGGCAGTGGCAGTGCTGGCACTGGCGCCACTGTAACGTTGAATGCCACTACGGGCGGTATCAACCAGAGTGGTGGCGGCATTGTCG
This sequence comes from Burkholderiales bacterium, assembly GCA_019744975.1. Taxonomy (GTDB): domain Bacteria; phylum Pseudomonadota; class Gammaproteobacteria; order Burkholderiales; family SG8-41. Next base: position 39,588 of record JAIETP010000010.1, read on the forward strand.
CCAACAATCTTCTGGTAACCGGCGCCGGCAATTTCAGCCTCGGTCAGAGCGGGAACGATGTAAACACCCTGGCAGCGAACGTGAGCGGGCCATTTGTTTATTCCGAGCCCGCAGCTTCCGGCAATACGCTTACCATAGGCACGGTAAGTGGTGTCAACGGCATTGCTTCGAACAACAACGATATCTCGGTCACCGGCACCCGCCTGCTGGTCAATCAGCAAGTCAACGCCGGAACCGGAAACGTCACGCTGACCACCCTGGAAACAGCGGCCGGCAATGACGACATTGTGCTCAATGCAACGTCCACGCTGACCGGCACCACGGTACGCCTGGTATCTGCCGACGCCATCAACCAAGTCGCCGGCGCCACCATCAACGCCACCAATCTGTTTACCCAAGCCGAATCCGGCAGCAACGTAAGCGCCACGGTCACCGGTGAATACTGGATTGATGTCGCCGGACTCACCGGTGGCAACTTTACGGACAGCGTCGCCGCCAACCGCGTGGTGATCTGGTCGTCAACCGGCAGCCCGACCATCAACCAGACCGGCGGCACCATCACCGCCAACGAACTGATGTTCATGAGCCGTGACGGCAATCCGATATTCAATTTCAATCAAGCCAACAATGTATCCACATTGGCTGCCACCAACAATTACTCCGGCTTTTTCTGGGGACTTCTTCCATCCAGCGCCACGGTCAACTTCACCAACAGTGCGGCGCTTAACGTCGGGCTGATCAACACCAGCAGCTTTGTCGGCAGTGTTCAGGGCATCACCACCAACAATGCGAACGTTACACTCAATACAGCGGGCGCGTTAACACTCAACGAAAAAATCAACGCCGGCAGTGGGGCTGTCAATCTCACCGCCAGTGGTAGTGGTGGCGTCGGCATTACGCAATCGGCATTCGCGCCGATCACAGCGGACACCCTGAACATTTCCAGCCCCGGTGGCTTTGTCAACTTGGGAGCAGCCAGCAACAATGTTACAGCGCTAAACAGCGTCAATGTCACTGGCTCTTCGTTCAGCTATAGAGAAGCGGACAGCGTCGAGTTGCGCGGTGCGATCAACGTCAGCAATGCAGGGCCGGTAAACGTGAGCGTCACGGCTGCCGGCAATCTCGACATGACCGGCACCGGATCGATCAATGCCGTCAGCACAGGGAACGTCTCCCCGGCCACCGTAAACCTGAGCGGCTCAAACAGGGTCACCCTGAGCGGTCCGATCGTCGCCACCGGCGGTGGCAGTGGCAGCGGCGTCAATGCCGGGGTCAACATCAGCAGCGCAAACGGCCCGGTCACGATGAATTTCGGCGCCGGCATCTTCGCCACCGACAACGGCCCGGCAACGGCCGCCGGCGCGGCGCCGCACAGCGCCGAGGTGGTCATTACTTCGGGCTTGCGCAACGCCCTGGTCTTCAATTGCGCGGCTTTCGACATCTGCACCAGCACCGTGGGCAACATTGCCGCGACCTCGAACAACGGCCGCGCGGTGATCGACGTCTTCGGCCAGGGCGATGCCGGCAACGGCGTCAATGTCGTTGGCGCGCTGACCGCGACCGGGCAGACCCGGCCGCTGATCAGTCTGGAAGCGAAAACCAAGGATGGCGACGGCAACGAACTGTCTTCGACCGGCAACATCAACATCGGCGCCGCGGTTACCGTCAATTCGACCTCGAGTACTGCGGTCAATACGCTCGCCGACTCGGTGCTCGGCGGCGTATCGATCAGCGGCCGCAACATCACCATCGGCGCCAGAGTCGAATCGCGCCACAACGACGGCGTGTCGCGGGCGCAGGACGGTATTTCCATCAACAGCGTCCGCCAGAACATCAACATCAACGCCGACATCGTCACCACCTCCAACGGCGGCATCGGCATCACCACCGGCAGCAACGGCACGGTTGCCGGCGCCGGCGTGATCGAAGCGCAGAACGTCAACCTGGTGGCGCCGAAAAGCCAGGGCAACTTCAATGTCAAAACGCGCATCCAGCCTCCCGCCGGCATCCTCGGCAACGGCAACCTGAACGTGCTCGGCGGCGATGTGATGACCATCGACAACCTGTCGACGGCAACGCTGATCACCGCGCTGGGTTTCATCGATCGCAGCAAGGATCCGGTCAACCCCGACCTGCCGATCGGCGACCTGACGCTGAAAACCGCGGGCACGCTGCAGATCGCGACACTGGACGCGTACAATCAGGCGCGCCACGAGCGCAACGGCATTTTCGGCCCGCTGGTTCCGGTGAAAATAGAGCTGGTATCGAACAACTTCGTGGTGTTCCCGGGCACCATCAGTACGCCGGGATGGGCCGAGATCACGCTGCGGCCGTACACCGACACCACTGAAATTTTCGTGCGCAGAAACGACACCGGCGGACTGCCGGGCGTGGTCTACACCACGGCGCCGCTGACCGGACTGCTGCAGCAGTTCAACCCCGACGCCAAACTGATCATCGGCGGACCGAACCACAAGGGCGACGTCACCGTCGGCGGCGACGGGCTGTTCACGCTGGGCAACATGCATCTGGTGTTCGAGACCGGCCTGAACGGCCGTGTCGTCAAAAACTTTTTTTCCAGCAACGGCAATGTCTATCATCCGGAACCGGCCATCGCTTTCGGCGGCATCGGTTATCCCGGCCCGGCAGTGACTGATGGCATCGGCCAGCTCACCTCCGACAGGGTGCAGCTGATTGAAGCGGGTAACTTCCAGCCTTCCCCCGGCGTCACCATCAACGGCTCATGCCCGGCACCCTGCCCCGGCGGCAGTGCCGGCCAAGGCGCGATCACTGTCAGCGGCGGCTCCACCGATCCCGGCGGCGGCGGTGGCGGTGGCAGCGGGGGCGGTGGTGGCGGCGGCGGTGGCGGTGGCGGCGGCACCAGCAGCGGCGGCACCGACCTCGGCGGCCCGGGTGCCACCGGTACGGGTACGGCGGCCGGCACCGGCGGTACCGGCGGTGGCGGCTCAACCACCCCTGCAGACACCACCACGGTCGGCGGTGGCACCGGCGGCACACCCAGCAGCGGCACCGGCGGCGGTGTGGTTGCCGATGGCGGCGGTTCGTTGTCGGGACCGGCCGACGGCACGGTCACGACTTCCACTTCCACCGATACGACCCAGACCGAAGACGGCGGCGGCATACTCGCCGGTGATGGCACCACAGGCCCCGGTGACGGCACGATCAGCACCGGCACCGGCCCGGGCGACGGCACCACCGGACCGGGAGATGGTTTGCTGACACCGGGCGGCGACGGTCCTTTTGGCGGCGGCGGCGATGGCGGCAGCCTCGCAGGAGGCCCCGGTGATGGCACCACGGGTCCCGGCGGCGACGGCCTGCCCAGCGGCGGCGGCACGCTCGCCGATGGCTCCGGGGGCGACGGGACCGGCGGTACCGGGACAGGCGGCACGGGATTGGCCGGCGGCGGATCGGGTGACGGCAGTTCCGGCAGCGGCGGCTCCGGCACGGCAGGCAGTGGTGATGGCTCTGGTTTGCTGGGTGGCGGCTCGGGCGGTGGCGGGCTGGCAGGTGATGGTTCAGCGGGTACAGGCGGTGACGGCCTCGCCGGCGGCTCCGGCAGCGGCACCGGTGGTGATGGCGGCGCGATCGGCGGCAGCGGATTGGCTGATGGTTCCGGCAGTGGCGGCGCAGGCGGCGGCAGCGGTCTGGCTGGCAGCGGTGGCGACGGTTCGCTGAGCGGTGGCGCCTCCGGTGGTGGTCTGGCTGGTGACGGCAGCGGCACCGGTGGTGGAACTGGCGACGGCTTCGCTGGCGCGGGCGGCGCAGGCAGCGGCGGTGCCGATGGCACGGGTGTGACCGGCGGCGGTGACAGTGTGGCCGGCGGCGCTACGGGTGGCGGCGGTCTTGCCGATGGGTCCGGCAGTAGCAGCGGCGGGACCGGCTTGGCCGGCGGTGGGTCCGGAAGCGGTGGCGATGGTTTCTTAGGCGGCAGTGGCGGCGGGTTTGCGGGCAGTGGCAGCAGCGGCGCGGGCGGCAGCGGTGTCGGTGGTGACAATCTCGCTGGTGGCGCCACGGGCGGCGGTGGTCTCGCCGACGGTTCCGGCAGCAGCAGCGGCGGCACCGGCCTCGCGGGCGGTACTGGCTCCGGCAGCGGCGATGGTTCTGGCGGCGGCACTGGCGGCAACCTCGCAGGCAGCGGCAGCGGTTTGTCTGATGGCGGATTTGGCGGCGGCGCCGGTGGCAGTGGTGCCGGCAGCGGCGGGGTATTTGCGGATGGAACCAGCTCCGGCAGCACACCGGGAGCGGGTGCAGCTGACAGCGCGATCGCCGGCAGTGGCACCGGGCTCGCTGGAGAAACGCGTGGTGGCGCCTCCGGTGGCGGCATCAGTGTCGCGGCCGGAGAAGCTGACGGCCGCAATCCGGGCGCCACGGCGAATGAAGTCGACCTGCTGGCACGCGGCGGCACGGGTGTTGCCGGCGGCTTCCGCGGCGGCGCATCGGGCGGAAACACCATCACCAATGCCGGCGAAGCACAAAGCCGCGATCCCGCGGCAGACAGCCGCTCACAGGACAACGTGGCGCGCAGCGGTACCGCAGTTGATACCCCTGACGTTAATACTCGCTTCCGCGGTGGCGCAGCCGGCGGCAAGGCCAGCGCCGATGCCGGGGACAGCAGCGGCGCTGCCGGCAGCACAACAGCGAAAAAAGACGAAGAGCGCGACCGCTTCTTTGAAGACGAACGCGATGCGCAGCGCATCCGCCTCGTCGGCGGCAACCGGCTGATCGCCGTTCAGGGCGAAGGCGTCAATCTGCTGCAGGGCGGCCGCCCCGCGCCTTAACAGACCGGAGCAGGGTCAATCTCTGATCAGGGCTGGTAATCGCGCATCGGCGGACGCAGGGGTTTGCCGTCAAGCGGCGTTCCCGGCATATCGCAGGCCCCCACCCGCTTTGCCGTAATCTTCTGGATCACCTGCATTTCCGCCGGGTACTGGGACAGCGTGGTCACCACACCACTGACCCGGTCACCGCCGAATACCATGCGGCCGTTGCCCTGCATTTGCGCCATGCTGCCGGCGCAGGTCAGCGTCCAGGTCATGACATCATTTTTGGTCTGGGTATTGAGCGCGCGGCAGGGTGACTCCGGCGGCGCCAGATGCGGCTGGAAATTTTCCTTGGTAAAACAGCGCGTGTAGTAATACGTGGGCGGCGGGCGGACCTTCATGCCGCGGATCTCCGTGTCCACAGTGACCTGCCAACTGCCGTCGTTGAAGTTGAGCGCGTATGCCGGCATGGAACAGGCCGTGATCAGCAGTGCGAACAAGGCCCGCAGCTGCGGGATGGACGCTGTCATGGCGGCAGCTTACGGTGCCTGGGTCATCGGGCTTTGCATGCGCACCGTGGCCTTGGCCGTGATCGGAATGCGGTAGCCGCCGACGTTCCAGTCGAGCACGGGAATCGTGGTCGGTATCGCCGGCATGCTGGGCAGTGAAATTCCGAGTCCCGAGGGAATGTAGCTGTTCACCAGGTTCACCAGACTTTGCACCTGGTCGTTGATATCGGCGCAGCGCTTGCCGGCAAGATTGGTCGGCACATCCGCTTCCGAGTAATACGTGCTGGAAATCACTTCTTCTCCGACAAAGCCGAAATACAGTGAATAAATCACCCGGTTGACGATGGGCACGATCAGCCGCGTGCAATACGTCACCTGTATGGTCAGCAGGTTGGCGTCCTGCACGCTCAGACCGCCCTTCACCGTGGTCGGACGGTACATCAGATTGTCGTTGGGGATTTCAGTGCCGGACTCGGAATCGGCCTTGTGCGCGTTGTAGGCATCCGCGGTCGGGCTCAGCACATCAATCCTGGTATTGAGCGGATTGAAGACTTCGACTGCGGCGATGACCCGCGCCTTGAAAAAATCACCGTAGTCATCCTTGGTCGTCGCGAACAGCGGCGTCATGCCGCCAGCCAGCCCGTCCTTGATCGAAGTCATCTTGCCGTTTTTCAGCGCGCCCTGCCGCGCCGCCATGAAGGTCGCGTAATTCAGCGTCGATTTCGCCTGGTAAATCAGTGCGAACTGGAATCCGCCGAGAATCAGCAGCAGCAGGGTCGGATAGATGATCAGGAACTCGACCAGGGCCTGGCCGGAATTCCGCGGCGGAGTTGCGCCTTGCTCCGGATTATTTTTTTGGCGGCGATTCATTGGGAGGCGATTCATTAGCCGGAATAGGCAAGCCAGGGGTTTTTTCAAGGTGCCGGATCAACTTTTCGCTTTCGAGGAACAGCGGATTGTCAGCATTGGTCTTGTCGTGGGCCTGGATCATCGCCGCCCATCCCTGTCGCAAGCGCACGATCCCGAGGTTGTACCAGGCGCGCGCTTCATTGCCATTGATCGACAACACACGCTGGTAGGCATCCGCGGCGGCGTCCGGCCGGTGTGCCCGTGCGTAAAGATTGCCGAGGCGGAACCAGATCTCCGGATCGTTCGGCGTCTTGCGCAATAAGGCCATATAGAGTTGCTCGGCCTGGGCATCCTCGCCCGACTCATAGGCGAGCTGGGCTTCATTGCTCAGCTGGAACAGGTCGCTGCGTTGCGGCAAATCCGTTGTACCACTGATGGTCTGGCAAGCCGCAAGCAGGGCCACGGCCAAAAACGTGATCAACAGTCTGCCTGTATGCACGGTGCCCTCCCGGATCATGCCGCGCCCTCACGCCAGGCGACCACATCGCCCAAGCGGATCCCGGTCGCGGCCAGTGCGCCCTCCGCCAGTTCCAGCGTGGCATGGGCCTGCAGGCTGGCGGAAAACCGCCAGGGTTTCAAGCCGTAAACCAGTTTGCAGACGCGGCCCTGACGGTCGATATACGCGAGGTCCAGCGGGTAACGCATGCCCATGCAATGTACGGAACTGCAGGGCTCGAGCAACAGGGCTTCGCCGTTTTTCAGCCGGGCCCTGCCGAGAAGTCCGCGCATGCGTTCCCAGGCATTGGCGGCTTTCCATACTGTCTGCACCACGCAGCGCCCCCGGTTCTGATCGAACAATGCACCAAGCCGCATTGCAGGCCCTACACCACTCCGGAATTGAGGAATTTCATCACGATGGGAAATCCGAGGACGATGAAAGTCACGGGAAAGATGAACATCATCAGCGGACCGATCAGTTTGACCGGTGCTTCCATGGCCAGTTTTTCGGCGCGCTGGAAACGTTCGACACGTCGCTGCTCGGCTTGCCCGCGGAGGGCCGCGCCGAGGCTGGCGCCCATTTTTTCCGCCTGGATCACCGTACCGACAAAACTCGAAATCTCCGTCATCTGTAGCCGGCTTTCCATGCGGCGCAGCGCATCGGCGCGCGGCAATCCGGAACGCAGATCCCGCACCACCATGTAAAACTCGTGCTTCAAGGGCCCGGGCGGCCCCTTGTCCATCGCCTGGCTGATGGCGCCGGTCATGTTAAGTCCGGCTTCCACCGCCATGGTGATGAAATCCAGATACGACGGCAGAGTCCGCTGCACCGCCTTGGCCCGCCGGCCGCGCACATCGGAAAGCCAGATATCCGGATAAAAATATCCCACCAGCAAACCCACCAGCAACGAGTTGATCGAACTGGTCTCCAGCAGATGCAGGCAAATCCACACCATGCTGAATCCGCCCAGCGTCGACAGCAGGCGGATGGCGTAGAACTGCTCGGCATTCACCAGGTAACTCACGCCGGTCATCGCCAGGCGTTTATGGGTTTTTTCCAGTGAATCCGCGGGGATGAACTGGCAGAGGTGGTATTCGAGAAAGCGGACCAGGGGCCAGGACATCCGCAACAGGGGCGGCAGCGGATCCATGTAGGCGCGGTCTTCATCCGGCACCTCGCTTTTGAGTTTGGGCAGCCCGATGGCGAATATCAGCACCGAGCCGCCAATCAGCAGCGCAATCAGCATCGGGATCACGGTTTCCAGGTTCATACGTCGATGCTCACGATTTTCTGGATCGCCACGTAACCGATGACCTCCATGACGGCAATTACCGACAGCGTGGCCCAGCCGACCAGCGTGTTATACAGCGGCGCCATCGCCTCCGGTTCCATGTGGGTCAGGATGAACATCAGGAACAGCGGCAGGCTGGTCATCACCAGCCCCTGCATCTTGCCCTGCGCGGTCAGTGCCTTGATCTTGCCCTCCATCTGGTGCTTCATGCGCAGCGTGTCGGCCAGGGTTTCCAGGATGTCGGCCAGATTGCCGCCGACCTCTCGGGAAATGCGCATGCCCGACACCACCATGATGAAGTCCTGGATCGGCAGGCGTTTTTCCATGTTCTTCAACGCCGTATCGAAATCCACACCCACGCGCTGCTCGCGCAGCAGCAGGTCAAACTCCTGGGCCAGCGGCGGCCTCTGCTCCTTGACCATGCTCTCCATGGCCACGGTCAGGCTGGCGCCGGCACGCATCGCACCGGACACCATCAGCAATGCATCCGGCAGCTGCTTTTCGAACTGGTCAAAACGGCGCTTCTTCAGCCAGCGTACATACAACCGTGGAAAAATGATGATGAAGATGGCTGCGCCAACCACCACCACGGCATTTTCGGTAAACCCCCACAACAGTCCCGGCACGATGAACAGCGCGGCCATGTTGTAGTAGAAGAGTTTCTGCGGATCAACCGCGATGAACATGTCGCGCAGCCCGCCCTCTTCTTCCGCATGGCGGGCAATGCTCTGCTTTTGTTTGGACATCAGGTCGCGCCCGACCTGGATGATCGACCAGAAAATGACGATGCCGATGAACGCCAGTATCGCCAGCAGTGTGTCCAGACTTTCAAACATCAGTGCCGGCCTTCCGGTTTGAACAGGCTCAGATCGACCGATATGCCGCGCTGCTGGAGTTCCTGGTATAGCTCGGGGATGTTGCCGGTGGCGACAAACTTGCCCTTGATTTTTCCGTTCTCGTCATAACCGTCCTGCTTGAACAGGAAAATATCCTGCATCTGGATGACTTCGCCCTCCATGCCGGTGATCTCGGAAATGTGGGTCACCTTGCGCGAACCATCTGGGAAACGGCTTTGCTGGATGATGACGTGCACCGCAGACGCGATCTGCTCGCGGATGGCGCGTATCGGCAGATCCAGGCCCGACATCAGCGTCATCACCTCCAGCCGCGCCAGACAGTCGCGCGGGGTGTTGGCATGCGCGGTGGTCAGCGATCCGTCATGGCCGGTGTTCATCGCCTGGAGCATGTCCAGGGCTTCGCCGCCGCGGCACTCGCCGACGACGATCCGGTCGGGGCGCATCCGGAGACAGTTTTTGACCAGGTCGCGGATGTGTACTGCACCCTTGCCCTCGGAATTGGGCGGGCGCGATTCCAGTGAAATGATGTGCGGCTGCGACAGCTGGAGTTCGGCCGCATCCTCGACAGTAATGATGCGTTCATCGTCGGGGATGTAATTTGACAGTACGTTCAGCAGCGTGGTTTTACCGGAACCGGTGCCGCCCGAAATGACGATATTGCAGGCATGCAGCACGGCCTGCTCCATGAACCCCATCATTTCGGCGGTGATCGAACCGAATTTGATCAGGTCCTTGTCCTTGAGCTTTTCCTTGGAGAATTTCCGGATCGTGATGTTGGCGCCCTTCAGCGCCAGCGGCGGAATCACGGCATTGACGCGGGAACCGTCCTTCAGCCGCGCATCCACCATCGGCGATGACTCGTCGATGCGGCGACCCAGCGGTGCAACAATGCGTTCGATGGCGCCGACCACGGCTTTTTCACCGGAGAATGTGATTTCGGACAGCGTGAGTTTGCCCTTGCGTTCGACATAAATCTGGTCATAACGGTTGACCATGATCTCGGTCACCGTCGGGTCGGCCAGCAGATCCTCCAAGGGGCCCAGGCCGACCACCTCGTCCAGCACCAGCTTGCCGATGCGCGCCTTGTCGAGGTTCGCGGGAAAGGTTTTGTCGTTGGCAATGATTTCGTCAATCATGGCCTTGGTGGTATCCCGCAGTTCCTGTTCGGCCATGCGCGACACATCAAGGCGGCGCAGATCCATGGCCTGGATCAGCTTCTGATGCACCTTGTTGCGCGCCTCGTTGATTTCCTGGATGGCTTTGGACACGGCAGCATGCGACGCCGGTGTTTCTTCCGGCGCCGCCTTGGCGGGCGCCGGCGCAGGAGCCGCCGCCGCAGCGGCTGGTGCCGCTTTGGCCGCGGCTTGCACGGGCGGAGTACGCACTTCCGGAGCGGCTGGCGGCGCTGCGGCCGCAGTGCTTGTCTGGTCAATGGATATGCTGTAACCGCCGATCAGGATCACATCACCGGACTTCAGCGGGCCATGCAGTCCGTCGATGTTCTTGCCGTTGACTTCGGTGCCGCCTATCGCGCCGTGATCCTCGACATAAAAACCGTCCGGCCGCTGGCGGATCGTTGCGTGTTTCTTGGCCACCGACCAACCACGCACGACCACCAGATTTTCATCCCCCTTGCCGATGGAACAGGCGTCAATCGCGCAATCGACTTTTTCTTTTTGCCCCTTGGGACTCGTGACTTCGATGGAAAACATCCTGCTTCTGCCCCTTACTTAGTCAACTAAATCAACTTAATCAACAATGCCTTTTTTGCCGATGAATCCCTCGTAACGTTCGCGCAGGTCTTTGCCTTTTTCCACGCGCTCACGGTTGAGGGTGGCCGTGGGATCAAAGACCTGCGGGGTCACGAATACGACCAGATCACTGCGGTTATTGCGAAAATTGGTGGACCGGAACAATGCCCCGAGAACCGGCAGATCGCCCAGCCATGGCAGCTTGTCGACCTGATTGGACAGGTCCGAGTTGACCAGCCCCGACATGACGATGGTCTGCCCGGTCTTGACGTTGATCTCGGAATCAGTCTGGCGGCTGAGGAATCCGGGGTTGCCCTGAACCGAATTTGCGGGGTCAATGGCGCTGACCTCCGTCTGTATCGTCGCCATGATGTTGCTGTCTGCGTCGGCGACAGGTTTGATGATGAGTTTGATGCCGTAGTCCTTGTAGGTCACGGAAGGCGGACTCAAGCCGGTCGCCGGGATCACAATCGGGATCTGCCCCCCGGCGAGGAATTTGGCTTCGCCGCCGCTTCTGGTGGAGAGCTCCGGTGTCGCAAGGACATAGGCATCACCATTGGTCACGGCAAGGTTGATCCGTGAAGTAATGCTGGTGGCGATGCCGAGATAACCCACGGGTGGACTGACGCGGGGCAACAATCCCGGCAGCAGCGGCTGGGCAGTACCCGGCAAGGCGCCGGGTGCGATGCGCCCAGGCACGGCGCCGGCCAGTCCCGGATCGGTCTGACGGGCGGTGAATCCACCGGATGTGATCGCGTCAAACGCGAATCCGCCGGTAGGGCCGGTGATTGACTGCTGCCACTGAATGCCGAGATTTTCGAAAGCCGAGCGGCGGAACTCGATCAGCTGGACTTTGAGGTAAACCATCTTCCTCATCGTCACGTCTTCCTCACGTGTCATGTTGAGCACCTGGGGATACTTGCCGACCGCATTGTTGATCAATGCCAGGTTGGGCTTGGACGCCGTGCCGGTGATTACCGCATGATTGCCGACACGTTCCACGCGCAGGCCGGGCATCGCACTGAGTATCCTTCTGACCTGCACCACGGTTTCGCCCACATCCGCCGGCGCGATGCGCACACTGTATTTTTTCAGGCTGCCGTCTTTCAGCCAGATGAACAGGCTGGTATCTCCGGATGCTTCGGCGAGCAGCACTACCTCCTTGTCCAGCACGGTTGTCGACAACAGCCGCCCGTTCCCGACCGCAACACGCTGCACATTGTTCACCGGGAGTGTCCTGACCTCGCCATGGAACATTGAAATCAACACACCGCTGTCGCCGGCGGCCGGCTCCTGGGCGGAAAGAAGTGTGGATGTGGTTGCGGCAGCAAAAAAAACTGCCGTAAAAATCAATGACTTAAATTTCAACATGTCGTGCCCCCAAGATACTTTTTTGCCTGCTTTTATTACACCCGCTTCGATTACATCCTGTTTGTTACTTTTGCGCGGTCTGCGGCTGAAGATACGGCAGTGCCGCAGCAGGAATGTTCGAAGGCAATGCCGGGGCAGCAGCCGCGGCAGGCGCAGCCGTGGCGGGAACACCGGGCACGCCCGGGGGCAGCGCCATCCCCGGCACATTCACGCTGATAGTGTTGCCTACCCCGCCCCCGCCTTTGCCGCCGATGATGTACTGGACGGCACCACCATCCACTTCTTCGGGTGTATCGAGAACTGAAACTTTTTTGAGCAGGTTCTTGGTGTTGATTTTGCCGAGTTTGACGATTTCCTCATCGGGCTCCTTGCGCAACACCGCACGGATACGGCCCAGCTGCTGGGCCAGCGCAATCCGTGCCGCCTGGTCCGGCGACACTTCGAAAGTGAGATTGGAGTAACGGATCACGCCCTGCGGAACACCCGGCTGCGGGGCCGTAAACGCGTCGGCCTTGCGTACCGTCTGGCCGGTGGCAATCACCTTGACGCGCTGCATCAGCAGCGTGATCTGCTGGTTGTTGCCGCTGAGATCGGACAGATCCGGCATGATCAGGAACAGATCGACCAGATTGCCGGGCCTGACCATCTGCGCAATGGAATTGAGTTCGTCGATATCGATGGTGATGGCGCGGGAGCCGGTTTCGATCAGCGAAGAAAAGTCCCTTCCTTTTTCTTCAACGTCGGATGTGCGCAGCGGAAGCCCGCGCTCAACATTCCGGATCAGCTTGGCGCCGTCATATTTGTCGAAGTTGTCCGGAGTAATCATGTCCGGACTGACCAGATCGGCGGGTATGCTGCGCCCGGCGACCATGTCGCTAGTAATGGCGCTGCCGCCGGGCAGATTCTTGCGCGGCACCACCACCTTGGCCGAGGGCCCGCCCTTGGCTTTGCTGGCGAGTTCCTCCTGGATTCTTTTTTCCCTGACGTCCAGGTACTGCTTGGTCAGCCAGGCTGCGGCCAGCGCCATGATGATGGCGACAAACAGCATGAGCCAGGTACGATTGATACGATCGAGTCTGAGGGCCATGTGCGGGCTTCTTCTAAAGCGGAGTTATATTGTTGGAAAAAGAAATGGCCCAGGAGTACGCACCAAAAAAATCCTTGAGTGCACTGACTACATCTCCGATCGCGGAATGCACCACCCCTGATTCATCCGTGTAACTGATCAAAATCACCACCACCAGCATCACCACGATGGTGTATTCGATGCTGGCCTGGCCCAGAATCCGTCGACATCCGCGGATTCCGTGGCGCACCCCCCTGTTTTTGAATGCTCCCGTATTCATGGCTTGTCGACAAAAGTAGCCAGCACATTGGTACCTGACGTACCCGCTTTCCCCGGCGAAATCGTCAGATTCGCCTCATGATAACCCCGTTTCATGACGAGAACGTGAGAAACGCCTTTTGTCCCCCTCACTGCGCGATCCATGACGGCACCCCAGCCTTCCTCGGCCATCATACGCCGGTAAAAATTCAGATTGGCCTCCGGGGAATAGGTGTTTGTCAGCATTATGGTCCGACCGGTTTTGCCCAGATCGTAATGATCGATGTCGTTCAGCACCGTGCTGCCTGCCATGTTGGGGAAGCCCGTGCCCAGCTTTTTCACCTGGCCGCCCTCAGGTTTCGTGCTGACCCCCAGCAAAGCCTTGGCCCCGCGCCCGTGGGGCATTACCTGCACGGTATAAAAGCATTCCTTGCGCAAGGTGGCGATGGCCGGCATGCCGCTGACTTCGTACTCATGTGAATAAGGCGGCGCATCGCTCCACCGCTGCCTGTAAAAAGCAATCACCTGCTGCGGCGTCTGCTCGGTGGTCAATTCCTTGATTTGCATGGGCATGCCATTCATGCGCATGTTCTCCGCCACCCATTGCAGCTGGCCGACATGGGGAACCGGGAACTCCGGGCAGGGCACGGTTTTCTCCTGCCCGGATGCGGCAGTACATATTCCCGCCGCCAGCAACAGCGCCGGCCGCAACAGTCTTGCAATACAAATCTCCCCGAACATGCTCATTTCATATCATCACGGCAACATGGGTTCAACACAGCGACAATCATTGCAGGCGGTCCGGCGGAACCTGGTCAACCTCGATTTTGCCCAATTCCAGCACGGTAGGCACCAGTTCCGGTGCGAAGGGCACCAGTATCCAGCGCACGGCGTCCAGCACCGGGTTGCTCAGGATGGAGGTCGGCGTCAGGCCCTGTACCTGTTTTTTGACATGCGCCGCACCATTGGCGCCCCAGCCGTTGGCAATAATCACATTGGTATCGGTAATCGACAGATTGAGCCGCGCCGGATCGGCACCCGCCCCGCTGCCCAGCACCTCGCTGATCACAGGGGCGGTATTGGCAATGTTGACCGTGGCTCTTCCCCGGTACATCCCGTCCATTTCAAGATTGAAGGGACCGATTGCATTGGCCACCGAGACGGCAAAACCAAGAATGGTGTTGGCGGTTCCGGGGGATGTTTCATTGGTAATGGAATTGCTCGATCCGGCGAGCATCGCGGTGCCGGCACGGTCGTACCATAACTCACTGGTCAGGAACCGGCTCGCCATCTCCGACTGGATGGTTGCCTCGCTTTTGTCATTGCCTTCCCAGTCACCGGTGCTTGAGGCTGACTGGCCGTACCAAACGGTCCGCTCCCAGGCGTTATACCGTGCGGCCTGGATCGCCGACGATTTCATGTCGGTGTACTTGCCGAGCAACGGGATGATCAGAAACAGCGGGATCAGGAACAGCACTGCACCGATCACAAATTCGGTCAGCGCCTGTCCCCTCACGGCGTACCGGCGATCACGGGAAAATGATATCCGGCTGTACGTCATGGGAAACTCTGCGACAGGATGGACGCCCCCTGCTCCAGCAGGCTGTTGGGCATCAGGCGGGCCTGCCAGTACGGGCTGTAGAGGCTGCCGTATTCCGTTTTGCCGTCGCCGCGCGCAAACAGTTTTGCCGGACGCGCGAAATAGGATTGCGCCTTCGACAAGGCCTTGATCGTATTGCCCTCGGTTCCGTCCGCCAGCCACAACTGGCCGGTATCACCGCCGCCGATGTTCATGCTCGGCGAACTGCTGATGGCGATGGTGCTCATCGGTTTCTCGACTTCGATCAACAGTTCCGGCCCGCTGGTGTTCTGGTGCGCCGTTGCGGTTGCCTGCGCGCGGTCCGTGACATCCCAGTATTTTTTCAGCCCGCCATTGCTGTCCAGCGTCGCACCCGTGCCGTTGGCGACATTGATCCAGGCCGGTGCCATGGTCAGCGGATTGACGAAAGCGGATCCGTACGCTTCGGCAAAATTATGGTTGAAGTTGCCGGTCCCCGGCTGCAGGTCATTGGCCGAACCGGCAAGCGCCGCGCCGTAACCCTGCGGCGTGGGAATCGGGATCGGGATCGGCACGGGGAAGGGCACAAAGATCCATACCATCAGGATGGTAAACAACCCCGTCGCATCGGCCGCGGTCCAGCTTTTCATGTAGGTGCCGGTCTTGTTTTTAAGCTCCGTCCCGCCGCTGTGGTACATGATCATGAACATCGTGCCAAAGTTGCCGGGGATGGCCTTGGTCGGATCAATCAGGATCGGCAGCGGCCACGGATAACTGCGGAAATTGTAAAAGCCGTCCTGCGAATTGAAAATGACGTTGGCCTGCCGGTCCATGGATCCGGTGACGCTATCCGATCCGCTGGTGGTACCGCTCCTGGTCGGATCATAGTCGCTGGTAAAGTTGTAAACATCGTAGACATGTTTGGCGCCGAAGCCGATCTGGGTCAGCGAGGTGCTGAGCCTGGCGTCGGCATCGTTTTCGCGGATGACTTCCGGGATGATCTCGAGCCACAGCGACAATGCCGTTGCTGCATGGTACGCGGTGCTGCCGTAATAAAGCGCGTCGATCAGGAAATCAAGCACAGTGATCAGCGGCCCGGCGACGGCATTCATCACCGACTCGATGCCGCCAGCGGCACTTTTGGCCACATTCCAAACCGTGGTCCACATTGAACCCAGCGCCGACAGGCTGGCAAAGGTCTGGGGCACCCAGTTGAAGGGACCGGATTTATAGACGCTGTCCAGGTTGCGCGCCCAGGACCGCAAACCAACGATCTGGGCGACCGCCACCTGGTTGGCGATCATGGCACGATTGGCATAGGCGGTGAAATTGTAGTCGCGGGCTTCGGTCAGGGCGCCGCTGTAGGCTGCGGCATCCGCGGTGTTCTGCAACTTCATTTTCTGGGTGGTCAGCTGGGCCACGTTGTACAGCAGCAGGAGACCGAGCAGCACTACCACCGTGGTCACGCCAATAAACGCCAGCGCCTGACCGCGCTGGCGTACAAGCAATGAAAAACGCCGTCCCCCCCGGGGGGGAGGGTTAAGCATGCCGAATTACCTGAAAAACTACGACAACTTACTTGCTGACGGTATTCTCGTAGTCGCCCATGCCCTTTTTCTTGGCGGCATCGGTCGATGCGTCCTTGGAAGCATCCTGGGCGCCCTTGATTTCATTGGTCGCTTTTTTGCCCGACAGTTCCTGGGCCATGCCCGCGGTCTGCTGGCGCACGGTCTGGCCGAAAAAGCTGTAAACGCCAATCGCCGCAATCGCGATCAGCGCCACGATGATGATGTATTCCGTCATGCCCTGGCCGCGTTGTTTGGCCAGCATCGATACTTTGGAAATAAGGTTCATTTGGAACTCCTTATGGATTTTCTCTAGCAGCGGTTTCTTGTTTTACCCTGGTAATACAATGCAATTATGTAATTCACCCTGTACTTCGCTCTGGCCGCCTATATCTCTCCAGCCTATACCTCTCTCAGGCGGTTCCCGAATCCTAGCATAGCGCAGGGAAAAATATTGCCTGAACCCGGAACCTGCAGACACCAGACAGGGGTGAATTTCAGCTGCGCCGCAATGTGAAACCGCGCCCACCCCGCCAGCTTATCAAAAAACGCTGATATTCCGCTCCGCAAGCAGTTGCGACAGGCGCAGATTGGCCATGCCCAGGCGGTCCACCAGCAGCTCCAGAAAGGCGCCGTTGAAATGATGGCGACACAGTTCGGAAGCCTGGGGCAGGGTTTCGGCGCGAATTTCGATAACCACGATCTCGGTGGTGGCAACAACACTTGCCGAACGCTGGAATTTCTGTTTGCCGAGATAAGCCATTTCCCCGAAGCACTCTCCGCTTTTCAGCGCGGTCAACAGGCGGTCCTGCTTGCGCACCTGAACCTCACCGCCGGCGAGAATAAAAAAAGATGAGCCGATATCACCTTCCTGGATCAACACGGAACCCAGCGGCAGCCGGTGCCATTTCGCCAGCCGCAGCACCTCCCACAATTCAACATCGGTGAAGTTGCGGAAAAATTCGAGCCTGCGCAGCGTGTCGAATTTCTCGGCCTCCGGCATGCCATCCCTGACTTTCGCCCGGGACCCGCCCAGCACATCAACCAGGTCCCCCGCCAGGTCTCCCCAGGTCTGGTAACGATCAGCGGTGTTTTTTTTCAGCATCCGCAGCACGATGGCATCGATCTGCGGTGACACTTCATTGCGAAAACGGCTGGGCGGCGCCGGTTCCGCATTGATGATCTGGTAAATGATGCTGTAGTTGTTGTTGCCCAGAAACGGCAGGCGCCCGGTAAGCAACTGGTAAAACACCACACCCAGCGAAAAAATATCCGTCTGGTAAGTCAGTTGCTGCTCCCTGACCTGCTCGGGAGACATATAGGCCGGGGACCCTATTCCGGTGATCTGGGTCGAGTCGCTCGCCGCATTCAGCGCGGCGCCGAAGTCCGAAATCTTGATGTCGGTTTCACCCGCGAGCAGGATGTTCGCCGGCTTGATGTCGCGATGAATCACACCTTCACGCGCGGCATAATCCAGCGCCCGTGCGCATTTGTAGATGATTTCCAGCACCCGGGACAGCGGCAGCAGATGATCCACGCGCGCGTACTTTTCGAGCGTCGTGCCATCCACATATTCCATGACGATATAACTGGCTTCCTCTTCGGCCACCGCATCGTAAATGGCCACGATATGTGGATGGGACAGCTTGCCGGCCAGCGAGGCTTCGGTGACGAAAAGTTTGCGGTAACGCCGTCCGTATTCCTGATCGCCCAGCGCATCGGGGAAAACCACCTTGACCGCGACATCCCGATCCTGGAACGGGTCATAGGCCTTGTACACGACGCTGGTTGCGCCGCGCCCCAGTTCCTTGATGATTTCGTACTTGCCAACCCGGCGGGTTTCGGCGGGCTGCGGAACGGTATTTGTGACGGCGTCGTTGCTCATCAGGCAAAAGTATCACTAATCCGGCAAAGTCGCTGTTTCACACAAAATCAGCCGGTCTGATGACGCTTCAGCGCTTGCGCTCCTGCTCAAGCAGCAGCCGGCGGAACTCGCGCAGACGCGCCTCGATCGCAGAGAGCTGGTAAAAATCCCCGCCACCCGCCTTCAGTGCAATCTGCATCTGCTCAACGGCCAGGCCCAGCTGTCCGTTTCTGAAATAAGCCTCCCCCTGGGCGCGATGCTGCTGCAGACTGTTGCCCTGCGCAGCGTAAGCCCGTGCCTGCAACCGGTAAAGCCGGGCATCGGACGGCTGCGTCTGCATGCGGTTGTCAATCATCTGCAGCACAACGGCCGGTTGACGCGCCCGCAACAGTTGTTCGACATGACCATAAAACAGCGCACGATAGCCGGGATATGCCCGCCGGGCGTCCTGATAACATTTCAGCGCATTTGTGGCGTCTTCCGCGGCGTCAACCAGCTGGCAGGCCAGATTTTCAATGATCGGGTTGGCCGTCTTGCGCAGCGGCACGATTTCCGTCCGGGCGCGGGCGAAATCGCGGGCACGTATCAGACTGGCAACCAGTCCGTAACGGCTGGCCGTCTCCGACAGGAATTTGCGTTCGGCGAAACTCGCCTCGAAAAACGCCACCGCATCCCGGGGCGATCCGGTCTCGGCACGCAGCTTCGCGCGTATCAGCTGGAAATCAAGGCTGTCGGGCACTTGCCGGTATGGCATACCTTCGATGCGATTCTGGATATCGGCAATCCGTTCGAAGGTCAACGGGTGGGTGCGCAGGTAGGACGGGGCACCGCCCTCATAAATCCGCGTGGCACGCTGCAGGCGTTCGAAAAAAACCGCCATCCCGCGGGGGTCAAGGCCTGCGCTCTCCAGCAGTTGCAATCCGATCCGGTCTGCTTCGCGCTCATTGTCACGGGTGAAATTCAGCTGGCTCTGCACGATGCCTGCCTGCCCGAACGCGACCGCGGCCTCGCCAACCTGTGAATTGGAGCGCGCCGCCAGTATGGCGACCGCCAACGCGGCGATGGACAGCAACTGGTTCTGCCCCTGCTGGCCGATCATCCGCGCAATATGGCGCTGCGTGACATGGGCGACCTCGTGACCAAGAACGCCGGCGACCTCGGATTCGCTTTGCGCGGCAAGCAGCAAGCCGGTGTTGATGCCGATGAAGCCGCCGGGCAGCGCAAACGCATTGATCTGCGGATCCTGAATCACGAAAAACTCGAATTCCTGCCGTACCGCGTCGCTGCGCACGGTCAGCCTGCTGCCCAGACTGTTAACGTAGTCAGCAACCTCCGGGTCATCCAGATAGCTGGGGTCGCGGCGAATTTCACGCATGATGCTCTCGCCAAGACGACGCTCGTCAGCCGGTGTTATGGCCGCAGCGGAGACATCGCCCAGCTCGGGCAAAGCCTGTGCCAGCACGCGGGGAACGCACAGCAGGACCAGCAACAGTAACGGGAGGAATAGGCGCTGAACCATGGTGCTATGATAATTCCGGCAAGTTGGAGTTCAAAAATGAAAAAACAATCTGTTACAGGTGCTCTGACGCATTTTGACGCAAATGGTCAGGCGTGGATGGTCGATGTCGCTGACAAGGCGGAAACCCACCGCCTCGCCAAAGCCTCGGGGCGCATCGTGATGCAAGCGGCAACCCTGCGCCAGATCATTGCCGGCAATGCGAAAAAAGGCGACGTGCTCGGCATCGCCCGGATTGCCGGCATCCAGGCCGCAAAACACACCTCCACACTGATCCCGCTGTGCCACCCGCTGGCACTGACCCGGGTGGAAATCGATTTCAAAATTGACCGCCGGCGCAGCACTGTGAGCTGCACGGCCACAGCGGAAACCGTGGGCCGTACCGGCGTGGAAATGGAAGCCCTCACTGCGGCCGGTATCGCGCTGCTGACCATCTACGACATGTGCAAGGCCGTGGATCGCGGAATGCGCATCGAATCGCTGGGGCTTGAAGAAAAACGCGGCGGCAAATCCGGCGTATGGCAGGCGCCGGCCGGATGAGCCTCCGCCGGACGATTCCGGCCCAGGCGTTGCCGGCAGCCATAAGCCTGCTCAACGAACGGATTTGCCCGGCAAATGGCGAAATTCCCGGTAGACAAGCGCCGTCGTGTTGGTTAGGATAAAAACTTAAGCATCAGCTTATATTAATTCGCAACATGGATTCGTAACACAGCCAGATTTGCAGCTTTCGAGGTCGCGGCAGCTCAAAGAACACAACACCGCCCCGCCCCATCCAACTGGAGGACTCTGTAATGAAAGATTTGCGCCGTAATTTCCTGAAACTCGCCGGCGGTGCCGGTGCCATGGCCGTGACCGTCGCGGCCGGACTGCTGAAGCCCGGATCTGCCTGGGCGGCGCCGTGGAACAAGACCGCCTTTGAATCGAAAGCTTCCGCTGACGCCATCAAGAATCTCGGCGCAGCCGAACTGGTCGAGAGCAAGGACATCACCATCACCGCGCCCGATATCGCCGAGAACGGCGCCATCGTGCCGGTGGCGGTGACCAGCAAAATTCCCAACACCCAGAACATTTCGATCATCGCCGAGAAAAATCCGTTCCCGCTGGCCGCGAGTTTTGATATCAGCGCAGGCGGCGATGCTTACGTCTCGACGCGGGTCAAAATGGGCCAGACCTCGGACGTGCGCGCGGTCGTCAAGGCCGGCGGCAAGTTCTACACCGCCGTCAAGGAAGTCAAAGTCACTGTCGGCGGATGTGGTTGACCGCAATCACCCCTGCGAAACAAGGAGAACCACTCATGGCTGAACCGATGAAAATCCGCGCCACGTTGCAAGGCGACACTGCGGATGTACGCATCCTGATGCGGCACCCGATGGAAACCGGCACCCGCAAAACAGCGTCAGGCGTCGTGCCCCTGCACTTCATCCAGAGCGTGATCGTCACTCACAACGGCAAAACCGTGCTCGACGCACAATGGAGCCAGGCCATTTCACGGGATCCCTTCCTCGGCCTGCGGGTCAAGGGCGCCAAGCTAGGAGACAAGATCAACGTCACCTGGACCGACAACAAGGGGGACAAACGCAGCGATGAAGTCGCGGTATCTGCAGGTACATGACCTCGGCAGCAAGCCTGCCTACCAATATAAAAAAGAAGGAGGAGATCGTGAAAAAAATGCGCGGTATCACCCTGGCCCTGAGCGCGGCCCTATGTCTTGTTGCGGCGCCATCTGCCATGGCGCAGCAGCAGGGCAACGACCTTTCCGTCGGCCGCAAAATGCTGATGGAAGACAACCCCGGTGAACTATGGATCGACCAGGGCAAGGACCTGTTTCTGCAGAAACGCGGGCCCAAAAATGTCTCGCTGGAACAATGTGATTTCGGCATGGGTCCGGGAAAACTCGCGGGCGCAGCCGCACGCCTCCCCCGCTATTTTGCCGACACCGACCGCGTCGAAGATCTTGAGTCACGCCTGCTGACCTGCATGACGCAATTGCAGGGATTCGACCGCGCCCAGTTGATCAAACAGGCCATCAGCGCCCCGGCCAGCCGGGGCTCGGATATCGAGGCATTGGCCCTTTACGTGACCTCACGCTCCAACGGCATGAAAATCAATGTGTCGCTGAATCACCAGAAAGAGTACGACATGTACAAGGCCGGTGAATACCTGTTTTACCGCCGCAGCGGCCAGACTGATTTCGGTTGTGTGCAATGTCACGGCGAGCCCGACAAACGCATCCGCCTGCAGGATCTCGTGCACATGACCAGCAAGGCGGGCGCGCAGGAAGTGGCCTCGACCTGGCCGGCCTATCGCGGCGCGCACTTTGTTGTGCGCACCATGCAATGGCGCCTCAACGACTGTGTGTGGCAGATGCGCCTCCCGGATCTCAAGTATGCGACGGATTACTCCATTGCATTGACCACTTACCTCAACCGCCAGGGCAACGATGCAGTCATGCAGGTGCCCGGATTCAAACGTTAGGGGGATGCGATGAAAACAACTTTGATCATCAAGTGGTCGGTATCCGCGGCAGCCGGACTGATGGTAGCCGGTTGCGCCACCTATCCGGATCAGGCCACCACCCGGCAAATGGCCGAAAAAATGGTGTTCGAAGCGTTTGATGCTTCGCCAGCACACATGAAGCGCCTGGAGCAGGACCGGTCACAGCAGATCTGCAGCAAGATCGGCGATGTGAAACTGAGTCAGGAGGAAGCCGCCGAAGTGGTCAATCTGGCGCGCGCCTCGATCAAGTACCCGGCATCGGGCCAGCTCAGCGGCGACTGGAAGGCCGGGGATCGGCTGGCGCATGACGGCGCCGGCGACCGCATCCGCAACGGCAAGACCGAGGCCAACAAGCAAAACGGTGCCTTGTGCCAGAATTGCCACGCCCTCGCCCCGGGTGAAATCAACGTCGGCAATGTCGGCCCGCCCCTGACCGGCTATGGCAAACAACGCGGCAATTCCGAGGCCATCGTCAAATACACCTACGAAAAAATCTACAATGCCTGGGCGTATTTCCCCTGCTCCAACATGCCGCGCCTGGGCGCCACGGGACACCTGACGCCGGAGCAGGTCACACACATGGTGGCCTACCTGCTCGATCCGCAATCGCCGATAAACAAATAACTGCGATTGCAGCAAGCAACCAGAGGCTTGGGCAACCAAGCCTCTTTTTTTCGGAGTGCCCACAGCATGAACCTGTCACGTCGCGAATTCCTGCAGATACTCGCCATCGCCGCAGCACAGGGCATGCCGCTGGCCAGTGGCCGCGCCATGGCCGCCGCGCGCAGTGGCAATCTCTACGAGTTGGGGAAACCGCAGGGCAACGTCACCCTGATGCATTTCACCGATTGCCACGCCCAGCTGCTGCCCGGTTATTTCCGTGAACCGGACGTGAACATCGGCGTGGGCGACGCCCGCGGCCGCCCGCCGCACCTGGTGGGTGATGCGCTGTTGCGGCATTTCGGCATCCGGCCGGGCACCCGCGAAGCCCACGCTTATACACACCTTGATTACGTGGCCGCAGCACGCACCTTCGGCAAGATCGGCGGCTTCGCCCATCTTGCAACACTGGTCAGGCAGATCCGCGCGCAGCGCCCCGGCGCACTGCTGCTCGACGGCGGGGACAACTGGCAGGGTTCCGCCACCGCGCTGTGGAGCCAGGGCCAGGACATGATCGATGCCTCGAAGCTGCTCGGCGTCGACATCATGACCGGCCACTGGGAATTCACCTATGGCGCCAAACGGGTACAGGAAGTAGTCAGCAAGGATTTCAAAGGGCAAATCGAGTTCCTTGCGCAAAACATCCGCACCGCTGATTTTGACGATCCGGTGTTCCCGTCCTACACGCTGCGTGAATTCAGCGGCGCACGGGTCGCGGTCATCGGCCAGGCTTTTCCCTACACCCCCATCGCCAATCCCCGACATTTCGTCGCCGACTGGACCTTCGGCATCCAGGAAGAACGCCTGCAGCGCGTCATCGAAGAAGTGCGCAATAAGGGCGCGCACGCCGTAGTGCTGCTGTCACACAACGGCATGGATACCGATCTCAAGCTGGCCTCGCGGGTTTCCGGCCTGGACGTCATCCTCGGCGGCCACACCCACGATGCCATACCCCGCCCTGTTCCCGTTAAAAACCGGGGTGGCCAGACACTGGTGACCAATGCCGGATCCAACGGCAAGTTTCTCGGTGTGCTGGAACTCGACGTCCGCGGCGGCGGCGTCAAGTCCGTGAACTACCGCCTGCTGCCGGTGTTCGCGAATCTGCTCGATGCCGACACCGGCATGGCCGAGCTGATCAAAAAACACCGCGCACCGTACGAGACCAGGCTCGGCGAAACACTCGCGGTCAGCGAGGGGTTGCTGTTTCGCCGGGGCAATTTCAATGGCAGTTTCGATCAGTTGATCCTCGACGCCCTGTTGGCGACCCAGGACGCTGAAATCGCGTTTTCCCCGGGCTTCCGCTGGGGCACTTCCATCCTGCCCGGCGCGCCCATCACCACGGAAGATGTGATGAACATGACCGCGATCACCTACCCCTTTGTCACCACCAGCAACATCACCGGCGAAAATCTGAAAAACCTGCTTGAGGACATTTGCGACAACCTGTTCAACCCCGATCCCTATTACCAGCAGGGCGGCGACATGGTGCGCGTCGGCGGACTGCAATATGCCTGTGACCCCACGCAGAAAATCGGCAGCCGGATCAGCGACATGCGCCTCAAAGGCAAGAACATAGAAGCAACCGTGACTTACAAGCTGGCCAGCTGGGCGCCGGTGGCCGAAGGCGCCTCGGGAGAACCGGTCTGGGATGTTGTCACGCGTTATCTGCGCGACAGGAAGGTGATCAAACCGCCGGTATTGAACCGGCCAAGGGTGACCGGGGTCGCGGGGAATCCGGGGCTGGCGGCTATTCGCTGATCCAACCTTGCGTCCAAAACCGTGGGAATAACGGGGTATCGGGCGGATGTGCCGCCAAATATGATTTTTCACGCTCAGCAATGCGACCAATTTCCGGAGCAACACCGTAAGCAACCGCAGCGGCAGCGATCACGGTTACGGCAGTCAGGATCACATGCTGCATGTTGCTGCTGCGCACTGTACGCGCAGCAAAATAAATACCGATCGCCCAGCCACACAACAAAACCAGCAGGGTCTGGCTGACCGGCATCACCAGTACCCCGTCCACCATCGCCTGCGCCGCCGCGCCGGCCAGCGCAGCCAGCAGCGCAACCAGAACCAGCGCCTGGCGGTCACCGACCTCGGCCACCGTGCGCCGCACATGGCCGGCAAAAGCCAGGCCGGCCACAGCGCAGACAGCGGTCAGCAGCAAGGCCGCGGGAATCCCCCATTCCGCGAGCCATTGCAGGACTGCATTGTGCGGGTGCGCAGCGACCCTGGTCGCGAAATAGGCGTAGTGCATCGGGCCGATGCCGAGCCACGGATGCTGAACTGCAAAATCAAGCGCCGTGATCCACAACACCTCTCGCAACGACAGCGACAGGATATCGCCGGTGCGGTGCAGAAACCCTACAGGTTGCTCCAGCAATTGCGGGACAGCCCAGATGAACACGGCGTAACACAAGACACCGCTCAGCAGACCGCCCAGTTGCCATTTAATCCATCGCCGGCCAACCTGTCCGCCGTAGACCCATGCTGCAATCACACCCACCAACAGCGCACACCAGGTGCCGCGAGTACCCGACCCGACAGCCAGCATCCACCAGATTGCCGGGACACTCCACAAAAAAATGCGCTGCCACCGGGTCCTGCCCCACCACATCGCAGGCACCAGCAGAAACGGCAGCAGCATGGTCTGGATGTGGCCGAAAAAACGTACGTTTGAAAAACTGACATACAGTTCTCGGACATCAAAAATCTGCCCGTAAACCGGCCCGACCAGCAGCATGACCACATACACGGAGCCAGCGCTGATCGCATAGGCCGTTGCTGTTGCAAAAAACAACAGCACCAGCGGCTGATCCAGCCGCCTTCCGAAGTGGCGGTACTGCGCTGCAATCCCGAGCACCACGATAAGCAACAGCCATAACTGGCCCCATTCCAGCAGTGCCCAGCGCGGCAGCGGCGCCAAGAGACCGGATGCAAACCCCAGCACAAATGCCCCCTGCAGCGCGATACGGCCCCAGCAGGGCAGCAATGCCCATGTATCGGCCAGGCTGCGTGCAGCACCCGGCCATGCGAGAGAAAACACCACCACCGCCAATAATGCCAGCTGGGCAAAGCGTTGACTGTCATGCCACCGAAGGTCGGCAGCAAAATCAATATTTGGTGCCAGAAAAACAAAGGCTGCGACCGCCAGCAGAACCCAGGGCAGGGTCCGCAGCGTCACCGGTGCCGGTGGGTTCGTATTCATGGTTTTCGCGAAACGCAAGGCATTAAAAAGCCACGATCATCAGGCAATCCGCCGCGAATGCCAATCAGTCAAGCCGACGGCAAGATATGTACAGAAACGATGTACGAAAAAAAGCCCCGGAAAACCGGGGCTTCTTTTAAACCAAGCAATGGATCAGGTGCCCACGCCGGTCTTGGACTTGCCACAGCCGGCAGCGCCACCGTTGGTATACCTCCAGGCAACCGAAGAGCCGCTGGAATTGTCCGCAGCGATCAACACTGTGCAGGAGGCCCCGCCAGAACCCACGCCGTTCGTACCGGTAATCAGGATACCGGTAGCGCTGTAAGCCAGTGCGGAGATGTTGGGGGTAGCCGTGGCAGAAACCGTCGGCAGGGTCAGCGCACCAGTCGAACTGCGCACTTCGTCGGTCGTATCACACTCCGCCATGGTACCTGCATTGTTCTGCAGGCATTCGGCGATCGCCGTCTTGAAGGCCTGGACACGGGACAGATTGTCCTGCCACTTGGCACGGGTGATGTAGTCCTGATACTGCGGAATCGCAATCGCCGCCAGAATGCCGATGATCGCCACGACGATCATCAGTTCGATCAGCGTGAAGCCTTTTTGCAGATTTTTCATGTGATGCTCCCAGAAAGTTGAACACATTGACGCCGGGCCAAGCCCGCCTATGCACTGGAGCAAATCCCGTACCATTTGATTTGATCATCAATACGCCATCAGAGAATATAATATAAATTATTGATTATATTGATATTTTTAAATTTTACGTGTTAAAGAAATTATTGTGGCGTGATCTGCGTCACGGTTAACCGTCGCGGTCAGAAACTGCAGGATTCCATATGCCGGCGGAGCCAATCGCGACAAGTAATGATCGGTCACAAACTGACAAATTTTGTCAGCCACGGCCGCTGGTTTTGACCACCAGTTGCTCCCGAATATCGGCAATCACCGGAGACCATACACCACGAACTGGTTGCCGGAACAACCGTACCGATGGATACCAGGGCATGGTGCCCCGCTCCAGGCCATAACGCCATTCCGGAATCCGCGGCGTCATGACCCACGCCGGGCGGCCCAGTGCGCCGGTCAGATGGACCACCGAGGTGCACACCGAGATCACCAGATCCAGCGCGCTGACCAGCGATGCTGTCTCGTCATAGTCGCCATCGATGGCTTCCGGCCAGTCAGAGATGACTATGCCCTGCGCGGCAGTCAAATCTTCAATTTCACCGACCCGATCACCGTACTGCAGATTAACCCAGCGCACACCGGGAACGGTCAACAGCGGCAGCAACTGCGTCAGGTCGAGCGATCTGCGCGCCCGCCGGGTGACCACGACACCTCCCCGCCAGGAAATGCCGACTTTGAGGCCCTGCCCGAGGGCAGCAAGCTGTCCTCGCCAGTACTGGACACGAGCAGGATCGGCCTTCAGATAACCATCGTGCGCGGGAAATTCCCGCAGTCCGCTGCGAAAATGACGCGGCAAGCTGCCGGCGTAACTGTAAACATCGACCGGGACTCCGGGGTCAGTGCGCTCCCGGGTCTCCATATCGTGCAGGGGATGAAACCTCGCTCCCGGAAAAGAACGGGCGAACAAGCGCTCAAGACGTGGTTCGCATTCGATATGGCATTGCGCCGATTGCCGCAGCAGGTCCGGATAGCAGGATGCGTACATGATCTCATCCCCCAGTCCCTGCTCACGCATGACCAGGATGGTTCGGCCATTCAGTGCCGTGCCGTTCCAGCGTGGCTCGCAGGATCGCCATGCCTTGAACCGGTTGATATTCAGACGCTGCTCAAAATCCACCCAGCCCTCGCGAAAGCGCCAGCGCATCAGATTGATCAGGCTGATGTCGTAGCGTGCCGCCACGGAATCGGGTTCGAGTTTTAATGCCCGGCGGTGCGCCGCCAACGCCTCTTCGGGCTTGCCCAGGTCGAACAGCGCATTGCCCAGCACCACATAGGGCGCTGAGTCATCTGTGTAAAGCTGCAAGGCCTTCCTTGACGTTGCTACGGCAGCCTCGAGCTCGTCCACGCCAAACTGGGCCAACGCAAGACAGCACAGCGTCTCGAAATTCTCGCCGTTCTCAGCAATAGCTCTTTGGGCCAGCGGCAGCATCTCGCGGTGCCGGCCAACACGATCCAGCCCGGAACACAGGCGGAGCAGCAGGTCCTGGCGTTCCGGCGCAAATTCCAGGGCCGCAAACAGCTCTGTCAGTGCGTCACGGTCACGCCCCGTTGCCTGCAGCACATCCGCCAGCACTGCCCGAAAGCGGGCCTCGGTGGGCTGCGCGGCAACCGCATCACGGGCATGTTTTTCGGCGGCCTCATGGTCTCCGGCCTCGAACCTGATCGTCGCCAGATCCGCATGTGCATCCGCGAGATCGGGGTCGACCTCCAGAGCGGCCTTCAGCAGGCCTTCGGCCTCGGTGTATCGATTCAGCGCCATCAGGGCACGCGCGCATAGATGGCGGGCTTGGGCGCTGTCCGGCTGCTCGGAAATAACGGACTCGCAGGCCCGGATGACCTCTTCGTAACGGCTGGCATTGAATGCCGCGATCGCCGGTCCGAGACTGGCAACTGCCTGCTTTTCGCGCGCCGCCCGTGCCGCGGCAGCGGGCGACCGCCACAGTCCCGTCAGCAGACTCTTCAACATGCGCATGGAATGGTTTCGGACCTCTGTGAGTCTGGTTCGGATATCCTTTCAGGTATCCGCGTCATCCGCGGGGCTACACCTGCAGGAACATGCTTGGTATTCTCGCATTCTACACATGCAGCTTTTCATCCCGCACAAAGGAATGAGTCATGGGTCTTTTCGGATCGGTTTCTGGAAAACAGGTGGATGAGTTCGCGCGCGGACTCGTCGAAACGGTATTGACGCTACGCCCGCCCAAAGGCAAGGCAACGCCCAGCAATCCCGGAGTTTCCCTGAA
This sequence comes from Burkholderiales bacterium, assembly GCA_019744975.1. GTDB lineage: Bacteria > Pseudomonadota > Gammaproteobacteria > Burkholderiales > SG8-41. The sequence goes on from JAIETP010000010.1 coordinate 68,623, forward strand.
AACCCTGGAACCCAGGGTCGACGCGCTTTTTGAAACAGCAACCTCATTCAGAAAAGAGCACAAGCTCGGCGTCTACAAGAAAGCCCGGCTGGCCAATACTTTCCGCTGGGAAATGAAGGAGCGCGGTTATGACGACGGATTCATCGAAATGATCACAGAAAAACTGGTCGTCGCATTGTCAAAGAAGGACTGACGGCCCGCAACTATCGCGCGGGCGGCGGCTGGTAGCCCGGAATCCGCGCGACGTCCACGACGTCAATCTGCTCGGGATCGAGAAATTCCTTCGCGTATTTCTCGTAGACTTTCTCCCACATGAATACGTCGAACAAATCCGGATCGACGTGGCCGTTCAGCTTGAACTTGCCGAGGATGGTCAAGGACTCGGTCAAAGTCTTGCCCTTCTTGTAGGGCCGGTCTTTCGCTGTCAGCGCCTCAAAAATATCGGCAATGCCCATGCAGCGCGCCTGCACCGACATCTGCTCCCGCGTCAGCCCCTTCGGGTAACCCTTGCCGTCCATGCGTTCGTGGTGACCGCCGGCATACTCCGGCACCCGCTTCAGATGACGGGGCCACGGCAGCGATTCCAGCATCTGTATGGTGACGTCGATATGGTGATTGATGATCTGCCGCTCACCGGGCGTCAGCGTGCCGGCGCGTATGGTCAGGTTTTCAATTTCATCAGTCGCCAGGAAATCGCCGATGCTGCCGTCGGGACGCTGCCACCGGTAGCGGGCGGAGATCGTCCTGACGCGGGCCATGTCCTCCTCGCGCATCGACTCACCGCCCACATTGATGCGCCGCAGGAATTCCCGATCCTGCTCAATGTCACGCAGCAGAGCCTCGGTCGCGGAAGCCGTCGCGCTGCCGGTCAGCAGCGCCATCTGGGCATCACGTTTGATGACTTCAAAACGCGTGTCTATCAAATCAATGCGGTCATAAATCGTCTGCAGCTTGGTTGCCTTGTCGACCACGTGCACAGGGGTCGTCACCTTGCCGCAATCGTGCAACAGGCCGGCGATTTTCAGTTCATAACGGTCGCGATCGGTCATCGCGAAGTCCTTGAGCGGCCCGACCTGGCAGTTGTTGACCGCTTCGGCCAGCAGCAAGGTCAGCGTCGGCACCCGCTCGCAATGCCCGCCCGTATACGGTGACTTGTCGTCGATCGCGGCATTGATCATCTGGATGAACGACTCGAACAGGCTTTCCAGATGGTTGATCAGCAGCCGGTTGGTCAGCGCAATCGCCGCCTGCGAGGCCAGAGACTCCGCCAGTTGCTGGTCATTATCCGAGAACGGCACCACCTTCCCGGTTTCACGGTTCTTGGCATTGATCAACTGCAGCACGCCGATGATTTCATTCTCGTGATTTTTCATCGGCACGGTAAGGAATGACGTCGACCGGTAGCCGGTTTTTTTGTCAAAGTTCTTGGTGCCCGAGAAATCGAACCCGGCTTCGGTGTAGGCATCCGCGACGTTTACCGAACGATCATGGTGCACGGCATAGGTGGCAACCATGCTGTTGATGGCATTGCCGTCCTTGTCGAACAGGTTGACCGGATAAAACGGGATATCCACGCCGCTGGTGCCGCCCATGGCGATGCCCAGCGTGTCGTTGCGCATGATCTCGAAGCGCAGCGATTGCTCATCCGTCATGCGGTAGAGCGTGCCGCCGTCGGCACTGGTGATGTCTTTCGCTGCAATCAGGATGGCTTCGAGCAGCCGGTTGATGTCGCGTTCGCGCGACAGCGCGACGCCGATGCGCAACAGCTCACCCAGCCGGTGGGCAAGCTCGGTCGCCGCCGGCGGGGTTTCCAGTTGATTCATGGGGGTCAGAACAGGGGATGGGGAAATGCGGGGAGAAATGCTATTTGATACAAACGGCGCGTACCTGCTTCATGTCGGTAATACCCATCAGCACTTTCTCGATGCCGTCCTGCTTCAGGGTGCGCATGCCGTCCTCCAGCGCGGTCGCCACCATTTCCGCGACGCGTGCGTGCTCCTGGATGTTCTTTTTAAGCGCGTCGGTGCCCACCAGCAACTCATGCAGGCCCACCCGCCCCTTGTAACCACTGCCACCGCAGACTTCACAGCCCACCGGATCGTGGATCACCAGCTTGCCGCTCTCGCCGCCGTAATTGGCGATCCAGTCCTCCAGCAGCTTGGCCTCGGCCGCCTTGGGATCCTTTTTCCAGGTCTCGGTGTTCTTCAGTTCCTGCGCGTATTCGACGATCAGCGCCTGGATCTCCTCGGTCGTCGCGTCGTGCGGTTTTTTGCACTTGCCGCACAGGCGTTTGGCGAGGCGCTGCGCCAGGATGCCGAGCAGCGCGTCGGCAAAGTTGAACGGGTCCATGCCCATGTCGAGCAGACGGATGATCGACTCCGGCGCGCTGTTGGTATGCAGCGTGGCAAACACCAGGTGACCCGTCAGCGAGGCCTCAATGCCGGTGCCGGTGGTTTCCTTGTCGCGCATCTCGCCGACCATGATGATGTCCGGATCGGCGCGGAGAAAGGCTTTCATCGCCACGGCAAAGGTCATCCCCGCCTTGGGATTCATCTGCACCTGGCGCAGGCCCTTTTGCGTAATCTCGACCGGGTCCTCCGCGGTCCAGATCTTGGTGTCCGACGTGTTGAGGTAACCGAGCACCGAGTGCAGCGTCGTCGTCTTGCCGGAACCGGTCGGGCCGCAGACGAAAAACAGGCCGTACGGCTTGGATACGGTTTCCTTCAGCGTCTCGTTGTTGTATTTGGTCAGCCCCAGCTTGTCCAGCGGGATCGGTTCACCCGCGGCCAGAATACGCATCACGATGTCTTCAACGCCGCCTGCGGACGGGATGGTGGCCACCCGCAGTTCGATGTCCAGCGGTCCGAATTTCTTGAATTTGATCTTGCCGTCCTGCGGCCGGCGGCGTTCTGAAATATCCAGATCACACATGATCTTCAGCCGTGCAGCCAGCGCGCTGCGGTAACTGGCCGGGACCTGGATGTACGGCTGTAGCGAACCGTCGCGGCGGAAGCGAATTTCGGTTTTCGCCTTGCCGGGATAGGGCTCGATGTGGATGTCCGATGCGCCCATCTGGTAGGCATCGATGATGATCTTGTTGACGAGTTTGACCAGTTCGTTGTCAGCGGCGGCGGACGCCACATCATCTCCGCCGGCACCTTCACCCTCGGACTCGTCATCCAATGTGCCGAGCATGTCCTCGATGTTGCCGGAGTCCTCCAGGCCGCTGCCGGCGCCGAACATCTGGTCCAGCGTGGTCACGAACTCGGTGTTGGTGGTCACCCGGAAGATGATCTTGCTTTTCGGGAACACGTTGCTGACCATGCGCGACGCCTTGACCCGCTCCGGGTCGGTGGTCATCACGATGATGCCTTCCTTGGTGTCGTCCAGCGGCACCCACTGGTTGGTCTGGCAGAACTCGCGGTTCATGTTTTTCATCAAGTCGGGCGGCTTGATGCGATCCTGCTTGAACGGCTCGTACGGTACGCCGAAATAGGTTCCGAGCGCGTCCCCCAGCGCCGGCAGCTTGACCTGGAATTCGTCCTTCAGCACGACCTCGACATCGAGATTCTTGCGCCGCGCCGAGCGCTGTGCGAGCTCCAGCTCTTCGCCCGAAATCACTGCATTGGTGACCAGACCGTCATACTTGCTGCGCACCTGCATCATCGGGCCCTGACGCTGGCGGAAGGCAATCGCCAGCGTTTCGGTCAGCGACAACACGCCCTCTTCCATCATCGGCGGAAAGGGCTGCCCGGCCTTGTTGTTGATGATCTGGACGACGCCGATCAGGTCCTTGGCTTTGGCGTCCAGCACCGGCGCCACCAGCATCTGCTTGGTGCGGTACCCGGTCTTGGCATCGACTGCCTTCAGGAAATTCAGCTGCGCGCTGTAGGATTTGAGTTCCGCATCGTCATAGACGTCGCGGATGTTGACCACGCGTTTGTTGGCGGCGACAAAGCCGGCAATGGACTGCTCGTTGATCGGCAGCTTGATGTCCTTGAACGAGGTCAGCCCCGTCTTGACCTTGGAAATGATCGAGCCCTTGTCCTCGCTGAGCAGGTAGATGGTCAGGCGGTCGGCATTGAACAGGGTGCACAGCTCCTGCGACATCTCGAGAATGATCTCGTCGATGTTCTTGGTCGCATGGATCTTGTTGGTAACACCCTGCAGTTTCTGCTGAAAGTTGACTTTTTCAGCCAGATTTTCGGCGGCTGCCGGCTTGCTCTGGAGTACAGTGCTCATGATCACCCCTTTGTTTCCGTTGCTGCTGTTCTTGCTGCTGCTCCTGACTTTTCCGGCGCGTTATTACGCAAAAGCGTACGCAAAAGCATACGCAAAAGAATACGCAAAGCGCCGCAACACCGCCGCAATATCACACAGTCTCAGAACTCAAAAATCTGGTTCTGTTCCAGCATGTTCAGCCGTCGCCCGGGCACCCGGTCCACGATCTGCTCCATGATAAGTTCTGCTTCCCGCGGTTTGAAGTGTGTCACATAAATGGCCGGATCCAACTGCAGTTTGGCCAGTTCCTCCGCCAGCAGACCCGGGCAGAGATGTTTGGAGATTACCGCAAGTTCCCGCTCCGCATCCGACAGCGCAGACTCGATGATGATATATTTTAAGTTATTGATTTTATTGATATATTTCCAGGATGCGTCCTGGCTGGTGGTATCCCCGGTAAACACCAGGCTGGCTGCCCCGGAATCGAGGTGAAAACCGACCGCCGGAACCACGTGATTCGCCGGCAGCGGCGTAATGGTCCGACGGCCGGTCCGCCGGTCGTCCAGCGCCACCGGCACCCCTACCCGTACCGGGGCATAACGCAGCAGCGGTGACTTTGCGTCGGGGATCTGCCGGAAATCAGGCCACAGCTTCCAGTTGAACAAGTGTTCGCTGAGGATATCCAGCGTTTCCTGGATCGCATGCAGCGTGACCGGTTTGGCGCGTTGCCAGCCGACGGTGTCGAGCAGGAACGGGATTGAAGTCACATGATCGAGATGGGAATGCGTCAGGAAAACATGGTCGATGTTCGCCAGTTGCTGCAACGACAGGTCCCCGACGCCGGTCCCGGCATCAATCAGCACATCGTCGTCGAGCAACATCGAGGTTGTACGCAGGTCGCCGCCGATGCCGCCACTGCAGCCAAGGATCCGCAGCCTCATTACTTGGTCTCAAATTTGTGCACACCGTTCCATGCGGAATCCGGCGGGCTGGCACGGTAACCCGCAATACGCTCGAGGAACACGTCGTAGAGATAGGGTTTTGGCGAAACCTTCTTCAGATTGATCAGTTGCAATTCCGCTTTGTCCCAGTCCTGGGCGCGATAAAACCGCAGCGCCTGATTCCAGAGCTTGATCTCGTCGAGCCTGGATTGTTCAACTTCGCCTTCCAGCCCGAACGGCTCATAGATCGCCACCGGTTCGTCCTTGCCCTTGACCTGCACCAGGTCGATTTCGCGCAATACGATGCCGGTGATGCGTTTTTTGGTGGGTTCACCGATGATGATGTCGGCGCCGTACTGCTTGGTAATGCCCTCCAGCCGCGAACCCAGGTTCACCGCGTCCCCCATCACGGTATAGGCCTTGCGGATTTTTGATCCCATGTCGCCGACGCGCATTACTCCCGAGTTGACACCAATGCCGATCGCAAACGGCGGCCAGCCCTTGTCGTTGAATTTTTTGTTGAGCACCGCCGCCTGTTTCATCATGTCCAGTGCCGCCAATACGCCATTCTGCGCATGATTGGGGTCGGCCATCGGCGCGCCCCAGAATGCCATGATCGCGTCGCCGATGTACTTGTCGAGAGTGCCGCGATGCCCCTCTCGGATCACCATGCTCATCGTGGTCAGGTAATCATTGATGTACAACGACAGGTCATCCGGGGACAGGCTTTCCGAAATGGTCGTGAATCCGCGCACGTCGGAAAACAGTACGGTAAGTTCTTCGGCGCGCGGCGCCATGTTGAACTGTTCTGGATTCAGCGCCATTTGTTCGACCAGTTCCGGCGGCACGTATTGTCCGAACAATCCCGTGATCAACCGCGTGCCGCGTGCCTCGACCAGGAAGCCGTACGCCATGTTGAAGGTGAACAGGATCAGCACCAGCAAGAGGCCCGAGGCCAGAGGCAGTACCAGATGCCCGGTATGAAACACCATCAGGTTGGCCCCGACCACCGCCACCAGCACCAGCGCCGTCACCAGCATGGATTTGAACGGCGTCAGCAGCGGCAACAGCAGCGTCAGCGCAGCACCGGACAGCAGCAACAGCACGAACTCGGCGCCGACCACATAGGGCGGGCGCTGCTTGATATTGCCGTCGAGGATGCCGCTGATCAGGTTGGCGTGGATTTCCACTCCGGGATACACCGGATCCACCGGTGTCGCCCGCAGATCCAGCAGGCCCGGCGCCGTGGTGCCGACCAGCGCAATTTTTCCGCGCAGTTCCTCGACGGGGATGCGTTCGTTCAACACATCAACCAGCGAGTAGTACCGGTAGCTGCCCTTGACGCCGCGATACGGCACCAGCGCGGCCGCCTGGAAATCAACCGGGATTTCAAAAGGCCCGGTCTTGACCCACTCCAGGCCGCTGTAGTCAGTGCTGTCCTGATTGACCACCGGCACCACCGGCGGCCGGTCATGAACCGCCCGCACCATCGCCAGTGACAAGGGTTCGTAATAGGCGCCGGCATGTTCAACCAGCATCGGCACGCGCCGGGTGATGCCGTCCTGGTCCGGCAACGGGTTGATGTGTCCGGCGCCGGAGGCGGCGCCCTGCAGCCGTTCCAGGTTCGCGGTATAACCGGGCCAAGAGGTGACACCAACCTTGCGCTCGCCGAAAGCACCCGCCGGCAGCACCGGCGGCGGCAACATCCCCTTCCTGGTGGCGTTGGCCGGGTCGTCGCTCAGGAACACATGGCCCAGCACCACCGTACGCCCCTTCATTTTGCGGGCGAAGATATCGTCGTACTCGAGTTGCGGCCGCACCTGGTCGAGCACGGACTGGAATTGCGGCACCCCCTTCAGTTCGCGCTGCCCCAGGCGCTCCAGCACACGGATACCCGAGGATTCATCGCGCTCGGCAAACACCACGTCGAAACCGACGACGGCGATGCCGTATTTGTCGAACAGTTTGTCCAGCAGCAGCGCCAGCCGGTCGCGCGGCCACGGCCAGCGGCCTTCGCCGCCCTTTTCCTTTTCCTGCAGGCTTTTTTCGTCGATGTCGAGAATCACCACGCGCGGATCGACGGTGCGCGGCATGGTCAGCCGCAGACGCGTGTCGTAAACAATGGCTTCAAGATTGTCGAGCAGCGGGACGCGCAGGACATGTATCGCGTGTGCGAGAAACAGGGCAACAATCGCCATGCCTATCGCTATGCGGGCCAGATGTTTTTTCACCCTGTCGTCCTAGCAGGCTGTTGAAAAAGCGATGCGCGAGCGCGTGGGGAGCGTAGCGACCAAGTGCACACGCGTACAAGTCATTGATTTAACGAGATTCAAAAAATCTTGTACGTCAGCGAATAACATCAATCGAGAATTTCAACAAACTGCCAGGGCCTGTTAACAATCATTTTATGAGTGCGACAGCGGCGATTTGGCCCCGTGCCGTCCGCCGTCGCACAGCGTGCGCTCAAAACGCGCCGCGCGATCTTTTTATTTCTTTACGAAAAATTCCATCTTCACGCCCGCCAGTTCAATGACGTCATGATCCTGCAGGGGTTGGGCCTGCGCATCGATCATCTTGCCGTTGATGATCGGGAACTTTGCCCCTTCAACATGGGTAATGAAATAACCCTGTGGACGCCGTGTGATCACCGCCACCTGGAGGCCGGGTTTGCCCAGCGTGGTCAGGTTCTTGACGAGGTCGAGTTCCTTGCCGGCGCTGGGGCCGGTCAGAATCTGCACCGCGGCCAGGGGCTGCATTTCAGCCGGTTTGGCCGAAGCAGCGGCAAGAGGTGCGGACGGAGACGGAGTCGGTGTCGGTGTGGCTGCAACCGGAGCAGCAGCTGGGGCTGCCGGCTTGACCACGGGCGGCGCGGGCCGCGGTGTAGGCGGCGGCGTCGAGGGTTTGGGCGGGGGGGCCGGTTCATTGGCCGGTTTGACGGGGGCGGGAGCAGCGGCCGCCGCTTTCGGCGGCGCACGCAGGATCATCGTTTTTTCGAAATCCTCGTTGCCCTGGCCTGCCGCCGGCGCTTCAGCGACGTATTTCAGTTTGTATTTGCCGATCTCGATCACATCGTTGTTCTGCAGGATGTGTTTCTTGATCGGATTGCCGTTGACCAGGGTGCCGTTGGTCGAGCCCATGTCCTCAAGAAAAGAATCATTGAGGATGGTCACGATGCAGGCATGCTCGCCGCTGACCGCCAGATTCTCGATCTGGATCTCGTTGGAAGGCTTGCGCCCGATCATGATCCGCTCCTTGTCGAGAGGAACCTCGCGGATCAACGAGCCTTCAAGAGAAAGTATCAACTTCGCCATAGTAGTATCCCCGTTGCTTATCTGAGCCAGGACTTCAACCGGTCAACCAACCCGGCGCGAGCCGGAAAACTCTTCAGCACACGCACCAGAATAACCGAAACATTGTCACGCCCGCCATTGTCGTTCGCCTGCTGCACCAGTTGTGCTGCGGCCAGGGGCAGATTGGCCTGCAACGATGCCAGCGTCAACTCCATGTCCTCATCCGTCACCATGTCATTGAGGCCATCTGAACACAGCAGGTAGATGTCTCCGGCCTCCACCGGATAACTGTGCACTTCGGCCTCGACTTCGGGGTCGATCCCCACCGCCCGCGTCACCAGGTTCTTGTTCTGGGAGTGGCGGGCCTGCGCCTTGGTGATCAGGCCGCTGTCGATCTGTTCCTGCAGCAGCGAGTGGTCGCGCGTGACCTGCTCGAGCTTGTTGCCACGAAAGCGGTACAACCTCGAGTCGCCGATATGCCCGACCACCAGCGAGTTGTCGTGCCACAGCGCCACGACCAGCGTGGTGCCCATGCCGGCATACTGGGCCTGGTTTTGCGCGGCCTGAAAAATCGCATTGTTGGCGCGCACCGCATGTTCGCCCACCAGGCGTTCTGCGGTCGCAGCATCGATTTCGCCGCCGGCCTCCGCCAGCGCTTTTTTCAGCTCCGCGCTGATCATCGCCACCGCAATGCCGCTGGCCACCTCGCCGGCATTGTAACCGCCCATGCCGTCGGCGAGCACGGCCAGCCCGGTCGCGGCGTCGGCTGAAATACTGTCCTCGTTATGCGACCGCACCATGCCCGGGTGGGTGGCGGTCGTGATTTCGATGACGTTGGACAAGTCGTTCATGCAGGGCCTCAGGATACAGCGGTATCAGCTCGGGGTTTGGGTTTGGCCGTCAGTGTACCAAGGCAAAGCCGGATGGCCTTGGCCATCTGCTCGCCGTTCTGGTAGCGCTGATCGGGATCCTTGGCCAATGCCTTGTTGGTGATCGCCGCCACGCACGCCGGCAACTCAGGCTTTACCTTGCGGATATCAAGATGGGCTTCGTTGGCGATCTTGAACATCAGCTGCGCCATTGATTCGCCCTGGAAAGGCAGGCTGCCGCTCAGCATCTGGTAGAGCATGACGCCCAGCGAAAACAGGTCGGAGCGCCCTTCCACTTTTTTCCCGGCCAGTTGTTCCGGCGACATGTAGGACGGGGTGCCAAGCACCATGCCGGTCTTGGTTTTGGAGGAATCGGTCACCCGCGCAATGCCGAAATCGGTCACTTTCGGCGTGTCGCTTTCCGGCTCGTACATGATGTTCGCCGGCTTGATGTCGCGATGCACGACATTCTGCAGGTGTGCGTAACCCAGCGCTTCGGCCACGCGGGCAACAATCGACAGCACCTGCGGCACCGGCAGCAGTGCATCGGGTTTGGTGAACGGCGCCAGATCGCGGCCTTTGAGGAATTCCATCGCGATATACGCCAGATCGTGTTCTTCGCCGGCGTCATAAATGGTGACGATATTGGGGTGTGTCAGGCGGCCGGCGGTTTCCGCTTCGCGGAAGAAACGCTCCTTGACCTCCGCCAGTTCATCACCCTCGAACTCCTGCGACAGCGCCATGGTCTTGATCGCCACCACGCGGCCGATCTTGGGATCCTTGCCGAGGTAAACCACGCCCATCGCACCCTTGCCGAGTTCTTTCTCAACCTGATAACGGCCAAGCATCGGTTTTTCCATGCCGCCGCCGGCAAGCATCATGGTGCCTCCCGGATGTCCCTGGGCGCCGCCAAGGATCACGGTCTCGGACAGCGCTTTCGCGCGCGTCAGCCTTTGTTCGAGGTCGCGGAACTTGGGATTGAATTCAGCCATGTACTGGAACACCGACTCGGCCTTGTTGAACTGACGCTTGCGTTCGAAATCCAGCGCCAGGGCATAGAGATTTTCCATCAAGGGATCAGCCAGCGGACATTGCCGGAACTTGTCCCAGGCCAGATCGAGCTGTCCCTGGGCCTGGTAGGCAATGCCCAGCATGCGGTTGGACTCCGCGGACTCGGCATCGGATTTTTCCTTGCCGCGCTCGGTGACCAGGAAACGTTTGGTGGTCAGCGCGGCGTAACCCACCGCCAGCAGCGCCACCGAAGCCATCAGCTGGATCCAGGTCAGTTGCGTCACCATCAATCCGAAATGCGCTCCAATCAATGCCACACCGATCACCAGGCTGAATACCGCGGCGATTCCGGCTTTTAATCGCGGCAGCAGCAGGATCAGATACAGCGCCACCAGAAAAAACACTCCGAGCTGCACCCAGATGCCCCAGGACGGCGAGACAAAAAAATGTTCGCCGAGGATGCTCGAAACGGTATGCGCCAGGGTCAGCACCGGCGGTGTTGCCGGCGATGCCGGCGTAACCTGCGCCGTACCCAGACCGGCGGCAGTGGCGCCGATCAGCACGATCTTGTCCTGGAATTTGGCGGCCGGCACCTTGCCGCTCAGCACGTCGAAAAAAGAATCCACCGGAAACGCCGACCGGCCGTCGCGATCGGCATAAAAGAAGGTATGCATGCGCAGTTCGGCATCCGTGCGCACCCGCAGTTTGCCGATTTGCAGCGCTTCGCCCCAGGCCGGCTTGATGTCGGCAACACCGAGGTTCAGGCTGCGCGCCGCCACCACCACCGACAAGGCCGGAAACACCTGGTCGTAATAACGCACCAGCAGCGGCTCCGAACGCACCGCGCCATCGACATCGATATCGGCGTTCAGGTGTCCGATGCCGGCAACCGCCGACCCCAGTTCGGCTACCGGATACAGGGGAAACACGCCCGGGGGCGGCAGGGGATCCGCACCGCGCGGCCCGTGCATGCCGCTGGCCAGCACGTAGGACGGCAGCGGTTTGTCCGGATTGCCCTGGGGTTCGCTCAGTTGCTGAAACACCAGCGGCAGCACGACATTGCCGGCCGCTTTCATGCTGCCGGCCAGTTTGCGATCGGTATTGAGCGCCTGCTCGGCTTCGGTCAGTACCGCACCGATCCGCGCCAGCCCCTCGTGGGCGCCGGCCGCCTTGGGATCGGTCGCGCCCTGGGCGCTCAATTCATTGTGCAGATTCAGCAGTTTTTCGACATAGACCAGCCCGGCATCACGCTGCGGCTCGAAAAAAAATGTGGTGTTGGCAATGACCTTGGCTTTGGCGCCGGCCAGCAGATCAATCATGCGGGCATGGACATCACGCGACCAGGGCCAGCGCCCGATATTGGCGATGCTGGCATCGTCGATAGCGATGACGGCGATCCGGTCGGACGGCGAGCGGGCGGCGGCCTGGACACCAAGGTCGTAAGCCTTGCGTTCCAGGCTCTGGATCAGGTCGCCACGTGCCGCGATCAGCATGATCACGGCGACGACGAACCCGATAAACCAGTCAGCCTTCCAGAAACCCAGCTTTTTCATCCCTTTTGCGCCCGTTCCGCTTGTTTTTTTGTTTCTGCTGAATGACTTAACGACGGAGTTTCACAGATTTTACGATATCCACCTCTAAACATTATGTTTTTTTGAGGACTTAGTGCCAAAGGTCACAGGCCATGGTCATTCGTCCGACCGCCGGTCGCAGCGCACCGACAAACGTGCCGTTTCAACCCCGGGCGTCCGTGCCGAAACCGGTTTACCAAAGAAATTATCAATAAAAACAAATACTTACTTAACAGCAAAAGAAAAGGCCACGCTTCAGCGTGGCCTTGGGCGGAAATGACCTTGTGACTCAGGTGCCGAGCAGCGCGCCTTTTGCCAAACCGTTGGCGCGTGCAAAATCGCCACCCGACAGCTTTTTACCGTCTTCGCCGCGGGCACGCAGCACTTCGATCACGCCACCCTGTGCCGTGACCTTGAAACTGCCTTCGGTGACTTCGGAGACTTCACCGATTTTGCCGGCGACATCGACAAAACGGCGGAACAGGTGTTTGCGCGCATCAAAAATCTGCACTTTTTTGCCGTTCAGCGTGGTCCATGCACCCGGCGCCGGATTGGTGCCGCGAATCACGTTGTAGACAAAATCGACATGATGGGCCCAATGGATCTGCGCTTCGCCGGCGCGGCACCAGCCTTCGTAACTCGCCTTGGATTCGTCCTGCACCGTTTCCTTGTGTTTACCGGCAAACACCAGATCGGCGGCTTCCAGCATGGCTTTGACGCCCATCGGGAACAGCTTGTTGAAATAAACCTCGCCGATGGTTTCGTCGGGGCCGATGTCGCAGGTTTTCTGCAGGATCACCGGACCTTCGTCGAGGCCTTCGTTCGGACGAAAGATCGTCAACCCAGTCTTGGTATCGCCGCGGATGATCGGCCAGTTGATCGACGACGGGCCGCGGTACAGCGGCAACAACGACGGGTGGTACTGGATCATGCCGAGGCGCGGCAGCTGCACGAAGGTATCCGGCGCAAACTGCAGCACATAGGCCATCACGCCGATGTCGACGTTCAGTGACTTCAGTGCATCGTGCGCTTCCGGCACCCGCAACGACGGGAACTGGAACACCTTCAGGCCATGCGCTTCGGCGGCGGTGCGCAGCGGATCAGCCTTGGCACCCGGTTTTTCCGGTGCGCAGAACACACCGGCCACCTCGTCCTTTCGTGCAAGAAAAGCTTCCAGCACTTCCTTGCCGAAATCCTGCTGTCCGATGATTGCTATTTTCATTTTCAATCCTCTGTAAATCCCGCGCTGTTACCGAGATTATTTTTTCTTCGGCGGCGCGCTGAACGCGCCGGCGGTTTTCAGCTTGCCGATCTGTTCGTCGCCGTATCCCAGCACGTCCTTCAGCACTTCATCGGTGTGTTCGCCAAGTAGCGGCGAGCGTTTGATCACCGCGGGCGACGCGGACAGCTTGATCGGCATGCCGACGTTCCACCACTTGCCGCGCTGCGGATGGTCGAGTTCGACATACATGTCGCGGCCGCGGATATGTTCGTCGTTGGCCAGATCCTCGGTGGACATGATCGGCCCGCAGGGCACATCCAGCGGATTGAGGATGGCCATGAATTCGCGTTTGGTGTATTTCTCCGCGAACTTGGTGATCAGGGTCCACATCAGTTGCTGGTTCTTGCGGCGCTCGCCAATGGTGGCGAACTGGGGATCGGCGGCCAGACCCGGCATGCCGAGATCAGGTCCGATGCGTTTCGCCAGTGCATCCCACACCGCTTCCTGCACCACGATGTAAAGCCAGTCGTTGGCGCCATGCGGTTTGCAGTGGATCGCATTGCCGAGCTGGCCGCCGCCGGAATCATTACCGGCGCGCGGCACTTCACCCATGTTCTGGTAAGTCGGCACCGAATACTCGGCCAGGGACTGCCGGGTCAGCCGCTGGTGATCGCGCCATTTGACACGGCACAGGTTCATCACGCCGTCCATCATCGCGACCTCGACATACTGGCCCTGACCGGTGCGATTCGCCTGATGCAGCGCGGCCAGGAGGCCGATCGCCAAGTGCAGCCCCGTGCCGGAATCGCCGATCTGCGCACCGGTGACAAACGGCGGGCCGTCGGGCACGCCCGTCGTGCTCATCGCGCCACCCATCGCCTGCGCCACGTTTTCGTAGGCCTTGAACTCGGCATACGGCCCGCTCGAACCGAAACCCTTGATCGAGCCCATGACGATCTTCGGATTGATCTCGTGGATTTTTTCCCAGGTGAAGCCGAAACGGTCGAGTACGCCGGGACCGAAGTTTTCCATCACGATGTCGCATTGTTTCAGCAAATCAACGAATACCGTCTTGCCTTCAGCCGATTTCATGTTGACCGTGATTGACCGTTTGTTGCAGTTCAACATGGTGAAATACAGGCTGTCCGCGTTTGGCACGTCACGCAACTGGCCGCGCGTTGCGTCACCCTGCGGCGGCTCGAACTTGATGACGTCGGCGCCCATCCATGCCAGCAACTGCGAGCAGGTCGGCCCGGCTTGCACATGGGTCATGTCAAGAATACGAACACCCTTCAAAGCTTCCATTCTGATCTCCAAAAATTCCGTGGCAGACGACAGGCTGTGGCCCGTTTTTCTGATTGTTGATTGTACATAACGAGAGGCGGCCACTATAGGTAATGACCACCCTGCCGGCCTTGACCGGAGTCAAGATTCCATTCCGATAATTTACGTAAAATAAACAAATAGTTATAAAATTCAAACACCTGCTTCCCGCAACCCCGCCATTCACCAGCCATGACCCAGCTCGCGCTGCATCCCCAGTCCAAAATCATCCGTCTGCAATTGCGGCAAAACATGGTTTTGCAAAATCTCAGCGTCGCACAGTGGAATGAATTCGAGCCGCTGCTGGAAATTACCGACTACGTCAAGGGCGAAACCCTGGAACTCCAGGGTACACACGCCATGGAGCAGTATTTCATCATTGACGGCATCCTGAAACGGACCGTTTCCAATGCGCAGGGCAAGGAAATGATTCTGCGTTTTGCCGCTGAAAGCGACATCGACACCAGTTACGCCGCCTGGCGCCTGAAAACGCCGATGCCGTATTCGATCCGCGCCGTCACCCGTGTGCGGGCCGCCAAGCTGTCGATGCTGCAGTGGGCCGCCTTTCTCGAACGGCATGCCAAAATAAAGGGCGAGTTCGAGCTGGAAGTCATGCGGCTGATGAGCGAAGTCATGGCGCATACCATCACCCTGCATCTGCTCAATGCGCCGGGGCGGGTGCAGCGTTTCATGCGCAAAAACACCGAACTCGCCGAGCGGCTGCCGAAAAAGGAGCTGGCCTCCTACCTCAACCTGTCGCCGGAAACGCTGAGCCGCCTGAAGCGTCGCGGCAAAATCTAGCCCATGGCGCCATATGGCATAAAACGCGGGGTCATTTGATGCGTTGCAATACCCATCAAATGACCCCGGTGATATGAAGGCTAAATCGGCCCGCCCGCTTCCGAAAATTGACCGGGGTCAAGAGTGGATTTATACCCTTCCCCCTATGATTCACCGCTTAAATTACGGCCACATTTAGATGGCTTGGATCTGCCGTAAATCGAGGAAATTCGTCGAGAAAATTGATCGGGAAATCCGGCCATGAGTCCGGCCGCTCCCCTTAGACCATTTTCACGGCGGGCATCACAGATCTAACCGGTAAAAACACTTGTTCAATTGACGGCATAAACGCCAGAGCATCTCAACATGACAACTGACACGCAAGCACAGGAACAGACCGACGGCTTTAATCTGGTGATCGATGCACTGAAACTCAACGGCATCGACACCATCTTCGGTCTGCCCGGCATCCCGATCACCGATCTCACCCGCAAGATACAGGCTGCGGGCATGCGCATGATTTCCTTCCGCCATGAGCAGAACGCCGGCAATGCCGCCGCGATCGCCGGATTCCTGACACAAAAACCCGGCATCTGCCTGACGGTGTCCGCCCCCGGCTTCCTCAATGGCCTGAACGCACTGACCAACGCCACCACCAACTGCTTTCCGATGATCCTGATCAGCGGCTCCAGCGAGCGCGAGATTGTCGACCTGCAGCAGGGTGACTACGAAGAAATGGACCAGCTGGCCATCGCCAAACCGCTGTGCAAGGCGGCTTTCCGTGTGCTGAATGCCGAAGACATCGGCATCGGCATCGCGCGCGCCATCCGCGCTGCCGTCTCCGGCCGTCCGGGCGGCGTCTACCTCGACCTGCCGGCCAAACTCTTCGCGCAAAGCATGGACGCTGCCGCGGGCAAAGCCTCGCTGATCAAGGTGGTTGATCCGGCGCCGCGCCAGATTCCGGCACCGGATGCGGTGCAGCGCGCGCTCAATTTGCTGAAAACCGCCAAACGTCCGCTGATCATACTGGGCAAAGGTGCCGCCTATGCCCAGGCCGACGCCGACATCCGCGCTTTGGTCGAAAAAACCGGCATCCCCTACCTGCCGATGTCGATGGCCAAGGGCCTGCTGCCCGACAACCATAAACAGTCGGCGGCGGCTGCACGCTCCTATGTGCTGCCCGAAGCAGACGTCGTGGTGCTGATCGGCGCACGACTCAACTGGCTCTTGTCACACGGCAAGGGCAAGACCTGGGGCGGCAAGGACCACAAGGCCTGGGGCGGCCAGAAGTATGTCCAGATCGACATTTCGCCGCAGGAAGCAGACAGCAATGTGCGCATCGATGCACCGGTGGTCGGTGATATAGGCTCCTGCGTATCGGCGATGCTTGACGGCATCAATGCCGCGGGCGCCGGCTGGCCTGCACCGTCCGCGGACTGGCTGGGCGCCATCGACGAACGCAAGACCAAAAACATCGCGAAAATGGCCGAGACCCTGGCCAAAAATCCTTCGCCGATGAATTTCCACAGCGCGCTGAACGTGATGCGCGATATCGTCAAGGCCAACCCGGACGCGATGCTGGTCAACGAAGGCGCCAACGCGCTGGACTTCACGCGCAGCATTGTCGACATGTACAAGCCGCGCAAGCGCCTCGACGTCGGCACCTGGGGCGTGATGGGCATCGGCATGGGTTTTGCCGTCGCCGCAGCCGTGGTCAGCGGCCAGCCGGTGATCGCAGTGGAAGGCGACAGCGCTTTCGGTTTCTCCGGCATGGAAGTCGAGACCATCTGCCGCTACAACCTGCCGGTGTGCGTGGTGGTGATGAACAACAACGGCGTTTACAAGGGCACCGACGTCAATCCGACTGGCGGCCCCGATGTGGCGCCCACGGTGTTCGTCAAGGGCGCGCGTTACGACAAGATGATGGAGGCCTTTGGCGGTGTCGGTGTGCATGCCACGACTCCGGCGGAGCTGCGCAAGGCGGTGGAAGAAGCCGTGCGTTCACGCAAACCCACGCTGATCAACGCCGTCATCGATGAAACCGCAGGCACCGAAAGCGGTCGTATCACCAGCCTCAATCCGACGGCGGCAAAAAAGAAATAACAAAAAAACCAGGCCACAAAAAATCCGGCCCGGGCATCTGCCCGGGCCGGATTTTTTTACGACTGCCGCAAGTCCTGAACAACCGCGGAGAGCTTCAATCCGCACGTCCCGCTTAGGCCCCGCTGTTGCGTAAGGCGGCTTTCAGCTTGCCGATCAAGGGCCAGAACAGCATCAGCAATCCCAGCGCCATGATGCTGCCGACCAGCCCGTTGGAGAAAAACACCCGCACGTCACCCTGCGAGATCAGCATCGACTGACGGAAAGCATCCTCGGCCTGGTCGCCCAGCACCAAGGCCAGCACCAGCGGCGCCAGCGGGTAGGATAGTTTCTTGAAGGCATAACCCATGACGCCGAACAGCAGCATGAACCAGATGTCGAGCATCGCATTGTTCACGGTGAAAGCGCCGATGGCGCAGATGACGATGATCACCGGCGCCACGATCGAGAACGGAATGCGCAGGATCGCGGCGAACAGCGGCACACAGGTCAGCACGATGATCAGCCCGACAATATTGCCCAGGTACATGCTGGCAATCAGGCCCCAGACAAAGTCCTTCTGCTCGACAAACAGCAGCGGTCCCGGCTGCAGGCCCCAGATCAGCAGGCCGCCCAGCAGCACCGCAGCCGTCGGCGACCCGGGAATGCCCAGCGACAACATCGGCAGCAGCGCCGCCGTGCCCGCGGCATGGGCGGCAGTCTCCGGCGCGACGATGCCTTCGGGCATGCCGGTGCCGAACTTGGTGCCATCCGGGGACATGCGTTTGGCGACGCCGTAACTCATGAACGAGGCCGGCGTGGCGCCGCCCGGCGTGATGCCCATCCAGCAGCCGATGATGCAGCTGCGCAGCGAGGTCAGCCAGAATTTGGGCAGCTTTTTCCAGGTTTCGATGACGATCCGCATGTTGATTTTCGCGGTGCGGCCCTGGAACGACAGACCTTCCTCCATCGACAGCAGGATCTCGCCAATGCCAAAGAGGCCGATCACCGCGATCAGGAAGTCGAAACCGCGCATCAGTTCATGCCAGCCGAAAATCAGCCGCAACTGGCCGGTCACCGTGTCGATACCCACCGCGGCCAGCGCGAAGCCCAGCATCATCGCCGCGACGATCTTGAACGGCGGTTCCTTGCCCATGCCGATGAAGCTGCAAAAGGTCAGGAAAAACACCGAAAAGAATTCCGGCGGCCCGAACTGCAATGCGAATTTCGCGACCAGGGGCGCGAGGAAGGTGATCATCACCACCGCAAAAAACGCACCGATGAACGACGACGTGAACGCCGTGGTCAGCGCCTCGCCCGCCTTGCCCTGCTGCGCCATCGGGTAGCCGTCGAAGGTGGTCGCCACCGACCAGGGCTCGCCCGGAATGTTGAACAGGATGGAGGTGATGGCGCCGCCGAACAGCGCCCCCCAGTAGATGCATGACAGCATGATCACCGCCGAGGTCGGCGGCATGGTGAAGGTGAGCGGCAGCAGGATCGCGATGCCGTTGGCGCCGCCAAGACCGGGGAGCACACCGATCAACACGCCCAGTACAATCCCGATCACCATCAACATCAGGTTGAACGGTGTCAGCGCAACGGAGAACCCGTGAAATAGGGCGTTGATTTCTTCCAAGTCGCCTGCTCCTCTAAATCAATGCGTCAGTAACCGATGAAGCTGAGGGGATTGAACGCGCCCTTGAACAGCGGCACCTTGAACCATATTTCGAACATCATGAATGTGGCGATACTGACGGCGATGCCGAGCAGCACGCTCTTGAACCAGGGATATTTGCCGAGCCAGACCATGAAAAAAGCGATATAGGCCACCGACGCGACATAAATGCCGATCATCTGGATGCCAAATACATAAACCGTGGCCGGTATCAGCACCGACAGCACCAGTTTCAACTGCGCCCACTCGACGAACACCTTGTGTTCGCCACGCCCCTTGCCGAAGAACACCTGGCCCAGGACGCCCAGGCTGGAGACACAGATGAACAGCGCGATGTAAAACGGGAAATAACCCGCCTGCGGACCGTCCCCCACCCAGCGAAACCCCAGGCGGACGCTGTCGTACATCACCAGCCCGCCCAAAGTCAGCAAAAATATGGCCACTGCGATCTCCGCAGCACGCACCGAGATGCCGGAGGGCACCACTTCACCGGAAACCTGTTTGTCTTCCATGTAATTCAACCCAGCGCTTTAGGTTAAGGAAAATCTTGAGTAGCGGACACATCCCCGCGGGATGCAAAGACCCGACGGACCGGGGGGTCCGTCGGGACAACACGGCCAATGATCAGGGTTTGGCGAGGAACCCGGCTTCCTTCATCAGGTCGCGGTGCAGCGATTCCGCCTTGGCCACCCAGTCAGCGTAGCCTTTGCCGGTCATGAAAGTCTGGTTGAATGCACCGTCTTCCATGAATTTTTTCCATTCCGGGGTCGCACGCACCTTGTTGAACAGGTCGATATAAAAAGCGACCACGTCCGGAGACACGCCGGCCGGCATGAAAATACCGCGCAGCATCACGTACTCCATCGGGATGCCGGCTTCCTTGCAGGTCGGGATGTCGTTCCAGGACTGTGTTGTGGTGACCTTGTCCTTGTACGGCATGCGCTGATCGTCAAACACGCACAATGCACGCAGTGAACCGGCACGCCATTGCGCCACCGCCTCGATCGGGTTGTTGACGCTCGAGTTGATGTGTTTGCCGACCAGCTGGGTCGCCACCGCACCACCGCCCTTGAACGGGATGTAGGTGAACTTGACGCCGGCCGCCTTTTCGATCGCCACGGTGATGATCTGGTCTTCCTGCTTGGAACCCGTGCCGCCCATCTTGAAGGCGTTCGGGCCGGCTTTTTTCACTGCGTCCAGATATTCCTTGGGCGTTTTGTAGGGGTCTTCCGAGTTCACCCACAACACAAAGTTGTCCAGTGACAGCATCGCGACGGGTGTCAGATCCTTCCAGTTGAAAGGCACACCGGTCGCCATCGGCGTCGTGAACAGATTCGACAGGGTGATGATGATCTTGTGCGGGTCGCCCTTCGCGGCCTTCACCTCGAGGAAACCTTCCGCACCGGCGCCACCCGACTTGTTGACGGGAATCAGCGCCTGCTTCATCAGGTTGTGTTTGGCGACAATGCCTTGAACCAAGCGCGCCATCTGGTCAGCACCACCGCCGGTGCCGGCGGGAATGATGAACTCGACGGACTTGGTCGGTTCCCAGGCTGCGGCAGGACCGGATACGGCGACCAGGCCGAATGCGGCAACCAGCGGCAGCAAGCCGCGTGACAATACTCGTTGAATACCCATGTGACACTCCTCCTTATCAATTGAACGACGGGTGCTGAGTTTTTATCCACGGCAGTTGCCGCGGCCCAACCTTATTGGATCGTCGTAGCAGGTCATTCTTTCGCATTTGTCACAGCGAAAGAATTGACCAAAATCAAGATTCGAGTATATCCGCGCCGAAGCAAAGCACCATCAATGGCTGCGCAAGGGCACAAAGACCGTCGGCCACGGCGGCTGTGGGCGATGTAGCAGGGCTGGTGCCCTGCATGTATCGCCGTTCATAAAAAAATCAATTAAATCAAATACTTAAATAGAATTCGCGGCTGACACCCGGGGGCTCCCAAGCGCAATCCTGCAGTCAGGGAATCAAGGTGACCGGAACCTGGGTCAGATGCAGGACTTTGGTCGCGACAGAACCGAGCACAAGCCCGGACACGGCGCCAAGGCCGCGGCAGCCCATCACGATGCGATCGCAGCCCTGCGACTTGACGAAAGCAGCAATCACTTCGGCCGGCTCACCAACACTGATGTGCGGGGTATACGGCACCTTCGCCGCATCCAGTTGCCTGCGCGCAGACGCCAGGGCCTTCTCGCCTTCTTCCTTGTAATACTTCTTCAGCGAATCACTGTTGATGAACATTTTCACGTTCACCCCGCCGAGGGTCATCTGGGCGTTCAGCAAGTGCAGCTCGATGGGCGCCTTGTACAGCGCGCTTTCCCTGATCAGGAAATCAATCACGCGTGCCGAGTTGTCTGAACCGTCCACCGCTACCAGTAATTTTGTCATTGAGATTCGCCTTCAGTCTTTTTTGGGTTCTGCTTGCGCGAGATCAACTGGCGCCGCCGGCACAGTTGCAGACGCGCGCCGGGCCAGCAGCTTGCCAACGGCGACGACGAACAAGACGCCCGCCACCGGGCCGCCATACTTTAGCCAGGCGGCATTGGCGATCACCCAATCCTTGATTGCCGCATCCCGCACCAGCATGTCACCGGCAATCCAGCCCAGCAGCGCGGCGCCGGCAACAATGACCACGGGGAAACGGTCCATCAGCTTCAGTACCAGTGTGCTGCCCCAGACGATGATGGGCACACTCACCACCAGACCGAAAATGACGAGCCCGATACTGTCCTTGGCCGCCGCCGATATCGCGATCACGTTGTCGAGACTCATCACTGCATCGGCCACAATGATGGTTTTGATGGCGCCGAGCAGATTGGTACTGGCGTCGATTTCGTGCCCGCCCTCATCCTGGGGCATCATCAGCTTCAGCGCGATCCAGAACAGCAGCAAACCGCCGACGATCTTGAGGAACGGGATCTGGAGCAGTTGCAGGGCAAAAAAGATCAATATCACGCGCAGCGCGATGGCCCCGAATACACCCCAGAATATGGCTTTCTTGCGCTGGTGATCCGGCAGACGGCGCGAAGCAAGGGCAATCACGACTGCGTTATCGCCCCCGAGAATGATGTCGATGGCAATGATCTGCACCACCGCAACCCAGAATGCCGGCGAGCCGAATTCCATATTTATTTTTCCCGCGTCAGTTTATTGATGAAGAACTCTCGAAGAGTTCCGCCAGACCATTTGCGCGCTGCCGCATCCTGAGGAAAATGGAAAATGCGCGGCATCCTACCATCGGATGCCGGGAACCAGTGAAGGAGCGCGGCCATGGGTGCAATTATATACAAAATCAAAAAAATCCCACCACCCTTGCAATCGTCACTGAAAACGTGATTGGCATCAACCATCACGTTTTCAAGGGATTCTCTCTTCTGCCGACTTGAAAAAGCCATTACGGTTTAGGCGTGAACATCGCAGGCTGCTGAACCGGCGCCGATATCGCGCTGCCCGCCGGCGCCGGTTTGTGCCGCTCGTGCGGCTCCCAGCCCATGATGCCCAGCATCACAAAAAATCCCGCCACATAGGCGATCGGCACAAACCAGCCATGGCGCAGCCACAACCCCACCGAGCGCGCTTCCGGGTACATATTGGACAGCGCAACGCCGGCGCTGGAACCGAACCAGATCATCGAGCCGCCGAAACCCACGGCATAGGCCAGCACACCCCAGTCGTAACCGCCCTGCTTCAGCGCCAGCGCGGTCAGCGGGATGTTGTCGAACACCGATGAAATGAAACCGAGACCAAATGTCGACTGCCAGGACGCCGGCGGCAGTTTTTCCACCGGCATCAGCGACGCGCACAACACCAGCGCCAGCAGGAAAATGCTGCCCTTGGCCGCCTCCGGCACCAGGCTCCATTGCGGCTTGCGCCACGGCGCACAGGCCAGGATCACCACCCATACCGCGACACCGATGAACGGGAACAGATGGGCCAGGTGGTTGAACTCCAGATTGATCGTGACATTGGTGGCAATCGCGGCGGCCAGGATCAGCGCAACGATGGCGATACGCGCCCAGTCCACCGGCGCATGTTTACCCTCATCCTTGACGATCGGTGAATACTTCTGCTGCTGCAGGGCAGCGGGGATGCCGAGAACCAGCAGCGCCGCGGCCGCAGCCACGTAGGCATGCAGCACATCCCGCGGGTCGACGCCGTCCAGCCACATCATCGTGGTGGTGGTGTCGCCCACCACGCTGCCGGCGCCGCCGGCATTGGACGCCGCGACAATCGCCGCGAGGTAGCCGATGTGCACCTTGCGGCGGAACAACGTCGCCGCCAGCGTGCCGCCGATCAGCGCAGCGGCAATGTTGTCGAGAAAGCCGGAGAGGACAAAAATCATCACCAGCAGCAGAAACGCACCCTTCCAGTCGTTCGGGAGATATTTGGGCAGCATCAACGGCAGATGGCTTTTCTCGAAATGATTCGACAGCAGCGCAAACCCGACCAGCAGGCCGAACAAATTGGTAATGATCACCCACTCATGGATCAGGTGATTGACCAGGCCGGGCAGGCCGTCGCCGGTCTTGAAACCGGTAAAGCCCAGTTTGTAGAGCATGATGACCGTCAACCCGGTCAGTGCCACCTGCAGCGTGTATTTGTGGAACAGCGCAACACCGAGCAGCGTCATGCCAAACAGAATGAAATCAACGGGAATGCCGAATACTTGGGGCGATTCTGCAGCAACCGCAAGGCCGGAATAAAGCGCCAGCAACGCCCCGGCAGGCAGCAGCGCGAACAACGGCAGAAGCCGCTGTTGCACAGTACCTTGAGTCTGAATCCGGTGTTGCATGCATCTCCCCTAGCGTAATCGCTTCATCTGCCAGGACCGGATGCCGGGAACGCCCCGCGGCGCATCACAGCCCGGCCTTTACCTCACAGATCAACGCGGCATGCCACTGCCGCGCTGTCGTACAGGCAAAGGTCTCGCTTGCGATGCCTTGCCGGCAGGGCCGGGGAAACGGATGCGTCCCGCTTCCCGTGATGACGGCCGCGCCGCGGCGGCGTTTTGATATCGTTGCCGCCGTAGCTACTCCCCTTTGTAGCGGCGCCCCGGAACTGCCGCCGGAACACGCGCTCGCGCTTCTGCGCCCGACTCTTTACCATGCCGGCTTCAGCAGCGTCAATAACAGCGCCGCTGCAGCCCTTGTAAACCGGTCAGAACAAGCCGACCACTTTGCCTTCGTCCGTCAAATCAATTTTCTCCGCCGACGCAATTTTCGGCAGGCCGGGCATGGTCATGATGTCGCCGCAGACCATCACCACGAACTCGGCGCCGGCCGACAGCCGCACTTCGCGGATGTTGACGATGTGGCCCGAGGGTGCGCCGCGCAGCCCGGCATCGGTGGAGAACGAATACTGCGTCTTGGCCACGCACACCGGGTATTCGCCGTAACCGTCCTCTTGCAGTTTCTTGATCTGGCCGCGCACCTTGTTGTCGGCAGTGATGTCGGTCGCGCCGTAAATTTTGGTGGCGATGGTTTTCATTTTGTCCCACAGCGGCAGCTTCTCGTCATAGACGAACTTGAACCGGTTCTCGCCTTTGTCGATCAACTCAACCACGGTTTTCGCAACCTCGGTCGCGCCCGCGCCGCCGTCCGCCCAGTGCCGGGCCAGGATGACCGGCACATCGTGCGGTGCCATTTTCTTTTTCAGCAGTTCGATCTCGGCATCGGTATCGAAGGTGAAATGGTTGATCGACACCACGCACTTCAGGCCGTAGTTCTCGCGCACGTTTTTGACATGGCGCTCGAGGTTGGCCACGCCTTTTTCCAGCGCCGCGAGGTTTTCCTTGTTGAGTTCCTTGACGTCAACGCCGCCGTGGAATTTCAGCGCGCGGATGGTGGCCACGATCACGCAGGCATCGGGCTTGAGGCCCGATTTGCGGCACTTGATGTCGACAAATTTCTCAGCGCCAAGGTCGGCGCCGAAGCCGGCTTCGGTGACCACGTAGTCGGCCAGTTTCAGCGCGGTCTGGGTGGCGATCACGGTGTTGCAACCGTGGGCGATGTTGGCGAAGGGGCCGCCGTGCACAAAGGCCGCGTTGTTCTCCAGCGTCTGCACCAGGTTTGGCGCCAATGCATCCTTTAACAGCACCGTCATCGCACCATGCACCTTCAGGTCCTTCGCCCGCACCGGCTTCAGGTCGCGGGTGTAGGCGACGACGATGTTGCCCAGGCGCGTTTTCAGGTCCTTCAGCGAAGTCGCGAGGCAGAAAATCGCCATCACTTCGGACGCGACGACGATGTCGAAGCCGTCCTGGCGCGGATAACCGTTGCCCGGACCGCCCAGAGACACTGTGATGTCGCGCAGCGCGCGGTCGTTCATGTCCATCACCCGTTTCCAGGTGACACGGCGCACGTCGATGCCGAGCTCGTTGCCATGATGGATGTGATTGTCCATCGCCGCGGCCAGCAGGTTGTTGGCCAGCGCGATGGCGTTGAAGTCACCGGTGAAATGCAGGTTGATGTCTTCCATCGGCACGATCTGCGCGTAACCACCGCCCGCCGCGCCGCCTTTCATGCCGAATACAGGACCCAGGGACGGTTCGCGCAGGCAGATGATGGCTTTTTTGCCGATCTTGTTCAGCGCGTCACCGAGGCCGACCGTGGTCGTGGTCTTGCCTTCACCAGCGGGGGTCGGGCTGATCGCGGTGACCAGGATCAGCTTGCCGTTTTTCCTGTTTTTCAGGCTGTCGACATACTCCAGCGACACCTTGGCCTTGGTATGGCCGTAGGGCACCAAGTGTTCTTCGGGGATGCCCAGCTTTTGCGCGATCTTGACGATGCGCTCCATTTTCGCCGCTTGGGCAATTTCAATATCCGACAGTGCCATGTTGTTCCTCTCCTGATCGTGATCCAATGAACGCCCGCGGAACGGGCTGTATTTTTGCCTGCTGCTTCGATCTGCTGCTGTTATGCGTTATATTTTTTCGAGTTGCGCCAGCACCTGCCCGCCGCCGTAGCTGGAACGCGGCGTCAGTTCTCCGCCCTTCATCACTTTCACCGCGCAATACTTGAACTCGGGAATCTTGCCGACCGGATCGAGCGCGGCATTGGTCAGCAGATTCACCGCCGCTTCGTAGTAACAGAAAGGGATGAACACCGCGCCGCGCGGCGTGCCGTCGTCAGGACGCGCATGCAGCGAAATCAGGCCGCGCCGCGACTCCACGGTGATCACGTCACCACCCCGGGCGCCGATCTGGTCGAGATCCAGCGGATGCATGGACACCGTTGGTTCCGGTTCAATGGCGTCGAGTACGCCGGCACGGCGCGTCATCGCACCGGTATGCCAATGCTCCAGCTGGCGACCGGTGATCAGCACAAACGGGAACTCACTGTCAGGCCGTTCGTTGGCCGGAATCACATCAGCCGGCACAAACTTCGCCTTGCCGGTGGCTGTCGGAAATTTATCAATAAAAACAATTGGTTGCCCTGGGTCGCCTTCTTGCTCACAGGGATAAGTAACACAGCTCTCAGCTTCCAGCCGCTCCCAGGTGATGCCGGCGATCGAATTCATCGCTTGACGCATTTCGTTGAACACGTCCTTCGGACCGTTGTAATTCCAGTCGAGTCCGAGGCGGCGCGCCAGTTCCTGGATGATCCACAGGTCGGGTTTGGCTTCGCCCGGCGCGTCCAGCGCCTTGCGGCCCATCTGCACCATGCGATCGGTATTGGTCACCGTGCCGTCTTTTTCCGGCCACGCCGTCGCCGGGAAAATCACGTCGGCGTAATAACAGGTTTCGGTGAGGAAAATCTCCTGAACCACCAGGCAATCGAGTTTCGCCAGTGCCTCGCGCGCATGGTGCGCATCCGGATCCGACATCGCCGGGTTTTCGCCCATCACGTACATGCCGCGAATCTCGCCCTGCAGCGTGGCGTGAATGATTTCCACCACGGTCAGCCCGGGCTTCGGATCGAGTTTCATGCCCCAGAGTTTTTCGAAACGCGCCAGCGCCTGCGGATTATCGACACGCTGGTAATCCGGAAACACCATCGGGATCAGGCCGGAGTCGGAAGCGCCCTGCACATTGTTCTGCCCGCGCAGCGGATGCAGCCCGGTGCCGGGACGGCCGATCTGGCCGGTCATCAGGCACAGCGCGATCAGGCAGCGCGCATTGTCGGTGCCGTGAATGTGCTGCGAAATGCCCATGCCCCACAGAATCATCGAGGCCTTGGACGTCGCGTAAACCCGCGCCACTTCCCGGATGGTTTCGGCGGGAATGCCGCACACCGGCGCCATCGCTTCCGGGCTGTAACCCTCGACGTTTTTCTTCAGGTCTTCGTAACCGATGGTGCGCGACTTGATGAAGTCCTCGTCGACCAGACCTTCATGCACAATGACGTGCATCATCGCGTTCAGCAGCGCGACGTCGGTGTCGGCCTTGAACTGCAGCGAGTAGGCCGCATGGCGCGACAACTCCGAACGCCGCGGATCGGCGTAAATCAGCCTGACACCGCTCTTTACCGCGTTCTTGATCCAGGTCGCCGCCACCGGGTGGTTGGAGATCGGGTTGGCCCCGATCAGAAAGATGACTTCCGCATTCGCCACGTCGCTGACCTGGTTCGACACCGCGCCGGAATTCACCGCTTCCATCAGCGCCGCGACGCTGGAGGCATGACACAGGCGTGTGCAGTGGTCGACATTGTTGGAGCCGAAACCGGTGCGCACCAGTTTCTGGAACAGATAGGCTTCCTCGTTGCTGCCTTTCGCCGAACCGAAACCGGCCAGCGCTTTTTTGCCGCTCTGATCACGGATCGCGCGCAACTTGCCGGCGGCAAGATCCAGCGCCTCTTCCCAAGTCGCCTCGCGGAAGTACTCCAGCGGATTCGCCGGATCCATCGTGAAATCGGCGTGTTTGGGCGCGCCCGGCTTGCGGATCAGCGGTTTGGTCAGACGCTGCTTGTGGTTCACGTAATCAAATCCGTAGCGACCCTTGACGCAAAGGCGCTCGTGGTTGGACGGGCCGTCGCGACCGTCCACCGAAATGATCTTGTTGTCCTTGATGTTGTAGGTCAGCTGACAGCCGACGCCGCAATAGGGACAGACCGAATGCACCTGCTTGTCGGGTTTGACCAGCCCGGCTTCGCGCGCCGGCATCAGGGCGCCGGTCGGGCAGGCCTGCACACATTCGCCGCAGGCAACGCAGGTGGAGTCGCCCATCGCGTCACCGAGATCAAACACGATGGACGAATGTTCGCCGCGGAAGGCGTAACCGATGACGTCGTTGACCTGCTCCTCGCGGCAGGCACGCACACAGCGTGTGCACTGGATGCAGGAATCGAGGTTCACCGCGATGCCGTAATGCGACACATCGGCCTGCGGCTGGTGGCGCGCCTTGAACCGCGGTTTGCCGACCTTGAGTTTGGCCACCCACTGGTCAAGCTCCGAATTACGGGTGTGACGTTTCTCCGGCATGTCGGAGAGCAGCAGCTCCATGACCATTTTCTGCGACGCCAGCGCGCGCGCATTGTCGGTGGTGACTTCCATGCCCGGCGAAGGTTTGCGGCAGCAGGAGGCCGCGAGCACGCGCTCGCCCTTGACCTCGACCACGCAGGCGCGGCAGTTGCCGTCGGGCCGCATACCCTCCTTGTAACAGAGGTGCGGAATCTCGACGCCGTGGCGCTTCGCGGTCTGGATGATGGTCTCGGACGCGTAACCGACCACGTCCTTGCCGTTCAGCTTGAATTCGACCGGCATTGCCGCCAGCTCGTCTTTGTTCATCGCAGTCATGGCGTTACTCCCGGTGAAGGAGTGAAGACGTAAAGGTGTGAAAGAGGTACCCCATTCACGCCTTCACTCCTTCACGCTTTCACAGAATTTCCTTGGAAAAATATTTCATTACTGTGCGGATCGGATTGGGCGCCGCCTGCCCGAGCCCGCAGATCGAGGCATCGGCCATCGCCGCCGACAGCTCTTCGAGCAGCCCCTGATCCCAGCTCGGGGCTTGCATCAGTTGCAGCGCCTTCGCCGTGCCGACGCGGCAGGGCGTGCACTGACCGCAGGATTCCTCGGCAAAAAACTTCATCACATTGCGCGCGGCACCGCTGGCTTTGTCCTGATCCGAAAAAATGATCACGGCGGCTGAACCGATGAAACAGCCGTAGGGATGCAGTGTGTCGAAATCGAGTGGTACGTCGCCCAGCGACGCAGGCAGGATGCCGCCCGATGCACCACCTGGCAAGTAGCCGTAGAACGTATGTCCCGGCAACATGCCGCCGCAATATTCGGCAATCAGTTCTTTCACCGTGATGCCCGCCGGCGCGAGATGCACGCCCGGCTTCTTGACACGACCCGACACCGAGAACGAACGCAGGCCCTTGCGTCCATGACGGCCATGCCCGGCGAACCAGTCGGCGCCCTTTTCCAGGATGTCACGCACCCAGTACAGGGTTTCCATGTTGTGCTCGAGCGTCGGGTAACCGAACAACCCCACCTGCGCCACATAGGGCGGGCGCAGCCGCGGCATGCCGCGTTTACCCTCGATCGATTCGATCATCGCGGATTCTTCACCGCAGATATAGGCGCCTGCACCACGGCGCAGGAATATCGGCGGCAGCGGGCACGGCGGATCGGCCTGCAAGGCCTTGATCTCTTTTTCAAGGATCGCGCGCACACCGGCGTATTCATCACGCAGGTAGATATAAATCTCGGACACCTGCACGGTCCAGGCCGCGATCAGCATGCCTTCGAGGAAACGGTGCGGATCGGTTTCCAGGTAATGGCGATCCTTGAACGTGCCCGGTTCGCCTTCGTCGATATTGACCGCCATCAGCCGCGGGCCTTTTTCGCCGCGCACGATGCGCCATTTGCGTCCCGTCGGGAAACCCGCGCCGCCCAGACCGCGCAGGCTGGAATTTTCCATGGTCTTGATCAGGGTTTCGGCGTCACGCCTGCCGGCCAGGCATTCCGCCGGAATGGTGTAGCCGCCCTGCTTGCGATATTCGGCATAGGCCACATACTTGCCGACAGTACATTGCGTCTTCTTTGCCGCCACCAGCGGCTTGACCTTGTCGACCGTTGCCTGCGCCACCGGATTTTGGCCAATCACGGCGACCGGCGCCTGTTCGCAACGACCGACGCAGGGTGCCGGGATCACGCGCACACCGTCACCCAGCGCTTTTTTCAGACCCGTCATCAGCGCGCCCGCGCCCGACAGTTCGCAGGACAGGGAATCACAGACACGCACCGTCAACGCCGGCGGCGCCTTGTCGCCCTCCTTCACCACGTCAAAGTGATGGTAGAAGGTGGCGACTTCATAGACTTCGGTCATCGCCAGCTTCATTTCGCGCGCCAGCGCGACGATGTGCGCGGCGGCAATGTGACCGTACTGATCCTGGATGCGATGCAGATTTTCGATCAGCAGATCGCGGCGCCGCGGCTCAACGCCCGTTTCGCGCTGCGCCTCGTTCAGCAGTTTTTGCACGTCGGCCAGCGCGCGCGTATCCACCGTGCGGCCCTTGAGGGCCCCGCGTGTCCGTTTGCCGCGCTTCACGATGCCACCTTCCAAAATCCGTTCTCCTCAATCATCTCAATCATTAACGCCGCCACGCCGTTGTTTCAGGCAGGGACTACCCGGCGAATTTTTGTGCCCTGCGCATTTTGTGCCTGCGCATTTTTGCTCCCGCTATTCCGCCGGATTTATTTCAGTACCGACTTCAGCAACTTGCCCATTTCGGCGGGGTTTTTGGTGGTCTTGATGCCACACGCTTCCATCACCGCGAGTTTTTCCTCCGCAGTGCCCTTGCCGCCGGAAATGATCGCGCCGGCATGGCCCATGCGTTTGCCCGGAGGGGCGGTGACGCCCGCGATGAAACCGACCACGGGTTTTTTCATGTTGGCCTTGATCCAGCGTGCACATTCCTCCTCGTTCGAGCCGCCGATCTCGCCGACCATGATCACCGCCTCGGTCTGCGGGTCATCGTTGAACATTTTCATGACATCAATATGTTTCAGGCCATTCACCGGATCGCCGCCGATGCCGACGCAGGACGACTGACCGAGACCGATTTCCATCAACTGGCCGACCGCTTCGTACGTTAACGTGCCCGAACGCGACACCACGCCGATCGGGCCTTTTTTGTGAATGTGGCCGGGCATGATGCCGATCTTGATTTCGTCGGGCGTAATCACGCCGGGGCAATTCGGCCCGATGAGCAGGGTTTTGCTTTTGTTCTGCTCCATCTTGTATTTCAGGCGGACCATATCGCGCACGGGAATACCTTCAGTGATGCAGATCACCAGTTCCAGTTGCGCATCCACCGCTTCCTCGATGGCGGCGGCGGCATAGGGCGGCGGCACGTAAATCACGGAAACATTGGCACCGGTCGCATCTTTTGCTTCGCGCACCGAATTGAAAATGGGAATGCCCTCGTAACTCTGACCGCCCTTTTTCGGCGTCACGCCGGCGACATAGCAGTTCTTGCCGTTGGCGTATTCCTTGCCGGTCTTGGTGTGGAACTGCCCGGTCTTGCCGGTGATGCCCTGGGTCATCACCCGCGAATTTTTGTTGATCAGGATGGACATCAGTGTTTCCCCTTCGCCGCGGCAACCACCTTCTGCGCGGCATCAGCCATGTTGTTGCCGGAAATGATCGGCAATCCGGATTCGGCGAGGATTTTCTTGCCGAGATCGACGTTGGTGCCTTCAAGGCGTACCACCAGCGGCACACTCAGGCTGACCTCGCGCGCCGCGGCCACCACACCCTGCGCGATCACGTCGCATTTCATGATGCCGCCGAAAATGTTGACCAGGATCGCACGCAGATCCGGGTTGCGCAGCATGATCTTGAACGCTTCGGTGACCTTCTCCGCGGTGGCGCTGCCGCCGACGTCGAGAAAGTTGGCGGGGCTGCCGCCATAGAGTTTGATGATGTCCATCGACGCCATCGCGAGACCGGCGCCGTTGACCAGGCAGCCGATGTTGCCGTCGAGCTGGATGTAATTGAGGTCGTGCTTGGAGGCTTCGACTTCCGCGGGATCCTCTTCGTCGAGGTCGCGCAGCGCAACCAGGTCAGGGTGGCGGAACAGCGCATTGCCGTCGAAATCGATCTTGGCATCCAGCGCAATCACCTTGCCGTCGCCGGTGAGGATCAGCGGATTGATTTCGGCCAGCGAAGCGTCGGTTTCATCGAATGCCTTGTACAGGGCCTGCAGCAGTACCCGCGCCTGCGGCACCGATGCCGGAGGTACGCCGATTTTTCCCGCCACGTCATCGGCCTCGGCGTCGGTCAACCCCTTCATCGGGTCAATCGCGACCTTGTGGATTTTCTCGGGGGTGTGTGCAGCCACTTCCTCGATGTCCATGCCGCCTTCGCTGGAGGCCATCAGCACCACGCGCTGTGTGCCGCGGTCGATCACCATGCCGACATAGAGTTCTTTTTTGATGTCGGCGCCTTCCTCGATCAGCAACCGCCGCACCTTCTGCCCCTCGGGCCCGGTCTGGTGGGTTTTCAACTGCATGCCGAGGATGCTGCCGGCATGGCTTTTCACTTCAGCCGGCGACTTGGCGACCTTGACGCCGCCGCCCTTGCCGCGACCACCGGCATGGATCTGCGCCTTGACAACCCATACGCTGCCGCCGAGTTTGGCGGCGGCGCTGACGGCTTCGTCTACACTGAAACAGGGGATGCCGCGCGGCGTCGGTACGCCATATTTGCGCAGCAGTTCTTTGGCCTGGTACTCGTGGATTTTCATTGTTCTGGTCCGCTTGAGGTGCGCTCGTTAAAAAAAGCGCCCCGGTTCCGCAGGGACGCCAAATCTATTACAGCGGCTGCAACGCCAGCCTTGACCGCAGTCAATAAACCCGCGATTGCGCAAAACGCGGGTTCGGCGGATGCCGCATACAGGTTGAGTGTGAATCGGCGATGAACCCGGCACATGAACCTCGCGCCAAGGGCATTTACTCCGGGAATGTTGCTGCAAAAATATTGCCCTGATCGAGTATATCAAAGCACTTTGCCCGTTCAGCCTGCGCACCCGCCCGTATCGGGGCAGCAGCAGGTGCCACGCATCGGCAACCTGCCGGGGAGGCCGCAACGCACCGCCCGCCCGCTGCAACCGTACCCGGCCAGGCCAGGGCGCTTCGGATAATGGAAGGTACCGCATCATTGGTCAATTTCAGCTAACATGCTGCACCGCCACATCGACCGCACAAAAAAAAGCGCAACCCCGGAGGGTTGCGCTGAAGTTCCACCAAAGGAGGAGGTTTTGGAGGATGTGTGCCGATGTCTGTAGAGACACCCAACACGGTTCCCATTCTGCCACGGCCATTCGGGGGGTCAAGCGGTTTTTGTTGCTTCGCAATATAAATTTTATTGTCGAAAACATGAGAATAACTAAACCGAACCGGGCTGCCGTACCCCGACCGTGATCTGTTTCACAAAACAAGCCTGCAACGCAGCCCGTCGCCACGAGGTGGGCACCCGCTTGCGCCTCGCCCCCCGCTTGGGCGATAAACAAAGCACGCAGCGCCGCAGCAGCGGTGCGGTTTAAATCACTCTCGGGGGAGAACAGCAGGCATGGGCCGTACCTTGATGATGTTCACAGGCGACATCAACCTGATGAACGTGCCCGATCCGGCGTTGCCGTTCGCGCGCGTGGTCGATACCCTGCGCAGCGCCGATGTGTTGTTCGGCAACCTGGAATGCTGCCTGTATCAACCCCCGACCGAAGTATCAGTGACCGACGAAGGTTTTTATGCGAAGCCGGCCGCCGGACAGGCGCTCAAGATCGCCGGTTATCACGCCATCGGCAATGCCAACAACGTCAACTACGGCGCCGAGGCCATCAAATCCTCGCTGCGCGAACTGGAAAAACTCGGCATTCCCGTCACCGGCACCGGACTCAACCGCGCCGAGGCGCGCAAGCCGGTGATCATCACCCGCAACGGCCTGCGTTACGGCTTCGTGCAGCGCACTTCCGTTTACTGGCCGACCAATCACGAAGCGGGAGAACACTCACCCGGCGTTGCCGCATTGCGCGGCCATACCGCCTATCAGTTGCCGCTGCACAAGACGCGCCAGGACATTCCGCCGGCAAACCGCCCGGGCGTGCCGCCCGTCATCGTGACCTGGGCCGACGCCAAATACCTCGCCGATTACATTGCCGAAATCACCGCGCTGCGCAAGGAAGTCGATGTGCTGGTTGCATCCCAGCACTGGGGGCTCAAGGAGGAAGTGCTGGAGTACATGACCGAGATCGCGCATGCGGTGATCGACGCCGGCGCCGACATTGTCATCGGCCACGGACCGCACTATTCGCTGCCGGTGGAAATCTACAAAGGCAAACCGGTGTTCTACGGCCTCGGCAGTTTTTGCTTCCACACCGGGCACGGCGGCATCAAACACGGCGACTGGGTGGGCATGCTGGCGCGTGTCACGCTGAACGGCCGGACTTGCGAAAGCGCGTCATTCGAATTCGTGCGCCATAACGAGCGCAACGAAACGGTACTCTGCGATCTGGCCAGCGAACAGGCGACGCTGGAGTTATTGCGCAAACGCAGCGCACCCTTCAATACCACGATCAAAATCGACGGCAACAAGGCCGTGTTCAGCGCCAGTTGAACAACGGCACTTTATTTATAAGTATTTGATTTTATTGATTATTTTAAGGGCGCCTTTACCGACCCATTACGGCCCCTCATCAGCCGGGGTACGCAGCTTGCGTTGCGGGTAGACCTTGGCCGGATGTTTTTTCAGCGCTTCTTCATCGACATCGATGCCCAGCCCCGGCGCGGTCGGCAAGTCGATGTAGCCGTTTTTCGGTTTCAGCTGGTTCGGCGAAATGGTGTCGCAGAAATCGACGAAGGGCAGGAAGTATTCGGTGATGATGAAGTTGGGCATGGTCGCCGAGGCATGCACGGTCGACGCCAGCGCGACCAGGGTCGAGTTGTAGTTGTGCGGTGACATGGCGACCAGGAAAGACTCCGCCATCGCGGCGATTTCCTTCAGTTCCAGTATGCCGCCGACGCAGGCGACGTCGGGATTGAGGATGTCAGCTGAACGTTTTTCCAGCAGCGGACGGAATCCGGTCTTGGTATAAGTCGCCTCACCGATCACCACCGGCACACCGATCTCGCGGCGGATCTGCGCCAACTCGTCGGGGAATTCCGCCTGGCAGGATTCCTCCATCCAGTAGAGATCGAATTCGGCGAGTTGTTTGTCGAGCCGGATCGCGTGCATGGGTGCCAGGCGGCGGTGCTGCTCGATCAACAGGTCGATATCAGGACCCACCGCATCGCGGATGGCCTTCACCACGCTGATCGCGCGTTTTTCATGTTCCTTGGGTATCCAGGTGCGCCACGGTGACGGCAACGGATCGAATTTCATCGCGGTGAAACCCTGCTTCACCACTTTCTCCGCGGCGCGCGCGTAATCCGCGGGCTCCTTCATGCCGTAACTCCAGCCGTTGGCATAAACCCGGATCTTTTCGCGGTATTTGCCGCCGAGCAGGTTATAAACCGGCTGTTGCGTCGCCTTGCCGACGATGTCCCACATGGCCTGCTCGATGCCGCTGATCGCGCAGAACAGTTCCACCGAACCGCGGCGTGCCGCGTAATCGTCAAAGGCAAACTGGGTGAAATGTTTGATGTCGAAAGGACTGCGTCCAACCATGTACGGGCCCAGCGCTCCGAGCTGCGCCATCACCGCGGTATCACGGTCGTATTGTGAGTAGGCCTCACCCCAGCCGTGGATGCCGGCATCGGTTTCGACTTTGACGAAGATCAGATTTTTGCGCCAGCCGGGATGTACGGCATAACTTTTGACGGCGGTGATTTTCATGGCGGGCACCCTTCGTGAACGGATCAAAAAACCAGGGCCTGAATCTATGCGCCCGGCATTCGCAGTGTCAAGAACGTCCGCACGCAGGTCCAGCATGCGACACGCCGTGCCGTTACAGCGTGCGCGGCTGCAGATTCAGCAACTGGCCGATACGCTCCGAGCTTTTCAATCCGCTGCCGGTCAGCACCACGATGGTTTCCTCATCGCGGCGAATGGCGCCGGAGGTGAGCAACTGCGTCAATCCGGCTGCAGCGGCCGCGCAGGTTGGCTCCACATACAAACCCATCGCGGCCAATCCGCCCAGCGCGGTGATGATTTCCGTTTCGCTGACCGCCGCGATCGCGCCCTCGCTGCGGCGCACCGCCTGAACCACCTCGCGCAGCCGTGTCGGCTGAGACGAAGCGATGCCCTCGGCCACCGTCGGACTGATGGCCGTCGGCACCGGCGACTCGCTGCCGGCCTGCCAGGCGGCATGGCAGGGTGCACAATTCGCCGCCTGCACGCCGAAAATACGCGGGCGTTTTTTGATTTCACCGTTGCGGAGCAGTTCATCAAAACCACGATCCAGGCCCAGCACATTGCTGCCGTAACCCAGCGGCGTGATGACATTGTCCGGCGCGCGGAAACCGAGTTCTTCCCACAATTCGTAGGCCAGCGTCTTGGTGCCTTCGATGAAAAACGGCTGCCAGTTGTGACTGGCATAAAAAATTTCGCTGCTCATGCGCAGCGCGGCATCGGCCACGTCCTGGCGTGTGCCCGGCACCGTCACCACATCGGCGCCGCAGGCGGCGATCTGCGCAATTTTCGGATACGACGCCGTTTCCGGCACCAGGATGCGGCAGCGCATGCCCGCCGCCGCCGCGTACGCCGACAACGATGCGCCGGCATTGCCCGATGAATCCTCCAGCACATGGTCGATACCGCGGCTTTTCAGGTAGCTGACCATCACCGTCATGCCGCGGTCCTTGAACGAACCGGTGGGCATCATGAATTCGAGCTTGAAACGCACTGGCGCGCCATTCCACTCTCGGCTCAGCAAGGGCGTGCCGCCTTCACCCAGCGACACCGCGCTTTGCGCAGCAACACCGATGGCCTGCGCATAACGCCACATCGAGCGATCCTGAGGGTTGATCGAATCGCGCGTCATGCCCGAACCGGGCGCAAGATTCAGGTATGCGCCGCTGTCGCCACACCATCTCGCGACCTTGGACGAATAATGAGTGCCGCTTTGAGAGTCTATGTAATACATTGATTTTATTGATAAATTTTTATTACCGCGAGAGACGCCAGAAAAGTAAGTACTAACTTTCACGCCTGGCTGACGCCGTTCAACAAAAAAAGAAGGCAGGCGCAATGCGCCTGCCTTCCTGATTGTAACGTGCCGCCGAAACCGGCGGCTGTGTTACAGCTTACTTCGCCGGAGCCGGAGCAGCTTCCGCTTTCGGAGCTTTGCTGGCTTTTTTCGACTTGGCTTTCTTCGGTGCGTCGGCTTTGGCTTTTTTCGGCTTGTCAGCTTTGGCTTTTTTCGGGGCATCAGCCTTGGCAGCAGGCGTTGCCGGAGTGGCCGGGGTCGCTTTCGCCGCGTCGGCTTTGGCCGGCGTCGCCGGGGTGGCCGGGGTGGCTTTCGCTGCATCGGCTTTGGCCGGTGCTGCCGGGGTCGCCGGTGCGGTCTGGGCAACAGCGTTGAAGGTTACCGCGGCAAAGGCGGTGGCAAGCAGGGTGGTCAGCAGTTTGTTCATGGTTTCTCCAGTTTCTGAATGGGTAGTTCGCGTTGTTGCGCGATTCGTCCCGAATTTTTCGGGTCGTATGCCCATAACGCCGGCGCCGCATCCCGGTTGACGAAGCGGCGATATCGCGGTGTTACCATCACGCCAACGTCGCCAAATCACGACGATTCAGAGGAAATTGACCATGAAACTGGGATTACAGGGTAAAAACGCGCTAATCACCGGGGGGTCCCGCGGTATCGGACTGGGTGCGGCACAATTGCTGGCCGCGGAAGGATGCCATTTGCATCTGGCCGCGCGCAGCGCCGCCGACCTGGAAAACGCTAAAACCGGCATCCTGCGCGATCACAAGGTCGACATCCGCTGCCATGCAGTCGATCTGTCGAACAGCGCAAACGCCATGGCACTGGCGCGGGAATGCGGCGATGTCGATTTTCTGGTGAACAATGCCGGCGCCATTCCGCAGGGCACGCTGGACACGCTGGATGACGCGACATGGAAACAGTCCTGGGATCTCAAGGTCTTCGGTTTCATCGACATCACCCGCGAAATCTACAAACGCATGCGCGAGCGGCGCAGCGGCGTCATTGTCAACGTGATCGGCGCCGCCGGCGAGCGGCCGGTCGCCAGCTACATTGCCGGCAGCATGGGCAATGCCGCTCTGATGGCCATGACCCGTGCCCTCGGTGCGGAAAGTCCGGAATTCGGCGTGCGCGTGGTCGGCATCAATCCCGGCGGCACCGCCACCGATCGCGCGGTGAAACGGCTGCGCGAACGCGCAGGCAAAGAACTGGGCAACGCCGACCGCTGGCAGGAACTGGTCAGCAAATCCCCGTTCGGCCGCATGGCGACCGTGGAGGAAATCGGCGCCCTGGTGGCGTTTTTGTGTTCACCGCTTTCGGGTTACACCACCGGCACCATCATCACCGTCGACGGCGGCGCCAGCAGCCGCCGCGCCTGAACGGTTCAATCCCTTATTTGGGCACTACGGTCGGTGCCGCCCGATGCGTCGCATCGACGGCATTGACGGCCTGGTCATAAGCCTTCTGCGCCGCGGCCAGCCTGCCGCGCGCGGCATCAAACGCTTTTTGCGCCGCATCGAGTTCACGCTTGCGCAGGTCCGCCTGCTGTTGCGCGGCGGTGTGCGCATCACGCAGGTTCAACACGTCCTGTTCGGCGAGTTTTGCATCATGGCGCGCCTGCTCCAGTTCGCGATGTGCGATACCGGCACGATACTGGCCCTGGCGGAGAGCATCGCCAGGATCTGCTGCCGGAGCCTGAGCCTGAGCCACTCCTGCCACGCACAACACGGCAGCCAGCATCGATAATCGCATGTTCATATACCCGTGCCCGTTATGTTGAATAATGAGGCGCGCAGCATCATGACGCCGCACGCCGCGAAGCAAGTCCCCTTGGGGGGCGCGCATCCGCCCTGGCCCACCACGCCGCGGCGTCACGCTGTGTCCAGGGGTGCATCACCGCCAGCACCTCCAGCGCCGCCAGTATGACCACGATGTCGTGCGGCCGTTCACCGCGCTCCTTGGCCAGACAGCGCGTGATCAGCTCAGCGAGGCGTGCTGGAACCTGGGGGGCGAAGTCAGTGATCGCCGGCACCGGCGCATGCAGGATCTGGTAAGTGAGGTCATGTTCACCCGCGGCCTCGTACGGCGGGCGCCCGGTCAGCAGGTGGAAGGCCGTCGCGCCGATCGCATAAATATCCGAGCGGTTGTCCGCATCGGCTGCGTTGCGCACCCGTTCCGGCGCCATGTACACGGGGGTGCCGACTACACGCTGGAACTGGGTGATGTTGCGCGATTGCAGTGTGGTCAGATCCTTGACCAGGCCGAAATCGAGGATCTTGACCACGTCGAACTCGCCGCCACGCTGGCACAACATCAGGTTATGCGGCTTGATGTCGCGGTGAACCAGACCACGGCCATGCGCCTCGCGCAGCGCGGCGCAGGTCTGGCGCAGCACGTGGATCACCCGCGCCACCGGCAGCGGGCCATCGGCGGCCATGATTTCGTCAAGCGACCGTCCTTCCAGGTATTCCATCACATAATAAAAAACACCCTCTGGTGTTCGACCGTAGTCATAAATGCCGATGGTGTTCGGATGTACCAGCTGGCTGGCAAGGCGTGCCTCGCGTTCGAAGCGCCCGATCGCCTCGTCGGTGGCCAGGTGCGCCTTCAGCAGCTTGATCGCCGTCGGGCGCTTCAGCAGCGCATGCCGCGCCAGATAAACCGTGCCCATCGCGCCCTCGCCGAGTTGCCGTTCCAGCCGGTACTGGCCGATGACCTGCGAATCGCCCGCGGCCCGGCGCAAACGATGCACATTCCACATCGAACCCAGCACCGCGAGCACCGCCAGCCCGACCAGCGTGCCGAGCAGGCCAAAGGCAAGATTGAGATAACGCAGCGGTGCGTAGGCTTCATCGCGCGACATTTCAATGGCGATCGCAAAATCGTAATCTGCCAGCCAGCGCCATGCGCCAATCACGGTATCACCACGATAATTGCGATAAGGCTCGAGAATGACGCCGCGCAACCCGGCTGGATCCGATTTGCCGCGTGCCGCACCGGCGAGTGCAGCCAGACGGGTCAGCGGCGCCGCCGCCCAGTCGGCCGGCAGCTTGTGGCCTTCGGCAAACGCGCCGCCGGGATCGCGGATTTGCACCTGCAGCGCGCCGTTGCCGGCATCCGGCAGCAATGCACCTGCCGCGCGCAATTCCGTCGCATGGCGGCTGTCCGACAGCATCAGTCCGTCCGCGGTCAGCGCATAAACCTCGCCGGTAATGCCGGGACTCGCAGTGCCGAGTATCCCGGTGAAGCGGCTGTCGGCGTAATGCGCAAAACCGAGACCGGCAACCGCATTGCCGGCCGCATCCAGAACCGGCGTTTTGAACCAGACCATCGGCCGCGCAAACGCCGTGCTTGGCTCGCCCTCGATGCGATCGCGTTCACGATAGGGGCGGACAAACCGCGTGGCCCCGCCGAGTACATCGCGCACCGCGCCCAGATACTCGCCGGGGCTGATGCGCCGGCCAAGATACTCGGGCGCGGCCGAGGCGATGACCACGCCCTGCTGATCGACCACGTTGTAGGCCACGGCACCTGATTCCTTCAGCGCCGGCGCCAGCGCCGCGGCAAGATTCGCCCGCGATTTTTCCGGGGCGGCGCCGGTGGACAGCGCCACGGTGGCGCTGCGTATGCGCGGATCAGCGGCCCAGTGCCGGACCTCCCCCTTGCGATCCTCGATCCACAGGCCCAGCGCCTGCACTTCGGCATCGAGCACCGCGGTCAGTCCCGCAGCGCGCATGTCGCGCAGCGACTGCTCGATGCCGGAATAAGCCCAGGCCCCCAGTGCGATCAGGCTGACCGCAACCACCAGGGCAATGGCATTGACGCGCGCGTTGGCGGCAATCAGCCGCAACGCCAGGCGGTTGACAGCATCGCTGTCAGCGCCGGGCGCCGCGGAAATCGCATTCTGGTCAGTGGCGGGCGCATGTTCCGACATGCGGCCATGATACCGCTGCGCCCGGGTACGGCGGATAATTTGGAAAGAACGTCAGGGCTAGGGCAGCAGCACCGTGGAGCCGGTGGTTTTGCGCGCCTCCAGGTCACGATGCGCCTGTGCCGCCTCGCGCAGCGGATAACGCTGGTTGATGGTGATTTTTACGGCGCCCTTTTTGACCACGGCGAACAGTTCACGGGCCGCGGTCAGCAGATCTTCGCGCGCCGAAGTGTAATTGACCAGCGTCGGCCGCGTCAGGTACAGCGAACCCTTTTGCGCGAGAATGCCGATGTTGACCGGCGCCACCGCCCCCGAGGCGTTGCCGAAGCTTGCCATCAGTCCGAGCGGCGCCAGACAATCCAGCGATTCAACGAAGGTGTCCTTGCCCACACCGTCATAAACCACCGGCACACCCTTGCCCTTGGTGATTTCCCTGACGCGTACCGGGAGTTTTTCACGCGACATCACCACCACGTGTTTGCAGCCGGCTTTTTTGGCCAGCGCGATTTTTTCATCGCTGCCCACGGTACCGATCACGGTGGCGCCCAGGTGTTTCGCCCACTGGCAGAGGATCTGCCCGACGCCGCCCGCTGCGGCATGCACCACGATGGTGTCGCCCTTTTTAACGCGGTAAGTGCGCCGGCACAGGTACCAGGCGGTCATGCCCTTCAGCATCATCGCCGCCGCCGTTTCATCCTTGATGCCGGCGGGAATTTTTACCAGCCGCGCCACCGGACGGATCAATACTTCAGCGTAGGCGCCAATCGGCTGCGCATAGGCCACGTGATCACCGACCTTGAACTCCTTGACCTTGGGCCCGACCGCCTCGACCACACCGGCACCCTCGGAACCGAGCACCAGCGGCAGCGGCATGGGATAAAGCCCGGAACGGTGATAGGTGTCGATGAAATTCAAGCCGATCGCGGTATTGCGGACCCGGACTTCACCGGGACCGGGATCACCGACAGTGACTTCTTCCCACTGCATCTGCTCCGGACCACCGTTCTGATGTATGCGTATGACATGCGGCATTTGAGTCTCCAGAAAAAAAGGACGGCCATTGCCGCCCTTTCAGGTTATTCAGCCTTGATGCCCGCGTCGCGGACCACCTTCGACCACTTGGTCGTCTCGGCCTTGATGAACTTGCCGTAGGTCACGGAGTTCATGTACAAAACCTCGGCGCCCTGCGTATCAAACTTTTTCTGCATGTCCGGCGTGTTCACCACCTTGGCAACTGCGGCCTCAAGGACACGCACCATCTCCGGAGTCACGCCGGCGGGGGCGAGTATGCCCCACCAGTTGTTCGCCTCGTAGCCGGGAACGGTTTCGGCGACCGTCGGTGTGTTGGGAAACGCGCCGTTGCGCTTGGCGCTGCCGACGGCGAGCAGCCGCAGCCGGTTGCCCTGGATATGCGGAACCAGCTGCAGCAGCGAACCCATGGTGACCTGGGTGTTGCCGGCGATCACGTCAGCCATCGCCGGGCCGCCGCCCTTGAACGGGATGTGAACGATATTGATTTTGGCCAGCAGTTTCAGCATTTCCGTACTCAGGTGCTGGAAGCTGCCGATGCCGGCGGTCGCGTAGTTGAGCGTGCCCGGCTTCGCCTTCGCCATGTCGATCAGTTCCTTGGTTGTCTTCGCCGCCATTTTCGGATTCACGGTCAGCGCGCTGGGGCCGGTGCCGATCAGCGCAATCGGCGTGAACGATTTCTCGGGATTGAAGCGCACCTGCGACTTGTAGATCGAGGGATTGTAGGCAAACGCCACCGAGGCGATCAGCAGAGTATGGCCGTCGGGCTGCGCATTCGCCGCGATTTCGGAACCGATGATGCCGCCTGCGCCACCGCGGTTGTCGATCACCACCTGCTGGCCGAGCAGCGGGCTCAAATCGCTGGCAACCAGGCGGCCGACAATGTCGTTGCTGCCGCCCGGCGGGAACGGCACGATGACGCGTATCGGCTTGGTCGGCGCCCACTCCGCGGCCTGGGCAAACACCGGTAGCGCAAGCGCCGCCGCGATCATGCCGGCCAGCGCCGGCTTCAGGGATGCTGTCATCTGATATTCTCCAAAAATAATTAATAAAATCAAATACTTATATCAGTTTCCCGAGGACTGCAAAGCACGCCGCAATTCACCGGTAACACGCGTCGCTTCGGCCATGATGAAAGCGATCTCGCTGTTGGTGGTGATGAAGCGCGCACCACGGCGGATGTACTCCATCTGCCGCGCCAGATTGCGGTCGCCGCCAACACCGGCAATCTTGCCGTGGCGGACTGCGGACGCAATCACCTTCTCGATCGCCGCAGCGCCTTCAGGATCACCGAACTGCCCCGGCTTGCCCAGCGCGGTCAGCAGATCGTTGGCGCCGACATGGA
This sequence comes from Burkholderiales bacterium, assembly GCA_019744975.1. Taxonomy (GTDB): domain Bacteria; phylum Pseudomonadota; class Gammaproteobacteria; order Burkholderiales; family SG8-41. Next base: position 112,015 of record JAIETP010000010.1, read on the forward strand.
TCACATCGACGCCCTCCACCGCGGCGATGGCATCAATGTTTTCAACGCCAGCGCGGGTTTCGATCATGCACACCACCAGCGTGTTCTCCTGCAATGCCGGCACCGCCTCGGCGGTGGACATCGGACGAAAATCAAAAATCGCGTAACCACCGGAAACCGAGCGCCGGCCGATCGGCGGGAACTTTGCGCGGTTCACGGCACGGCGCGCCTCGTCTGCCGTGCTGATGTCGGGGAACACGATGCCGGTGACGCCGTTGTCGAGCAACACGGAGGTGTCGGGATCATCACAACTGCGCACCCGCACCAGCGGCGCAATACCACAGCCCAGTGCCGCCTGCGCGATATGACCGACCGTTTCGAGATTGAACAAGGAGTGCTGCATGTCGATGAAAATGAAATCATGGCCGCTCGACTTGGCGATCCGGGCGATGTCGCCGGAACGCGCCAGACGCACGTTCATGCCAAGCGCAACCTTGCCCACCTGCATCATCGTTTTCACCGGATTTACCGCCGAAACAGCGCCCGCCATGCCAATCTCCTCCATCACCTTCCGAAACAAAAACCCGGGCCTGATTCTTGTAAAAACCATGCCGGCCGGCAGCAATACTGGTGGGTCGTGTTGGACTCGAACCAACGACCAAGGGATTATGAGGCAATGGCCGTTATTTTTCAGCATTTAACGGCAATAAACCAAAGCAAATTCACAGAGGAAAAATAAGAGCCTGCTCTGCTTCCATGTGCTGTGGTTAACTGCCTTTCAAAGGCCCAGAGTGTGCCAAAAGTGTGCCAAAAAAATCAGAGGGTGTCGGTCTTGTAAAGAATACGTTAAAGTTCTTACTGCGCCGATTTGATATACAGCTTGCGGGCGCCTAATAAAATGCAGCTAAAGCGAGGAAACCCGCTCTAGCGAAAGCTGTGCGGGTTTTTTAGTTGGTGCCGCCGATTTAAGCAACAACTTGCAGGGCGGGATACAAGAACTGCTAAAGCGTTGGCCGGCCCACCCGGACCCCCGGGGCCTGTCCAGCGATCACGGATGGGGGCAGGAGAAGTAATATGAGTGATTCAGTAGAAATAGCCCCGGGCGAGTTGTCGCCCTTTGAGCCAGAACTCAAGGCCATCCTCAGTAGCCTTCACGGGCATCTCACCGGGCTGAACGGCGAGATCTTCTACGTCCTCCGCGAGTGTAACAACGCGAACATCCCAGCCGATGTGGCAGACCGGATTACGAAGGTGTTTGAGGCGTTCTTTGGCACTGTCCAACACGACGTGCGCGCCGAAGTTCTGAACCTTGAGGACAAGCTCGGTTTACGCCCCGGTCTGAAGCCCTATGATCCGGACATCAAAAACCCCGACCCGAGGGTGACCATCGGCTTCATCCGGGATTGGCTGCACGCAGATTTCGTGGATCTAGATCAGCTGGTGAAGGAACTAAAAGGAAACAACGCTCTTGGCTATATCTTGGTCTCGGAGACCGGTGCCAACATGTTGAACATACATGGGGACATCGTGGATGGGCTGCGCCGGATCGAGAGCATCCTCTCGCAGCACAATCGGTAAACACTTACCTCTTCTACGAGGAGCGGCATATGGCCAAGCACACTCCAACCTATCCCGAAGGCGGCTGCTGCATTTCAATATCAGAGTCGCCAGACCGGGCGACATCACCATTCACACTCGAGCAGAGCATTGTATTTGAAGCCTATTTCAACAAAACGTCAGACAGAGAAATAGCAGCTTCAATCGCCTGTGATCGTCTCGGGGTACCGGACGAGACTCGATGTTCACGTATCGAGGCGGCTGTTGGTCAGATACTTATTCACAGTATTCAGCATCGACTTCCACAATGGCGGTCAACCCGGGGCGACAAGCTGATCTACGGACGCAAATACAGTAAGTCCCCTGTGGGCGCTCACGTGGCTTTCGTTCCCCAGCATCTCTTTACAATAAATTGGGCAAATTCGGGGCCCGGGCTTTTTTGGCCAGAGAGCTACCACCTATGCTACGTTCCGATCCATCACCGCTATGTCGCAATAGCCTCCCAAGACAGCACTGACGTCTACGGATGCACCGATCAAGCCATGGGCCATTTCGAACCTCGGGAAAGGCGATTGGTGGGTGCCAAACGAATTCTTACTGCGCACTGGCGCGAGCAGTTGGATTCCTATACACAAATGCCTTGGGTAGAAGTTTTGAACGAGGGGCTCGTCGATACCAAGCGCGCAGAGCGATGGCGGCAACAAGTCTGGCCAGGAGAACCCGAAAGCTACCTCGGGTAGTCAGTCAATAGCCAATGTCGCGACTCTCTGGAAAGGGCGGGTATGAGCGATTCGAGTAAAAAACTGCTCAATGCATCTAATTTTGTCTCCGATTTTTGCACTGTGATTCTGATCTGGACCCCACTGCTTTGGTTTATCGGTGAACATCGAACAGCCTCTGGGGGGCATAATGGCGAACCCACTCTGGTGTTCGAAGCACTGAGCATGGGATGGGCCGATATTGCACTACTTGCCTTATTGTGTGCGGCATCTTTTTTATCGCAAATACGCTTCATACTAGTCAGGCAAGACCTAATGAAATTCGAAGCGCTCAAGCGTCGGCATAACGAAGCGCAAGCTTTTTTACGGCAGCAGGCTGGCGAGAAATTTTGACGCCAGGCGGAGCATATCGGCTTGCCCTACAAGCCTAAATTGCCTCTAACTCCCAATCGGCCTAGGCACTTTGTTCGCGTTTTCCTCAAGTGCCGAGACCCGTCGATCAAGAGCGTCAATTTCGATGATTCTGGCTTGTGCCGCGACAGCTTGCATCACCGCGGTTGCCTCGCTCGGGGTAATTTCCCCTCTGCAAAGCGCGGCGAGCACAGCGCGGCCTTGGTCTGCCAAGGATTGGTCGTGGCTGGGCAACTCGACCGGGCTGTCCTTGGCCTTAACAGGGGGTAGAAGTCGATCAATACAGATGCGCAGGGCCGTCGTATCGCCCTCCAAAGCGCGCTCTATGGCCTTCCCGATCAGATCCCCTGCATGGGGCTCAAGAAACGCCCTGAGCACTGTGCGCTTGTCGCGAATACCAACTGGCCTGCCGGCGGGGTTACCGCTATGCCCTTTCTTGTATCTCATTTTTTCCTGATCAGATCAGGGTTTCGTAATTCTCGTAATATTTTTGCCTCGCCCAAACCAACAGGCACTGCTGCGATCGCACGACTTAGTAAATCCCCATCGCTTTCTCGACTTCTGCGCTTGATGATGATTACGTCCTTCGGATCCATACTATCGCCATGGCGCTGATACCCTAATAAAGGAAGGTGTTTTTCATAGGAAAAGCTGATTACGATAACCGGCGAAGATGTCTCACCGCACTTTTGTTCAAGTTTGTTGATGCGTGCTGTCAGTGATTTCATATTACGATTCGCGCATTGCTTTACCGCACATTCATCTCGAAAGGTGCTGGACCCTCATACTCATTGAGAAAATCTTCATGCTCTTTCATATAGACGCTCTGGTTTTCTACTTCATTCCCCTCCCCTATATTCCCCACCTCTCCCCTCAAGGGGCTGGCAGGCCCCTTCACAGGGTGGCTAGGAGGCACCTTTGAAGGGTGGCTGGAAGCTAGCCTTTCAGGATGGCTCATTTTTCTTCGTTTCTCTTGAACTTGCTTCCCTCCCTCTGACATACGAGCACGCCGCTCGGCCAACGCGGCTCGATATGCAAGCAGTTCGGGACACACGATCGTGGCTGGCGCTCCATCCTCGATCCTAAAATGGCGCATAACGCGCTCGGTGAGTGCAGCCTCGACCTCAGCCCGATTAAGCCCTAATACACGGGTTAATTCACCTATCTCGCTTGGTAATCCACTGTTCACCCAGCACTCCAGCTCCATCGTGTGGAGTAAGCCGCGCTCAGCCAAGGACATCAGCTTGAAATTGCGATCCGCCAGACGATCAGATGCATACATCTGAAAAGCAGGTGGCCCTCTCCGGCTATTCTTCTGTGAAGTGGACATCGGCTCAGCCCGTGATCTGACACCGCTGCTTTTGCTGGGAAGCCACCCACCTAAAAAAAGCGGACTCGTCAATCAACACACGACGACCGACGCGAACAATCGCTCCGTATCTCTCCATTCCGTTTCCCGGAATGCTTTGGCCACGCGCGCTAATACGGTCGGCAGAGTGGAGAATCAGGTTTCTGAGCGCCGCCTGCGTCCAAGCTGGTCGGCGTTGGGCAAACTGCTTTACGGTATACAGATCGCGTGGTGACGCGTCATTAGCTGTATGTTGTTGCATGAGCGCTCCTCTTGCTTGTCGATGCGCTCATTTGATTCCCTTAGAACGACAAAATAAATCGGGATTTATTTATCTTTTCTCAGATTTTTCTTGTAGTAGGAAAGACCGCCTACAGCCTGCCATGCCGCCTTAATACTACTCTTTGATTTACGACGTCTGGTCGCTACGACCTGCAATGCGCTGTCTACGCTGACAGGCATACCCTTCGCCCGCTGCCTATCGAGCACACCGGCTACTTCCATATAAAACAGCGGCCGGACATCCGGTTTTCGCGGGGCCCCGCGGCTACGTTCGATTCCCAACGCCCGTTCGATCCCTATGCCCCGGGCAAGAAAATTACGCAATCCTTCCTCAAGAAATCGGAGCGCCACTAAATCCGCCTCCATTACATCCTTGCCTTTGTCGATTTCCGCGATTGCGTCCACTGCTGCATGCAGCAACGACCTTGCAGCCAGAGCGTCACCGCGCTCGGCCGCCGTCACCTTGCTCCGTAACACTTTGGCGAAGATTCTTTGTTTTCGACGTCGTTCGAGCGTATGCATTATGGCGTTCCAGCGCCCCCACTAGGCACCAAAATACTTTCGAGTCATCCGCTCAACAACAGCCCCGGTATGCTGGTCCGACAGGTGCGCGTATCGCTTCACCATGGATAGAGTCTTGTGCCCGAGCACAGCCGCTATCTCCGGGGTGGTCGCACCACTCATGGCTAGGTAACTTGCGGCCGTATGGCGCAGATCGTGGAAGCGAAAGTCCTGAATGCCAGCTTGTTTCAGCGCCTCATACCACCATGCGTCGAACCACAATGGCCCGATGTCCTTGGCTTTTTCGGCTATGACAGGTGATTTCTTGCGTATGGGTTTGGCAGGGAAAAGAAGGTCTGTGTCGAGCCGGCGCACTTTTGCATATTCACGCAGCAACGCAGCAACCTCAGGCACCGCAGGAACAGAGCGCCGTTCTCCGTTCTTGGTCTTCTGCAGCACAATCAGCCGGCGCTCTAGATCCACGTCCGGCCAACGCAGTCCGAGTATCTCCCCTCTGCGCATCCCAGTTGTCAGCGCCATCAGGACAATCAGGTAGAGCTCTGGGAGCGTGGACTTCTTGCATGCAGCCAGCAGCGCCTTGCGCTCATCATCGGACAGAAATCGCACCCGCCCGGTGGACTCCGTTTCCTTATTCACCCGTAGCACCGGGTTGTCTTGCAGCCAGTGCCATTCCTTTACCGCATTGGAAAACGCCTTGCTCAGGGCATACAGGAATCGGTTAGCCGTTGCCGGGCCTCGATAGGCGGGCGCCTTTTCAGTGCCGATGTTTTCCTGCTGGAGCTTGTCCCGATACTCGGCGATGAGGGCGGGAGTCACCTGCGCCAGGGTGTAATTCCCGAGCTTTACCCTCCACCAGCCGAGATGCCCTTTTTGGCGGTTGTAGTCGCGGGGACGTTTACTCTTGACTGTTTCCAGCTGACGATCAATCAGATCAGCCAAGGTGCGACGCTTGGCTTCGCGCATGGGAAAGTGTCGGCCGTCGCGCATCTCGGCCTCTACCTTGGTCGCCCAAGCCTTCGCATCGGTCTTGCGATCAAAGCTGGCTGAAACCGGGGGGTAGCCCCGCAGTCGGACTTGAGCGCGGTAGCGAGTGTTTTGCCGGCCTTCCTTATCGGTCCACGTCCGCGCCTGAATCGTCGCCATGGTGAGCCCCTTGCGGTTGGTTACTGGCAATTCCTGCCACCGATTGTGCCAGAATTGTGCCAATACACGCAATTGGGCCAGATTAGGCTAGACGAATAAATTCCAACTTATTGTTTTTATTATCTTATTTGGTGGGTCGTGTTGGACTCGAACCAACGACCAAGGGATTATGAGTCCCCTGCTCTAACCGACTGAGCTAACGACCCGCATGCAGAAAAACATCCGTTTGCCTGTACCAGCACAAGTGGACGTATGCGGATGTGCCAAGCCAGGCTGAAAGCCGGGCTATTTTATCATTTCGTCAGTCGTGACCTGCCCCTCGACAGGACCGGAAACGGCAGCAGTGTCTGCCTCATCCTTCCCGTCATCTTTGACCCAGTCATCAATCAGCGTGTAAGCCACGGCCAGCACCACCGGGCCGACGAAAATACCCACCAGGCCGAAAACCAGCAGGCCGCCGATGACGCCGGCAAAAATCAGCAGCAGCGACAGGTCGGCCCCCTGCCGGATGAAAAGGGGACGTATGACGTTGTCGATGGTGCCAACAAAGATCGTCCATACCAGCAGGAAGGTGCCCCAACCACTGCTGTCGCTCCAGTACAACCAGCCAACCGCGGGCAGCAGCACGAACACGGGACCGAGTTGCGCAATGCAGAGCATGAACATGACCGCCGTCAGCATCCCGGCAAAGGGCACACCGGCAATCACCAGTCCGATGCCACCCAGTATCGATTGGACCAGCGCCGTCACCACCACGCCCAGGGCAACGCCGCGAATCGCCTGACCGGCGAGTATCACCGCCCGCTCACCGCGCACGGCCGCCAGCCTGCCGCCAAAACGGATCATCCAGCGCGCCCAGGCCTCACCACTCACGTAGAGAACGGCGGACAGAATGATCGTCAGCAGGAACTGGGCGAACACCACGCCGAAACCGCCGACCTCGGCGATAAACCACTTGGTGACCGCGCCCGCGTACGGTTCAGCCTTCGCGGCCAGGCTGCGCGTGCTTTCGGCGGCAACCTTTTCCCAGAGCACAACCGCATGATCCCCCAGCGGCAGGCTGCGCAGCCAGTCGGGCGGAGGCGGCAGGCGAAAACCGCCCAGCTCCTTTCCCCAGGCAACAATTTCACCGGCATGTTCAACGATGGTAATGATCGCCATCGTCAGCGGCACCACGAACACCAGCATTAGCCCCAGCATCATCGCCGTCACCGCAAGCGCCCTGCTGCCCCACAGCCGTTTCTCGGCGCGAACCATCAGCGACCAGGTCGAGACGACAATCATGGTGGCCCAGATCAGCGGCGCCAGAAAGGGCCGCATGATCCAGAACGAGGCAAGAATCAGGCCGCCAATAAACAGCACGGCCAGCGTGGTGCGTGTGAGGTCGCTGGGCAATTGGCTCATGTGCGCCTCCAGAGCAGTGTCAATGAAAGATGCGCCGACGCCGGATACACGGCGGCACGGAACCGATCCGGCATCATGCGCGCACCCGGATTACCAGGCTTGCGGTTTCAGCTTTCGTTATCGAGGAAGCTGCGCAGCCGTTCGGAACGCGACGGGTGGCGCAATTTGCGCAGCGCCTTGGCCTCGATCTGGCGGATGCGTTCGCGCGTGACATCGAACTGCTTGCCGACCTCTTCCAGCGTGTGGTCAGTGTTCATTTCGATGCCGAAACGCATACGCAGCACCTTGGCTTCGCGCGGCGTCAGCGTGTCCAGCACGTCGCCGGTGACATCGCGCAGGCTGCCGTAGACCGCGGCATCGCTCGGCGCCATCGTCGACTGGTCCTCGATGAAATCGCCGAGGTGCGAATCGTCGTCGTCGCCGATCGGCGTCTCCATCGAAATCGGCTCCTTGGAGATCTTGAGTATCTTGCGGATCTTCTCCTCGGGCATTTCCATCTTCTCGGCCAGCGTCGCCGGATCCGGCTCGGAGCCGGTCTCCTGCAGGATCTGCCGCGAGATGCGGTTCATCTTGTTGATGGTTTCGATCATGTGCACCGGAATGCGGATGGTACGCGCCTGGTCGGCGATCGAACGCGTGATCGCCTGGCGGATCCACCATGTCGCATAGGTCGAAAACTTGTACCCGCGGCGGTATTCGAACTTGTCCACCGCCTTCATCAGGCCGATGTTGCCCTCCTGGATCAGGTCGAGGAACTGCAGGCCGCGGTTGGTGTACTTCTTGGCGATCGAGATCACCAGACGCAGGTTGGCCTCGGTCATTTCACGCTTGGCACGACGTGCCCGCGCTTCACCACTGGTCATCTGGCGGTTGATTTCCTTCAACTCCTTGATCGGGATGCCGATCCGGCCCTGCAGGTCGAGAAGTTTCTGCTGCTGTTCGATCACCGCGGGCTCAAAACGCGACAGGGCCTCGCTCCACGGCTTGGCGGATTCCACCTCGCCGCGGATCCACCGTGCGCTGGTTTCCTTGCCCGGGAATTCCTTGATGAAATGCTGGCGCGGCATGCGCGCCTTGTCGATGCACAGCGCCATGATCGTGCGCTCGTAGGTACGCACTTCTTCAACCAGTTTGCGCACACCGTCGCAGAGAACTTCGATCTGCTTCGCCGAAAAGCGGATTTTCATCAGCTCCTCGGAAATGGCTTCACGCGCCTGCACATAAGGCCGGCCGCGCGAACCGTGTTTCTGCAGCGCACGCATCATTTTCTGGTAATTGCCGCGGATGTCGGCAAAGTGCACCAGCGCAGCCTCCTTCAGTCGAGCCAGGTCGGCGGCGGCAGCGGCGGCAGTGGCGGCACCGTCATCATCCTCGGCATCTTCGGCATCGACATCCTCAGCTTCTTCGGCATCGTCCTCGGCAACTTCCTCGACGATGGCCGCCTTCATTTCAAGGTCGGCCAGCCCGTCGACGACATCATCGACGCGCATCTCTTCCTTCTCGATTTTTTCGGCGAGCGCGAGAATTTCGGCAATCGTGGTCGGGCAGGCGGAAATGGCCAGAATCATGTGGCGCAGGCCGTCCTCAATGCGTTTGGCGATCTCGATCTCGCCCTCGCGCGTCAGCAGTTCGACCGATCCCATTTCGCGCATGTACATGCGCACCGGATCGGTGGTGCGGCCGAATTCGGAGTCCACCGTGGACAGCGCCGCCTCGGCTTCCTCGACCGCATCCTCGTCGGCCACTGCCGGCGTGGATTCCGACATCAGCAGCGTCTCGGCGTCCGGTGCCTCGTCGTAGACCTGGATGCCCATGTCGTTGATCATGCCGATGATGTTCTCGATCGCCTCGGCGTCGAGCATGTCGTCGGGCAGGTGATCGTTGATCTCGGCATAGGTCAGGTAACCACGCTCCTTGCCGAGCACCACCAGATTTTTCAGCCGCAGGCGCCGCGCTTCGGCGTCCGCCGGGGAGAGTTCACGCCGCTCGAATTCCTTGACCAGGGCACGTTCGCGCGCGGTCAGTCCGCGCGTCGGCCGTTGTTTGCCGCCGGCCTTGGCGGGAGCAACCGGCGCCGCCGGCTGCGCTGCAGTCTTGTCGAGCTTCTGGGCCGCCGCCTTGACCTTGGCCAGCGCCTGCTTCGCCACGGCCTTGAAGTTCGCCAGCCGCTGCTGTTCCTTGCGTAATACCGCCTTCGACTTGGCTGCTGCTTTCGGTGCAGCCTTGCCCTTGGTTTTGGTCGTGCCTTTGGCCGCAACGCGCGACTTGGCCGCGCGTTGCGGCGTTTTCGTTTTTACAACTTTCGATTTGGTGGCTGCGCGCAGTTTCGACTTCGCGGCAGTTTTTGCGGATCCCGTCTTGGCGCGTGCAGCGCCCGCTTTTGCGTTCTTCGCTTTGGCATTTTTCGCCTTCGCGGTTTTTGCCTTGGATTTGGATGTTTTGGATTGCTTGGCCATGGATTAGGCTCCGCCGGGCGATGGATCGGTGAAAAAGCCAAAAATTATACCGCAAACCACCAGCTCTTTCACTTACCGGCTGGTACGTTAAGTGCTTGTTGCAAAAGACGATATTGATCCTGTTCCGCAGATGTCAACCCTTGGCGATCTTTCTTTTGCCCCATGGCTTTAAAACGGGTTCTGCGTATCTGATCCAAGACCTTGCTCCACGCACCGCGAAAATCCGCCTCCAGCCCTTCAGCGCTAAACCCTTGATTTTGCTTATGTAATGCCCCGACCTCTGCCTGCAAGACAGCGGCCTCATGCGGGGAACCACGAAATGCTTCCCCCAGATTGACAACACCTTCTCCGTCACCCACAACCTCCAGCACCGCATCCAATACCTGCAGTTCGGCTTGATCCAGACCGGGAACCTCCATGGCTCCGCCAAGATCATCGCGCTTGATCAACGCCGCAAACCGCGGCTCCACGACCAGCAATTCGAGCACCGTGCGCAAAATCGACTGCGTCGCCGGTGCTGCCCGCCGGGCCGGTGCCGACACGGCCTGTGACCTGATTTCGAAATTCGCGTCGAGTTCCTGCTGCGTCACGCCAGCGAGTTGCGCCAGCTCCTTGCGGATCAGCAGTGACAGCATCGGTGCGGCAATCTGCTTCACCAGCGGTTTCGCCTGTTGCATCAGCTTGGCGCGGCCCTCGGAAGTATGGCTGTCGACATTCGAGCGCAGTTCATCGATCAAAAACCGCGACAGCGGTTCCGCCTTGCCGAGCAGCGCTTCGAACGCGGCCTTGCCGTTCGCCCGCACATAGGTATCGGGATCCTCGCCGTCGGGCAAGAACAGGAAACGCAGCTGTTTGCCGTCCACCAGTAGCGTGAGGCTGTTTTCCAGCGCGCGCCAGGCGGCGCGGCGGCCGGCGGCATCACCGTCAAAACAGAATACGATCTCGTCCGACTGGCGCAGCAGTTTCTGTACATGGTTCGGCGTGGTCGCCGTCCCCAGCGTCGCCACCGCGTATTCAACCCCCGCCTGCGCCAGCGCCACCACGTCCATGTAACCTTCGACCACGATCACACAACCGGCGTCGCGGATCGCGCGCCGCGCGTGGAACAGGCCGTAGAGTTCGCGACCTTTTTCGAACACCGGCGTTTCCGGAGAATTCAGGTATTTCGGTTCACCGTCGCCCAGTACGCGGCCGCCGAAACCGATGATGTTGCCTTTGACATCAACGATCGGGAACATGATGCGGTCGCGAAATACGTCGTAACGCCGGCCTTCCTCGTTCTGTTTGACCAGGCCCGCAACATTCAGCGCCTTGTCTGCATAATCAGGGAACACCTTTTCCAGATTCTGCCAACCATCCGGGGCATAACCGATGCCGAATTTCTTCGCGATCTCGCCGGAGAGCCCGCGACGCTTCAGATACTCGATCGCCTGCGGTGCGTCCTTCAACTGGTTGCGGTAAAACTGCGCCGCCTGCAGCAGCACACCGTACAGATCCGGGCCTTCTTCCGCGCGGCGCTGGGCATATTCAGAACGCGCCTCTTCCGGCACCTGCATGCCGACACTTTGCGCGAGATCCTTTACCGCATCGACAAACCCCATGCCGCTGTACTCCATCATGAAACCGATGGCGGTACCATGCGCGCCGCAACCGAAGCAGTGATAAAACTGCTTGGTCGGACTGACGGTGAAAGACGGGGATTTTTCGGTGTGGAACGGGCAGCAGGCTGAATAATTGGCGCCGCTGCGTTTCAGCTTCACGTGGCGATCGACCACTTCGACGATGTCGACCCGGCCGAGCAAATCCTGGATGAACGACTGCGGAATCATGCGCGCGGCAAATGCTCCACTCGGAACCGGCGGCCCGCCGGGCCGTGGCAATCAGGGAATTATAGGGGCAGGCAGTGCGGGGCCGCGCATTGGGTCAGCGGCGGTGGTAGTGCGTGCCTGCGAGGTTCGAAAAAAACACCAAACAAAACAACAGGCTATGATTTGGTGAGCTGAGCTTTAACAGCAGCAGACACTTTGGTCATATCAGCACGACCGGCCAGCTTCGGTTTCAGCAGCGCCATCACCTTGCCCATGTCCGACGGCGCAGCCGCGCCGGTCTCCGCCACCGCCGCCGCTACGGCTGCGGCAATTTCCGCATCACCCAGCGCCTGCGGCATGTAGGCCTGCAACAGCGCGAGTTCCTGCTTTTCCTTGTCGGCCAGATCCTGGCGGCCGCCCTGCTCAAACTGGCTGATCGAATCGCGGCGCTGCTTGAGCATTTTTTCGATAATGCCCAGCACGTCGGCGTCGGTCAGCACCTTGCGTTCATCGACTTCGCGCTGCTTCAGGGCGGACAACAACAGCCGGATGGTGTCGCGGCGCGCAACATCACCGCCGCGCATCGCTGCTTTCAAGTCGTCGTTGATCTGTTCACGCAAAGATTGTTGACGCAAAGTCATGGGGCTGGACTCCAGAAATGACAAAAGGGTGCGAGGCTGTAGCCCTGCACCCTTTGACGGCCTGAACGGCGCGCCGGACTTCTTAGTAGAGCTTCGGCGGCAGCAGTTGCGAACGCAGGCGTTTGTGCGTGCGCTTCACTGCGGCGGCCAGCTTGCGCTTGCGCTCGGAAGTCGGTTTTTCGTAGAACTCGCGGGCACGCAGCTCGGTCAGCAGCCCGGTTTTTTCCACGGTGCGTTTGAAACGGCGCAGGGCCACTTCAAACGGTTCATTTTCTTTTACGCGTACTGTCGTCATGAAACCCTCATGGTCCTGCCGGATTTTGGCAGGTCGAAATCGGAAAGGCGCGTATTATAACCAGATCCGGCCCGGAATTACAGGGCCCCAAACACCCTCCGCTGCCCCACCCGCCTGAACCCCGTGCTTGTACTAGGCATTGAAACCTCCTGCGACGAAACCGGCATCGCCCTGTATGACACCGGGCGGGGCCTGCTCGCCCATGCCCTGCACTCCCAGGTGGCGCTGCACGCCGACTACGGCGGGGTGGTGCCGGAACTGGCCTCCCGCGACCACATCCGCCGGGTATTGCCGCTGACCCGGGAGGTGTTGCGCGGGGCCGGCGCCACCCTGGCCGAGGTCAATGCCGTGGCTTACACCGCAGGTCCCGGGCTGGCCGGCGCGCTGCTGGTCGGTGCCGGAGTCGGCACCAGCCTCGCCTATGCCCTGGGTATTCCCGCGATCGGCATCCACCATCTCGAAGGCCACCTGCTGTCACCACTGCTGGCCGATCCGGCGCCGCAGTTCCCGTTTGTCGCCCTGCTGGTGTCCGGCGGCCATACCCAATTGATGCGGGTGGGCGGTGTTGGAGACTACACGCTGCTCGGCGAAACCCTGGATGACGCCGCCGGCGAGGCGTTCGACAAATCGGCAAAACTGCTGGACCTGGGTTACCCCGGCGGCCCGGCCATTGCCGCACTCGCCGCATCCGGCCATGCCGGCAAATACCCGCTGCCGCGACCAATGTTACGCAGCGACAACCTTGATTTCAGTTTCAGCGGCCTCAAAACAGCCGTGCTCACCGCCGTTCGCGATCTGCCGCCGGGGACACAGGCACGCGCCGATCTTGCCGCCGAACTGCAGGCGGCCATCGTGGACGTGCTGGTCGGCAAAACCATCGCGGCAATGGAACAAACCGGACTGACACGACTGGTGGTAGCCGGCGGCGTCGGCGCCAACCGCCTGCTGCGCATGCAACTGGATGCGGCTGCGCAGCGCTGCGGCTGCACGGTGTTTTACCCGCCGTTCGAATTCTGCACCGACAACGGCGCAATGATCGCCTTTGCCGGCGCGCTGCGTCTGCAGCAGGATAAGAAGGAAAACCCGCGTGGAAACGGCGCCGGGTTTACCGTGCGCCCGCGCTGGGATCTGGCGAGTCTCGTCGCAGGCTAACTGCCGGCCTTGGCGCCGATCTTGCTTTCCTTGCCATCCAGCAAGTTATGAATATTCGAGCGATGGCGCCAGATCAGCAATGCTGCGATCACCACGACCGCAAAGAAAAACGGATGTGATGCATTAAACAGGATCAGCGTGAAAAACACGGCGAACAGCGCGGAGATCAGTGCGGCGAGCGAAGAGTACCGGAAAAACACCGCGATGGTGATCCAGGTGGCCAATACGCCCAGCCCAAGATAAAAGCTCAACGCGAGCAACACGCCCAGCGCCGTAGCCACCCCTTTGCCGCCTTTGAACCCATGGAACACCGGGTACATGTGGCCGAGGATGACTGCCACCGCCGCGAGGGCCATTGCCATTGCAGCGCCGTCGGCCATCCACTGACCCGCGACAAACACCGCGAGCCAGCCTTTGCCGCAGTCCCCGAGCAAGGTCAGCACCGCCGCCGATTTGCGCCCGCTGCGCAGCACATTGGTCGCGCCCGGATTGCCCGAGCCGTATTCACGCGGGTCGGGCAGCCGGAATGCGTGACTGACGACCACCGCAAACGAAACCGAACCAAGCAGATAGGCCGTGATTACTGCGATTAGTAACGCCAAATGATTTCCCCTAGAATGGCGCGGTCATTTTAGCCCAGGCGCATCCGCCTTTTCGGACACTGCCTCTTGCACCGCTTTTTACCCTGCTTTTTACCCCGCTTCTTACACCGCCTATTACACACCTGCCGCACATGGACACCATATTCATCAGCGAACTGCGCATCGAAACCCGCATCGGCATCTACGCGCAGGAACTGCAGGTGCCGCAAACCGTGCAGCTGGATCTCGAAATCGGCCTGCGCGGCAAACATGCCGCCGACAGCGACCGCATTGAAGACACCATCGATTACGCAAAAGTCGTCTCCGCCATCAGAAAACTTTTTGCGGAACAGCATTTTTCGCTGCTGGAACATGCCGCGGAATCCATCGCCACCATGGTGATCCGGGATTTCAAGGCGCCCTGGCTGCGCGTCAGCATCGCCAAACTCACCCCGCTCGCCGGTGTAAAAAAGCTGGGCATCAGCATTGAGCGCGGAACAAAACAAGGCGTTTAACCGCCAAGACGCCAAGAGCGCCAAGAAATTCAAAATCAAAACCTCATTTCGGCTGTTCGGGCCAACTGTGAACCGGATCGCTGGTAGTTACCGGGTTTGTTTGGTTCGGTTCTCTTGGCGTCTTGACGGTTCATGGGTCTCGGTGGCAGGCGGGACTCAGCCGCGCGGATGATGCTTCGCATGCAGCTGCTTCATCCGTTCCTGCGCAACATGGGTGTAAATCTGCGTCGTTGAAATGTCCGCGTGACCGAGCAGCAGCTGCACCACGCGCAAATCGGCGCCGTGGTTGAGCAGATGCGTGGCAAAGGCATGGCGCAGCGTGTGCGGCGAAATCGGCTTGTGCAGCCCCGCCTGCAGTGCATACCGTTTCAGCAGATGCCAGAAGGCCTGACGCGTCATCACTGCTGCACGCGTGGTGACGAACAGCGCGTCGCTGGTTTTTTTTCCGAGCAGAGCCGGTCGCGCCTCTTTCAGGTAACGCTCGATCCACGACAGCGCCTCCTCGCCCAGCGGCACCAGCCGTTCCTTGGAGCCCTTGCCCATTACACGCACCACACCCATGTCGCGGCTGACCTGGGGCACTTTCAGCGTCACCAGTTCGGATACACGCAGGCCACTGGCGTACAGTACTTCCAGCATCGCGCGGTCGCGCAGGCCCAGCGGCTGATCCAGTGCGGGTGCTGCGAGCAGGCCTTCAACATCCGTCTCGGTCAGCGTTTTCGGCAATGGCCGCGGCAGCTTCGGCGTATCGATGCGCAAGGTCGGATCCGTTTTGATCGTGTTCTGGCGCAAAGCGTGGCGATAAAAGCGTTTTAAGGTCGACAGCAGCCGCGCCGCGGTGGAGGCGCGCGCCTTGCTGCGGAACTTGTGCGCAAGATAATCCTGGATCAGGGCCTGGTCGACCGCCAGCAGATCAGTGCCGCTCTGTTTTTCCAGCCAGCCGGCAAACTGCTGCAGGTCACGGCGGTAACTGTCGAGCGTATTGCGCGCGAGCCCGTCTTCCAGCCACAAGGCATCGCAGAACGCATCAATGATCTGCTTCGAGGATTCCTTCATGCTGCAGCAACCAGCGTTTGACGCTCAATGGAAACGGAGCCTTGCCGCCCATGAATCCGCCGAGGCCCCCGCCGGCCGCCAGCACACGATGGCAGGGCACGATCAACGGTATCGGGTTGGCGCCGCAGGCGCCGCCCACGGCGCGCGGACCGCTGCGCAGACACTGCGCCATTTCTCCATAAGTTATTGTTTTTATTGAACAATTTGTATTGTGGCGTTTTTCATGTGGTTTCTCACGCAGTTTTTCTATCTCGTGCCACACCCGGCACTGGAACGGTGTGCCCTCCAAGCGGTAGGGTACCGTGAAAAGATAATCGGGATCCGCCAGATAACGTTCGATTTCGCGGCAGGTGCGTTCCGCCACGCGATCCCGCGGCGCGGACTGCGCCGTGTTGCGCGGCAGATAACGCACACTGGTCAATGCCTTGCCGTCGCTGACGATGCCCAGTACCGCGAACGGCGTGGCATAACGGGTCTCCGTTTGCCCCGCCGCCGGTCCCCGACCTGTCATGCCATCACGGCTTTCGCCGGCCACAGTTTCTGCATCACGACCACCGCGATGGCCAACCCGAGCCCGATCACATCAAACATCGCAGACGGATAGACCAGCATCAGGCCCGCGATGACCAGCATCCAGCGCTCCAGGCTGTTGGTCTTGCGGATCAGCCAGCCCTGCAATCCGCCAGCGAGAGCGGCAATGCCAACCGCGGCAGTACCCGCCACCAAGGCGATCGAAACCCAGTCGGCCTTCGCCAGGTTCTTGAAGGAGCCGTCCAGCAGCAAACCGGTGCCCGATGGGTCAAGCACAAACATGAAGGGCAGCAGGAACGCCGGTGCGCAGTATTTCCAACTCTGCAGCGTCGTGCGGTAGGGGCCGCCACCGGTAATCGCCGCCGCCGCAAACGGCGACAGCGCGGTGGGCGGCGACACCTCCGACAGCACCGCGTAATAGAAAATGAACATGTGCGCGGCAAAATCCGGGACACCGAGCTTGATCATCGCCGGTGCGGTGATCACCGCACAGATGATGTACGACGCGGTCACCGGCACGGCCAGCCCGACGACCCACACGATCAACGAGGTATAAAACGCGGTCAGCAGCAGCTTCATGTCATGCAACAGTTCCGGTGTGTTGGCGGCGCCGAAAAAAGTCAGGAACCCGACCAGGGCGTGCGCACCGGAGTTGGCATAATCGAGCACGATTGAGCTGAACTTGAGTCCGAGGCCGGTCAAGGTCACCACACCGACGATGATGCCAGCTGACGCACAGGTCATCGCGACATTGAGCACGCCGACCGATCCACCTTCCAGCGCCTTGATAAAACCTGACTCCCAGAATCCCCGGATCCACGCCATGCGCCCGCGGAACCAGTCGTAGGGAATCATCGCCGAATCGCTGCGAATGAAAGACAACACCGCCGTCACGAGAGTGGCGTAGAACACGGACAAAACCGGTGAATACCCCGTCAACAGGAAAACAACGATCGAGACCAGCGATACGAAGTGGTACCAATAACGCTTGGCCAGACCCCAGGCACGCTGGTGTTTCTCCAGCGCAACCGTGCGCATGCTGAATTTCCGCGCATCGATCTCGACCATGATGAAAATGCCGAGATAAAACATGATGGTCGGGATGGTGGCCATCAGGATCACGTCGAGGTACGAAATCCTCAGGAACTCTGCAATCAGGAACGCCGCCGCGCCCAGTACCGGCGGCGACAGGATTGCTCCCAGCCCGCCGGCGGCGAGCAACCCGCCGGCTGCTTCCTTGTCATAACCCGCCTTGGCCAGCAAGGGATAGGCCACGGCACCGATGGTCACCGTGGTTGCCACGCCAGAGCCCGATGGGCCACCGAGCAGGAAAGAGGACATCACCACCGCGCGGCCCGCGCTGGACGGTTTGCCGCCCATCGCCGCAAACGAAAAATCGAGGAAAAATTTGCCTGCGCCGGAATACTGCAGGAATGCGCCGAAAATGGTGAACAGAATGATCAGCGTCGAAGAGACGTCCACGGCAACGCCAAAAATTCCCTCCAGCGTCATGTACAACGCGCCGGTAAGCCGTGAAATTTCGTAACCTTTGTGTGTCCATGGCTCGGGCAAATAGGGCCCGAACAGTGCATAAGCCAGAAACAGCGAAACAATAAACGGCAGTATCCAGGTCGAACTTCTCCTGTTGGCTTCGAGTATCAGCACAATCAGCGCAACACCAACAACCTGGTCCAGCGTTGTCGGCACGGTCGCGCGGTCGCCGAGCAGATCCCCCCAGTAGAGGATATAGCCGATGATCGCCAGCGAAACGGCCGCGAAAATGACATCCCACCACATAAGGCGATGACGGAAACGCCTTGAAATCGGGAACAGCAGGAATACCAATGTCAGCGCAAACGCGACATGGATGGGCCGCAACCTGAATGCCGGCACAATCTCCACCGCGGCATAGAGGTGAAACAGCGACATGATCACGGCGGCCAGCGTCAGCATAACCGCCAGCACACCGGTATAACGGTTGTGGGCGCCTTCTTCTTCCTCGATCAGCTCCTCGACGCGTTTGCGCGCCTCCTCGCTGAGCAAGGCCTCTTCCCGCGATGACTCGGGAATGGAATTTTCAGCCATCATTTCCTCCGGTCAGGGATTTTTTATGTTTTGTCACGCCGTCCCGGACATGCGCCCGGAATACGCCATCATTCAGATAATGCAAGTCCAGAAACGAAAAGCCCCGTCCGGAACCGGACGGGGCTGAGCTGCAGGGCAAAAATCAGAACTTCAGCCCTTTTTCCTTGAAGTACTTCACCGCACCCGGATGCCAGGGTACCGGCGAGGCTTCAGGCTTTTGTCTCTCCATCGTGATATCGGCGGCGATTTTATGCACGGCAATCAGGTCGGGCCGCTTTTCGAAAATCGTCTTGACGATGTTGTAAACCGTCTGTTCGCTCATATTGGCATTGGCCACGAGCAGATTGGCCACGGCAGTCGCCTGGTTATCTGTGGTCATGCCCGGATAAGTCGCTTTTGGAATGACGTCGGCAATGTACAGGGGCCCGTTTTTCTTGGTCATCGCCGGCAGCAGATTCGCGTGATCAAGGAACTTGATCTTGACGCCAGGCGTTGCTGCGAGATCGGTCACAGCGGAAGTGGGCAGCCCGACCACGAAGAAAAACGCGTCGATTTTCTTGTCTTTCATCGCGTTGGCCGACTCCGAAGCACCCAGACGCTCGATCTTCATGTCCTTTTGCGGATCAAGTCCCGCCGCTTCCAGTACGCGGAATGCGAACACTTCCGTCGCGCTGCCCGGTGAACCGGTGGAGACACGTTTGCCCTTGAGATCATTGATGTTGTTGATCCCCGTGCCTTCGATCGTCACCGCATGCATGATGTTGGTGTAGAGCATCATCATCGCGCGCACCGGGATTTTGGTGCCCTTGAACTTGCCCTCACCGTTGTAGGCATCGATGACTGCATCGGCCTGGGACAGGGCAATGTAGGGTTTGCCGGTCCCGATCAGGCGCATGTTATCGACCGAACCGCCGGTCACCTCGGCGGTAGCCGTCATGCCGGGAATGGACTTGGAAAACACATTCGCCATGCCGCCGCCCAGCGGGTAATACACGCCGCCGGTGCCGCCGGTGGCGATCGACAGGTTGATTTTTTCCTGGGCTGCTGCCGGCAGCGCAAACAGCGCGCAAGCGGCCAGTGCCAGAACCTTGATTAATTGATGCATGATTTTTCCTCCAACGGGTTGATTTTTAGCCCACGGTTTTCAGATTGTGGTCTGTCGAGTTTAGGAACATTCCCCGCAATGGTCAACCATGCGCCGCAACGGTACTTTTATTTGGCGAATACCTGGGACAGGTTCTGAAATGACTTGAACTCCAGTGCATTGCCGCAGGGGTCCAGGAAAAACATCGTTGCCTGCTCCCCGACCTGCCCCTTGAAGCGGATATGCGGTTCAATGATGAATTTGGTGCCGGCCTTGACCAGCTTGTCGGCCAGCGCCTGCCATTCGGTCATCGACAGGATCGCACCGAAATGGCGCACCGGTACGTCGTCGCCGTCCACCGCACTGGTGCTGCGATGGCCGACTTCGCCCGGCGCCAGATGCGCGACGATCTGGTGGCCGTAAAAATTGAAATCGACCCATTCCGGTGAAGAACGGCCCTCAGGGCAGCCCAGCAGCTCGCCATAAAATGCGCGTGCCTTGGTCAGGTCATCAACGGGAAACGCAAGGTGGAAAAGCGGCTGTGCCATGATCAAGGGTCATCCGGAAAATAAAAACGCGTATTCTACGGTTTTTTATACTCCGCCATCGCACTCATGCCCTCCGCAACCATGCCCGTCCTCAGCACCCACGGCTGCGCCATGCCGCAGATCGGCTTCGGCACCTCGCAACTCGGTGACTGCGGCGACCTGGTCGCCGCCGCGCTCAAGCTCGGCTACCGCCATATCGACACTGCCTGGAAATACGGCTCGGAAAAAGGCGTCGGTGCCGGCATCCGCGCCTCCGGCGTGCCGCGCGGTGAGATTTTCCTGGTCACCAAGGTGTCGCACGAAAACCTGCGTGCGGATGATTTCGCACGTTCGGTGGACGAGAGCCTGAGAAACCTGCAGGTGGATTATGTCGACATGCTGCATGTGCACTGGCCGACCATCGACAAAATCCCGCTGGCCGAAACCATGGCGGCCCTCGCCAAAACCAAACGGCAGGGGCTCACGCGCCATATCGGCGTCGCCAACTTCAACATCGCGCTGATGGAAGAAGCCCGGCATGCCTGCCCGGAACCGCTGGCCACGCTCCAGGCCGAATACCACCCCTACCTCGACCAGCGCAGGGTCCTCGACTACTGCCGGCAAAACGGGATCATCTTCACCGCCTACTGCCCGCTGGCCCGCGGTCGCGTATTCAAGGATCCGGTGCTGGCCGGAATCGCGGAGAAAAAAAACAAAACCGTCGCCCAGGTCGTATTGCGCTGGCTCGTCCAACAGGGCAACATTGCGCCCATCCCGCGCTCTTCAAACCCGGAGCGCATCGCGCAGAACCTCGACGTGTTCAACTTCACGCTGGACGCTGACGAGATGAAACGCATCCATGCACTGGCACGGCCCGATGGCCGTATTGCCAATCCGGCAGGCCGCGCTCCGGCGTGGGACTGAAGTTCGTGCGTGAAACTGAAGTTCGTATTTGTATTACATCAAGCAGCCAATAAACGGAGGAAATTCATGAAAACATCTGCACTCGCAACCTCAGCCGCGATTGCCGCCCTGTCGCTGATCGTGTCGCACAACACATACGCCCAGGGCGCGTTCCCGTCGAAAAACCTGGTGATGGTCGTACCCTACACCTCCGGCGGTTCGGCAGACGCCATGAGCCGCGCCATCGCGCAACGCCTCGGCGCCGCCTGGAACCGCACGGTGGTCGTTGACAATCGCCCCGGTGCCAGCGGCATGATCGGCACCGAAATGGTGACCAAGGCTGATCCCGATGGCCACACGCTGCTCGGCCACACCTCATCCTACCCGGCCACCGCCGCCGTACGCGCCAAGCTGCCTTTCGATCCGGCGCGCGGCATCATCGCTGTCGGCATGACCGCACGCGCGCCGATGCTGTTCGCGCTGCACCCGTCGGTGCCGGCGAAAAACGTCAAGGAACTGATCGCCATCGCCAAGAAAAACCCCGGCAAGTTCAACTACGGCTCATCAGGCACCGGTGGCAACAACCACTTTTCCGGCGCGCTGTTTGCATCCGCCGCCGGCATCAAGATGCAGCACGTGCCCTACAAGGGCATCTCGCTCGCCGTCACCGCGATCGCCTCCGGCGAAGTCGAGATTGTCATCGCCAGTTCCTCGGCACTGCTGCCGCAGCGCGACTCGGGACGAATCCGCATCCTCGGTGTCACCAGCCTGGAAAAGTCACCGCTGTTCCCGGATCTGCCGACCATCGCTTCGCAGGGTGTGCCGGGCTACGAATACCAGCTGTGGTGGGGAACATTCGCACCAGCCGGCATGGCGCCGGACCGGATCAAGTTCATCCACAACGAAATCAACAAAATCGTCAACAGCGCCGACATGAAGAAATTCCTCGACACCCAGGGTGCCGAGGCCTGGCCGCTGCCGCTGGCGCAGCTGTCGGACCTGCTGCCGTCGGAGATTGCACGTTACAAAAAAGCCGCCCAGCTCGCCGGCATCGAACCGCAATAAACCGCGCTTCGGATCTTCGCAAAAACCAGCGCCGGCCTGTGCCGACGCTTTTTTTCGTATCAGGCTGTCAGGCGTCCCGACTGATAATCACGGATCGCCTGTTCGATTTCCTCGCGCGTGTTCATCACGAACGGCCCGTACTGCACCACCGGTTCAAGCAAGGGTTTGCCGGCCAGCAGGATGAATCGTGCCCCCTCTTCCGCGGCGGTGATGGTTACGGCATCCCCTTCCGCCAGCACACCGGCACTGTGCCGCGGCAGCTTGCGCGCATCACCCGCCGCGCCGACCGCGACATCGCCTTCGTAGACGTAGAGAAACGCGTTATGGCCGGCGGGCAGCGCCTGCGCGAATGTTTCGCCCGCTTGCAATGACACGTCAAAATACAGCGGCTCGGTACTGAGACCCTGCATCGGTCCCGGCGTCGGCCGGCCATTGACGGTTATGGTACCGGCGATCACCTTCACGCTGCCGCCGCCCGGCAAAGCGACCACCGGGATCGACGCCGCGGGAATGTCGCGATAACCGGCGGGTTTCATTTTTTCTTTCGCCGGCAGGTTGAGCCACAACTGGAAGCCGCGCATGCGGCCCTGCAACTGCTGCGGCATTTCGGAATGGATGATCCCGCGCCCCGCGGTCATCCACTGCACGTCGCCGCTTCTCAGGTCGCCACGGTTGCCCATGTGATCTTCATGCAACATGTGGCCGTCGAGCATATAGGTCACGGTCTCGAAGCCGCGATGCGGGTGATTGGGAAATCCGGCGAGATAGTCGTCGGCATTTTCCGAGGAAAATTCATCAAGCATCAGAAACGGATCCAGTCGCGCCTGCTGCGACTGGCCGAGACTGCGGCGCAGCCTCACGCCGGCGCCGTCGGAAGTCGGCATCGCCGGGATTACTTGATGCAGTTTGCGCATGACCATGATCATTACTCCGGGACGGGTGGGTAATTATTACATCGGATGGACGCGAATTCCCGGGCCGGAATAAAAACGCGGACCGCAATGCGGTCCGCGTTTGCCTGGAGCAGCGGCGGCTTACATCCGCCCGAGATCGGTAATCGCATCCACCACCATCGAGGTACCAATGGCTATCAGCAGGATGTCCGAAGCGACACGGACATACTTGTGCCCGGATGGCGGCGGACCCAGACGTACCACCAGTTGCTGCGGCACGTCGTAATACACGACGTCACGCGGCAGCGGCCGGCCCTTTTTCCACTTTTTCGCCTGCCCCGGCGGCATGCAGCCGTTGTTTTTCTTGGCAAGACCCGGCGGGCAACGACCGCTGCGATACTCCTGCGCGAAATAGTCGCGGGCGATCACTTGCTGGCGATCGCCGAAATGTTTCCGGCTGCCCTGCGCACGATCATCACGATCGTCGTGCTTGCCACCCTTGTTGTGATCGTCCCGATCACGATGCTTCCCGCCGCGATTGTCGCGATCATGATGGGACTTTCCTTTACCGGCATTGTCCGGTTTGTCGGCAAAAACCGGCGTTGCAGCCAAAGTCCCTGCAACGACCAGCGCCATGAACCGGTTGATCGACATGGATTTATTGATTTTCATCTCTGCTCCTCTTTTTTTGTTGATCCATACGCAATAATTATGCAGCCCGGTTATCGCGGGCCGCGGCAAAACCTGCACTTTGGAGCGTAACCCGGAAAAAACAGTACCGACTGTGCGCCAGCATACGCTGACAGGCTCATAACGCGCGGAAACGTGATAACGGTCACGCCCGGGATGTAACAGAATGTAAATAGCCCCCGTCAACCCGACCGGACTGCCGCCACCGGCGCCGCATCAGCGCCCCTTGAACACCGGCTTGCGTTTTTCCATGAACGCACGACGGCCCTCGATGAAATCCTCGCTGGCACCGCAGTCATTGACGAGTTTTTCACAAAGCGCAACATCGCGCCTGGCCGGATCTTTCATCAGTTCATCGACCACGCGTTTTGCGGTCAGTATCGACAGCGGCGCGTTTTCCGCAATGCCATCCGCCATTTCACGCACGGCGGCATCCAGTGCCTGCGCCGGAAACATCTGGTTGACGATACCCATACGCAGTGCTTCGTCGGCCTTGTAGCGGCGCGCGGTGTAGATGAATTCCTTGGCAGCCGAGGGGCCGACCAGCTCCACCAGCCGACTCAGACCTTCGATGCCGTAACCGATACCGAGCCGCGCCGCTGGTATGCCGAACTGGGCGTCGTCGGAGCAGACGCGCATGTCGCAGCTCAGTGCCAGCGACATGCCGCCGCCGATGCAGTAACTGCGGATCTTGGCGATGGTCGGTTTGCCGATTTCGCGCAGGATGCGGCGCATGCCAGACGAGGTCCTGGTGTATTTTTCCTGCGCGTCGGCGTTCGCGCGTTCGTCCTCGAATTTGGAAATGTCGGCGCCGGACACAAATGATTTGTCGCCTGCCCCGGTCAGCACAATGACCCTGACGCTGTCGTCGTTGGCAAATTCCGTGAGTACTTCACCGGCCCGCTGCCACATCTCCAGCGACACCGCGTTGCGGCGCTCCGGATTGTTGAAAATCAGGAAGCCGATCGGGCCCTCCCTGTTGACCAGTATTTTGTCTGTAGTCATTTGAGTGTTCCCGGAAGAATGCATCTAATCCTGATGGTTGAGTCTGATAGTTGAACATGACGGCCGGTCCCTGCGCCAGCCACCGACCACAATACGTTCTGCCTAGGCCGCCCTGAACACTTCCGGATTCAAAAAATTACGCTGGTCATAGACCTCCCCGCGCAGGTAACTGACGATGTTGCTGGCGGCGATCGTGCCCATGCGCACCATCGCATCGGTGGTCGCCGCAGCGACGTGCGGTGTCACCAGCACGCTGGGCAGCATGAACAGCGGGTTCGCCGCATCGGGGGGTTCCGTCGCAAACGTATCCAGCCCGGCGCCTGCAAGTTTGCCGTTTTTCAAGGCCTCCACCAGCGCCGCCTCGTCGATCACCGGCCCGCGCGCGGTGTTGACCAGCAGCGCACCCGGTTTCATGCGCGCGATCTGCGCGGCGCCGATCATGCCGCGGGTTTTGGCGGTCAGCGGACAATGCAGACTGAGAATATCGACGTGCTCCAGCAACCGGTTGAGATCCGGCTCAAGGCTCATGCCCGCCGGCAGCGTGATGCCGGACCGCGTGTGTATCACCACCTGCGCGCCGCAAGCCTGCACCAGACGCGCGGTGCGCTCACCGATCTGGCCGTAACCGAGGATGCCGACGGTGAGAGTGTGAAATTCGCGGGTAAAGTGTTTCAGGTCGCGCCATGCCCCGCGCCGCGTCTCACGGTCAAACCGCGGTATCTCGCGGGCAAGACACAGCATCATCGTCAGCGCATGTTCGGCCACCGCGTCGGCATTGGCGCCGCCGGCCACCATCACCGCAATGCCGTGTTTTGTGGCCCCTGCGAGGTCCACGGAATCGACGCCGGCGCCGTGTTTGGCGACAATTTTCAGGCCGCGTGCCGCGGCAAACACCCGCTCCGTCAACGGTGGCGAGCCGCGCAGCAACACGGCCGCAACCGTACCCCTGGACAAAGCCGCCACCAATGCATCTTCATCGATCACGCCGGGCATGAATTCAATATCGGCGCCGCCTTCCCGCAACAGTTGCTGCGCCAGATCAGAGACTGTCCCCGCGGTAACCAGCACGACCGGTTTGCTCAAAGCCCGCTCCTTTTCTCGCATCGTGAACCCGTTTTGGAGGGGGCAGATTACCCGATTCCGGCGCGACACGGCTTTCCGGAAAACTTATTCCCTGCATTGCCGCCGCCGGCACTAAAATGAACCCGTCGGAGAGATACCCAAATCAAGGTACCCAAACGAGGCGCGGCCAAAATATCCGCGCCCCCGGCATCCATGTTCTAAAACATCGGAGGAGAAATCATGCATCGCCATATTTCTGCAATCGGTATTTCTGTAATCAATATTTCCGCAATTAATATTTTCGCAATCGGTATTTCTGTAATACAGGGCCTGCTCGTACTCGCGCCGGCCGGCCAGGCAATGGCCCAGCAATACCCCAGCCGGCCGATCCGCCTGATCGTACCTTTCCCTGCCGGCGGCAACGTCGACGTGTTTTCGCGCATGTTGTTCCGTCAGGTCGAGACTGAAATCGGCACCAACTTTGTCATCGATAACCGCGGCGGCGCCAACAGCATCATCGGCTCCGACGTGCTCAAAAACGCCACACCCGACGGCTATACCGTCATGAACACTTCCTTCGGTTTCGCGGTTAATCCGGCCATCGTCAAAAAAATGCCGTTTGACGTGCTCCGCGATTTCACACCGATCACCAATGTCGCCACCGGCCTCGGTTACCTGTTGGTGGTGAATCCGAAGGTCCCCGTCAAAAACGTTTCCGAGATGATCGCGCTCGCCAAAAAAGAACAGCTGCGCTACAGCACCGCCGGCGTCGGCAACGGCCAGCATCTGGCCGGCGCGCTGCTCGCGAACATGACCAGGACCAATATGCTGCACGTACCGTACAAGGGCGGCGGGCCGGCTGTCGCCGCCTGCATCAGCGGTGAAGTGCAGGTGCATTTCCCCGCAGGTTCGGTCGGTGTGCCGCACCACAAAGCCGGTCGCGTCCGCGCAATCGCATTTACCGGTGCAAAACGCCTGTCCTCGCTGCCGGAGATTCCGACGGTCGGCGAAACCGTGAATGGTTATGTTTCGGACGCCGGCTGGCACGGCATGTTCGGCCCGGCCAAACTGCCGGCACCGATCACAAAAAAACTGCAGCAGTCCGTCCATAAAGCGCTTCAGGATCCGAAGGTTCGGGCCAACTTTGTCGACAACGGTTACGAGCCCAATGGCGACCCGCCGGAGGTCTGGGCCAAACTGTTCCGCAACGACGTCAAGCGTTTCGCCGAAATCGCCAAGTCTGCGGGCATCGAGCCGCAATAATCCGCGCCACCCCGGCGTCACGCACAGGCGACTGTCGGGGTGGCTGGCATCCATGACCATCAGCGGCCGGGGTCATCGTCCCCGCAGCGCCGGCAATCAGACTAGAATCATCCCGCAACACCGCAGCCATGGCTGCGCTCACCACGGGAGTCCTCATGCGCCTGACCGCAACACGCTTCACAGTCTTCATTGCCGCATTCGTGCTCGGTGCCGCTGCGCGCCCGGCCGCCGCCGAAACGCTGGCACCGCTGGCGCCGCCGACCCCGATGCCGTCCTTCATGATCCCCGCCCTCAACGGCGGCAGCGGCAGTGACGCCGATCTGCGCAACAAGGTCACCATCATCCGTTTCTGGGCCTCCTGGTGAAGTAGCTGCGTCCGCGAAATGCCCTCCGTGCAGAGGGCACATGACGAACTGAAAAAAGACGGCGTCCAGGTCATCACCATATCCATCGACGGCACCGGCGCGGCTGCGGTCAAACCGGTATTTGCCAAGGGCGGCTACACCCTGCCCGCTCTGCTCGACCAGAACATGGATGTGGCGCGCGGTTTTGGCGTGCGCGGCGTACCGTCCACCGTGATCGTCGACAAAAAAGGCTTGATCAATGCGCGCGGCCTGGGTCACGTCGACTTTGACGGTCAGGTGCTGCGCAACTACGCGCGAAAACTCGCAAAACAATGATTTTTTCATCACCAAAGGAGATGCCTATGTCCCGGATGTCGTTATTACAACGCTGGATTGTGGCGGGTTTGCTGGGCGGGGCCGCGCTGTTCGCCGGCACTGCACAGGCACAGGCATTGAAGATCGGTGACAAGGCGCCCGCTTTTTCCGTGATTTCCACCACCGGCAAACCGGTGGCGCTCGCGGACTACCTCGGCAAAAAAAATGTGGTGCTGTTTTTCTATATTGGCGCTTTCACCGATACCTGAACGACCGAAGTCGTGGCCTTCCAGCTTGATCTTCCCAAGTTCGAGGCCGCCAATGCCCAGGTCCTGGGCATCAGTGTCGATTTCAACGCCGCCAACACCGTGTTCGCCGAAAAACTCGGATTGACGTTTCCGCTGCTGAGCGATACGCGCCGGGTGATGACCCGGGATTACGGTGTGCTCAATGACGACCCGGCACTCGCCAAAGACGCCAAACGCATCGCCGGTTACCTGCGCGCGAAACGCTCCTGGTTCATCATCGACCGCGAAGGCATCGTGCGTTACGCCAATGTCGGCGATCCGCGCGGCATCATGCCCAACGACGAGCTGCTGGAAGTACTGGCAAAAATGCGTTGACCGCGGCGGTGCGGCCCGCAAAGGGCCGCACCCTCCGCTTTTTCGTGCCGCTTAATCCAGTTTCAGGTTCAGCTTTTTCAGGATCTTTTCGTTGCGTTGCATCTCGTTGCGGATGTAGGCATCGTAATCGGCGGGCGTCATCGTGCCCTCCGAAAAACCCTGTTTTGCCAGGATAGCGCCCGCCTCCGGCGACTTCAGCGCCTTGCCGACTTCCGCCGACAGGCGTTCAACAATGGGCCGCGGTGTGCCGGCGCGTATCATGATGCCGAACCAGTTCAGCGATTCAAAACCCGGCCAGCCGGATTCGGCAATGGTCGGGATCTGCGGCAGATTCGATGCGCGTTGCGCCGACGTCACTGCAATACCACGCAGGCGGCCCGAAGGAATGTACTGGGAGCAATCGAGTACATTGCCGACCAGCAACGTGATGTGGCCACCGAGGATCGCCGTCGTCGCCGGTGCGCCGCCGCCAAAGGGCACATTGACGATGTTGATGCTGGCAATATCCTTGAACAACTCGCCGGCGATACGCCCGCCGCCGATGATGCTCGACACCCCCCAGGTCAACTCGCCGGGCCGTGCCTTGGCCAGCGCCACCAGCTCCTTCATGTTTTTCGCCGGCAGCGACGGATGCGCGCAGAAAATCAGCGGGTTGTAGACCATCCGCGTCACACCGCTGAAATCGCGCAGCGTGTCGTACGGCAGTTTGTTGTACGCAAACGGGTTCACCGTGAAACTCGTCGCCATCACCAGCATCGTGTAGCCGTCGGCCGGCGCACGCGCCACGATTTCCGTGGCAATCACCGTGTTGGCGCCCGGCCTGTTTTCGATCACCAGATTCTGGCCCAGCGCCTTGGACACCGGCGGCGCAATCAGCCGCGCCATCGTGTCGGCGGCGCCGCCCGGCGGAAACGGCACCACGACACGGATCGATTTTGCTGGATATTCCTGTGCAACGACCTGCAGCGAAACCAGTGCAGCAACGGCTAACAGCAGCTTCGGCAAAACATGCGTCATGGCGCTCTCTCCCAGGTGGCAACGGATCGGTGTCCGGATTGTTATGCGCCTGACAATACGCGCCACCATGCGTCCCGGCAAAACAAGTCATCCGTACCGCATAATAGACAATAATAATGTTTAAAAACAAATACTTACATAAAATCCCGGGCGTGGTGTCCGCAGCGCTCAGAGCCCGGTGCGATTGATGTACTGATTGGCGCGCTCCTTGAACGCCTTGGCCGCCAAAAACAGCCCACCGTCAGCGCCATCGATGAAATGCAAATGGCGCCCTGAATAGTCGAACACCAGGCAGGTCATGTGCGCGCGGTCCGTGACGTGTAGACCGTACAACAACTGGCGGCGCTTGAACTGTTGCTGCAACCACGCATCCAGCGCCAGGCGCTGCACCTCGTTGCCGGCGAGAATCTGGCGATAAATGTCGGAGAATTTGCGCACGTCGGAGTTGCGCGCCAGCGTCGCCTTGTACTGGCTCCAGTCGGTTTCCTCCGTATGCGTGCCGAAATACATCAACGCTCTTCCGAGCAGCACGATCGCACGCGTTTTCATCAGCCGCCGCCAGCGATCAAATCCCCCCGCCTTGCCGGTGCGCACGCCCAGTTCATCGGCGAGCAGATCCGACTTCAGCGTCATCGCCAGCGCCGGTACCGACACCGGATGACAGGCATCTTCGTCACCGTAAATTTCGCGCACCTTGCGGATCACCTCGCGGTAGACCGTCGCCGCGCGCTCGGGTTCGTAGTGCAGCGCCAGCACCATCAGACTCACCGTTTCGCCGTGGCGGCTGGGGATGTCCTCCCAGCGGCACTCGAAACCGTCGAAGCTGCCGCGTGGCTCCACGCTGCCCGGCGCGATGGCATATTGCGCCTCGGTGGTCGCGTCCTTGATGAAGGCATCAGCACAGGAAATGCCGCCGCCGGAAAACACCGCCTGCGTGTAGTTTTCAGAAACGCGATAACGCGCCACCTGCACTGAAAATCCCGCGGCACGAATCGCCGTCACCGGCACCGTGGCGATGCGAAGGTCGAGGCCGAAGGCGTCTCGCGCAACTTGCTGCGTCTTCGCCAGCGCTGCGCGGGTCACCTCCAGCAACTGCTGCGGCACACACACCAGACTGCCGTCGCCCTCGAAACTGAACGGCAGCTCGATGTCACCCGCGGCATTGATGATCGCAGTAATCGCCGCCGCCCCGATCGAATTGACGTTGCGGTATTTGCCGTCGGCGACGGCAGCGGTGGAATTGCGCACATCGCACAGCGCGACATGCCAGTCGTCGGGCAATGCCGCATAACTCTCCGCTTGCGTGATCGCCTCGAAATCGGTGATCACCGGCAAGGTTGCGTAAAAGCGTTCGCTGCTCACCTCATGGCATCCCTGCCGCGACGGTACTCAGGCACCTTCCGCCGCACCGGGATTCCATTGCCCCTTGCGCATGCGGGTGATGGCAATGCTTGCAAACACACCCTTTTGCGTGAACGGATCACCATCGGAGAATTTTTTTGCCTCGGCGCGGCTGTTGACGTTAACGATGAACAGGCTGCCAATGGCCGCCGTACCCTCGTCGTTCTGCGTGGCGCCGGCCAAGACCAGGATGCCCTTCTGGCTGCCGAGGTAATCGCGATGCGGTTGCAGCACGGAATCGCGGATCGCGGCGGTGTTCGGTTTGTCGACGCAGACGATGGCCCAAAGCATGGTGATTCTCCGTATTTTAATGTGGACTCCTGCAGACACATGGCGTGTGCCGCGGAACGTGCAGGAAGGCTTATCATATTGCACTTCGTGACCGGCACCAATTGGAGGAACTGCAATGACGCTCGCCTATAACCCCGACAACCTGTTCGCCGTCAAAGTCTGGGAAGTGGAATTCCGCAAGACTGACCAGCGTACGCTGATCGCACGCATCTACCAGCCGCAGGGCACGGGGCCGTTCCCGGTGCTGCTCGACCTGCATGGCGGCGCATGGAGCCGCAAGGACCGTTATGCCAACGAACCGATGGCGCGCGCCATCGCGGCAGCCGGCATGCTGGTGGTGTCGCCCGACCTGCGTCTCTCCCACGAAGCACCCTATCCGGCCTCTGTGCAGGATGCGAATTACGCCATCCGCTGGTTGAAGCACAAATCGAAGGAATGGAACGCCGACCCGGCCACCCTCGGCGTGCTCGGCAGCTCCAGCGGCGGCCACATCGCCCAGCTGCTCGGGATGCGTCAGCACGACGCACGTTACGCCGCAATTCCGCTGCCGGAAGCACCGCACATCGACGCCACCTTCTCCTACATTGCCACGCGTTCGCCGATCAGCAACCCGGTAACCCGCCGCGCGCAGGCTGAGAAAAAGGGCAACAAGGAGATGATGAAAAAGTCCGACACCTACTTCAGCGTCCCGGACAGCATCCATGACGGCAATCCGCAGGAAATCCTTGATCGCCGCGAAAAAGTCACCCTGCTGCCGATGCTGATCATGCAGGGCGGCCATGACGACAACGTGATCCCGCCGATCCAGGAAAAATTCGCCGCGACCTATCGTGCTGCCGGCGGCGAATGCCAGCTGGAGATTTTCGAAGGCTGCGAACACGAGTGGACCGCGGTGCCGGGCCCGGATGCCGACCGTTCGCACGCAATGGTCAAGGCCTTCATCGCCAAACAGCTGCGTGCACTGCAAAAGGCTGCTTAAACCATCTGCCGCAGTACACAAAAAACCCCGCAAAAGCGGGGTTTTTTGTTGCACGTCATGCGGATTATTGAAAATTGCATAAATAATGACAAAAACATGCCTCTGGCGAGGCTGTCATGTTTTTGGAAAAATCATTAATCCATGCTGATGTTCAGCGGCCTCGCCACCTTGATCCATTTCGCGATGTCGGTGTCGATCAGTTTGCCGAATTCGGCGCTTGAAACCTCCACTGCCTCGACACCGACACCAAGCAGCCGCTCCTTGATGTCCGGCTGGCGCAGCGCAAGCTGGATCACGCCATGCAACCGCTCGATCGCCGCTTTCGGCGTGCCTTTCGGTGCCACCAGCCCGTACCAGCCGCTGACCGCATAACCGGGCAGACCTGCTTCAGCGATGGGCGGCACGTTGGGCAATGCCGGTGTACGTTTCGGCGTGGTCACGCCCAGCGCCTTGATCTTGCCCGACTGCAGATGCGGCCGCGCCACGGCGACCGTCGAAAAAAATACCTGGACGCGGCCCGCCAGCAGATCCGCCATCGCCGGATTACCGCCCTTGTACGGCACATGCAGCATCTTGATGCCGGCAAGGGAGTTAAACAGTTCCGCAGCGAGGTGCGTCAGGTTGCCGGTGCTCGACGAAGCATAGGCGACCTGCCCCGGTTTGGCCTTCGCCAGCGCAATCAGCTCGGCGTTCGACGACACCCCGGCGCCCGGATGCGCGACAAACACATACGCGCCATCGCCGAACTGGGCCACCGGCACAAAATCGCGTGCGGTGTCGTAGGGCAGTTTTTTGTACAGCGCCGGATTGACGGCATGGCCCGCGGCCACCACCAGCAGCGTGTAACCGTTGGGCGCCGAGGTGGCGACGATTTCGGAGCCGATCAGCGTATTGCCGCCGCCGCGGTTGTCGACGATCACGTTCTGCCCCAGCTGCTGGGTCAGTGACGGCGCCAGCAGGCGCGCGATGATGTCATTGGCGCCGCCCGGCGGGTAGGGCACGACCATGCGCACCGGGCGCGTCGGGAAGGACTGGGCAGCCGCGGGCACCACGGTTGCGGTTGTTATGACAGTGACAGCCACCGCCAGCACAAGGCCGGCGCAAGTACGCATCAGGTTCGGCATGTTTTTCCTCTCGAATGCTGCATTGTATTTTCCGCTGCAGACATTGGAGCATCGTGTACCGCGAAAAACAATGTTCATGACACAAAAAACCGTCTCGGTTGCATGTTATGGAATCCGCGCCTGAATGTTTCCTATTGTGGACGACTGCAAATCTTGCAGGGCGGTTTGCCGTCTCTTTGCGGATTTGGGCTAACATCGCGACTCCGTTCCAATGCCGCAAAAAAGGACTCGCCCCATGGACGCCACCGAACGCAAATCCGTCAAAACCGTCACCGGCGCCCGTGCCCTGGTTGACGGCCTCCTGCGCGAAGGCATCGACCACGTCTTCGGCATCCCCGGCACGCAGAACCTCGCCATCCTCGACGAACTGCGCGCGACACCGCAGATCCGCTTCATCCTGACCCGCCACGAGCAGGGCGCCGCGTTCATGTCCTACGGTTTTGCCCGCGCCGCCAACAAGCCGTCGGTAGTCACCGTCACCGAAGGCCCGGGCATCACCAACATGGTCACCGGCATCGGCGCCGCATTCAAGGGCAACGTGCCGGTGATCAGCATCACCGGCGTGCAGGAAAGCATCATGCGCGAACGCGACGCCACCCAGGACATGGACCAGATCCCGTTCATGCGACCGATCACCAAGTGGGCTTACAGCATCCCTTACGTCGACAAGGTGCAGGAAGCCGTGCGCAAGGCCTTTCGCGTCGCGCTGACCGAACCGCAGGGGCCCACGCACATCGAATCCGCCAGCGAGGTGCTGCTGCAGCAGGTCGCGCCGGAGACGCCGGCGCCCGCGGCCTACCGCCACACCGTACCCGCGGTCTGCGACCCGGCGCAGATCGACGCCGCGTGGGTATTGATACAAAACGCCGAACGCCCGCTGTTCGTGATCGGCCGCGGCGTGATGAAAGAGCGCGCCGTAGCAATGATGCAGAAACTCACCGAGGCCACCGGCATTCCCGCCGCCGCGCTGCAATACTCACCCGATGCTTTCCCGTCGGCGCATCCGATGGCGCTGGGCCCACTCGGCCGTAACGGCTACGCCAGCGCCAACCGCGCCGCACCCCAGGCCGACGTGATCATCGCCATCGGCGCGCACTTCGATGTGTTCTCGACGCTGTACAAGTACG
Source organism: Burkholderiales bacterium (assembly GCA_019744975.1). GTDB lineage: Bacteria > Pseudomonadota > Gammaproteobacteria > Burkholderiales > SG8-41. The sequence goes on from JAIETP010000010.1 coordinate 146,213, forward strand.
GTATTTTCAGTGAAAGCGCGAAAATCATTCACCAGACCTCCGCCGCCGGCCAGATCGGCATCGTGTTCCCGGTGACACTGGGCATCGCCGGCTCCGCGACCAGTTTCATCAACGGCCTCGCCGCCCGCGCCGCGAAGGGCGGGGCACGCAAGGCCTGGATCGACGTCGCAAAACTGCGCGCCGAAGGTGAAGCCGAACTGCAAAAAATCCTCAAACCCGACGCCGTACCGATCCAGCCGCAGTTCGTCGCCCACACCATCCGCAAGGCGCTGCCCGAAAACGGCATCCTCGTCGTCGATGCCGGCAACGGCGGCAAACACGTGCGCAGCTATTTCAAGAGTTACGAACCCGACACCTTTCTCTGCATGGACGACTGGGCCGCCGTCGGCGGGGCACTGCCGATCGCGATGGGCGTCAAACTCGCCCGTCCCGACCGTCCCGTGCTGTGCACCGGCGGCGACATGGGCGCGATGTGCAACATCGGCGAACTCGAAACCGCGGTGCGCGAAAACATCGCCGTGGTCTATGTCGTGTTCAACGACCAGGGTCTGGGCAATGAACGCGCCTTCCAGAACGAACACTTCGGCGGGCGTTATTTCGCCGTCGACTACAAAAACCCGGATTTCGGCGCGCTGGCCAGAGTGTTCGGTGCGCATGGCGAACAGGTCACCCGCCCGGGCGACCTTGAAGGCGCGATCAACCGCGCGTTTGCCAGCGGCAAACCGGCGGTGATCGACGTGATGATCGACCAGAACATGCTGGCGCCGGTGGTGCACAGGGCTTAACAGCGGTAATTGAGTAATTATGTGATTAAGTGATTGAAGCGCGGACTCTGAATAGAGTCCGCAACCAATCACCAATCACTTAATCACCGTTCTTGAACGCCTTGTCGTGCAGCGTCAGATCCACATACGGCAGCGGATCGGTCAAAGTTTTCTGCGGCACGCCGAAGCGCGTACGCAATGCCAGCACCGTGCGGATCCCATCGAGGTCGAGCGCAAGGTCGCGCCAGAATCCACCTTTGTCATCAAGCAGGATGTCGAGCGACAGCCGCGCCAGTTCCGCTGTCACGGAAGCATCGTTAGCCATCAGCAGATCGGCGGCAGCGGCGCGGTTGTTGCGGTCATACAGCCAGTCCATGGCATCACGATAACCGCGCATGAAACCGATCACCGCAGCCTGATTGTTTTTGATCCACGCCCTTTGCGCAAAACCGGTGCGGCCCTGGTAACGCCCGAGCAGTTCACGCGCGGTGCCCAGCCTGGTGAATCCCTGGTCGGCGGCAATCTTGTCCAGCGGCGTGGCGAGCAGGCCCGCCGCGTAATTACCATCGAGCATGGCTTTCAAGCGCATCGGCCCGCCGCCGGTGCGCTCATAAGTCACATCGGCATCGGTCATGCCGGCACGCGCGATCATCTCGCGCAGGATGAAGGCATAACCGGTGGTCAAGGCATCCACCGCGATCTTTTTTCCGCGCAGATCCGCCACTGACTTGATGTCCGGACTCGCCATCAGGCTCTGGAAACTGTCGTCCACGCCCATGAAGGCCACCAGATCGCAGCTTCCCGTGTATTCCGCTTCGCCCTGCCCCTCCTGATAAGCCACAAGGTTATCCATGGCGGTCACGGTGAGGTCGAATTTTCCCTCGATCAGGTTTTTCATCAGGAACACCGAATTCGGTGTATGCGTGATGTTCACTTCGATGCCGTGCTTTGCGAAGAATCCCTGGCCCTGCGCCACCCACGCTGGCAAGGAGTAGCCGCCGCCGAAGGTGATCATATTGACGGTCTGCAGCGGTTTTTCTCCGGCGGGCATCGGTTGGGCTCATTGAAAATGAATGACCGCAACAATACACGACGCACAGCGGCATGAGTAGAATGCCCGTTCGCCCTTCACCGCGAGCATACCCACATCATGAACGCCCCTGTGACCCGCCGCTGGACCGAACAGCGCTGGCTGATTGACAACGTCATCCGCTCGGTCGGCATCGACTGGGACCAGCCACGCAGCATCAACTACAACGCGCCCTGCGGGCCGGAAGCCAACGCCGACTTTGCCGGCATCCGTGAACGCGTCAAGAAATACGCCGACATCTCGCCCGCCTTCGAAACCGCGGCGCGCCGCCGCGAGGCCAAGGCAAAGACTGCGGAAGCGGCGGAACAATGGGTCACCGCGCGCCAGAATTATTTCATCGCCGCCGTGCAATATGCCGCGGCGCAGTGGCCATACGACGAGAACAACGATAAAAATCTCGCGCTCAATCAGCGTAAGCGCGATTGTTATCTGAAATACACCCAATACGCCGACCGCAAGGTCGAGGCGGCGTGGATCCCGTTCCAGGGCAAGGCGTTGCCCGGCTGGTGGCACCTGCCGCCGGGCTACAGCGGCGGGCGCATCCCGGCCGTGGTGTCGATACCGGGCATGGATGGTTTCAAGGAAGCGAGCGTTGCGATGTACGGTGACCGCTGGCTGTCGCGCGGCATCGCAGTGCTCAGCGTTGAAGGTCCGGGGCAATACGAAAGCGCGGTGCTGGGCATCCCCGTCAGCATGCCGAACTGGATGGCCGCGGGCCGCGCGATCATGGACTGGATGGTGGCGCGGCCGGAAGTCGATCCACAACGCATCGGCGTCGTCGGCCAGAGTTTCGGTTCATTCTTCGCGACCATTTCCTGCGCCAGCGAACCGCGTTACCGCGCCTGTGCGGTGACCGCCAGCTGCCTCGAACCCGGCTGCCACACCATATTCGAGGAAGCCTCGCCCACCTTCAAGCAGCGCTTCATGTACATGTCCGGCTACACCAACGAAGCCGCGTTCGATGAATTCCGCAAAACACTGACCTGGGAAGGTCACGCCGACAATATCCGCGTGCCGTATTTGTGTGTGGCCGGTGAATCCGATGAACTGTCACCGCTGGTGCACGCCGAAAAACTGCTGACGACGCTGCAATGCCCGAAACAGCTGGTGGTGTATCAGGACAGCCGTCACTCGGTGGGCAATGTGCCCGCCGCCAGCCTCGGACCTATGCCTGCAGTGCTGGTGGCGGATTGGATGCATGCCCGTCTTGCCGGAAAGCCATTCGTCAGTGAACGCTGGTTTGTCGAAGCCAGCGGGCGTGTGGCCGTTACAACTTACTGACTGAAGCCTTACTCCGGCTTGAGGCCGGCGGCCTGCACCACTTTGGCCCACTTGCTGATGTCGGAGCGCACAACCGCCGAAAATTCCTCCGGCGTATTACCCACCGGGTCGGCGCCGCTGGCCAGAAAACGTTCGCGCACACCGGGATCCTGCAGCGCGAACACCACTCCCTTGTGCAGTTTGGCGACGATGTCTTTCGGCGTAGCCGCCGGTGCCATCAAGCCGTACCACTGTACGGCGTCATAACCGGGAACACCCTGTTCGGCGATGGTGGGAATGTTCGGAGCAATCTTGGCGCGGGCGGCGCTGGTTACGCCATAAGCATGAACGCGACCGGCTTTGAGCTGCTGCGTGCCGACGATCATGTTGGTGACCATGAACGGCACATAACCGGCCATCAGATCAGAAATCGCCGTGTTCGCGCTCTTGTACGGCACGTGCACCATCTTCAGCCCGGCCATGCTCAGGAACATTTCCATGCACAGGTGCAGATTGGAACCGGTGCCCGCCGATCCGAACTCCAGCTTGCCGGGACGGGATTTTGAAAACGCGATCAGTTCCTTGACGGTTTTCGGCTGCAGCGAAGGATGTCCCACCAGCATGTTGGGCAGAACCACGAACTGGCTGACCGGCGCGAAATCGCGCAGTGGATCGAAGGGCAGATTTTTCTGCATCGAGGGCTGAATGGTCATGCTGCTGATCGCCGTAAGCAGCGTGTAACCGTCGGGCGCGGCACGCGCAACCGCTTCGCTGCCGACGATGGAACCGGCCCCCGGACGGTTTTCGGCGATCACCCGCTGGCCGAGAAATTCATCCATTTTGGGTATGACCATACGCGTCGTCGAATCGGTACCCCCGCCGGCGCCCGAAGGGATGATGATCCTGACCGGTCGCACCGGATAATTCTGCTGCGCCGCAACGCCCAGCACCACACCGAACAAGGCGATACCCAACAAACCGCAGACGCTGCGAACATGGTTGCTGCCTGACATGCCGGCCTCCCCTTTGGCATCCGGTCATTGGCCGGATGATTATTGAATCGCTGGATGATTCTCACCGCGCACCCGGCACTTGTAAAGCCGCGCATTTACCTGAAACATGAGCTGAAACGCCACCTGAAACACCGGTCACCCGCCGGCTATTCCTGCGAATCGACAAAATTTCGCCGGTATTACCGGCATCCCGAACGGGCATAATGACCTCAGACGCAGCAGGGGGAGGCCCGGCTGCCGACATTCCGGAGATCGACCATGCTGCGCATCCTGCTTGCCGCCTTCACCCTGGGTTTTGCCACCAATGCCGTCACCCAGGACAAACCCGCTGCCGCACCCGCCGAAAAACCGCCGCTGTTCGCCACCACCAAGGTTGACGGCACCGACAACGTCTATGTGTTCCGCTACGGCAACCACCAGGCGATGTTTGTCGTCACCACCGACGGCGTGATCGCCACCGACCCCATCGGTTACGGCCGGCCGCAGGCGGTGGCCACCTACATCAACGAAATCAAAAAAGTCACCGACAAACCGATCAAATACCTGATCTACAGCCACCACCACTACGACCACATCGCCGGCGGCCAGCCGTTCAAGGACGCGGGCGCCAGAATCATCGCCCACAAACGCGCCAAGGAACGCCTCGAAGCGGTCAAGGATCCGCACACCCCGCTGCCCGATGAAGTGATGGAGCAGAAAAAAGTCATCACGCTGGGCGGCACCACGCTGGAACTGACTTATCACGGGCTCAACCACTCCGACAGCACCATCGTGATGCGTCTGCCGAAGGAAAAAATCCTGTTCGTGGTCGACGTGCTGCCGGTGGGCTCGGTGCCGGGGCGCGGCATGATCGACTTCCATCCGCTGGAAGTCGAAAAATCCATCGAATCGATCATCGCCATGGACTGGGAACGCATGATTCCCGGTCACCCCGGCCAGCCCGGCGGCCGCCTCGGCACCAAGGACGACGCGCGCGCGCAGTTACAGTTCCTGCGCGACGCCTCCGAAGCGGTCAAGATCGCCGCGCGCGAAGGCAAATGCTGGGAACCCGCGGAGAAGGAAGTCACGCTGCCCAAATACGAATCCTGGCCCGGCTATAAAAACAACCTGCAATTCGTGCTGCGCCGTTACTGTGGCCTGTGGGGCCGCGGCACCTGAGTCCGGCCCGCGCATAAAAAACCCCGCCATGGCGGGGTTTTTTATTCAACACGGCAGGTTCAGCTCCGCAGTTGCTGATTGAAAAACTCCAGCGTACGCTGCCATGACAGCTTCGCCGCGGCTTCGTCGTAACGCGGCGTCGTGTCGTTGTGGAAACCGTGCAGCGTGTTGGGATAGATGTGCGCCGTGTAACGCACCTTGTTCGCCTTCAGCGCTTCCTCGTAGGCCGGCCAGCCTTTGCTGACGTTTTCGTCGTCGCTGGCGTAATGGATCAGCAGCGACGCCTTGATTTTCGGCACCTCCGCTGCCGGCGCCTGGCGGCCGTAATACGGCACCGAAGCGACCAGATCCGGCATACGCGTCGCCAGCAGGTTGCAGATCAAGCCGCCGAAACAGAAACCGACCGCGCCGAGTTTGCCGGCCTCGGGACGCTGCTTGAGAAACTGCGCGCCCTGGTAGAGATCTTCTTCGCGTTTTTTGGCGTCCTGTGCTGCAAACAGTTTGCGCGCCGCATCTTCGTCGCCGGGATAACCGCCGACCGGCGCCAGCGCATCCGGCCCGAAAGCGACAAAATTCGCCGTCGCCAGCCGCCGCACCACATCCTCGATGTACGGATTCAGGCCGCGGTTCTCGTGGATCACCAGCACCGCCGGCAGCTTGCCCTTGATGCTGGCGGGTGCTGCGTAATAACCGCGCATCCTGCCCGATCCGTTCGGCGAATCGTATTCCAGGTACTGGGTGCGGATGCGCGGATCGTCCTTCGCCACCTGCTGCGCCAGGGCGAAATTCGGCTTCAGGCTCTCCAGCATCGCCGCCGCGGTGAAGGCACCGACCGCATACTTGGCGGCGCGGTCGAGGAATTCGCGGCGGTTCAGCGCGCCGTGTACATAGCCGTCAAACAGCTTCATGACTTCCGGCGGATAATCACTTGCTTTTTTGCGTTCCATGGCCAAGCCTCCTGTGATTGCGGTTTGTTCAACTTACAGCGGAATGCCCAGCAGCTTCGCCGCCGTTTCACTCAACATCGCCCGTTTCTCTGCGTCGCTGAATCCCGGCGCGTTGAGAATGTGGTTGACCGAATCCGCCTGCCACGGAATCGGGTGGTCGGTGCCGATCACCAGCTGACTGGCGCCGACTTCCGCCGCCAGATGGCGCAGCGCTTCATCGGTAAACACCAACGTGTCGAAATACATCTGGCGCAGGTACTCGGTCGGTTTTTTCTTCAGCCTCACCCCCGTATCCATCTCCGGCGCCACGCGCAGGCTCTGGTCCGAACGCGGCGCGTACGACGGCAGGTAACCGCCGCCGTGCGCGGAACAGATTTTCAGGCCGGGGAAACGGTCCAGCGTACCTTCAAAGATCAGGTGCGACAGCGCAATCGTGGTGTCCAGCGGATTGCCGATGGTATTCGACAGCCAGCCGTTGCCCCTGAACCGCGGCTCGAGCTGCGGCGTGCTTTGCGGATGAATGAAAATCAGCACGCCGAGTTCCTCGGCCTTGGCCCAGAACGGATGGAATTTCGGATCGGAAAACTCCGCGCCCGCGACGCTGGCGCCGACCGCCGCGCCGCGCAGGCCGAGTTTTTTGACGCCGTGCACCAGCTGCTCCACGGCCAGGTCGGGAAACTGCAGCGCCACCGATGCGAACGCGACAAAACGGTCGGGATGGTTGTCGCAATGTTCGGCGAGTTTGTCGTTCTGGATACGGATCACTTCCGCCACCACATCGCGCCCGGCGCGATACCAGGTCGGATTGATGCTGAGCGCCTCGATGTCGATGCCCTGCTCGTCCATCTCGGCGATGCGCCGCGAACCGACGTCGCCTATGCCGGGGCCGCGCTGGTCTGCCACCTTCATGCCGAGCAGCGCCAGCGCCTCGGCCACCACGCAATGCGCGTGCACGTCGATGGTTTTGACCCGTTTGCCGTTTACCAGCACCTGCCTGCGCCGCCCGCCCGCCGGTCCCTGCGCGGCGTTGCCCATGTTGCAGCCGGTGAAAATCAAGCCATCATCGTTGATTTCGTCATGATAAGTGCGGCAGTGATCGGTGTTGCGTATTGCCATGGACTCTCCCGGGATTGTCGGCGGATCGTGGTCCGCCCGTGGCACGCAGAATACCAGTGCCCCCATGCCCACACCATGATCTTTAAGCGGGCATGGTCCGGCGCTGCTTTACAATCGCCGCAACAGGGGGAGCAGACATGGACCGCGGCATCTGGGCGATCTGGTACGACATCGCCGACAACAGCAGGACGGAATACCTCGACTGGTTCCATCACGTCCATATTCCCGAAAAACTGTCACGTCCCGGTTACCGCTGGGCCGCGCATTACGCCCTCGGCCACGGCGGGCGCGGCCGGGGTTATCTCGCCCTGTTCGGCGGCGACACCACGCAGACCTTCCTCCATCCCAGTCCCGGCCAACTCGCGACACGGCAAAGCGCCGAGACCAAAAAATTCATCACCATGCGCATCAAGGCCGCCGCCGGCATTCTCGCCGAAGAAGCACGGGTCGATGGTCCCGATGCCGGCAAACGCAGCCCCGGCCCGACCGCGGCGCCGGTGGTGCAGATCGGCCATTACAACGCGCCCTCGCCCGCGGTCGAAGACGATCTCGGCGGCTGGTATGCGCAGCAACGGTTTCCGCTGCTGGCGACATTGCCCGGCTGCGTCGGCGCGCGCAAAATGCTGGCGACCGTCGGCAGTTACAAACATGCGATCCTGCATGAATTCAGCAGCCTCGAATTGCGCGAGCAGCATTTCGCGCCGCACGAAGCCGAACGTGATGACCCGACTACCTGGATGGGCCGCGTGGTGCCGCAACTCCAGCACGCGCCGTATTCGCCGGCCGTGGGTTGCCGCATCTGGCCCGTCGTGTAGTATTCGCATGTCATACGGCAGTCCGTCACCTTTCCGCGACGTTGCTTTATAAGTTGTTGTTTTTATTTATTATTTTATAAAGCAGCTCTCCGCATGGAATACACCACCCTCGGCCGCACCGGACTGAAAGTCAGTGTTGCCGGCCTCGGCTGCGGCGGCAACAGCAAACTCGGGCTCGGCACCGGTCACGACAAGGCGCATGCGGTGGGCATCGTGCAGCGCGCCCTCGATCTCGGCGTCAACCTCATCGACACCGCGCAGTACTACGGCACCGAAGCCGCGGTCGGCGCGGCGATCCACGGACGCGCGCGCGATTCCATCGTCATCTCCACCAAACACAAGGTGTCATTGATCGACGGCACGGTGTTCAGCGTCGCCGAAATCCTAGCCGGACTCGATCGCTCGCTGCGCGCGCTGGGGACAGACCATGTCGACGTGTTCTGCCTGCACACCGTGCTGCCGCAGGAATACGAGCGCGTGCTGACCGAGGTCGTGCCGCCGCTGCTGCGCGAAAAAGAAAAAGGTAAATTCCGTTTTCTCGGCATCACCGAATTCGCCGGACGCGATCCGCGGCATGACATGCTCGCCCGCGCACTCGAAGACGATTGCTGGGACGTGATGATGGTCGCCTTCCACATGCTCAACCAGAACGCGCGGCAGCGCGTATTTCCGGCGACGCAGCAGAAAAACATCGGCACCCTGCTGATGTTTGCGGTGCGCGCGATTTTCAGCGTGGCGGGCCGCCTGCAGGACGACATCACCGAACTCGCCGCGGCGGGCAGGGTGCCGAAATGGCTCGCGGAAAAGAAAAACCCGCTGGATTTCCTGCTCCACGACCAGGGCGCACGCAACATCATCGAAGCCGCCTATCGTTACGCGCGGCACGAACCCGGCGCCAACGTCGTGTTGTTCGGCACCGGCAATCCCGATCACATCGAGCCGAATATCAAGGCCATCCTGCAGCCACCGCTGCCCGCTGCTGACCGGCAAAAAATCGCCGAACTGTTCGGGGCGCTGGAGGGTGTGGGGCTCGACGAGATTATTGCCAAGCGCTGACGCGCACTGGAAACAGCGTCTGCGCAGGCTCCCCGTGCTCAGCGGAGCTTCATCAATACACCGAGTTGATGCTTATTTCGCCGGCGCGGAATGGGCTTCGCCGCTTTGGGGCTGGTTCGGCTTCGGACCCACATCCCGCGGAAGTTCTTTGGTGGTCTTCGGCATGTTTTCGTCGCGGGTTTTTCCGGCATCCCTTCCTCCCGCGTCACCGTAACGCTGGGCGATACGGTCCTGCACACGTTCCAGCAGGGCTTTTTCTTTTTCGAGTTGTATTTTTTCCTGGGCTTTTTTTGCCTCGGCCGCGGCCTGCGCTTCGGGTGTGGGCGGCGGCAACCTGGCAATCGCGGCACTGCTGGCCAGCATCACGCCCGCCAGCAGAGAATAAAGGGGAATGGATTTGCGCATGGTGTGTTCTCCTCGTTGAATTACGGGATGTGTTCAGATGGGACTCCCGTTCTTTGCTCGAAGTTCCGAACAACAAGCGCACAATCACTGCTGATCGCTGCTAATTACTGCAAACACCAGGCCAGATTCAAACCACGTTGCGGCTTACCACACCCGCGGCAGCATCAAACCAAAGGCGCCAATCAGCGCCAGCGCAAACACCACGATGCCACCGCCTGCCACGCGCGAGTGTGCCGCCACCCAGGCATCCAGCCCCAGATTCAGGCTGTCGGCACCCTTGGTGATCTGGCGTTCCGAATACCAGCGGCTGCCGCGTGCCTCGATTTTCACCACGGTGGCCGGGGAAAACGCGAGCAGGAGGCCGACCACGATCCCGGCCAGATTGCCGACCACCAGCACCCAGCGTGCGCTGTCAACGACCCACAACGCGAAGTCCGGGCGCAAAAACTCCAGCCCGAACACTTTGATGACGCCGCGAATGTCGAACTGGGTGAGCAGGCCGTACACCGCATACAAACCGCCGGCGACAAAAACCGCAGCAAACCAGTAACGGTATTTCTGCACCGCCTGCCGCGTGTCGCGGGGAATTTCCAGCGGTTTGGATGCACTGCGCATCGACACCCAGCGGTTCATGCGCCCGAAAAATTGCAATGTCGCGGCACTGTTGGCGAGCAGGCTGATACCGATGGCCAGCAGCGTGATGCCGGCGATGATAAAAAACACCACAGTCGACTGCGCCAGCCACAGCCGTACCGCCTGACTGCCCATCACGTTCAGAATATCCATCGGCTCCTCCCCTGCTGTTATGTCGCGCCACGGCCCGCGCAAGTGGCACCATCTTACGGCATACACCCTTCGCTATCGCACATTGCGGAATCACTGCGGGTCCTGAGCGCACAAGCCATGCCATCCCGTGTATTCTCGTTTGCACCTGCGCGTGAGATGCGCAATACATTCCAAGCTGACACCGGGTAAGCACTCACCAGCCGACCCATCACCAACCGACTCATCATCAACCAACTCATCATCAACCAACCCACCAAGCTGAGCGCCCACCCGGATTAATCATAAGTATTTGATTTTATTGTATTTTTAAGGATCCGCTTTGCCTGACTCCAGCCGCGACATTCATACCCGCCCGGCAACACACACACGCTGATCACAGACCGATGGACAGCCTCCGCAATTCCGGATTCGTCAAACGCCACCGACCCAAAATCTTCGCGCTGCTCTGGTTCGTGTTCGGCATCGTGCTGGTGATGATGGCAGCACAGTCCGGGAGCATCCCCGGCCGTGATGACCTGGTCCAGGTTTCAGGCACCATCGACAAGTTGGACGAAAGCACCAAAATCCAGCGCGGCCCCAACCTCTACACCCTGTACCTGCGGCTGCAGGGATCAGGCGTCGAATACGTCATTGACAACGGGCGCCGCGCCGGCTCCGGCGCCTATTTCCGCGCAAGCGGCGCACTGCGTCGCGGCAGTTCGGTCACGCTGTGGTACGAACGCCATGACAGTCTCGGCAACCGCTTGTGGCAGATCGACCAGCAGGGCCAGCGCCTGCTGCATTACCGCGAAGTGTTCGACCATGAAACCGACGAGCAGATGAAGATCTACCTGTTCCTGATCGGCTACCTCGTCGCCTCCCTACTCGTGATCCCGCTGCTGCTGGGTTGGCACGGACGCGTGAAGGCACGTTATGCGGAGCCGCATGAGTCCGCAGAGAAAAAACAATAAGCGACCCCGGAAACACTCTCGACATCAATGCCGGCTTCCGCGGCGGCGGTCGCTCGGTCGAATACCTCGACCAGATCAACAAGGCCTCGATCGTGATGCTCGCCGAGACCGGCATCGTACCGCGCGATGTGGCGCAGCGCATTGCCAAGGGCATCACACAGCTCAGTCGAATATCTCGATTACGAACAGTGGCTGCACACCGCCGCGGCCACAGTCCGAACGACCGGCGGCAATGGCCAAAAGACCCTCAATTCGATACGGTAATGAAATGTCGCACGACCGGCGGCTGCTCGCCGACGTGAAATGCCCGTGCTTCACCCTGGACATCGGCATCGGCCTTGGTTACGCGCGCATGCTGCCGCTCATGTTCGGCCCAGCTCTCCACGAGAAAAAATTCGATGAACAGCGCAGGGTCGGCGGTGTCGCGCGTCAAGGCCCACTGATAAGCGCCATCGCGGCGGCGTTCTCCGGCCATGCGACTCATCACCGCAGCAAATTCGGCAGCGCGCGATTCGTCAATCCGGTATTCGACGAAAACCATCACCGGACCGGCATCGCCTTCAACAGAAGCATGCACCATCGGCTCGGGCCAGTGCCCCGCTGGGCTGAGGTCCACCGGCACCTGGGACAACACTTGTCGATGCACAGCCACCAGCGCCAGAATGGAACCGACTCCGGCCGCCACCAGAGCCGCACCGAGGCCGGCCCATGTCGCAACTGCGCCCCAGACCAGGGAGCCCGCGGTCATCGCGCCAAAAAACACCATGCCGTAAATCGACAATCCGCGGCCGCGCACCCAGTCCGGCAGCGCGTTCTGCGCGGCAACATTGAGCGACGACAGCACAAAGATCCAGCACACCCCGGCAGCCAGGCATGACACCAGAGCCGCGGCTCGCATCGGCACCAGACCCAGCGTCAGCAGCACGGCGGCCATGCCCAGTGTGCCGAGCATCACCAAACGATGCGCACCGGCATACCGGTCGATTCGCGGCAGCAGCAGCGCGCCGCCGACCGCACCCAAGCCCACCGCGCCGACCATCACACCATACAGCGACGCATCGGCCTTCAATCCGGTGCGCACGATCAGCGGAAGCAACGCCCAAAACGCCGAAGCAAACACAAAAAACGCGACCGCGCGCCACAGCACGATCTTCAGCGCCGGTGCATGCATTGCATAACGCACACCGGCAGCGATAGCCGGCAGAAAATTTTCGGGCAATCGTTTTGCCGGCACCACGGCCGGTGACCACCACAGGATCGCCGCGAGAATCACCAGTTCCGACAAACCGTTCAGAAGAAACGCCGCACCGGCACCCGAGGCAAGAATGATCAGCCCGCCCAGCGTCGGGCCAATGGCGCGCGCGACATTCAAGCCCGCGGAGTTGAGCGCCACTGCCGGTTTCAGTTCGGCGCGCGGCACCAGGCTGGGCACCACGGACTGCCAAACCGGCGCCATGAATGCCGATGCGGTACCGAGCAGGAAAGTGATCGCCAGCAGGATCCATGCATCGACCCGCCCGGTAAACGCCAGCATGCCCAATGTCATGGCAAGCACACACTTGATCGCCGTCAGCGATATCAGCAACCGCCGGCGGTCAAAGAGATCGGCCATGGCGCCCGCCGGCAATGCAAACAGCGCCATCGCCGCGGTCGTCGAGGCTTGCACCAGCGACACCACGAATGGCGACGGCGACAGCGAAGTCATCAGCCAGGCCGCCGATACATCGTGCATCCACGTGCCGATATTGGAGATCAGCGTCGCGGTCCACAACAGCGCGAACATCCGGTGCCGGAACGGCGCGAACGGCGAAACAGTCACCGGAACATCCGTGGCCGCCCGGTTCATCGCCCGCTCAGAACGCAAAACAGCCGCAGGCAAACGCCCCGCCGCCGATATCAAACTCAAATCGCGGCGATTGGCCCGCCGCCATCGCGTGACTGATTGCGCATGCCTGCGCATGCTTCTGCAGCGGTGTGCTGCGTTGCTGATAACCCCCGTAGTGTTTCACCGGCGACCAGTCGGGCAGTATCGGTGGCGCGCCGGGATCAAGGCCGGAAAATTCGGCTGCCGCGTACACCGGTTTGCCGCCTACTGCAGTCAGCACCGACTGCAGATTCCTGATCTCCGCCTCCGGCATGTCGAAATACGGCGCGGAGAGTACGGCGAAATCCGCAAGCTGCCCCGGCAGCAGCGCACCCTTCCTGCCGTCTTCGCTGGAAAACCACGCCGAACCCTCGGTCCACAGCCGCAACGCCTCGCGCCGGTCGAGGCGGTTCGATTCGCCATAGAGCACCGTGCCGCCGACCGTGCGCCCGCTGACCAGCCACCACAGGCTGACAAAAGGGTTGTAGCTCGCCACGCGCGTGGCATCGGTGCCCGCGCCCACCGGCACGCCGGCCGCGAGCATGCGGCGAATCGGCGGTGATGCGGCAGCAGCAGCCGCGCCGTAACGATCGCTGAAATATTCGCCCTGGAAGGCCATCCGGTGCTGGATCGCGATGCCGCCTCCCAAGGCGGCAATGCGTTCGATGCTGCGCTCGCCGATGGTTTCGGCATGGTCGATGATCCAGTGCAGCCCCGTCAGCGGAATCTCTCGATGCACCGACTCGATGACATCGAGCATGCGGCGGATCGACTCGTCATAGGTGGCGTGGATGCGGAACGGCCAGCGCTGCGCCGCGAGCAAGCGCAGCACCGGGGCCAGTTCGGCCTCCATGCTGCCCGACAAGTCCGGACGCGGCTCGAGAAAATCCTCGAAGTCCGCCGCGGAGAACACCAGCATCTCGCCGGCGCCGTTGTGGCGGTACATATCATCGCCCTGCCCGGGTTTCACCTGCTTCACCCAGCCGCTGAAATCCTCCAGTTCCTGTTTTGGGCGTTGCGTGAACAGGTTGTAAGCAATGCGCACCGTGAGCTGGCCGTCCTTGTGCAGGCGGTCGATCACGGCATAGTCCTGCGGATAATTCTGGAAACCACCGCCGGCATCGATCACGCTGGTGATGCCCAGCCGGTTCAATTCCCGCATGAAATGGCGCGATGAATTGATCTGTGCTTCCGACGACAACTTCGGGCCGCGGGCCAGTGTGGCATACAGGATGGTGGCGTTCGGCCGCGCGATCAGCATGCCGTTGGGATTGCCTTGCTTGTCACGCTGAATCTCGCCGCCGGGCGGTTGCGGAGTATCGCGCGTGTAGCCCACGGCCTGCAGCGCGGCGCGGTTGAGCAGTGCCCGGTCATACAGATGGAGGATGAACACCGGCGTATCTGGTGAGATGGCGTTGAGTTCATCGAGCGTCGGCAACCGCTTCTCGGCAAACTGCATCTCGGAAAATCCGCCGATCACTCGCACCCATTGTCCGGGCGGCGTGCGCTGCACCTGTTCGCGCAGCATGCGCAGCGCGTCGGCCAGGGACGGCACGCCATCCCAGCGCAGCTCAAGGTTGTAGTTGAGTCCTCCGCGGATCAGGTGTGTATGTGAATCGATCAGCCCCGGAATCATCGTGCGCCCGCACAGGTCGGTGACCCGCGTTGACGCATCCTTTAACCGCAGGACATCGGCATCGCTGCCGACAGCCTGCACCTTGCCTGCACGCACCGCCAGCGCCGCGGCAAAACCGCCGCCGGCAGCAATCCGCCCGTTATGCAGTATCCAGTCGGCACTGTCCTGCACAGCGGTGCTCATTGCCACTCCTTCAACGTATATCGCATTCGCAGCCAGGTTATTTGGCGGGACGCGGACCGATGCGCTCGCCGTGGCTCACGCGCTCCGGCGCCTTGTGCACCAGCGTGTACGCGTAATCGACGCCCATACCGTAAGCGCCGGAATGCTCGCGCACCAGCGTAATCGTCGCATCGTAGGTCTCCTTGCGCGCCCAGTCACGCTGCAGCTCCAGCAGCACCTGCTGCCAGGTCACCGGCACCACGCCGGCCTGCACCATGCGGTCCATCGAATACTTGTGCGCGTCCACCGAAGTGCCGCCGGAGGCATCGGCGACCATGTAGATCTCGTAGCCGCCATCACGCATCGCATCGAGAGCAAACATCAGGTTGCAGACTTCCGTCCACAGCCCCGACACCACGATCTTCCTGCGCTTGTTGGCGGCCAGCGCATCGCGCACGTTCTGGTCATCCCAGGAATTCATCGACGTGCGCTCGAGTATCTTGTGCTGCGGGAATACCGCCAGCAATTCCGGATAGGTGTGCCCTGAAAAACTTTCCGTCTCGACAGTGGTGATCGTCGTCGGCACGCTGAAGATTTTCGCGGCCTTGGCCAGCGCAACGACATTGTTCTTCAGCGCCTGACGGTCGATTGATTGCACACCGAAGGCCATCTGCGGCTGTTGGTCGATGAAAATGAACTGGCAGTTTTGCGGGGTCAGCAATTCGGTGTAGTTTGGCATGGGGTGATCCTTTATGACGCGCGACGCGTGTGATTCATTAATTGGGGATGGTGCGCGAACCCGTGATCGGTCACGGCAGGCCCGCAAACAAAATATACGTGCTGCCTCGGCGCCGCGATAGAGGTTACGCGACAGTAACCACCACAGCGAGCAGGGTTTTGACAAAACGAAGGCGCTGCCGAACAATCCCTTCGCTCGATACAAGGTCACCATTGGAGCTTGCCGCCGCCAACCACAATGACAATGAGCCTCAGATGACTCCCCGAACACCGCACCGCAACCCGCCGCCCGATGATTGCCCGCTCGACCTGTGTTTGAAATTCCTGGCGAGCGCCTGGACCACGCGCATCCTCTGGTTCCTCGGCTGTGGACCGCGCCACTTCGGCGCGCTGCGCCGCGACCTGCGCGGCATCTCGGCCAATGTACTGACGCAGCGCCTGCGCCGCATGGAAGCCCAGGGCCTGATCGCGCGCCGCTCGCTGCCGACCAAACCGCCGCAGGTGGAATACCGGCTGACCCCGCGCGGACGCGCATTCCAGCCGGTGCTCAACGCCATGATCCGCGTTGCCCGCAAGGTCGGCCCCGAGTGATGGCTAGAGGCTGCCGCAGTCCCGAGAATTAAGTATAAGTATTTGTTTTTATTGATATTTTTATAACGAAAAAGAAACCATGCCCTCAGATTCCGGTAACACCCTCGACATCAACGCCAGCTTCCGCGGCGGCGGCCGCTCGGTCGAATTCCTCGACCAGATCAACAAGGCCTCAATCGTGATGCTGGCCGAAACCGGCATCGTGCCGCGCGACGTGGCGCAGCGCATCGCCAAAGGCATCGCCGAGGTCATCGAAAACGAAAAAAACGGCAAGGCAGGATTCGCGCCGCGCAGTTCCGCCGACTATCTCGATTACGAACCGCGGCTGATCAAGGTGGCCGGCCAGGAAGCCTCGCGCCTGCACACCGGCCGCAGCCGGCAGGACATCGCCTCCACCATCGCAAGGATGAACCTGCGCGACGGCCTGCTGCAAACCATCGCGGCACTGATCGCCGTGCGTGAATCATTGCTCACGAAGGCCGAACAACACATCGACACCATCATCCCCGCCTACACCCACGGCGTGCAGGCGCAGCCCACCACTTTTGCGCATTACCTGCTGGCCTTTGAATCGGCGCTGGCCCGCGCCACGGAACGGTTACAAGAAACGTATGTGCGGGTCAACAAATGCCCGCTCGGCGCTGCAGCCTTGGCGACATCCAGTTTCCCGCTGGACAGGAATCGTCTGGCGGAACTGCTGGGCTTCGAAGGCCTCGTCGAAAACGCCTACGACGCCAACCACCTCGCGCCGATCGACAGCGCACTCGAAGTCGCCGCAGCCATCAGCAGCGCGGCAATTCAGACGGGGATGTTCGCGCAGGACATCCACGCGCAATACGCCGAACCCGTGCCCTGGTTCATGCTCGCCGCGGGTGAACTGACCGGCACCAGCAGCATCATGCCGCAGAAGCGCAACCCGGCCGCCCTCGAACAATTGCGCGCGCAGTCGAGCATCCTGCTCAGCGAAATGCAGACCATGACCTGGGTATCTCACAACAACCGCCCGGGCATGTTCGACTACCGCATGTACGACCCGGTGCCGGTCGGTCGCGCGCTGCAGGTGTTCAAACTGTTCAAACAGGTGGTGGATGCGCTGGTGGTCAACAAGGCGCGGGCACTGGAAGAAGTGCATGCCGATTATTCAACCACCACCGAAATCGCCGATGCACTGCTGCAGCGGGCCGAAGTGCCCTTCCGCACCGGGCATCATTTTGCGTCGAAGCTGACGGACTTCGGGCGGGGCAAAGGTTTGAAGCTGCAGGAGATTCCGTTTGCCGAGGTGGCGCGGATTTATGAGGAACAGGCGAAGGCGAAACTGCCGATGACGGAGAAAGATTTCCGCGATGTGATCAGTGCGGAAACTATGGTGTTTGGCAGGAAGGGATTGGGGGGGCCGCAACCGACCGAAATCCAACGGCATCTCTCCAACGGAAAAATAGCTATTAAATTAGAATTGGACACGCAAAAAACTATTGCCACAAAAGCAATAAATTACAACCTCCAGCTTTCGCACATGTTTTTACGATTGCAATAAGTGCCATGCAATGCGCGTGTATACCCACTAAATCATCTGCCGAAAGGGTTCGGATATGACATTTAATCAAGATCAACCAGCATACATATCCTTGCGTGATCAAGTGGGTGAGCGCACCAAAAGACTGCTAGTTTGGGCTGGTGCAGGACTAAGTGCTGGCGCAAAAATGCCAACATGGGCGCAGCTTAAAAATAATTTGATTGATGCCGCCAGACTTAAATCCAAAACCTTGGATAGTTCATCGAGAATAAAAGCCGAAAAAACAATAATTACCGTACTAAATGAGAAAAATCCTTGGGTAGGATTTAAAGTTTTACGAGACGAATTGCTCGGCCCCACATCTTATCAAGATGAAGTAAAGCGCTCTTTTCAACTAGCAGATAGTGCCCCAGTACCAAATGCTTACAAAAACATCTGGCGACTTCCCATTCAAGGGGTTTTAAATCTAAATATCGACAGAATTGCCACCCGAGCAATTCAGGAAATAAAACCCTCAACAACCCCCCATGAGTTTTCGGGCGATCAAGCCGGAAATCTGACCCACGTATTGAATGGTGTACGCCCTTTTATCGCCAACTTGCACGGAACACTTGATAACGTTTCAACTTGGGTTTTCACGCACGAATAACTTTCAAAGTTACTAAAAAATAAAGGCTATCAAAATTTTCTGAGGAGCTGCATAAGCACTCACACAATCCTTATGCTTGGATTGACCGCTGAAGATCGAGCGGTTGGCGGGCATCTTGAATGGCTATCTAAAAACGGCATATCTACCGGACCACATTTTTGGCTCACAGATAGGCAAGATCAAGATACAGATTCTTGGGCGGAACAATCTGGAATTAGAATTATCAGGTATTCCAACAAAAACAACGATCATGCCGAGGTCGATGAATTCTTTAAGGCTCTAATCTCTTTCATTCCCAAAGATGAAGTAGATGACTTAAAACCGGTGGTATCTGCCAGCTACTTGTATGAATCACCCACCGACCTCCCCCCACCCGACGACCTTATT
Source organism: Burkholderiales bacterium (assembly GCA_019744975.1). Classification (GTDB taxonomy): domain Bacteria; phylum Pseudomonadota; class Gammaproteobacteria; order Burkholderiales; family SG8-41. Next base: position 165,113 of record JAIETP010000010.1, read on the forward strand.
CTCAAAGACACCGAAACAATCCGATTGCTTCTAAATAAAAAAGCGAATCAAATTCTTTCTCCGGGAACAGATGAAAGCTTTGAAAATTACGAGGATTTTTGCGCTACCTATGACGAAGCAATTCACCGAGCATGGTACGTATCGACCGCAAATAATAAAAATTATCTTTTAGGCTACAAAATTGAGTCTTTAATTGCACGTGGCGCCTTCGGGCAAGTCTATAAAGCCACCACAAAAAATGGCACTACCGTTGCAATAAAAGTATTACTAGAAGAAATTAGAAACAATGGTGATTTACTTCGCAGCTTTAGACGTGGAATCAGATCAATGCGAATTACAGAGAATCATCAGTTGGATGGGATAGTTCGATATATCGATGCAACGGAAATACCTGCCGTCGCAGTCATGGAATGGATTGATGGCCCCAATCTTTATGACGCGATAATGAGTAGGCAAATTTCTGACTGGTCCGATATTCTGAGAATCGGCCGAGATCTCGCAGGAATAATTAAAGCCGCTCATGCATTACCCGAGCGCGTACTTCATAGGGACTTACGCCCCGAAAATATAATGCTGAAGAACTTTTATGTTGACCCGGATAACTGGGGGATAGTTGTATTGGATTTTGATTTATCTTGGCATCGCGGCGCCGTTGAAAGATCAGTAATGCACTCCACTGCGGTTGGCTACCTTGCGCCAGAACAAATTCAAAGAATGCCGGGGGTGTCAACCAGGAACTCCTCGGTTGACTCTTTCGGCTTTGGAATGAGCATGTATTTTTCATGCACAAGCAAGCCACCCCTCCCGGACCAACACAAGCACGTTGGCTGGATTGATCAGCTATGCACCCAAATAACCAAAGGGCGCCGCTGTGAATCATGGAAATCTACGCCGAAGAGAATGGCTCGATTAATTGAATACTGCACACTTGATGAGCAGAGCCGAAGGTGGGACATGAGCCAAATCGAGTCCGAACTAACCGCATTACTTGATGCCGTTCAAAATCCGTTAAAAGTAGTGTCCGCCGAACTTGCAACCGAGGAGATAGCCAATCACAGCAATCTTATGGAAGGCTATATGTGGAATCTAGACGAATCTAGTGCGTCAATTACACTACCATCCGGCACGTCGATTCAGTTGCAAGCCGATGAGATCGGCAAAGCAATTAATTTGAAACTTAGCTGGGGTCGGACGGGGCTAGAGGAAAGAAAAGGAATAGGAAAAACAATTTCGGCGGCTATGAATAAATCGATAGAGCGTTTACGTAGCGGTGGCTGGATTGTTGTAAGGCCGGAAATTAAAGTCAGTGAATTCTCCATCGATGCCAAATGTGACATTCAAGATGCATTACCTAAAATTAAAAAGCTTGGATCTACTATTGATTCCGCATGCGACCATTTAAGAATTGGTAGTTAGCGAAGAGTAAATCATGCCGAAGGTACTGGGGTCGATTTTTTCTTTACAAATTGGCACTAGCCCAACTTATTTAATTGCGACCGCTTTTCCTTGATCAACATCGCCGGCGAAATCCCGAACATCCGCCGGAATGTCCGGCTGAAATGCGCCGAATCGGCAAATCCGGTTTCGTGGGCCGCCTCGGTCCAGCTGCGGCCCTCCATCATGGCCACCACCGCACGGTTGATGCGCAGCCACAACACATAGCCGCGATAGGTGGTTCCCGTTTCCTGCACGAACAGGTGGCGCAGCCGGCTTGGTGACAGATGCACGGCGTCCGCCACCAACTACTTTAACGCCCCCCCATCGCCAGACCGATGCGCTCGCGCAGGCCATCGATGTCCTTGCGCTCGCCGCGCACGCGGAAGTGCGCCCCCTCCGCGTCGGCCCGCTCCTCCAGCACCTGGCATTGCGCAAACAATTCACCGCGCAGCTGCTGCGCCGACCAGGGCAGGAACAACTCGGCCTTGACCAGGCGCCGGCTGAAAAACGCAAGGATCGTCTTGTGCAGCTTCGCCACGTCATCACGGTCGACGGCGCTCATCACGATGCACTTGGGGTATTGCGCGCGCAAGGCCTTGGTGCGTGCGGCCTGCTCCCTGGCATCGCCGACCTGATCGATCTTGTTGAACACGCGCAGGCGCGGCACCTTGCCCGCATCGATTTCCTCGATCACCTTCTCGGTCACATTGATCTGGCGTTCGAACCCGGGGTCGCTGGCGTCGATCACGTGGAGCAGCAGCGACGCTTCGGCGGCTTCTTCCAGCGTCGACTTGAACGAGGCGACCAGGTCATGCGGCAGGTTCTTGATGAAACCCACCGTGTCGCTCACCAGCACGCGCGGCACGCCCTCGGGCACCAGCGCACGCACGGTGGTGTCGAGCGTCGCGAACAGTTTGTTGGCAACCAGCACCTCGCTCCCGGTCAGCGCGCGCATCAGGGTGGACTTGCCGGCGTTGGTGTAGCCGATCAGCGCCACGCGCGCGAGGCCCTGGCTTTCCTGGCGCCGTGCGCGCTGCACCTGGCGTTCGAGGTCGAGGGCCGTGATCTCCTGCTTCAACTCTGCGATGCGGTCGCGGATCTTGGCGCGGTCCGCCTCCCCCGCGCCTTCACCGGCACCGCGGCCACCGACACCGCTGCGCTGCCGCCCCTGCGGTCCGGCCAGCTTGGCCGCTTCGCGCAGCCGGGGCGCCAGGTAACGCAGGCGGGCGATTTCCACCTGCGCCCGTGCCGCATTGGAACGCGCGTGGCGGTGGAAGATTTCGAGGATGACCATGGTGCGGTCCAGCACGTCACAGCCGATCTCGTTTTCCAGGTTGCGCGCCTGCGAGGGCGAAATGTCGTGGTCGACCAGGACGAATGCAGCCCGGCGGGTGTCGGACTCGGCCAATGCCTTGGCTGCCTCGCGCGCCGCGACGGCGCCATGGCGTGCAACGCGCTTTTCGGACCTCGTTTCCGGCAGCTTGTGCGCGCCCTGTTCCCCATCAGGCGCTTCCCGCGGATCATCAGACGCGGCATCCGGCGCAGCCTCGCCCTGCACAAAACGGCGCAACTCCTCGCGCTTGCCGGTACCCAGGTAAGCCATTGAGTCGAAACTGGCGCGCCTTTGCGTAAATGTAGCCACCACCTCGAAGCCCAGTGTTTTGGCCAGTTCACGCAGTTCGTTCAAGGAGGCTGCGAACTCCAGGTCGCTGATCCCTGTCAGCTGAACGGCAGCAACGACAGCGCGCTTCGGGGTTGAATTGACGGCTTTGGACATGCGGGGGGATTGTTCCTGTGGGGTCGAGCGCGGATTCGAGCGCAGATAGTACGCCCAATGACCAAGCCCGAAAAAATTAATCGGAGCAGAGTAACTTTCTGATTAGTTTCTCTGACCCGACAATAAACAATAAATGGGGTCAGACTCGATTTTTTTGACACCACATGGGAACATCAAGATCGCCCCTTTTAATTGAAATTTCTTGCAACGGCATACAGGCGCACAAGTGGCGCGGGAAACCCGGACGGTCGCTGTCAATCCGGCATAATCATATCCACGCCCTTCAACGCTGATCAGCGGAGCCCCAGCCATGACCAAGATACGCGCCTGGGCGGCCAAGGCCGCCAAACAGAAACTCGAACGCCACGATTACGATCCCGGCCCTCTCGGCAACGAGGAAGTTGAAGTCGCCGTTGAATATTGCGGCATGTGCCATTCCGATCTGTCGATGGTCGACAACGAATGGGGCATGGCCGCCTACCCTCTGGTGCCAGGTCACGAAGTGGTCGGCCGCATTGTTGCACTGGGCGCAGGCGTCAAGGGACTCGTCAAAGGCCAGCAGGTGGGGGTGGGCTGGACCAGCAGCAGTTGCATGCACTGTGCGCCCTGCATCGGCGGCGACCAGCATCTGTGCGCCACCGCGCAGCCCACCATCGTCGGCCACCATGGCGGATTTGCCGACCGGGTGCGCGCGCACTGGGCGTGGACGATTCCGCTGCCCGCAGGGATGTCGCCGGAAACCGCCGGACCGCTGTTTTGCGGCGGCATCACCGTGTTCCATCCGATTCTGGAATACGGCATCAAACCCACCAGCCGGGTGGGCATCGTGGGCATCGGCGGCCTCGGCCACATGGCGCTGCGTTTCCTCAAGGCCTGGGGCTGCGAGGTCACGGCCTTCACTTCCAGCGCGTCGAAGCACGACGAGGCCCGCGCGCTGGGCGCGCATCACGTGGTGTCCAGCCGCGACTCGAAAGCCATCGCCGCCATTGCCGGCAGCCTCGATCTGGTGATCGTCACCGCCAACGTCGCGCTCGACTGGGACGCTATCATCGGCAGTCTCGGCCCCAAGGGCCGGTTGCATCTCGTGGGCGCCGTGCTGGAACCGATCCCGGTCCAGGCCTTTGCGCTGATCATGGGGCAGAAGAGCGTGTCGGGCTCGCCGACGGGTTCGCCGGGCAACATCGCAAAGATGCTGGACTTCTGCGCGCGCCACGGCATCGAGCCGCAGGTGGAACAGTTTCCGATGAGCCGGGTGAACGACGCCCTGGCCCACCTCAAGGCGGGCAAGGCGCGTTACCGCATCGTGCTGAAGGCGGATTTCGGCGGCTGAGCCGGAGGACCGGGCGCGATCTGTTTTTGTGAGTCGCGAGATGCTCGAAATGCCGCAAGCCCGCCGCAGAGGGCTTTGAAGCAGGAGTTGCAGTGCCATCCGACCTTTGAAAGAATGGGCAACATTTCTTTCAAAGCGTAAATGGTTTTGAAAGCCCCGGAAATGTTAAATATTTGAATATTAAAGAATTTTTATCCACAAAGACTGGGGCAAAATTTACCTGTGCCGTGCAATCCTGGAGGCCATCGAACTTGAATAAGCACGGGCCTGAGGAACATTTTTTCCAAGCGCCGCCTTCATAACCACGCCACTGACTACGGCGCCGCAATCCCCACAGTAGGAATGAAGAATTATAGGCGGCAGAGTTCTTAGACTTGGTTGCCCCCCGAACTTAACCACGCACCAGCCTCGCCAATTCCGCCCCCTCCACCAGCTTCACGCCCTTCTGCTTCGCGAACGCCCGCGCCTGCTCCGTCAATTCTCCCGCCACCGCGTACTGGCATTCCCTGGCTTCACGCTTTTCGCCGGCCACCGCCAATTCCCTCAGCGGCTCGGTGCCCGTGCGCGCGGCCTTCCAGCGCCGCGCGCACACCAGCGTCAGGTAACCCAGTTTCTCCAGCTCGAAATCCGCCACGCCGTCGACACGCCGCACGGTGTAACCCCCGGCCCTGTATCCCCGCTCCAGCGCCTGTGCAAAATCCTCCCAGGACATGTTGCGGATCTTCTCCAGCGTTTTCTCCACCCGCGCGCCATCGGGCCCGAAGACCTGCTTCCAGGCAACCATCAGCGCGATGACGGTGAAGGGCAGGGTGGCAAACAGTGCATAGCCCCAGGCCATGAAGTTCTGCACCACCACAAACGTGGCGAGCGCAGCCAGCGCGCTCACCCACCAGCTCTGGCGCAGCAGCGTTGCGAATATCGAGTTCTCGGGTATCTTCCACTTCATGCTTGGCGCCTCGGGTTCATGAATCAGGAAATCAGTGTAACTTTTTAAAACAAAGTTACACCGTTCCCATTTATCCCGTGACAATGTCCGCACACCCCGGGATGCCTCAGACACCTTGAAGTCTGTCCTTACGCCCCCGGCACGGTCGCAAGCGCGCTGTCGGGTGACTTGCCGGCAATGGTCGTGCGGTGCAGCCTGCGTTTGTATTTCCGGTTGTCGAACGGCGTCGCGCGGTGCAGCGTGCAGCGGTTGTCCCAGAGCACGGCATCGCCGTCGCGCCACTGGTGGCTGTAGACGTACTGGGGTTGCGTGCAGTACGCCGTCAGCTCTTCGATCAGCCTGGCGCCTTCCTCCGGCGGCATGCCGACGATCTCCTGCGCGTGGGCGCCGACATAAAGCGCCTTGCGGCCGTTGACCGGATTGGCGCGCACCAGCGGGTGTGTCACCACATGACGCTGCTTGTCTTCTTCCTTGTAGCCTTTGTCCTTGTCCGCGTCGCGCAGCGTCATGCGGTGCAGTGCTGTCATGCCCTCCAGCGCGGCTTTGCGCTCCGCGGGCAGGTCCGCCCAGGCCGCCCTGGCGCTGGCGAACCCGGTGTTGCCGCCGACCGGCGGCACGATGCGCGCTGCGAGCAGCGAGGCCAGCGCCGCCACCGGCTTGAAGGAGCTGTCGCTGTGCCAGTCCTCATTGCGCGCCCGGTGCGCCATCGCCGGATGGTCCGGCGGCAGGAAATTCCCGTCCTTGCCGAGGTTGGTCATGACCGAGATGTGGCCGGGATTCCAGTCGTTGCCGGGGTGCGCGATCATGGTTTCGAGTTCGCCGAAATGCCGGCTGAACGCGATCTGTGAGTCGTCGTCAAAATGCTGGTCGCGGAACACCAGGATCTGGTACTCGTTGAACGCTTCCCAGATCACCCGGAAATCCCCGCGCGACAGCGGCACCGTCAGATCGATGCCGGTCACCTCCGCCACGAACAGGGGATGCAGACGCTTGACGGTAATGCGTGACCCGATGGAATCCATGGTTTCTCCTGTAACAAAAAAACAAGGCCGGGCTGCCGGCGGGCCCGCGTGGGTGGTTCGAAGTCCGTGTGCGCCACCTTGCAGTACCCTGCGCAGGCCATTGTCACACAGCCCGGGGCCCCGGGCCTGCGGGTCAAAAGCGGCCGTGTAAAGTAAGATCAAACCATGCTCGAAAACCGTATTCAGAAAATCATGAGCACTGTTGCTCACACGGCCACCGGCCTTGCCGCGCCGATCCGCATCGGCGGGATCAGCACCTTTGTGCTCGAGGCGCCGATCGCCAAACCGGTCAGGAATTCCTGGCGCACGCTGACCTCGCGCAGCGCCCTGCTGCTGCGGATCACCGATCATGAGGGCGCCGAGGGCTGGGGCGAGGTATGGTGCAACTATCCTCCCCGCGGCGCGCAACATCGCGCGGACCTCATCAATCTGGTTGCGGCGCCGGTCATTGCCGGGCGCGAGTTTGCAGGCCCGGAGTCGGTGTTGCGCACGCTGGAGCAGGCACTGCGCATCCCGTCGATCACCAGCGGCGAATACGGTCCCTTTGCGCAGATCACCGCCGGCATCGACAACGCCCTGTGGGATCTGCTGGCGAAGCGTGCGGGCAAACCCCTCTGGCAGTACTGCGGCGGTGTCTCCCGGGTCGAGGTCTATGCCAGTGGACTCAGTCCCGACGATCCCGGTTCGCTGGCCGCCCAGGCACTGCAAAACGGATTCCGCGCCGTCAAGCTCAAGGTCGGCGCGGACCCGGCCACTGACCTGAAGAATTCCGCGGAGTTGAGGACCCTGCTCGGCGCATCCGGCAGGCTGATGTACGACGCCAACCAGCGCTGGACGCTCGAACAGGCGAAGGAGGCCATCGCGGCGTTCGCGGAATTCGAACCCCTGTGGATGGAGGAGCCGCTCGCCGGCGACGAACCGATCACCGCGTGGCAGGCGCTGGCCGGCAGCAGCGCCCTGCCCTTGGCCGCCGGGGAGAATGTCCGCGAACGCGCGGTGTTCGATGCCTTCGTCAACAGCGGCGCATTGCGGTTTCTGCAGCCCGACATGGGCAAGTGGGGCGGCGTCTCCGAATGCCTGCCGCTGGGACGGCGCGCCATCGCGGCGGGCCTGCAATTCTGTCCGCACTGGCTGGGCAGCGCGGTCGGGCTGATGGCCTCGCTGAATCTTCTGGGTGCGGCCGGCGGCCAAGGCTGGGGCGAGTGGGATGCCAATCCGAATCCCCTGCGTGAACAGCTGATGCCTGCGGCCATCAAGGTGACGGATGGTTTCGTCACGCTGAGCGATGCGCCGGGCATCGGGTTTGCGCCCGACATGGCCGTGCTGAAGGATTTCGCTGCGCGATGACGGCATCATCGTTACCGTATTCCCGTCTGAATGATCCGGCTCTGGGATATCCATGACCACATCACCGTTTGACTTCACCCCGCTGCTCCCGTCGAACCTGCCCCCCGCAGCGCCCCGCTGGACCGGCCGCCCCAAATACGATTTCACCGGCGGCAACAATGATCCGGATGCGCTGCCGCTCGACGGCCTGATCGCGGCGGCCGATGCGGTGCTGCGGCGCGAGGGGCGTACGCTATCGACCTATGGTCTCAACAGCGGGCCGCAGGGTTACCGCGCGCTGCGCGACTTTCTCGCCGGCAAACTGAAGCGTGATGCCGGCATAGTCTGCTCCGCCGACGACATCCTGATCACCTCGGGCTCGCTGCAGGCGCTGGACCTGGTCAATCACACACTGCTCGCGCGCGGCGATACCGTACTCATCGAGGAGGATTGTTACCAGGGATCTATCAACCGCCTGCTCAAGCTGGGCGTGACGCCGGTGGGTATCCCGCTCGACCGCGACGGCCTGCGCATTGATGCACTGTCGAACGCGCTTGCCGGCCTGAAAGCCAAAGGCATACGCCCCAAGTACATCTACACCATCCCGACCGTGCAGAACCCGACCGCCACCATCCTGCCGCTTGAGCGGCGCGCGGTACTCTTAAAACTCGCCGCGGAATACGGCGTGCCGGTGTTCGAAGACGACTGTTATGCCGACTTGAGCTGGTCGGGCGTACGCCCGCCCGCACTCTACGCGATGAGCGATCTGGGCAATGTCATTTATATCGGCTCGTTCTCAAAAACCATCGCACCGGCGCTGCGCGTGGGTTACATCGTGGCACCCTGGTCGATCATGTCGCGCATGCTGGCGATCAAGACCGATGCCGGCTCCGGCGCACTGGAACAGATGGTGCTGGCGGAATACTGCACCGCGCATTTTGCGAAACACCTGCCGGTGCTGCGCAAAAGTCTGCGCGCGAAGCTCACGACGCTGATGGAATCACTGCGCGAACATTTCGGCGCGGCGGCGGAATTCGACGATCCGCAGGGCGGCATCTTTTTGTGGGTGAAGCTGCCGGACAGCGTCGATGCGCTGCAGCTCTACAAATCAGCGCAGGTCGCGGGTGTGGCCATCAATCCCGGACCGGAATGGTCGGTGAACAAGACACACGCGAAGAACCGCATGCGACTGTGTTTCGCCAATCTGAGCCACGAAGAAATCAGCCAGGGTGTTGCAACGCTGGCCGAGGTCTGCCGCCGGGAGTTCGGCGTGCCGGGCTGAATCCATCGGGGTTACAGCCCCCCTTGCAACAGCATCAATACACTTCGTCGTGGTCGCCGACATTGATCGGCACGATCTCCGACTTGGTGATCACCATTTCCAGGGTGATGCGGTAACTCAGATTGATCGATACGCCATGCAGCCCCGACAATCTGCCCTTCAATGCGTGCAGCCGCAATGATGGGTGATGCGGATTGGCTTCCAGCAGTTTGAGCGTCTTGGCGTATTGCCCGGCGGCGTCAGGATGGCGCTTGAGGAAGCGCGCGGCGCGGCGGTTGTACTGTTCGGTAAATACGAGTTGCCACACAAGTCAGGCTGCCAGCTTGGCAAGGCGCTTGATATGTTGTTCGACCGATTCCTTCACAAAACGGCCGGCGTCCAGATCCGCCTTGGATTCTGCCAGCGCGGCTTCGAGTTCGCACTCACGCAGGTGCGCATACTGTTCACGGCTCATCACCACGTATTTGGCCTGGCCGCGCACCGTCAGTGACACTTCGGGCTGGTCTTCAAGCGCGCGCTCGATCGCGCTGACACCCTTGGTTTTCAGGTCGTTGGCTGAAATGGAGTTCATGGCGATTCCTTTGTATCCGTAGTTTGCCTGTGCATGATACTGCTTAACGCACTTTAAACAATATTGTTAATAGTGCGATTAATAACCATCAACGCGGTCTGGGTGATTAATCAGGGCCTTGTCGCGGCGATTACGCCACCGAAGTATACACTCACTATTAATAAAAATATCAATAAAAACAAATAGATATGAATATTTTTAGTGGGGTTGCCGCTAGATATCTGCTTGCTTCTCCCGCTCCGTTGCCATAACATGATTGCGTAACATGTTACGGAGGCGCCATGGAAGTCAACGAACGCATGAAAAATTACCGCGTACGGCAACGCGCTTCAGGGTTGCGGCTGGTGCAACTCTGGGTGCCCGATACGCGTTCGCCGGTTTTCGCCGCGGAGTGCCGCCGTCAGTCGGCGCTGCTGCGTGGCGACCCGGCGGAAACCGAAGCCCTCGAGTTCATCGGCAAGGTCGCGGCGTGGAAAGACGATGCGGCGCGGTGACTTCGTTACCGTTGCGGCGCCCGGTGATTACGGCAAACCACGCCCGGCACTGGTCATCCAGTCGGATCTGTTCGACGAGCTGCCCAGCGTGGCCTTGTGTCTGGTGACCAGCGAATTGCGCAACGCCCCCATCTTCCGCATCACGGTGGACCCGGGGCCGGATAACGGCCTGCAAAACATCTCGCAGATCCAGATCGACAAGATCCTGTCAGTGCCGCGCGAGCGGGTGGGCGGCGCGATCGGCCGCCTCGACGATGCAACGATGCTCAAGGTCAACCGCTCGCTTGCGGTGTTTGCCGGTATCGCGTAATCCGGGTTCTGAGGCAATTAAAGGGGCCAAGCCCCTTTAATTCCCGACTCAGTGGTCCCGACTCACGTCGTCATGTGGATCGGCGCCCCCACCGCCTTCCAGCCGGAGTGGCCCACCTTCATGTAACTCGCATCAAAGCCGGCCTCGCGCAAGGTGATCGCCGTCCGGCAGCCAACGTGGAAACCGTAGGCGCAGTACACCACGACCGGCACATCCTTCCGCAGTTCGTTCATCCACTCACCGACCCGTTCCGGGTCGCGCCACGTAACGCCGTCAGCGATGTCCTGCTGGCGCGAGACGAAGTGTTTCGGCCGGGTATCGATGACCTGCAGCGGCTTGCCGGCCGCGAGCATGTCCCGCACTTCTTCAACACCCATGCCGGGCAGATCACCGAACTCCGGCTGCACCACCGGCCGCGGCGGCGACACCTTGGCTGCGTCTCCGTAACGATCCTCGACGGCCTGCCAATCCACGTTGCGCAGAAAGGTGTCGACATAGGCCTTGGCGTTGGCGCCAAAATCAATGTGGTAGGCATGCTCAAACATGTCGAGCGCGAGGATCGGCACGCCACCGGCCACCGACTGGCTGTGTTCGGAGGCGTACTGGTTGATCAGGCGCCCGTCGCGGGGCATCCAGGTCAGCACCACCCAGCCGGAGCCGCCGCCGAGCGCATAACCCATGGCGGAAAACTGGGTACGCCACTGCTGCACCGAGCCGAAATCACGCGTGAGCACTTCCGCCATCGACGGCGTGACCTTGCCCTCGCCGCCCATGCTGGCGAAATAAAGCTCGTGCAGCAACGTGGAATTCAGCGCAGTCAGTTCGTCGCGCTTCAGCCCGCTGATGACATGGCTCGGCGTTTTGGCGAAATCGAGCGACTCCAGTTGCTCGGTAATCGCGTTCAGGCGCCGCAGCGCCCCGCCGTAGTTGTTTTCGTAGTGGCTCTCGATGAGCTTCAGCGAAAGCCCGCTCAGCGTCCAGGGACGGCAGTGTATTTGTTTCAGTTGGTAACGCACGGTAAATCCTCCAAGCACAAAGTTGAATTGCGCCGGGGCGGATTACGGGTGTTTGTCTGGGTGCCCGCATCCGTCACTCGACGTTTACAGGGTTGGACGGGGCACCGTCTTGGAGGGAGAAATCCCGGGGTCCTGTTGGCCCCCGCGAAAAGCATACGCGGGCAAACAGGACAATTCAAGCCGGGAAAAATGTAGCAGTGAAACGGGGCCGGCGTAACGAGGGGCGACGCAACTTTTTCAGTCACTCCGTCTTGATACCCGCTTTCTCCACGACCTTCGCATACGCCGCCGTATCGTTGCGGATGAACTCGGCGAGGCCTTCGGGCGTCGTGGGCGCGGGCATGCCGCTATCCTCAGCGAGGCGCTTGATCAGCTTGGGATCCGTCAGGGCGTTGCGGACCGCCGCGTTGAGCGTCGCGATGATGCCGGCCGGCGTGCCTGCGGGCGCGACCATCGCGTACCACTGCGTGAGTTCGAACTTCGGATAACCAGCCTCGCCCATCGTCGGAATATCGGGGTAAACATCGATCCGCTTTGCGGCTGTCACAGCCAGCGCTTTCAGGCGCCCCGTTCGCGTGAACGGTTGCGTTGTCAGCGGGCTTGCGAAGCCGTAATCGACCTGCCCCGCGACAAGGTCGACGGCAAACAGCGCGGTGCCGCGATAGGGGATGTGCACGACGTCGATGCCGGTCGTGACCTTGAACAGTTCTCCGGCGAGGTGTGGCGCGCCGCCTGTTCCCGCCGATGCGAAATTGAGCTTGCCGGGATGTTTTTTTGCGATGGCGACGAGCGCTTTGACATTGTCTGCCGGAACCGACGGATGGACGACCAGCACCCATGAGACTTTTGCGCCGAGGCTGATGGGCGCGAAATCGCGTTGCGGATCATAGGGCAGCTTTGTCTTCAGCGCCGGCATGATCGCGAGTCCGGACGAGGTGCCCCACAGCAGCGTGTAACCGTCGGGCGCCGCGCGGGCGACGTAGTTGGTGCCGATGACGCCGGCCGCGCCGTCGCGATTGACCACCACAACCTGCTGCTTGAGGTCGAGCGCCATCCGCTGCGCAACGAGGCGGCCGAAGGCATCCGTCGAAGCCCCCGGCGGAAAGGGAATCACCAGCGTGACCGGCCGTTCCGGATATTTCTGCGCGTGGGCGCCCGTGAACGCGCAGGCCGTGGCGAGCAGCACGGCAACCTGTTTCAGGCATTTCATCATGTTCTCCTTTGCTTTCTTTCAGTTGCCGTTGCGCGGCACGCGCTCCTCGAAGTCGCGTTCGAACACGCGTTTCTTGCCCTCGTATGCCTCCAGCCGTGCACGGATGACGAAGTCCTTTTTCGTGCACGACACCTGTGTCCGGGTTTCGGTGCGGATGTGCCAGTCGCCGCGCTCGAATTCCCAGGCCCAGGTCACTTCGGCGGTCGCGGACAGCGGGTCATTGTCAACGACGCTGTAGCGCTCGGTCGAGCGCGCCTCCGCGATGAGATCGATTTCGTCGTAGCGGTTGCGTCCGCTGCCGTCCGTCACGTCGACGACGGTTTCGCCCTTGCCGAGATCGGTGTGGATGGTCCGGGTGCGCCCGCCCGGCGTGAGCGACGTCCGGGGAAAGGCGGGGGCGGATTCCGGCGGCTTGAATTTTGGCGGCGTGTCGTCGCGCCTGGTGCGCGGACGCACCGGCAGCCACAACGCGCTTTTGCCGGCGACGAGGGTCAGCGTGACGGGCTCCGGCGACGGCCAGATCAGCGGCCAGTAAGTCGTTGAAACGGCAACACGGATGCGGTGTCCTTTGGCGAACGAGTACGCGCTGTCGATCAGCGGGAAGCTCAGCTTGTACTCGACGCCTGGCTTGAGCTTTTTGGGTTTGGCGGCGCCATCGCGGTGCGTGAGGTTGAATACGCCGTAGGTCACGCGCGTGGATGCGCCGTCGGGCGCGACATCGCAGATGCGCACACATATGAAGGCTGTCGGCCGATCCACGGCGAGTGTGAACTCGGCCTGCGTTGTGCCGAGAATTTCCAGGTCCTGTTTGAGCGGCGGGCTGTCGAAACACAGCGACTGGCCATCGTCCATGCGCTGGTCGCCGGGAAGTTCGGGGCTGGGACCGTGCTGGAACCAGGGCATCAGTTCGCCGCAGGCCAGGCCCAGGGTCTGGGGCGACTTCCAGCTGAGTTTCGCGGCACGCCCACCCTTGTCCGAAAGCGCGCCATCGGCGTCGAGGAAAAAACGGCGCGGCTTGATGTTCGGCGAAGGCCATTGATCTTCGGCCACCCAGCGGCCCGGCGACTCGGCGTAAAACGCCTTCGCCGGGACAGAGCGCTGCATCCAGGCGATCAGCTTCGGCTCGCGCATGATGCCGGTGTCTTTGCTCCGCATCCAGTGGTCGTACCAGCGCAGCGCTTCCTGCAGCAGGCCGATGGCCGGCCCCGGCATGCCGAGGTGTCCGTAGCGGTGCCCCCAGGGTCCGATAATGCCTTTCACCGGTGCCGACAGCTTGTCGAGCGTCTCGCCCACCGCACCAACATAAGCACCGTCGGCCCAGCCGCTCAGCGCATAGAACGGGGCCTTGATGTTGCGGAAATCAACGCCGCGTTCGCTCCAGTAGCGGTCGAAGGCCTGGTGTTTCAGCGCGGCGACAATCTGAGGCGTGTCGTGTTCGAGGCGTGCCATCCACATATCGCGCCACTGGTCACCGACGAGCAGCGGATCAGGCGGTCGCGATTTGTAGCCAAAGAGCTGGCTCGACCAGCGAATGGATCGCAGCAGTACGCAGCCCCCGCGATAAACCTGGCTGTAGCGATAGCGGTCTGGTGCGAAGGACTGTGCGATCACGGCTTTCAGTTGCTTGGGCGCGCGGTTCGCCGTCTGTATGCCCTGGAAGCCGCCCCAGGAAATGCCGAACATGCCGACCTGGCCGTCGCTCCACGGCTGTTGCGCGATCCACTTCAGCGCGTCCACCGTATCGTCTGCTTCGCCGCCAATCGAAAACACGCCCTGGATGCCGTCTGAATCGCCGGATCCGCGCATGTCCACGCGCATGGATGCGTAGCCGTGGCCGGCGAAATAGCGATGATGCATGGCGTCGCGTGGCGCGTAGATGTCGCGTTTGCGGTAGGGAATGATTTCAATGATCGTCGGAACAGGCCTGGTCTGCGCGATGTCCGGCAGCCACAGCTTGGCAGCGAGCCTCACCCCGTCCGGCATGGGGATCCAGCAGTCTTCAGTCTCGGTGTACTGGTGCGGGAAGCGGGTGATGGTCTTCAATGCGGATTTCCTGGGGTGGGTGGTGACGCGCCGGATAGCAGGCACACGAAGCAAGGGACATGCGAAGCAAGGAGCAGGCGAAACAGGACTCAGGACATTCTAGAAGCGCGGCCGGACGCGTCAAGAAGCTGACCGTATGCTGGACAGAACAAGGCGGCCCAAGCCCGAGGCACGAGAATCAAGGCATGGGAAATTTCAGCGCGAGGAAAACGCGAAGACCCGGCGTTGATGTGCCGGGCCTTCGCGTTTTCATGAACCGCGCCGCGCGGGTTCTGCTGCGGTTTACTGCGGCTTCAATCCCGCCGCCGCCGCCACCTTCTTCCACTTCGCGATCTCGGACTTGATCTGCGCCGCGTGTTCCGCCGGCGTGTTGCCGACGGGCTGGGCGCCGCGCTCGATCAGCATCTTGCTGTTTTTCGGATCGTTCAGCGCCGCGCGCAGCGCTTCACTGAGACGATTGACAATCGGCTGCGGCATGCCCGCGGGGCCGAGGTAGCTGAAGGGGCTGGTAATGACAAAGTCCTTCACGCCCGATTCGACCATGGTAGGGACGTCGGGGAAGGAGACGAAACGTTTGTCGCCGCACTGCGCGATCATGCGCAGCCGCCCGCTTTGCAGGTGGCCGGTGATCGCCGGGATGCTGACGAAGGAAAACTGGACATGGCCGGCGACGAGGTCGACGATCGACGGGCCCGCGCCCTTGTAGGGGATGTGCATGGTCTTGATGCCGGCCGTGGCATCCAGCAGCGCACCCGAAAGGTGGCCGAGCGCACCCTGGCCGGAGCTCGAATAGTTGAGATCGCCCGGCCGCTTTTTGGCGAGCGCGACGAGTTGTTGCACGTTTTTCACCGGCAGCGAAGGGTGCACGGCGAGCCCGGCCGGGATGTCGACGATGATGCCAAGCGGCGTGAAGTCCTTCTCCGCATCGAAGGGAATGCTCTTCAGCAGGGAGGGGTTGATCAGGAAACTCGCCGCCGCGATCAGCGTGGTGTAGCCGTCGGGTGCTGCGCGCGCCACCATCTCCGCGCCGATGTTGCCGCCGGCACCGGGCCGGTAGTCGATGACGAGCTGATGGCCGAGCACCTCGCCCATTTTCGGCGCAAGCAAGCGGAACAACACGTCGCTGTTGCCGCCGGGTGCGTTGGGATTGATAACGCGCAGGATTTTGTTGGGGAACTGCTGTGCTGCAGCGGGGCCTGCGGCCAAAGCGGGCAGGACGGCGGCGCACACGAGCGCCGCACGCAATAAGGTCCTCGACATGATCTCCTCCGATTAATGGTCTTTTATGGATACTGCGGGGACATCATAACGCGAGATGCGCGCCCGGGTGCGACCCCGGTGCTGCATCCGGGCACCGAGACACCCCGCCTGAAAAAGGTCTACTATTCCTCCAGCACGGCAAACCTTACGGGGCGCAGACCTCACCATTTTTTGCAGGACCGTGCGCCATATCAATCGAGGAGAACTCATGAACAAAAGAAATCCCGGCAAATGTTGTTTGGCATTGGCTGCACTGGTATTCGGCACCATCGGCACCGCAACGGCGGCATACCCCGAAAAACCCATCCGCCTGATCGTGCCCTTTGCCACGGGCGGCGGCACCGATCTGCAGGGACGCCTGATCGCCGACAAGCTGCGCCAGGGTCTGGGCCAGACCATCATCGTTGAAAACCGCACCGGTGCCGGCGGCCTGATCGGCGCCGAGGCCGTCACCAAGGCCCCGGCTGACGGCTACACGGTGTTGATGACCACGGCGTCGATTTCGCTGAACGCGGTGCTGCAGAAAAACAGCATGCGTTTTGATCTGCTGAAGGATCTCGATCCGGTCACCTGGGTCAGCAACACCGCGCTGGTGCTCGCCGTGCATACCAGCGTCCCGGCAAAATCGGTCCGGGAACTCGTGGCCCTGTCGACCCGGGCGCCGGAAGGATTGAACATCGGCGCCAATGGCGCGGGCACCACCAGCCATCTGTCGGGCGAGATGTTCAAGCAGTTCACCAAGGCAAAAAGCGTCATCATCCAGTACAAGGGCGGTGGTCCGTCGGCATTGGGGCTCGCCACCGGCGAAACCGACATGATGTTCAACACGCCGACTTCGCTGCTGATACATCTCAACGCAAACCGCCTGCGCGCGCTGGCCGTCACCACCGAAAAACCCACGGCCTGGAACCCGAGCCTGCCGACCATGAACTCCTTCTATCCCGGATTCGTGACCGACCAGTGGTATGCGGTATTTTTACCGGCAGGCACACCCAAAATCGTCGGGACGACGCTGCATGCACAAATCAAAAAAGCGCTGGGCACCAAAGAAGTCGCCGAGTTCTACAAGCAACAGGCGCTGGATCCCATCGTCAGCAGCCCCGAGGAACTGACCGCGCTGCTGAAAAGCGAGATCGCGAAATACACCGATGTCGTGCAGAAAGCCGGCATCAAAACCCAATAATGACGATGTAAATATTATAAGTATTTGTTTTTGTTACTATTTTTATGTGGGACCATGTAATGCTCAGGGGGCCGCGAGAACAACAACCCGGCCTGCTGATTTTTCGCTGGCGATCCGCGGGAGGAGAGCCACGATGACAACTTCAAGAACATATCTCTGTGTAAATCTGCGCGCAGCAGGCACTTGATCAACAGGCACTTGCTACAGGGAGGTCCGCCGTCATGAATGCAATGAATCCCTTCAAACCACCGGTGGTGGATGCACTGACCGTGCGCGTGCTGGTCGACTCGCGCTATGAACGTTTTTTGCCGCGCATGGCGCATCCGCATGTGAAGATCGAACATGTCGGGCGCATTGTCGGCCGGCCCGAGAGCACCTTTGCCTGCGAATGGGGACTGTCGCTGCACCTGATGTCGGAGAAGGACGGCGCAAAGGCGCAGTACGTGCTCGACTTCGGTTACACGCCGGAGATCATCAACCGCAATTTTGAACTGCTCGGCATCGAGCCTTCGAAAATCAACGGCCTGATCCTGAGCCACGGCCACCTCGATCATTTCGGCGGGCTGCAGGGTTTTGTAAAACAGCACCGCGCGCAGATGCGCGACGACATCGCGCTCTACGTCGGCGGCGAAACGGTGTTCCGCACCAAGTGGGTCAAGGAGGGCGGTGAAACCCTGCCCTGGTGCACGCTGGACCGCGCGGCACTCGAGGCGCAGAAGGTGATGCCGATGTGCTGCCCAACGCCGCAGGCGCTGGAAGGCCCCTTCACCTCGGGTTACATCGAGCGTGATTCCTTCGAGGAAGTCACCGGCGGTTCGCTGGTGATGGATGATCATTTCACCGAGGCCGAACGCGCCGGCAAACTGGTCAAGGACACCCACCCCGACGAACACGCCACCTGCTACATCGTCAAAGGCAAGGGTCTTGTGGTGATCTCTTCCTGCGGCCATACCGGCATCATCAACACGGTGCGGAGCGCGATGAAGGCCGCCAACGTCGACAAGGTGCACGCGGTGATGGGCGGTTTCCACCTAGGGCCCGCGCACACCGATTACCTGCAGCACAGCCTGCGCGAACTCGAAGCACTCAATCCCGACGTGATCGTGCCCATGCACTGCACCGGCGAACGTTTCATCGACCTGCTGCGCCAGAAAATGCCGGACAAGGTGGTCTATTCCAACGTCGGCAGCCGTTATACCTTCGGTGTATGAGCGGACCGCAGGTCTGCACGCCGCGCCAGGCTTCCATCATCCCTTCCGCAACAAGCATCGCGCTGCGCGTCGCCGCCGGCACGGCGGTGTTCGCGCTGATCGTGGCGCTGGCAGGACGTTTCCCCGCAGCGGCCGGGTTAATGCTGACCTTTCCAGCGCTGAACGGGCTGGCGTTCATCCTGTCGCGCCACGACACCGTCGGCCAAATCACCGCGACTATGCTCTGGATGCCGCTGATCAACAGCGTGTTGTGCGTCGGCTACCTGGCGCTGTTCGTGCTGCTCGCCGCGCCCGCGTACGCAACGGCGCTGGCCTGGGTACTGGCGGCAGGCGTGGCAGCGCTGTGGTTCGCGCTGGTGATTCGGCAGCGGATCCGCGACGGCGTGCCGCCGCCATTGCAGCCGGCCTATGTGCTGGCGGTCGCGCTGGGCGGGGCCGCGCTGACATGCGTGTGGTGGCTCTTCGCCGCTGCGACCGGGACTGAAGCTGGAGCCGAAACCAGCGAAACTGCCAAGCCGGCGCTGACTTGGATGAAAACCCTGCTTTTCGCGGTCGCGCTTTGGCTGCTGATTGTTCTGCCGCCGAGTTTCAGCTGGAAGGACGGCGCGAGCGGCATCCTCTCGGGTCTGCCGCTGGTGGCGCTGGCAGGCCTGCTGAGCGTGACGCAGGACGCGGCGATCGACCTCGAAGTCCGGCGCGCGCTGCTCGCGCAGATGATGTTCGGCGTATGGCTAGCGCCGGCGATGGCGATAACTTTCATATACGGGGTGTCGCGCCTGCTCGCACGCCGGGGCGCGCACCGCCTGCGCATCGCCGTGGTCGGCGCGGGCTGGGTGCTGTGTCTCGCGGCGATACTGGCGACAGGAACATTGCTACAGTGGTTGGCGTCACGCTGACTGCGGAAGCCGATAAAAATATCAATTTAAAGGGGCCGGGGTCGATATCCCAGCATCGTCCCCGGCTCCGTTTTTCGCTTTATTCATCTCCTTTAATTCTGCGCATCCGCCGGGGCCGGACGGGTTCAGCGGATGTCGAGCAGCTCCGAGAGATTTTTCCAGAGGATTTTTTCTTTTTCCTCCTTCGTCACCGATGCGTGGCCCTGCAACCAGGCCACCGGCGAGGGATGCCAGGGCACGAACGGCCAGTCACTGCCCATCACCACGCGATCCGCACCGACACGGTCGATGAGGAAACGCAGCGCCGCTTCGTCACCAACCACAGTGTCGTAGTAGAGTTTTTTCTGGTATGCACTCGGCGGTTGCGAGGTACTGCGTGTCGACGGCCGGTCCTGCCAGTTGCGGTCCAGCCGTCCCATCGCATAACAAGCCGGTCCGCCGCCGTGGGCGATGCAGATTTTGACATCGGGACATTTCTCCAGTACGCCACCCGCAAGCAGCACTGCAGTAACGATCGCATCGTCGAGGATCACGCCGAGACTGTTGTTGAGCCCGTGTCGTTTGATCCGATCCGACAGGAAATTGTTACGCGGCTGCGGGTGATAGAACAACACTGCGCCGAGTTGTTCGGCTGCTTTGAAAAACGGCAGGAATCTGGGATCGTCCCACTGCGCTCCGTTGACGCTGGTGTCGAGTGATGCGCCCTTGAGGCCGAGTTGGGTGACAGCACGTTCGAGTTCGACAATCGCTAGTCCTACGTCCTGCACCGGCAGTGTGGCAAATCCGGCGAGACGGCCCTTGCCTTCACGCACTTTCGCACCAAGTTCGTCGTTGAAATCACGCGCCAGTGCAAGGCCTTGTGCCGGCTCGAGGTGATAGCCGACGAATGGTGTGTGGATGGATAGCACCTGCACATCGACTTTTTGTGCGTCCATGTCCTTCAGGCGTTGTTCCAGTGTGTAGCGGATCTTGGGTGACGAGAATTCGGTGCGCTGACCGCAGGCGACCATGGTGCCGAAGCCCTCGCCCGGCTCGTGCTTGAAACCGTGCCAGTCTTTTTTTTCTTCGATGGCGCGCCACATGGAATCCGGGACGATGTGGGCATGGATGTCTATGGTTTTCAAGGATGAGCCTCCGCGCTGCGGTTAAACCGGGGTTAGCCGGTGATTAAGGTGGATTGAAACAATCTATTCGGCAAACTGCGAGAATATCAGCTTGATTCCGGTGTCCAACTCCCCGGAAACCAGATTCCCCCATGGTATTGACGGATTGATGAACAACCGGATCGACCTGTTCCGCAGCAGACACGATGGTGTGACGGTGCCCAGAATCTGGGTGGCCATCGCGCTGTCGATACTGATGCACGTCGCGGCCTTGTGGGAACTGCCGCCGATTCCGGTGCAATTGCCGGGGCTCGGCGAAGAACCCGATAAAAAACCCGCCTTGTCGCTCCGGCTGATCCCGCCGGGGCCGCCCCCGGCGCTGTTGCCGCCGGCGCCCGAGCCGGTGCCGCAACAGCCGCAAGCAAAGGCAGCGCCGCCGAAAGCGGCGCCAAGGCAGGTCCCGCCCGCACCCCCGGTCATCACGCGCGAAAAAACCGCACCGGATGCGCCCTCCGTTCCCGCGCCGAAACCCGCCCCTTCGCTGGCCGGCGACATGGCCTCCTACATCGAAGCCCAGCGCCGCGCGCGGGATATCCCCGCGCCGGCCGCGCCCGCTGCTCCTGAAAGTGAAGAAGCCCGCCGCCAGCGCATCATCGCCGGCAATCTCGGCTCATCACGCGAACAGGCCTTCGGCTACGACCCGTCGCGGGGCGGCGGCGTGTTTCAGATCCAGAGCATGAGCCTCGATTACGCGGAGTTCGTGTTCCATGGCTGGAACAAGGACGTGGGTCGCAATACCAAGCAACTGATCGAAGTGCGCCGCGGCAACAACAGCGACATCCGCCTCGCCGTGGTGCGCAGGATGATTTCCATCATCCGTGACTACGAGCGGGAAGATTTTGTCTGGCATTCACACCGTCTGGGGCGCAGCATTACACTGTCGGCCCGCGCGCGGGATAACGCCGGACTCGAAGAATTCATGATGCGCGAGTTTTTCTTTATCGACAGTCCGTCGCGGCGCTGACCAGCCAGGCTCAGTGCGACAGCAACTGCCCCGCCATCCAGCGCGCATCGCGCGCGCGTTGCGGCCCGTCATGTTCCGATGCCGTAACCGCACCGTCAAACAGCACCACCAGTGCGCCGGCAGCGGCCGCCGGATTGGGCGCGCCGGCTGCGCGCGCCCACTCGAGGAACCTGGCGTGCATCCACTGGCGCTGCTTTGCTGCGACGGCACGTGCCGGGTGTTTGGGATCGCTCAACTCCACGACGACATGATGCAGCGGACAGCCGCGAAAATCAGGCGATTTTGCCCACTCCACGACCAGGTCAAAAAACCGCAGCGCGCGTTCGGCAGGCGGAATATCGGCGACATAAGCCTCGATCCTTGCCCGCGCATCCGTGATGCGGCGTTCGACATGGGCCGCCACCAGATCGTCCTTGCAGCCGAAATGCGAATACAGCGAGGCCTTGGCCGCACCCGCCTCGGCGAGGACGCGGTCTATGCCCACGGCGCGTACACCCTCACGGTAAAACAGACGGTCGGCAGTATCGAGCAGGCGTTCGCGCACGCTGGCCGGCGGGGCGGGTTCAATACGTTGAATATTTTTGGTTTTTTGGCGGCTTTTCGGGGGCATGGCGGTGTTTTTTCCTGTCAGGCTTGACAATACAGACAGACCTGTCTACAGTCAAGCCACTGATAGACAGTTCTGTCTATCTGCTATCACAGTCAAGGGAGTTCAGGAACATGAGTTACTCAATCAAAGGCAGGATCGCGCTGGTGACCGGCGCCAATCGCGGCATCGGTGAAGCCATTGTCGATGCACTGGTCGCCGCAGGCGCCAAAAAAGTCTACGCCGCGGCACGCAACACCAAGGATCTGGCGCCGCTGACCGCGCGGCACGGTTCGCGCATCGTCGCGCTGCGGCTCGACGTCACCGATCCGGCGCAGATTGCAGCCGCCGCCAAGGCCGCACCCGATGTGCAACTGCTGGTCAATAACGCGGGTTTTGCCGGCCACACCGGCGGCGCCTTCACTGATCCGGAATGGATCACCTCCGGACGCCGCGAAATGGAAGTCAATTTCTTCGGCACCTTTGCATTGACCCAGGCCTTTGCGCCGGTGCTGGCCAAAAATGGCGGCGGTGCGGTGGTCAATATCGCATCCATCGCCTCGCTGGTGAATTTTGCGCTGTTCGCTTCATACAGCGCGTCGAAGGCCGCAGCGCACTCGCTGACACAGGCGACACGCGCGATGCTCAAGGTTCAGGGCACGCGGGTGTTCGGCGTTTATCCCGGTCCGATCGACACGCGGATGGCCAAGGACGTTCCCTTCGACAAGACTTCGCCTGCTGATGCAGCACGCGCCATCATTGCCGGGATTGAAGCCGGCTCCGAGGAAATCTTCCCCGATCCGATGAGCCAGGCCATGGGTGCGGCTTATCTTGCCAGCCCAAAGGAACTGGAACGCCAGGCCTCCGCCACTCCTGCCTGAGCTGAAACAAAACATAATGCCACTCGCGCAGCGATGCGCTCGTGGCGTTTGACCACCGCCCCCCGGAGCCGCCATGACACAAACCCTCCGTTATGCCAGTGATGTCGCTTTCACGTCGACGATCAAGGAAATCCAGACGCGCAAAGGCTCACGCCACGCTTACGCGCGAATGGAAAGCGGTGATGGCTGGGGCACGACAATCACGCCGGACCTCGCTGCGTTTATCGGTGAGCAAACCAGCGTATTTCTCGGCACCGCCAATGCGGAAGGCCAGCCCTACATCCAGCATCGTGGTGGCCCTCCGGGTTTTTTGCATGTAATCGATGACAAGACCATCGCTTTTGCCGATTTCCGCGGCAACCGCCAGTTCATCACGCAGGGAAATCTGGCGGAAAACCCCAAAGCGCATCTTTTCCTGATCGACTACGCCCAGCGCAGGCGTGTCAAAGTCTGGGGTGAAGCTCGCGTCATCGAGAACGATGCCGGGTTGCTGGCGAAATTGATGCCGCCGGATTATCAATCGCGGGGCGAGCAGGTCATCCTGCTCAAGGTGCAGGCTTGGGATGCAAACTGTCCGCAGCATATTCCGCAGCGCCTTGAAGCGGCGGATGTGGCGCGCCTGCTTGAACAGCGCGACCGGCGCATTGCCGAACTCGAAACCGAACTCGCCGCTTTAAAAGGCAGGCAATCCCGGGAGCATTAAAAAGCCCGGCACGATAACCCCGCCACTGCGCCGCTTATTGCGCCTTGATCCCGCCCTGCTTGATCACGCGACGCCACTGTTCGCTCTCATTGCGGATGTGCGCGGTGAATTCCGCGGGCTTTGAGCCGATACCTTCGGAGCCATCGGCAACGAGGTGTTTCATCATCGCCGGGGCCTGCACGGCTTTGGCGGTTTCGGCGGCGATCCTGTCGACAATGGCTTTGGGCGTGGCCTTGGGTGCGAGCAGGCCGTACCAGTTGACGACGACGACACCGGGCACACCGGCTTCGGCCATGGTCGGGGTGTCGGGCATCGCCGGCGCGCGTTTGCCCGTCGAGACCGCCAGTGCGCGCAGCCGGTTGTTCTTGATGTGACCCTGTGCCGAGATGATGGTTGCAAACGAGAAACTGATGCGACCGCCAACGAGGTCGGCGTAGGCCGCGCCCATGCCCTTGTACGGTACGTGGAGCAGTTTTGTCCCGGTGGCGATGCCCAGCAGTTCGGTGGTCATGTGGATCGGGCTGCCGATGCCGGATGAGGCGTAAGTCAATTTGTCCGGATTCGCCTTCGCGTGTTTGACGAACTCCAGCGCTGATTTGGCCGGCAACGCCGGGTGCACCACCAGCACGTAACCTTGCGCGGTGACTTGCGACACCGGCAAAAAGTCGCGCACAGGGTCGAGCGGGGATTTGTAGAGCAGCGGATAAATCACCGTGGTGGCGCTGCTCATCATCAGCGTATGCCCGTCCGGCGCTGCGCTGTTGAGAATTTCGAGCGCAATCAGGCTGCCCGCGCCGGGACGGTTGTCGACGACCACGCTCTGCCCCAGCGCCTCGGTGAAACTGTTCGCGACCGTGCGCGCGACGCTGTCCATGCCGCCGCCCGCCGCCAGCGGCACGATCACACGCATCGGTCGACTGGGGAAAGATTGGGCGTGGGCAAACGCTGTCAGAAAAACGCAGGTCAGCGCCAGCATCCTGATGCAGGTTTTGGTGTTCATGGGCTCCTCCGGTAAATTCTTTTTATTGGTGTGGAGCACAAGATGCCACGGAACCAGCGCCGCTCGCAACCGTCGAGATCGACTGATCAAGACGGCTCAAAAAGAAAACGGGGCCCTCAGGCCCCGTTCTCATACCCCTCCCTTGAAAATCAGGCGCCGGCCAAAGCCTCTACCGCGAACACCGGCTCTGCGCTTTTCGCACGATTTTTCTCCAACCGCGCATCCACCAGTTCGACAATCCCGTCCAGCACCGCGCACTCCGTGCCGCGCTGCCAGGCAATGCGCTGCACCAGGCTGTCGACTCGCTCGATGTGTTCCGCTCCGCCGAACAGCGCGCGGGCCGCCGAGGACGGTTTGCCCAGACTTGCCGCCGCCTTCGCATATTTCTCGAACGGCACCAGATCGTCGGCGTCAGCACCCAGCGTCATGCACAAGCCGGCCGCCCATTCATAGACACGGCGTGACAGATCAAGGTTGCCATGTACCGCTTCGCGGATGGGGATCATGTCGTGTGAGCGCACACAGCGGTAGTTGCCGGCGATCAGCATCGGCCACTTGGCCAGCGGCACGAAAATGGAGTCGTGCACCTTGAGTCTGACCGGAATTTCGATCGCCGTGCCGTCGACCATAAAACGCGCGGCGTCGATATCGGCTTCGAGCCGACGCAGGATGGCGTTATGTTCATCTTTCTCGAAACGCGCCGCCTTGAAATTGGTCGGCAGGCCGACCTGCAGCACGTTTTTCGCGCAATCCGGCGGACGGAACGCCTGCGGATCGGGGCTCGCCAATGAAATCAGTGCGGGATCAAAACCGTCCCACACCGAAGCATCCGTGTAGCTGCCCTTCAAGGCATTGACCGCCAGACCGGGCAGGCGGCGCAGATAGGCGAGCGGCGGCATGTTCATGATGGCAAGGCAGGGTTTGCGCGAGTGCGCGATGCGGCGCATCAGCCCGCGCACACCCGGGGTGCCGTACTGCGCCTCCTGCATGGCAAGCACGATCAGGTCGTACCCGACAGGGTCGACTTCATCGGGGGTGGTCGCACAGAGCATGCCCGGCAGGTCGCAGGAGGCGATCTCGAGCGGCAGCGGCTGGTCACGCAGCGGAAAACGCACGCGGGTACCTTCGCGATTGATCAGACGGGCGGTGGGTGCGGTACACACCAGCGAGACGCCGTGCCCTGCCATCAGCAGCTTGGTGCCCAGCAGGGAGCCATAGGACGCGCCCAGTATCAGAATTTTGTATTTCATATGATCTCCTTCGGTGGCTTTCTCGGTTACGGCCTCTGCTTCACAGCCTCTGCTTCACGGCCTCTGTTTGCCGTCTTGCAATGCATCATAGGTAATAAATATGCAAAAATCGCGAAAAATTTGACAATAGAAATTTCACAATGTTAATTTCACAAATATCAGCATTTCAAGGCCCGTTTTCACAGGCCCTGTTTCACAACGAGGGGCACCGCCGCCATGAGCCAGCACACCCGCCAAAGCCACTTCCTCGGCACCAAACTGCGCGCGCTGCGCAAACGCAACGGCCTCACGCTGGAAGAATTGTCCGCGCGCTGCGTCCAGCAGGATCCGCAGAAAGCACCGTCGGTTTCCTATCTGAGCATGATCGAGAGCGGCAAACGCGTACCCTCGGCCGAGGTGCTGGACCTGTTGTCGGCGCTGTTCCAGCGCGAACCGCGCTGGTTCCTCGACAACAATCCGGAAACTGATTCCCCGGTCGCCACGCAACGCAGCGGTGGCGCGGCGACGGTGCCGCTGGAACCGGCCTTCCTGTTTTCGAAGGAACTGCTGCAGGCGGCGATCCCCGAACTGCTGGCGCAGACCGGTACCACCGGGCAGCAATTCGCGCACCTGCTGATCCGCTCGCACCAGGAGATGTCGCGCAACGATTTTCCCGACCTCGAACGCGCCGCGGAGAATATCGGCCAGCGCAAATTCCCGCTCGACGTCGAAGACCTGATGAAGCTGTGCCGCCACCATGGCCTGAAGCTGCACTGGTTCGAGCGCAAACCCGTGCTCGCACGCGACAAGGATCGCGCGCTGCGCAGCATGGTGCGCTCGTTCTATGAAGCCCCGAACACGATTTATCTCAATCGCACCCTGGAATCCGATCCGGCGCGGCTGAAGTTCGACATCGCCTCCCACGTCGGCCACAAGATCCTGCACGATGGCGACGGCCTGAAGGCGGCACACGCCACCGGCGGCGAGATGGGCGGCAGCCCCGAAGGCAGTGCCGGCGCCGGCATGAGCCCGCAGGATGTGCTGCACGCATGGCGCGATTTCGAGTGCAGTTTTTTTGCCGGCGCGCTGCTCTGCCCCAAGGTGCCGTTCCGGCGCTTCCTCACGCGCGAGTCCTACCGCGTCGAGGCTGGGGAAAAGATCGAGCTCACGCCGGCGGCCGTGATGCGGCGCATGACCAAGGTGTCACCGTATCCGTACTGGCATTTCTTTGACGCCTATCCGCCCGGCTTTCTGCGTGCGGTGTACCGCGGCAACGGCATCCCGCTGCCCTGGGGCAACATGGCGCAGGTGAGTGATCCCTGTCCGAACTGGGCGGTGTTCCGCATGCTCGACGAAACCCGCGGCCCGGATCGCGGCTCGCAGATCTCAGTGCTGCGCGACGGCAACCAGTCTCTGCTCTATTGCTGCCACTCGCGGCGCACCGCGGACATGGCCGGCAATCCGCACGTGTTGTCGGTCGGCATCGACCTGGTGCCGGCGCTTCGCTCGCATACCGGCGATGCCGACAGCCTGGTCGCGGAAATCACCGAGGAATGCGTGCGTCACCGCGGTCAGGGAAAAATCCCCGCGGCCGCAGCCGAGGCCATTCGTGCCGTGGCGCGGGTGCTGAACATCGCCTGGATCGAGGATGCCCTGCTGCGCCCCGCCCGCGTGATCTGCCCGCGCAGCAGCAACTGCCCGCGCACGGAACACTGCAACGGCGTCGGCAACCCGCGCGCACGCGAGATCACCGATGTCCGTCAGGAAATCATCCAGGAGTCCCGGCGCAGGCGCTGACGGCGGACTGCGGAAAAATGCTCCGCTGCACCTACAGCATCGCCCCCGGCTTCGTCAGCGCCTCTTCCGTCAGGTGGCGGATCAGCCAGGCGCAGGCTTCGTCCACTGAATCCGTGCGATAAACCAGATCCACGTCACGGGCGTCGATGGTGCCGTGGCGCACCAGCGCATCAAAGTTGATCACTTCCTTCCAATACTCGTTGCCGAACAGCACGATCGGCATCGGTTTGGTCAGGCGCCGCGTCTGCACCAGGGTCAGCATTTCGAACAGTTCGTCGAGCGTGCCGTAACCGCCGGGAAACACGATCAGCGCCTTGGTCATGTAGGCGAGCCAGAACTTACGCATGAAAAAGTAGTGAAAATGGAAGGCGAGCTCGCGCGTCACGTGCGGATTGACACCTTCTTCACGGGGCAGCGAGATGGTCAGGCCGACGTTGCGGCCGCGTGCCTCCGAAGCGCCGCGGTTGGCGGCTTCCATGATGCCCGGCCCGCCGCCGGTGCAGACCACGAAGCGGCGACCACCTTCCGGGTCCAGCCCCTTGGACCACTGCGTCATGCGGAATGCCAGTTCACGCGCCGCCTCGTACCACTTAGAACCCGCGGCAAAACGCGCCGACCCGAAAAACACGATGGTGTCCTCGATACCCTCGGCTTCGAGGCGGCGTTTTGGCTCGAGGTACTCAGCGAGGATGCGCAGCTCGCGCGCGTCCGGGCTGTTCATGAATTCGGGATTGCGATAAGCCTTGATCGGTTTCAATGCGGCGCTCCGGCGTCTGGTATCGGTGATAGCATAAGGTTACCACCCGGAAGCAGGGTATTCGTTCGAACCACCCGAACATCCAGGGCACGGGCGGACCATTAAAATAAATAACACCGTAGGAGACATGAACATGAAAGCAGGCAGCATCAGTACGCTGGCGCCAGTGGCGTCAAGCAAGATTGAACCCGCGCACGATTCACGCACCATGAGCTTGGAACCGACGCAAACTGCCCGCGCCTTCAGACGCCACTGGATATCCGCACTGCAGTTGTGCGGCATGGTGTTCCTGGTCGCGGGCCTGGCGGCGCCGGGCTGGGCGCAGCAGAACTATCCGGACCGGCCGCTCCGTCTGGTGCTGCCGTTCCCGCCGGGAGGTTCCACCGACATCCTGGGCCGTGTCGTCGCGCAAAACCTGAGCGAACGCTTCGGACAACCCGTCATCGCGGACAACCGTCCCGGTCTCGGCGGTTATTACGGACTCGAGATGGCGTCCAAGGCGACGCCCGACGGCTACACCATCACCATTGCATCTCTGGTGTATGCCAGCGGTCCCTCGGTCTACCGGAAAATGAAGTTCAGCCCGGTGCGCGACCTTGTTCCGATCGGCCAGCTCTCGGAAGCGCCGAACCTGGTGGTGGTGAATCCCGGCGTCCCGGCGAAATCGCTCAAGGAACTCGTGGATTACGTTAGGGCGAACCCGAACAAGCTGCATTACGCCACCAGCGGCGTCGGCTCGACTCTCCATCTCTCGGCCGCCATGCTGAACAACATCACCAAAATGGACATGGTGCATGTGCCGTACAAGGGCGGCGGCGGCCCTGCAATGACTGCCGTTCTGGGCGGCGAAGTCCAGGTCATCGTGCTCGGACCGGCCTCGGTGCCGCACGTGCTGTCTGGCAAGGCGCGGGGGCTGGCCGTGCTGGGTGAGCAACGCTGGGCGCTGGTGCCCAATGTGCCGACGGCCCGGGAGCAGGGCTTCGATGTGGTGGTGACCGGCTGGCACGGACTCATGGCTCCCGCCGGAACGCCGCGTGTGTTCATCGACCGCCTCAACAAGGAATGGGTGCAGATCGCGGCGAAGCCTGATGTCCAGGAACGGCTGAGAAAACTCGGCTTCGAGCCCCGCCCGGGAACCCCCAAACAGTTCGAGACATTTCTGAAGACGGAAACCGAGCGCTGGGCACGGCTGATCAAGGAAATCAAAATGCCCGCGGCCGACGACTGACGGAAGCCATCATGAAACTGCGCAGCGTCGAACTGGCCGTGCCGCAGGCGGATGGAGCGGCCGCGTTCCTGGAATCACTCTGGGGTTTGTTTCCGGCCGGCACACGCGGAAAAACGCGGTTTTTCCGCGGCACCGGTGCGCACCCTTACATCCTGGCGATTCAGTCCGCCGCCGCACCCGCGGTGCACGCGATCGAGTTCTCCGGCTCGTCCGGGGAAATCGAAGAGATGCATCAGCGGGTGCGCCGCGCCAAGGTACCGGTAAAAACATTCACCGAACTCGACGCGCCGGGAGGCGGCGAGGGATTTATGGTGCAGGGCCCCGAAGCACAGGCCTATCGCTTTGTCGCCGAGACAGCCCCGGTTCCGGCCTTGCCCGCCGAGCGCGACCGGCCGATCCAGATCACCCATGCCGTGATGAACGCGATCGATGTCGCGGCCAGCGATCGTTTTGCGGTCGAGGTGCTGGGTTTCAAGGTGTCGGACCGCACACGCGCGATGACCTTCGTGCGCTGCAATCAAAAACATCACGCGCTGGCTTACGCCCACTCGGATGTGTCTTCACTCAATCACATCGCGTTCGAGATGAACGACTGCGACGGCGTAATGCGCGGGATCACCCGTATGCGGGATGCGGGATTTGATGTGGTGTGGGGACCGGGCCGCCACGGGCCCGGCAACAATGTATTCGGCTACTTCATCGCGCCGTTTGGCGGTGTCATCGAGTACACCGCGGAAATCCAGGAGGTCAGCGACGACTACAGGGTCGGCGCACCGGAGGACTGGAAATGGCCGCCCGGGCGTACTGACCAATGGGGTCTTTCGCAAAAAGACATGGCGCGGATCTCCGGTCCGGAGCGCACGTTCCGCTTCCCGTCTGCGTTGAGACAATAAAGACTGGCTGCTTTTTTATTTGCCGTATTCCTCGAACTTCGGCAGTTCCGGCGTCTCCACATACCACGGCGCCTTCGATGCCCAGAATATGCTGCTGTCGGGCTTGAGGTCCGGCACGGCATCCAGCACCCCCGCCGGCACCAGCATGTTTTCGCTGCCGGTGACCTTGTGCGGCATCCGCGTACCGCACTGCGTACAGAAATTCAGCGCAAAACGTTTAGCCCCCGGCAAATCGAAATGGCGCAGCAGGGATTCGCCGGCCAGCCATTTGAACTGGCCCGCGGGCAGGAAGAGGTTGGCTGCATGTGCCGCGCCGGTCGCCTTGCGGCAGCGTGTGCAGTGGCAGTACTTGAACATCATTGACGGCGGCGCGATTTCAAAGCGGACTGCTCCGCACAGGCAGCTGCCTGCAACGGGTTCGTGGTGACTCATGGGTTTTCCTTGCGGTTAATGATGTCTCAAAAAGCGATGTCTCAAAAAGCGATGCCTCAAAATCGATCTGCGGTTTAGATCAGCTCTTTTTCAGGTTGCGCTCCCACAGGTCAAACACGCGGTCCCAGGCATGTTCAGAAGCCACGGGGTGGTACACCGCGCGTTCGGAAAAACAGAATCCGTGCTGGGTGCCGGGCAGTGTTTCGAGCGTGTGCCGGGTGCCGGCCTTTTTCAGCGCAGCCGCGAGATCGGTGACTTCCTGCGCCGGTACCGAGGCATCCTTCTCGGCAAATCCGAAATAGAGTTCGCCCTTGATCTGGTCGAGCAGTTTGTGCGGGGAGTCTTCCTTGTCGGTGACGATGCCCACGCCGTAGAGCGATGCGGCGGCCTTCATCCGCGGAAAACGTGCCGCCGCGGTGGTGATGTATCGACCGCTCATGCAGTGGCCGACGCTGCCGACCGGGCCTGCCGCGACCTTGTCCTGGGCATCGAGCCACGCGATCCATGCCCCGGTGTCGTCGGTGACGTCGGCATTGCTGAGACTGTTCATCGCGGCCTTGATCACCGCCGACATCGCGTCATTGCGGCGCGGGACGTCGAAGCGGCAGGTGCCAAGCCGGTAATACATGTCGGGCAGCAGGCAGAAGTAGCCGTGTTTGGCGATGCGCCGCGTCATGTTGCACAACTCTTCGCGAAACCCCGGTGCGTCCATGTAAAAAATGATGCCGGGGAATGTGCCCGGCGCATCGGGACAGGCGGCAAACGCGGGACAGCGGCCGTGTTTGGTGGTGACCATGACGTTTTGTTCGATGAGGGCCATGCGGGGTTTCCTTCCGTGGTGTGGTGTGGATTAAAGCTTCGGGCTGCGCGGCGCGCGGTCAGCCGCAGCACTGAAGTGCGTTAACTATAAGTATTTGTTTTTATTAATATTTATGGTGGCGAACGGCACACCACCCGGTGATCAACAATCCGCGGTGACAGCTTTTCCGGTTCCGGCGGCGGACTTTGCCTCGCCTTGCTGCGCCAAGGGCATATCGACGCGTTCAATGATCCTGTTGTTGTTGGCGGCCCAGAAACGCGCGGTGTCTTCGGTCATCGGCGACCGGACCAGGCGCCAGCGCACACGGCCACGCTTGTCTTTTTCCTGCACCCGCCATTTGTACAGCGTTTCCATGCAGTCACCTCGCCTATCGACACGGGCAGGACCCGGGGCCGGATATCTTAGCGCGACTCCGGCGCAAAGTTCCATCTTCACGCATTCGCCGCTGCACGTCCTCCGCAGCACATCCTTTTTATCGCCGCTGCACGTCCTCCGCAGCACGTCCCTTTTATAGCCACGGTGAACCGCGGCTTGTTAGGATGGCCGTCGGACCCTTGAACCATACAGCGCATGAACAACATTCCCCACAGCCACACCCGCCATCCACTCGTCGCCTGCAGCCCATGCCGCTGGCTGGTGATGGCGTGGCTGCTGCTGGCCAGCGGTCCCGCACTGACGGCGGACAGCCGCGCAGCCCACGTACCTCACGTAACCTTATCCGCGCCCAATACCTACAGCGAACTGCAGCGCCAGTTGCTCGAACAGGCCCCGGGCATCCATCATTTCCGCCAGATCGGGCCGTTCAAGGTAAACACGCGCAAGGGCCACCAGATCCTGCTCTCGGCCAATGAGCGCGTGCGCGCGGATCTGTATCTGGCTGCACCCGCCGAAAAAGCGCCGCTGGTGATTTTTCTGCATGGCCATGACAGCACCAAGGAAGCCCATGCCCGGCAGGCGATGCACGTCGCCTCCTGGGGCATCCACGCGGTGGCCGTGCAATTGTCAAAAACGGGGCCCTGGGATGCGCACGGCAGAACCCTTGCGCGAATCGTGCGGCTGATTCAGCGCTCACCGGGCGTGATCGACAGCCGCATTGATGTGAACCGCATCATCCTCGCCGGCCATTCGTTCGGCGCCTATGCCGTGGCTGTCGCGATGGCGCAGGGCGCGCCGGTTGCGGGCGGCATCCTGCTCGATCCCGCCCTGTTCGGCGAAGCCACGAATTTCCTGCAGAAAATCAGCAAGCCGGTGATGGTGCTGGGCGCTGACGAAACCTTGTCGCCGATCCGGTATCGCGATTATTTTTATCATTACATCCCGGGCACTGTTGCCGAAGTCTCGGTCAAGGGCGCGACCCACGAGGATGCCCAGTATCCTTCGCAGACTTCACTGTTGAATGCCGGCGTCGACCCGGATGTCACGGAAGAACTGCAGATCACTTTTGTCAGCGGCATCACCGCGACCGCCATCAGCCTGTCGGCCAACCGCGGGCTGGACTACGCCTGGGCCGGTTTTCGCGAGTTGATCAACGGCGGGCAGTTGTTCGACGCGAAAAAGAAATAACCCAGGAGGCGAAGCTAAGGCGCGCGGGATCGTTTGACCAGGCGGAATTCCCGCGCCGGCGGCGTCCCGGCGACAAAATGGACGGATTCCAGCGCGGGCACCACGACCTCATTGCAGGTTTTTCGAATGCGGTAACGCTCGGCAGGAGTGTCGATTTTGGGTTCCGCTTCGCACTGCACTTCGACACAGGAAATCTGCTTCAGCCAGGCGCATATTTTCA
The DNA here is from genome assembly GCA_019744975.1 of Burkholderiales bacterium. Lineage (GTDB taxonomy): Bacteria > Pseudomonadota > Gammaproteobacteria > Burkholderiales > SG8-41. The sequence continues at coordinate 198,666 of JAIETP010000010.1, forward strand.
TTTCCGTTCCATCCGGATTCACGATCTGGGTCTGGAACGCCGTGGTCGGACGGGCGGGCCGGCTGTGCCAGGTTTCCGGATGCACATCAATCAGCAGCGTGTAAAACACCCCGTTCACTTCGAGCAGGGACAGGGTCCGCTCCATGAAGCGGGAGATGCGCGGGGTGTACGAAAAACCGCCAAACACATCGGTGACGAGGTCAAATTTTCCAAGTTCCTCGGGCGTCCGTTCACTCAGGGTTTTGCCAAACAGGTAGGTTATTTTTCCCGGCTCCAGCTTCGCCGCCGTTTCATGCCATTCGGGCTGCCGGCGGTCTTCAATCGAGATCGCGACTGACCGCGCCTTGCTGCCGCGTTTGTCGCGGCCCTCCCGGTTCATGGCATCGTAACGTTCGCCGTAATAATCGAGTATTGCCTGACCCTCGCCCGCGCCAATGTCCAGCCAGCGCTGCGTCGGCCCCAGTTCGGCCAGGGACTGCCGGAACTCCGGCAAGAGGTTGATGGTGTACGCCAGCAGGGAGCGGTCAATCACATAACCGACCGGCACCACGTCGCCGCGGGTTTGATAGATTTTTGCCTGCTCGGACATTTCCCTGCTGAAGGCTGCGCCGGCGGGCTTTTGTCCTGCACTGGAGGGCGATGCAAGTGGTTTGTCCTGCGCACGAACGGGCGCGGCGCTTGCGATGGCAATGGCCACAGCCAGGCCGCACGCCAGCCCTGTTTTTTTAAATGCATCCATGGTTTCTGTTTGAGGAAATCGACCGGCGCCCATTATTCCTCAATATCGGCGTACGGGTCACCATCACAGGACATGCCGCGCACAACCGCGGCAGCGTTTCGACACCATGACTTCGCCGCTATCGGCATTGACTATCGTCGCGGCGGATACGCAAGCTGTTGTTTTTTATTATTGTTTACAGTCCACAAAGTGCGCCGGCGTGTGCGCTGGATTACAAAAAAAGATCCTCGTACCGGACTGCAAAGGGGCGCGGAAAAACACGGCTCCGAGCCAAAGCGAAAACGCAAAGTCCCCGGCCTTCGCCGGCCGGGGACCCATGGTTATCCGCGTCCCTGGCCGCGGTCGCGACCGCGCTCCTGCCCGCGGTCTGGCTTTGGACCCTGACGCTGTTCGGCACCGGCCCGGGGATGGGATGCATCACCCCGGCCTTGCTGGCCCTGGGCTTGTTGTGGCCGCGGCGCCTGCTCCTGCCGCTGCTGTTCCTGCCGCCGCTCCTGCTGCCGTTCCTGCCGCCGTTCCTGCGCTACCACTGCGCGTTGCTGCGGCGGCATTTGCGGCGCCTCCGTTCTCTGCATTGACTCGCGTTCGCGGGGAGCCCGCTGCGGACGTGGAATGTCCGGGCGGCTCTGCGATGCCTGCGTCACAGGCGGTTGTTGAGCGGGCGAAGGCTGCACAGGAGAATATTGCACTGGCGGCGGCACGGGCGCCTGCACCTGACGCTCAGCGTCCTGTCGTTGCGGTCGCTGTGCCTGGGCCGGCGCGCCGTGCTGTTGCAGCTGTTGTTGCGGCTGTTGTAGCGGTCGCTGTTGCGTCTGCTGTTGCGTCACCAATTGCCGCGATTCGGATTGCCGCATGTCTTCGCGTGTTCTTTGCAGACGTTGGGCTTCCTCGCGGTCGCGGTGCCACCGTTGCCCCGCTTCGCGGTCGCGCTGCGGCCGTTGCTCTTGCCGGGATTCGGCACGGTGCTGCACCGGCCGCTCATGCAATGGTGCATGCACCTGCGGCCGCGGTGCCGCGCGCTGCTGCTCATGCCGGCGCACGATCTGGTCACGCGGCTGGTAATGGTAATGCTCGTGGCGGATCACGCGCTGGTACTCGCGGTGCGGATAACGATCGCCGTGATAGTGCCGTTGGTACGCCGGCAGCGGCGCGGGCGCGGGAATCGCGTGGCGATCCCAGTGATCCCAGCCGTGGTGGTAACGCGTCCAGCGCGGCCCCCAGTGGTAATGCCAGCGCGGCGGCGCGGTGACGATCCAGGTATGAAAAACGACCGGCGGACGCACGTAATACTGTACGGGAACGCGCAGCACAAACAGTGGCACGTCATCCGGCTCGACCATGTCCCATGGTCCGTTGTACCAGGAACTCACATACCAGTTGTCATCCTGAAACACCCAGTACAGGCCGTCGTAAAAAAAATAGTTCGCCGGCACCTGCGGCGCGTAATACACCGGTGACCCGGGCACCAACACGAGATCCGGATATGCCGGCTGGTGGATGCCGATGCTCACGCCAGGGATCGACACGCTGACGCTGACCTGGGCCGTGGCCGGCGCGGCCACGGACAACGAGCCCAGCAGCATCGATAAACCTGCGATTGCGTAGCGCATTTTTTCTCCCGCCTCTTTTCGGAGGCAACGATCCGGATGGTCTGATTTATTGATATTTTCCAAAAACATGACAGCCTCGTCAGAGGCATGTTTTTGTCATTATTTACGGAATTTTCAATTAATGGTGACCGCGATGACCGCCGTGCCGGCCGCCGCGATAATGCCTGTGGCCTCCGCCTCCACCGTAGAAACCGAAACTGACAGACGGACCGTAATAAGCCGGTGCCGGCACATACACCACGGGGGCCGGTTCGTAGTAGCCCGGCTGCACCGGTACTGCCACGCATCCGCCGAGCACTGTCAGTGCGGAAACGATCATGATCAACTGGACTGGTTTGTTCATGTTCAGGTTCTCCTTGTTGCCTATTTGACAGGTAGCGGCGCCCGGCTGTCGCGGGGGATTTTGTAAGTGTTTGTTACCCTTCGACGCGCTCTGGGCGAAAGGTTGTTTTTTCGTGCATAAAAACGGGGGCAACTTGCGCTGCCCCCGTTTTTTGTTGCCGTGCGACGACAGTGCAGCGCTTTCGCCCGTCGCTTTCGCCCGTCGTTTTCGCCCGTCGCTTTCGCCCGAAATTAAGCCCTGCCGTGCCCGCCGTACCGATCACCCTTTCCACCATTTGCACCGTGTTTGCCACCACGGCTTGCGAACACCTTGTCAGCAATTTGCCGCTGTTCGGGTGACAACGCCGCGTAGAGCGGTTTCTGCACGGTGAGGCGTTCACCGATACGCGTCGATGCCGCCGCCATGAAAGCCTGCCTGCGCTCGAGACGCTCAATCGCGGTCAGGTGCTTGTGTTCGGTGTTGGCCGCCATTTTTTCGCGGTGCGACTGGATTCGCGCATCGGCTTCCTTCGCCTGCCTGCGCATCACGCCGGCGTAGGCATCCCATTGCGTTTGCTGCGCATCGGTGATTTTCAGCGCGGTCTTGATGTAGGCCAGGCGCGCTTCAACGCGTTCGCCGGGCAGGCTGAACGCCTGTTTGCCATGATGGAAACGTTTCGCGTGCTGGCCCTGCGAGGCGCCGGGTGACGGGTTGGCGGTTTGCGCCATGGTCATCGGCACGGCAGTGGCAAATCCGGCGGCAATCAATGCACTCATCATTAATTTGTTCATCACTATCTCCGGGAGGGTTTAACAATTTGCTGTCCGCCCGACATGGGAGGCAGTGTTCATGAGAGTGGGGGTGGGCGGGCTCGTTCTGCGTGATGGTGTAAGTAATCGTTACAAACGTAACGCCCCGCTGCGATGCGGCGCACGCGGCGCCGGATGGTGGCGGGGATGTTTATAATCCAGTCTCCGCTCACGACCACCCCGGACCAGCGCCGGCCCCCATGGACACCCTGAAGCCCAGCCCCAAGACACAGATCGACGCCCTGCTGCTCAAACTCCCCGGCGTCAGCGCAAGGAAAATCAACGGCCTGGATGCCTACTTCGTCAGCGACAAGATGTTTGCCTGCATCAACGGCAGCGGTGTCGGCGTGCGCCTGTCCTCCGCCATGGCGACCGAAGTGCATTTTTCCCGGGACAACATCAGTCCGTTTCAGCCCGGTGGCATCGCGGCGACACGGGAATGGATACAGATCGACCGTCCCGATCCGACCGAATACGTGAAAGACCTTGACCTGTTCCAGGCTGCGCTGGAATTTGTGAAAACCAGCCGTTCACGCTAGGGCCTGTTCCGCTGACTGCCTGCACATGTTCAAATCCCTGAAGCGCCTGTTTGATGAAGCGGGCCATGATGCCGCCATGCCCGGCTTTGAACGCCGTCATCTACAACTCGCGGTGGCGACACTGCTGCATGAATCCACGCGGGTTGACCTTGAATCACAGGCCGCGGAATATGCGACGGCGGAACACGCGTTAGCTGATCTTTTTGGCCTGGATGCCGCCGCATGCACGGCGCTGCTCGGGGAATCACGTGACAAGGGCGGGCTGACCTCCTATTTTGCGCAGGTCGCGGTGATCAAGCGCGATTTTTCGATGGAGCAGCGGGTGGCGCTGATCGAACATCTGTGGCGTATCGCCTATGCCCACGGACGACTCGATCCTTATGAGGATCATTTTGTGCGCAAGATTGCGCACCTGCTGTATGTACCCAACACCCAGACCATGCTCGCGCGTTCGCGGGCGCAGCAACCATAAACCCGGATACGGCAGTCACCGGGCTTGGTGGAGAGGGAGTTATATAAGTATTTGTTTTTATTGATTTTTATGGAGCGGCGGTCTCAGCCGGCCCTGAGATTGCGCTCTTTGACGACCTTGCGGTACTTGCCGATCTCGCTGCGGATCAGTCCGGTGAAGGCTTCGGGTGTCATCAGCTGCACCTCGGCGCCTTCGCCGGCCATGCGGCTGCGCATGTCCTCCGCCGACAGGATGGCATTGATCTCGGTATTGAGCCGGCCGATGATCGCCGCGGGCACCTTCGCCGGCGCCAGCACACCCCACCACTGCCCCGCCTCGTAACCCGGAACACCGGCTTCCGCGACAGTCGGCAACTCGGGCACAAAGGATGATCGTTTCGCGCTGGTCACCGCGATTACGCGCAGGCGTTTGTTCTGCATCTGCGGGCGCACCGACGGCAGGCTGATGAACATCATCGGCACTTCACCCGAAACCACTGCGGTCACCGCGGGCGCGGCACTCTTGAACGGCACGTGGACAATATCGATGCCGGTATTCGCGGCGAAAACTTCCGCGGCAAAATGGATGATGCTGCCGGTGCCGGCGGAACCGTAATTGAGCTGGCCCGGCTTTGATTTGGCCAGCGCGATCAATTCCCGGATGTTTTTCACCGGCACCGAGGGATGCAGCACCACGACCAGCGGTCCCGATCCGACCATCGACACGCCGGTCAGGTCGTTCACCGGATCAAAGGGCAGCTTGGGCTGGATCGCAGCGCTGCTGCAGAACGTCGCCGTCGGCAGCATGATGGTATAACCGTCGGGCGCGGATTTTGCGACCAGGTCGGCGCCGATCATCTGGCCGGCGCCGACACGGTTGTCCACCACCACGGCCTGACCCATGCGTGCGCGCATCTGCTCGCCGATGATGCGGGCAAGGACGTCGGGAGAGCCGCCGGCCGCCACCGGTACCACGATGCGGATGGTGCGGACGGGATATTCCTGGCCGTACGCCGGCGCAAGCAGTCCGGCCAGAACCAGTGCTGCAACAGCCTTGATGCGCAAGCCCATGATGATCTCCTCGCTGGTTATCGGTGCAGTTTTGATTGTTTTTGCCGCGCCGTGCAGTTTACCGGCCGCTCAGTGTTTGTGTTTCTGGTGGTGCTGCCGCAGCAGATCCCTGCCGTAGTCGTTGCCATTGGGTGTGCGCACCATGGTGTGGATGTGGTTGCGCGTGGGCGTATTTGACCGGGCCAGTGCAATCGGCCGCTGATGGTCGAATTCGATCAGGATCACCGGGCTCTGGATGCGGTAATAAAACACGCCGTCCGCGTCAGTGCCGCCGATCCAGCCGAAGCGGGTTTGATCCAGGTGTTTGCGCACTTCCGCCATCCTGACCCGCGCGTGCCCCTCCTTCATGTTGCGCACATACTCTTCAATGACCCCGAGCAGTTGCGCCTGTTGCGCGGCATTCAGTTCGGCGGCGCGGATGCCGGCGTAATCGAGCACCAGATTGTCCTTGTACGCTGCGCTCAGCAGGTCTTCGCCGGCCTTGTCCTTGCGGATGCGAGCGGCGGCCTGCTGCGAAGGATCAAGCGCCTTCATCAACGCGAGGCCCTTGTCCTGCTCCGCCTGGAGGATTTCGGTACCCTTGAATTTTCCACTCTCGGCCCTGACCGGTTCGGAGCCCATGAACACCGGCGTCATCACCACCTGATCACCGAGCACGAAATAATTGATGATCACGTGGTGGCCGTCGAGCTGCCAGCCCCAGGGCTGGGTCGCGGACGGTTCGCCCATGACGGTGATCCAGTAGAACCATTCGCTGTACTCCTCGAAATTCCCGGTCAGTTCGCCGAGAGTACCGTTGAGATTCATCACGTCGCGGGTCTGCTTCAGGCCCTTGGCACTGAGGCTCTCTTGCATCAGCTCCAGCGCAAGCCGGCGCTGCTGTTCCGACATTTCGAAAAACCCCATGCCCTGGCGCGTCGCGAAGTGGCGGTTGTCCCAGCGCCGCCATTCATCATCAGCCACGGGAAACAGGGTCTTTTTGCGCTGCGCATCGTTCAGACTCGCCACAAATGCGGCAGCAGCCTTGCGTACCGGCTCGGTGGTAACGCCGGTCTGCGCCAGCGCGAACAACCCCGGAACGACCTTGCCGTCGGTGGTAACCCCTTTGAAGGGCTCCGCCCACAGGCTGGCGCTGACGTCGCGCAATTTCACCGGCGCGCGGAAAACATCGGGCGCGGCCACGGCGATGGCGGTGACCAGCAGTGTCATGGTGATCATCACGCCGGCAAGTTTGCGGTTCATTTTGGATTACCCGTAATAACGCGTTTCGAGATGGTTGCGGAAATACTGCGGGTTCAGCGCTTCCCCGCTGGCCCGCCGCACCAGTTCCGGGGTTTCCAGCAGGCTGGCCTGTGACCAGATATGGGCACCCATCCAGGCAAACACCGGCTTGAGATCCCCCGCAGCAATACCTGCGTCAAGATCCGGCGTCGCACGGCGCATCGCGGCGAACCATTGCGCGGCGTACATCGCACCCAGTGTGTAGCTGGGGAAATAACCAAAGGCGCCTTCGGTCCAGTGCACGTCCTGCAGGCAACCGTCCCTGTAGTTGCCGCGGGTGTCGAGGCCGAGCAGGCTCTGCATTTTTTCATCCCACAGCGCGGGAATGTCATCGGGCTCGATATCACCCTCGACCAGCGCGCGTTCGATGTCATAACGCAGGATCACGTGCGCCGGATAGGTCACCTCGTCGGCATCGACGCGGATGAAACCCCGTTTCACGCGTGTCCACAGCCGATGGAGATTGTCCGGATCAAATGCCGGCTGGTCGCCAAAGTGCTTTTTCAGCAGCGGCGCCAGCAGGCCGACAAAGGCGCGGCTGCGCGCGAGCTGCATTTCAAAGGACAGGCTCTGGCTTTCGTGCACGCCGTAGGAGCGCGGTGCCGACCGGCTGGCCCAGCCAGTCGCGCGGCAGATTCTGTTCGTAACGCGCATGTCCGGTTTCGTGGATGGTACCGAGCAGGCTGCGCGCAAAATCGTCATCGCTGTAACGCGTGGTCAGGCGCACGTCTTCGGGTACGCCGCCGCTGAACGGGTGTGCGCTTTCGTCGAGCCGCCCCGCGGTGAAATCAAAACCCAGCATTGCCATGACCTTCTGGTTCAGCGCGCGCTGCGCGGCCACCGGGAACGGACCCCGCGGCGCAATGACCTGCTCATTTTCCTGCCTGGCCTGTGCACGGGTGATCAGATCCGGCAGCCAGGTTTTGACATCGCCAAAAATACGGTCAATGTCCGCCGCGCGCACGCCCGGCTCAAAACGGTCCATCAGCGCGTCATAACGCGAGAGCCCCGTGTCATCCGCCAGCAACTGCGCCTCCTCGCGCGCGAGCTTCACCACTTCACGGAAATTTTCAAGGAAGCCTTTCCAGTCGTTGGCCGCGCGCTGGCTGCGCCAGGCGTGTTCACACCGGGCGCCGGCGAGGGTTTTGGCTTCGACCAGCGATTCCGGCAAGGCATTGGCGTCGCGCCAGTCGCGGCGGATTTCGCGCAGGTTGGCGCGGGCGAGTTCGTCGAGCGGTTCCTGCTCCGCGGCCTTCAGCCAATCAGCGAGCTTCGGATCGGTGCGCGTGCGATGGATCAGTGTAGAGAGTTCCGCTTCCGCCGCGGCGCGCGCCTCGTTGCCCTTCGGCGGCATCATCGCGTTGCGGTCCCAGCCGACGATGGCCGAGAGATGATGGTAACGGTGGAGCCGGGCGTAAACGCGGGTCAACTCGGTGTAACACGGAGTGGAACGGGGTGTGGATGCGGAGGACATGCTGGTTTCCATTCTAGACCGGCCATGAGCGCCGCCAAAATCCGGCCGGACACCGGGGCTGCTGCCGGATTGAATTGCTGTCGACCCAGATCAAAGCTTACGGCGTATCGCCTTGATTTAATGAGGTTGAGAGAATGAAGTTGAGAAAATGAAGTGGAGAGAAAAGGTGCGCATAGGTCGCAGCGCTTTGAGACTGCCCGGACCGCCGTATTTTACGCGGTGCTGTCAAAGTGCCGGTCGAATGAGAGCCTGGATCGCGCTCCCCCATGCCACTGGAATTGAATATCATGTGGGCCGATGTTTCGGCGCTGCGCGGTTTTTTGGAAGACTGGTATTCAGAGGCCCCCCTTGAATCCATCCGGCAGCCGGGATTGCAGTGGTAACAGCCTCAAAGAGGAGAAATAAAATAATGAATAAAATCAAATACTTAAATTTATTTTTTGCAGTGGCCGCAAGCACAATGCCTGCTGTGCCGGCACTGGCGCAGACCTTTCCCGCCAAATCGATCCGGCTGATCCTGCCCTATCCGCCCGGCGGCGGCAGCGACACCATCGCGCGGCCGTTTGTGCGCAAGATGTCGGAGAACATCGGTCATCAGGTCATTGTCGATAACCGCGGTGGCGCAGGCGGCAACATCGGCATGGAAGCTGCGGCACGGGCAGCGCCTGACGGTTACACCGTGGTGATGGGCCTGACCGCGCAACTTGCGGTGAACCCCGCGCTCTTCCCGAAGATTCCCTACGACCCGATCCGGGATTTCGAACCCATCATGATGCTGGCCAATGGCGGTTATCTGCTCGTCGCCCATCCCTCGCTGCCGGCAAAAACGGTCGCTGACCTGATCGCCATCGCCAGGAAGCGCCCGGGCGAACTGCTTTATGCCTCTTCAGGCAACGGTTCGGGCGGCCATCTGGCCAGCGAACTGTTTAACGGCATGGCCGGCATCCGCACCACCCACGTGCCATACAAGGGCGGCGGCCAGGCCATGGTCGACACCATCGCCGGCCAGACACAACTGTTGTTTACGCCGCCGATCTCTTCGGTGGGGCATGTCGAATCAGGCCGCCTGCGCGCCATTGCAGTCAGCACCACCAAACGCATCAGCAGCATGCCGAATCTGCCCACCATCGCCGAATCCGGTGTGCCGGGTTACGACTCGGGCGTCTGGTACGCCATGCTCGCGCCCAAGGGCACGCCGCAGAACATCATTGCCCGTCTGAACGAGGAATTTCGCAAGGTGCTCGCCGACCCCGGCATCCGCGGCTTCCTGACCAAATCCGGCGTCGAGCCGGACGGCGGCACGCCGGAAGAACTCGGCAAATACATGCGCAGCGAACTCGCCAAGTGGGCGAAGGTCGTCAAAGCCGCCAACATCACGGTGGATTGAGCATGGCGGACGCCGGCCCGATGATCAGGGACGTTCCAGCAGCGCCTTGATCTTCGGTTCCGGCTTCCAGTAACCGGGGCCCTTGAGGAACTTGCCGTTGGCGTCGTAAATCGGTTTGCCGTCGGCGCCGAGTTTGCTCTCGTTGCTGTCCATGATGATGTCCAGCACCTCCTCCAGCGGCAGGCCGTATTTCAGCGCCTCCGACCGGCAATAGACGATCACGTCGCCGAGCAGGTCGGCCACCGCGACCAGGATTTCGGTTTGCGGCGCACCCTGCTGCGCCATTTCGACGATCTGGTCGATCTCATGTACTTCATCCATCAATGTGGCCTTGAATTTGGTCAGCCGGCCGATAACGTCTTCGGGCAGCACCGGGCGGTCATTGGCGGGCAGTTTGTACATCGCGTTCATCGCGGCGATGCGTGTTGCAAAGGATTTGTTCATGGATGCTCTTGCTTGGGTGTGAAGGTGGATGTATGTCTGCGACTGATCGCAGGGAAGCGTTCATCCGGACTGGTTTCCCGGGATCAGGTGGGAATTTGCATCATTTGCGCGGCGGCGTCTTCCCCTCCAGCCTGGCCTTGAGGTCGGCAAAAGGATTAAACGTCGCCGCCGGCAGGTCGGTTCGTGCATCACTGCGCCCCGCCGCATCCTTGATTTTGGAATGTTCATGCTCGTGGCAGTAGGTGCAGAGCAACTCCCAATTGCTGCCGTCCGGCGGATTGTCGTCGTGGTTGCCGTTTTTGTGATGGACTTCGAGCAGTTGCAGGTTGCTGTTGGTGAACGTGCGCGCACAGCGGCCACAGACCCAGGGATACAGTTTCAGCGCCTGCGCCCGGTAACCCGTCGCGCGCTGGTCGGCGGCGCGCCGGGCATCGAGGATGACTTTGTCCAGCCGGTCGGCCATGGGCGCCCCGTTTTAAATGTCAGGACATCAGGACTGCACCGCCCTGACGGCAACGCGTTCCCCCGCGCCCGGCAGGTAAACCGGATGGTATTCAGAGCGGTTCGGCTGGCCGGCAGCCACGTGCATGACCATGTTCGCGAGGTCGAGAGAGAGCGCATGGGGTCAGGTCTTTCATTATCGTATCTTTCCCACCTGCTCAGTCTCGTAATTCGTCACCAATCGGCTCACGGTTGTGTAATGCACCCCGAAATGATTCGCGATCGCAGCCATCGTGTGGTGGCCTGACAAATAGGCCAGGGCGATCGCTGTGTTCCGCGGATAGGCCTTAGCATACTCGGACAATTCCCGCGTCAGCGCACGGCGTTGCGCACGAGGGATTTCCGTGAGTGTGGGTTTTTTGTCCACCAGTGCCTGCATTTTTTTGATGAACGCTTCAGTGCCTAGATAGACCTGCCCTTGTAACTGGCTCCAGATACTGGGCAGCTTCGTGCCTTCGTGCACAAAAGTCACGTATTTGGCGATGGCGCGAGCGCGCTGCGCGGAAAACTGCGACAGCACAAAATCCACCTGCAGCCAGTCGGGTCGGTCGGCCTGGCCGCAGGTGGCGAGGTAGCTGCTCCAGGGCCACTGCTCCAGCCGCCGCACCATCTTGGCGCGCAAGGGATTGAGCACCACGTAACGGGCCAACTCCAGCAGGTAGCTGTCCTTGTCCACCAGAATGGCCTTGAATCGCCCTTGGAACACATGCCCGACACGGCCATGACTGCGGTTGAAGCGCTGAGTGTAAACACCGTTCAACTGCCGCATGCCCTCGGAAAGATTGGCCTCCGGTGTTTCGACCACCACATGGTAGTGGTTGGTCATCTGGCAATAGGCATGGCAAACCCAGTTGAAGCGTCGGCAGACCGCCGCCAATACCTCCTGCCAGGCCAGGCGATCTTCGTCCGAGCGATAGATGTCCTCGCGCCCGTCGCCGCGAGAAGTGACGTGATACAGCGCGCCGGCAAGTTCGAGTCTCAGGGGTCTGGCCATAACAACACAGATCGTAGCAGCTAAAATGTGATAATGAAAGACCTGACCCCTTTGTGCTTGTTTGACCCCTTTGTGCTTGTTCAATACGACGACCGAGGGCATCGTAGGCAAAACTTGCCGTGAGTCCCGGCGCGCTGATACCGGTCAGCCGGTTGCGGCTGTCCCAAACATAGGTGGTGGTGTTCGAAGCGTTGGCCGTGTCGGCTTTGGCGGTGAGATTGCCGTTGTCGTCGTAGGTGAGGTTGTAGGTGACGCCATTCAGTACGATGCTGGCCATGCGATTGGCCGCATTGTAGGTGGCGGTGAAGGCGGTTTCGCGGGAGCTGGTGCCGCTCATGGCTTTGGTGAGGCGCTGGCCCTTGGCGTCGTAGGTGTAAGTGATGGTTTCTATTGGAGTATTGTCAGATTTCTGGTAAGCGATGCTGAGCAGACGATCCGCATTATCGTAGGTGAAGATCTGCTTGATACCGTTGGGCAGCGTTTTGTTGGTAAGGCGGTTTGCGCCATCCCAGGTGTAGGTCGTGGTCTGGCCGCGGTAAACGATGGCCGCCAGTCGGCTGGCATTGTCCCAAGTGTAGTCAGTGGGGTCGGCGCCATTGAGGGTGCGCCGGGTGACGCGGTCGAGGGTGTCGTATGCGTAGCCGACGGTGTGTTGTCCAGCAACGGAGTCGGTGGTGACGCTCACCACACGGTCCACCGCGTCGTAGGTATAGCGCACGGCGGTGCCGGGTTCAGCCACGCGGCTGACGCGACCTGCAGCATCGTAGTCAATGCTGCGGCTGCCGCCGGGGTAATTGATGGAGGTCACCCGGTTGACGTTGTCGTAGCTGTAGGTCGTGACCTGGCCTTTGCGGTCGGTAAACTGGCTTAACCGCCCTGCATTGTCATATTGGTGGCTGGTTGCCCTGTTCAGCGCATCGGTGACCGCGGTGACGCGATCACCAGAATCGTACTGGTAGCTCTCAATCGCGTTGTTGCGCGGATCAATGACCGAGGCCAGGCGCTGCGCGGGGTCATAGGTCAGACGAGTCTCCTGCGCCAGCGGATCAATGGTCTTGGCGATCTGATCGATGCCGTTGTATTCGGTGCACGTATCAAAACCCAGCGGGTCGGTGCTATCGCAAACCACAGCAAGGATGCGACACGGCGGGGCTTCGGGGCGGGAAACGAGCACGGGGAACTCCGTCAGGCGCGCATGCAGGCAGGTAGAGGAAGAATCATTGTAATCTGTTGTTTTATTGACTATTTTTATTTATGGTGTCTGACCTTATTTACCGTTTCAGGCAAAAGGCAAGACCTGACCCCATTGCTGCTCTGGTGTTAGTGTCGTAGGTAAACCGGTTCACAACGGGCGTATTGCCGGGAAGATAATATCAGCGATGAGGCAATGCTGGGGTGATGTTTATGCCTGAAATTCTATTGCTTATTGCCTTAAATGCGATGCGAGACTTAAAAACGTAGCTACGTCGATTACGAAAGCAAATACACCGCCATACAGATATAGATATCTTACATTCCCGACGCCAAACAAAAATTGTGGGGCGACACGCTGACACAAATATATTGAGTACGCCGAAAATACAGTAAGCCATCCTACTGACCAAATAAATCGAATGCCAGGCACAAGCACTGGAGGAATAAAAATTAAATGCAATGCCCAATACAAATAAGCCAAAGTCATTATTCCAAGAATGATGGTATGGCAGCTCAAGACAATTCTGCGGTAATTCACTCGAACCAAAGCAAATCCAGACAACACTATGATTAGAAGCGCAACAACTAATAAAATTACAGCAAGCAGCATTAATTCACTTCCTAGCGCAGGCGATTTCCTAATATAAAACAGTACGAGCGCACTGCCGTTTGCAAAACCGATAAAGGTTCCGATCAATAAATTAATTACGAGCAACTTTTTAAGCGAAAGCCCTTTTGACTCAATCTCTGCGGCATTCATGGCGGCTTCCTCTTTTAAATTCCCACCTAGAATGGGCAAGAACATGTTCTCGATTTCTCGGAGAGAACTCGAGAAAAACCAAAACTTACCCCTGCGCTAAGTCCTCCACCCGTGGCTAAACTCCACCCCCCAGGTGAAGTAGCGCCACCTAACGTAGTGAAGCTAAACACAGTTCCAGCACCCGCAGCTATAGCAAACGATACGTTATTAGCTGGGCCGGCAAAGACCATTGGATTGATATAGCTGAAGGAATCAGAAAAATTGGCTGTGGACTCTATCCAGCTAATGCCGCCGCCAGCCGATGCAGAGGTAACAGCTACTTCAACGGTCGTTTGCCTTCCCCCGATGCATTCCGACGTTAACGTGTAGTGGTCCTCCTGATTTTTACCGACGTTAGCTGAAGTAACCGTGCCACTCCATTGGACCAGACCAAGTGGATCCCGCCGATTTACCGGATCCCCCCCAACATAAGCCCGAACATTGCCACCTCCACGCAACCCAATCGGATCCTCAGCATAAAAGACCTTCAGCACCGGGTCATAGTACCTCGCCCGGTAGTAGTAGAGCCCGGTCTGATCGTTTTCTCTGGCCGTGTATTGAATCGGATTGCCCCCATCCGGCCCCAGTGTCTGGGTTTCACCATACGGGGTGTAGGTGTAGTAGTTCTCAATCGCCTGGGTGTCGTTGGCTTGTGCAATAACGGTGTTCAGCGCATCGGTCAGGTAGGTGCGGTTGCCACTCGCGGCGTAGCGAGCTAGCACTTCATCGAGATTCAGTCCGGTGAGAATTGTCGCACTCACCGCCCCGCCTGTCACTTCGGCAATGGCCTGCGCACCGTCGTAGACGTAATTCACGGTGTTGCCGTTGACGGTCTTTTCCACACGGCGACCAAGGGCGTCGTACGAAAAACTCGCATTAATACCCGGCGCGCTGATGCCGGTCAGCCGGTTGCGGCTGTCCCAGGCATAGGTGGTGGTGTTCGAAGCGTTGCCGGTGTCGGTTTTGGCGGCGAGATTGCCGTTGTCGTCGTAGCTGAGGTTGTAAGTGACGCCGTTCAGCGTGAGCCCGGCCATGCGGTTGGCCGCATTGGGTGGCGGTGAAGGCGGTCTCGCGAGAGCTGGTGCCACTCATGGCTTTGGTGAGGCGCTGGCCTTTGGCGTCGTAGGTGTAAGTGATGGTTTCTATTGGAGTATTGTCAGATTTCTGGTAAGCGATGCTGAGCAGACGATCCGCATTATCGTAGGTGAAGATCTGCTTGATGCCGTTGGGCAGAGTCTTGTTGGTGAGGCGGTTCGCGCCATCCCAGGTGTAGGTCGTGGTCTGCCCGCGATAAACGATGGTCGCCAGTCGGCTGGCATTGTCCCAAGTGTAGTCGGTGGGGTCTGCGCCATTGAGGGTGCGCCGGGTGACGCGGTCGAGGGTGTCGTATGCGTAGCCGACAGTGTGTTGTCCAGCAACGGAGTCGGTGGTGACGCTCACCACACGGTCCACCGCGTCGTAGGTATAGCGCACGGCGGTGCCGGGTTCAGCCACGCGGCTGACGCGACCTGCAGCATCGTAGTCAATGCTGCGGCTGCCGCCGGGGTAATTGATGGAGGTCACCCGGTTGACGTTGTCGTAGCTGTAGGTCGTGACCTGGCCTTTGCGGTCGGTAAACTGGCTTAACCGCCCTGCATTGTCATATTGGTGGCTGGTTGCCCTGTTCAGCGCATCGGTGACCGCGGTGACGCGATCACCAGAATCGTACTGGTAGCTCTCAATCGCGTTGTTGCGCGGATCGATGACCGAGGCCAGGCGCTGCGCGGGGTCATAGGTCAGGCGGGTCTCCTGCGCCAGCGGATCAATGGTCTTGGTGATCTGATCAATGCCGTTGTATTCCGTGCGCGCGTCAAAACCCAGCGGGTCGGTGATTCTGATGCGCCGGCCGGCGCCGTCGGTCTGATACAGCGTCTCGTTCCCCAGCGGATCCGCCATCCTGACCAGATCGCCTGCGTCGTTGTACGCCATGGTGGTCGTGCGGTTGCCCGGCACGGTGATGGAGCTTAATTGGGCGCTTGGTGATTTAATCGTGGCCTGAACTGCCCCGGATTACCATTCAGTCGTAGCTGAAGCTCATGCCGCGGTCGGCAACGGCGGAATCGTCAGCGGCGAATTCGGTCACGACGGTTTGCGGATCAGTGATGTCGCAAACCACAACTGGAATGCGATACGGCGGGGCTTCGCGGTGGGCAGTGGCGAGCATGAGGGCTTGTTAAAGGCCGGGGGTTGGCATCAGAGCAAGGAACATCATAAGTGTTTGTTTTTATTGATTATTTTTTGTTATAGTGTCTGGCGCCGTTTGTCCCGTTTTTCCGGTTTGGTGTCAAGTGAATACTGTCACTGTGTAGCCCATTTATCGCAAATTCGGCTAATCGCCTTTTCACTTACTCCCTTCTGAACCCCCCAGAAAATTAAATACCTCTGATCTTTGAACAAAAGGACTGTGTTGACGCCTTCAGGGTTCGATGCAAGAAAGGATATGCCACAACCGAATTTATTGACATGCGGACCACGCTGTAAATATGGAAGCAGTTTATTTTTTCTTTCGTCCGTAAATTCCCCGATTGTTATCAATTCCTTCTCTCGTCGCAGCACGACTTCATTTACTTTGGTTCCGTCAAGTACAAAACCGTTTGGCAATTCAATAATTCTTGAAAAAACATTCAAATAAGTAACGCATCGGAATGTGTATGTGTAGAACATCGCCACATTTACCAATATAAATGTAAGTAATGCAGCCAATATGTAATGTTTGAACCGTGAAGATTTAGTAATTTCTCGAAATCTAGCTGTATACATTCAATTCCGCGCTCATGTTATTGCCGAATATTACCGGCAGATCTTCGCTATATCTTTGATTAACGGTGCCGGGCTAGGCGATATTAGCTCGGTTGCCCCCTTCCCTATATCAAAAAAATCTCTCTTGAAATTCTTTACCTCCTCATGACTACGCCGTTGCTCGAGTATTCCATACGGAACACCGGTTTTTGGATCGAAATCTGCAGACCCCTGTGCTCCTGGAGGGGCAAATTGATCAGCTTTGTTAAGTCCGTCTATACGGTTTTGAACCGGGGTAATCAAATTAATCAAAATGTTAGCTGCATCAGTGTAAATTGCTATTGATGCCGCAATAATTACTATACTTATTAATTCCGCCCTATTTCCTAGTGGATCCACGAAACTCAGTGGATCCCCACCCACATACCCATACAGATTCAACCCACCCGCAATCCCAATCGGATCTTCGCTGACGAACCGCTTAAGCACCGGATCATAGTACCGCGCCCGGTAGTAGTAGAGCCCCGTCTGGTCGTTTTCTCTGGCCGTGTATTGAATCGGATTCCCGCCATCCGGCCCCAGCGTCTGCGTTTCACCATACGGGGTGTAGGTGTAGTAGTTCTCAATCGCCTGGGTGTCGTTGGCTTGTGCAATGACCGTGTTCAGCGCATCGGTCAGGTAGGTGCGGTTGCCTGATGCCGCGTATCTTGCCAGCACTTCGTCGAGATTCAGTCCGGTGAGGATTGCCGCGCTCACCGTCCCGCCCGTCACTTCGGCAATGGCCTGCGCACCGTCGTAGACGTAATTCACGGTGTTGCCGTTGACGGTCTTTTCCACACGGCGACCAAGGGCGTCGTACGAAAAACTCGCATTAATACCCGGCGCGCTGATGCCGGTCAGCCGGTTGCGGCTGTCCCAGGCATAGGTGGTGGTGTTCGAAGCGTTGCCGGTGTCGGTTTTGGCGGCGAGATTGCCGTTGTCGTCGTAGCTGAGGCTGTAAGTGACGCCGTTCAGCGTAAGCCCGGCCATGCGGTTGGCCGCATTGTAGGTGGCGGTGAAAGCGGTCTCGCGAGAGCTCGTGCCACTCATGGCTTTGGTGAGGCGCTGACCTTTGGCGTCGTAGGTATAAGTGATTGTTTCTATCGGTGTATTGTCGGCCTTCTGGTAGGCAATGCTGAGCAGGCGATCCGCATTGTCGTAGGTGAATATCTGCTTGATGCCGTTGGGTAGCGTCTTGTTGGTAAGGCGGTTTGCGCCATCCCAGGTGTAGGTCGTGGTCTGGCCGCGGTAAATGATGGTCGCAAGTCTGCTCGCTGCATCCCAAGTGTAATCGGTGGGGTCAGCGCCGTTCAGGGTGCGCCGGGTGACGCGGTCGAGGGTGTCGTATTCGTAGCCGACGGTGTGTTGTCCGGCAACGGAATCGGTGGTGACGCTCACCACACGGTCCACCGCGTCGTAGGTATAGCGCACGGCGGTGCCGGGTTCAGCCACGCGGCTGACGCGACCTGCAGCATCGTAGTCAATGCTGCGGCTGCCGCCGGGGTAATTGATGGAGGTCACCCGGTTGACGTTGTCGTAGCTGTAGGTCGTGACCTGGCCTTTGCGGTCGGTAAACTGGCTTAACCGCCCTGCATTGTCATATTGGTGGCTGGTTGCCCTGTTCAGCGCATCGGTGACCGCGGTGACGCGATCACCAGAATCGTACTGGTAGCTCTCAATCGCGTTGTTGCGCGGATCAATGACCGAGGCCAGGCGCTGCGCGGGGTCATAGGTCAGGCGGGTCTCCTGCGCCAAGGGATCAATGGTCTTGGTGATCTGATCGATGCCGTTGTATTCCGTGCGCGTATCAAAGCCCAGCGGGTCGGTGATTCTGATGCGCCGGCCGGCACCGTCGGTCTGATACAGCGTCTCGTTCCCCAGCGGATCGGCCATCCTGACCAGGTCACCTGCGTCGTTGTACTCCAGCGTCATGGTGCGGTTGCCCGGCACGGTGATCGAGCTCAGCTCCGCACGCAGGGTATAGCCGAGTGTGGTCGTATTGTTCAGCGGATCAATTGTGCTGATCAGCCGGCTGGTGTTGGTGTCGTAGGTAAACCGGTTCACGACGGGCGTATTGCCGGGAAGATAACGTGTGGCTGTAGTCGTAAGGTTCCATTTAGGATCGAACGCATAGTCCATCACACGGTTGAGCGGATCAATCTCCTGTATGCGATTGCCTTGGGCGTCATACTGGTACTTCCAGGTACGTCCGATGGCGTCGGTGCGCTGAATTACCCGATTGACTGCATCGAGTTTGCGAACGTCCTGCTGACCCAGTCCGTCGGTTGAGCTCAGCATGGCACCGACAGCATTATAGGTGTAACGCTTGGTGGTCCCGTTGGGTTCAGTGACGGTGGTTGCAATGACGCGCCCGCCATGAATACGCCAGCCCGCTTGGAAATTTTCCCAGGAATCGGTGTCAGGACAGTTGGCAGTGCACTGGGTATTCGGGGCGCTGGTGTGCGTGACGCATGCACCAGTGACCCGGTAATCCATCCGCGTTTCCAGCCCGTCATAACCCAACTGCCGCAGTACGCGCCGGGCGGAACCGTAGAAATTGGTGGTCGGATTGGTCCGTCCAGGATATTGAATTGTTTTGATACGCTCTCCCATGGCAGGCTGCGATGCTGCGCATACCGGTGCGGGCGGTATTTCGGAGTCGTTGACGTAGGTGTAACTGGTAACCTTGTTGTCGGCATCGGTCATCGTAGCGATGCGATTCGTCGACGTGTAGCTATAGCTTGTCACACGGTTAGCCGTATCGCGCATTTCAGAAACAAAACCATTACCACCATAGGTCATGGTGACGTTGCGGATGCCACTACCAACGGAAGTAATGCGCCCGTCACTTCTGCGGTTGATGCGCAAAGAGTTGCCCGCGGCATCAATCATCTCGGTCAGGAACGTCGTTGGCCCTCCACGGGTGACGACGGGTGTAAACGGGTTGAAGCGCCATTTACGTCCGTCTTTGAATGCAAGCTCCCACTCATTCGATGCAGCGTTTAGCGCACGAATCACGGCACCATCAAATCGCGGATCATCGAATGACCGATAGTTACCGGAGCCATCATCCACAAAATTGATGCCCTCGTTCGGTGGCAATAACAGCCGCTTTTGCGGACCGGAGAATGGCAGGAATACAACATCGTAATCGAGCGTCCAACCGAGTCCCACCGAACCGGAGATGCCGCCAATATTATTGAAGGCATCAATCGGATCGTAGCTCATTCCCGTATCGATCGGCGTCAATCCGCCACAAGAAAGCCCGCTGGTCGAGGGTAATTCCTGCCCGGAGTACAGATTGACGGGATTGCCCGCGGTAGGCCGCGGACAGCCCTTGCCCGGCTTCGCGCTGACCTGTTTGCCCAGACATACGAGACCACATACACCGCAGAACCGGGGGATCCCCGTACCGGCTGGCATGCTCACGGTCTTGCCGTTGGGATCCACGATACCTTGACCGGCAATTTTCCATTCGCCGCTACCCCCCATCGGACTGCCATCGAAGAAATACACTGGTACGCTTGTACCTGGCTCGGCATCCGTATCATTGGGCAAAGTCACAGGAATTGGTGCACTCGGAATTCCGCCCATAGGGGTGCCGAAGTACATCTGATACGCGGCGCCTACCGGCGCTGGCGGCGGCGATACTGGAATCTTACTGATATCGACCTGTTCTATTGCGATGCGGGTTTTGACGACACCATCCCAGCCGGTAATTGTGACGCCGGCAGGCAGTTTGATTGCCAACCCCGGATAGCGGCTATCGGTAATGAACTGGTCTTGGGCCGCGTTACTGATCGGCGTGAACTTGTCATCCGCAGGCGGCGGATTGATAGTCCAGTCCGGCATGACGTTGATCGTATTTGCAGCAAGCGGCACGCTATACGGCCAAATCGGATACAGCGGATTTGCTGGTGTTGCGTCGAAACGGAAAGTCACCGCACCGGCAGTTAATCCGATCAGAACGAAATTTCCCGCAGCATCGGTAACCGTCTGTGGCTGCGGGTTGGGACCAATATCAGCCCTGACGATGATCCCGGCGATACCCTGACCCTCCGGCGTCACGAAGCGGCCCTTGATACCGGTTACCCCGGTCGCAGCCGCTACGGTGAGACTGATGGTGGCGCTGCGGTTGATCGAGAATCCATTGCCCGGCCCCGTTGCCTGCACGGTGACCGTGTAGTTGCCCGGTACAGCCGCCGCAGTCGAGGAAAAAGTAATAGCTCCCGATTGGAATGCAGAGAGTGTCGCGGCCGGGCTGATTGCAGCAGTTACCCCTGCAGGCAAACCTTGCACGTTTAATCTCACCAGACCGGTGTAGGGATTGGTGCCCGTGGAAGCAATCTGGGCTTGCGCGGTGTTCGACGCCCCTTGATACACGGTAACGTTGGCCGGACTCGCAACCAGTTGGAAATCCTGTTCGCCCTGGGTCACGGTGAACGGCGGGCTGACGGCAGTGCCATTGGCATTGGTCACCGATATAGGCCCGGTTTGCGCATTTTGCGGAACAGCGACCGTGAGACGAGTTGCCGTAGCCGTCAGTACCGGGCTAGTCGCGTTCCCGGTGAAACTAACCTGATTGCTGGCGGACTTCGGATCAAAACCAGTTCCGTTGAAGGTAACTATGGTTCCCGGTGCGCCGCTGGTAGGCGCTATCGAGGTAATTGAAAGCGCCGAGGCTACTGTTAATGCGAGCGCTCCAGGCAGACGATTGGGTGCAGTCGCCGTCAGCGTGACACTGCCTGCCGTGTTCGCTGTAAATGTAAAAGTTGTAATGCTTTCAAATTCGGGGATGACAACTGTTGCGGGGAAGCTTCCCGTTCCCGTGCCCGATTGGGTGAGACTGACGGTGAGTCCTCCAAGTGGCGGCGCATCTGAAGACTGAACCGTAACAATGGTGCTCTGTCCTGACTGCAGTGTAGAACTTGGCGCACTCAATACAAGCGCGCCCGGCGCCCTCACGGTCAATGCGGTGTTGACACTGATAGTGACACTTTGCCCAGTCTGCGCTGCCATAAACGTATAGCTCGAGCTAATCGTAGTCTGGCCCGTCGCCAGCGCACTGGCGACCCCGGTGTTTGCAATACTGGCGATGATGCTGTCACTACTTGACCAAGTCGCTTGGGTAGTCAGGTTCTGGGTGCTGCCGTCGGTCATGGTACCGGTCGCCGTAAACGAAATGCTCTCTCCAATATAAGCCGTTGGGGTCTGCGGCGAGAGTGTTAAGAGTGTTAACTCTGCAGGTGTTACTGTGATCGCTGCAGTTGCCGTGCCCCCATTCAAGGTGGCGCTGATTGTGGCTTGACCTTGAGCATTAGCCGTCACCGGGAAATCGGCGAACAATGCCCCGGCAGGAATATTGACCGTCGGCGGCACTGACACAAATGCCGGATTACTCGAACTCAATACCACTGCGCTGGCCGTTATCGGCGCGCGTGACACTGCCACCCGCAGTGTGCCCGGCGTTCCTTTGGGAAGCGTTAACGCGCCCGGTGTAATGCCTGTGACAGCAGGTGGCGGTGGCGTCACTTGCACCAAAGCCGATGCACTGGTGTTATTGACGCTTACCGTGATCGTGGCATCACCAGCTGTCAGCGTATTGATGGGTATTGGAGTACTGATCTGTCCGGCCGGAATCGAGATACTCGCGGGCGCTTGCGCAATTCCCGCATTACTGCTCACAACAGCAACTGTAGTGACCGCCTCTTGGGCTACGTTCAGTGTGACGGTCAGAGTGCCGGTGACCCCTTGCTGCAAAGGCAGCGGATTGGGCAACAAACTCACGATAGCCGCAGGCTGTGGGGCGATGTGTACATTTGCGCCTTGGCTGGTACCGTTAGCACTGGCGATAATCACCGCATTGCCCGTCGCGAGCGCAGTAACGGTAAAGGTGGTGCTCAACTGGCCTTGCGCAACGGTAACGCTCATTGGCACTTGCAGCAGACCCGGATTATTCACGGCGAGCGCAATTTCCGTGTTACTGGATTGGGTCGCGTTGATGGTGACCGTAAAAGTGCTGACCGCTCCGACGTTCATGGTGAAGGGCGATGGCACGAGCGAAACCACTGCAACAGGCGGTGCGATAACATTGACCACTGCCGACGCGCTACTGCCATTCAAACTGGCGGTAACCCCAGCTTGCCCAAAAGCAACGGCACTAACGACGACCGTGGTACTGGTCTGTCCCGCGGGCACTACAACCTGTGCAGGCGAGCTAGCGATGCCTGGCGGGGTAACGCTGACCGGGATCACGGTATCGGCAGTCTGAGCCGCCGAAATCGTAAGCGTAAGCCCGGTGCTCGCGCCCAAGGTAACGTTAGTCGTTACCGGCAGCAGAGACACCACGGTGGGCGGGGCTGGATTGACTGTGATCTGGCTGGCGACTGTAGAGCCATTCAGGCTGGCGCTAACTTGGCTTGTACCAGGACTAAGGCCGTTAACCGGTAGACTGACGGTCAATTGACCGGCTGGCACGATCACGCTCGCCGGTACGCTAGCCACGCCTGGCGCGCTGCTTGCTAAACTGACGCTGGTATTATCAACGGGGGCACTGGTCAGCGTGACCGTAAGCGTTCCGTTTGCGCCTTGCGTGATTAGCAATGATGATGGCAAAAGACTCGCCACGGTCGGTAGTGCCGGCGTGACATTGATGGTCGCACTGGCGCTGCCGCCATTCAACGTTGCAGTTACGGTTGCATTGCCTTGTGCGACTCCAGTTACGGGAATGGCAACGCTCGTTTGACCTGCGTTGAAATTAACGCTTGCCGGTACAGTTGCCACACCGCTGTTAGCACTGGTCACGGCGAGATTGCCCGCACTCAACGGTGAGGGCGACAGATTGACCGTCAAATTACCAGTGGCACCGGCGGTGATGGTCAGCGGATTAGGTGCAAGAGCGGTGGGTACCGTCTGTATCGGCGTGCCCAGAATTCGTAGCCGGAATGCCGCGCCCGGCGACCCCGCCAAACTCACCGAAATGGAGTTGCTCGCGCCACTCAATGTGACGGGCTTCTCCAGAAGCGTGACTTGGTTCCCGAACTCGGAAGGACCAGCGACTTGCACTCCGTTAAGGGTCACTGTGGCAGAGGTAACTCGATTCGCCCCAGGTACCGCAGGGTCACCATTTTCTATGCGAAGCATAAAAGGAGCCGTGGTACCACTGGGAATGCTGAAAGTATCGGTGACAGTGACAGGAGTTCCGGTAGTACGGGTATAGATCTTTGGGCCAAAGACCAACTCGGTCGGGGCAGTTTGCGCAAACGCCCAACCAGGCGCCAAGATCATCAAGGCGAGAGCACATGCCCCCAACATGCGAAAAACACGCTCAAATTTCGCCGTCGATTTCACCAAGTTATTCATAATTTCTATCCTGGCCAGCGCCATTCTTATTGCAGCAAATAGAACGGCGCAAAGCATACGCAGACCGATTTTCCAGCAACAAATAAACAGTCAAATCATTACCCTTACCGAAGGCACGCTTCTTATTGAAGCATCGCAATACGCAAGGCTTCTTCGGGAGCGTCGTACTCCTTACCCGATACCGTCACTAGTTTCGCTGTTGACTTACCCCCCACCGTTGCAGACAAAGTGATTCTCTCGACGCGTTCGTTGTTGGCAAATTGCGACAATGCTTCGCCCATGGCTACCAAGATGGTGTAGGACATTTGTGCGGTAATCGTGCTCAGCCCATTGGGAATATCGACGTTGACTGTCGCGCTGGCACTGGCAGTAGTTCCCGCAAGTGGCGGGCTCGTTACCGAAACCGGCGCTACACCGCGGATCGGCGTCACTTTGACAACTACGGTACTCCCCGGCGGTATGCTGCTGGTGGTCAACACCACGGGCACTGGATTAGCTGTCCCTGCCGGAATTGCAACATCGCCCGTTCCAGTAGGCGTAGCCGGCGCTGCAATGCCGGCGACGCTGGAGATGGTCAGGGTTGGCACTGTGCCGAGGCTGAACGTGCCAGCAGCATACTGCTCCAGACTGACTCGACCACGGCCGCCGGCGCCGCCGGCATAGGACCCGTGTCCATGTACGCCGGCACTACCACCATTCACGTTCAGCACACCGGTATTAAATATCGCTGGCGCAATAACCCGGATCGCACCACCGCTAGCGCCGCCACCACCACCACCGTATTGCGTGCCGCTGGCAAGAGTTCCTGTGGTGAAGCCCCCACCGCTCCCACCCGTGGCTATGATCGAACCGCTCAATGTCACTGTACCGGACGACACGATCAGAATGGCACCACCACCGCCACCACCACCTACCCCATGGAAACCATCAAATAAGGGAGAGCCTGCCCCACCACCACCTCCAGACCCACCGACCAAAGGTGTCATTAAATTCGTGCCATAAATACCACCGCCAATTCCGGTGTTGCCCGAAGTGATGCCAAACGGATTATGTGCTCCGGCGACTGCGCTCCCCCCTCCGCCACCACCTTGAGAAAAAGTGCCACAACAAGCAGTAGTGTAATCGCCCCCTCCCCCGGCACCCGGTCCCAAGCCAGTACCTCCGCGACGATTCGATTCCGGCATTCCGCCACGCCCACCGTCAAAACCACCGGGGCCGCCGAGTCCACCCAGTCGCTCTCCCGAAGTGCCTTGCCCGCCACCTGCAGCACTTGCTCCGCCAATATTGATACTTCCGCCGATATTCACGTTGCCCGAAGCCAGAATGACCACGGCCGTATTTGATGCATTTCGGGTGTAGGTAACCGTCACCCCTGCGGGAATATTCACAGTGGTGTAATTGAATATGCCGCTGGGCGGCAGATTCACCGTAATGTTGGCTCCCGGAGCAAAGGCACCGTCAGCTCCCGTGCTACCGCTATTGAATCCAGCCGCATGCGCGAACGAACCCAATAGCAAAAGGATTATGCCCGTTGTGCTTACCCGCAGATATTGTTTGGGGTTGAGTTTCATAAAAACCTCCGGTTGTAATAGTTAAAAACTGACGCCGAGCGGTGCACTGAGCAACGGCCCGGACGGACTGTTAATCGAAGGATCTGCAGGATTACCTTTGACCACTCCCAAGGGCACGCTCAACAGCGGCCCGGACGCACTGCTCACCGCTGGTTCAGCAGGATTGCCTTTGACCACACCCAAGGGCACGCTCAACAGCGGCCCGGATGCACTGCTCACCGCTGGTTCAGCAGGATTGCCTTTGACCACACCCAAGGGTTTGCTATAGGCCGCATTTGTACTCGCATCAGCGGATACCAGAATCAGCAGTTCGAACGACTCGGAGAACTGCGCACCGCCCAAGCTCAACGCCGTGTTGCCCGAGGTCACCCCGCGCAGCGCAATCGGGATTAGCGTCTGACCGATGGGGAAAGTCACTGCCGCTACTTCCGCGCGTGCAACGGCTGTATTTAACGTGGACACTGCCACTGTAACAATTTCGGTATCTACTTCGGAGGCCTGCAACTCAAATTGCCGGGCGATATTGTCTGGCGGAAGCAATGAGGTGGGCCTCAGCAGATAGGTAATCTCGGGCAACACGTTGATAGCGGCTTGTGTGGTGCCGGCTGAAGTCTCCAGCGTGATGGCCTGGCTGCCGAGTGATGTCGTACGGAACGCCGCGAGCGTGAACGATACCGACGTAGACGTGATCGAAAGATTGCTGATGCGCAGGCCTGACTGGGATGTTGACAGCCTTAAACCATTAAAACCTGAGCCGGTAATCTGTACCGATTTGCTGCGGTTCTGCCGGATTTCGCTGACCGAGATCGTTGCGATTGACGGTGGCTGTGCAGCACCACCATCCGTAATGATTTGAAGGATATTTCCAGAAGGATCGTAAATATACTGGGTTGTTCGTCCCTGCTCGTCGATAACCCGAACGAGACGACCAAGTGAGTCATAGTCGTAGCGCTCCTGTGCAGCATGGGCAATGCCTGTGAAAGTCACAAGAAGTAACGCGAGGAGCAGCGCGATAGCTTTCGCGATGTGAATGGTGTCCCGATGCGGGTACAGCACACGAACCCCTAGTTATTATTTTTCTTTCTTAACTCGTTCGCATATGCGTTTTGTGAAATAACGCATAAGTGAACCCCCTGTTACACCATCACGAAGCTAAGCTTTTTGTAGGCTAGCATTCTTTCGGAAAGGCATGTCAATTTTCTAGGTCGCCTTTCGACATTTTTTTACTCTATCGCATAACATCCCATCTGCGAAGCTTGGGCAAACCTAACAAATTGGTAGATTTTTTGAGGGCAGCGCATGCTAAGTAATTGTTTTCTAATAATCTGCCATAAAAAATAGGAAATGACAGTTGCATAAGTAAAATCGAAATAAATTTTCAAAATCAGTCGAAAATGTCATGCGCAATACATCTCGTATTTCGCAAAATCATAACCATACCGCCGCGAGCAGTTTCACCACTCCAGGTGGAATCACCACCTTCGGCCCGCGCTTGGGTTCGTGTATCACTCGACTCAAGTCCGATGTTGCAAAGAAAACCTCGCCGATTGGAGAGGCATCTGCAACGTAGGGCTTACCGGTAATATCAAACCCTCTGAAAAACTGGTTGCCCCCAACCGTTGAAAATCCAGAGGTTCGCCTGGAAATAGCATCCTGCATACGATCCGTCAGCGCCCGATCGACAACCACTCTGCCTCCTGGGCTTGGTGGAGGGTTCAACGGAAAACTGAACGGCGGCGCCGGCGATAGGCCCTCGTAAAAGTAATCCCAAGTGCTATTGGGTGGAGAGAACACCACGGGATCGTTCGAGGGCTGACTCATCGCCGCATGAACAAGTGACGCGTCGCTGAACACCTGTTCGGTTTCGACGGACAATATATCGCTGGATTCACCCTTCCTCAGTACATAGGTCCAACGGCATGCACCGTCAGCGCTTGTCGAACTTAATGCTGCAGCGGTCGACTGAAAAGACTGCTTTACGCGATTACGCTCAATACTGCGGTAACTGCGCAACGCCCCGTTAAAGTAATCGATATTCCGACGCTCCTCGATGTCACCCCCGCGCTCAAAAACACGACCTGTGGTGGTCATTGTTCCCGTGATCGTTCTGGGTGGTGATTCGCAGGTCGCAGTGGTACTGACTGAGCCAGTAATCACCGGCGACACCTGATTGATCAAAACATTACTGATGAAAGGGCTCTGACCGGTTTGCGCGAAGGCCACTGACGGCACTTCGGCCAGAGTGATCCTCAAATCGTAGTGCTCTTTTAAAGTTGAATTTCCAGAGGAAATTGACTTGCTAAACCCGCTCACAGACAACCCATCACCGGACACGTATGCCAGTCCCTGCGGAAGAATGGTGTAGGTCTGGGTGCCCGGCACGGCAGGCAGGGCGATCACGGAGGAGCTGGTTTGCGGATTGCCTGCAGCGTCTTTGAAGCTCCTCGTATATTCCAATGTAGCGGCAGCGGGATTGAATTGGGGAACAATCGCCCGGAAGCTAAACTCGCCGATCTGGGGATTGGCAGACTTCGCGGTCCAGGCAACTCCACCGACACTCTCGAACGTATTGGTAACAGGGTTCTTTACCCAGCTGGTCGCCAAATCCCCGAACTGCGGGACGCCAACAGTCGTTGCCAGTACGTCGTAGGAAAAACCGGACAAATGTTCAGTGAACGCCACTTGCTTGATGATATAGCCTTTGGCAAGTGCCGGGAAAATCTGCGGGATCCCGATCTCGCGCAGCGGGTGGAACTCCGGAAAATTAACAATCCGGGTTCCGGACTGGTCCGCCCGAAAGCTCACGCGCTGACCCGCAGCATTAGCACCGATCAAATACAGGACACCGTTGTACGGCGTAACAACCGCCTTGGCGGCAACGGCTCCGACCACCCCGTTCGCAGCATCTTCCCGCTCCTCACCCATGTTGCCGTTGAACACCAGCATGTATTCATTGGCCACTTTGGGCGACTGCGGCGATTCATCGTTTACAGGCGCGCCGAACGAAACCGGTGCGCTCAGGTTGGCGTTCGGCGCAGAGGGTGCAAGCGCAGCGACCGTCAGGCGCCAGGAATTGGGGTCATTGGGGTCGCGATTCGGATCTGCCGGATCGACAGCAACGGGATAGCGATTGCCGTCCTTTGCATCGTAATACAGTGCGAAGCGCCCGTTCATGGCCTCCGGGCCGAGATTGATGATCCTGAACTTGGTTGGGTCCTGTTCGTCTTTCTTGAAGTCGAGTTTGCCGCGAAAAAAATAGTTGATCAGGCCGGCGCTGTAGCCAACAGCGCGGGGAATCAGAAATCCATGGGCCAGCGCAAAATTAAATTGATTCAACGTAAACAATTTCGGTTGATTCAATGGATTTCCCGCTGCTTTCTGTAAGTCGGCGTCAAAAATAGATAAAGAACTCGCAAATGGATTGTTTGTTGACTGCCCCGTAAATCTATCCTCCACCGTGTTGCCGTAAAACGTGATTAGTCCAGTTAGACTTGGGTTCGGACATGGCGGGCTGGCGTTCGCGCAAAGCTGCTGGATATCCATGTCAACCTTTTTACTCTCATCACGGACTGGCGACGGGAATAGCCCGGGCTTGTCAAAATTCGTCCCGGCCGAAACGAAATTGCGATTGGTGAAATCCGCAAGTCCTTTACCCTCCGGCGTATGCCAAAAATTTCTCCCCGCGTTGAAGGTCGCACTATCCGCAGATGAGTATGCCGATACATACCCCCCGAAAGGCAAGACGTTGCGAACCCCGTTTTGGTCGGTGTACTTCTCGTAAAGGCTCGGATTGGTCAAGGGCGTATCTAGGTGTGAATCATTCCTGACATGCTGGGGCTGCGCCATGTCCTGGACGTGGTGAATAACTTGTCCAATTGTTTGAAATGTGAGTCCGAAATTTTTTCGCCTATCCGTTTTGGAGGTTGAAGTCAATGCCTTGTACAAATATCCTCGTGCATCTGCAAGAGAAAACTCCTGCGCCCCGATGCCCAGCACGCCGCCAATCTGCCCTTTGTCTTCCAACGCCCAATCGGGCGAGGTTCGTCCGACGGCAATCCCGCCTACGGTCAATGGCCGGTTGTTAACCGGATCGTAAAAGTGATGGCGCGGACGGGGAAAGTTGTCTTCGGACCTTGCGCCATTTCGAAAAAGTAACGTTATCGAACTTTCGGCGCCATTCGAGTCGGGAAACTGACGTGCTACGTTAATCGATTCCTCCAGCCCTAAATCAGTCAATACCCTTAAAGATGGTTGATTCAGAATGGATAACTGGAGCGCTGCCTGGGACATATCAGAGTGGGTTTCGAGCTCATAGGGAAAAACCTTCGCAGATAGCATCGCCAAGCACGACAATAAGATAATTCTGCGCCACTTCATTTGAATTGCCCTCGAAAGAACTCCAGCGCCGAGCCACACCGCTGCCTGTCTAACGGAGACATTCCCTCAAGACTATTGATCGATAAGAGAGGCGTATCGATCCCATTCTTGCGGAATACTTGGTATTGCTCATCTATCGCCAAAATCATTTTTGGAATTTTTTTCCAGTTGCAATCCTCTCTAATAAATCTTGGATCAAAAAAATCTAGATGCCTTGCATACTCTTTCAAATTCCCCCTGAAACGCTCCATCTTGATACTCCTGCCATTCCAATCTGACTTGCGTAACGAATTCCTGTTGTAATCGATAATGACGGCGTTCTGGAGCCCAACCCACTTGTAGCCGGACTTGAACAGCAGAATTTGTGGGTCGCGATATACCAGATGTGGCTCGGTTCTCAGCAACGGAACAGGAAAGCTGAATGACGTTGACTTTGGTCCCCACGCCGGAAAGTAGAAACGCCCCTTCTCATCCGTGACTGCCTCCATCACCATGATCTGTCCGGCCGGCACATTGCCCCCGACTGACCCTGTTTCCAACTCCCAATTAGCAGTAACCACGGCTCCTGAGATCGGTTGCCCGGTCTCGGCATCCACCACCCATGCTTCGATCGCCTCTGCCGAATATGTCGTGCTACAGGCGGACAGCGGCAACACGCTGATCAACGCAAATAACTGCAAGAGAAAATATTTCTTCATGTTGGTTTCCAATCAATGCTTACATGGCGTCTATTCGCCATACACCGTCCACATCTCGAAGCATATAAATAAAGAAAATCCGATTCACGCCATCAATTGTCCGATTTATTGCGTACTCCCCAATCTCACCGCTGACTGTGACGGTCTGCAAATTCGAGAAACTACCCAGAATCTGAGGAATATCTGAAATCAACGTATCGAACACGGTGCCGTATTTCTCCTGTGCCTGCTTATTCAGAAACTGCATCGCCTTCGCCTTGTCCCGCGCTGCCAACGCCCCGGCAAACCCCTGCCACAGCACCCGCAGTTGCTGATCGAGTACTGCCGGATCCTGCACCACGATCTGGAGGGTTTGCGTTGTCGGGACTCCTGTGCTGATGATCACCAGACGTGCCGCATAAATGCCCGGTTGGGTGTAAGTGAATTCAATCGGTGCGGCTGGATTCGTCGTCGTAAAGTCAATTGTCCCGTTTCCATCAAAATCCGCCTCGATCCGCTGCACCGTGGGCGTGGTGTTGACGGTAAATTTGACTTTGAGCGGTGCGACGCCTGAAACGGCATTGGCGCTGACCTCAACTGCAGCCGGCCCGGTGCTGGTCACGTTGAGGCTCTGTTGCACGCTGGCCCCATCCAGCGCCTGTGCGGCTACCGTCAGCGTATTGGGGCCGGGCTGCAGGGGCACTGTGGCGTAGAAGCGCCCGCCTTCGACGACTGCCACCACACCATTGACCGTAACACCGGTATTCGCCGGCCCTTGCAACGTCCCGCTCACCAGCACCGTGGTGCCTGCGATGCTGGCCCCTGCTGTGGGGCTGGAGACACTGAGCGTCAGGGAGGCGAGGATCAGCGTGCGCTGCACCGCTGTACGGTTACCCGCACGGTCAATCGCCGAAATTACGAATACGTTGGCGCCAGGTTGAAGAATAACGGGGAAACTGAAACTCGCCCCCGTCTGGGTAAGACCGGCGCCCTCCAGTATTACTGTGGCCAGCGGATCATCCACGCTGCCCTGGATGATCGCCTGCGGAATCTGGACAATCGTGCCATCAACGGGGGTGACGGCGAGGAATTGCGGCGCGATGGTATCTATGCTGAATGCATTGGTGACCGTATTGGACTGCAACCCAAAGCTGTTCTTCACCTGCGCACTGAAAGTATTCGTCCCTTCAGGCAGTCGCGTTGCCGGAGTGAAATTAGACTGGCCAGTGCTCGCATCGAAGACGAACTGCGGGCCGACGGCCAAGCTGTTCAGTGTTGCCGTCAGTTGGTAACCGGCCAGGTATTCATTCGGGAACGTGCAGACCACGCTGTTGCAGGCCACACCGTAGCTTAAGGTGAACAACGGCCGCGGATTATTGGATAACGCGTCCTGCGGCGGGCGCACCAGCGTCAGCGTCGGCTCCACCTTGAACACCGGCACGCCCAGTGCTTCGTCGCCTTCTTTCGCCGGGAAACGAATGACGAACTCGCCGCTATCGGTAAAGCGATTGATTGATCGCTCGGTGCCGGCCCACAGCGAACGGCTCACCGGGTCGAAGGCCAGCTTTTCCGGTTTGCGCAGATTCCTCGATTCCAGATCCACCGTATGCACCAGAGCGCCGGCCCGCGAATACGCGAGCAAGGCTTCTTGCTGCGCGACCCATACATTGCCTGTGAGCGGATCCAGCGTAAA
Organism: Burkholderiales bacterium; assembly: GCA_019744975.1. Taxonomy (GTDB): domain Bacteria; phylum Pseudomonadota; class Gammaproteobacteria; order Burkholderiales; family SG8-41. The sequence goes on from JAIETP010000010.1 coordinate 230,777, forward strand.
ACCGGTGATGTTGCGTTGCAGCCGGATGCGCAGCGGCGGATCAACAGGGTTCGTCAGCTTCAGTTGTGCGAGGTCGTTGTTGTCCGCCAGCCAGATCACCCCGCCCAGGCTGTCCACTTCGAAGTAGCGGGCATCGCCAGCCAAATGGCGTCCGAGCGTATAAGTGGCCAGCAGGGTTCCCTGAGCATCAAAATGCCACAGGTCGCGTTTGCCCAGCACCCAGAGGGTTCGGTCGAGCGCCACTCGCAGGCGCCGAATCTCCCCTGGCGCGGAAAAATTGTGAATGCGTTGTCCCGCAGACGTCAGGTGATAGATGCGCCGGTCGTCAGTGATCCACACGCTGTCATCGGAAGAGTCAACATGCAGCCGATCAACCTCGTCAAGTCTGGGGTTTAGGTCGCGAACGCGAATTTCACGTTCCAGCACGCCTTCAGCGTTATAGCGCAGGAGCTTGCGGTCGTGCTTGTCGAGGGTCCATACGCCGCAATCGGCGGCATTCATCACCAGACGGTGAGGGTTCCTCAGGGCAATGACGCGGGTTACCTGATTAGTACTGGCCTGAACTTGCCGGATGGAATCGTCATCGGCGTACCAGACGCACGAATCTGCGATGGCGGGCAGAATCAGCACGCCAAACAGCGTCAGGATTTGAAGAAAACGACTGCACAATGAAAAGCTCGCTGACAAGGTGCGAACCACTGCAATCCCGCTGCAGTGGCTCAGAAAACCCTCCCACGCATCACCCCGCAAGCCCCCTGCCCCTGTCACAATGCTCACAAGCACCTCTTTTTTTGTTTTAGCTCTTGCGGCGACCGTTTTCTCTGTTTGGAATACCGCTTGTCTTACACGATTTCTGATCGCTACCCACTGGCATCTCATAACCGGTCTGATGGGTATTGGTAACACGCACAACGCAGTCGAGCAAATCTAACGAAATGGTAAGTTTGGTGAAGGCGCCGCAACTTAAGTATTTGTTTTTATGGAAATCTGTTCTGTAGCAATGCCGAATGCTACGGCCATGCCGAATGACAATTGCTTGACCATTATTTTTATTTTGTGGCTCTCGATGAATCCACTCTATTGCATCGCACAAGCATTGAGCCGATATGCGAACTTTGATCAGCGAATGCCAATATGCTTATAGGCTTGCAGAGCACTGATATGGAATAGATGTGACTTGCCTGGCGCAGGCCTGCTGAACAGGCAGCTCTGTCAAGGCATCACGGACGCACTAAAGTTCCGGGGCGCCTCGTGAGCAACCACGCGACCTGTAGTCCCCTGCAAATTAAGCGTCATCAGCCGCACTTCCGCCTGCACGTTGGGTTTTATCGGCCTGAACGTCAGCACCAGCAACTCGGGATCGGCTGCGGCGGATTGGCTGGCCGCACCCACAAAAATAGAGCCGTCCGGATTAATTCGATAATTGAATCCGCGTCCAGCCTCGGCGAAATAGCGTTTGCCGGGTCGCACCGCAATCGATTCCAATATCGCCGGATCAAATCGAATTTGCATGGGCGAACCACTGACCGGTTGATCAGCCTCCATCCGCAACGCCACTGAAAAATTTGTGCCGACCTTGACCTTTGCAGGACCCTCCCATTGCACTCGTGCCAACCCATCATTCGGCTTCGGAACAACAGCAACGGAAGCGCGCAAATCCTGCTGCGGTTGACTCGGTAGCACCGACCGATTCACGATTGTCGATGTCGACAAAGTCCCCAAAGTAGGTGGCGACGTATTCGCAAGCGGCATTGAATCTTCCGGGGACAAAGCCGGCACAATGGCAATACTTGCCTTATGTTTCAGCGGTGGATAAATCAATTCAATCGCACTGTTAGTAATTGATTCCACTACATAACCGCCGTCGAGCGTATCGCCCGGATTGATGCCAACTGGCGCGTCACCCTTGGACACAAACACCTGAGATTTGCCGTCCTGCAGCAATCGCCCCGCAAAGCGATAAAGCATGGGGGGAGGTGGTGGTGGCGGCGGAGGTGCTACGACAATTTTCGGGGGTGGTGGTTGCCAGGATTGAAGACCGAAAAGCTCTATCTTTGTATCGCCCAACGTAGCGCGTTCGGGCAATTCGCTCAATATGCCGTTATGGTTACCCTCTTGCTCAGCTGCGCGCTCTGTCGATAGGATGTCCACGCCATTGGACGTGCCGACCTGTGGCGGGCCCGCAAGTTCATCAGGGGCTGGCGCGAATACTGCCAAACCCACCACACCAGCGAGGGTCAGGAACAGCAATGCTTTCCGGTTTCGTGCAAGCATTTTTGGGCCGTAGACTATTCCACGAAAATGCCGCGCCGACAAAATTGTAACCGGCGACAGCGCATGCGAATTGCATACAATTGTAGCTCACGACAGACTAATATTACGTCTAATAGGAAAGCAGGCACTGCACAACGCAGCGGCTATACTAATAATGCCATCGCTCATGTTTACGCCGCTTGATCAACATATCCTTCTCCACACATCTGTAGTGCGATAGACAAAAATTGCCCTTCCAAGAATAAATTCTGCTTATGCAAAATAGAACGTGGTTACTGACCCCCTCAGTAAATTGCCGAGCAGCTGGAGGATTTACACTTCTCGAATTGCTGGTAGTTGTTGCCATCATCGGCCTGCTGATGGGCTATGTGGGGCCCCGTTACTTTAGCCAGATTGGAAAGTCTGAAGTCAGCGTTGCCAAAGCACAGATCGACGCACTGGAAAAAGCGCTTGATCAGTACCGGCTCGATACCGGCCGTTATCCCGCCACCGAGCTGGGACTGGCTGCCCTGGTTAAACGTCCCGCCAATGAGCCAAAGTGGAACGGACCCTATCTAAAAAAAGAAGTGCCACTTGACCCTTGGGGCAAGGCATACATATACAAGATTCCCGGAGAACACGGGGACTATGACCTGATTTCCTATGGCCAGGATGGCCAACCTGGCGGTACCGGCGAGAACGCCGACGTAACCAATCGCTGAAGCACCATCGTCTCGTGCGCTACCAACTCAAGTGCGTAACGCAAGATGGTCAGATCGAACAACTCGATCTGCAAGCCATGGACGAAACGGGGGCTCGTGATCAGGCTACGGACATGGGCTACTCTGTTCTCACCATACAACCGCGAGCAGATTTTGTTTCATTTTGGCGGCGGGAAAACAAGCGTTTTCCCGTTTTGCTTTTCAGCCAGGAATTGCTGGTGTTGCTTAATGCCGGTCTACCACTGGTCGTCGCCATCGAAACACTCATGGAAAAAGAGAGTCAATCCAATGTGCGCACCACATTAGAACGCATTGCTGACACCCTACGCCAAGGCCGCACCTTATCCGCTGCACTGGAACAACATTCCGGTACTTTCAGTGCGCTCTATATCGCCACAGTGCGAGCCAGTGAACGCACCAGTGATCTTGGACCGGCGCTTGTCCGCTATGTGGCCTACCAGAATCAAATTGACGCCCTTCGGAAACGACTGGTCAACGCGTCCATTTACCCTGCACTACTCATATTTGCCGGTGGGATAGTAAGCCTGTTTCTGCTGCTTTACGTGGTACCACGCTTCGGCAAAGTGTATGAAGATCGTAGTGCCGAACTGCCTTGGGCTTCAAAGTTACTGCTCTACTGGGGACAGGCTGTAGAAGGACATGCGCTGCCGATAACTGGCGCACTCCTCGCATTGGGCATAGCACTTTGGTATGTATTAAGATTGCCCGAGGTACGTGCAAACCTTGAATCGCTGCTTTGGCGCTTGCCCGTTATCGGCGAGCAAATGAAGGTGTACCAACTGGCACGTTTCTACCGCACCATCGGCATGCTTCTGCGCGGTGGCATGCCACTGGTCGCGGCATTGAATATGGGCGCCACGCTGCTTCACCCAGTCATGCGAAAGCGTTTGGTAAATGCCAGTTTAGCTATCAGCGAAGGGCGGCCCGTGTCAGATTCAATGAATGACAACGGTTTGACTACACCCGTTGCTCTACGCTTGCTATCCGTGGGAGAGCAAAGCGGAAATATGGGGGAGATGATGGATAGCATTGCGCTGTTCCATGATGAGGAAATCAGTCGTTGGGTGGATTGGTTTACTCGTCTCTTTGAACCCATCCTGATGGGAATAATCGGCGTCTTGATCGGTGGCATCGTCATACTAATGTACATGCCCATTTTCGAGCTCGCCGGAAGCCTGCAATGAATGCCATCACGCCAGACCGTGTTAATGCCCTTTCTGCGCAGCAGGTCGCGCAAGCACGAACCGTTGCCACCAGTTCCCGCGTACGATTGGTCGAGGCGCTGGAAGCACAGACCGGGCTGGCTCCAGATGAATTTGTATCTGCGCTCGCCGCCACCGTACGGCTACCGATCATGTCAATGGAGACACTGCGACACGCGCTCCCATTGTTCGACACGGTCCCATTCAACGAGTGTTCGCAGCGTGGATGTGTTTTGGTAAGCGACGAAGACGGCAACACAATTCTCGTTACTGATGATCCGTTTAGCAGCGCGTTGCAATCATGGGCCGATGAACGCATTCAATCACCTTACACCTGGGCACTTGTGCACAAGGGTGATCTCATCGCATTTCTCGCCAGTCACGAGGAAATGCTGCGCGCGCTTGATGCCGTGCATACCTCCGATGCGCATGTTTCCGATGACAGAGAACGGCATGAAGATCTCTCGCTTAAAGCAATCAACGATGAAACCAGCGAAGTAGTCCGGTTGGTACGCTCAACGCTGCGTGACGCCCTGAAAAACGGTGCCAGCGACATTCACATGGAAACCGTTTCCAGCGGCCTTACTATCAAATTCCGCATTGATGGCATTCTTTCACATGTTAAATCCATATCGGACACCCAGCAGGCAGAGCAGGCACTTTCGCGTATAAAAGTTCTCGCTGAGCTTGATGTCACAGAGCGGCGCGTACCACAGGACGGTCGCTTCAAAGCACTTGACCAGGGCAGAACGATCGATTTCAGGGTATCCATCATGCCAAGTATTTACGGTGAAGATGCCGTATTACGGGTACTCGACAAACAATCGCTTTACGAAAGTGCACAACAACAACTGTCGCTTGACAGTCTTGGTTTCGAACCTGCAGACATTCGCATGCTCCGCCGACTATCGCATGAGCCATACGGAATGATGCTCGTAACTGGCCCGACCGGCAGTGGCAAGACTACGACGCTATACGCAGCAATTTCTGAGATCAACAGTGGCCAGGAAAAAATTGTCACAATCGAAGATCCGGTCGAGTATCAATTGGCAGGGGTTCTCCAGATCCCCGTAAATGAGAAAAAAGGGCTAACCTTTGCGCGTGGACTGCGTTCTATTCTGCGACATGATCCAGACAAGATCATGGTCGGCGAAATCCGTGACGCAGAAACCGCAAACATTGCTGTGCAATCCGCACTGACCGGGCATTTGGTATTCACCACGGTGCATGCAAACAACGTTTTTGATGTTATTGGGCGGTTCATGCACATGAACGTCGACCTCTACGGTTTTGTATCCGCCTTGAACGCCATTCTCGCGCAGCGCCTGGTCCGTTTGATTTGCCCGCACTGCGCAGACGATCACATGCCTGACGCTGCGGTATTGCAGGAGTCCGGGATCAATGCCGCTGACGCCTTGAATTACCGCTTCCGAGTTGGCCGTGGCTGCCGCGAATGCCGCGGCTCGGGCTTCAAAGGGCGCAAGGCCATTGCCGAACTCATGATACTTAACGACGAATTGCGCGAACTCATCATTACCCGTGCCCCAGTCCGCCAACTGAAAGAAGCTGCACACCGCTCAGGCACCCGTTTCCTGCGCGATGCAGCGCTTGATGCAGTGAGGCTAGGCAACACCACGCTGGAGGAGATCAACCGTGTCACCTTTGTGGCGTGACCATCTGCTTATTTCACTTGCACCTGACGAACTGAGCTGGGTGCGATTAAGTGGCGTACTGAAGCCAGAGGCTCGTGACAAGTGTGTTGTGACGATCGAGAACCCCCACGGCGCACGGTCTTGGGATAACGCTGTTTCGGCATTGCGCGAAGAGACCGTGAAATGGCGCGACGATCGGCTGCTCGTTAGTATCGTATTGTCGAATCATTTTGTCCGATACGCACTCATTCCCCACAGCCAGGGCATCAACGGCTACAAAGAGGAACTGGCCCTTGCAAAATTTCATTTTTCCAAAGTACATGGCGAAACCGTCCGAGACTGGGACATCCGGCTAAGCCCCGCTTATTCCGGTGGGGCACGACTTGCCTGCGCAATAGACACCGCCCTTATCGAGACACTACGGCAACTTTTTCCGCAAAACAGACGGCAACGACTCGCTTCTGTGCAACCACTACTCATGTCTGCATTCAACAGCGGTGCTTCCGGCATTCCGGAAGCAGGCGCCTGGCTGCTGATTGTCGAGCATGATCGAACGTGCGTGGCTTTGCTTTCGGGCAAAACATGGTACGCAGTGCAAAATGTGAAAGGCCAGTTTTTGGGCTCAGAGGCTTGGGTCAGCTTAGTGGAACGTGAGCGCTGGCGCGTTAATCTCGATAGTGTTCCCGATACCATTTTGGTGCTTTCCCCGGGAACACCGTCTTTGCCACACCAATCCCACGGTGCCTGGAAAATGTCGGAAATGCAACTTCGCTGGCCCGTCGGTATGCAACCAGCTCGCGACAGTATTTATGCAAAGGCAATCAGCGCGGCATGAAACGCGCCCTTCTCGAACTCGATTACGTTGCACCACCACGCCGCTCGGTGTGGGTAGGGCTTTTTCTGCTGGCAATGGCATTAGGAACTAGCGCCGATCTCGCACTGCGATATATTGATGCACGCAGCGAACTTTCGCGCACTGAGACTGCACAGGGACTTCTAAATACGGCGCGCAAGACAGCAAAGCCTGTATCAACAACCCGACTCAATGAACAGATCAAGGCTGCTGAGACTATCGTACGGCAGCTGACCCTGCCTTGGGCACCTCTTATCGAGACACTGGAAAGCACATCGGCGACGGATGTCGCGGTGCTGCAAATACAGCCGGAAACACAACAGGGATTAGTTCGCATCTCCGCTGAAGCGCGTAATTCAGATGCCATGTGGAAGTACCTAATGAGTCTCTCAGCTACGAGCACGCTGAATAACGTCCACTTGCTCAATCATCAAGTTCAACTCGATGATCCTGCCAAGCCACTACAATTTTCCGTACAGGCTGCATTCAGGATTCCTCGATGAAATATCTGCATTATTTAATGCGCGCACTGGGACCATTTGGCGTTGCCGGACTCTCGTTACTCCTGTGCTGTGCGGTGTTTTACTTGAGTGTTGTCAAACCTGCCGAATCAGAAGTCACATCTCAGCGCGATGCCAGTCAGCGAATGAAATCACGTTCGCCCTATCAACCGGTTTCAATGGATAGACGCGAAATCGACTTGCGCAGATTTAACAATTTATTCCCGCCGACTGAAGATATTGCCCATGAAATGAAAAACCTTTGGGTGAACGCGGCGGAATTCGAGATTGATCTGTACCAAGGGGAATATCGCCTCGAATCTGACGATTCAGGGCTTGCACGCTACCGTGTAACACTACCTATGCGCGCCTCCTATTCCCAGATACGACAATTCATCAATTTCATACTTAAAGAAACCCCGGCTATTTCCATTGATGGGTTACGTTTTGAGCGCAAAAAAATCGGAGAAACTCGGCTCGAAGCACAGCTCCGGCTTACACTCTATTTTCGCCCTGCGGCGCAGCCCTGAATTTCCAATGCATCTTCGAAAATGCTCCTTATAGTAATCATTGCCTCAGGGGACGCAATATGAAAATGACAAATGCTCAATCGCTAATTAAAAATGTGCTGATTTCAATTGCGGCCGCATTGATGCTCGCAGGATGCGAGACTAACCTAATCTTAAAAGAATCACGTGATCATTTTGATTCTGGCCGCGGCGAAGAGGGGCTCATGGTCTTGGAAAAAGCATCGCGCGACAATCCAGGAAACCTCGCATATCGCTCAGAATATTTTCGTCAAAGAGAGCTGGCGATCGCTCAATGGTTAAGTCAAGCAGAGACATTGCGACAAGCGGGACAACACGACTCAGCGACCGCAATCTATCGTGTCATCCTGAAATACGACCCTCAAAATGTGCGTGCGCAAACCGGAATCGCCGGACTGGAAACCGACAAAAGTCATCGTGTCGCCATCGCAAACGCCGAAAAACTTATCAAGGAAAACAAATTTATCGAGGCACGCGACGCCCTCAGGCCTGTTTTTAACGAAAATCCGACGCACCGCGACGCGCGCCGACTACAGCGCGAGATTGATGACAAAACCCTCAAACCCGCGATCATCACACCTCAGATCAAGGCTACAACGGCAAAACCCATCACACTTGAACTACGCGAAGTCTCTCTGCGCTCGGTATTCGACGTGATTTCCAGAACCACTGGGCTAAGTTTCGTTTTCGACAAGGATTTTCGTGGCGATCAGCGTACAACCATTACTGTACGCAATGCGACCGTAGATGAGCTTTTAGGACTAGTGCTCTCCACCAATCAACTCGAGCAGAAATTTGTCAACGAGAATACGTTGATGATTTACCCCAACACACCACAGAAGCAACGCGAATACCAGGAATTGGTGATCCGGACGTTTTATCTTAAGAACGTACCTGCGAAACAAACTGCAAGCATGATTCGCACGCTGGTAAAAACCCGGGACATCTTCATAGACGACACACTTAATATGCTTGTCATCAAAGACACTCCTAACGCAATACGCATGGCAGAGAAACTGGTTGCCGCGCACGATCTCGCAGAGCCTGAAGTCATGCTGGAAGTGGAAGTACTGGAAATCGGCTCTAACCGACTACTTGATTTGGGGCTGCGTTATCCGGATTCCGTCGCATGGAGCTTGGTGGGCGGAGCTACAACACCGGGTGGCGGCTCCATCGGTACTCCTGGCGTTTTGTCGCTTACGGAATGGCTCAATCGCAATGCAGGCTTGGTGCGCCTTACTGTTACTAATCCTCTGTTTTTATTTTCATTACGCCAACAAGATGGGGTCACCAGCGTTTTGGCAAACCCGCGCATCCGTGTAAAAAACCGAGAAAAAGCAAAAATACACATCGGCGACCGCGTGCCCGTCATTACCACAACCGCTGCTGCTGCCGGCGGGTTCGTATCCGAATCTGTAAGTTATCTCGATGTCGGACTCAAGCTGGAAGTCGAACCTCTCGTGTATTTGCAGGATGAAATCGGCATAAAGGTGGGTCTTGAGGTGAGTAATATCGTGCGCGAAATTCGCAGCACCAATTCCAATACCCTGACCTATCAAGTCGGCACGCGAAACGCGCAGACCAACCTGCGGTTAAAGGACGGGGAAACGCAGATCCTCGCAGGACTGATCAGCAGTGAAGACCGGCGCACCGCCAATCGCGTTCCAGGAATTGGTGCATTGCCTGTGGTAGGACGTTTGTTCTCGGACACACATGAAACCCGCGGCAAAACCGAAATCGTGCTGTTAATTACACCGCGCCTGTTACGAACACTAGACCGCCCAGACAATCGCGTTGTTGAATTCTCAGCCGGAACCGAAGCATCGTCCGGCACGCTTTCCGTATCAGCAGCAACACCCGTCACTCAACCATCACCCCCGATAGCAGTTCCAACAGCACCAAAGCCCACGCCCGCACCGGCTGTTCAACCTGCTCCGACGCCAGGACAACAGTCGCCTCCGCCAGCAATACCGGCACTGGTGCCGTTTGGCGGCTTGCAACCCAGTCCTTGATTCGCAAACGTTGCCTGTGAAACATCGTTCAACAGCCGGCTTCACGCTGATCGAACTCGTAATTACGGTAGCGATCATCGCAATACTCGCCTCCATTGCAATGCCACTGAACGAACTAACTGTCCAGCGCGGCAAGGAGCAAGACTTGCGGCGGGCACTGCGCGAAATTCGTAATGGTATTGATTCCTATAAACAAGCCTCGGATGAGGGACGAATTCTTAAGAGAATCGGTGAATCTGGTTATCCGAAGCGTCTCGAAGATCTGATTGAAGGTGTCGATGATCAAAAGAACCCGAAGAAAGAGAAAATCTATTTTTTGCGCCGTATCCCGCGCGATCCTCTGGACGAGGATCCCAATAAAACGGCTGTGGACACATGGGGCAAGCGCAGTTACTCAAGCCCACCTGATGACCCCAGAGACGGTGACGATGTATTCGACATATACACACTTGCCTCTGGAAAAGGTATCAACGGACGACCTTATCGAGAATGGTAATGCGCACACGTTCAAACGCATTTACATTAATCGAACTCATAGTCGTACTCGCCATTGTTGCATTGTTGCTTACCCTGGCAGTACCGAGATATTTTTCCAGCATTGATCGCTCCAAAGAGGCGGTGCTCAAAGAAAACCTCTACCAAGTACGCGATGCCATTAACAAATACTACGCCGACAAAGGCAAATACCCGGAGTCTCTCGAATCGCTCACCAGTGATAAATACCTGCGAAAATTACCAATAGACCCGGTCACGGAGAGCGCCACAACCTGGGTTATCGTGCCTCCAGAAGACGCCCAGAAAGGCGGAGTCTACGATATTAAAAGTGGGGCTAAGGGCAAAGCGGTGGACGGCACGGCCTTCACAGAGTGGTAACCATACGCGTCATGACACGGCCGCTCAAATATCATGCCTTGCCGCAAGGAACTTCTTCGGCCCAACATGGGTTTACCTATCTCACGGTCATTTTTATATTGGCAATACTGACCGGGGGTCTCGCGCTCATCGGGGAAGTCTGGCACACCACATCCCTGCAAGATAAAGAAGCGGAGCTCTTGTTTGTGGGCAACCAATACCGTAAAGCCATTGAACGCTATTACCTCGGCGGACCTCGTCAGTTCCCGCGCACCGTCAACGACCTGCTGAAAGACCCTCGCACGCCGACTACCGAACGCTACCTGCGCAAAGCCTATGCGGACCCTGTCACCGGAAAAACTGAATGGGGTCTCGTCAAAGCACCCGATGGCGGCATCATGGGTATATACAGCCTGTCCGAACTAAAGCCGCTTAAATCTGCAAACTTCCGATTGCAGGACAAAAGCTTTGAGAAAACTGAAAAATATTCAGACTGGAAATTTATATACTCTCCCTTGCAATTGACTATCGTCCCCACGCCCATCGCAAAGCCTCTTGGCGCCACCCAATTGAGATAATTATGTGTAAATTCATGCGATACGCACAACAGAGAACCCTGTCGATACTTATCACAATGGCGATGGTGGTTATTTTTCATGTCGGAGCACAGGCCGCCGAGTTGAATGCGCAATCTCGCTGGGTGCTATGGTTGGAATCAATTCCCAAAGAGGACACAGTCGTATCTGCACTCCCATTGTCGAAAAATTCAACATCCTCCACTGATCAATCGTGGCAGGAACGCTGGGGCAAACTTTCGCCCGCTATAGCTTGGAACGATATTGCAATTGATTTGATTATCAAATACCAGAAAAACCCGTTGCGGGCAGTTCGTGCGCTGGCCTTGTTGCATGTTGCAATGCATGATGCATTGGTGCTCTGTGCACGCTCGGAATGCAGTGAACCTGCAACACGCATCGCGCTACATGCTGCTGCGGGTCGAACACTAAAGCATCTCTATCCACAAGAAAGTCCTGGTCGCCTCGAAGCATTGTCGTTATCTGCAGCACACGCAGTCATGATCGGGAATGCTCTCAACAATGACCTTCAAACTGGCTGGAAAATCGGTCATTTAGCCGCACGCGCTGCTGTCATTCGGGCATTGAATGATGGTGCCGATCTTCCTCGCAATCTGAAGGCTCGACCGCCCCAGAAACCTGGCATCTGGCGCTCCACCCCACCGATGAATATCCACGACCCGGCCGAGCCGAGGGCCGGTGAATGGCGTCCATGGGTACTTAAGAGCGGTGCGGAATTCGAACCACCGCCCCCTGTCACTTACGACAGCGCCGCATATTGGAGTGAGGTCGAGGAAGTGCGCCTTACCGCAATAAACCTTACTGCGTCACAGAAAAAAATCGCCGAAGATTGGAACCTGGACTTGGGCACCGTCACTCCTGCTGGCGTATGGAATCAGAGCGCCCGGCGCGCTGCACTTGCGCAAAAACTTGATATAGCTGAGACGACTCGCCTCTTTGCGGCACTCAATGTTGCCATGATGGATGCTTTCATCGCCTGCTGGCACTCCAAATTCAAGTGGTGGACACAGCGCCCGATTACCGCGGTCCGTGAAAAATATGATGCAAATTTCCTGTCACATGTCCTGACGCCGCCCTTTCCCAGTTACGTCTCCGGACACTCCGCTGGTTCCGGCGCAGCGTCTACCGTGCTGGGTATGTTTTTCCCGGATCAAGCAGAAAAATTCTGGCTCGATGCTGAGGAAGCAGCAATCTCACGACTCTATGGCGGGATTCATTTCACTAGCGACAATACGGAAGGCCTGAAGCTAGGCCGGCGTGTAGGAGGGCGCGTCATTGAGCGCATTCAACAAAGATAAACCACTCAGCGCGCATGAATTGCATATACCGGTTCGCCATACGCACGGGCGCAACGTGGTCTTACACTGAGCACGCTTCCCTCCGGGATCACGTTGTCAAGTGTAGCGCGAGGTTCCCGGGCTTCCAGCACCTTCAACACGCTGCCATCAGCAGGGGAATGCAAACGCACCTCATAATATATGGCCCCTGAAACGGCCTGCCACTCACCAACGCTGCGTCCGTTCTCAAGTTTGAACCATACTTGCAACGGCGCCGGACAGGTAGTGGTCGCATCAATCAAAAACCAAGTCTGTTCAGAAACGCTCAAATTACCAGCACAACGTGCAGCGACGCTGACTGTCACCTTGGCGCGCTCGTCAGCAAGAGGTGTTGGCGGAACAAAGCGAGGGTCGGTAACAGCTACATCAAATGAAGCAACAATCTGCCCCTCGGGCACCCTGCTTAATACCTTAAGCACATAGGTATCCGCGCCAGCCACAGCAGTCCAGCGAATAACAGGACGCGTCTCAGCAGTAATATTCCCAGCGGGTGAAATCCACTTGGGTGCCAAGCAATCTGCGAATACCGGCCCGACTGCGGCAAATTGCATCGCGAAGCACAGCGCAGTTTTCCACATTATTGTCATTCTATATTTAGCTACTCAAAAAACTCTACCCTAAAATTACACAAACTATTGGTTCTCTCTTTTTCAAAAATTACATTGCATGACGCTATAAATTTCTCGACTTGACGCCTGCGCAAGAGTCACCTCCTATTTACCATATATGGCTGCTCGCGCTTTTCGTGTCGAATCCATTTGCCTACGCTCCCACAGGATGAAAAACGGCGGATCGTGAAAACCATCACCGAGAAGATCACCATCGGTGACGGTGAAATGGAGATTAACCTCTACTACGCCCCGCCACCCCCTCCCAAGGTCGGGAGTGGCGGGAGCTCTTCAGACGAAGGGGGAGGTAACCCTCCACCTTCTAGAACCCCCTCTGGAAACCGTGGTCATTTGGCAACACCTCGTCAGGGATACAGTTTCAGCGCCTGCGCCCGGTAACCCGTCGCGCGCTGGTCGGCGGCGCGCCGCGCATCGAGGATGACTTTGTCCAGCCGGTCGGCCATGGGCGCCCCGTTTTAAATGTCAGGACATCAGGACTGCACCGCCCTGACAGCAACGCGTTCCCCCGCGCCCGGCAGGTAAACCGGATGATATTCAGAGCGGTTCGGCTGGCCGGCGGCGACGTGCATGACCATGTTCGCGAGGTCGAATACCGTGGAGGCGATGGTCATGCTGGAGCCCTGCCCCGCGTATTCATGCGGCGCGCGGCAGATCGCCCGCGGCGCGCCGAATTCATCGCGCAGCACCGCCTTGACGTCTTCGACGGTGATGGCGCCGATTTTCGCTTCGAGCAACTGGCGGGCGCGGAAATCGCGGTACAGGCTGTCGCCGTTGTAGGACTTCGCCACGCCCTGGGTTTGCGCCGCCAGCGACTGGAAGTGATTTGCATGCGTCAGCAGCCCGCGCTCGGGATAAACGGGATAGACATTGTCCGGCGTGGTCTCGAAATCAATCGCAACGCCGTCACGGTGGGCCAGCACGTAATTGCCGGATGCGCCGCGCGGCGAACGGGTGAGGATGTCGATCGCCTCGTAGAAATGGCGTGAATTGAGGATGCGTCGGCGCAAAATCGGGATCGGCACGCCGACCCGGCCCTTGTCCTCGCTCGACGTCAGCATGTTGCCGCAGACGACGATGCCGTGTTCGTTGAAACCGTCGCGCCCGACCATGCCGGCCTCGACGATCAGCGACAGCGCCGGTTTGTCTTTTTGCCGGATGCGCAGCAGCACCACGCTGTCGAGCGCCGGGCTGCGCCAGTCCCAGTTCTTGCCGACGATGACGCCGCGGTGCTGCGTGGCCTCGGGCAGCGCGATGATGGTGGTGCATTCGGTCGCGGCGCGGCTGCCGCCGCTGGCGCCGTACATCAGTTCGGTGCGGCAATTGACCGCGACGATGTCTTCCAATTGCTGGCGCGAACCCTCGGCAATGCCCCTGATCTCCGCCATCACCGAGGCGTCAATGACTTCGATCTGCGCGGCAAATGCCCGTGCCCGCTCGCGCACCTGCTCCAGCGACAGTTTGGAGTGGCGGCCGAAAACGCCGAGGTAGAACCCGATGGTTTTTGCGACCCGCTCGGCGGCGAGTGCGCCGTGCTGCATGCCGCACTCGCGGGCATCGCCTTCGATGCTGTAAACCGGAAAGGGTTTGTACATGGGATGCCCCCGGGCGCGAGTTTATTCGAGCTTGATGTTCTGGCTGGTGATGATGCGCGCGAGCTTGTCGATATTGGCCCTGAGCATTTCGCGCAGTTCCTCCGGCGTGCTCGCCGCCGGATCAAGGCCGGTATCCAGCATCGGTTCGCGCACTTCCTTCAGCGTCACCATTTTTTTGACCTCGGCGTTCAGCAGTTTGACCACGCCGTCCGGCAGGCCCGCCGGCCCGTAGAAGCCCATCCATGACGGAAAGTCGTAACCGGGCAGGCCGGTCTCGGCGATGGTCGGTATCGCCATCGCCGCGGCGGTGCGTTTGGCGCTGGTCACCCCGAGCGCGCGCAACTTGCCGGTTTTGACGTGCTGCATCGCCGCGGCAATGACGCCGAACGACAGGTCGATGCGCCCGGCCATCAGGTCGGTGTAGCCCGGACCGCTGCCCTTGTAGGCGACATGCAGCATGTCGATCTTGGCCATGGATTTAAAAAGTTCGGCGGCGAGGTGCGGCCCCTGACCGATGCCGGACGAGCCGAAACTCAAAGAGCCGGGCTGTTTTTTGGCCAGCGCAATGATGTCCTTCGCCGTTTTTGCCGGAACCGTCGGGTGCGTCACCAGCATCAGCGGATACGTGGCGAACAGCGAAATCGGCGTGAAATCGCGCAGCAGGTCGAGCTTGACGTTGGGATACAGCGTGGGCAATGCCGCCATCGCGCTGCCGGCGATGATCAGGGTATAACCGTCCGGTGCAGCGCGCGCCACGTACTGGCGGCCGATCACCGCGCCGCCGCCGGGCCGGTTTTCCACCAGGAACTGTTTGCCGGTCACGTCGGTGAGTTGTTTGGCAATGATGCGCCCCATGAAATCATCGGACCCCCCGGGCGCCGCCGTGACAACAATACGCACCGTCTTGGTCGGATAAGCCTGCGCAACGCTGATCAGCGAAAAACAAAGCAACACAACCCCGATGACGCTTTTCATGAACTGAGCTCCTTGTTAGACACGTATTGTTTTCCGCTGGTCAACCGCACCTAACGGCACCTGTTTTCATCACAAAGCATGAAAAACGGGAAGGCGTCCGCAGTTTATCCGCGATCACCACTACGGGCAATCAAAGCAGGGCCGGCGGGCCCTGCAGACTCGCCGTCGAGCTCGCGAACGGGCACACTTTGAAGCGAAGTCGCGATAACATCGGCCCTCTCACTTTAGCGGCGAAAGCGGGTGCCATGACGCGAAACCCCAACATCGTGCTCTTCAGCGTCCACAAGGACGCGATGGACGCCGCCGTTCGTGCCTTTGCGTCCGACTGGCCGGAGGCACGCATCAGCAACCTGCTCGATGACGGCCTGTTCGCGTGGATACGCGAGACCGGGGGCGTGGTGCCGGAGATGCATGACGTCTTCCGCAGGCTGACCCGGCACATGGTTTCCCGCAAGGCTGACGGCATCCTGTTTACCTGTTCCGCCTTTCGCGAGGTGATCGACACCTGCATCAAGGAATTCGATGTACCGATCCTCAAACCCAACGACGCAATGATCGAACAGGCGCTGGCGGCCGGATCGCGTATTGCAGTGATGGCAACGGTGGGACCGACCATTCCGTCGATTTCCGCGGAAATCCTCGAGATGGCGGCAGCGCGCGGGCAGAAAGTCGAACTGCTGCCTTATGTGGTCGACGACGCCTTCGATGCGCTGGCCGGCGGTGATGCGGCCCGGCACGACGCACTGGTTGCCGCCCGCGCGCGTGAAATCCGGCATTGCGATGTCATCGTGCTGGCACAATTCACGCTGTCGCGTGCCGTTCCTGCGGTCGCGGCGGTGAGCAGCATTCCGATTTTCAACTCGCCGGGAGCGGCCGTGGCCAAACTGCGCACCATGCTCAAAGCCTGACCCGCCGGCAGCCGACAACTGAAAACCCAAACAACGAACTTCCAATCCAGGAGCCTGACCATGACTGTCCACCACACCCGCCAGCGCCGCCATTTCCTGCAGGCCGCCGCCGCCACATTGATACTCGGCAGTCTGCCGTCGTTCGCGGCTGAGGCCGGCAAACTCAGAATCGGCATCATCGGCTCCGGCCGCGTCGGCAGCGCGCTCGGCACGACATGGGCCAAGGCCGGACACACGGTGATGTTTTCATCGCTGGACATCGAGCAGGACAAAAAACTCGCCGCCGGCATCGGCGGCAATGCACGCGCCGGCACGCCGCGCGAGGCGGCGGCATTCGGTGAAATCCTGCTGGTGGCGGTGCCCTACGGCGCGCTGCCCCAGGTCGGCAAGGATCTCGCCGAGCTGCTGAAGGGCAAGGCGGTGATCGACACCTGCAACCCCTTTCCCAATCGCGACGGTGAAATCGCCAACTGGGCACGCGAAAAAGGCGCCGGCCTCGCTTCGGCCGAACTGCTGCCGGGAGCGCGCATCGTGCGCGCCTTCAATGCCGTCGGCGCCGCACGCATGGGCGAGGCCGCGCAACGCCCCGGCCCGCGCTCCGGCATGCCGATGGCGGGTGACGACGCCGCGGCGATCGCGCTGGCCAGCCGGCTGGTGCGCGACGCCGGTTTCGAGCCGGTGCTGATCGGCGGACTGGCAATGGGCAAACACCTGATGCCCGGCACCCCGCTCGCCGGCGAACGTTCGGCCGAGGAAATCCGCAAAATCGCAGCCACCCTGAACTGAACCCGGAGCGCCCTGAACACACCATGCAGATCCAGCACATCACCGCCGCTGTCGAACACATCAAACCCGCGCGGGCCGCCGACGCCTACGCCGGGGGCGAAAGCCTGACTTTCCTGCGCTGCATGGTCACCACTGACGATGGCGTAACGGGCACCGGGATCAGCGGCCGTTTCCTCGCCGATCAGGTGGCGCAGCTGCTGAACGACGGCATTGCGGCGACCGCCAGGGGGCTGGATCCGCTGGACATCGAAGCGGTCACGACAACCCTTGCGAAAAAATTCAATCCCCGCCAGTCGACCGGGGTGTTTGTCTCCGCGATGTCGGCGCTGGACCTGGCGCTGTGGGACATCAAGGGCAAGGTGCTGGGCCGGCCGGTCGCGCAACTGATCGGCGGCGCACGCAGAGCAGTGCCGGCCTACGCCACCGCCGGGCTGCCCGCATTCACCGAAACCGAACTCATCAGCGCCTGCAAAACCGCGCTGGCGGCGGGATTCCAAGGCGCCAAAATCCTTGTCGGCGCCGGACGCAGCCTGGATGAGGATGCGCAGCGTATCCACGCAGTGCGCTCCGCAGTCGGCAATGCGCCGCTGATGCTCGACGCCAACTGCGCGTTTACAGTCGCTGAAGCAAAACGACTGGCAGCACTGGTCGCCGACTGCGACGTCGCGTTTTTCGAGGAGCCGGTGCGCGGCAATGACATTCCGTCGCTGGTCGAACTGCGCCGCGCAACCTCCATCCCGCTGGCCTCAGGGCAGATGATCCAGTCCGTGGCCTGGTTTCGCGATGTACTGAATGCCGGTGCGCTCGACATCCTGCAACCCAATGCCGCGTTCTGCGGCGGCATCAGCGCGATGCTGCGCATCATCGCTCTCGCTGAAGCGCATGGCATCCCGGTCACCGGCGCCGGCGGCTTTGAAGCCGCGAATCTGCCGGTGATGGCGGGCCATGCACATGGCGGCATGCTTGAAGTGCACAGCGCGCATGTCGCCCTGCGCGCGCGTTTTGCGACAGAACCCGAATTCAGGGACGGCAAGCTGCAGGTGCCGGCCGCGCCGGGGCTGGGGTTTTCGCTGAAAGATTAGGGGCGCTCACCCATGGCACTGGTTTACGAAGCCCGGCATTTCATCCTGAAAACGCTGGACCAGCCGCATGTCTCGCGCAGCGACGGCGGGCATGTGGTGATTGATCCAAAGGTCGCGGTGGAAGACCGCACCCGGCTCACGCCGGAGCAGGCGGTCGAACTGGTGAAACTGACCATGGTCAGCGGTGAAGCACTGAAGACCGTACTCACGCGCAAAGGCATCCGCATCGGCCGCATCAATTACCAGGACAACGGCAACTGGCGTGCTGAATTGCATGTGCATATCTATGGGCGTGCACTTGAGGCTAAACGACAACCTTACGGCAGTGCCCTGGATTTCTGCGGCACGCGCGAGGATTTCCGCCGCCAGATGGGTGACCTGGAAGCGCTGCGCGAAGACGACATCGCCGAACTGCGCGCGGAAATTGTCCGCCTGCTGGCGACGGACAAGTACCGGAGCTTCTGAGGCGCCGGGCGGCGCATGCCATCCGCCGTCCATGTTAAGTTCCATTTTTTCCACATCAGGGACGGCCATGAGCGACGCAAAAAACACCACCGTGGCGGACACCCGCCGCTTCCAGCTGATCCCGGTGGAAAACCTGACGCCGGAGCAGCGGGCGCTGACCGAAGCGATCAAATCGGGACCGCGCGCCAAACTGGCGAGTTCGGGCGCCTCCAAACCGGGGCCGCTGGGCGGACCTTTCAACGTCTGGTTGCGCAGTCCGGGCATCGGTAATCTGGTGCAGCAGCTCGGCGAGGAAATCCGCTTTCGCAGTTCGCTGGCCGGCAAACTCAATGAACTGGCGATCCTGATCGTGGCCCGGCACTGGACTTCGCAGTACGAATGGGTAGCCCATCACAAACTGGCGCTGGAAGGCGGGCTGAACCCGGCGATTGCGGAGGACATCGCGCAGGGCAGGCGCCCGGCGGGCATGGATGCCGACGAAACCATCGTCTACAACTTCTCGCGTGAACTGCTCGATACCCAAAACGTCAGCGATGCCAATTACAAGGCGGTGCTGGACCGTTTTGGTGAACGCGGCGTGGTCGATCTGATTTCAGTCAACGGATTTTATGTGCTGGTGTCGATGTGCCTGAACGTGGACGGCACGCCCGTGCCACCGGGTACGCCCCTGCCGCTGCCACCCCTGGCGAAGCGATGATCAACACGGCGGCCCGTTCATCAGGCTGCCGCAAACAATTTGGCCGCGAGCAGCTTCTGGTGCATGGCGCTGCCCTGCATGTCCAAGCCCTGCCGGCGCAGGTCCCAGCCGCCACCTTGCTCCGGTGCGGAATGTCAGGCCAGTGGCCCCTCGCTGTAATGTGATTGATCTTGTTATTGCGCCTGCAGCCCGGCCTCCCTGATTACCCGGGCCCATTTGCTCATCTGCTTGCGGAAGAATGCAGTGAACTCGGCCTGCGTATCGCCTACCGCATCCGCGCCTTGCTGCCGCAATTGTTCACGTGTGTCCGGCGCGGTGATGATGCGCGCCATCTCGATGTTGAGTTTGTTCATCACGGATTTCGGCACACCTGCGGGCACCGCCACGCCATAAAACGATACCGCCTCGAATCCCGGCAGGGTTTCGGCGATGGCCGGCACGTCGGGCAGTGCCGGCGCGCGTTTCAGCGAACTCATGCCGATGGCGCGCAGTTTGCCGGACTTGATGTGGGGCAGCGTCGGCAGGATGGTGCCGAACATGCAGGACACGCGGCCGCCGAGGATGTCGAGTGTCGCCGGATTCGCGCCCTTGTACGGCACATGCGTCATCTTGACACCACCCATGTTGGCCAGCAGTTCGCCGGCGAGATGGGTGGTCGAACCCGCACCGCCGGAGGCATAGATGATCTCGCCCGGTCTGGCTTTGGCCATGGCCAGCAGCGCCGCAACATTGTTCGCCGCCACCCCGGGATGTACGACAAGGACATTCGGCGACAACGCGAGGTTGATCAGCGGCACCAGGTCTTTTGCGGTGTCGTAAGGCAGTTTTTTCTGCATTACCGGGTTTACCGCGGTGCTCAACGACACCATCAGCATGGTGTGGCCGTCGGCCGGTGAACGCACCGCAAGCTCGGTGCCGATCACAGTACCGGCGCCGGGACGGTTGTCGACGACCACCTGCTGCCCCCAGACTTCGGTCAGCTTGATACCGACCATGCGCGCGAGCTGGTCGTTGGGTCCACTGGGTGTGAACGGCACGATCATGCGCAGCGGACGACTGGGAAAACCGGGCGTGGAATCCACCGCGGGTTGCGCCGCCCCCGCCGGAGCAGCTGTGGCAACAAACACGGCGACGGCCATCATGCGATGACGGGTTGAATGCATGGAGTCTCCTGTACTGGGCAAAACCGCTGCGTTGTTTACATCTTCAAGATTGCGTTTTTTTGTCGTACACGGTTTTCGGCAGAATGCGATAGGTGGCGCTGGCGCGGCAGGCCAGCACACCGTCCTCGCCGAACACTTCGGCTTCGGTGAACATGATATTGCGCCCGCGCTTGAGGACCGTACCCTTGCAGATGATTTTGCCCTTGGCCGGAGACAGGTAATTGAGGTTCATGGTGATGGTTGCAACGCCCATTTCCAGGTCGACCAGCGAACGCACGGCCTGAGACATCGCGGCATCGACGATCGCCGCAACGGTGCCGCCGTGGACTTCGCCGCGGGAATTGCCGAGATGCGGCTGGAAACCGAGGCGTACCTGCGAGCGACCGTCGTCCAGCGCGTCGAGCTCGAAACCGAGATGGATGTATAGCGGCACGATGGAGCGCCACTGCGCGGGCCGGGTATTGGTGGTCATGGATATTCGGTGTTTTCAGTGATCGCGCATGTTACACCGGGGCAGTCCGTCGTTGCGGACCTGAGGTTATGGCCTGGGGTGATGGGCTTGAATGCACAGACTCCCCGGCACATCATGCTGCAGATAGTAAGATGAACAAACTCAGGGATAGATACAGGGGAGGAGATCCATGAAAGTCAAACGTATTGAACATGTCGGCATCGTTGTTCGTGATGTGGAAGCGAGCCGCAAATTATGGGAGGGCTGCTTCGGCATCAAGCTGGGCGGTACCGAAGACAATGCCACGCGGCGGCTGGCACTCTATCCGGTCGGTGATTCGATGGTGGAATTGATCGCGGGACTTACGACGGACAGCAAGCAGGCGAAATGATCGCCGAGGGCAGGGGCGGGCTGAACCATGTCTGCCTCGAAGTCGAAAACATCGACGAGGCGCTGGCGGAGCTGAAAGCCAAGGGCATACCGCTGCTCGACCAGGTGCCGCGCATCGGACACGCCGGTTGCCGCATCGCTTTTCTCGATCCGTCGGCCACGGAAAACTGCCTGATCGAACTGGCGGAACTGCCGGCCGGCCACGCCTGACGCGGGAACGTAACCAGAACCCCTCTCAAAAATCTGCCGGGCGCAGGCGTTTCGGAGACGGGTTCTACTTCTTCAGCGCTTTTTGCAGCAGCTCGGCGACCAGTTGATTGACGCCGGTTTTGCGTTCGGCAGCCAGCGTATTGATCTGCTTGATCAGTTCACCGTTGATTTTGACGGCAAACGGCACCAGGCCCGCAGCCTGGTCGAGGCGACGTTGTTCGCGGCGATCAACCGGCTTGACGGTGCCGCCGGGGTGGCCATGGGTGCCGGTGTTTTTCATCCGGTTCACCAGTTTCATGGCATTGAATTTTTGCAGTTCAGCAGGCTTCATGGCCATGGCAACGGACTCCGGAAATCAGTACGGAAAAAAGTAGCGGCAGACCAAATCTGCCGCCGGATTGTACGATGCGCTTTTCGCGCGAACGGGTGGAACGGATGAAACAGGCTATTGCGCCTGCGGCGGAGCACCGCCGCCACTGTTACCGTTGCCGCCGCCATTGCCACCATTACCGCCGTTGCCGGCATTGCCGCCACCGCCGCCGCCACGGCGTTTGCCGGGCCGCTTGTGGAATTTTTTGCCGCCACCGCCGCCCGGGCCTTTGTTCTGGCCTTGCGGGCGATTACCGCCGCCGGGTTGCTGCATGCGGCCGCCGCCGGTGTTCTGGCGTTGGTGGATGGAGCGGGATTGTGGTTCGGGCGCGCCGGGGCGATTGCCCGAAGCGAGTGCGATTTCGAGCTCGTTGAGTTCGTCCCATTCGGCGTCGGTGCGGTTGCGATCCGGGATCGCAAGCAGTTCCTGCATGCGCGCGCGCGGCGAAGGGGATGAGGATGGGGGTTGCGAATCATTCATGCCCGCATTATCGCACTGTACAGGTCATCCTTCAATGAAAACAACAGCTTAGACTTAACCCTCTTACCCCCCCGCTCTTGCCCCCTAGCGGCACCCCCGCCCGGCCTAGACCAAGGCCTGCAGCACCAGGGCATGCAGCAGTTGGCGGTGGTAATAACGAATCGCGCCCGGTGCATGGGCCATGAACACCGTGACCAGTTCCTCGGCGGGATCCACCCAGAAATAAGTGCCGGTGGATCCGGCCCAGTGGAATTCACCCGCCGAACCGGGCATGCCGCCGCGGCCGGCGCTGCGCCGCACCGCGACGCCCAGGCCAAAACCGTAGCCACGGATATTGGGATAATCGTTGAGTTTCGACAAGTCGACTTCAGGACCGAGGTGGTCGCTGGTCATGTATTCGACGCTCTTGCGCGACAACACACGAGCGCCGTCGAGTTCACCGCCGTTCAGCAGCATTTGTGCGAAGCGCAGGTAATCGGCCGCGGTCGACACCGCGCAGCCGCCGCCGCAATCGAATTTGTGCGGTGTGGTGCCGTCACGCAGCGTCTGCGGCTGGTTTGTCACCGGATCCAGCGCCAGGGCTTTGGCGTAACGCGCGACCTGGCCCGCGGGCACCGTGAACGCGGTATCCCGCATCTGCAACGGCCGGAACAGTTTTTCGTCGAGGTATTTCGCCAGCGGCATGCCGGTCACGGCTTCGATGACCAGACCCAGTACGTCAAGACCGAGGCTGTATTCCCACATGGAGCCGGGCTGGTAATGCAGCGGCAACGCGGCAAGCTGATCAAGAAATTCCCTGCCCGTCCATTTCGTTGATGCCACATCCGACGAGAATGGATAACGCGCGTACAACGCTTTGTCGCCGCGGCCGTAACTCAGCCCGGCGGTGTGGCGCATCAGGTCTTCGATGGTCATCTGGCGGTTGACCACCACCGTCGGCGAACCGGCGCTGCCGTCGCATTGCGGCGGGTTGACCTGCATGCGCGCGAGCTGCGGCAGGTATTTGCCGACGGCTTCATTGATACCCAGCCGGCCTTCTTCGGCGAGCATCAATGCGCCCACCGCCACCAGCGGTTTGGTCATTGAAGCAATGCTGAACATTGCGTCAACAGGCATCGCTCTGCGCGCCTCCGGATCAAGGTGGCCGAAGGTTTCGCAATAGCCGAGTTTGCCGCGCCGGGCGATCATCAGCACCGCACCGGGCAGCGCGTTGCCCGCGATCTCGGCATTCAGGGCAGCAGCGATGCGCGGCAGGCGCTCCGGCGCAAAGCCCAGCGCCTGCGGCTCGGCGACCGGCAGCGGCGGGTGCGGCAGTGTTTCCGGTTTATTCATGAATTCTTTCCGTGCATCCTGTTAGGGTCTGTTAACAATTATTTCATGGGTGCGACGGCGACGATTTTGGACACAACGCATCTCACGAAATAATTGTTAACAGACCCTAATAATGCGGCGGGATTTCCTGGCCGGAACCATCGCTGTCCGCGGGCAGGCTGCGCTGCATCTGCAGGCGCAAATCGCGCAGCTGTTGTTCGAGCCCGGCGATCTGTTGCTGCTGGCGGGCCACCGTGCGGTTCAACTCTTCGAGCAGATCTTCGTTGAAACTCAGCTTGATTTCGATTTCGGCAAGACGTGTATCCATGGCAACTCCAGAACTTGTTTCGCCCTTATTTTCCCCTTATTTTCCTATTACGACGATCTGGACGCCGTGGCATTGCACGGTCTGCCCGGCGCGAATTTTTGCGGTCTTGCGGCTTTCCGGCCGGCCGTCGACTGTCACTTCGCCATCGGCCACCATATGTTTACCCTGCCCGCCGCTGTCGGCAATGCCGGCGAGCTTGAGCAGATCACAAAGCCGGACATGTTCGTCCTTGAGCTGAAATTGGCGGATTTCCACGGGGTCCCTGATTTATTGATGCCTGAACATGATACTGGATGAGTACGGGAACGTAACCCGAGGAGAACCATAACCCGGGGGAACCATAACCCGGCGCCGTGTTCGAAACGATAGAAGCCTTCCATAGAGTCATTATTCATGCCCGTAACGCACATCATCGGACCCCTTTTGCTGCTGCAGCTGGCCGGTTGCGCGATCATCAGCCCCGCGCCTGAACCTGCCGCAGCGCAAGGAGGCACTGTCGTCGTTGAGCGACTGCCGCCGGCGACGCAGGACCAACTGCCGCCGGTGACGCAGGATCAACTGCCGCGGAGCATCGACACACCGGGCGGCACCGTCATCATTGAGCGCCTCCCTCCCCTCGAGGTCGTGCCGCAGGTGCCGGTGGCCACAACGCCGCCGATTTCGCCCGCGATCTCGCCTGTGATCTCGCCCGTGATCTCGCCCGTGACTCCGTCCGTGGTCTCTCCTGCTACACCTCCATCTGCTGCAGTGCCACCAGCCGCAGTCACCACGTCCGCCGCGCCGGACAAAGCGGCAGCGAAACCACCGGTCAAAACAACCGCGCCGGTGGTCCGAGCAGTCCCGAAACCCGGCGCATCGTCGCGGGCAGCCGCATCCACCCTGGATCTGGATGCGTTGGAGCAACGCCTCAAGAACACCGATGCCATCGGCGTATTCACCAAGATCGCATTAAAAAACCAGGTCGATGACCTGTTGAAACGATTCAAGGCCTACCATGAAAGCGACGGCAAGACGACGCTCACGCAACTGCGGCAAAGTTATGATCAGTTGCTGCTGAAAGTGAATGATGTGCTGAAAAACGGCGACCCGGGGCTGGCCGGCGAGATCATGGGTTCGCGCGAAGCCATCTGGAGCCTGCTCTCCGATCCGGTAAAGTTTGCAAAACTCTGAGCCCTAACCCTGGCAAAAGGAAACCCGACGCCATGAATTCCAAAAAACGAAACCGCAGCCAGGCATTGATACTGACTGCAACATTGTCATGCGCAGCGCCGGCCTTCGCGGCGGAAAACGACGCGCTCGCCAAGGATCTGGGCTCGACGATCTCGCTGCTCGGTTTGCCCTGCGGCCAAGTGGTGAGCGTCGTGACCCAGGCCAACCGCGATTACATCGTGACCTGCAGCGACAAAAACCGCTACCGCATTTATCTCAATCCCCAGGGCAAGGTCGCCGCCGAAAAACGCTAGCGGCGGGCGCTTATCCGCCGGCGTCGATGAAGACGCGTAATGCGCCGATTTCTTCGGCCAGAACCTGTTCAACGGCCACGACATAGGCAAGGTTCGCACCCAGACGCTGCTTCGCCGCGGCGATGTCGATGGTGCCGGACGTCGTGGGACCGTCGCTGACCTCCGCATGGGCAATCAGCGCCACTGCATGCTTCAGCCGCGCGGCCTCATCGGGGGCAATATCCGCGGCCAGCGCATCCAGCGCCGCTGTCGCGCGCAGTGCTGCACGTCCGTGCACACCACTGCCGACAAAAACACCGACAAACAAACCGCAGGCCAGCGTCAGCCCGAACACCACCAGCAGCACGGTGCCCCAGGGCGGCGGCGGCTTGAAGCCCGTCAGCGGCAGCAGCACGAACAGCGCGATGGTCACGATCACCGTCAGACAGCCATAGGGTCGCGGATTGCGCGGCAGCGGTTCGGCGGCAATGCGCCGCCACTCGGCGACGATGGCCTCGCGTTGTCCTTCGGTAAATGCGGGGGTGTCTGCAGACATGGCCGCCCTCCCTTCAGCCCGCCGTATCGCGGGTGATGGTGTGCTGCATGATCACGGTGTCGAGCCAGCGCCCGAATTTCAGGCCGACATTGCGCAGCGTGCCGACATCGCGGAACCCGAGCGCACGATGCAGTCCGATCGATGCCGTGTTGCCGCTGTCGCCGATGATCGCCACCAGTTCGCGGTAACCGGCAGCCGCCGATTGCGCGATGATCTGGCCCAGAAGGGCGCGGCCCGCGCCCTGGCCGGCCGCGTCCTGGGCCAGGTACACCGAATCTTCCGCGGTATGGCGGTACGCCGTACGCGTGCGGTAAACCCCGGCATAGGCATAACCAATGACCGCGTCGTCTTTTTCCGCCACAAGATATGGCAGCCCTGCGGCCAGTACGGCGTCGCGGCGGCGCTGCATCTCCGCCAGATCCGGCGGAATTTCTTCGAACGATGCGGTGCCGTGCAGCACGTGGTGAGCGTAAATCGCCTGTACACGCGCCATGTCACCCGCGGCCGCAGGCCGGACAATGATGCTCATCTCCACCCCCAGGACGGACACCGCCGCCGGCGCCCTTTTTTGACACTCTCTGCACAGATTACACCATGCATACCCCGTAGCGGCGCGCCGCAAAGTCCACACTCCATGCATCCAAATTGACTTGAGGAAGGGGCTTCATCTACGCTCGGCGGCTCCATCGTTGACCCCGCGAGAAATGCCATGTCGAATGCCGCAACATCCCCGGTGCCTTCTTCCGCCGACCGCGCCGCGCCGCATCTGATCAGCGCCGCGGCCCCGCGCGCGCTGCGGCTGATGCTCGCGCTGGAGGATTTCGAGGCGCCCGCGCGGCGTTACATTCCGCGGCCGATCTACGGTTATGTGTCAGGCGGCGTCGAGCGCAACGTGACGCTGGACTGGAACCGCTCGGTGTTCGACGAACTTGCGCTGGTGCCGCGGATGCTGGTCAATGTGTCGCAGCGTTCACAGAAGACCGAGCTGTTCGGACGAACTTACGATTCACCCTTCGGCATTTCGCCCATGGGCGGCACCTCGCTGGCCGCGTTCCGGGGCGACCTCGCGCTGGCCACCGCCGCCGCCTCGCGCAACATCCCGATGATCCTGAGCGGTGCATCGCTGACGCCGCTGGAAACCGTACGCAAGGCCGCCCCCAACCACACCTGGTTCCAGGCCTACCTGCCCGGTGAGGCACAGGCGATCACCGAACTCGTCGAACGCGTGGCCATAGCCGGTTACGACACGCTGGTGCTGACGGTGGACATTCCCGTGGGATCGAACCGTGAAAACAATGTGCGCAACGGTTACAACGCGCCGCTGCGACCCAATCTGCGGCTCGCGCTGCAATGCCTGGCGCGGCCGAGATGGCTGATCGGCACGGCGCTGCGCACTTACTTTACGCAGGGCATGCCGCATTTCGAGAACATGGGCAAACGCACGCCGCTGGTGTCGAGCACCGCCGTGCGCGAACGCGCCAACCGCGATCACCTGAACTGGGAGCATTTCGCGTTGATGCGCCGGTTATGGAAAGGCAGGCTGGTGATCAAGGGCATCCTCGACAAGCGTGACGCGGTCATCGCGCGCGAACACGGCGCCGACGGCATCATCGTTTCCAACCACGGCGGCCGCCAGCTCGACTCGGCGTCCTCACCACTGCGCGTACTACCCGGCATCGTCGCCGCAGCCGGCGACATGACAGTGATGATGGACAGCGGTGTGCGCCGCGGCACCGACGCGCTGAAGGCGTTGGCGCTGGGTGCAAAGTTCGTGTTTGTCGGCCGGCCGATGCTCTACGCAGCGGCGGTCGCCGGCGAAACCGGCGTGCGCCATGCCATCCGGCTGCTGCACGATGAGATCGACCGCGACATGGCGATGCTTGGCGCCAATACGATCACCGAAGTGAAGCGCGAAATGCTGATGGATGCGCGCGGCTTCGACGCCTACGGCCTGCCCTGACCCGCTGCGGCGGGTTTGCGTGTTCCTATTTTGCGCAGCTGCGCCCAGGCACCCGCCTGGCTGATGCCCCTGAAAGCCGAATTAAGGACCGCCGCGAAGCCGTACAGCACGATATTTCCCCTGGCGCGAGTGTAAATCGGGCAATACATGCGTCCGACCCCGGTTATTCCATTTTGTGGAATCCCAAACCCCAAAATGTCAATTGTAATTGCTATTACTGCAGGGCTCGCCCTAGAATCCCTGCACGGCGCGGCTCGATCCGCACCCGAGTGTTCTAAAAAATTCACCCAGGAGGAAACCGATGAGAATTTTGCCTTTGAGCGCTGCCGCCATGGCCGCGCTGCTTGCCGGCTGCGCCGCCAGCCCGGAACTGGTCAGTTGCCTGCAACCCAACCGCCGTGTTGCCGTGGAAGTCACCGGCAGCAAGGAGAAACCGCCGGCCAAACCCGGGGCCAAACCGGGACGCGACAACGTGCTGCTGAAATCCATGGCACAGGGCGATGGCGCCTGGGACCAGAACGGCGCCGCCCTTAAAGCCGGCGGCCAGGCCGAACTCGACAAAATCGTGAGCTTGATCCAGAACGGCATCAAGAAAGATCCGCGCCCGGTCAACATCGGTTCGGTGATCATCACCGGCCACACCGACAGACTGGAAGCGGAAAACAATGCCAACCTTGACGAGCAGCGCGCGAAAGCCGTGCAGACTTACCTCGCACAAAAAGGACTCGATCCGAAACTGATGTTCTGGGAAGGCAAGGACGCCCGGGAACCGATGCCTGTTACGAAATTCTGCGCTGACTGAGAGCAGCGTACCCTGGAGGAGGGTTCACCCCGCTGCGGCGGGGTATTTTTTTGAACATGGCGGCGACCCGCAATCAAGCCGGGACGGGAACCCCCTCCTGTTCACAGGAATTCGCGACATCGCTTACTGTCACGCGGCGCATGTCGCGCACCCAGCGCAGATCGTCGAAATCGGTACCGCGATGCATGGTGCAGCGGTTGTCCCACATCACCAACTCATTGGGCCGCCAGCGATGGGTGTAGGTGAACTGGCGTTGCGTGACATGGGCAATCAGTTCATCGATCAGCGCACGGCCTTCGCCATCCGGCATGCCCCAGATGCGACCCGCATGTGACGCCACATACAGCGATTTGCGCTGATTCTGCGGAATCGTGCGCACCAGCACCTGCGGCACCGGCGGCAAGCGTTTTTGTTCCTCCTCGGTGAACTCGGAAAATCCGCTGCGCCGGCGCGAGGTGGCGATCCAGTGTTCGACAACCAGTCCCTCCAGTTTCTTTTTCATGGCCTCGGGCAAGGCGTCATAGGCCGCGCGCTGGTCGGCGAACTGGGTATGCCCGCCGATGGGCGCAATGGTTTCCGCATAGAGCAGCGAACAGATGCTCGGCAGGCGCTTGAAGGAGCTGTCGGTATGCCAGAGTCTGTTGCCGGCTTTGTACATGCGCTGGCGGCTGGTCTCGCCCCAGATCTTGCCGTCGGCAGCCAGATTGGAAATGTCGGCAAACGCGCCGCTGAAACGAGAGGGCGTGGCTTTCGGATCCAGTGTGCGATCCGTCTCGATCGGTCCGAAATGGGCGGAAAATGCCAGTTGCTGGTCCTGATTCAATTGCTGCTGCGGAAACACCAGCACCGCGTATTTCCAGAAGGCCTGTTTGATCGACTCGATATCCTCTGCCGCCAGTGGTTTCGACAAATCGACATCGCCGATCTCCGCGGCGAAATCCGGTGTGACCGGATAAATGGTCATGCTCATTTTTGCCGCCTCCTCCTGCGTTCCGGAAAACCCGTTTTATAAAATTCCAAGCCATAAATTATGTTCCTGCCGGACGCGAAATGCGATGGTGCACATTGCGAACTTTTTTGCCGCAATTCGACCGCAGGAAAAACCGCCCCGCTGCGGCTACACTGCAGCCATCCGGGCGGGACCCGGCATACCTCAAGGAGGAGTGATGGCCAAGGCTTACTGGGTGGTGTGTTACCGGGCAATCAAGGACGCGGAGGCATTCAAACGTTACGCCAGCGTGGCGCCGGCCGCGGTGCAGGCCAGCGGCGGGCGTTTCCTGGTGCGCGGCATGGCGGCGAAAGTGTATGAAGCCGGCATCCAGCAACGCGTGGTGGTCATCGAATTCGACAGCCTGGCGCAGGCGCTTGCGGCGCACGACACGCCGGCCTACCAGGCTGCGCTGAAGGAACTCGACGGCGGAGCCGTCGAGCGCGACCTGCGCATCATTGAGGGCATCGCCTGACCGCGAGCCCGCGATCTGGGGGCTGCATGCCCCGGTTGTTCAGGGACTGCAACCCGCGGCGCACCAACCCGGTCTTCCGGATTTCAGCCGCGCACCAGCGCCAGCAGCGACTCACCATAACGTTCAAGTTTTTTGGCGCCGATGCCGCTGATGCCGCCCAGCGCATCCATGTCGGGGGGCCGCGCCGCGGCGATTTCCGCCAGCGTGCGATCGTGGAAAATGACAAAGGCCGGCACGCCCTGCACCCGCGCCTGTTCCATGCGCCAGTTTTTCAGCTGCTCCAGCAAACCGGCATCGGCTGCAGGCAAGGCCGCCCCCGCAGCACCACGCCGTGATTTTGCCGCCCTGGCTTTGCGCGGCAACACGCTGCGCATATTGACCGGCTGCTCACCCTTCAGCACCGGACGGCTGGTTTCCGTCAGGCACAGGGCACCATAAGCGTCGTGGTCGGGCCGCGCGTAACCCAGCGCGACCAGCTGGCGAAACACATTGCGCCAGCCCGGCTCGTCGAGGTCGGCACCGATGCCGAACACATTGAGTTTGTCGTGCCCCCACTGCGTTACGCGGTCGGTGATACGCCCGCGCAACACGTCGATCAGGTGCACCGCGCCGAAACGCTGCCCAGTGCGGTAAATGCATGACAGCGCCTTGCGCGCGGCGTCCGTGGCATCCCAGGTCTGCGGCGGCTCAAGGCAGTTGTCACAATTGCCGCAGGGCGCACCGGGTTCACCGAAATAATCGAGCAGGCGCACGCGGCGACAGCCTGCGGTTTCACACAAACCGAGCAGGGCTTCCAGTTTGGCCACCGACACACGACGGTATTCTTCACTGCCTTCCGACTGGTCGATCATGCGCCGCTGCTGCACCACATCCCCCAGACCATAGGCCATCCAGGCATCGGCGGGCGCACCGTCACGACCGGCGCGGCCGGTCTCCTGGTAATAACCTTCGATGCTTTTCGGCAGGTCGAGGTGGGCGACAAAACGCACGTCGGGTTTGTCGATGCCCATGCCGAAGGCGATGGTGGCAACCACGACAATACCTTCCTCGCGCTGGAATTGCGCCTGATTCGCCGCACGTGACGTGCTGTCCATGCCTGCGTGATAGGGAATGGCGCGCACACCGTGGGACAGCAGCCAGGCCGCGGTTTCATCGACTTTTTTGCGCGACAGGCAGTAGACGATGCCGGCTTCGCCGTCGTGGTCTTCGCGGATGAAGCGCAGCAGCTGCGCCCGCGCTTCCTGCTTGTCGATGATGGTGTAACGGATGTTGGGTCGGTCGAAACTCGAAATGAATACCCGCGCATCATCCAGCGCCAGGCGACGGATGATTTCAACGCGGGTCTGCGGATCAGCAGTGGCCGTCAGCGCGATGCGCGGCACATCCGGGAAACGTTCATGCAGCACCGACAGCTGCAGATACTCCGGACGGAAGTCATGGCCCCATTGCGACACACAATGCGCCTCATCAATCGCGAACAATGCAAGCTTCGATTCCGCCAGGCATTCCAGCATGCGCGGCATCACCAGCCGTTCCGGCGCGACATAGAGCAGATCAAGCTCGCCGTTGCGCAGGGCTTTTTCGCAGGCGTTGACTTCGCGGCCGTCGAGAGTGGAGTTGAGAAAGGCCGCACGCACACCGAGCTGGGTCAGCGCCGCGACTTGGTCCTGCATCAGCGCGATCAGCGGTGACACCACGAGTGCGGTGCCCTCACGCAGCAATGCGGGTAGCTGATAACACAAGGATTTACCGCCGCCGGTGGGCATCAGCACCAGCGCATCACCGCCGCCGGCAACATGCGCGACGATGTCGGCTTGCGCGCCGCGGAATGCGGAATGGCCGAAGACGGTGGTAAGGAGTTGCAGCGGGCGTGGATCGACGGCTGGTGTCATTGCGGGGTGATGGGCCTGAGAGGATCGCTTGCGCAGGCCGGACCCAAACGGATAAATCTTAAAATATTGTTTAAAATCAAATGCTTATGATGATGCCATGGTAACAACCCTCTTTGCAATCAGCCGCATTACATTCAACCGCATCACATTCAACCGCATCACATTCAACTTTTGCGTGTACGCCCGGCCAGCTTTCGCAGTTCCTGGTGCAAATTATCCGCAATCGCAATGCCCTCTGCCCGTGCGTGAGCAGTCGCCTGTTGCCGTCGCGCACCGGGCAGCCTCACCCCTTCATCCACCAGCATCTGACCGACCATGTCTTCG
The DNA here is from genome assembly GCA_019744975.1 of Burkholderiales bacterium. Lineage (GTDB taxonomy): Bacteria > Pseudomonadota > Gammaproteobacteria > Burkholderiales > SG8-41. Next base: position 263,601 of record JAIETP010000010.1, read on the forward strand.
ATGCGCGCAAAATATTCATCGGCGCCGGCCAGCGCCTGCGGATTGATGGCAATAATCGCGTGGCCGATGCGCGGTTTGTTGCCGGGCTCGAAGTACGAATCATTTTCATGACTAAGCGCGGCACCAGTCAAAGCCACACACAGCGCTTCAACCATCAGCGCCAGCGCAGTACCCTTGACGCCACCGATGGCGGTCAGGCTGCCGGTCAGCGCCGCTTGTGCACTGGTGGTCGGATTGCCGTCGCGATCCACCGCCCAGCCCAAAGGGATCTCTTTCCCTTCCTTCGCCATCAGCATGATCTTGCCGCGGGTGACTTCGGTCAGTGACAGGTCGATGACGATGGGCGCGGCATTTTTGCGCGGAAAAATCGCGGCAATCGGGTTGGTGCCAAAAAATGCTTTTTTACCACCCCAGGCATTGATCGCCGCCGGTGAATTGGTCAGCGCGATGCCCGCCATGCCCGCCGCGGCGATCGGCGCGAGATGATAGGCCGCTGCGCCAAAATGATGGCTGTTGGTGACGCCGGCAAACGCGATGCCGTAACGCTGCGCGCGTTTGATCGCTTCCTTCACCGCCAGTGCCGCCGCCGGAAACGCCAGTCCGCCGCCGGCGTCGATCAGGCAACAAGCGCCGGTTTTGCGTACGAGCTTCGGTTTGGCCTTGCCGTCGGCGCGCCCCTCGCGCAGGTGCTGCGCATACAAGGCGACGCGCGACAGACCATGGCCGGACAGGCCTTCGGCTTCGGCTGCCACCAGCGCCTGCGCGGTGGCATCGGCCATGGACTTGGAGGCGCCGGCGCGTTTCAGCGCGCGCGCGGCGAGATCGGTCAGTTCATCCAGTGCAAGCTTGGGCATTGCAGTACAAGTCCTGTGTCAGTCGACGGTGGTGCCGGATTGTTTGGCCACGTCCGCCCACTTCGCGGCTTCCGCCCTGAAAAACGCGGTGAATTCCGCCGGCGTATTGCCGCTGGGTTCCGCGCCTTCGGCACGGATACGCTGCACGACCTCGGGCGACTTCACTGCAGCGACCCATTCACGATAGAGTTTTTCCTGCACTGGTTGTGGTGTTTTCGACGGCACCAGCAGGCCGTTCCATTGCACCGCCACGTGACCTTTGACACCGGCTTCTTCCATGGTCGGTACTTCCGGCGCAACATTCGAGCGCACTTTGTCGGCAACACCCAGACCGCGCAGGCGGTTGGAGCGAATGTGCGGTGCTGCCACCGGCATCACCACGAATGCGACCTGCGATTCACCGGTCAGCAACGCAACCGTTGCCGGCGCGGCGCCCTTGTACGGCAGATGGGTAATCCGCGTGCCGGTTTTGACCCGCAGCATTTCCATCGCCATATGCGACATGGTGCCGGTGCCGGCCGATGAATAATCCAGGGAATTCGGTTTGCTGCGGGCCAGCGCCACCAGATCCTTGACGCTTTTTGCCGGCAGTGCCGGATGCGCCACCAGCACAAACGGGTACGAAGAGGCCATCGATATCGCGGCAAAATCCTTCACCGGGTCAAAGGACAGTTTTTTGTAAATCGCCGGGCTGATCGATATCGAGGAATTGGCGAAAAACACCGTATAACCATCGCCCGGCGCCTTGGCCACGATGTCGGCAGCGATGTTGCCGCTGGCCCCGGCGCGGTTGTCAACCACCACCTGCTGGCCGAGTTGCTGCGAATATTTCTGCGCGATGATGCGCGCCACCAGGTCACTGCCGCCGCCGGCCGGGAACGGCAGCACCATGCGGATGGAACGGGTGGGGAATTCCTGGGCAGCAACGGGAACCGCGGTCAGGACGGCAGCCAACGCAGCAACAAATGCAGCAGAACGGAACATGACTCCTCCTAGTGTACGGGCTGAACCTGCTTGAACCTTCCGGGATCTGTTAACGATCATTTCGTGAGTGCGACGGCGAGTCTCCTCTGCCGACCGGGAAAAATCAAACCCTTTGCAAACACCAATCAGGCGGCAGCGGTAAGCAGGGATTGTCCGGGTTTGACGCGGGTAAAACGTACCGGCCGGGTTTCGCTGGCAAAACGCCCGCCCTGCCAGCTGACGCAGGTGTAACGGGAATTCTCCAGGTCGCGCACCTCCGGAAAATCGGCGCGGAAATGCGAGCCGCGCGAGTCTTCACGCGCCATCGCGGCAAAACGGATTGACTTCGACACCAATACCAGGTTTTTCAGGTTCATCCAGTCATGCCAGGTCAGGTTGTAGGCCAGCGTAGCACCGTCGACACCGGTCGCATCCAGCCGGGCATCGAGCTCGTCGAGCAGTCCCGAGGCACGGTTCAGCGAAGCGGCGTCGCGCACGATGCCGACATCGTCCCACATGACGGTATATAACTGTTCGCGGATGGCATTGATGTCGCCACCCTTGCGCGTCAGCGGCGCACGGCAGCGTACCACCGCGGCGTCGATCGCTTCCTGGTCCGGCGCGCGAAATTCGCCATGTGCTTTAACCCAGCCCGGCATCACGTCGCCGGCAATACCGCCGAACACTGTGGAATTGGCAACACCATTGCCGCCGAGACGATTGGCGCCGTGTACGCCACCGGAATCCTCCCCCGCGACAAACAGCCCGGGCAAATCAGTGGTGCAATCGGTTTTGAATACGACACCGCCCATCATGTAATGCGCGGTGGGCACCACATCGACCAGTCCGCTGACCAGATCAAAACCACAATCGGCGCAGCGCTCGACCATGCCCTTGAACTCCTTGCGCACCATCACCGGATCAAGATGTTTCATGGTGATGTACAACCCGCCGTTCTGGTTGACCCGGCCGGCGCGCATTTCCTCGTACATGCCGCGGCTGACGATGTCACGCGTTGCGCGCTCATTCCGCTTGTCATAGTTGTGCATGAAACGTTCACCCGCGCCGTTCAGCAGATAACCGCCGGCGCCGCGCAGCCCCTCTTCGATGATGGTGCCGGTGATGCGGGTATCGGAACCGGCGATCAGGCCGGTCGGATGGAACTGCACCATTTCCATGTCGCGCAGCATCAGTCCGCCTCGGAGCGCCATTGCCATGCCGTCGCAGCTCTTGTCGCCGCTGGGCGTGTGGAATTTGTACATGGTCGGGCCGCCGCCGGTGGCCAGCAACACCGCCTGCGCCTGCACGAACACGAATTCACCCGTGCGCATGTCGATCATCAGCACGCCGGCAATCGCGTCACCCGCTTTGTTTTTGATGAACTCCACGGCGCGATGTTCTTCGAGGCGGTTGATGCCGCGCGCCCACACCTGCTCGGCGAGGCGGTTGATGATTTCAATACCGGTCAGGTCGCCCTTGTGCACGGTACGGTCAAAGGTCTGGCCGGCGAAGGCTTTCTGGTGGATGCTGCCATCGGGGTTGCGGTCAAAAAAGCAGCCGAGTTCGTTTTCGAGTTCGTGGATGCGCTCCACCGCAGTCTCGACCAGCGTCCACGCCAGGTCCTGGTCGGGCAGCCATTTGCCGCCCTCAATGGTGTCCATGAAATGACGTTCAACGGAGTCGCCCGCGGCCAGCGCCACGTTGTAACCGCCCTGCACCATGCGCGTGCAGCCGGTTTTGCCGAGCAGGCCCTTTACCGCGACGGTGATCGACAGTGCGGGATTGTGCTGGTGGGCATGCAGCGCGGCGAACAGGCCGGCGCCACCGGAGCCGAGAATCAGAATATCTGTTTTGATGGTTTGCATAAGGTCAAAAGCCTTAATTCAAAAACTTAGCCACAGAGGTCACAGAGAACACAGGGGAAACCCTGAATTGCCAGTTTATGTTTTTGATGTTCTCTGTGAACTCTGTGACCTCTGTGGCAAAAAGGTTTTCAGGTTTTCACGCCCAACGCCGCGAGCACTCCCGCACGTTTGTCTTTGGCTGCGGCATTCACTGCCGTGTACAGGCTGCCGCCGTGCGAATCCATTGCCACCAGCAGCGGGCCGAAACCCTTGATGCGGAACTTCCACAGCGATTCCGGATTGAGATCGTCGAGGTCAACCTCCTCGATCTGCTCGATCCAGGTCGTCTCCAGCGCCGCGGTGCCGCCGATGATCGCGAGATACACGCCGCCGATTTCGCTGAAGGCTTTGGCCGAGGACGCGAACAATCCGCCCTTGCCGATGATGATGCGCACGCCGTACTGCGCCATCAGCGGCTGGGTGAAACGCTCCATGCGCGCGCTGGTGGTGGTGCCGATGCAGATCGGCGCATAACCAGAGGGATGCGCCTCGGTTTCACCGACCCACTTGACGTTGGGGGCGGTGTGCACCACGGCATGGCCGCGCATGTCGAAACGTGTCTTGCGGCCGTGGTCGAACATGTGGATCTGCGTCGCATCGCGGATGCCGTACAGCGTCTGGTGCAGCGTGACGGTGTCGTTGATGCGGAGCTTGCGCACCTGCTCTTCACTCACCGGCATGTTAAGTTCGTAATGGGCCATTGGAATTTGGTGACTGGTAATTGGTGACTTGTGACTGGTCTAAACCTAGTAGCCGTAGATTAATAGCCGTAACTGAGGCCTTGCGGCGTGAAGGTGGCCCGTGCGCGCCGTGCCGAATGGCACTGCATGTTGACCGCGACGGGATTCATCGTGATGTGGGTGGCTGCGGTTTCGACGTGCACCGCGAAGGCCGTCGAGTCGCCGCCCAGGCCCTGCGCGCCGACACCCAGCTTGTTGACCACGGCACTGAGTTCAGCCTCCAGCTTTGCACCTTCGGGGTCGGCGCAGACGCTGCCCAGCGGCCGCGTCGCCGCAACCTTCGACAAATGTACGCACAGATCCGCCGTGCCGCCGACACCGACACCGACGATCACCGGCGGGCAGCTTTTGCCGCCGGCCTCCAGCACGCAGTCGATGACAAAAGTCTTGATCGCATCCACGCCATCCGCGGGGATCGCCATTTTCAGCCAGGAGTTGTTTTCCGAACCGGAGCCCTTGGGAATCATCTCGATCGACAGCTTGTCGGCATCCGGCGCGAAATCGATGTTGATCACCGGCACATGGCGGCCGCCTGAAGTGTGTTCATTCTTGCGCGTGGTCGGATGCACCACGGAGGAACGCAGCGGATGCTCCTTGGTGGCACGGGTGCAGCCGCTGATGATCGCCTGTTTCAGCGCATGACCGTCCACGGCGACATTACTGCCGATCACCACGTTGTAAATCGGGATGCCGGTGTCCTGGCACAGCAGGTTGGTATTGTCCTCGGCAACGGTGATGTTGCGGATCATGGTGCCGAGAATCGCCTTGCCGGTGGCATTGGTTTCGGCGCGATCCAGTCGCTGGAAACCCTGCTTGATGTCCGGGGGCAGCATTTTGAGCGCGCGGATGTAGAGTTCCTTGCACGCCTCTTCCACCTGTTTGAGTTCGACCTTCACGAAACCACCTCGGGACAAATTGATAAAACGCCGCCGGATTTGATCCCGGCGGCGGCATCGCGCTTACTTCACCTGCAGATTGCGTTCCTTGATGATTTTTGCCCAGCGCGCCGATTCCATCTTGATGTCACGGGCGAAATCCTGGGAGCTGTTGCCCACCGGCACCATGCCGATGTCGTTGAAGCGCTTGACCAGGTCAGAGTTGCGCAAGACCTTGACGGTATCGGCATGCACCTTGGCAATCACCGCCCTGGGTGTCCCGGTCGGCACCATGAAACCGAACCAGCCGAGGTTTTCAAAACCCGGCAGCGTTTCGGCTATCGCCGGCACATTCGGCACCTGGGGCGCACGCTCCTTGCTGGTGACCCCCAGCGCGCGCAACTTGCCCGAGTTGATGAAAACAATCGCCGCCGACAGATTGGGCGTGACAAACTGGATTTGTCCGCCGACCAGGTCAGTGACGGCCGGACCTTCCCCCTTGTATGGCACATGCGTCACATCAATGCCGGCGGTGTAAATGAAGTTTTCCGCGGCAAGGTGAGTCTGCGTGCCGACACCCGCCGAACCATAGGTCATGGATTTCGGCTTGGCCTTAGCCATCGCGATGAATTCCTTGAGCGTCTTCGCCGGGTTGCTCGGATGGACGACCAGGGCCTGCGGTCCGCTGGCGACGTTGGTCACGGCAATGAGGTCCTTCTCGGGATTGAAGGGCATCTTTGCGTACATGTGCTGGTTGGCGGTGACGATGGAGCCGGAGGTCATGAACAGCGTGTAGCCGTCGGGATTGGCCTTGGCTGCAATGTCGCCGCCGATATTGCCGCCGGCGCCGGCGCGATTGTCAACGACCATGGTCTGGCCCCAGGTCTCGGTGAGTTTCTGCGCCACCAGCCGGGCGACGATGTCCGTGGCGCCACCGGGCGCAAACGGCACGATGATGCGCACCGGCCGCACCGGATAGTCCGCGGCAAACGCGGTGCTGGCAAACAACATGCAGGCTGCAACCATCACTCCTGCTTTGTTCCTCATTGCTTTGTTCCTCATTGCGTTGTCCATCACCCCTCCTCACGGTCTGGTTTTATTCAAAGCCACTTGGCCCCTGTTCCGTTTCACGATACCCCACGCCCCAGGGTGCGGCAAGCCGCAACCCCGCTGCAGCAGTGTCACAGCCCCAGCGCGTCTGCCGTCAGTTTGCGCAGCTCTTTGGTCATTTTTCCACGCACCGCACGATAAGCCGGTTTGTTCGCGACATTGACCAGCTCATAGGGATCACGATCGAGATCGTAGAGTTCATCGAGTTCGCCGTTGCGCGCGCGATTCACCCAGTGGATGTACTTGTAACGGTCGGTGCGCACGGCCTTGTAGGTCATGCCGACCAGCCACGGGTAGGCATTTTCCGCCCAGTATTCGACAAACACCGATTTGCGCCAGCCAGCACGTTTTCCCTTGATCAGCGGCAGCAGCGAACGGCCCTGGATATGTTTGCCCGGTTTGCCGCCGGCGATCTCGATCAGCGTCGGTGCCAGATCCTGCAGGATCGCCAGCTGCTTGATACGCGAACCGGCCTTGATCAATTTCGGCCAGCGTATGGTCAGCGGCGAACGGATACCCTCTTCGTAAGCAAAACGCCGCTCGGGACCGATGCCGTGTTCACCGAAGAAATAACCGTTGTCGCCGAGAAACAGGATCACCGTGTTGTCGAGTTCGCCGGTTTCTTCCAGCGTTTTGAGAATCATGCCGACACCTTCGTCAACCGCGGCCATCATCGCCGCGCGCAGGCGGATCTCCTCCTGTTTGCCGGAATGAATCGCATCAAGCATGACTTTTGAAGCTTCGGTCTTGCGCAACTCGACCGCTTCCGCCCACACCGGCTTGTGTTTCAGAAACTCGGCGGGCTGCTGCATGTTCGGCTTTTTCGGGAACACGCAGCCTTTGTAAAGGTTTTCATGGCGCTTCGCCGGGCGGTAACCGTCCATGCGGAAGGAACCGTCGGCCGCCTGCTCGGCGTCGGGATGCACGGCCTTGTGTGCAAACCACAAGGACCAGGGTTTTTTGTTTTTGCGCTGGCCCTTGCTGCGGATCCAGTCCGTCGCCATGGTGTTCATGATGTCGGTGACGTAACCCTCGTGCTGCACATACTTGCCGTTCTCGTTCAGCTTCGGATTGTAGAGATTGCCGTGACCGTCGTAAGCCACCCAGAAATCGTAGCCGGGACGCGGCTTGCCGTCGTTGCCCATATGCCATTTGCCGATGTGTGCGGTTTCATAACCGAGCTTTTGCAACTCAAGGTGATAATTCGGCAGGCGGTGGCTCGCCAGGTCGCGCGCGACGTTGTCGATGATGCCGTGGCGGCTGGCGTACTGACCGGTGAGAATGGAAGCGCGGTTCGGTGAACAGATCGGCGTGGTGTGAAAAGCACGCTCGAACAACACGCCCTCGTGGGCGATGCGGTCGATATGCGGCGTTTTCATGTAAGGATGGCCGCCGGCGCCGAATTCATCGTAGCGCAGATCATCGACCAGGATCACCAGCAGGTTCGGTTTCCGTTTTGCGGTTTTTTTCATGTCACGCCCTTCGCTTGTTTTGCGATGCTCAAACCAGATTCAGCAGGAAAGCCAGGCCGGCGACCAGCGACACGCCGGCAGCCGCCGCGAGCAGCGTTTTCTGCCATTCGCGCCACTCGAGGAATTCCAGTGCGAGCAGGCGCAGGCCGCCCGCCATGTGCGCTGCCAGCAGCAGCACGAGTCCTGTTTCAGCGAACTTCACCAGCGGCTGTTCGGTCCAGCGCAGAAAACCATCGAGCGCAGCCGCGCCGTGTAATGCCTGGCCCAGCGCCCAGAAATGCAGCGGCAGGAACAGCGCCAGCAATACGCCGGAACCGCGATGCACGATAAAGGCCCAGTACGCCGGATGATTGCGCGAACGAAAATCGTTTTTCATGCCGCGCCCGCCCCGAACACCCCGAACACCGCACGCATGCCCCACATGGCGAGGCTCAAACCGATGGCGCCGGTCAATACATCCAGGCCGCGTCCGCGCCAGTTGAAGGTTTCGCTGAGGATGGTGCGCAGGCCGATCGGCGCGTGCACCGCAACCGCAAACACGAACAAGGTGTAAAACGCGAACCACGCAATACTGCCCTGGGTACGACCGAGGATTTCAGCGGCACTCAAGCCGCTGCGCACGGCATAAATCATGGTCAGCAGATGCACCACTACACACAGGGCCAGCACCATTGCGCTGATGCGCTGCGCGCCCCACAGCAATACTTGGGCGCGCTGGTTCATGCCGCTTCCATCCCGGCAGAAATACCATATAAGTATTTGATTTTATTCATTATTTTATATTTCACCCGAGAGCGTCGCGGCCAGCACGGCACGTTTCAGCCCGGCGATTCCGGCCGTCGGTGACAAACCCTTGGGACAACGCTCGGTGCAGGCAAGATGGGTATGGCAGGCATGGCAGCCGGCATCACCCGCGACAGCCGCCAGCCGCTCGGCGCGCGCGGTATCACGCACATCATTGATCAGCGTCCACGCGCGATTGAGCGCCGCGGGGCCGAGATAATCCTTGTTCCAGCTGACGACATCGCAGGCGCTGTAACACACGCCGCAGCCGATGCATTCAATTCCGGCTTCGACGCGTTTGCGTTCCTTCGATTCCGGCGAAACCCTGGCGAATTCATCCTTGCGCGTCGTGCTGCCGGTGAAACGGCCGCGGGCACGCGCCCACTTGTCGAAAAATTCGCGCATGTCGGTGACCAGGTCCTTGATCACCGGCAGATTGCGCAACGGCGCGATTTCGAGTTTGTTGTCCGCCGCCACTTTCGACACATGGGTGCGGCAGGTCCAGCGCGACACGCCGTTGACCGTCATCGCGCAGGAACCGCAGACGCCGACGCGGCAGGCAAAACGATAGGACAACGTCGAGTCGCATTTGCGCTGCACGTAGGTCACGACGTCGAGTACGGTCTGGCTTTCCTGCCGCGGCACTTCGAAATCCTGGAAGTCGCCCTGCTCGGTGCCGCGCCAGATCCTGACCTTCAGATTTTCCATCACCGCACTCCTAGTGGGCCGCAGCCGTGGTGCCGGCAGTCACCGTCGGCGCTGCCAGGCGCTGGATCATCACATTGATACAGGCCGGTTTGCCACTGGCAATCGCACGTGCCAGCGCCGGCTTCAGTTCCGCCGCGCGGGTCACCAACTCGCCATGACCACCCAGCGCGGCAACAGCCAGATCATAACGCGTGCCGTCGCGCAGTTCGCAGCCATGGGCGCGTTCCTTGCCGTAGCTGCGCAACTGGATCTGGTGCTCGGCATTCCAGCAGGAGTCGTTGCCGACCACGACGATCATCGGCACTCCCTCACGCACGGCGGTGTCGAACTCCATCAAATGAAAACCAAAAGCGCCGTCACCCATCACCGCAATCACCGGCGCCCTGGGTCGCGCCATCCGCGCGGCAAAGGCAAAAGGTACGCCGCTGCCGATGGATCCACCCACACCGTTGATGACCCGTGCCGGAGCGTGGATGCAGGCCTGCGCCCACTGGCCGATTTCTCCGCCGTCGGCGATAAACACCGCATCAGGGGAGGTATTCAAGGCATCCTGCACTGCGCGGCCGAGTTCGACCGGATGCACCGGACCGTCGCCGCTGCTGATGTCACGCCAGGCCGCCGGACGGAATGCGACGGCATCCGCCACCTCCTTGAACCACGCCGCGCCGGCATGCGTTTGTGCTGCCGCGATCATCGCACGCACTGTGGCCACGCTATCCGCCTGCGCCGACAACGCAACGCGGGCCGCACCGAGATTTTTGATCGTGCGTTGCAGGGCTTCGGCTTCCGGATCGATCACGGCGAAACGGCAGGTCGCGGCCAATGCCGGCGCCTTGCCAAAACGCAAGGTGAAATCCGCTTGTTTGCCGATCAGCACCACGAGGTCCGCCTTGGCCAGCGCACCGGCAAAAGCGCCGAGGCCCGGATCGTTGACGCCGCGCGGGCTTTCCATGCACAACGCCGGCACACCCGCGGCCGCAGCCAGTTGTCTGACCAGGCCGGCGACCGGTGCATGCGCCAGTACCGGTCCCAGCAAAATCAGCGGCCTTGCCGCAGTCTTCAGCAAGGCCTGCAGCGCCGCGATGGTTTTGACATCGGGCGGATTTTCCGCCGGCGCAAAATCGGCGGCAGGCGCCAGCAGTTTTTCACCATCGGCGACTTTGGCTTCGAGCACATCAAAGGGCAGGCTCAGATGCACCGGTCCCGGCCGCCCGGAGCGCGCAATACGGCAAGCCTTCGCGATATCGACGCCCACGGTTTCAACACTGGCCACGGTCCACGATGCCTTGACCAGCGGCGCCGCAATATCCGCCTGACGCATTTCCTGGAATGAACCGCTGCCCAGTTCATTGAGTGGTGCGTGGCCCGACAGCAGCACCATGGGCGACTCGGAAGCCAGCGCGGTATACAACGCGCCAACGCCGTTGGCGTGTCCGGGGCCTCCGGTCAGCATGGCAATGCCGGGTTCGCCGGTCAGCCGCGCCCAGGCATCGGCCATGTGCACGGCAGCGCCTTCATAACGCACATGGGTGATGGCGAGCCTTGCTTCGATCGCCGCGTCATACACCGGCATGATGTGATTGCCGGACAGCGAAAAAATACGCCGCAGGCCGGCTTGCGCCAGTGTGCGCGTGAGAATGTCGGCACCGCGGAGTGTGGTCATCGGCTCTGTTACGACTGAATTCTGTAAAACGCCCGCGCGGCCCGTGTTGTACGGACCGCGCAGATGACTGACAGCGCGTCAGGCGCTTTCGTACAGGCGGGTCAGCACAAACTCGCGATGGCCCAGTGCTTCAGCAGCCGTCAGCCGGCCGTTGCAGGTGCGCAGCATGACTTCGATCAGCTCGTCGCCGGTCTGGTCGAGGTTTTTCTCCCGCTGCAGCAGGCCCGAGCAGTCGTAATCGACGTGTTCGCTCATGGTGCGCACGGTGCGCGGATTCGC
>JAIETP010000003.1 GCA_019744975.1 Burkholderiales bacterium
GACCACCCACGCACAGCGACCGGGCGGTATTGAACGGCATCCTCTGGGTGCTGCGCACCGGGGCGTGCTGGGCCGACCTGCCGGAGCGCTTTCCCTCCGGCTCGACCTGCTTTCGCCGCTTCAGCCGCTGGGTGCGCCAGGGGGTGCTGCGCGCGATCGTGGAAGCCCTGGCGCGAGACCTGGAGGATCGAGGCAAGATCAATCTCTCGGAATGCTTTATCGACGGCACCTTCGTGGTGGCGAAAAAGGGGGCTCTGGCGTGGGAAAGACCAAGCGGGGCAAGGGTACAAAGCTCATGGTTATTGCGGACGCTGCAGGTCTTCCACTCGCCATGCACACGACTTCTGCTTCTCCACATGAAGTCACCCTTGTCGAGGCTACCCTCGATGAAACCCTCACCGTGGGACGACCCCGACGACTTATCGGGGATCGCGCCTACGACAGTGATCCGCTCGATCTCAGACTTGCTGCCCAAGGCATTGAACTGATTGCACCGCACAAACGCAACCGTATCAAGCCCGTAACGCAGGATGCCCGGGCACTCAGGCGCTATCGCAGACGGTGGAAGGTCGAGCGCCTGTTCGCATGGCTGAACAAATACAAGCGCGTGATGACCCGATGGGATCGTTTTATTGATCATTTCAACGCCTTCGTTCATCTCGCCTGTTCCATGATTCTCATACGTAGGTATTTATGAAATGACTTCTAAAGAATCACAAGGGCTGAAGGATCACAGAGGAACATGATCATGAACTGGGGCAGTTGGGACAACTTCTGGATGATGGGCGGCTACGGTCTCTATGTATGGGGCTCGTATGTCGTGACCTTCGCGCTGGTCGCCGCCGAAATCATGCTGCTGCGCATGCGCCGCCGCGGCGCGCTGGATACCCGGCACCTGCATGACGGGGCTTCATCCTGATGAAACCCCGCCACAAACGATTCGTGATGGTCGCCGCAGGTGTTGCCGCGCTCGGCATCGCCGCAGCGCTGGTGCTGTCCGCATTCGAAAAGAATCTGGTGTTTTTCTACACCCCGACGCAGGTCGCGGCCAACGAGGCGCCGCAGGGCCGCTCCTTCCGCATCGGCGGACTGGTCGCGCCAGGCAGCGTAAAGCGCCAGCCTGACGGCGTCACCGTGCATTTCGTCGTCACTGACACCGCGAAGAACATGCCGGTCGCCTACCGCGGCCCGCTGCCCGACCTGTTCCGCGAAGGCAAGGGTGTGGTGGCGCAGGGCAAACTCGGCGCCGATGGTTTGTTCAGCGCCAGCGAAGTGCTCGCCAAACACGATGAAAACTACATGCCGCCCGAAGCGGCCGAAGCGATCGCCAGGGCACATGGCGGCAATCCCGCCGCCTCGAAAACCGTCGTCGCCCCCGCGCCGTACGGCGGGAGCCGCTGATGATTCCGGAACTCGGCCAGGTCGCACTGGTGCTCGCACTGTCCCTGGCACTGGTGCAGGGTACGCTGCCGCTCGCCGGCGCCGTCAACGGCAACGCCGGCTGGATCGCGCTGGCGCGACCCGTGGCGCGCGCGCAGTTCCTGTGCGTGGCACTGGCTTTCGGCCTGCTCACCTGGTCGTTCATCGTCAACGATTTCTCGGTATTGAATGTCGCCTCCAATTCCAACTCCCTGCTGCCGCTGCATTACCGCATCGCCGCCACCTGGGGCAGCCACGAGGGTTCGCTGCTGCTGTGGACGCTGATGCTGACCGGCTGGGGCGTCGCGGTATCGATCTTCAGTCGCCGCCTGCCCGACGACATGGTTGCCCGCGTGCTCGGCGTGATGGGCCTGATCGGCATCGGCTTCCTCGCCTTTATGCTGTTCACCTCCAACCCCTTCGACCGGCTGCTGCCTGCCGCACCCGACGGACGCGACCTCAATCCGCTGCTGCAGGATGCCGGCATGGTGATCCATCCGCCGATGCTCTACATGGGTTATGTCGGATTTTCGGTGGCCTTCTCCTTCGCCGTCGCCGCACTGCTGTCCGGCCGGCTTGACGCCGCATGGGCGCGCTGGTCGCGGCCATGGACCACCGTCGCCTGGCTGTTCCTGACACTGGGCATCGCGCTGGGCAGTTTCTGGGCCTATTACGAACTGGGCTGGGGCGGCTGGTGGTTCTGGGATCCGGTCGAGAACGCGTCGTTCATGCCCTGGCTGGTCGGCACTGCACTGATCCATTCCCTCGCCATCACCGAAAAACGCGGCGCCTTCCGCAGCTGGACTGTATTGCTCGCGATCAGCACCTTTTCGCTGAGCCTGCTCGGCACCTTCCTTGTGCGTTCCGGCGTGCTGACCTCGGTGCATGCCTTCGCCACCGACCCCAAGCGCGGCGTGTTCATCCTCATTTTCCTGGTGCTGGTGGTCGGCGCTTCGCTGACGCTGTTTGCGTGGCGTGCGCCGCGCATCGGACTTGGCGGCACTTTCGACATGGCGTCGCGCGAAACCGCGCTGCTCACCAACAACGTGCTGATGGCCGCGACCTGCGCCGCGGTGATGCTGGGCACGCTCTACCCGCTGGCGCTGGATGCAATGGGGCTCGGCAAGATTTCCGTCGGTCCGCCGTATTTCGAAACCGTGTTCGTGCCCTTGATCGCGCCGGCGATATTCCTGATGGGCATCGGCCCCCTGCTGCGCTGGAAATCGTCACCGCTGCCCGAACTCGCCGTGCGCCTGCGCTGGGCCGCGGCGGCCAGCGTGCTGGCCGCCCTGGTCGCACCCTTCCTGATGGGCCGCTGGTCGTGGCTGACCGCCTTCGGCCTGCTGCTCGCGGCCTGGGTCATCGCCACCGTGACCTTCGGCCTGTGGCAGCGCCTGAAACACGACGGCGGCGGCAGTGGTAACAGCAGCGGACTGATACAACGCCTGCGCAAACCTTCGCTGAGTTTTTACGGCATGCAGACCGCGCACCTCGGCATCGCGGTATTCATCATCGGCGTCACGCTGGTCAACGGTTATGAAAGCGAAGCCGACGTCAAAATGGCGCCCGGCGATCAGGCCAGACTCGCCGGCCATGAATTCCGCTTCACCGGCACCCGGGAAATCCAGGGGCCGAACTATGTGGCGGAACGCGGCACCATCGAAGTCAGCCGGGACGGTGAGAAGATCGCAACCCTGCATCCGGAAAAACGCATCTACACAGCGCAGAACATGCCGATGACCGAGGCCGCCATCAACCGCGGCGTCACCCGCGACCTCTATGTGGCAATGGGTGAAGAGCTGTCGCCGCCCGGCACCTGGATCGTGCGTCTCTGGTACAAACCCTTCGTCAACTGGATCTGGGCCGGCTGCCTGATCATGGCCCTCGGCGGCATACTTGCGGCAGGCGACCGCCGCTATCGCGTGGGGAAAACGCAATGAGCGTTGAAAACACGGCCGCCGAAAGCGCCAAACCGAAATGGCGATACCTGCTGCCGCTGGCCGCCTTCCTGGCGCTGGCCGTGCTGCTCGGCGCGGGCCTCGGCCTCAATCCGCGCGAAGTGCCGTCGCCGCTGGTCGGCAAACCCGCGCCCCATTTTGAACTGCCGCAACTGCACCGCGCCGACGCAAAGTTCAGCCAGGCCGACATGCTCGGCAAGGTATGGATGCTCAATGTCTGGGCTTCGTGGTGCGCCGGCTGCCGCGACGAACATCCGCTGCTGGTGCAAATGGCGAAATCCGGCGTGATGCCCATCGTCGGCCTCAACTACAAGGACAAGCGCGAAGACGGCATCGCCTGGCTGTTGCGTTTCGGCGATCCCTACCTGGTTTCGGCGTTTGACGAGCAGGGCCGCATCGGCATCGATTACGGCGTCTACGGCGTGCCTGAAACCTATGTCATCGACAAGCGCGGCGTGATCCGTTACAAGCGCATCGGCATTGTCACCCCGGAAATTGTCAACACCAGGATTCTGCCCCTGGTCGGCGAGCTCAATCGTGAACCATAAACTGCTGACGACCGTCCTGCTGCTGACAGCCTGCACAACGCCCGTACTGGCCGGCGAGGCCCAGCCTGCGGCGGCTGATGTCGCGCTGGAGAAGCGCGTGACCGCGCTGTCTGCGGAACTGCGCTGCATGGTCTGCCAGAACCAGACCATCGCCGATTCGAACGCCCCTCTGGCCGTTGACCTGCGCAGCCAGGTCCGCGAGAAACTGACCTCCGGCATGAGTGAAGGCGACATCATCGATTTCATGGTCGCGCGTTATGGCGACTTCGTGCTGTACCGGCCGCCGGTCAAGGCGACGACGGTGCTGCTGTGGTTCGGCCCGCCACTGCTGCTGATCGCCGGTTTGTGGCTGTTCGCGCGCACGGTTTTACGCCGCCGCGCCGCCGCGGCATCCCCCCTCAGCGCCGACGAGCAGGCGCGCGCCCGCGCGCTGCTCGGCAATGGAAACGGTGATCGGCCATGACCCTGTTCGTAGTGCTGTCCATCGCATTGGCTGTAATCGTGCTGCTGTTGGTGGTG
The DNA here is from genome assembly GCA_019744975.1 of Burkholderiales bacterium. Classification (GTDB taxonomy): domain Bacteria; phylum Pseudomonadota; class Gammaproteobacteria; order Burkholderiales; family SG8-41. The sequence continues at coordinate 4,445 of JAIETP010000003.1, forward strand.
CCGCCCCTGCTGCGCCGCGCGGCGCCGGCACAGGACGGTAATTCTCCGGACAAGGTCAACATCAACATCTACCGCGACCAGTTGCGTGAACTCGAGGAAGATCTTGCCGCCGGCACGATAGGCCGCGAACAGCATGCCGAAGCACGCAGCGAACTGGAGCGCCGGCTGCTGGAAGACACCGGCAGGGATGCGCCGGATGCTGCAGCCACGCCACGGACAGGGCGATTCACCGAGATGGCCATTGCCGCCATCATTCCGGTCATGGCCATCGGCCTCTACCTGATCGTCGGTACGCCCGAAGGCATTACCCCGCCCCCCCCGGCCAGCGCGGCAGGCAACATCACGCCGCAGCAGGTCGAGCAGATGGTCGAAAAACTCGCCGCGCGCCTGAAATCCGCACCCGACGACAGCGAAGGCTGGGTCATGCTGGGTCGCTCCTATGCGGTGCTTGAACGCTTCAGCGAAGCGGCGGCCGCGTATAAAGAGGCGGCGACCCGCATCCCCGGCAACGCGCAGGTGCTGGTCGATTACGCCGATGTGCTCGCCATGTCGCTGGGCGGGCGCCTTGCCGGAGAACCTGAAAAGCTGGTGCAACGCGCCCTGCAGATCGACCCCCAAAACCCGAAAGCGCTGGCGATGGCGGGCACTGCGGCGTTCGAGAGCAAACAATACACAGCGGCGGTTGCGCATTGGCAGAAACTGGCAGCGGCGCTGCCCGCCGATTCGCAAATCAAGGCGGCCGTGCAGGGCAGCATTGCGGAAGCACAGGCACTGGCTGGAGGTACCGCTGGCGTTAAATCGAGCCCGGCAGCGCCGGTCCAAGGCAACACACCGGGCAAGGGCGGCACAGCGCAGGCCGCCGCCACGACCGCAAGCGTTGGCGGCCTGGTGAGTATTGACGACAAGCTGAAGGCGCGAACAGCACCGGACGACATTGTGTTCATATTCGCCCGGGCGCAGGACGGTCCACCCATGCCGCTGGCAGTGCTGCGTAAACGCGTTGCCGACCTGCCCTTCAAGTTCGTACTCGACGACACCATGGCCATGGCGCCGGGGATGAATCTGTCGCGCGTCAGTACCGTCATCGTCGGCGCCCGTATCTCGAAAACCGGCCAACCCGCACGCCAACCCGGCGACCTGGAAGGCTTCAGCAAGGCCATACCGGTCGGCACCACGGATGCAGCCGTGCTGATCAACATGGAAGTTCGCTGACGCCGGCTGCCGGCAGGCCGCTTAGTGTGAAGTTGGCGTGAAATGAGCGCCGGTTGACAGCCCCCCGTCGCAACACGAAGAATAGGCGCTGATCATGGAACGCCGCGACTTCATCCGTGTCTGTGCCGCTTCCGCCCTCGGGCTGGGAAATCAGGGGACGTTTGCCGCCGCAGATGCCCAGCCGCGGCGTTATGCACGGACACAACTCACCGACGAATCCGGGCAGCCGTTGCGCGCCTCGCGCCTCACTGCCGGCGAGAATTATGTATTTCACTACCCCTTCGAGGGCACGCCGTGTTTCCTGATCAACCTGGGAAAAGCGACCACCCAGAACGTCACACTGAAAACAGGCGATGGCGCAAGTTACCAGTGGCCCGGAGGTGTCGGTCCGCAACGCGCCATTGTCGCTTACTCGGCAATCTGCTCGCACCAGTTGACCTATCCGACGCGGCAGATCAGTTTCATCAGTTATCGCGACCGCTCGACAGCATCAAAAATCAGCAAACCGAACATGATTCATTGTTGCTCCGAACACAGCGAATACGATCCGGCTGCCGGTGCAAAAGTCATGGGTGGGCCGGCGCCACAGCCGCTGTGCGCGATTCTGCTCGAACATGAGCGCGCCACCGACACGCTGTTCGCCACCGGCACGCTGGGCGGTGAAATGTTCAATACGTTTTTCAGCAAATACGAAATGCGGCTGGCAATGGAACACGGGTCTCCGGCGCGGGCACAGCAGCGCGTCACCGGAACCACCACCGTGACCGCGCTGGCGAAGTTTTGCAAACAACAAGTTCGTTGCTAAAACAATAACAAGAACGGCCTGATGAACCGCGCGGGGACACGGTCTCAAGTCAGCACCCATACAGCACCCAATCAAAGGAGAGTTTGATGAAACGTATCATCGCAACAGCCTTCATGGCCGGCATTGTCGCCGGCTGCGCGGGACCCGCCGAACAACCGGGGGCGGTCGCCACAGCAAAACTCGAACCGCGTAGCGGCAGCCAGGTCAGCGGCACGGTGACATTCACCCAGGCCGGCCCCGACATCGTCCGCGTCAGCGGCGAGATCAGCGGTCACAGCAAGGGGCCCAAGGGTTTTCACATTCATGAAAAAGGCGATTGCAGCGATCCCAAGGCCATGAGCACCGGCGGCCATTTCAATCCGAAAGGCCACAAACACGGCGGCCCGTATGAACCGGAGCGCCACGCCGGCGACCTCAGCAATCTGAACTTCAATGACAAAGGCGTCGCCACGCTGAATTTTGTCGTCGGCGGCATTTCCGTCAGCAAGGATAAACCCGACGGCATCATCGGCCGCGCCGTGATCGTGCACATGGATGTGGATGATTACAAGACCGACCCCACCGGCAACGCCGGCGGACGCGTCGCCTGCGGCGTGATCCGGTAATCCGGCAATCCGGTAACGATCAGGTCTCTGCTTTCGCGCAGCTGCGCGGAAGCAGAATGGTGATCCGTCTGCGCAGCCATACTCAAGCTAGCGCTGCAATCGCCGCCCGGCAACACCCCAATGACCGAAAAATACCGTGCAATCCTATTGCAGATGGCTGTCTCTCCTGGCCTGGCTTCCCGCCGGCGCCGCCGCTTTCCAGCCGCTGATCACCGACGACACCGGCACCCAGGGCGCTGGCGGCAACCAATTGGAATTCGGCTACACCCGGTTTGTCGAGAAAGAACCGGGAACCAAAACGGTGGTCACCACGCTGCCGTTCGTCTATACCCTTGGATTGACCGATGCGTTGGACGGGTATATCGGCGGATCCGCGGTGCGCTTCCGCCCGAACGCCCCGGACAACCCTCAAACCGGTGCAGGCAACACGCTGGCAGGATTGAAATGGCGTTTTTATGAACATGAGGCCAGCAAAGTTAGCCTCGCCTTTAGATCCGAGATCCGCTTTCCGGTATCCGAGCGCGCCGAAGATCGCGGACTGGGTAACGCCAAATCCAATGCCGAGGCTGCGCTGCTGCTGAGCCAGGAGACCGGTTTTGGCGCAATCCACGCCAATCTGGCGGTCAGCAGCCAGCGTTACGCAATGGCCGGCAACCGATCCATCCATCGCGATGCGTTGTGGCGGCTTTCGCTGGCGCCGGTGTTCGACATCACTGAACAATGGCGGATTGTTTTCGACGCCGGTCTGGTGACCAATCCGCACAGTGCAGAAAAATACCGCATGGGTTATGTCGAAGCCGGCGCCATCCATGCCCCGACCAGGAATCTCGACCTTGCCTTCGGCATCATCCGCGACATTGATCATCAGGGACATCGCGTACATATGGTCACCGCCGGGGTAACCTGGCGCTTCCGCTGATCCTGCGGGCCCGGATCAGCGCAACAATCCGGCAAGCCCGGGCGCCACCCGGCACAACAGGCTGTCGGATTGCATTGCCGCGGGTTGCAGTACATGCAGCATGCCGTAGATTCCGACCGCCGCAATCACGGCACTTGCCGCATAACGTACCCCACGCAGCTGCATCCAGCCCGGCGCACGACCCACTGCCGCGCCGATCAGCAGCAAATTGGGCAGTGTGCCAAAACCGAATGCGGCGAGAATCAGCGCGCCCTCCACGGCATTTCCCGCCGCGAGCGCGACCAGCAGTACGGCATACACCATGCCGCAGGGCAGCCATCCCCACAATGCGCCCAGCCCGAGCGCCTGCCACGGCGAAGTCACCGGCAGCACATGGCGGGACGCAGGCTGCAAGTGTCGCCACAGGACACTGCCTGCCGCCTCCATGCCACGCATCACCGGCCGCACACCTGCGACATTGAGCGCCACCACGATCAGCGCCGCGCCCATAAAAAACATCAGCAGGTGCTGCGCCAGTACGCCACCGCGCAGTACCATGCCCGCCTGACCCAGCAGGCCGGCCAGCGCGCCTGCAAGCGTATAACTTGCAATACGCCCGGCGTTATAGGCCAGCGGAAACGAGGAACGCTGCGCCGCACCGGCGCCCGGTGCACGGGTAAGGCTGACAATGCCGCCGCACATGGCGGCGCAATGCACGCCGCCCAGCAATCCCGCCATGAACGCAGTCAGCATCATGGCCTGCAACCAGCCACTGATGTATTCCACCATGTAACCCACCTAGATCACCCTTGAAAAACGCGTCGATTCACGCTCCCGCTGCAGGTATTTGTCAAATACCATGCAGATGTTGCGGACAAGCATGCGTCCGCGCGCAGTCACCGTAATCCACTCGGCATCCAGCTGCACCAGTCCGTCATCCGCCATGGCGCGCAAGTCGGCAAGTTCTCCGGAAAAATATTGGTCAAAGTCAATCAAATAGGCGATTTCAACTGATGTTTTTGACAGACAGAACTGGCAGGCCAGCGCCTGAATTACCGCGCGGCGCAGCAGGTCGTCCGCCGACAGCTCGATGCCCCGCGCCACCGGCAACTGGTTGCGTTCAATGGCGTCGTAATAACTGTCCAGTCCGCGATGGTTCTGGCTGTAGGTCGGACCGATGGCGCCGATCGCCGAAACCCCCAGCCCGAGCAGATCGCAGTCGGCGTGTGTTGAATAACCCTGGAAATTGCGGTGCAGGTGGCCATGGCGCTGGGCCAGCGCCAGTGCATCACCCGGCTTCGAAAAATGATCCATGCCAATGTAGACATAACCGGCTTCGGCAAGGCGATGCGCGGCGAGTCCCAGCAATTTGAGTTTGGTCTCCGGAGAAGGCAGATCCGCATCAACGATACGGCGCTGCGGCTTGAATCGTGCCGGAAGATGCGCATAATTGTAAATCGCTATCCGGTCCGGCGCAGCCGCAATCACCCGCCCCAGCGTGCGATTGAAGCCGAGGATATTCTGTTTCGGCAGCCCGTAGATCAGATCGACGTTGATCGACAAAAAACCGGCCTCCCGCGCGGCGTCCATCACGGCCAGTGTCTGCGCCTCGCTCTGGATGCGGTTGACCGCGCGCTGCACATCGGCATCAAAATCCTGTACGCCGAGGCTGACGCGGTTGAAGCCCATGTCGTGCAACGCATGCATGTCGGCGGCATCCACGCTGCGCGGGTCGATCTCGATGGAATATTCACCGTCGGCCGTCAGGGTGAAATGCTGCCGCAGCTTTTCGTGCAGGGACGCCAACTGCGACATGCTGTAGAACGTCGGTGTACCGCCACCCCAGTGCATCTGCTCGACCTGCCGGTCGTCACCAAACAACGGGGCCTGCAACTCGATCTCGCGGAACAGGTTGTCCAGATATTTCCGTCCCTTGTTCTTGTCACGCGTCACCACCTTGTTGCAGGCACAATAAAAACAGATCGTGCTGCAGAATGGCAGGTGCACATAAATCGACAACGCGCGGCGGATGCCGCCGATGTTGCGGCGTCCCACCCAGGAACGGTAGGTTTCGGGCCCAAAAGCGTCGACAAAACGGTCCGCCGTCGGATACGAGGTATATCGCGGCCCGTTGCGATCCATGCGCCGGATCAGGTCGAGATCAATCTCCAGCGGCAGGCCGTCTGCTGGCGACGAATCGGTGCTCATGGTGATGTTTTCCAAGACATGGACATCATTCTGGCAAGTACGCGGCAACGGCAATTTGACGCAGATCAAAACGGGCGTAAGATGGGCAAAAATTCGATGCTATAAAGCCAATCCACTTTGCATGGCGACACCCCTGCATATCGTCGAGATCGATAAACTCAAAACAGCCTGCTCCACTTGCAGCCTGCACGAGTTATGCCTGCCCGCCGGACTCACACCCACCGAATTGAAATCGGTTGACCAGCTCGTCAACCGCCGCCGGACGGTGAAACGCGGCGAACATCTTTACCGCTCCGGGGCTCAGCTGCAGGCGCTGTATGCCATCCGCACGGGTTTCATGAAAAGCTGCGTGCTGCATGAAGACGGCCGCGAGCAGGTCGCGGGTTTTCACATGATGGGCGAACTGATGGGCATGGACGCCATCGGCACCAACCAGCACCTGTGCGACGCCGTGGCGCTCGAAGACAGCGATGTCTGCGAAATACCGCTCAGCGACCTGGAATCGATGTCGCGCGAAATCCCTTCGCTGCATCAGCATTTCAACCGCGTGATGAGCCGTGAAATCGCCCGCGATTACGGCGTGATGCTGCTGCTCGGCAGCATGCGCGCCGAAGAACGGTTGGCGGCTTTCCTGCTCAACCTGTCGCAGCGTTTCGCCGCGCGCGGTTATTCATCGACCGAATTTCACCTGCGCATGACCCGCGAGGAAATCGGCAGCTATCTCGGCCTCAAGCTGGAAACCGTCAGCCGCGCGCTGTCGCACTTCCAGGCGCAGGGACTGGTTGCCGTGCAGAACAAACACCTGCGTATTCTCAAGATCGACAACCTCCGCGAAATGGTCGGCCAGCACAGCTGCCGGGCCTGACTCCGTTGCAGAAGCCCAACGCTACTGATTGACGCCGGTGGTGCCGCGTTGCAGGAAGCAGGTGAATGCACTCGAGACCGCGGCGACCAGCCAGAACAGGAAAAATCCGACCGAATAAACCGCGGTCGGCGACCAGTGCACCGGCTCGCCGAGCAGGTAGAGTTCCTGCGGATCGATCAGCGTAAAAAATACCCCCTCCGCCACGCCGCCGACGATAAACGACGGCCACAATATCCACATCAAGCGCTTGCCCATGACCACGGCTCCCGGGCTCAGCCCCGGGACTCCCCGGTTTCATCTTTTTCCGCCATCTTCCTGCGCAGGAAAAAATACAGGTAAACGGCGATCGCGATGACGATCAGGATGGTGAGCAGGCTCATCAACCCGACATCCGAACCAAACAAGAGTTTCCAGGCCATGGTTTGCTCCTATTGCGGGTTTTCCGGCAGCAGCGTGATGGCGGTTTGCGCGGGCATCGTGACCGTTCCGCCCAGCCGCCAGCTGGATTGCCGGTCTTCCAGAATCAATATCCAGCGCCCGTCAGTCAGCGCCGGCACCGCGCCCTCGTACAGGCCCGGAGCGCGCTGACGCAGCAGGACCAGGCCATCACGCCCGGCGCGCGTCGGATGCGCAATGCGCAGCTGCAGTGTTTCCGGCAGCGGAGCCGCCACGTCCGAAACAAGCCGCAGGCTGATGCTGCGGCCGTCACCGGCCAGCACTCCTTCAGCGCGGTAACCCCGCACTGCCGCCAGTGCGCCACGCTCCAGCGTCTGGTTGATCGCCAGCCCCTGCTTGTAATAGTCGTCCACCACCAGGCCGTCGCTGCTGACCACCGCAATCCAGGTGGTCGCAACGCCGGCAACAATCACCGCGACCGGACCCGCCATCAACAGCCAGGGCCAGGGTTCGCGATACCAAGGCAGCACGGGTTTGCGGATCATTTCCATCGCGGCATCCTCATTGGACAAAATCATGGGACAAACTCATCGGACAACTCATCTGACAAAAAAGCGGGATTTTTCATGGGCCTGCACTTCGGGCCGGTCGAGATCACTGATATGAAACACGATCACATGCGAGCCGGCGCCCAGTCCGGCGGGATCCACGCGTATCGCTACGGGGAAAGCACGGGTCGTTGCCGGCGGCAGCTCTATCGGTTGCGGCGCCATGACCTGCAGGCCGGGCAATCCATCAACAGTCACCACGTAACGCCGGACCGCTTCGTCGCTGTTGATGAACTGCAGGCGGTAGACATTTTCGATCTGGCCGCCGGGTGCATCGCGCATCATGGCACCGCGGTCACGCAGCACATCCACCTTCAGCGGGCTGCGCAACAACAGTCCGCCGAAAAACGCGATGATGATGATGCCGAGCAGCGCGCTGTAGACCAGCACCCGCGGCCGCAGCACATGGCGGCGGATTTCGCTGTCGGTGTATTTGCCTGATACCGCATTTTCAGTCGAATAACGAATCAGCCCGCGCGCATAGCCCATTTTGTCCATGACCTGGTTGCAACCGTCGATGCAGGCGGCGCAACCGATGCACTCGTACTGCAGCCCCTTGCGGATGTCGATGCCGGTCGGACAGACCTGCACACAGATGTTGCAATCCACGCAATCGCCCAGGCCCAGGGCTTTCGGGTCGGCCGTCCTGCCGCGGGAGCCGCGCGGGTCACCGCGCTGCGCGTCATAGGTGATGACCAGAGTGTCCGAATCGAACATCACGCTCTGGAAACGCGCATAGGGACACATGTATTTGCACACCTGTTCGCGCATCCAGCCGGCGTTGCCGTACGTCGCAAACCCGTAAAACAGGATCCAGAACGTCTCCCAGGGACCCAGCGTCCAGGTCGCCACCTCGCCGCCCAGCACCTTGATCGGGGTGAAATAACCGACAAAAGTGAAGCCGGTCCATAAGGCCGCCGCGATCCACAGGCCGTGTTTGAGGGTTTTCAGGCCGAACTTGCGCGCGCTGAGAGCTGACTGGTCGAGACGCATGCGCTGCATCCGGTCGCCTTCGATACGACGCTCGATCCACATGAACATTTCGGTGTACACCGTCTGCGGACAGGCATAACCGCACCACAGCCGGCCGGCGATGGTGGTGAACAGGAACAGCGAATACGCCGAGATAATCAGCAGCACCGTCAGGAAAATGAAATCCTGCGGCCACAGCACCAACCCGAAAATATGGAACTTGCGTGAAACCAGATCGAACAACACCGCCTGACGGTCATTCCAGGTCAGCCACGGCAGACCGTAAAACACCAGTTGCGTGGCGACCACCAGCGCCACGCGCCAGCCCGCGAAGCAGCCGCTGACCGCGCGCGGATAAATCTGCCGTCGGACCTCGTAGAGGGAAGTCTCAACTTCATCAGCAGCCGACGGCAGCGCAAGGGAGGAGTCCGGCACAGGGGACACTAGGGTTTGACCCGCCCCGAAATGCCCAGCACGTAGGCAGTCAACAGGTGAATCTTTCCCTCGTCGAGAAAATCCTTGTGCCCCGGCATCTGGTTCATGCGCCCCTTGACGATGCTTTCGGTGATCGCGGCCTCGGTGCCGCCATGCAGCCAGATGTCATCGCTCAGGTTGGGCGCACCGATCTGCTGGTTGCCCTTGCCGTCGGCGCCGTGGCAGGCGACGCAGGTGGTCGCAAACTTGGCCTTGCCGCGCTGGGCGCGCAGGCCGTCATGGGTGCGTCCCGCCAGTGCCAGCACGTGGTGCACGACATCGCGCACCTCATCGCTGCCGCCGAGCGCCGCGCCCAGCGGCGGCATCACGCCGTTGCGGCCATTGAGGATGGTGCTGCGGATCGCGTCGGTCGTGCCGCCATACAGCCAGTCGGCATCACGCAGGCTGGGATAACCGCGCGAGCCGCCGGCATCCGAACCGTGGCACTGCGCGCAGTAGTTCAGGAACAGACGCTGGCCGATTTCGCGTGCCTCGGGATTCGCTGCAACCACAAGCACATCCTGTTTTAAAAACCGGTCAATGACAGGCCCATAAACTTCGGCCGCCTGCTGCTGCTCACCTTTGTATTGACCCTGTGAGCTCCAGCCAAGATAACCGGCATAGGAACCCAGCCCTGGATACAGGATCAGGTAGGCGAAGGAGAACACGATGGTGATGTAAAACAGCCACATCCACCACCGCGGCATCGGGTTATTCAATTCCTGCAGCCCGTCCCAGGTATGGCCGGTCGTACCCGCCTGTTCGCCCCTGGCCAGTTTTTGCGTCGACAACGCCTTGAGAAATACACCGCAGGCGAGCAGGCTGACCACGGTGATGATCGCGATATAAAAACTCCAGCCGTCATGCACAAAATCGCTCATTGCTGCACTCTCCTGTCGCGGGCCAGTTGCTGTTCGGCCAGATCGTCATCCAGCGGCAGGCGAGCCGCCGCTTCGAAATCGGCGCGCCGCCCCTTGCTCCAGGCCCACAACACAATGCCGATGAACACCACAAACAGCACGGTGGTAATGATGGAACGCATCAGGTTGACATCCATGGCTTACCTCACATTGCGCAAAACGGTGCCGAGGTTCTGCAGATAGGCGATCAGCGCATCCATTTCAGTTTTGCCCTTGACGCTTTCCGCAGACTTTGCAATATCTTCTTCGGTGTACGGCACACCGAGCATGCGCAGCGCGCGCAGCTTCGCCGGCAGCACCGCCGCATCCACCGGGGTATCGGCCAGCCATTTGTAGGCCGGCATGTTGGATTCCGGCACCAGGTCGCGCGGGTTGATCAGGTGCACACGGTGCCAGTCGTCGGAATAACGGCCGCCGACGCGCGCCAGATCAGGGCCGGTGCGTTTGCTGCCCCACAGGAAGGGATGGTCGTAGACGAATTCACCGGCCACCGAGTAATGGCCGTAACGCTCCGTCTCGGCACGAAACGGCCGGATCATCTGCGAATGGCAATTGTTGCAACCCTCGCGGATATAAATGTCGCGACCTGACAGTTGCAGCGCGGTATAGGGTTGCAACCCGCTGACCGGCTGCGTGGTTGATTTCTGGAAAAACAGCGGCACGATCTCGACCAGTCCGCCGACGCTGATCGCAGCGATCACCAGCACCATCAGCAGGCCGACATTTTTTTCGATAATCGCATGGCCTGAATTGTCCATGTAAGCTCCGAGTAACTAAAATATGTTTATAATCAAATACTTATGATATTTCTGGTGCATTCAAGCGTGGGCAGCGGCAGTGACCGGCATATCCACCGCCTTCTGTCCGGCCACGGTCTTCCACACGTTCCAGGCCATGATCAGCATTCCGGAGAAATAGAGCAGTCCGCCGAGCAGGCGCACCGCGTAGTACGGATAGGTCGCCTTCACCGATTCAACGAAGGCATAGGTCAGCGTGCCGTCGGGGTTCACCGCGCGCCACATCAGGCCCTGCATCACGCCGGCAATCCACATCGCCGCGATGTAGAGCACGATGCCGATGGTCGCCACCCAGAAATGCAGCGTCACCAGTTGCATGCTGTACATCTCCGTGCGGCCATACAGGCGCGGGATCAGGTAGTAGAGACTGCCGATCGACACCATGCCGACCCAGCCCAGCGCACCGCTGTGCACATGGCCGACCGTCCAGTCGGTGTAATGCGACAGTGCGTTGACGGTCTTGATCGCCATCATCGGCCCCTCGAAAGTCGACATGCCGTAGAACGACAGCGACACGACGAGGAATTTGAGAATGGGATCGGTGCGCAGTTTGTGCCATGCGCCCGACAACGTCATGATGCCGTTGATCATCCCGCCCCAGGACGGCGCCAGCAGCACCAGCGAAAACAGCATGCCGATCGACTGCGCCCAGTCCGGCAGCGCGGTGTAGTGCAGGTGGTGCGGGCCAGCCCACATGTAGGTGAAAATCAGCGACCAGAAATGCACCACCGACAACCGGTATGAATACACCGGGCGGCCCGCTTGCTTCGGAATGAAGTAATACATCATGCCGAGGAAACCCGCGGTCAGGAAAAAACCGACCGCGTTGTGGCCGTACCACCACTGCACCATGGCGTCCTGCACGCCGGCGTACGCGGAATACGATTTGGTCAGCGACACCGGGATGGCGGCGCTGTTGACGATGTGCAGCACCGCGACGGTCAGGATGAATGCGCCGAAAAACCAGTTCGCGACGTAGATGTGCGGGGTTTTGCGCTTGACGATGGTGCCGAAAAACACCACGGCATAGGCCACCCACACCAGCGCGATCAGGATGTCGATCGGCCATTCGAGCTCCGCGTATTCCTTGGAACTGGTGTAACCCATCGGCAGCGTCACCGCGGCCAGCACGATGACCGCCTGCCAGCCCCAGAAGGTGAACGCGGCCAGGCGGTCGCAGAACAGCCGGGCGTGGCAGGTGCGTTGCACCACGTAATACGAGGTCGCAAACAGCGCCGAGCCGCCAAAAGCAAACACCACGGCATTGGTATGCAGCGGCCGCAGCCGTCCGTAGGACAGCCAGGACGCAAAATTGAGTTCCGGCCAGATCAGTTGCGCGGCTATGAACAGGCCGACCAGCATGCCGACGATGCCCCAGACCACGGTCATGATCGAGAACTGCCGGACTACATTGTAGTTATAGGTGGATTGCTCCTGCATGGAAGTCCTCTGCCCGATTGGTGATGCCGTGCAGCATATCCAGCGCCTGCAGGCTGCGTTTTGATCTACATCAAGCCGCCTGCAGCCGGGACGCGTTAATTTATGTGCGTGTCAATCACCCAAGGAGAACAACCATGTTCCGCAACATCCTGGTTCCCACCGATGGCTCCGCGCTGTCACGCAAGGCCGTAAAAAAAGCCGTGGCCCTGGCCAAAAAAACCGGGGCGCGCGTCACTGGATTTCACGTGTCACCGGAGTACAGGTTCAATGTCTACGCGGATTACGTACCACCCGATTTCATCGTTCCCAGGGAATATGAAGCCCGGCAGAAAAAGGTCGCGGCGCGCCACCTGGAGGTCATCAAAAAGGAATGCGGGTCGGCCGGCGTAAAGTGCACGACCTGGTTCGTCTGCAGCGATTTTCCGGCGGATGCGATCGTCAAGGCCGCGAAAAAATACAAATGCGACCTGATTGCGATGGCCTCGCACGGCCGCAGCGGATTCACCAAACTTCTGCTCGGCAGTGAAACGCAGAAAGTGCTGGCTGGCACGAACATTGCGGTACTGGTGTTGCGCTAGAAACCTGGCGGTGGCAGGGGTATTGCCCCGCGGGCGGACGGTCTGCTGCAACCGTCCCGGGGCCGGCGGCGCTGCACGGCACATCCTGCGGAGCCGCGCAGAAGCAGGATCAGGATCATGCGTTTGACATGGATCAACGTCGAGGCATGGCACTCAGTCTAACTTGGAGCATTACATCCAGGACACTGAGAAGAAAATTTCGTGGCAACGATAACCGAGCGCATCGACAACGTCACCCGCATTCCGCCGGATTACCTGCGCGCAAAACCACCGGCACCCCACAGCGTCAAAATCGAAATTTCCCCGCGCTGCAACTATCGCTGTGGTTTTTGCGCATTGCGTACCCGCGAAGTACAGCCGAAGTGGGACATGGATTTCGGCCTGTTTAAACGCATCACGCGGGAAATGCGCGAGGCCGGCGTTAAAGAACTCGGCATGTTTTACCTCGGTGAATCCTTCATGAACCCGCGTCTGCTGGTGGATTGCATCGCCTACGCCAAACAGGACCTGGGTTTTCCCTACGTATTCCTGACCTCCAACGCCTCGATGGCGTTTCCGGAGGCCGTAGACGCCTGCATGAAGGCCGGCCTCGACTCGCTCAAATGGTCGGTCAACGCCGCAGACGAGGAGCAGTTCGAAAGCATCATGGGCGTCTCCGGCAGGTTGTTTCGCAGAGCACTTGCCAACATCAAGAGCGCCTGGGAAATTCGTACCAACGTCGGACGTGCCAGAGGCGGTTACAGCACCGGCCTCTATGCCTCTTCGATCCGCTACGACGGCAAACAGCAGGAGAAGATGGAACAATTGCTGCGCGACCATGTACTTCCCTTCGTCGATCAGCACTACTGGCTGCCGCTGTATTCCATGGGCGCTTTCGCGACACAGCGCGAGGAACAACTGGGCTACCGCCCGACTGCGGGGAATCAGGGACGGATCGGCGCGTTGCGCGAGCCCCTGCCCTGCTGGTCGGCATTTACCGAGGGGCACGTCACCGCGGAGGGAAAACTGTCAGCCTGCTGTTTTGACGCCACCGCCAACTGGACCATGGGTGACCTGACGCAGGTTTCATTCATGGACGCATGGAATTCCGGAAAATTCACAGCCCTGCGCGCCGCCCATCTGAAACGTGACGTACGCGGCACGGTTTGTGAAAACTGCATCGCCTACGGATAGGATGCATCCGCTTGCGGACGCACATTTGATGCGTTTTTCATGATCCGGCAATGTCGACAGATCAGGGCTCAGACGCTGCTCGAGAATCTCCCCCTGTTCCGGGAACTCGATCATGAAAAACTCGGCCGTATCGCCGCAGCCACGCTGCAGATCGAAGCGCCGCGCGGCAGTGTGCTGTTTCGCCGTGGCGATCCATGCACAGGTTTCCACATCATCATTTGCGGGCAGGTCAAACTTGCGCTGCAGACGCCACAGGGTACGGAAAAGGTCGTCGAGATACTCGGGGCCGGACACAGTTTCGGCGAAGCAGTCATGTTCCTGGAAAAGCCGTACGTGGTGACCGCGGAGGCACTCGCCGACACCAGGCTGCTGCATGTCGCGGCTACCGCGGTTTTCGCGGAACTGGATCGCGATCCGCGGTTCGCACGCCGCATCATTGCCAGCCTGAGCATGCGCCTGCATCACCTGCTCGGCGATCTGGAGTCCTACACCCTGAAATCCGGCACACAACGTGTCATCGGTTACCTGCTGAGCCTGAGTGACACTGCAGGTGGCGGCACCACTGAAATAGAGCTGCCCGCCCGAAAAAACGTCATCGCATCGCGTTTGAACCTGACTCATGAACATTTCTCGCGCACCCTGCACGGACTCGCGGCCGCCGGCCTGATCAGCATCGACGGTCAGAAGATCGGCATTGCCAGCATCGAAAAATTGCAAGCCCACAAAGGCTGAGCAGACGCATGGCATGCCCCGTCCCCGCCGTGTTGATTCATATCAATGCGCATGACCGCCATTTCCCACAGAATGCGCTGATCCCGCCCGCCATTCCTGTCGGGGCGACCAACCGCGTCAAAATCCCCATGGACATTCCGCTGCCGACCTGGAAACTCCGCAACCGCTCATTGCTACCCATCGTCCAGGGGGGCATGGGTATCGGCGTTTCCGCGCACCGGCTGGCCGGAAGTGTCGCCGCGCTTGGCGGACTGGGCACGATATCGAGCGTGGACCTGCGCCACCACCACCCCGATCTGCTGGAGAGTGCCGCCGGATGCCGGGACCGTGAGGTGCTGGATCAACTCAATCTCGCCGCCCTGGACCGCGAAATCCGCATGGCCCTGGACATCGCCTCCGGCCACGGTGCCATTGCTGTCAACATCATGAAGGCCGTCGCCTCGCATGCCGCCTACGTGCGCCAGTCCTGCGCGAGCGGCGCCCACGCGATCGTCATGGGCGCGGGCCTGCCGCTTGACCTGCCCGACCTGACGGCAGACTTTCCCGATGTCGCCCTGATCCCGATCCTGTCGGACGCGCGCGGTGTGGGCATCGTGCTGAAAAAATGGATGCGCAAGAAAAAACTGCCGGATGCAATCATCATCGAGCATCCACGACATGCCGGCGGACACCTGGGGGCAACCCGCATCGATGACATTGGCGATCCCCGGTTCGACTTCACCCCGGTAATGGAACAAATCCGCGGACTGTTTCGTGATCTGGGCATTGAACATGAACACATACCGCTGATCCCTGCCGGAGGCATCAACAGCCATCAGCAGGTGCGAACCCTGCTGCAGCAGGGCGCCGCCGCGGTTCAGGTCGGCACGCCGTTTGCCGTTACTGTCGAAGGCGATGCCCACCCCGAATTCAAGCGCGTGTTGGCGGAGGCCAGGCCAGAAGACATCGTCACCTTCATGAGTGTTGCCGGCCTGCCGGCACGCGCCGTACTGACACCGTGGCTGAAAAATTACCTGCGGCGCGAGAAAACCCTGCAATCACACGCCAAGGCCGATCCGCGCCGCTGCGTACAGGGACTTAATTGCCTGACCGTGTGCGGTTTACGCGACGGCATTGCCGGTGCCGGGCAGTTCTGCATAGACACACGGCTTGCCTATGCACTCAAGGGAGATGTCCGTAAGGGCCTGTTTTTCCGTGGAGCGGAAAACCTGCCATTCGGCACCGCCATCCGGCCGGTAGCCGACTTGCTGGCATACCTGATGACGGGCGCCATAACAGCCGGTCTGGCAGCAGTTCATTCATGTCAAACCCGGGTTGACGTCAGGTGCCGTAACACGGGTTCGCCGCATCGGGTAACGTAGCTTCAGGATCGAAGACACAACCTGCCACACACCGGCAATGCTGCCGTTTTCTCAGCGCCAAAAACGGCTCCGGTGCCTGTTGGGCGGCACCATGAACAAAGCCAATATGCACTCAGTCAAAAATCAATGGCTGACCCTGCCGGTCGAAGGGCATGAACGCGCCAAAGGACCCCGACTTGATGGCTTCGATCATGCGCTGCAGCGACTGGTCGGCTTCCACATCCGTAGGTGGGCGCCCGCCGCGCCCCGAAAGGGCCGCTACGAACACGACAGCCCAGTCGCGCCCGAACTGACGCGACTCCTCAGCCAGTTCTGAAAACGTGCTCATATCCTCGGGTTTCTTGTCCACGGACATCAAGGGCACCAGCGCACCGCCGTCCCCTTCCTGAAAACGGGCACGCTGTTCAGCCGTACTGCCATCAGGCAATTCGGCATCGGCAAAAACGAACAGCAGGCGTTGCGGCTCGGATTGCTGCTTCGCAGCCCGCAGCAGATCTTCGAAGTTGGAAATATTCATGATCACTGCACCAGCGGCGTATCTGCTGTGTCGAGATCGACGCCTTCCACCTCTGCGGCACCGGCCAGCAACAGCAGGTATTGCCGCAATGCCGTGACAAAAGCCTGTTGGCGCAGCGAATTTTCCAGCGCCCCGCGCACCGACTCGAATGACTGCGCCACGCCCGGCTCACGCTCCAGCACTTCGACCACATGCAGCCCGAAACGGCTGTGCACCAGGCGCGGCAGCACGCCCACTTCAATGTGACCGAACAGTTCGCGGGCGAACTCGGGTGCGCAGTCTTCGCCACTGAGCCATCCGAGATCCCCGCCGTCAGCACCGCTGGGGCAATTGGACCACTTGCGCGCGGCATCGGCAAAGCGGTCTGCGGACTGGCCGTCGTGGCAACGCACGTCGAGAAAAACCGGTTCCGCCTGCTTGCGCAGGGCCACAACGTCCACGCCGGGCGTGACCGCGAAAAGGATATGCCGCGCGCGCACACGTTCCCCATTTCGATAACGACCCTGATGCGCCGCGTAATGGCGGCGGCAGTCCTCCTCCGTGGGTTCAGGCACGGCGAGATTCCGTTCCAGCAGTGCTTCAATGGCAGCAGTTGCGGCCTCACTGATCACGCCGTCACCTGCAGCGGGATCGCTTGCTGCGAGCAAACCACCGGCCTGTGCGGCCTGGCGCAGCAGTTCGGTGCAGGCGCGCTGGCGCAGCACTTCGGCAGACAGTAATTCTCCGGGCTTGTTCAGGGCCACGCCGTTGACACAGGCAACGGGGCTTGCAAGAGCAGCATCAGCAATCATGACGTTGTTCTCCTCATTCAGGCGCCGGCGCCGGGCTGGCGCGGCTGGTTATGGCCGGCCGGCAGATTGAGCCGGCGGCTGCGCACCACCTGACGTGGACGGAACAGGTAGGCCAGCGTGGCGAAACCGCTCCATACGTGCACCAGCCGGCTGAAGGGAAACAGCAGGAAAATCGTCATTCCCAGCACCAGGTGCGCCTTGTACGGCCAGTCCAGCGGGATCAGGCCTTCCGCCCCACCGACGCGGAAAGTGAACACGCGCTGCGCCCAGTCGGACAGCACCAGCATCACGCTGCCATCGGAATGGGACAGCGAGTACGGCAACGTGATCAGGCCCAGCGTCAGTTGCACCCACAGGATGATCAGGATGGCCAGATCGGTACGGTGGCTGGTCAGGCGGATACGGGGATCAAACATGCGGCGGTATATCAGCATGCTGAGTCCGATAAAACAGATGAACCCGGCGACGCCGCCGGCATAAATAGCCAGCAATTGTTTGTTGGCGGGACTGATGAAGGCCTCGTATGCCCAGTGCGGCGTGAGCAGCCCGACCAGGTGGCCGAAAAACAGGAACAGGATACCGACATGAAACAGGTTGCTGCCCCAGCGCAGTGTGCCGGTACGCAGCATCTGTGATGAGTCGCTCTTCCAGGTGTACTGATCGCGGTCGTAGCGGGCCAGACTGCCCACCAGGAAAACCACCATACAGATATACGGGTAATAACTGAAAAAGAAAGTGTGCAAATAAGACGGATAGGCGTTCATGCGATCACCCTTGTTTTGGTGTTCTTGCGAACCAGATGTATGGGTTGCGGCTGGCCGGGCCGGGACTGCCCCTTGGACGAACAACCGTCAAACACCGGCGGCTCGATCCAGCTTTCATCCAGCGGCGGCTCAGCGACGGGCTTTACGGCCTGCGCCTGCTCGCCCGCCAGTTCCAGCAATGCGCCAAGCACGCTGGCGTACGGGCTGGCGCGTTCCTGCAAAGCGCTGAACAGCGCATTGAATATATGCGCCATTTCACCCAGAAAGGCGCGCGCTTCACGCGGCGGCTGGGTGGAAACGAACTCCAGCACGACGGGCAGGTAGTCCGGCAATTCGCCGGGCGCCAGATACAGGCCGGCCTTCTCGTACGTCTGCGCCAAGTCGATCATCGCCGGGCCACGATCGCGCGAATCGCCATGCACATGCTCGAACAGGTGCAGCGAAGTGGCACGGCCGCGGTCGAACAGTTCGACATAGTCAGCCTCGGTCTCCAGCGGCTCGGCATTCCCCAGCGCGGCAATCAGCCCATCGAGTTCGGCCTGGCGCTCAAGGGATAACGCACCTTCGTGACGCAGGATGGCGCACATTTCGGGCAGACAACTGCGCATCGCCGTATCCGGATACCCGAGCAAGGCCGCCAACACGCGCAGACTGCCGGGAGCAGCCACAGGTTTTGATTTTGAAAGTCCCAGCATGATCAGACCTCCAGCTTGATCGGAATGGTGCGTTTTTTCTCGCTGCCGAACAGACTGGTCTCGCCAGTGCCTTCCGAGCAACCGTTACCGAAGGAGAAGCCGCAGCCGCCGCGCACGTTGAAGGTGTTCTCGGCGTACTCGCGGTGGGTGCTGGGGATCACAAAACGATCCTCGTAGTTGGCAATCGCCATGATGCGGTACATCTCCTCCACCATTTCCCGGGTGATGCCGACCTGCTGCAGCACCGCGGTATTGATACGCTGATCGACATGTTTTTCGCGCTGGTAGGCGCGCATCGCCAGCATGCGTTCGAGCGCACGCACCACCGGCACCGTATCCCCGGCGGTGAGCAGGTTGGCCAGATACTTGACGGGAATGCGCAGTTGATTGACGTCGGGGATCTGGCCATTGGTACCGATATGGCCGGCATTGGCTGCAGCACTGATCGGCGACAGCGGCGGCACGTACCAGACCATCGGCAAGGTGCGGTATTCCGGGTGCAGCGGCAGTGCCACTTTCCATTCCACTGCCATCTTGTAAACGGGGCTGTTGCGCGCAGCCTCCATCCACTTGTCCGGTATGCCGTCGACGGCAGCCTGGGCAATCACCTGCGGATCGTTCGGGTCGAGGAAAATGTCCAGTTGTGCATGGTACAGATCGCGGTCATGCTCGACGCTGGCCGCCTCCTGGATACGATCGGCGTCGTAGAGCAGCACGCCCAGATAGCGGATGCGACCGACACAGGTCTCGGAGCACACGGTCGGCTGCCCCGCCTCGATGCGCGGATAGCAGAAAATGCATTTTTCCGCCTTGCCGCTTTTCCAGTTGTAATAAATTTTCTTGTACGGACAACCGCTGACACACATCCGCCAGCCGCGGCACTTGTCCTGGTCGATCAATACGATGCCGTCTTCCTCGCGCTTGTAGATCGAGCCGGACGGGCAGCTCGCCACGCATGCCGGATTCAGGCAGTGCTCGCACAGCCGCGGCAAATACATCATGAAGGTGTTCTCGAACTGGCCGTAGATGTCCTTCTGGATGTCGTCGAAATTCCTGTCGGCACTGCGCTTGCTGAACTCGCCGCCGAGGATTTCCTCCCAGTTCGGTCCCCACACGATCTTGTCCATCTGCTTGCCGGTAATCAGGCTGCGCGGCCGCGCGGTCGGCGTGGCGCGCATCTCCGGCGCGCTCTGCAGGTGGCCGTAATCGAAGGTGAAGGGCTCGTAGTAATCGTCAATTTCGGGCAGATTGGGGTTGGCGAAAATGCGCATCAGCAACTTCCACTTCGCGCCCTGCCTCGGCTCGATGCTGCCGTTGCCCTTGCGCACCCAGCCGCCATGCCACTTGTCCTGGTTCTCCCACTCCTTGGGGTAGCCGATGCCGGGCTTGGTCTCGACATTGTTGAACCAGGCGTATTCCATGCCCGGCCGGCTGGTCCAGACGTTCTTGCAGGTAACCGAACAGGTGTGGCAACCGATGCACTTGTCGAGGTTCAGCACCATGCCGATTTGCGCGCGGATTTTCATACACTTTCTCCTTGAGCCTGTACCGGCCTTATCAATTCATCCGCAACCGGCGTATCCAGCCAGTCGATTTTCACCATCTTGCGCACCACCACGAATTCATCGCGGTTGGTGCCGATGGTGCCGTAGTAATTGAAGCCGTAGCTCAACTGGGCATAACCGCCGATCATGTGCGTAGGCTTCAGCACAATGCGCGTCACCGAGTTGTGGATGCCGCCGCGCGCGCCGGTGATTTCAGAACCCGGGGTGTTCACGATCTTCTCCTGTGCGTGGTACATCATCACCATGCCGGGATTGACGCGCTGGCTTACCACCGCCCGCGCCGCGATGGCGCCGTTGATGTTGAACAACTCGATCCAGTCGTTGTCGACGATGCCGGCGCGTTTCGCGTCATCCTCGCTCAGCCAGACACAGGGCCCGCCGCGGCTCAGCGTCAGCATCATCAGATTGTCGGTGTAGGTGGAGTGGATGCCCCACTTCTGGTGCGGTGTGATGAAATTGAGCAGGATCTCGGGATTGCCATTACTTTTCACGCCATGGATGCCGGCGGTGGTCTTCAGGTCCACCGGCGGGCGGTAACTGACGCAGCCTTCGCCGAATGCGCGCATCCACGGGTGGTCCTGGTAGAACTGCTGGCGGCCGGTGAGCGTGCGCCACGGGATCAGCTCATGCACATTGGTGTAACCGGCGTTGTAGGACACAGTCTCGCTTTCGATGCCGCTCCAGGTCGGTGACGAGATGATCTTTCTCGGCTGCGCCTGAATGTCGCGGAAGCGGATTTTCTCGTCTTCGCGATGGATCGCCAGGTGGGCATGGTCGATCCCGGTTTGTTTGCCCAGCGCCTGCCAGGCTTTGACCGCCACATGGCCATTGGTTTCCGGCGCGAGCTGCAGAATCACCTCGCAGGCATCGATGTCGGTCTCGATTTTCGGCATGCCTTTGGTGACACCCTCTGCGGCATTGAGGCCATTCAGTTCACCGAGTTGGCGCACTTCGTCCTGCGTATTCCACGCGATTCCCTTGCCGCCGTTGCCGACCTTGCCCATCAGCGGACCGAGCGCGGTGAACCGCTTGTACACGTTCGGGTAATCGCGTTCGACCACCGTCATCTGCGGCGCAGTCTTGCCAGGTATCAGGTCAATCTCCCCTTTTTTCCATTCCCTGACGTCCAGGGCCTGGGCCAGTTCCCCCGGCGTATCGTGCATCAACGGTGTCAGCACCAGTTCCTTCTCCACGCCGAGATGACCGACACAGACTTCGCTGAACTTCTGCGCAAATCCCTTGTAAATGTCCCAGTCGCTGCGCGACTGCCATGCCGGATCCACCGCCGTCGACAACGGGTGGATGAACGGGTGCATGTCGCTGGTATTGAGGTCGTTCTTCTCGTACCAGGTGGCGGTCGGCAGCACGATGTCGGAATACAGGCAGGTGGTACTCATGCGGAAGTCGAGCGTGACCAGCAGGTCGAGCTTGCCCTCCGGCGCCTGTTCATGCCACACCACTTCCTGTGGCTTGGCGTCGTCCGCGCCGAGATCCCTGCCTTGCACGCCGTGGCTGGTGCCCAGCAGATGCTTGAGAAAATACTCGTGCCCCTTGCCGCTGGAGCCCAGCAGGTTGGAGCGCCATACGAACAGGTTGCGCGGCCAGTTGGCCGGGTGGTCGGGATCTTCGCAACTCATTTTGAGCGAGCCGTCCTTCAGCGCCTTGACTGCGTAGTCTTTCGGATCGACTCCGGCCGCCTGCGCATCGCGCACCACCTGCAGCGGATTTGTTTTCAGTTGCGGGGCCGAAGGCAGCCAGCCCATGCGCTCGGCACGCACGTTGTAATCGATCATGCTGCCGCCGAAGAGTTTTTTGTCGGCCAGCGGCGAGAGCACTTCGTCGACACCCAGTTTTTCGTAACGCCACTGGTCGGTGTGCGCATAAAAAAAACTGGTGCTGTTCTGCTGCCGCGGCGGACGTATCCAGTCGAGCGCGAAAGCCAGCGCGGTCCAGCCGGTCTGCGGGCGCAGCTTTTCCTGGCCCACATAATGTGCCCAGCCGCCGCCGCTTTTGCCGATGCAGCCGCACATCATCAGCATGTTGATAATGCCGCGATAGTTCATATCGCTGTGATACCAGTGGTTCATTGCCGCACCGATGATCACCATCGACTTGCCGTGGGTCTTGTCGGCGTTTTCGGCAAACTGGCGTGCGACACTGATCACCTGCTCGCGGGACACACCGGTAATACGTTCCTGCCACGCCGGCGTGTACGGTGTGTCGTCGTCGTAGCTGGTCGCAGCCAGTTCGCCGGGCAAACCGCGGGCCACCCCATAGTTGGCCGCCTGCAGGTCGAACACCGTGGCCACCAGCACATCGCGCTGGTCGCCCGCCTGGCCGACAGCAATGCGTTGTACCGGCACCGTACGCACCAGCACGTCGCCGTTATCGCCTTTCTGCACGTTATTCGGAAAATGCTCGCTGGTGATGCCGCCAAAATACGGAAAGCCGACCTTGGCGGTATCCGTTACCGGGTGATCGCCCTCGAGCAGCGACAGCTTGAGTTTGACGTCAGTGCCGTGGTGCGCCTCCTTAGCCTCGAGGTTCCACTGACCCTGATCGGCGCGGCCATCGGGTCCCCAGCGAAAACCGATGGCGCCATTGGGCAGCACCACCTTGCCGCTCCCGTCGAAAGCAACCGTCTTCCAGTCCGGATTGTTTTCCTGACCCAGCTTGTCGGCAAAATCCAATGCGCGCATATAACGGTCGGGCACCAGCACCTTGTCGCCGTTGGGCAGAATATGCTCCTTCAGCATCACCAGCATCGGCAGGTCGGTATAGCGACGGGCGTAATCGTCGAAATACGCGCTGCGTCGCTTTTCTCCATCAGGGAAATAAAACTCCTTGAGAATCACATGTCCCATGGCCATCGCCACCGCGGCATCCGTGCCCTGCTTGGGATGCATCCAGATGTCCGCCAACTTGGCGACTTCGGAATAGTCCGGCGTGACCGCAACGGTCTTGGCGCCCTTGTAGCGCACCTCGGTGAAAAAATGCGCATCGGGCGTGCGCGTCTGCGGCACATTCGAGCCCCAGGCGATGATGAACGTGGAGTTGTACCAGTCTGCAGATTCCGGCACGTCGGTCTGCTCGCCCCAGGTCTGCGGGCTGGACGGCGGCAAATCGCAATACCAGTCGTAAAAACTCATGCACACGCCGCCGATCAGACTGAGATAACGGCTGCCTGCGGCATAGCTGACCATCGACATCGCCGGGATCGGCGAAAAGCCGATCACCCGGTCAGGACCATGTTTTTTGATGGTGTAGACATTGGCCGCTGCGACGATCTCGTTGATTTCATCCCAGCTCGAGCGGACAAAACCGCCCAGACCGCGCACGCTTTGGTAATCGCGCCGCTTGGCGTCGGATTCAACGATGGAAGCCCAGGCCTCCACCGGCGTCTTTGTCGACCGTGCTTCGCGCCAGCTTTTCAGCAGACGGCCGCGCACCAGCGGATATTTCACGCGGTTGGCGCTGTAGAGGTACCAGCTGTAGCTGGCGCCGCGCGCGCAGCCCCGTGGCTCGTGGTTGGGCATGTCCCAGCGGGTTCTCGGGTAATCGGTCTGCTGGGTTTCCCAGGTGACGATGCCGCCCTTGACGTAGATCTTCCACGAACACGACCCCGTGCAATTCACACCGTGGGTGGAACGCACGATCTTGTCGTGCGCCCAGCGGTTGCGGTAAGCGTCCTCCCAGGTCCGGTCCTCCCCGGTAACGACCCCATGCCCATCGGAAAAAGATTCGCGAGGCTGCGTGAAGTAATTCAGTCGATCGAGAAAATGACTCATAGTCTTCCCATTAAGTATTTGTTTTTAAAAGATATTTTTAAGGATTCTTCACATAGGCGTTGGTACGCAGGTAGAACCACCAGTTGAGGATCAGACACAAGGCGTAAAAAGCTGCGAAACCGTACATCGCGAACTGCGGCGTGCCGGCCTTGATCTGGTCGCCGATCACAATGGGTGCGACAAAGGCGCCATAAGCGGCAATCGCCGAGGTCCAGCCCAGCACCGGACCAGCCTGCGTGCGATCAAAGATCACACCGATGGTGCGAAAGGTCGAGCCGTTACCGATGCCGCTGGCGAAAAACAGCAGCATGAACAGCCCCAGGAACAGCGGAAAGTGGGTTTCCGGCGTGGCCGAGCCGTAGGCCTGCATCATCACGTAGCCCACCGCCACCGAGGCGAACACCATGACCGCCGAGATGATTTGCGTGACAATCGAACCGCCGACCTTGTCGGAGATCCAGCCGCCCAAGGGCCGCACCGCCGCGCCCACGAAGGGACCGACCCATGCGTAAGAGAGAACGCTCGGCGCGTTCGGATTGCTCAGCGTGTGCTGCATGACGCCGTTGGCGTCAGGCACGTGGCTGACGCCGAAAATCACCTTCATCGCCAGTGGCAGGGCCATCGAGAAGCCGATAAAAGAACCAAAGGTCACGATGTACAGCGCGGTCATCGACCAGGTGTGCTTGTTGCGAAAGATCTCGAACTGTTTGCTGACCCCCTCCTTCATCGGTCCGAAGGCTGCGAATTTCATCACCAGCAGCGCGGCTACGATGTCGAGCGGAATGGCCACCCACATGCTGATGAGCCCCAACCCGGTCGGTTTCGGCAAATACAGGTAGAGACCGAGGATGGAAGGTATGAAAGCCAAGGTGTACAGATAGGTGATCTTGGTGAATGCTACGAGCGGAGAGCCGGTATCCGGCGATACCGTCCTCAGGTTGTTCATGCCGAACCAGCACAGGATGGACAGCGGCACCAGCGACAGCAGCCAGGCGAAGCCGGCATTCTGGATCCAGGTGGGTGTGCCGGCTGCGATCTTGCCGAAAATCCAACCGCTGTCCTTCAGCAGCGTCATCGACTCTCCGCCGAAGCTGCCGAAGATCCCCACCGTCATCACCAGTGGAATCACGATCTGCATCGTCGTTACACCGAAGTTGCCGAGGCCGGCGTTGAGGCCCAGCGCCGTGCCCTGCAGGCGCTTCGGGAAAAAAGTGCTGATGTTGGACATCGAACTGGCGAAATTGCCGCCGCCCACGCCGCACCATAAGGCCATCAGCTGGAATGCCCAGAGCGGCCAGTCCTTGTGCTGCAGCACGATGCCGGTGCCCAGCGCCGGGGCCAGCAGCATCGCGGTGGTCAGGAAGATGGTGTTGCGCCCGCCCGCCAGGCGGATCAGAAACGAGGCAGGGATGCGCATCGTCGCACCGGAGATACCGGCGATTGCGGTCAGCGTGAACAGCTCGGCCTGGGTAAACGGGAATCCGAGGTTGAGCATCTGCACGGTGATGATGCCCCACATGCCCCAGACAGCGAAGCCGCACAGCAGTGCAGGTACGGAGATCCACAGGTTGCGATAGGCGATACGCCTGCCCTTCGTCTCCCAGAATGTTTCGTCCTCAGGACGCCAATCGGCGATGTCCGGGCCGCCTGCTTTTGCTTGTGAGCTCATCGTGATTCCAGTCAGTGTCAGGAAAAGTGCGCGGGTTCGGGATGTTTCCTGCCTTCCGCCAGCCCCAGCGGACGCACCTCGGTGAAGTACATCCACATCAGCGATACCCACACGATGCCGAACATCAGCATGAATGCCGAGGATCTCACCCCGGTCAAATCAACCAGCGCGCCAAACATGATCGGCAGGATGAAGCCTCCCAGCCCGCCGGCAAGTCCCACCACACCGGACACCACCCCGATGTTGTGGGGATAGTCGTCGGAGATGTATTTGAATACCGAGGCCTTGCCGATCGCAAAGGCAATGCCCATGGTGAACATGATGATGGTGAAGACGGTGGGATTCAGGCCGACATGAAACTGCTTCGGCCCGGTCACGGTGTGTATCGTGAAGTCCGTCTGCGGGTAGGACAGGAAGAACAGGCACACCAGGCCGACCCACAATACCCACCAGGTGACCGTATGCGCGCCGTACTTGTCGGAGAACCAGCCACCGATCGCGCGCAGAAGGCCTCCCGGTATGCTGAAGCCGGCAGCCAGCAGAGCCGCCACCTTGATATCGAATCCGTATTCGGAAATGTAGTACTTGGTCATCCACAGCGACAGCGCGACGTAACCGCCGAACACGATCGAGTAATACTGGCTGTAACGCCACACCGTCGGGTCCTTCAAGGCCATCAACTGTTCCTTGACCGTCACCTGCGCAGCCGCCGCGGTGTGCTCCCTGTTGGTAAAGGTAAAAAACCAGAACAACACAGCGGTGATCAGCATCAACACTGCGTATACCTTCGGCACCATCGTCCAGCCGTACGCCACGACGATGGTCGGTGCCACCAGCTTGGTCACCGCCGCCCCGGTATTACCGACACCGAATATCCCCATGGCAAATCCCTGGCGGTTCCTGGGAAACCAGCGCGCACAGTAGGCGATGCCCACGGTGAATGAACCACCGGCGACACCGACAAACAGGCCGGTCACCAGGAAGTGCCAGTATTCGGTGCCCCAGGAAATCATCCAGATGGGGATCACCGTGGACAGCATCAGGATAAAAAACACGATGCGCCCGCCAAAACGGTCGGTCCACATGCCCAACGGCAGACGGATCAGTGATCCCGTCAGCACCGGTGTCGCGATCAGGATGCCGAATTGTGTTTCATTGAGGCCGAGCGACTGCTTGATGGGGATGCCGATGACGGCAAACATCATCCACACCATGAAGCAAACCGTGAATGCGATCGTGCTGGATGCCACAACCGACCATTGCTGGTACTTCTCCGTTGCCATCGTCATTCCCCTTTTGCAGGATGTTCGGGGAACAAGTTAAGGGAGCCGGACATACCCGGGTTTGATCTACGTCAACAAAAGATGTATTTCAAATCCATCTTTAGAAAACCGTTTTAGAATCAAACACAATTGATCACTCATCAATACTGGGAGCCACTCCGCATCACCGGGCAGGAACTGCCATGCGCTTGACGATTTTTACCGACTACACTTTGCGCGTACTCATTTATCTGGGCATGCACCAGCATGAGGATCGCCTGACAACGATCAGCGACGTCGCGACCGCCTATGGCATCTCGGAAAACCACCTGACGAAAATCGTCCACCACCTGGCAAAGCAGGGTTACGTGGAAACCACGCGGGGAAAAGGCGGCGGCATGCGGCTGGCCCGCGCGCCGGAACTGGTCAATCTGGGCGATGTCGTGCGCGGTGCTGAAGAAGACCTGGCAATCGTCGAGTGTTTCCAGAAAAACAACACGGCAGGCCCTGTCGGCCCCTCATGCGCACTGGCGGAGATTCTGGCGCAGGCCATGCGTGCGTTTTTTGACACCCTCGACAGCCACACGCTGGCCGATCTGCTGGTGCAGCGGGAAAAACTGGACGCGGACTTTCGCATCCACGGCACATAAGCATGGTGTCAACCGGTCGAGACTGTCACGGCTTGCGCGGAAGGTCGTGGTCGTCATCCATCAGTATCCGGTGCGCCGGCCCCTCGAGATCCTCGAACTGGCCGCTGTGCAACGCCCACCAGAAAACGATGCCGATCAGGAATACCAGCAGCAGCGACAGCGGAATCAGCAGGTAAAGGATGTCCATCGCTCAGTGTTGCCGGCCGGACAGCCGCAACGCATTGACCACCACGACCAGCGAACTGGCTGACATGCCGAGTGCCGCAAGCAGCGGCGTCACCATTCCCGCCATCGCCAACGGCAAAGCCACTGCATTGTAGGCAAGGGCCCAGGCCAGATTCTGGCGGATCACGCGCAACGTTCGGCGTGCGCCGCTGACGATTTCCGCGAGTCCACCAAGGCGATCGGTCATCAGGATGATGTCGGCGCTGACCTGGGCGAGTTCGGTGCCGCTGCCCGGCGCTATCGACACCTGTGCCTGCGCCAGCACCGGCGCATCGTTGACCCCGTCACCGATCATCGCCACGATGGCGCCCCGCGCCTGCAGTTCACGCACATAGTCGAGTTTGGCTGCCGGCGTGACGCCGCCACGATAATCCGGAATGCCCAGTTCTGCCGCAGTGTGACGGACCCGCTGCGGGCGGTCGCCCGACAACAGGGCAATTTTTGCCCCGCCCGCCGCCAGCGCCCGGATCATCACCGGCGCATCATGGCGCACCACGTCATCCAGCAGGAACAGTGCCAGCCATCCCTGCGCGTCACCCAGCGCCACCACCATCATGTTGTCCGGTACCGATTCCAGTTCAGGGGGCAATGCCTTGCCGTGCAGTGCCGCCACAAATTGCGGTCTGCCGATGCGCAGCAGGCGGCCATCGACCCTGCCCTCGACACCGCCGCCGGTGACCGTGCACACATCTTCCGCCACCGGGTGCACGCCGGGTGCAGCCGCGACCAGTGCACGTCCCACCGGATGTTCTGACCATGATTCCAGCCCCGCAGCCAAAGACAGGCAGGCTTCGCGCGTATCGGTTGACAGCAGCCTCACTCCGCAAAGCGACATTTGCCCGGTGGTCAGCGTGCCGGTCTTGTCGAACACAAAATGGGTGACCCGGGCCAGTGTCTCCAGCGCAGAACCACGCGTGATCAGCGCCCCGGAACGGTACGCCGCACCGGTTGCCGCGGTCAGCGCGACCGGCGTCGCGAGCGACAGCGCACAGGGACATGTGACCACCAGCAGCGACACCGCAACCCACAAGGCGCGTGATTCATCGATTTGCCACCACACCGCGAAGCTTGCCGCCGTCAGCACCAGCAGCACCACAATGAACCACTGTGCAACGCGGTCCGCCGTCCGGGCAATGCCGGGCTTTTCCGACTGGGCGCGATCCATCAGGCGTACGATCCCGGCCAGCACCGTATTTTCACCGGTGCGGGTTACCCGCATCGTGATGACACCATCCAGATTAACTGCGCCGCCAATCAGCGTGTCGCCGGGACGTTTGGCCACCGGCCGCGATTCACCGGTCAGCAAAGATTCGTCGGCGGCGCTGTTGCCGAGCACCACCACGCCATCGACAGGGATCGCGGCGCCTGGCCGCACCCGCAGCAGATCACCGGAACGCAAGGCGGCCGCAGCCACCAGTTCCGTCGCGCCGCTGTCGATCAAGCGCTCGGCGGTCGTCGGCACCATGCGCACCAGTTGCTCCTGCGTCCGCACGGCTTTGGCGCGGGCTTCCATTTCGAGAAAACGCGCGCCCAGCAACAGGAATACGAACATGGCCACCGAATCAAAATAAACCGCACCCGAGGCAGTCCATGTCGCAGCCGCGCTGGCCGTGAACGCGATGACGATGCCCAGCGCCACCGGCACATCCATGCCGACGCGCCCGTAACACAGGTCACGCCAGGCACCGGCATAAAACGGCACGGCCGACCACAGGGCCACCGGCAATGTCAGGATCAGGCTGGCGATCCGCATCAACTGTTCGATATCGGATGTCATTTCGCCGCCGGCGATATACACCGGTATCGCGTACATCATCACCTGCATCATGCTGAAACCGGCGATGAACAGGCGCCACAGCAGCACCCCGCGTTCGCGCCGCAGACCTTCCTCGGCACGGCCACTGTCGTAGGGTTGCGCGGCATAACCCAGATCCGCGACGGCGCGCAGCACCTTGCTCAGAGCGGTTATCCTCGCATCCCAGCGCAGCCGGGCCCGGCGTGTCGCATAGTTCAGCGACACCGCGGACACCCCCGGCAAGCGAGCCAGGCGCTGCTCGATCAGCCACACACAGGCCGCGCAGGTGACGCCATCGATCAGCAGCGAGGCCTCTTTTTCATGCGCTGCTGCAGGCACCTCGCGAACAAAAGCACGCTGCACTTCGGCCAGGTCGTACACACCCAGCTCAGCCGGAAAACCGGTATTACGTGCAGTCGGTGATAGTGTGGTGCGATTGCGGTAATAGGCGCCAAGGCCGTTGTCGACGATGGTCTGTGCCACGGCCTGGCAACCGCGGCAGCAGGTATCGCGTGCGAGGCCATCGAGCAGCACCGGATACGAGGTCGCATCCAGCGGCAGGCCGCAATGGAAACACCCTGCAGTGGAATCCGACGCAGGATCTCCGTGCGAAAGCGGCACTGCCATAGTCATGGCAGGCGCATCGAAACTTCATCCCGACGCCATGACCGCCGCCCCATGAATGACTCCATTTCATTGAATATGCGGGTTAATGCTAGGGGCGCAGCCGATTCCCGGTGTTGACCCATATCAAATCCCCCGCACACGGCAAGGTAAGATGGCAGCATGATTCCCTGGCTGGAAAGCAGCGACCCCTTCCCCCCACTGGAACGGGCGCTGGCAGAACCCGCTGGCCTGCTAGCCGCAGGCGCTGACCTGACGCCGGCGCGGCTGCTGACGGCCTATCGCAACGGGATTTTTCCCTGGTACAGCACCGGGCAGCCGGTGTTGTGGTGGAGTCCCGACCCGCGCATGGTGCTGTTTCCCGCCGAATTCCGCCTGCCGCGTTCACTGGTGAAACGGTTGCGCCGGCGCGATTACGAAATCCGCATCGACACCGAGTTCGACGCCGTGATGCGCGCCTGTGCCGCGCCGCGCAGCGACGGCGCCGGCACCTGGATCACGCCCGAAATGATCGCGGCCTACTGTGAGCTGCACCGCTTGGGCCATGCACACTCGGTGGAAACCTGGATCGACGGCAAACTGGCTGGCGCACTCTACGGCATTGCGCTGGGACGGATGTTTTACGGCGAGTCCATGTTTACCAGCGTGCCGGACGCCTCGAAAATCGCGCTGGCGCATCTGGTGCACAGGCTCGAAAGCCGGCAGTTCGGCATGATCGACTGCCAGATGAATACCGCGCACCTCGCCCGCTTCGGCGCGCGCGAGATACCGCGCCGGGAGTTTTCGCGGCGTCTGGCGGAATTGGTAAACTACCCCCAGCCTGGCGACGTCTGGCGTTTTGACGACAAACCACTGGATTGGTGAACAAGAGCACTAAACCGTGACCTACCTTTCGGAATTTCCACTCTCGGTACTGCAGTTCTACGCGACCGCGCCCTACCCCTGCAGTTATCTGCCGGAGCGCATGGCGCGTTCGCAGGTTGCAACCCCCAGCCATTTGATCGACGGCCCCGTCTACAGCGAACTGGTGCGTGCAGGCTTTCGCCGCAGCGGAGCATTCACCTACCGGCCGCACTGCGACCATTGCCGCGCCTGTGTGCCGGTACGCCTGGTTGCCGAGGATTTTCAGGCAAACCGGACGCAGCGCCGCACGTGGAAACGGCATGCCGCCCTCGAATCACGGACGCTCGAACTCAAATACCATCCCGAACACTATGCGCTGTACCTGCGTTACCAGGCAGAGCGCCACGCCGGCGGCGGCATGGACCAGGACAGCCGCGAGCAATACCGCCACTTCCTGCTGCAAAGCAATGTCGATTCCCGCCTGATCGAATTCCGTGAAGGCGGTGCACTGCGCATGGTCAGCATCATCGACCAGTTGCAGGACGGCGTGTCGTCGGTCTACACGTTTTTTGATCCGGAAATCCCGGGCGCCAGCTTCGGCACCTACAACATCCTGTGGCAGATTGACCTCTGCCGGCAGCTTGACCTGCCCTATCTCTATCTCGGCTACTGGATCGCGCAGAGCCGGAAAATGGCCTACAAAATCCATTTTCAGCCGATGGAAGGGCTGGTTGATGGTCGCTGGCAGGCACTCGCCGGCTGAACGTTTTACTCCGGACACGCGCCGGCCGGTACAATAGGCGCCATGTATACCC
The DNA here is from genome assembly GCA_019744975.1 of Burkholderiales bacterium. Taxonomy (GTDB): domain Bacteria; phylum Pseudomonadota; class Gammaproteobacteria; order Burkholderiales; family SG8-41. The sequence goes on from JAIETP010000003.1 coordinate 36,492, forward strand.
TGCTCCGCCCCCTGCTGTTCACGCTGGATGCCGAGTCCGCGCACCACCTGACCCTTGAATCACTGCAACTCGCCGCGCGCGCCGGACTTGCCGGCGCCTGCACCTCACGCACGAAGGCGGCAACACGCACGGTGATGGGCCTCACCTTCCACAACCCGGTCGGACTCGCCGCCGGGCTCGACAAAAACGGGGAATACATCGATGCACTGGCCGCCCTCGGCTTCGGTTTTCTTGAAATCGGCACCGTCACACCACGCCCGCAGCCGGGCAATCCGCGGCCGCGCATGTTCCGCCTGCCGGCTGCGCGCGCCGTCATCAACCGCATGGGTTTCAACAATCATGGCGTTGATGCGCTGGTTGCCAACGTGCTGCGCGCCCGTTTCCGCGGTGTACTCGGCATCAACATCGGCAAGAATTTCGACACCCCCATCGAGCGCGCCGTCGACGACTACCTGATCTGCTTGCGCAAGGTGTATGCCCACGCCAGCTACATCACGGTCAATATTTCCTCGCCGAACACCAAAAACCTGCGTCAACTGCAGCAAACCGATGAACTGGGCCAGCTGCTGGCGGCACTGCAAATGGAACGGGAGCGGCTCGCCGATCAGCATGGCCGGCGGGTGCCGCTGGCGCTGAAAATTGCACCCGATCTCGACCCGTCGCAGATCTCCGCGATCGCCGGACTGCTGGTCACCCATCACATCGACGCCGTGATCGCCACCAACACCACGGTCGCCCGTGACGCCGTCGAAAATTTGCCGCATGGTGCGGAAACCGGCGGGCTCAGCGGCGCGCCGCTGACCACGCAGGCACAGTCGGTGACGGCACAGCTTGCCGCGGCACTCACCGGTGCGGTGCCGGTGATCGGCGTCGGCGGCATCATGAACGGCGCTGACGCCGCGGCACGCATCACGGCCGGCGCCAGTCTGGTGCAGCTCTACACCGGCCTGGTGTATGCCGGGCCGGCGCTGGTCGGTGATTGCATCAAGGCCTGCACCTCAACGGGCTCCTGAACGGCGATGATCACCGCCGCACCCGCCGACGCCATTGACTCGCTGCTGCCGCAAACCCAATGCGGCCAGTGTGATTATCCCGGCTGCCGGCCTTATGCCGAAGCCATTGCCTCGGGTTCCGCAGCCATCAATCAATGCCCCCCCGGCGGAAACGAGCTGATCACCGAACTGGCGGCATTGCTGGATGTGCCGGTCATGCCATTGAGTGCAAGCCACGGCGCCACAGCGGCTCCGGCCATCGCAATCATCGACGAAACCGTTTGTATCGGTTGCGCGTTATGCCTCCCCGCCTGCCCGGTGGATGCCATCGTCGGCGCGCGCCGGCTGATGCATACCGTGATCGCCGCCGAATGTACCGGTTGTGGATTGTGCTTGCCGCCCTGTCCTGTGAACTGCATCAGCATCAGGCCTACCGGCGCGCCGCGCGATCACGCGGCACAACGTGCCGCATCCGGACGTTTGCGCCAGCGCTTCCTCGCCCACCAGCAGCGCCTGTCGACACGGGGACATGAACGGCACGGCAAAAAAAATGGCGTGGCTGCGGATGCCGCCGCACGCAAACGCGCGACGCTGGACCGCGCGCTCAGCAGGGCGCGGGCGCGACTGGCGAAAAACACTGCTTGAAACCGCAGGGCCGGTAAAGTTCGGAGGGATTGATTAACCGGCCGCGCCGCGTACGCCGGTGTCGTGATCAGCGGCCGAAGAGGCCGCGCAACAACTGCGCCGGGTCAATGGCGGAGCCACCCTTGGGTTGCGATTGCGGCGCACTTTGCTGCTCATTTTTCTGCGAAGCCAGGCCACGCGCACCTTCCGCCGGCAATGGCTGCGCCGCGCGCATCGAACCGGCACCCGCGGCAACACGGCGGATGTCCAGTTCACGACCGGTCGGCAAACTGCCCACCCGCGGCGTCAATGCGGCACCCAGTTCATCAAGCCGGTCGCCAGGCGCAGGGTGGGTCTTGAACAACAGCGCGAGCGAGCCGTCGGCGGCGCCGCGGGCCGCCAGTTTGTGCAACACATCAATCAGTCCGAAGGGGTTATAACCAGCGCGCGCCGCCAGTATCACACCCATCGCGTCCGCCTCATGCTCCGCGCTCTTGTCAAGACCGCGCGCGAACACCTCGGCACCGCTGCCGATCATGTTGTTGATCAGCGCCGAACGGTTGTCACGCTGCGCGAGCTGTGCGCCCGCCGACAGCGCAGCGCTTTTTTGCATCACCGTCACATGATGGCGGCGCACGATATGGGCGATTTCATGCGCCAGCACACCGGCCAGTTGGGCCTCGTTGTCGAGGATTTCATACAGGCCGCGCGTCACCATGACATAACCGCCGGGGGCGGCAAAGGCGTTGATGGACGCGGTATCGATCACTGCAAAACGCCACGGCAGGCTGGGCCGCTCGCTTTGCGTCGCCACCCAGCGCCCGACGCGGTTGACATAACTTTGCAGCGCGGCATCGTTGACCAGGGGTGCTGCGCCGAGCATACGCCCTGTGATTTCGCGCCCAATGTTCTGCTCTTCCTGCTCGCTGACCCCGGCGACCGCGGTGACGGCATCGCGGCCGATGCTGAAAATACGGTTGAGGTCGATGTTCTGCGCCTGCGCCGCGCCGCAAAACCCCGCCGTCATCCAAAGCAGCAGATGTGCCAGCATTACTTTCATGCGTATATAGTTCATTCGCATCACGTTCATGGATTGCTCCCGCCGGCCGTTCCCTGCGCCGGTTGCCCCAGATACTCGACCTGGCTTGCGCTCAATCCCGCGTTGCCGGCATGCGCGGCAGCCTGCTCACTGCTCACGGCGAAACCATCCAGTTGCCGCATCTGACCGCCGTCAAAATGCGCCTGCTTGAGATCCTCTTCTTCAAGGCCGCGGATACCGATGGTGGCGGTGACATTGACTTGCTGGCGCGGGCCGAATACGCGCCCCAGCGCCGAGCCGGCACCTCCGCCACCGCTGCTGCCGACGCCTGCCACGCCGAAGCGGACATTGAAGGAATAGAGCCAGCCGGTCACCGTACCGGACTTGACCTGCACCCAGGCACCCTGCCGCGCCACCGCGTCACCGGTTGCCCCCTTGGCCAGATTGCCGGCCACGCCGGCGTCAGTGCGGGGTTCGGCACGCAGCACGCTGTCACGCTCCACCGTCACCGGTTCGGCGACGGCCACAGCCGCAAATATCGCAAACAGGGCTGTCACCAGCCAGCGACTGAACAGCTTTGGCGCTACGTTTTGCATCGGGAACTCCGGATGATCAATGCGCCCATTATAATCGTCCGGCCATACCCGCAACATGTCCGGCAAATACCGTGAATCCCGCAAAACGACAGGCCATTTTCGAGCGCTTCCGCAAGGCCAACCCCGAACCGCGCGGGGAACTCGAATACGCCTCGCCCTTCGAACTGCTGGTTGCCGTGATCCTCTCGGCGCAAGCCACTGACAAAAGCGTCAACCGGGCGACCCGCCCCCTGTTTCTGAAAGCAAACACGCCCCAGGCACTGCTCAAACTGGGCGTACCGGGGCTGGAGAAATACATCCAAAGCATAGGCCTCTATCGCACCAAGGCCAAAAACATCATCGCCACCTGCGGCATGCTGCTCGAAAAACACGGTGGCAGGGTACCGTGCGACCGCGCCGCGCTGGAAGAATTACCTGGAGTCGGCCGCAAAACGGCGAACGTTGTACTGAACATCGCTTTCGGTGAGCCGACGATCGCCGTCGATACGCATATTTTCCGCATCAGCAACCGTACCGGCCTCGCCCCGGGCAGGGACGTGCTGGCGGTCGAACAAAAACTGCTGAATGTGACACCGGAGGCATTCAGGCTGCATGCCCACCACTGGCTGATCCTGCACGGGCGTTATGTCTGTATCGCGCGCAAACCGCGCTGCGGCGAGTGCCTGATCAACGATCTCTGCGAGTTCCGCCAAAAAACCACGTAAAAAACGCGCCGGGAGGCGCGTTTTTTGGTGCTGCATTTTTTGATGCGGCAAGACCTCAGTACTTGACCGTGAGCCCGGACTGGCGCGAATAGAATGAGGCCAGATCCTCGATATCACGCTGCGACAGGGCGCCGGCCAATGGCGCCATGATCGCGTTTTTGCGTTCGCCGGACTTGTATTCAACCAGAGCTCTGACCAGGTAGTCATAATTCTGGCCCGCCAGGCGCGGAAAGTCCGGCGCGGCACTGTTGCCGTCCGGCCCGTGGCAGGCCGCACAGGTTTTGGATTTTTCCTTGCCGGCGGCGGGATTGGCCGCCCAATTCGGGCCACTGGCGATCAGCGCCGCACAACCGGCTATCCACAGCAGTTTTTTCATCAATATCCCCTGAATCCCGTTATTTCGACGCCGACTGGACTGCTGTCGTCGCATAGTAAGCGGCAACATCCGCCATGTCCTGTTCCGTCAGGCCGGCGGCAATCGCGCGCATCGAAGGGTGTGTACGATCACCGTTCTTGTAGCCTTGCAGTGCCTTGACGATGTAGGCGGCATGTTGGCCGCCGAGCTTCGGCACGCTGTAAGTCACGGGAAATGCGGTTTTGTACCCGGGAATGCCGTGGCAACCGGCGCACATCGCGGATTTGGTCTTGCCTGCCGCCGGATTACCTTCGGCTGCCTGGGTAAAACCCGGGACCAGTGCCGCTCCGATAGCGAGGCAAATTGCAGTTAACCGTATCATGAAGGCGCTCTTTCCTTTTTTTGAACGACACAGGGCGCCGATTATAGCCCAAAAAATTCGCTGATTGCCGGGCAAATTCGGCTGATTGGCCATCCCGGCGGCGATGACCCATAATGAAACTCATTGCTCCGGGAAAGCCCTTGAAGTTTTTATTCCGTTCCCGCCCCGAACTGCTGCAGTTCGCCGGCCGGTTATTTCCATTCCTTCACTGGTGGCCGATGGTCAACCGCCAGACCATGCGCGCCGACGCGCTGGCGGGGCTGACCGGCGCGGTCGTGGTATTGCCGCAGGGCGTCGCCTTCGCGACGATTGCCGGCCTGCCGCCGCAATACGGGCTCTACGCGGCCATGATTCCGGCGATCATTGCGGCCCTGTTCGGCTCCAGCTGGCACCTGGTTTCCGGTCCGACCACGGCGATTTCCATCGTGATCTACGCCACGATGAGCGGCGTCGCCGAACCCGGCACACCGGAATATATCCGGCTGGTGCTGATGATGACCTTCCTCACCGGCGTGTTCCAGCTCGCGATGGGACTCGCCCGCATGGGCGCGCTGGTCAATTTCATTTCGCACACCGTTGTCCTCGGTTTCACCGCCGGCGCCGGCCTGCTGATCATCAGCACCCAGCTCACGCACTTCTTCGGCATTCCAATGCCGCGCGGCATCTCGTTTGCAGAAACCCTGCGCCAGACTTTCCACGGCCTGGATGACATCAACTGGTATGTCGCTTCCGTGGGCATGATCACGCTGCTGGTCGGCATTTTCGTCAAGCGCCGTTACCCGCGGCTGCCGTACATGATCGTGGCGATGATTGCCGGCACGCTGTACACCATTGCTCTGGGCCTGATACCGCAACTGGACGCGCGCGCGCAGATTGCGACCGTCAAGGCGCTGTCCGGGATATTCCCCCACTTTGAAGCGCCGGATTTTTCGCTGGAGGGGCTGCGCAAGACGGCTTCCATCGCCGTGGCGGTGACCATGCTCGGCCTGACCGAGGCGGTGTCGATCGCCCGCGCCATCGCGGTGCGCTCCGAGCAACGCATCGATGGAAACCAGGAATTCATCGGCCAGGGCCTGTCGAACATCGCAGGCAGTTTTTTCTCGGCCTACGCTTCGAGCGGCTCCTTCAACCGCAGCGGCGTCAACTATGAAGCGGGCGCGCGCACACCACTTGCCGCGGTGATGTCCGCGGTATTCCTGCTGATCATCGTGCTGCTGGTGGCGCCCCTGGTGCAGTTCTTGCCGGCGCCGACCATGGCCGGCATCCTGTTCATGGTGGCCTGGGGGCTGATCGACATCCCGCAAATGCGCAACATCATCCGCACCAGCCTGTCGGAGAGCGTCGTGCTCGCCGTCACCTTGCTGGCCACACTGTTCGTGCAGCTGGAATTCGCGATTTACACGGGGGTCCTGCTGTCGCTGATGCTGTATCTGAAACGCACCTCGCACCCGGTGATACTCGACGTCAAGCCGGACCCCGAGGAAGGCAGCTACCATTACTCCGCCGACACCGGCCTGCCGGACTGCCCGCAGGTGAAATGCCTGCGCGTCAACGGCTCCATTTTTTTTGGCGCCGTCGACCACATGCAGCTGGTACTGCACCGGATCGGCGAGCAGGGCACGCAGAAACATGTGCTGATCGTCGCCAGCGGCATCAACTTCGTTGACGTGGCCGGCGCCGAACTGCTGGCGCACGAAGCCAAGCGCCGGCGGCGCCTCGGCGGCGGGCTGTATTTTTACCGGCTCAAGGATGAGGTTGTCGGCCTGCTGCGCCGGGGCGGATACATGAATGACATCGGCGACGAAAACATGTTCCCGGTAAAATCCAACGCCATCAGCGCCATTTACACAAAACTGGATGCGGCCGTCTGCAGGGACTGCAAACTGCGTATTTTTCGCGATTGCCGTGAACGGCTGCCTGACGGCAGTCTGCGCCACGATGTCTGAAAAGTTCAGCCGGGGCAACCCCGGGCACACAAGCCATCATCGATGTCTGCCATAAAGTTGCGCGAACGACTGTTGCCTTTCCTGCGATGGCTGCCATTGCAGCGATCCACCGTGCGGGCCGACATCATCGCCGGCGCCACTGTGGCAATGATATTGATCCCGCAGTCCATGGCCTACGCGCAGCTTGCCGGCTTGCCGGCGTATTACGGACTGTACGCGGCATTCCTGCCGGTGATCATCGGCGCCATGTGGGGATCCTCACACCAGCTCGCCACCGGCCCGGTGGCGATGGTATCCCTGCTCACCGGCTCCGCGCTGGCGCAGTTCGCGGCGCCGGGCAGCGAGCAGTTCATCGCACTGGCCATCCTGCTGGCGCTGCTGGTCGGCATCATCGAGCTGGCCATGGGGCTGTTCCGATTGGGCGCCATCGTCAATTTCCTTTCGCACCCGGTGATCGTCGGTTTCACCAATGCCGCGGCCATCATCATCGCGCTGTCCCAGTTCAACAAGCTGCTCGGCGTACACAGCGCGCGCTCCGACCGTTTTCTCGGCGACGTCTGGGATGTGCTGCTGCGCATCGGAGACACGCACCTGCCGACACTGGCCATGGGGCTGCTGACGCTGGCGGTGATCATCCTGACAAAACGTTACCGCCCGGCCTGGCCCGGCGTGTTGATTGCCGTGGCGCTGACCACGACACTCAGCTGGGGCATTGATTTCGAGCGCAACACAACCGCCAGCCCGCCGGATTTCCGCGACCCCCATGTACGCAATGTGGTTGACTCGCTGGTCGCGCTGGCCGACCGCAGCCGCGTGCTGCGCGAAGCCACCACCGAAAAAGCGGAGGAAATCACCGGCCTCGCGGCCAGCAACGGCATCGACCATCCGCGCCTGATCATGCTCAACGCCGACCTTGAATTCCTCAAGCTGGAACTGCGCGCAGTCGAGGCCGAGCACCGCGTCCGTTTCTCCGAACTGCGCCGCCTTCGTTTCACCGGCGTCCGCGGCGCGGAGGGCGGCTCCGCGTACAGTCTCGTCAGCACCGTGGAGCCGGGCACCACGACCGACGGCAGGCGATGGATCGTCGCGCGCATCGACGGCGCGCGTGTCCGGCTGACCGGCGGCGGTGAAGTGGTCGGTCAGGTCCCGGCGGGGATTCCGCAACCGGCAATGCCCGGGGTCGAGTGGGAGACCATGATCAAGCTGCTGCCGACCGCACTGATCATCGCGCTGATCGGATTCATGGAAGCCATCTCCATCGCGAAATCAATGGCCACGCAAACCAAGCAACGCATCAGTCCCGACCAGGAACTCATAGGCCAGGGACTCGCCAACATCGTCGGCAGTGCATTCCAGTCGTTTGCGGTCAGCGGATCGTTTTCACGGTCGGCGGTCAACCTGGCCACCGGCGCCGTCAGCGGTCTGTCCTCGGTGGTGGCCGGCGTGATCGTGCTCGTCACGCTGTTGCTGTTCACCCCGCTGCTCTACCACATGCCCCAGGCCGCGCTGGCGGCCATCATCATGCTGGCGGTCGCGGGCCTGGTGAATTTCAAGGCGATGGTGCATGCCTGGCAGGCGCATCGTCATGACGGCATTGCCGCCACGGTAACCTTCCTCGCCACCCTGAGTTTCGCGCCCCACCTTGATACGGGGATACTGGTCGGCGCCGCGCTGGCAATCATCCTCTACCTCTACCGGACCATGCGCCCGCGGGTCGCCGTGCTGGGTCGCCATCCCGACGGCACAATGCGTGACGCGCACATGTTCAACCTGCCGACCAGCGAACGCCTGATCGCGATCCGCTTCGACGGTTCGCTGTTTTTTGCCAACGTTCCGTACTTCGAGGACGTCATCCTTGAACAGGCGGCGCAGCATCCGCAGGCTCGCTACATCCTGGTGGTCGGCGACGCCATCAACGAACTTGACGCCTCCGGAGAGGAAATGATCCGCCATCTGGCGCGGCGACTGCAGCAGAATGACGTCACCATGGTGTTCAGCGGACTTAAACGCCAGGTGCTCGGCGTGATGGAAAAAACCGGCCTCTACGCTGCGATCGGCGCGCAGAATTTTTTCCGCACAGAGGATGCGGCGCTGGAGGCCATTTCACAATGGCTCAACGACCCGGCGTTTGATGAGAAATTTTTTCCGCTGCGCCGTAACGGCAATAATGCCGCATCCGCTGCATCACCCGACGCGGCGCCTGCCTTGCCGGCTCCACCGGCGTGATCAGGGATGCGCCACGCTTGCTGCGGCAGCCTGCCGGCAACTGTAACTAATTGTTTTTATTGATTTTTTAACGGACCACGATGACCGGGCGGGTGCAGCGGGTCAGCACTTCCATGGTTTCGCTGCCGAGCAGGACCGCGGTCAAACCCTTGCGGCCGCGTGACGGCATCACAATGGCGTCGCAATTACGCGCCCGCGCGGTGGCAATGATTTCCTTGTAGGGCCGGTCGGCACTGGCCATACGGGTCGCGCAGGCCACATTGGACTTCCCCGCCAGAACCTCGGCCCGCGCCAGATAGGCCCTGGCATTGTCACGCGAAGTGCTTTCGTAATCGTCCATCCAGTCCGGTTCCGGCACATAACCCTCGGCAAAAATCATCGGATCCAGCCGCGGCAGCACGTAAAGAAAAGTGACCTTGCCGGCCGACATTTTTGCGAGTTTGATGCCGGTCACCAGCGCCTTGCGCGACAACCTGGAGCCGTCGGTGTAAATCAGGATGTGCTTGAACATGCAATTTCCTCCTGCTGGTCGGTTTTATTGTAAATACCGTTTACTGCAACGAGATTAACACGCGGTCCCGCGCACTGCACGAGGACGCCTATAATGTCCGCTTCCCCACGCTTTCCATACGCTTTTTACATTAATCCGCCATGGCAAACCGTCTTTCCAAAATCGTGACCCGCACCGGCGACGACGGCACCACAGGACTCGCCTCAGGCGATCGCATCGCCAAAAACCAGACACGCGTCGCCGCGCTCGGCGATGTCGATGAGCTGAACAGCGCCCTCGGCGTGTTGCTTGCCGAAACATTGCCCGCGGACGCCCGCGACGCATTGCTGGGCGTACAGCATGATTTGTTCGACCTTGGCGGCGAGCTGAGCCTGCCAGGACATGCACTGATCAGCACCGCGCACCTGGCACGCATTGAAGATCTGGTCACGCATTTTAATTCAGCTCTGCCGCCGTTGAAGGAATTCGTCCTTCCCGGCGGCAGCCGCGCCGCAGCACTCGCACATGTGGCTCGCACAATCTGCCGCCGCGCCGAACGCACGCTGGTCGAACTGATGATGCAGGAAAATCCGCAACAACAAACGCAGCTGCAGGTGCAATACCTGAACCGGCTGTCCGATCTGCTGTTTGTGCTCGCCCGCTCACTCAACCATTCACTCAGTCAATCCGGCGGCAACGGCGACGTGTTGTGGCAGCAGGGCCGTAATCGGGGCTGAACTTCAGCGGCGAGCCGCGCGCACTGCGTCGAGGTGCCCGCAGATGAGGTTTGCGCCTTCCAGCAAGCGTGGAGTCGGACGCTGGATCAGGTCCGGCGCGATGTGGTAGACGGGTAATTTCCCCAGTGGCGGCGGCAGCGCAGCCCAGCGCGCGGCAAACCCCGCTGCCGTCTCCGCCGAACTGCCGCCCAGCGCAACTTCCGGCTGCGCCGCCAGCAAAGCCTCTCTTGACAACTCCGGCGTCAGCGGCCGCAGCCCGGCGAATATGTTCACTCCACCGCACAGCGCAATCACATCGCTGATGACATGGCTTGCATTGATGGTCATCAGCGGGCGCGGCCAGATTTCATAAAACACACGCACCGGCGCAGCGACGGAGCGGCGCGCACGCAGGGCCTGCAGGCCGGCAGTAAAAGCGTTGCTTGCCCGTTCACCCTCCGCCAGAGTGCCGGTAAGGGTTGCGATGGCCGTGATGCTGCGCGCGATGTCCTCCAGCCTCGCGGCCCCCGACACGAATACCGGAAGGCCGGCGTTTTCCAGTCTTGCCACAACGGCATCAGGCGTGCCGTTTTTCCAGGCGAGCACCAGATCGGGCTGCAAGGCCAGCAATTCCTCCGTGTCGAATTGCCCGGCATCGCTGACCACCGGCAGGCGCTGCGCTGCCACGGGATGATTGCTGAAGCGCGCCACGCCGGCGAGATGCCTGCCGGCGCCGGCGGCAAAAACAAGTTCGGTGAGATGAGGTGTCAGGGTAATGATGCGCCGTGCGGGCTGTGCCAGACGTATGGTCTGGCCACGATCATCACCAATCTGCACGGCCTGCGCGAACACAGCGCCGGCGCCGGCAAACAGCAGGAGGCCAAGACTGATGGCGCAGCCGAACAAGCGGATACCGATGTTTTGCAATGCCATCATCCTGAAAATCATGGGAAGCCGCCGGCGCACAGAATCCGGGGATTCGGCGAAGGCGAAAAACTAGCGGCTGTCTTCCATTGACCGCAACAGGCGCGCACTGGTCTGGCGCAGCCGCAGCGACAGCATGGTGACCATTTTCACCAGGATTTTGGCGCCGAGGGCGGGATGATCGAGGATGATTTTCGCCATATTGTCGCGGCTCAGCACGGCAAAAGCGGTGGGTTGCGAAGCCATGCAGGTGGCAAAGCGCGGTTCACCGTCGATCATCGACATCTCGCCCAGCGTCATGCCGGGGCCGGCACTGGTCATATGTTGTTGTTCGGAGCGCTGGTTTTTTTTCAGGATGTCGATTTCACCTTCGACGATCAGCACCATGAAATCGCCGGCCTCTCCTTCGCGGATGATCAATTCACCGGGCTGGGCGCGATAGACCTCCATATAGCCGGCAAGGATGGAAATGTCTTCCTGCGAAAATTCGGTGAAAAACTGGGATTTTCCGACCAACCCGAAAATTTCCCCGGCAATGGCAGTACCCGCCCCGACGCGCTCTAGCTTGGCAAGGTTGTGCTGGTCGGTTACCGCGCTGAGGTTGTCTTGGGCCATGGGATTCAGGAGGGACGCAGCCGCCAGTCTAACCGCATCCGAATCTCCCGCTTATCTTCCTCGTTATTTTCCACGTTAGTTGGCGGCGACGGCTTTGAGCCGGCGCTTGCGCACACCGTCCGCCAGCGTCTCGAGCAGCGTCCGGCTTTCTTCCCAGCCGATACAGCCGTCGGTAATGCTGACACCATAAGTCAGGGGTTTGCCCGGCAGCAGGTCCTGCCGCCCCGCCTTGAGGTGGCTTTCGACCATCACGCCGAAAATGCGCTCGTCGCCGTTGGCCACCTGGTGAGCCACGTCCTGTCCGACATCCACCTGTTTTTCCGGTTTTTTGCTGCTGTTGCTGTGGCTGAAGTCGATCATGATCCGCGCCGGGATGCCGGCTTCAGCCAGGCCGCGCCCCGCGGCATCCACACTCGCCGCATCATAATTGGGCGCCTTGCCGCCGCGCAGGATCAGATGACAATCCTCGTTGCCGGTGGTCGACACGATGGCCGAATGACCGGCCTTGGTCACCGACAGGAAATGGTGCGGCGCCTGTGCCGCGCGAATGGCGTCGATGGCGATCTTGATGTTGCCGTCGGTGCCGTTCTTGAACCCTACCGGGCAGGACAATCCGGAAGCGAGCTCGCGATGGATCTGCGATTCGGTGGTGCGCGCACCGATCGCGCCCCAGGACACCAGGTCGGCGATGTACTGCGGCGTGATCATGTCGAGGAATTCACAGCCCACCGGCATGCCGCTCTCGCTCAGTTCGAGCAGCAGTTCACGGGCAATCTTCAGGCCTTCGTTGATACGGAAACTGCCGTCGAGATTGGGATCGTTGATCAGCCCCTTCCAGCCCACGGTGGTGCGCGGCTTCTCGAAATAGACGCGCATCACGATCAGCAGGTCGGCGGAGAGTTTTTTCTTCGCGTCGAGCAGCTTGCCGGCGTATTCCTTGGCCGCCTTGACGTCATGCACCGAACACGGCCCCATGATCACCAGCAGGCGGTCATCGGCGCCGTGCAGGATGCGATGGATGTCCTGGCGCGCTTCGAACGTCGTGTTGGCGGCTTTTTCGCTGAGTGCGAGCTCGCGCAGCAGGTGCTCGGGGGGTGCGAGTTCCTTGATTTCCTTGATCCGCAGATCGTCAGTACGGTGCAGCATTTTGCGCAGTGCCTTCCTTAACTTTCCATATAATCAATGGATTATAAACGATTATCGAATTTCCCTATACCGTGCCGCCGACGGTCAGCCCGTCAATACGCAGGGTCGGCTGGCCGACGCCCACCGGCACGCTCTGGCCTTCCTTGCCGCAGGTGCCGACGCCGGAATCGAGTTTCATGTCATTGCCGATCATCGACACCCGGGTCAGCGCATCCGGGCCATTGCCGATCAGCGTCGCGCCCTTCACCGGATAAGTCAGCTTGCCGTTCTCGATCATGTACGCCTCGGACGCCGAAAACACGAACTTGCCGCTGGTAATGTCGACCTGGCCGCCGCCGAAATTCACCGCATACAGCCCGCGCTCCACCGAGGCGATGATTTCCGCCGGATCGCGGTCGCCGTTCAACATGCAGGTATTGGTCATGCGCGGCATCGGCACATGCGCATACGATTCGCGCCGCCCGTTGCCGGTGGGCGCCACACCCATCAGCCGCGCGTTCAGCGCGTCCTGCAGATAACCGCGCAACACGCCGTCCTCGATCAGCACATTGCGCTGCGTGGCATTGCCCTCGTCATCGACATTCAGCGAACCGCGGCGCTGCGCGATGGTGCCGTCGTCGACGACGGTCACTCCCGGTGCCGCGACACGTTCGCCGATGCGGCCGCTGAACGCCGAAGTACCCTTGCGGTTGAAGTCCCCCTCCAACCCATGGCCGATCGCTTCGTGCAGCAGGATGCCCGGCCAGCCCGAACCCAGCACCACGGTCATGGTGCCTGCCGGCGCGGGCCGCGCTTCGAGATTGAGCAGCGCCTGCTGCACCGCCTTCTGCGCGTAGTCATTCAATACGGCATCGGTGAAATAGCCGTAATCAAAACGCCCGCCGCCGCCCGCGCCGCCCTGCTCGCGCCGGCCGTCGGCCTCGACAATCACCTGCAGCGACAAACGCACCAATGGCCGCACATCCGCCGCCTGCACACCGTCGCTGCGCGCCACCATCACCACTTCGTATTCACCCGCCAGCGAGGCCATCACCTGCGTCACCCGCGGGTCGAGGCTGCGCGCGATGCGCTCCAGCCGTTCGAGCAGCGCCACTTTCTCCGGCGCACCAAGGCTGGCCAGAGGATCCTGCGGCGCATACAGCGCGCGCAGTTCGCCGCGTCGCGTTATTGCAGTACTGCAAGTGCCGCCCTGGCGGCCGATCGCGCGCGTCGCCTGCGCCGCGGACTGTAGGGCATTGAAGGTGATGTCGTCGGAATAGGCAAAGGCGGTTTTTTCACCGCTGACGGCGCGCACACCCACACCCTGATCGATGTTGAAGCTGCCCGATTTGACGATGCCCTCTTCCAGGCTCCACGACTCGCTGCGCGAATACTGGAAATAGAGATCGGCGTAATCGACGTGGTGCGCCATGATCTGGCCAAACACCGACTGCAGGCGCCCCTCGTCCAGCGCATGCGGGGCCAGCAGCATCGCGCTGGCCGTCTCAAAAATATTCGCGGCTTGCATGGTTCCGATTCGCCTAAAAAATAATCAATAAAAACAAATACTTGCAGTTAACGCCCCAGCGTACGGTGCTGCAGCGCCGGCAAACTCTGGCGCAGACGTTGTATATGGGTACGGTTCATGCCGGCCACAACCACGCCGGAGCCGCGCGGCAGGCGGTCGAGGACCACCCCCCAGGGATCAACGATCATCGAATCGCCGTGGGTTTCGCGGCCATTGACATGATAACCGCCCTGCGCCGGCGCCAGCACATAAGCCAGATTTTCGATGGCGCGGGCGCGAATCAACGTCTCCCAGTGCGCCTTGCCGGTGGTTTCGGTGAACGCCGACGGTATCAGGATCAGGTCGACCTCGCCCATTGCCCGATAGAGTTCGGGAAAACGCAGGTCGTAACAGATCGACAGGCCAATACGGCCGAACGGCGTATCGAAAGCAACGACGTTTTGACCATGTTCGATGGTGCGTTCTTCCGAATATTTTTCCTTGCCCATCTCAAAACCGAAGAGGTGAATCTTGTCATAACGTGCGACGCATTTACCCTTATCGTCATAGACCAGGCTGGTGTTCAGCACCTTGTCTTTCGCGGAGGCCACCAGCGGCACCGAACCGCCGACAATCCAGATACCGTGTTTGCGTGCGGTTGCCGCAAGAAATTCCTGGATCGGGCCACTGCCGTATTCCTCCCGCACTGCAACCTTGTCGGTGTCCTTCAGACCCATGATGCCGAAATATTCGGGCAAGGCCACCAGCCGCGCCCCCTGCCCGGCAGCCATTTCGATCAGCCGCGCCGCCTCCCTCAGATTGGCCCCGACGCGCGGCCCCGATGCCATCTGCACGGCAGCAATGCGTATGGCCCCGGCATCGGCCTGGTCCGCCTCTTTTTTCTGCGCCCGTGTCGATCTCAATCGGCTGCTCATGTCATCACACCCGTTAATTGACCATCACACATTGTGACCATCATGCATTGACGATTATTCCGAAACTTCCAGCCGCAATACCGCCGCCAGCGGATCAGCGCGCAACTGCAGCCGTGCGCCATCCACCGCCAGCGCCACCAGCCATGCCCGCAACTCTTCCGCCTGCAACTGCGCTTCCTGACGCGGGCCATGGACAATCATGATGCGGGCAGCGCTGTTCGCCTGGTAAGCCGCAACCGCCTGCCGCACGGCAGCTTGCGCCATCACCACCTGCGCCGAACGCGGACGATCCCATAACTCCGGCGCCAGCTCCGCCGCCGTCCCCGGAAACGAGCACAGTATCGCCGCTGAAAACACCAGCATTCCCGCTTTCACGGCGTGCTTTCCGGATTCACCTGCGGACGTTCCACCTTGACCACCACCGGCTCGACCCAGGTACCGGTCACGTCATACTCATAAGCAGCGATCTGGTCCAGGGGATCCTTCAAGAGCTTTTGCGCAACAAGCGCCGCGACACCGGCGATCGGACCGCCGATCAGCGCGCCGGCCACCGAGAATGTGTCGGACAACTGCGGGCTCACCTTCACACGCAGCTTCTGGGTCTCCCGCGCAAGATCGACCTGCCCGCTCATGTTGATGCGCGCCGCCGGCCCCGTCATGCGCAGGTTGTCCGTGCTGGCCACGCCCTGCACCACCTTGACGGCGCCGACGATTTCATCAAACGCCAGACCTTCGCTGAAAATATCGCGGAAATCGAGTGTGATTCGCCGCGGCAGCGACTGCAGGCTGAGAATGCCCAGCAGCTTGCCGATGCCCGGATCCAGTTTCAAAAACTGCCCTTTCGCCGCATCCAGCACAAAATTGCCGGTCAGCGTCGGATAATCCAGGCGCTGCGGGCTGCCTGCCCAGGCCAGGTTGCCTTCGATTTTTGCCGTACCGCGCCGCACCCCCTCGGGATAACCCAGCCGCGTCAGCAAACGACCAACATCGTTGACCAGGAGCTGCACATTGGCCTGGACCCGTGGCTGCGTCAGCCAGTTCTGCCACACGCCGTCCACATTGAACTGGCTCTCCGGCGTGATCAGTGTCAGGCGTTCGATGCGCCAGTCGCGCTGCTGCGGCGTGGCCTGCAGTTCCAGCCGCCCCAGTGAACGCTCGGCCAGCAGGAGCTCATCAACCACGACATCCAGCGCCGGCAACTCCGGCGAACGCGTATCGGCGGCCTGCGCCGCCGGCGCAGTTACAGATGACTCGGCGACCGGCAGATTCAAACGCCGCAAACGTGCCGTCAACCGCCCCTTGCCCTGGGCCCGCCAACCCAGCGTGCCGTCGATGTCCCGGCCGCGGACCGTGGCCTGCAAAGTCCCCCCCGGCGAGGTCGCCCTGATCGCGAGATCGGCAAACCTGCGCTCAAACACCCGCATCTCGGCGATGCGCAGATCAACCGCCGCCAGATTCAGCGCTCCACCATCGCCCGACTCTCCGGTCAGCGCCAGCCATTCGTTGAAATCCAAGTTCTTGATGGCCCCAGACACCACAATGCCTGCGCGATCAGGTTCGGGGGCGGTACCTTCGCCGAAACGCACTGTGCCGCGCTCGAGCCGGGTTTCCTGTGCTTCGCTGCGGCGAAGCAGCACCGCGCTGACCAGACCCTCCACGGCAATTGCAATCCGCTCCTGCTGCGGCCCGGTATAACGCCGCTCCAGCCGCAACGGCAGCACCTCCGCCGCAGTCTTGGTAAACGGAGCGGGAAGATTGACCGCCAGTCCCTGCAGCGTGGAATCGACCACCAGATCGACGCGCTTGTTGCGCATGGTCAGGGAGCCGCGCCAGTCGGTTGATCCACGCATGTAGCGCAGCCAGTCCACACCACCGGCACGCCGCGCGGCGTCGGCGTTGACCCGGCCGCGGAACTGGATGCTGACCGCAGCATCACGCTGACTGCCTGCGGTGATGTTCAGCGGTCCGCCGAGAAACATGGCCGTCGCATTGGGTACGCGCACCGTGGATTCGCTGAACTCCAGCCGGCCGTTGACCTGCTCCAGCGCCGGCAGACCCGGCGCCACCACCAATTGATTGTTGATGAACTGGTAGCTGCCGCTGATCTTGCCGGTATTGATGGCCTGCAGCGGCAGGGCCAGCTTCAGGCTCAGTCGGCCCTGTCCCTGCGCACCCATGCCGTCCGTAAACCGGTCGATCATCGCGTCCACCGGACTGCGTGCGATGAAATCGAGAAAATCCGCGGTCGCGCCATCAGCTTCGCCATTGATCAGCAGCATTTCCTTTTCATGCAACAAGTCAGGAATCTGCGCCCGCACCTTGCTGAGACGGGCATTGCCGATCATGGCCTGGCGCGCATTCATTTCAAGGCGTTTGCCGCGGAATGTGAAATCACCCTCGATACCCTTGATGTCCGGCCAACTGTCGCCATAATGCAGCGTACCGCCGCTGACTTTGGCCGCCACCTCGAAAATGCCGCCGCGCTCGTCGGCAAACGGGAATTCACGCAAATCGCCTTTGAGGCGGAAGCGGACATCGTTCGAACTGCCGGCAAGGAATGCCTTGTCCAGCCAGCCCCGCGACCCTTTTGCCACGGTCAGCGGCAGATAGGCCGTCACCCGCGACGCCAGTCCGCGGCTCAGGTGACCGGTGATATCGGCAGTGCCCGGGCCGTCGACTGCGGTCCGGTAACTGCCGAACAAGGTGCCGGCAAGGTCGGCATTGGCATAGGCAAAATTGCTGAAGCGCAATTCGGTGCCGCCGGCCACCCGCGACCAGGCCAGTTGCCCGGTCAGCGAGTCAAACTGCAGCCGTTCGCGGAACAGCTTCGGCAGATCAAGCGCCGCTTTCTGCGTGGCGACATGCAGCGTGCCGCCCTTTTCCGTGCCGTCGAGATTGCCGCTGAATCCCGAAAATCCGGGCAACGCGCCGTACTGCTGCAGCGACAACTCGTTGAAGCGGCTCCGCAGCGAATACGTCTTCAACTGCGGCCAGCTGCCGTTCCAGTTGAGCGCCAGGTCATAAACACCGCCGGTTGGTGCCAGCGCCACCAGCGATTTGCGCAGTTCGGCCGCCATTGGCAGCCGGTCGGCCAGTTGCACCAGAGGCGCCAGTTCCAGTGCGTTGGCCTGGAATTCTCCGCGGGTATAACCCCCGGCGCCCGCCCCGCCCAGCCGCAGCGAGAGGTCGACCTGCGGCAGGGTCAGCTGGTCGCCGGTGGTGAACGTCAGTTTGCGCGTTGCAAGCTCGAAACCGCCAGCCACCCGTTTCCACGAAAACCGCCCGCCGAGTTCCCGCATGTCCAGTTCCGGCAGACTGGCACCCAACCGTGTTTTGACATTCTGCAGTTGCGTATCGGCGATGACTCCGGTCAGTTCATTGCGGCTGAACGTGAGCCAGGCGCGCAACGCACCGGTGCCATGCGGGAAATGCACCGGGAAATCGATCCACTGCCGCCATGCCGCAATATCGACGTGGTCGAGCTGCACAAACAGCTGTCCGGTCAGCGCTTCCGCCAGTGACCGGAAATCCTCGCCCGTCAAGTCGCCGCGCACGTCGAGTGGTGAGGCCAGTACGGCAGGCGGCACCGCACGCAGACCCACGCGGTGACGATCACCGTTGTTGATGATGCGCAAGTGCAGCTGATCCAGTTCGAGCACCGGCGCCGCGCGCATCTCGTCATTCCAGAGCAGGCGCGCCTCATGGATCTCGATATCGCGCTGGCTGAGCAGCCAGCGCGAGAAACCACCGGTACCCTGCTCGTCAAGGTTCAAGGCGATGCCGGCGACGGTAATGCCGCCGCGCGTATCGCGACGCACCGTCAATACCGGCCGGTGAATATCAAGTGCGTGAAAATTAACCTGCAATAACGCCGCCGAACGCCAGGACAAAGTGGCATCAACACGCGGCAATTCCAGCGCAGGCCGCCCTTCGGCATCGTGAACAACGACCTGCGACAAGGCGAGCTGCGGACGCAAGCCATCCCAGTTCGCACTGATGCCGCCAATGCTGACACGCTGCTGTACCGCACGACTCAGCGTCTGGGCGATGTCATCTCGATAGACCGCGATATCCGGCAGGATCCAGTAACGCAGCACCAGTATTGCCGCGGCAAACAGGAAACCGCAGATCAGGACCCCCCAGGTCAGCACGCGATAGCCCCACAACGAACAGCCCTGGAACCAGTTTCGCGCTGCAGCTAAAGCCATGTTTTGCCTGAAAAATATAAAATAAAAATGTAAAATGCGGAAATGAAACAAAGGCTTAGCTATCGCAGCTATTCTAACGCGACTGATGCAAACCGGCCATGAAATCAGATAACGCGGCGCAGGCCATGACCGCCGACCACGCCCTCGCCTGGGCCGCGCGTTACAGCCACTATCTGCAGCGTCTGCGGTCTGCGCGACCGGAAGTAATAACGACAGCGGAAGTGGCACAACCGTTCACCGCCGCAGACATGCAGGCGGAACTGGTCGCCGCCGAAATCACCGACGATGTCACCCTGGGACGCGCGCTGCGGCGCCTGCGGCAGCGGGTCATGGCGCGGCTGATTACGCGCGACCTGGGCGGAATCGCGGACCTCGACGAGGTCGTCGGCACCGTGACCCAGCTTGCCGAAATCGCCATCCGCACGGCTGTCGCGCAACTGCACGGCGACCTCGCGACCGCGCACGGCGAACCGCGCGGCGCAACCAGCGGCGCATTGCAGCAATTACACGTGGTGGGCATGGGCAAACTCGGCGGCGCCGAACTCAACGCCTCCTCCGACATCGACCTGATTCTGGTCTATCCCGAAGAAGGCGACACCGACGGCAAACGACCGCTCAGCAATCACGAATTCTTCACGCGCCTGACGCGGCGGCTGATCGGCGCACTCAATGAATGGACCGAGGACGGCTTTGTGTTCCGCGTCGATACGCGCTTGCGGCCCTATGGCGACAGCGGCCCGCTGGTGGTGAGTTTCGACATGCTCGAAAACTACCTGATCACCCAGGGCCGCGCCTGGGAACGTTATGCCTGGATCAAAGGCCGCGTGCTGACCGGTGACCAGTCCGATGCATTGCTGGCGATGGTGCGCCCTTTCGTTTTCCGCCGGCATCTCGATTACGGCGCCTTCGCCGCGATGCGCAGCCTGCACAGCCAGGTGCGGCATGAAGTCAACCGGCGCGACCGGCTTGATGACATCAAGCTCGGCCCCGGCGGCATCCGTGAAATCGAATTCATCGTCCAGGTTTTCCAGCTGATCCGCGGTGGGCACGAACGCCCCCTGCAGCAGCAACCGACACTGCAGGTACTGCAGGCGCTGGGTGAACGCCAGTTCATCGCGCCTGCCGCGGTCGCCGAATTGCGTGCGGCCTACATCTTCCTGCGCAATCTCGAGCACCGTCTGCAATACCGCGACGACCAGCAGACGCAGGCGCTGCCGGCCGATGCCGAAACGCGCGCACAGCTTGCGGAGTACATGGGGTTTCCGGACGAGTCCGGCTTTCTCGCCGTGCTCGCACAGCACCGCGCGGCGGTGTCGCTGCATTTCGAGGCCATTTTTGGCGAAGCCGAAAGCGGCGGACATCCACTGTCTGCGCTGTGGCAGGAGCAACCCGAAGAAATTGATCGGAAACCCGGCGCCGACGGCGCCGCGCTGGAACAGCTGGTGAGGCTGGGTTACAAGCAGGCCCCGGAGTTGTGCCGGCGACTGGCCTTGTTCCGCAACGGCAGCCGTTACCGGCAAATGCCCGCAACCAGCCAACGCCGGCTCGACCGTCTGGTGCCGGCGGCCATCGCCGCCGCCGCCTCGCGCGGCAATCCCGATGCCACAGCGGAACGCCTGCTCGCGCTGTTCGAAAGTATCAGCCGGCGCGAAGCCTACCTCGCGTTGCTGCACGAATATCCGCACGCGCTGGAACGTGTTGCCGACCTGATGAGCGCCAGCCCCTGGGTTGCGCAATACATCACCCAGCACCCGATCCTGCTCGACGGGTTGCTCGACGCCCGCACCCTCCTGGCGCCCCCCGAATGGAATGTATTGCGTGCCGAATTGCGGGCAGGCCTGGATTCGGCCGAGGGAGACATCGAGCGGCAAATGGATCTGCTGCGCCACTTCAAGAATACGCAGACCCTGAACTGCATCGCCCAGGACCTCGCCGGCACGCTGCCGCTGGAAACACTGAGCGACCAGTTGTCCGACCTCGCCTGCGTGATCCTGGAGGAGGTGTTGCGCCTGTGCTGGCAGGGACTGCGCCAGCACCATCGTGAACAGCCGCTCTTTGCCATCGTCGGTTACGGCAAACTCGGCGGCAAGGAGCTGGGTTACGCCTCGGACCTCGACATCGTGTTCGTGTATGACGACGACGCCCCCGGGGCCGCCGAAAACTATGCCCGGCTTGCACAACGCATCAACCACTGGCTGACCAGCATCACCGCAGCCGGCGTACTCTACGATACCGACCTCAGGCTGCGTCCGGACGGCGCCAGCGGCCTGCTGGTGACGCCGCTCGACAGCATGCGCCAGTACCAGCTGCAACAGGCCTGGTTGTGGGAACACCAGGCGCTGACACGGGCGCGCAGCGTGGCGGGGGATGCCGCCATCAGCAATGCCTTCGAGGAGCTGCGCATCACGATGCTGCGCAAACCGCGCGAGTTGCCCGCGTTGCGCGGGGAAATCATCGGCATGCGCCGGAAAATGCTGGCGGCGCACCCCAACACCAGCAAACTGTTCGACATCAAACATGACCCGGGCGGCATCATTGATGTCGAGTTCATGGTGCAGTACCTGGTGCTGGGCCACGCCCATCATCATGCTGCGTTGACCGCCAATGCCGGCAACCTCGCGCTGCTCAAAACCGCCGCCGGACTGGGATTGATCACCGACGCCGAAGCCGTGGCGGTACGCGCCGCTTACCGGCAGTTCCGCGAACTGCAGCACCAGTTGCGGCTCGCCGGCGAAAGATATGCCCGCGTGGAACCGCGCCAGGTGGCGGCTTCGGCTGCGGCAGTCAGTGCATTGTGGAAAACCCTGCTCGGGGATGCTGCGGCGGCGGACGCAGACCCTGCAGATCCTGCAGCAGGCAGGTCCCGCTAACAGTTTGATGAAATTTTGAATTTCATGCTATTCGCTGACGCACAAGATTTATCGACTCTCGTTTAGGGCCTGTTAACCATTATTTCGTGAGATGCGTTGTGGCCAAAATCGTCAGTGGCAAGGCACTTGCTGCGGCTCATATCGAGAATATGAGCAAGGCAAGTAACGCAGCCAGTGGCGATTTTGGCCACAACCCTTCGGGACGGGACGCGTGTGCGCTTGGTCGCAACGCGCCCCGAAGGAAGTCCCCTTGGGGGGCTCCCCACGCGCTCGCGCATCACTTTTAAACAGACCGCTAGACCGGAACCTCACGCAGATGCGACGCCAGGTTGATCAGGCTGTAGACCTCGATTTGGCCCTTGCCCTTGCCGGTGATGCTCACCGGCCCCTCAAACTCGAACTGGTTCTTTGACCGCTTGTAGGTCATCGAATCGACGAATATCACGCCGGAACGCGCCTCGCCGGTGACCCGGCTTGCGGTGTTGACGGTGTCGCCCCACAGGTCGTAGATGAACTTGCGGGTGCCGATCACCCCGGCGACCACAGGACCGGAGCAGATGCCGATATGGATGCCAAGGCTAATGCCTTTCTTTTCCGACAATTCGGCCATGTATCTGCGCATGTCCAGCGCGAGCCGCAGCATCGAGGCCGTGTAGTCGCGTGCATCGACCGCAAAATCGACGCCGTCATGCTCGATCAGGCCGCCGGCCACCATGTAAGCATCGCCGATGGTCTTGATTTTTTCCAGCCGGTGAAATTCCGCCATCCCGTCGAATTTCGTAAACACCTCGTTCAGCAGTTCCACCATCGCCTTCGGCGGCACTTCCTCGGCGAGACGGGTAAAGTCGATGATATCGGCGAACATGACGGTCACGTCGGCAAAACCGTCGGCAATGATGCCATGCTGGTCTTTCAGCCGCCGTGCGATCGGCGCCGGCAGAATGTTGAGCAGCAGGGACTCCGATTTTTCCTGCTCGATGCGCAGCAAATGATTTTGCTCGTTGACCGCCGCAGCCAGCTTGTCGCGCTCGCGCACGAAAAAGCTGATCAGCAGGTACATGATCGTCGACATTGCGGCAAAATTCAGCGTGAAAAACACCGCGATGCTCTGCATGGTGACGCCGGACTCGACGCCAAAGGTCAGCCAGTAGTCGAAAAACCCCGAAATCCCCGTCAGGATGATGTACGCGGCAAACCACGGCAGCGACTGCCGGGCGCCCTGGAAAATCATCACCCCCACCGGTGCCAGCAGCGCCCACAGCGCAACGCCGGAGGAACTGACATAGCTGCCGATGCTCCACTGCATGATGAACGGCATGAACAGGAACAGGCTGACCTGCAGGGTGCGGAACACCGCAAAATTCAGCGTGTAGATGTAGTAGGCCAGGGAGACTGCCGAGACGGCGAGGTAACTCAGGGGCACTGTCGAGGAAAACTTGATGCCCATCGCCCAGTACAGCGCGAGCCACAGTACCGATCCGAAGCCCATCAGCCCGCAGGAAAAGATCAACAACGTCTTGTTGAGCCTTTCCTGCTCGCTGTCCTGCTCCGTGATGACGCGGTCGCTCAAACCATTGAGCCACGTACGCAGGTTTGCCAGCATTCAGTCTCCCCATCGGAACCAACCGGATGCCGGCTGGAACCTCCCCTTTTTTGTCCAGCGGCTATTGTACCCGGTAACCGGATTTACTTGGATATTCTTGAGGATACCGCTGAACCGGGGGACGGAATTTCGGCGCCGGCATCGGCAGCACCGGACAAATCGGCTAAAATATTTGTCGCAGCGCGGGTAAATGTGCGGCATAGGTGCGGCATAGCTGCCGGCAGGGTTGCCGGTGCAACCGCAATTGCGGTCGCCGGATACGCCGGTCCCGCACAGGATTCTGCGTTTCTGTGTAATTTTTTCTGTGTAATTTATTAACCGCTTTTACAATCTGTTCCGCAGTATTGAACGCAACTGGAGAACTTCGGCATGTCCATGGCTGATCGTGACGGGCAAATCTGGTACGACGGGAAACTGGTGCCCTGGCGCGACGCAACCACCCACGTACTGACCCACTCCCTCCACTACGGGCTTGCCGTATTCGAAGGGGTCAGGGCCTATAACACCGACATCGGCACCGCCATTTTCCGGTTGCAGGAACACACCGAGCGGCTGTTCAATTCGGCACACATCTACATGATGAAAATACCTTACACCCGGGAAGTGCTGATGGCGGCACAGAAGGAGGTCGTGCGCGTCAACAAGCTGGAATCCTGCTACATCCGGCCCATCGCCTTCTACGGTTCGGAAAAAATGGGCGTGTCACCCAAGGGTGCCAGCGTGCACGTCGCCATCGCCGCCTGGCCCTGGGGCGCCTACCTCGGCGACGAGGCCCTGGAAAAAGGCATCCGCGTCAAAACCTCGTCCCACGCCCGCCACCACGTCAACGTGTCGATGTGCCGTGCCAAATATTCGGGTACCTACGCCAACTCGATCCTCGCCAACCTCGAAGCCACCGAACACGGCTACGACGAGGGCCTGCTGCTCGATGTCGATGGTTTTGTCGCCGAAGGTTCGGGTGAAAACCTGTTCATGGTCAAAAACGGCAAACTCTACGAACCGGAACTGACCAGTTCGCTGATCGGCATCACCCGCGACGCCATCATCACACTGGCCCGGGAAATGGGTTACGAAGTCGCCGCACGACGCATCACCCGCGATGATCTCTACATTGCCGACGAGGCTTTTTTCACCGGCACCGCCGCCGAGGTCACGCCGATCCGCGAATTGGACGGCCGGATGATCGGCGACGGCAAACGCGGCCCGATCACTGCGCGCCTGCAGAAAAAATTCTTCGAGTGCGTCAACGCCAGGGCCGCCGAGCACCGCGACTGGCTTTCGCCAGTGGCCGCCTGAAACCGTCATGAATACGTCCACCGATAACAAGTCACGTCAGATCGAAGTCACCGCCGCAGACCTGCCGCTGCATTGCCCGACACCCGCAATGCAACTGTGGAATGCCCACCCGCGGGTGTTCCTGCCGATCGAAAACACCGGCGAGGCGCTGTGTCCTTACTGCGGAACCCGCTACACGCTTAAAGGCGGTGCGGGCACCGGTCATCATTAAGCGATGAACGCGGGGCAGCCATTGCTGTTCCGCGTATATTGCCGATGACCAGCATTCTCGTCGTCGGCCCGTCCTGGGTCGGCGATACCGTGATCTCGCAGTCGCTGCTGAAACTGTTGCGACAACAGAATCCGGCCGCGCAGATCGACTGCCTCGCCCCGCCGTGGACCCTGCCGCTGCTCGCACGCATGCCCGAAGTGCGCCACGGCATCAGCAATCCCTTCGGTCACGGCGCCTTCAGGCTGGGCGAACGCCGCGCGCTCGGCAAAACACTGCGCGAACGCAATTACGATCATGCACTGGTGCTGCCGAACTCGTGGAAATCAGCGCTGATCCCGTGGTTTGCCGGCATCCCGCTGCGTACTGGTTTTCGCGGCGAAGCACGCTGGGGCCTGCTCAACGACCTGCGCCGCCTCGATCCCGTCGCGCTGCCGCAGATGGTGCAGCGGTTTGCCGCGCTGGCGCTGCCCGCCGGCACAACCCTGCCCTCGCCATTGCCGCTGCCGCTGCCGGCGCTGCAATCAACGGCGGCACAACAACAACAGCTGCTGGCGCGACTCGGACTCAATACCGACAAAAACAAGGACAAACCGGTGATCGCATTCTGTCCGGGCGCCGAGTACGGGCCGGCCAAACGCTGGCCCGAAGCCCATTTCGCAGCCCTCGCACGGATGCTCGCGGCGCGCGGCTGCGTGGTGTGGCTGGTCGGATCGCCAAAAGATCATGCCGTTGCCGAAACCATCGCGCAGGGCAGCGCCGGCGCCTGCGTCAACCTCTGCGGTAAAACCGACATTGCCGAAGCCACCGACCTGCTCGCCGCGGCACGGCTGGTGGTGACCAACGACTCCGGACTGATGCACATTGCAGCCGCCGTCGGCCGTCCGGTGATCGCGCTCTATGGTTCCAGCTCGCCGCAGTTCACGCCGCCCCTCAGCCCCGATGCGCGCATCCTCAAGCTGGACATTGAATGCAGCCCCTGCTTCAAACGCGAGTGCCCGCTGGGCCATTTCAAATGCCTGAACGACCTGTCGCCGGAGCGCGTTTTCGCCGCAATCGATTTTGCTAGAATCTGCACCTGATCCGCGCAGGCTGTAAAGCGCACAGGGCCTGTTAACCATTATTTCATGAGATGCGTTGTGGCCAAAATCGTCAGTGGCAAGGCGTTTGCCGCAGCTCATATCGAGAATATGAGCAAGGCAAACAACGCAGCCAGTGGCGATTTTGGCCTCAACCCGGAGGGACGGGACGATTTGGCCCCAGTGCGTTGTCGCGCCTTCGCTTGTTTGCCAAGGGGCAAACGGCACTCGACGCTCCTAGCCCTGAGGCCAAATCGTCGCCGTCGCACTCATGAAATAATGGTTAACAGGCCCTAGGGAGCTGCCGTGAAAAAATCCATGTTCGCGACGCCGCAGGACGCCGAGGCGGCCTTTTACGACGCCTTTGTCAAACGCGACCTCGACGCGATGATGGAAGTCTGGTCGGATGATGACGACAGTTACTGCGTGCATCCCGGCGGCGCGCGAGTGTCCGGCGTCGAACGCATTCGTGAATCATGGCGGCGGCTTTTCGCCGGCGGTCAGGACCTGCGCTTCAGCCTGCGTGACCAGCAGCTGATCCATACCATGATGCTCGCCGTACACAGCGTTTACGAACACATCTCCGTCGCCGGCCAGTCGCGCGCGCAGCAACCAATGATCGCCACCAACATCTATCAGCGCACCGAGCGCGGCTGGCGCATGGTGGCGCACCACGCCGCCGCGGCGCCAGCCTCGGTGAGGCAGGAAGCCGACACCGGGCCTGCGACCAAAACACTGCACTGATTCCGTACGCTGCGCGCTGCAGCCACAGCCGCAATTCCTGTCCGTATAGCGGATTTGGCGGCGTCATCGGGGCAAGCATTCGTTATACTGAATCAGTCCGTTTAGTGGACGTCGTTTCATGGCGGGCAGTCGCACACACCCCCGCACAACCACAACTGAAAACCATGGCTGACACGAAACCTGTCACTGAACTTGCGCTGCCGCAGCGCAGCCCCAAGCCGCGCCGCCGCGGCATTACCTCGATGATCGACTTCGGCCCCGATACCTTCGGCTGGTCCGGCGGCGAACGCGACATTGCCGACCTGCTCGACGTTGCCGCGAACTACATCGACTACGCCAAGATCTACGCCATGAACGCGCTGCTGATCCCCGGCGATGTGGTTAAACGTACAACCAGACTCTATCTCGACGCCGGCGTGATGCCCTTTGCCGGCGGCATCCTCTTTGAATACGCCTGGCACCGCAACGAAATCGACGGACTGATCGCGCTCTTGAAACGCCTCGCCATCCCGGGTCTGGAGATTTCCGAGAACTACGTGACGCTGTCGGAAGAAGAACGCACCCGCATGATCGACCGTTTCCAGAAGGCGGGCATCAAGATCGTCTATGAATTCGGCCGCAAAAATCCCGAAGACCCGCTGAGCCTCGATTACCTTGAAGGCATCGTGCGTTCGGTCGCCGCACAGGGCATCCACCACGTCACTGTCGAACAATGCGAGATGGACCTGCTGGCCAAGGATGCACCCGCGAGCATCAAAGCGCTGTCGACTCAGGACTGGTTTGATCATGTCGTGATCGAAGCAGACCCTTATCGTTTTCCGCAGCAGCATGTGCAGATGCTGCGCGACTTCGGCCGCGACGTGAACCTCGCCAACATCGCGCCGGGCCAGGTGCTGCGGCTCGAAGGTTTCCGCCAGGGTGTGGGCCGCGCGGTGAATTATTCGCTGCTGTCGGGCGACGACTCGCGCCCCGCCGGCATTGACAGATAACACTTAAGTATTTGTTTTTATTATATATTTTAGAGATCCTTCATGAGCAAAACCTTATTTGGAAATCCTGATGTCATCGTCGTCGGTGCCGGCAACGCCGCGGCCTGTGCAGCGCTGGCCGCGCGTGAAAGCGGCGGCCAGGTAATCATGCTGGAAGCAGCACCGATCGAAGAATGCGGCGGCAACAGCCGTTACACCGCAGGTGCGATGCGTGTGCAGTTCAACGGCGCCGACGATCTCAAGCAGATCGTTCCCGACCTGACGGACGATGAAATCAAAAACACCGACTTCGGCACCTATACCGCCGATCAGTTCTACGACGACATGGGCCGCATCACCCAGTACCGCACTGATCCCGATCTCTGCGAAATCCTCGTCTCACGCAGTCTCGAAACGCTGACGTGGATGCGCAAAAAAGGCGTCAAGTTCCAGGCCAGCTTCGGCCGCCAGGCGATGAAAATCGACGGCAAGTTCAAATTTTTCGGCGGCCTCGCCGCGGAAACCTGGGGCGGCGGTCCGGGCCTGGTCGACAACGAACACAAGGCCTGCGAACGCGAAGGCATCAAGATTTATTACGAAACCCCGGCCACCGGCCTGATGCTGGACGACGACGGCAAGGTCATGGGTGTCAAAGCAAAACACCAGGGCAAAAATGTCGAGATCACGTGCAAGGCCGTGGTGCTGGCCTGCGGCGGTTTTGAATCCAATGCCGAGATGCGCACACGCTACCTCGGTGCGGGCTGGGACCTGGCCAAGGTGCGCGGCACCCGCTTCAACACGGGAGCCGGTATCCGCATGGCACTCGAAGCCGGCGCGCTGCCTTACGGCCACTGGTCGGGCTGTCATGCCGTGGGCTGGGACATGAATGCGCCGGCCTTCGGCGACCTCGCGGTCGGCGACAACTTCCAGAAACACAGCTACCCGATCGGCATCATGATCAATGCCAACGGCGAACGTTTTGTCGACGAAGGTGCGGACATCCGCAACTACACCTACGCCAAATACGGCGCCGTGGTGCTGAACCAGCCGGGCATGTTCGCTTGGCAGGTTTTTGACGCGCAATCAATCCCGCTGCTGCGCGACGAGTACCGCATCAGGCAGGTCACCAAGGTGCGCGCCGACACGCTGGAAGAACTGGTGAAAAAACTGGAAGGCGTCAACGCCGAGGCCTGCCTGCGCGAGATCAGGGCCTACAACAAGGCGGTGCGCACCGAAGTGCCGTTCAACCTGACGGTCAAGGACGGCCGCCGCACCGAAGGCCTCAAAATCAACAAATCGAACTGGGCATTGACCATCGACCAGCCGCCGTTCGAGGCCTACGCGGTGACCTGCGGTGTCACCTTCACCTTCGGCGGCGTCAAGGTCAACAATGAAGGCAACGTCGAGGACACCGCCGGCAAACCGATCGCCGGCCTGTATGCCGCCGGTGAAATGGTTGGCGGGCTTTTTTATCACAACTACCCCGGCGGCACCGGACTGACCTCAGGGGCGGTTTTCGGCAAACTCGCCGGCGGCAGTGCCGGCCTGTACGCGAAAACCTGAAAATAAAGCACGTCCCAATCCGCATGTTCCAGACTGTGAGACACCACCCTTGCGCCCGGCAGGTCCGGGCGTAGAATCCAGCGCACGATCCCCAGAAGGAGTCCGTCATGAATGCCCCCGCAATCAAGGTCAACAAACCGGTTCGCGACCAGGTCAGCAAGGAAGAATGGGAAGCCCGCGTCAATCTCGCCGCCTGTTATCGCCTGATGGCGGAATTCGGCATGGTGGAAATGGTCGCCAACCACATTTCCGTGCGCGTACCGGGCAGTCACAATGAGTTCCTGATCAACCCGTACGGCATGCTCTACGAGGAAATGACCGCCTCGTCGATGCTGAAAATCGACCTTGAAGGCAATGTGCTGTTCAACGCCACCGAATACGGCGTAAACGAAGCCGGCTTCGTGATCCACAGCGCCGTACATGCCGCGCGCCACGACGTGGATTGCATCATCCACACCCACACCCTCGCCGGCATGGCGGTGTCCGCGATGAAATGCGGCATCATGCCGATCGCGCAATCTTCGATGCGCTTCCTCGACATCGCCTACCACGACTATGAAGGTGTCGCCCTGCGCCTCGAAGAACGTGAACGTCTGGTGCAGAACCTCGGCAACCGCGAAGCGATGGTACTGCGCAACCACGGCCTGCTGACCACCGGCGCCACCATCGCCGAATGTTTCAACAACATGTACCGGCTGGAGCGCGCCTGCCAGCTCCAGGTGATGGCATTGTCCTGCAACACCGAACTGCAATTGCCGCCGCAGGAAGTCACCCAGTACACCAATAACCTGATGCTGCCCGGCGTACGCCGCCGTTTCGGCCTGCTCGAATGGCCGGCCATGCTGCGCAAACTCGACCGTACCGATCCGTCGTACCGGGATTAAAAGCGGAGACTGAACAGTCAGCAGCAACAAAAAAAGGCCCCGCGGGGCCTTTTTTTGTACCTGCGCTTTTTGTGTCTGCGCTTTTTGTGTCCGCGCTTTTTGTGCCGGCTTACTTTATTTCAACAAGCGGATCGCAAACGGGTATTTGTAATGCTCGCCCTTGGATACGGCGACAGCGGCGAGTATGCAGAACACCAGGTTGGCGATCAGCAGCAAGGGCATCAGCAGCGCGCCGATCAGGATCACCATCAGGATCCCGGCAACCACAAATGCGATCAGCATGGTGATCTGGAAATTCAGCGCCTCCTTGCCCTGCTCGTCGATGAAAGCCGACTGGTCTTTTTTGATCAGCCAGATGATCAACGCGCCGACGAAGCCGGATACGATGCCCAGCAGATGGGCGAGCATGGCCAGGTTGCGATCGTCGTTGCTCGTGCCCTGCGTCACGGGATCATTCATGGTTTTGTCTCCCTGTCATGGTTAGCGGTACGGATTACGCTTTTTCGCGATTGTGGCACGGTCGCAGATACGGCGTAAACCGTCACTTAAACCGCGTACTATTCGCCCATGGCAATATCGCAATCCGCATACCGAACACCACTCTGGCTGCCCGGCGGCAATCTGCAGACGCTGTATCCGGCACTGCTGGCGCGCCGCCCCGCCGTCGACTACCAGCGCCAGCGCTGGGATACGCCGGATGGTGATTTTATTGATCTCGACTGGACTCAAAACCAGGATTCAGGATTGAGGATTGAGGATGGTGCGCGACCGCTGCTGGTGTTGTTTCACGGATTGGAGGGCAGTTCCAACAGCCACTACGCCCGCGCGCTGATGCACGCCGCTGTCGCTGGTGGCTGGCGCGGGGTGGTCGTGCATTTCCGCGGTTGCAGCGGCGAACTGAACCGCCTGCCGCGCGCCTACCATTCCGGAGACAGCGCTGAAATCGACTGGATCCTGCGCCGCCTGAAACAGCAGCTGGAAGGCGCACCGCTGCATGCTGCCGGTGTCTCGCTCGGCGGCAATGCCCTGTTGAAATGGCTGGGTGAACAGGAGGGCGCCGCAACCGCAATACTGCGCAGCGCCGCCGCCATGTCAGCACCGCTGGATCTGCATGCCGCAGGTACCGCGCTGGAGCAGGGCTTCAACATGGTTTATACCAGACACTTCCTGGTTACCATGAAAAAGAAATCCCTGTTGAAACTGCGGATGCATCCCCGCCTGTTCGATGCAGTGCGCGTACGCGCGGCCCGTACGCTGCGCGAATTCGATGACCTGGTCACCGCGCCGCTGCACGGCTTTGCCGGAGTGGATGATTACTGGACACGCGCCAGCAGCAAACCCTGGCTTTCGCGTATTGCCGTACCGACATTGCTGCTGAATGCGTGTAATGATCCCTTTCTGCCTGCGGCTGCGTTGCCGCGGCCGCAGGAAATATCGGCCAGGGTAACGGCGACATTCACGAAAACGGGCGGCCATGTCGGATTCATCACCGGCGCCTTTCCCGGCACACTGGGCTGGCCGGCGCAGGCCGTGATCGACTTCATGTCCGCAAACTGATGTATAACTTGATATATAACTAATTGTTTTTATTGAAAATTAATGAAAAAACCCGAGGCACCACCAGCGGCCATCTTCAAGGCTTATGACATCCGCGGCATCGTCGGCGACACCCTGACCGTCGCCGGCACCGAAGCCATCGGTCGCGCCATCGGCGCCGAAGCGCTGGCACGCGGCCGCCATGCCGTGGTCATCGGCCGCGATGGCCGTCTCTCCGGTCCCGAACTCGCCGCGGCTCTGGCGCGCGGCCTTCAGGCCAGCGGCATTGATGTCATCGACGTCGGCCAGGTCGCAACACCGATGCTGTATTTCGCCGCACACGAACTCGACACCCTGTCCGGGGTGATGGTGACCGGCTCGCACAACCCGCCGCAATACAACGGCCTGAAAATGATGCTCGCCGGCGACACCCTGGCCGGCGACGCCATACAGGCCCTGCGCCAGCGGCTGCTCGACAACAACCTCAGCAACGGCGCCGGCAGCTACCGCAGCCATGACATCCGCGCCGCCTACCTTGAACGCATCACCGGTTCGCGCATTACCGGTTCAATCAAACTCGCCCGGCCCATGCGCATCGCCATCGATTGCGGCAATGGCATCGCCGGCGCCACTGCGCCGGAACTCTATCGCCGGCTGGGCTGCACGGTGGAAGAACTGTATTGCGAGGTCGATGGCACCTTCCCCAACCACCACCCCGATCCGTCGCAGCCGAAAAACCTGCAGGACCTGATTGCAGCATTACGGGCGGGCGATGCCGAAATCGGACTGGCCTTCGACGGCGACGGTGACCGGCTGGGCGTGGTCACCAAGTCGGGAAAAATCATTTATCCCGACCGCCAGCTGATGCTGTTTGCCGCCGACGTCTTGTCGCGTGAGCCTGGTGCCGAAATCATTTTCGACGTCAAATGCACCCGCCACCTGTTCAGCTGGATCCGCGAACACGGCGGCAAACCACTGCTGTGGAAAACAGGGCATTCCTTCATCAAGAAAAAGCTCAAGGAAAGCGGCGCGCCACTGGCCGGTGAAATGAGCGGGCACATTTTTTTCAGGGAGCGCTGGTACGGTTTTGACGACGGCATGTATGCCGGCGCACGTCTGCTGGAAATCCTCAGCCGCAGCGCCGACCCCTGCGCCATCCTTGAAGCGCTGCCGGATGCGATCAACACGCCGGAGCTGCAATGGCAGCTGAACGAGGGTGAAAACTACAGCCTGATGGATAATCTGCAGAAAACCGCAAAGTTCACCGGCGCGCAGGAAATCATCACCATCGACGGCCTGCGCGTGGAATACGCCGACGGTTTCGGTCTGGCACGACCCTCAAACACGACACCGATCATCGTGCTGCGCTTCGAAGCCGACAACGAAGCGGCGCTGCAGCGCATCCAGGCGGACTTCCGGCGGGTGTTGCTCGCCGTCAAACCGGGCGCAACACTGCCCTTCTGAACGATTGCCGTGCTTTTCAGGAATCCCCCGGACCGGCCGCCTGAAAACGATTATTCACCACGCCCGTCGCGCCTGAAGGGATTGCCAGGCGGCAGCTCGTTCAGCACCGCCCAGAATGCGCCGACCTGTCTCACCGCCTCGACAAAGGCCTGGAACTTCACCGGCTTGACCACATACGCATTGATGTTCAGGTCATAACAGTTGCGCAAATCCTGGTCTTCGCGCGAGGACGTCATCACCACCACCGGGATCTTTTTCAGCAACGGGTCCCCTTTCAGCTGCCGCAGCACTTCCAGCCCGTCGACGCGGGGCATTTTAAGATCCAGCAGCACAACAGCCGGGCTGCCATCCGGCCGACCGGCAAATTCACCGCGACGGTACAGATAGTCCAGCGCCTCGGCGCCATCCCGCAAATGCAGCACCTCATTGGCCATGTGCGACAGCGCCTTCAGCGTGAGTTCGGCGTCATGGGCATCATCTTCAACGAGCAGTATACGGGCCAGGGTATTGATGGTTTTCTCCTCGATCACGTTTGCCGTGGCCGCGGTTACGCCGCCCGCAGCGTGAAATAAAACGTGGCACCACGCTCCAGCGTCGCTTCCGCCCAGGTCCGGCCACCGTGCCGCGCGATGATGCGCCGGACATTGGCGAGGCCAATGCCCGTGCCCTCGAACTGGTCTGCCCGGTGCATGCGTTGGAACACACCAAAAAGTTTATCTGCGTATTTCATTTCAAATCCGACACCGTTGTCGCGCACAAACAGGATCAACCGCCCTTCTTCCTCACCCAGGCTGCCGATTTCAATCCGTGCCGGATCCCGGGGGCGGGTATATTTCACCGCATTCCCCAGCAGGTTGGCAAACACCTGCCTCAGCATCACCGGATCACCACGAACGACCGGCAGCGCTTGTACGGTCCAGGCGATGTTGCGCTGCCCTGTATCCGGCGCCATGGCCTGGATGGTTTCCTCGACCAATGCGTCGAGCGCAACACTGCTTTCAATCAGCTCGACCCGTCCCATGCGTGAAAACGCCAGCAGATCATCGATGAGCTGCCCCATTTTCCGGCTGGCATCGGTCACCACCTGCAGATAACGCTGCGCCTCGCCAGTCAGCCGCCCCTGGCTCTCGCCGGCCAGCAATTCGATATAACCGTCGATATGGCGCAGCGGCATGCGCAGATCATGTGACACCGAATAGGCAAACGATTCCAGTTCCCTGTTGGTGGCCGCCAGCTGCGCGGTGCGCTCCGTCACGCGGCGCTCAAGATCGGTATTGAGTTGCTCGATCACCTCGCGCTGCTCCTGGATCAGGCCGAAATCGTGGTCCAGGGCGGCCATCAGCCCGCCGATTTCGCCGCGCGGATAAGGCTGACCGATGCGCGCGCTGAAATCGCCACCGCTGAAGCGAGTGACCGCTGCATTGATGCGTGCAATCTGCCGACGGATGCCCATCTCGGACAATGCCCAGGCACCAACAACCACCAGTAACAGTACGACCGCCAGCGCAGTCAGCGACTGCTTTAGGTTGCGGTTCGCCACCGTGAGCAAGTCCGTACGGGCAACCCCGACCAGGACACGCAGGCCGGCTTCCGGGAATTCCGGCAAATCGCTGACAGCCCAGATCCGCGACACTCCGCCAAAGGTGATGTCCTGTTGCACATTCTCGCCGCGGCCGTTCAGCGCAAAACGCGCCAGTGGCGTGTCCGCGATGGAGGAGCCGGGTAATTTCCCGCCCTCGGGGTTCCACGACAGGATCATGCCTTGGCTGTCCATCAAGGCAATCACCGCGCCGTTGAACGGCAGGGTTTTTGCGCGGGACCGCATGAATTCCTCGAGGTTCAGCGAAGCCAGCAACACAAACCGCGGCTCACCGGTTTCATTCCGCACTGCATAGGCCACCTGCATGACCGCAATGCCGGTCAGCCTACCGAATACGGGTTCAACTGCCAGTGGCGGGGCATCCGGCTTCATCACCGCCTGGAAATAGCGGCGGTCGGTGAGATTCAGCTTGCGGCCGGTGCGCAGCGAATCACAAAACAGATTGCCGTCCGGCAGGATCGTCAGTATCCCCGTGTATTGCGGATGTTCCTTCAGCACATCATTCAGAAAGATGGAACAGGCGGCCTTGTCCGGCCGGTCAAAATCCCTTGCCCTGGACAAACCGTAATGCAATTGCGCAGTGCCGCGCACCATGTCTTTCAGTTCATGCGCCACACGTCCGGCCTCGGCGCTCAGCCGGTGCGCTGCTTCGGCAATTTCGGCATCACGACGTTCGACGAAATGGAACACGCTCACCAGCGCGGGAATCAGCGTTGCGAACATGATCAGCAGCAACAATCGGACGCGAATACTCATGCACCCAGACTACTGGAAAACCCGAAAGCAGGGAAAGGTATATGCCTTACCAGCAGTACAAACAGGCAGCCGGTATCAACATGCGGACACTACCAACTTGAGGATGCCGTGAAAGATGTCTGCAAGCGCCGTTCAGCGCTTCGCGGGAGTCAAGGTGCCGCGGTTGTAATCCTTGTCGCCGGGCATCACACAGCGGCCAATCCCGAACAGGCACTCTGGGCCAGCGCTGCAGGTGCAAACAGCGCAAGCGGCTGGCATTGCCGCAGCAATGCTCATGAAATCATGGCCGGGTACGGTCGCGTTTCTTGAGGGCTAAAGTTTCTGCCCGACCCAGGCCTGCACCGAGGCCAGCGCTTCCGGCAGTTTTGTAGCATCGGTACCACCGGCCTGCGCCATGTCGGCCCGGCCGCCGCCCTTGCCGCCGACCTGCTGCGCGACGTGGTTGACCAGTTCGCCAGCTTTGACCCTGGCGGTGAGGTCAGCGGTCACGCCGGCGATCAGTGTCACTTTGCCGCCCTCCACCGCCGCCAGCACGATGGCCGCGCTTTTCAGCTTGTCCTTCAGTTTGTCCATGGCTTCGCGCAGCGCCTTGGAATCGGCGCCGTCCATGGCTGCGGCCAGCACTCGAATCACAGTCCCATCCTTACCCTTTACATCAATGGCCTGTGTCGCGAGATCGTCACCCTGGTTCGAAGCCAGCTTTGATTTCAGGCGCGCGAGTTCCTTTTCCAGGTTGCGCACGTTGTCGATGATCTGGGTGATTTTCTGCCCGACTTCCTGCGGCGAGGTGCGCAGCGCGGCCGCGGCACCCAGGAGTTTCTGTTCCTGAGTCTGCACATAAGCCAGCGCGCGGTCCCCGGTGGTTGCTTCGATACGACGGATGCCGGCAGCCACACCGCCTTCGGACACCAGTTTGAAGAAACCGATGTCGCCGGTGCGTTTGACATGGGTGCCGCCGCAGAGCTCGCGCGAACTGCCGATGTCGAGTACACGCACTTCATCACCGTATTTCTCACCGAACAGCGCCATCGCCCCGTGTTTCACCGCATCATCGAATTTCATGATGCGCGCTGCCGTCGATGCATTGGCGAGAATCTCCGCATTGACCATGCCCTCGACCTGCCGCAGCTGGGCTTCGGTCATCGGTTCATTATGCGAAAAATCGAAACGCGTCTTGTCGGCATCGACCAGTGAACCCTTTTGCTGCACATGCGGGCCCAGCACTTCGCGCAGCGCCTTGTGCATCAGGTGGGTCGCCGAATGATTGCGCATGGTGCGCGCGCGGCGCACCGCATCCACCCGCGCCGCCAGCCTGTCACCGACCGCCAAAGCACCGGTTTCGAGTTTGCCGTGATGGCCGAATACATCAGCCTGGATTTTCAGCGTGTCGGCAACCGCAAAAGTGCCGCCGTCGGCCACCAGTTCACCGGCATCACCAGCCTGGCCGCCGGATTCGGCGTAAAACGGCGTACGGTCGAGCACCACCACTGCGGCCTCGCCCGCCGCGATCGACGGCACCGCGCTGCCATCGCGGTAGATCGCGATGACTTCGGCATCATCCAGAGCCAGCGTGTCGTAACCATGGAATTCGGTCTTGGCGCCCTGGTAATCAACCGAAGCACCCATCTGGAATTTGGATGCGGCACGCGCGCGTTCGCGCTGCTGGTCCATCGCCGCTTCGAAACCGGCGTAATCCACGCGCACATTGCGTTCGCGCGCGATGTCCGCGGTCAGGTCGACCGGGAAACCATAGGTGTCGTAGAGCTGGAACACGGTTTCACCGTCGAGCATCTTGTCTTCTCGGGTCAACGCGCCTTCCAGCACCTTCATGCCGTTTTCCAGGGTTTCGGCAAAACGCTCTTCTTCCTGCTTCAGCACCTGCATCACCCGGTCCTGCACCTTGACCAGTTCAGGATAGGCCGCGCCCATCACCTTGGCCAGGTCGGCCACGACCTTGTGAAAAAACGGCTTGGTCTGGCCCAGCTTGTATCCGTGGCGAATCGCGCGGCGGATGATCCGGCGCAGCACGTAACCGCGCCCCTCGTTGCCGGGGATCACGCCGTCGACAATCAGGAAGGCACAGGCACGGATATGGTCGGCAATCACCTTCAGCGAATTGTTGTTCAGGTCTTTGGTGCCGGTTTCGCGGGCGGCCGCCTTGATCAGCACCTGGAACAGGTCGATGTCGTAGTTGGAATGCACACCCTGCAGCACCGCGGCAATACGCTCCAGGCCCATGCCGGTATCGACCGACGGTTTGGGCAGCGGATTCAGCACATAGTCGTCGCCGTTTTTTTGGCCGCTTTTTTGACGGTCGAACTGCATGAACACCAGGTTCCAGATTTCGATGTAACGATCGCCGTCGGCATCCTTGGAGCCGGGCGGGCCGCCTTCAACATCGTCACCGTGGTCATAAAAAATTTCGCTGCAGGGACCACAGGGGCCCGTGTCGGCCATCTGCCAGAAATTGTCCGAACCGCCACCCGGCTTGTCACCGATGCGCACGATGCGCTCTTTCGGCACGCCAATATCCCTGGACCAGATGTCGTAGGCCTCGTCATCGGTCTGGTAGACCGTCACCCAGAGTTTGTCCTTGGGCAATTTGTAGACCGCGGTCAGCAGCTCCCAGGCGTAATGGATGGCGTCCTTCTTGAAATAATCACCGAAAGAGAAATTACCCAGCATTTCAAAAAACGTGTGATGGCGGGCGGTGTAACCGACATTTTCGAGGTCGTTGTGTTTGCCTCCCGCGCGCAGGCTGCGCTGAGACGTTGTCGCCCGCTTGTAGGAACGGGTTTCCTGGCCGAGGAACACATCCTTGAACTGCACCATGCCGGAGTTGGTAAACAGCAGCGTCGGGTCATTGCCGGGAACCAGCGGGCTGGAGGCCACGATGGCGTGGCCCTTGGATTCAAAGTACTGGAGGAATTTGTCGCGGATTTCTGCGGATTTCATGCGGATGCGCCGTTAAGGTGACTGGTGAAAACCAGATAAGGCGCAGATTTTAAACCAGTTTTACCGCTGCATCCGCAAGCAGCAGCCCGCGCCGGAACCATTACGGTCCGGCGGTCTCGCTCAGCGTGCGCTGAGGCGTGCCATACGTTCCGCCCAACGCTGTGTCGCAGCGTCTGCTTCAGCCGTTTGCGAAGCGGCCACAGAAACGACGGGCACCGGTGCCGCAATAACTTCCTGGATTGCAAAAAAACCGGTCGACAGCAGATCGCAGGCGGCGATGGTCATTGCCGTCCAGAAAACCAGCAAGTCTTTGTTTTTAAACAATTCTTTAATCACCGCATTCTCCTTCTTATCTCCTGCTTATGCTTACTCATCTTTTGCCAAACCGCGGAGCAACTTCGTAATGACTTCGCTGCTGAATCCACGCCCCAGTAAAAACCGCGCCTGTTTCGCACGCTCCGCCGCACCCGCCGGCAGCACCTTGAATTTCCTGCGCCACACATCCCGCGCTGCTTCCAGTTCACCGTCCTTCAGTGCCGCGACCGTTGAATTGATCACTTCAGCAGCTACACCTTTTACCTGCAGATCGCGGCGGATGCGTGCCATCCCGTAACGACTGCGCCGCGCATGCACCATCTGCTCTGCCGCGCGCTGTTCCGACAACCAGCCGCGCTGCGTGAAATCATCCAGGACCTCCGCGATTTCCGCCTCTGACTCAGCGTGCGGCGCGAGCTTTAGCGTCAACTCGTGACGGGTATACTCGCGCCGCGCCAAGTGCCTGAGTGCACGGGCCCTGAGACTGGGTTCTTTAGAACTCATCTCATAAACGGCCTGCGCTTGCCATGACTTTGTCGCCCGCTATGTTCCTCCTCGCCTTACCTTTCGGTAATGTCTCGTCGGAGCCTCGCGTGCTTCGCGTCATGTCTGCGCTCGGCGCGTTTCTGAAATGAGTTCGCTTTGGTTGATAACAGAAATCAGATCGCCTACTGCCCGGACGCTTTTTTCCGCGCGACCGGATCCGACTCAACAACTTCCAGCGGCGGCTTCTTGACTTCACCGGTCACCGCCGGGCCACCGGAAACACCGACCGCAGCACGGATCCGCGCTTCGATTTCGTTGGCCATTTTCGGATTTTCCTTCAGGTATTCGCGGGTGTTGTCCTTGCCCTGACCGATGCGATCCTTGCCGTAGGAATACCAGGCGCCGGATTTTTCAATGATGTTGTGGATCACGCCGAGTTCGATGATCTCGCCTTCGCGCGAAATGCCTTCGCCGTAGAGAATGTCGAATTCAGCCTGGCGGAACGGCGGCGCCACCTTGTTCTTGACGATCTTGGCGCGGGTCTCGGAACCGATGACCTCCTCGCCCTTCTTGATCGAACCGATGCGACGGATGTCGATACGCACCGAGGCGTAGAACTTCAGCGCATTGCCGCCGGTGGTGGTTTCGGGATTGCCGAACATCACGCCGATTTTCATGCGGATCTGGTTGATGAAAATCACCAGCGTGTTGGAACGTTTGATGTTGGCGGTGAGCTTCCGGAGCGCCTGCGACATCAGCCGCGCCTGCAGGCCCATCTGCGGCTCGCCCATTTCGCCTTCGATCTCGGCGCGCGGCACCAGTGCCGCCACCGAGTCGATCACCACCACGTCAACCGAGCCCGAACGCACCAGCATGTCGGCGATTTCCAGTGCCTGCTCGCCGTTGTCCGGCTGGGAGATGATCAGTTCATCGACCTTGACGCCCAGCTTGCCGGCATATTGGGGATCCAGCGCATGTTCGGCGTCGATGAACGCGGCCGAACCACCGAGTTTCTGCATTTGTGCGATCACCGACAGCGTCAGCGTGGTTTTGCCCGAGGATTCCGGGCCGTAGATTTCAACCACCCGGCCGCGCGGCAGGCCGCCGATGCCCAGACCGATGTCAAGGCCCAGCGAACCCGTCGATACCGCCTGAATGTCCCGCGCGATGTCGGCTTCGCCCATACGCATGACCGAGCCTTTGCCGAATTGTTTTTCGATTTGCGACAGTGCCGCCGCGAGTGCCTTGCTTTTGTTTTCGTCCATGATGCCCTCTCAGTTCTTTTTCCGGTTCAGTCGTGCAGTTCAGTCGGAACAGCACTTAGTGGTGATGCTTTTTGCTCAGGTGATGGCCGCATTATACATAAATTTTCAGAAAATGCTGGGTATTTATACAGTAGTGTGTAAATCACCAGATAAATAATTAAATTATCAATAAAAACAAATACTTATAATCTATTTCAACACTGCAGGCAGTAAACCGAGCACCCCATTCAGTGCAAATTCTGTCGATCCCCGGCGCACCGCTTCACGGTCGCCCGGGAAGTGCCGCGTCGCACTTTTCGGCTCGCCGTTTTTGACGCCCCAGGCAAAACATACCGTGCCCACCGGCTTCTCTGCGGTACCGCCCGAGGGGCCCGCCGTGCCACTCACCGCCACTGCAATCTGCGCATGACTGTTGGCCAGCGCGCCGGTCACCATTTCGCGCACCGTCTGCTCCGATACTGCGCCATGCGTGCCCAGTGTCTGCTGGCTGACGCCGAGCATTTCGCGTTTGGAGATATAGGTATAAGTCACGAAGCCGCGCTCGAACCACTGCGAACTGCCGGGCACCGCCGTCACCGCCTGCGCCACCCAGCCCCCCGTGCACGATTCCGCCGTCGCCAGCATCAGGCCCTGCGCCTTCAGCGCCACGCCCACCTGCTCCGCCAGTTCAATGAGCTTTTTGTCCGGCATCGTCAGTTCTCCCAGGGTCTGCTAACCATTATTTCATGAGTGCGACGGCGACGATTTGGCCTCAGGGCTAGGAGCGTCGAGTGCCGTTTGCCCCTTGGCAAACAAGCGAAGGCGCGACAACGCACTGGGGTCAAATCGTCCCGTCCCTCCGGGTTGTGGCCAAAATCGCCACTGGCTGCGTTGCTTGCCTTGCCCATATTCTCGATATGGGCCGCAGCAAGCGCCTTACCTCTGACGATTTTGGCCACAACGCATCTCACGAAATAATGGTTAGCAGACCCTAATCCAGCCAAGCGTACAAAGCCGCAAGCACCAGCAGCGTATACGCCGCGGCAATCAGGTCATCCCACATCACGCCGAAACCGTTTTTCAGCGTGCGGTCATAGTAACGAATGGGCGGCGGCTTGAAGATGTCAAAAAACCGGAACACCACAAACGCAAAGGCCTGCCAGTAAGCGCCTGGCGGCACAAAAAACAATACCAGAAAAAACGCCACGACTTCATCCCACACCATGCCGCCGTGGTCCGCCGCACCCAGCGCGCGGCCGGTGACCGCGCAGGCCCAGGCACCGAGCCAGAACAGCGCAACGATCACGGCCAGGAAGGTCCACGCATCCAGTCGCGGCTGCAGCACATGGAACAGCGGGATCGCCAGCAATGTGCCGAAGGTGCCGGGAGCGAAGTGAATCAGGCCGATGCCGCCGCCGAAGGCGATGAAATGCGCGGGGTGGCTGTAGACGAAGCGCAGGCTGGGACGGACGATAGATTCGGACATGAACGCGCCGCTCAGTCCTGCCAGGGATTGACCACTGGAACCTTCAAATCACGGAAGTGCCGTACATTGCGCGTCGCCAGCGTGGCACGCCGCGCCAGCGCAATTCCCGCAATCTGGGTGTCGCGCACATCGACCGGCCGGCCGGCCTTTTGCCGCGTCGCCGCCAGGGCGGCTGCCGCCGCAGCCGCGGCGCTGTCGAAATCCAGCACCCGGTTCTCCAGATCGTCTTCGAGCAGGCGCTCGAACGCGGATTCCAGCGCCTGCCGCCTGCGCCCCTTCGGCAACAGGTTGAGGCCGAAACGCGCTTCAAACAGGGTCACACTGGTAATCCACACTGATTCCGGCGGCTGGCGATCCAGCCAGTCGATGACCGGAACATCCGGCGCCGTGCGCATCAGCGCCGACAGCACATTGGTGTCGAGAATGATCACCGGCTGAAATCGGCGGATCGTGCGGCATCGCCGCGCAATTCGGGCAGATCGCCGGCAAGGCCGGTTTTGCTGAACCGCGCCGCGATGCGCGAACCCAGCTTCGGCTGCGCACGGTTGGATTCCTTCGCCGCATTGCGCAGGATCTGCCTCACCTCCTCCTCCATGCTGCGCCCGTGGCGCTCGGCACGGCGCTTCAGGCGGGCCTTGACCTCATCCTCGAGATGGCGGACTACGAACTGGGCCATGATCCGGCTCCCTCATGAAAGCAGAAAGATATCACGATATCAATTAACGTCGAACAAGTCAAAAAGGCCCGAGTTATCCCAAGAGTCAAATCAAAGCTTCCCAGTTGAAACACCTGCTGGCGACAGGTGTGCCATTGAGGCCGTTGCCCATGCTGCTGCGTCATATCCGGGCTTAAAGTCACCTTTGGTTGCCTATTCGGCGCTAGCCTCCCCATATTGTGCAGTGATCTTCGCTGGAGTAGGCTATTTATCGGATTGCCGGTAGATTTTCCGAAACGAGCGTCGTTTTTGGAGTCTCTCTTGTGAGCAAGTATGCGATTTTTTTTGTCTGCATTCTTAGTACGGTCGCCACCCTCTCAGTGTCGGTCGGTGCCCACGCGCAAGTTCGTGGTCGCTGCGTTCCCTCGCCTCCCTGCTACTGCAGCGACGAATGTTTGCGCTGTGGGCCTGGAGGCTGTCGTTCGTCAGGCGGTACCAGTGGTGGCGGCCAGACTACGCCAACCCATGACTTCGAAGCCGAGCGCCGCGCACAGGAAGAAGCACAGCGCAAGCGCGAAGAAGACGAACGCATCGAGGCACAACGCCAGCAGGCAGAGCGCGATAGAAAATTCAAGGAAGCGCGCGACGCGGCCGCCAAAGGCCTGAAAAGCGCAACGCCCGGTGGCAATAGCAACACATTCGGATTAAAAGAGGCCACTCCTTCGGCATCGGAATTGCGCACAGCCGATCCGCGAGTAGATCGTGATCTTACAGGTCAACGAGCGGCATGGAAGCAGATTCACTGTGCCGCATCGATACTCTCGCCCGCGTTGGCAGCACTAAAGCCACCCGATGGCAGGCCCATCGATTTTAACGAATACCGTTATCTTGCGAATGAGGCGTTGAATGCCTTGAACGGTCAGCGCCTTGGGGTGCAATGCGCGCCAGCGCCTGAGATGCCGCAGGCATCAAACCGCGCGCCCGACATGGATCGCGCCATTGCGTCGCAGCGCCGTTTGATCGAACGCGCCAATACCGCTGTTACGCAACTGGAAGATGCGGTGCGTGCACGGCAAACGCGTTCGGCTGACGATGAGCGGATTGCCCAAG
Source organism: Burkholderiales bacterium (assembly GCA_019744975.1). GTDB lineage: Bacteria > Pseudomonadota > Gammaproteobacteria > Burkholderiales > SG8-41. The sequence goes on from JAIETP010000003.1 coordinate 80,698, forward strand.
TCTATGCGCAACAGCAAGCCAACGCTGCCGCGATCGACAAAAACATTGCACCGATCCGCGAGCAGCAACGTCAGATCAACCAGAAGCGTGAGCGCAAGCCCGGAGAAGCATCTGATCCTGCAGCACAGCAGGAGGCGCGTGCGCGGCGAAAACTGGATGAGGTGGTTCAGGACGTGAAAAAATTTAGCCAGGATTATAGTGTGAAATTTTAAAGCGGCAAGCCTGAAGTTGCGGCTGCAACCCTCACGAAGGCTTGAAAAATGAATCGCGACACAATCCATACGGCAGGAGCCTTCATGCGACTCACCGCAATGGTCGCCTTGTGCGTGGCGGCGTTTATGGCGGGAGCCGCTCACGCACAAGCGCCCGTTCCCGAGGCGATTCCAGCGGTGCTGCCCGACCCCGTCAAGGCGACGCTGAACACAAAACGAGCAGGATTGGACGGACAACGCATGGCGCTGGCGCAAAAAGTGGCCGCCCACAATGCCCGCTGCCGCAATGTGCCACCGGAAAATACTGTATTGACAGTAGATTGCGCCGCTGCACAACAAAACCTGAACAGTGAAGTGCAGGCCTATCGTCAATCCGTGCAGACTTTCAATAACGACGTAGTGGCGGCGGAGCGCAGGTATTTCATCAACAGCATGAATGCACTGGCCGGTCGTATAGGTTGGTATAGCGCAAAGGAACAGGCGCGTCTCGCCAAGGCACTGGAAAGCCTAGATGCCGACGGCGATCCCAACGCGACCGCCCCCCAGATTCGGCTCGCTTGGCAGAATGTACTTTCCCGCGGCCACGACGAGGAACTGGCACGCAAAGCCGCCGCGGGCGATGGCCCGGGTTTTCCAGGGGCAGGTAAGCAGTCTTTTGAAGACTGCACCATCTTCGCGCTGGCTAATGCCACGGGAGTGCCCTACTCCGTGGTGGCTGCACGCGCAACCGAACTAATACGCAGCGGAGAGTGGCGCGATGCCGTTGCACGCACAAATCCGCAACGAGCCATTGAGCAGCGTGGACTGAACGGTGGAGAGGTGGTCATGTTGGCTGAGGTTTTGGGACAGGCCGAGGTGGTGCGTAGCGCCGATTTTGCCAAGACACTGCGGGAGGGCCGAAGGCTGATGCTGAACGTCGTGCCTCGGGATGGCGATACTCGCAAGGGACACGCGGTCGTACTCACCAAGGCTTTTCAGCACGGTGGAGAGACCTGGTATGAAATGATGGATTCCAACCAAGGGCCACAGCAGCGGCGCTATTTAAGTCACAAGGAGTTAAACACAATGCTGCAGGAAACCGGCGTGGCCTTCCGTCCGGAACCCGGCCGGACCCCGATGCTGCTTCGGTAGCGGCTGAGAAACTGGTATCAGCCCCGCGCAGAGGAGTATTGAAGCGTAACCCGCAGAATGGAACCTGCCCTGCGATGAGAGTGATACACAGGAGCGTTGCAGTAGTTACAACGGAACCAAATTGAACGGATTGGAGCAAATCATGCAGTTATTGAACAGGCGCATCGTATTTTTTCTATTCATGCTGGTGATGGCTGTTACCGCTCACGCCCAATCCCCGCGCGAGCAGTTGAATCAGCTCGTCACGCAATTGCTGGCAACCCCCGGTGACACCGCGCTGCGCGAGCGCATCATCAAGCTGGCGCAGGAAATCAAGCCGCCGCCTGCTGTGCCCGAGGAAGCAGAGCGGCGCATGGCGCGTGGTATCGCGGGATTTCAGGGGGCAAAGTCGCCGACAGATTATCAAATTGCGGGTCGGGAATTCCAGGGCGCAGTTGATGCGGCGCCGTGGCTGGCCGACGCGTATTTCAATCTCGGCATGGCCTTGGATAAGGCTGGCGATCATATCGCGGCCATAAGAAGCCTGAAGCTTGCGCTGGCGGCCAATCCGGAGAGCCGTGAAGTAAGAAATCTGCTTTATCAAGTCGAGTTTCGCGCGGAACAGGCAGCCTCGGAGCGAGCAAAAAAAGAGCGAGAAGCGAGGGAAGCGGTGCGTACTATTGCCGGCGAGTGGGCCGACGTGTCCGGTGGTAATATGAATTTTGTTATTCAACAAGTCAGTGGCCGATATGATGTGCGGTGGAGCAATCAAGCTCTCGCCTATCGCGTTCACTCGGTGTCAGATCAGCAGTTCAGTTATCAGCTTGATCAAGGCCTGCAACAGGTCTATACGACGTGTACTCTCTCGAGCGACGGCCAAGGCCTGACCTGCCAAGCACGGTATGTCCAGTCTGGAGGAGCCTCCGGGAATTTTGATCCTAGGCGTTACCGCCGCTTGCGCTGAGTGCAGTGTCGAGCCGGGCCCGGTAACCAAAACGAGCGGCCGCAAAGTATTAACGGAGGCTGAGATATGAAAAAGATATCCACGGGCATCCTCATTTTGCTTGTGATCTTGGTGGCCATGCCTACGCACGCCCAATCCCCGCGCGAGCAATTGAACCAGCTCGTTGCGCAATTGCAGGCAAGCCCCGGTGACACCGCCCTGCGTGAGCGCATCATCAAGCTGGCGCAGGAAATCAAGCCGCCGCCTGCTTTGCCGGAAGAAGCCGAGCGGCGCATGGCGCGTGGTTCGGCGGCGTTCAAGGCGGCCAAGAGCGAAAATGATTACAAGGACGCCGTGCGTGAGTTCGAGCAGGCGTACAATGCGGCGCCTTGGTCGGGCGACATTTACTACAACCTTGGGCTTGCACAGGACAAGGCGGGCGATTATGCGTCTGCCATCCGCAGCCTCAAACTCGCGATGCTGGCCGTGCCGGGCAGCCGTGAAACCAGGACTTTGCTTTATGAGGTTGAATACCGGCAGGAGAAAGCAAATTCACCTGAAGCGTTGGCAGCAAGAAAGAGGGAAAAAGACGAAGGAATGCTTAGCGCTATTGAAGGAGCGGTTTTTCGGTGGACGCATCCCGATTCTCGCCAGACGCATACCGTCGAAGTGCGCGGGCGCATTGCATCTTACAAACGGGTGTTCGACGGGGGTATTGTCACGGCGAGTTGCCCACTTTCTGTTGTGGAGAAAAATGCCACGTGCGAAGCTTTTTTTGATCAGACTTTTGGGGTATCACCGTGGCGGATTTTTATAGACGTTGCTACGCACGGGCGCAGTGTTTGGACGGCATGGATTGAGCCGAGCGGGAAAAAGTTACAGCCGGTGATTCTGAATCGCGCCAATTAACGTGATCGACAGCGAAACCGCGCCAATCGGGAGAAGTAACGATGAAGCCGGGTAAATTTGTTCTTGTTCTGATTGCAGGATTTTTTGCGGTGAACAACGCACACGCCCAATCCCCGCGCGAGCAGTTGAATCAACTCGTGACGCAATTGCAGGCAAGCCCCGGTGACACGGCGCTGCGCGAGCGCATCATCAAACTGGCACAGGAAATCAAGCCACCGCCCGCTGTGCTGGAAGAGGCGGAACGGCGCATGGCGCGTGGTTCGGCTGCGTTTCGGGCGGCCAAAAGCGAAAACGACTTCAGGGACGCCGCCCGCGAATTCGAGCAAGCATCGATTGCTGCACCTTGGTCGGGCGACATTTACTACAACCTTGGGCTTGCACAGGACAAGGCTGGTGACCATGCATCGGCCATCCGCAGCCTTAAGCTGGCGATGCTGGCCACGCCGGACAGTCGCGAAACCAGGACCTTGCTTTACGAGGTCGAATACAGGCAGGAGAAAGTGGGTTCGCCTGAAGCGCAGGCTGTTAAGAGACAAGTGCAAGGGGACACGCTTCTTCAGGCTCTTGACGGAGCAGTGTTTCGTTTTGTCGATTCCTTCAACGCTACGTTCACAGTTGAAGTGCGCGGTCGCACCGCGACTATTATTAGGCATCAAGGCAGGCATAACTCTCGGTATGCGACTCTGGAAGAGCGACCCCCTGTAACGGGGAACTGTAGATTGTCTGTCGTAAACGGAAATCCTCAGTGCGAGGCACCAATGGTTAATTTTGGCGGCTATCGGGTCTTCATAGATATTGCGACTCACGGGCGAAGTGCTGGGATAGCATGGATTGGACCGGATGGAAAGAGGGAATCGCCGCAGATTCTAAATCGTACCAATTGATGCATTCGACAGCGAAACCATGCAAATTGAAGGGGTAACGATAAAGCTGGGTAAAATACGTGGCGCGACGTGGCATTTTGAGGGGCCGGAAGCGTTCGGAGCGTTGCACAAAATGGCCGCGCTGGATTGCCTGGGCTGCATCGCATGAATCACCGGGTTTTGATCGCGCTGACTATCTTGTATGCGGGCACCATAACCGGCATCGTGATCGGCCTGCCCGAAGCCGAGGCAAGGAGCGTGCTTCGCTGGATCGCCGGAATCGGGGGCATCATTGCCACGCTCGCGCTTTTCGCCTGCATGCTACTGAGCCCTTTCGAGAAATCCGAACGCTTTACACAGGCCCGCAGGAGCATGCTGTCGGGCATTGTCACCATCGCCGCGAAGGTAAGTTGCGCCGGGTATTCTGCCTTCATCGGGGCAGCCGGCGCGAAACTGATTATAGAAGGCCATGTCATGTGGGGTTGCGTAGCGCTCGGCGCTTTCGCGATGATCCTCTTTTTTGTGATCGTGGCACCCTCAGAGGTATAAAAACACCCTCCGTTAATTTGCCTGGCCCCATTAATTTTCTTTGACGGGCTTGGTAGCTGCCCACCCATAATTATGGGCAATGAAAATATTACTCACGAACAAGCCTTACCTTGCGTTCATAACTTCCCGTAGCACATCCGCCCCTATCTGCTGTCATATGCCGATAGGTGAAGGACAACTCTATTCTCCTGCCCTGGTCCGTCACTTGCCCTCGTGCGTCCCCCTCCTCTGAAGGGCATGAAAAGCCCGGCGTTGCATTGCGATAAAAGCGGCCGCGAAGGTTAGCACCATCGACCACCATCACAAACCGGGGCACGTTGGCATCAATCGACACCTCAACTTCCCCCCTGCCTTGGTAGTAGTTCATCTGCCGCGATTGATAAATATTCAACTTTTCCTCAACTACGTCAATCCGCCAGTATTCCATTGGACGACCGGAAGGAAGTAGATGGGCAGATCCCGGCCAATCCGGTTTATACGTGCCGACAAACTTTCGAGAAATGTCTTGAGCCACTGATGCACCCTGCTCCGCGAGGTACTCGAGTTTGAAGATGCGCTGCCTGATTTCACTCGCGTCACTGGCGCCCGGCGACGCGAGCGTGTAAAGCCGAAAACTCGCCATCGCTTCGCGATACTTTTTGGCTTTTTCCAGTGCTACACCCATGTTGTAGTAAGCGGCGCCGAGCCAAGGCGCTTCGTTTGATGCCGCAGTGAATTCGGCGACTGCCTTGTCGAAATCAGCCGGTTCCCTGGCCACCTCGAATGCTGCCTGACCGCGTCCCAACCGACGCTCCACCTCCTCCGGAACTGCTGGCGGCGGCTTGATCTCCTGCGCGAGCTTGATGATCCGCTCGCGCAATGCGGTGTCACCGGGGTTTGACTGCAACTGCGTGACGAGTTTGCTTAACTGTTCACGCGGGGACTGGGCATATGCATTCGCAGAAAAAGCAATGATGGCGATAACAAAAACAAGGTATTTTCGATTAATACTCATGACTAGTCTCCTTATCCGTAGGGAGCGTCAGGGCGCGCTTAAAAGCAGTCATGGGGTCAGAAAGAAGCAGTCATGGGGTCAGAAAGCAGTCATGGGGTCAGGTCTTGCCTTTTGCCCAATGAATCACAATGAATTAAAAGAGCCAAGCCGACTTCCCACAGCCGCTTTGCTCACAACTTCTTCGCCACATATTTCACCCCGTCCATCGTCGCAAAATCCGAGTCCTGCGTCCACAGCGTCGCATTGAATGCCCGCGCCGTCGCCAGCATGATGCTGTCGGCCATCGGCAGTGATTTCTCCACGCTCAACTGCGCCGCCGCCAGCGCCAGCGGCACCGTCAGCTCAACCACCCGGCCCTGCTGCATCAGGGCTGCCGCCTGCAGCGCTGCGTTTTCGCCGCGTTGCTGCAGCACCCGCTTGAAGACCTCATGGACACTGATCGAAGGCACGATCAGGTCGCGTACGGCCTCCAGCGCCGGCGCAAAAAATCCGGCGTTGGCGCCATCCGCCAGATACTCCAGCCAGCCCGAAGAATCGACAACGTTCACACGCGGTCCGTATCGCGCGGCACATCGGTGTCGATGCCCTTGAGGAAGCCGCGCATGCGCTTGACCGGCCGCACGGGAATCAGTTCGATGCGGTCAAGATAGGCCACCGCCTGCACTTTCTGCCCCGGCAACAGTTTCATCGCTTCACGGATGGATTTGGGAATGACAACCTGGAATTTCGGGGAGATGGTCAGCGTTTCCATGACAGTCCTATCGATAAGGTTTTGGTATTACAACCATGGTATCGATTGAGTCAACGCTCCGCAAGCGTTACAATGCCGGTCACCAATTGACCTATAAGTATTTGTTTTTATTATGTTTTTTATGCCAGCTTACCCAAAATGATCAAAGCCTTTTTGCTTCAGCGCCAGCGGCAATCCATCCCGATCCACGACCACCACACTGCACACCCCCGCCGGTGCACGAATCACACGGCCGATACGCGTCACCTTGACGCGGGCGCGCAAGGCAGCGCGCTCAACCGCAGCACGTTTCGCCGGCGCCGCGGTGAAGCACAGTTCGTAATCATCACCACCGGCCAGCAGCGCCGACTGCGCCACCGGTGATTGCAGTTGGCGCCGCATTAACACCGACACCGGCAGACGCTCAAAAGCCACCACCGCAGCGACCTTTGAACGTTCGCAAATATGGCCAAGGTCCGCGACCAGGCCATCGGACACATCAATCGCGCTGCGCGCCACACCACGCAAGGCCAGACCCAGCGCCACACGTGGCACCGGCCGGTCAAGGCGCTGCTGCGCCTGCTTCAGTTCAGTGGGTTTCAATTTGATGCGTTTGGATTTTGCCGCGACCGCCAGCGCGGCATCACCCAGTGTGCCCGACACCCAGATATCGTCACCGGCTTTGGCGCCATCGCGGCGCAGCGCCTGGCGCGCCGGCACTAAACCGATGATCTGCACACAGATGTTCAGCGGGCCGCGCGTGGTATCGCCGCCGATCAGATCAACGCCGTGTTTTCGCGCCAGCACCATGAAACCTTTGGCAAACGCCTCCACCCAGCGCGCATCGGCGCGGGGCAAGGCGATACCCATGGTCGCCCAGCGCGGTGTCGCGCCCATCGCCGCCATGTCCGACAGGTTCACCGCCAGTGCCTTGTGGCCGATGGATTCAGGATCGGCATTTTTGAAAAAGTGCCGCCCGGCAACCAGCATGTCGGCTGCAACGGCCAGCAGTTGCCCGTTATCCGCCTTGATCAACGCGGCGTCGTCACCGACACCGAGCACCGTGCGCGGCGTGGCATGGGTGAAGTACTGACGGATCAGGTCAAATTCGCTGGGCATTTGAGGCCCTATTGTGCCTTGAACCAGGACGCGCCGGCACAACATCGCCGTCGCAGCACTTTTGGTGCAGAACTCCGACAGCGCTGAACCTGCACAGAGACCGGCTGCTTCTGGCCCCATAATAGGGGCCCTCTGCCGCAGGTTCAGTTTCGTCACCCATGAAAATCCCCGCAAGACTCCAGCCTCTGGTCGAAGACGGCTTGATCGATGACGTCATCCGCCAGCTGATGAGCGGCAAGGAGGCGACGGTGTTCATCGTCCGCTGCGGCGCGGAAATCCGCTGTGCCAAGGTGTACAAGGAAGCCAACAAGCGCAGTTTCCGCCAGGCGGTGGATTACACCGAAAACCGCAAGACCAAAAACAGCCGCCGCGCCCGCGCCATGGAAAAACGCACGCGTTACGGCCGCAAGGCCCAGGAAGAAGCCTGGCAAAGTGCCGAGGTCGATGCGCTTTATCGCCTTGCCGCGGCAGGTGTGCGTGTACCGGTGCCGTACAACTTCCACGAAGGTGTGCTGCTGATGGAACTGGTGACCGACGCCCATGGTGATCCGGCGCCGCGGCTGGATGACGTGGAATTCAGCGCCGAACAGGCGCGCAGTTATCATCAGGCATTGATGACGGAGGTGGTGCGCATGTTATGCGCCGGCGTCGTGCACGCCGACCTGTCCGAATTCAATGTGCTGGTCGGCAGCACGGGCCCGGTGATCATTGACCTGCCCCAGGCGGTCGACGCGGCAGGCAACAACCACGCGAAAAGCATGCTCGAACGCGACGTGCTCAACCTGACCAATTTTTTCGGCCGTTATGCGCCGGAACTGCTGGCCACCGCATACGGCAAGGAAATCTGGTCACTCTACGAAAGCGGCACGCTGACACCGGATGCCAAACTGACCGGGCGTTTTGAGCAGACACTGAAACCGGTCGATCTGGTCAGCGTGGTGCGCGAAATCGATGACGCGCGCGCCGAAGAGGCGGCGCGGCTGTTGCGCATGGCGGAAAACCGTTAGCCACCCTTGAAGCACGGACGTATTTGATTGCAATAAAAAAGGGCCGTGTGACGGCCCTTTTTTATCGCAACCCGCCGCGGCAAACCGCGACGTTCTTACCTGGGTACTTATTTGCGTACCTTTATTTGCGTACCTTATTTGCGTACCTTATTTGCGTACCTTAATTAGTTCTGTTTGAAAAACACGTATTTCGCCTGATATTTGACCTGCTGCTTGGCGCCAGTGGTGGATGCGTCACAGGTCGCGGCCGGCGCCACGCCGCCCTTGGTCTCGAGGCGCTGGATGTAGCTGACTCCCGTCATCGCGCCCTTGCCCATCGCCGGCTCGGCCTTGACCAGTTGCAGCGGAATATTGCCCGGGGATGCCGGCGCAATTGCGACCTGCTTGCCGGTCACTTTCGAGCCATCGTTGGCTTCCCAGGTCGGTCCGCCGTAATACTTGCCGATGGCTTTGCCCTGCATGTCGTTCAGAACTGCGACCGGCACCACAAACGCCCAGGCAAACGTGCCCGGCTTTTCCTTGTTATCGCGGCATTCGTAGGTGATCTCGCCGACGCCCACACTTTCCAGGAAGGCGGAATGGCCGGCCGGCACACGCACCGGTTCGGGGAGTGCTTCAGCGGCAAAACCGGCGCCGGCGGTGGCCAGCAGGACTGCGCAAACAACGGGTTTCAGTGTGGCTTTGAACATGATGTGGGTCCTCTTGAGTAGTGTCAGTGGGCGAGCTGCCGGATGGCGGCCTCTCACTGATCACTACCCCCGGGCCAGACCCCCGGATGCAGCCCGCAGAAAATGTTTTAACCCGTCTTCAGCGCGCGGACGCCACCACCGTGCGGCCCAGGTACAGGATCGGGCCGGTCGGGCGCCCGATCGGCGAACCGGTTTCCGGCTCCAGCGTCAGTTCAAACAACTGTTCGCGCTCCAGCACCGGCAGGTTGGCGACATCGATTTCGGTGACCCGGTCCGGCGGCACCAGCCCCAGCGAGGTCGGTGCGCTGGCGTCCTTCGCCTTGGTCCAGAACTGCAGTGCTTTTTGCGGCGCCACGGTGGTGGTGCCCAGCGGAATCAGGCGCAGCTTGCCGCCGACGGAAGCCTCGACGATCCAGCCGGCGTCCTGCTTGTCCGGGCTTTGCAGCACCGCCAGATAACGGGTGCCGGGCACGGGGGCCTCGACCTTGCCGGTCAACTGCAGGGCAAACACCACGGCCAGTACTGAAGCAAAGGCCGCGCCGAAACGCCAGAAGGTCAGGCCTTCCCACCACGGCTGAGACGGCGCGGCACTGCCGCCCGCCTTCGCCTGATTGAGGCTCAGCTCAATGCGTGACCATACTGCCGGTGACGGTTCCACCGGCGCCAGCATGCGCGTCATCGCCAGCAGTTTGTCCTGCCAGAAATACACATCCTGCTGCAGGCCGGCATCGCGCGGCAGAGCCTGCACAACCTCATCATGCTCGGCGACAGACAGCGTGCCGATCACATATTCAGCGGCAGTGGCGGCGCGTTCGAGCGGATCGGCGGGGATCATGACAAACACTCCTTCAGCGCGATCAGGCCGCGGCGGATCCAGGATTTGACGGTGCCCAGCGGCGCGCCCAGCTGCGCCGCCACCTGTTCATGCGAATAACCGTCGACAAAAGCCAGCAGCACCGACTGCCGGCGCTGCTCTTCGAGGCGTTCGAGGCACTGCGCCAGCGCGCGTTTTTCCGCGGAGTCATCCACCGACTGCCAGGCGGCATGCGCCTCCATCAGCTCTTCATGGCGCTCATCATCACGTTCGGGCGAATTGCTGATCGCGCGCAAGGCGTTCAGCGCGCGGTGGCGCACCACGGTGTAAATCCAGCCGCGCGCCGAACCCAGCCGCGGGTTGTAGCTGCCGGCCTTGCGCCAGATCTGCAAAAAAGCGTCGTGCAGCACTTCCTCGGCAAGCTCACGCCGGCGCACGATGCGCAGCACCGTGGCCATCAGCCAGCGCCGTTCGCGCTCGTAAATGGCACGCAAGGCGTACTGGTCGCCCTGCGCACAACGCAGCAGCGCGGCTTCGAAATCCAGCGGCAGATCATCGGTTTCGGTGGTCATGGTCGTCAGGCCCGGCAGCGCCGGACTCATTGTTCCTGTCCGATACTACACGCGGGGTGCGGTTTTGGATGCAGCGGCCCTGCGTCGCCGCGATTCCGGGGAAATTAGGGCCTGTTAACCATTATTTCATGAGTGCGACGGCGACAATTTGGCCTCAGGGCTAGGAGCGTCGAGTGCCGTTTGCCCGCAGGCAAACAAGCGAAGGCGCGACAACGCACTGGGGCCAAATCGTCCCGTCCCTGCGGGTTGTGGCCAAAATCGCCACTGGCAGCGTTACCGCATTTGGCAAATGAGTTGCCCATATTCCCGATATGGGCCGCGGCAAGTGCCTTGCCACTGACGATTTTGGACACAACGCATCTCACGAAGTAATGGTTAACAGGCCCTAAGGCGTGCCGGGGGATTTGGGCTGCCCACCCTCCTCGACGCCGGCCGCCTGTTCCCGCTGCATGCGCTGGAACTTCGCCAGTTCCTCGGCATATTTTTTCTTCAGCTGCGTCGGGAACCAGAAATCCACCGCGGCAAAGCCGAAAAAGAAAAGCAGCATGACCGTGCGCGTGCCCTGCTCAAGATCGCCGCCGTAAAACAGCACCCACAGCGCAAGCACCAGATTCAGCGCGCCGGCAAAATAGAAGGTGTAGATCCGCTTTTTCAGCCGGGGGTCCATCGCGTACATTTTTTCCATGGCTCATTCCATCACAATTCAACTGTTTCTCCCAACCTGCACTTCCGGCGCGCGCAGCTGCATCGCCATCTTGTCGAGCACGCCGTTCACGTATTTATGGCCGTCGGTGCCGCCGAAGGACTTGGCGAGTTCAATCGCTTCGTTGATCACCACGCGGTAGGGCACTTCCGGACACTTCTCGAATTCAAATCCGGCGAGCAGCAGAATGCCGCGCTCCACCGGTGACAGGCTTTTGTAGGCGCGGTCGAGCAGCGGCGCGATGCGTTGCTCCATCTCCGCCGCGCCGGCGACGGCGCCGGTGAGCAGCAACTGGAAATATTCGGCATCGATCTTGCTGAAACCCTCGGCATCGCTCAGTTGCCGGGCAATGGTTTCAGGATCGGTGCCCGCGAGTTGCCACTGGTAGAGGCCCTGCAAGGCGAATTCGCGCGAACGGCGGCGGCTGGATTTCATGATGTTCCGGTAAGACATTCACGCCAGGCATGGACAATGAGCGTGGACAATGAGTGTGAAAAATGAGTGTGAAAAACAATCGCTAAATAGTTGTTTAAAATCAAATACTTATATATTTTCCGCGGCCGACCGGAAGTGTTTCAGCAGATGCGCCATTTCGATCGCCGCCAGCGCGCAGTCGAGCCCCTTCTGCGCCATGCGCACCTCCGCCTGGCCGTCGTTCTCGGTGGTCAGGATGCCGTTGGCAATCGGCACACCGGTTTCAAGCTGCACGTCGGTGATGCCGCGCGCCGATTCATTCGACACGATTTCAAAATGATAAGTCTCGCCGCGGATCACCGCGCCCAGCGCCACCAGCGCGTCGTACTGGCCGCTGATTGCCATCGCCTTCAGCGTCAGCGGGATTTCCAGCGCGCCGGGTACGGTGACGATGGTCATGTCCTTTTTCGCCACGCCATGTTTGACCAGCGCCGCGGTGCAGCTCGACAGCAGTCCGTCACCGATGTCGATGCTGAAACGCGCCATCACGATGCCGATGCGCAGGCCCGCGCCATTGTGCTCCGGTTCCAGTTCTTCAATATCGTCGTAACGTGCCATATTAGATGCGGTGAACGGGTGAACGGGTGAACGGGTGAATGGTGACATTCCAACCCGATCCCGTATCAATCCGTCCGGACCGATTTTCTCCAAATGAATTTACCCGTTCACCACTCACTCGTTCACCCGTTCACCGCTTTACCCGGCGGCTGCAGGTAACCCGCCACTTCCAGGTCAAAACCCGCCATGCTCGGCATGCGCAGCGGCTGCGCCAGCACGCGCATTTTTTTGACGCCGAGGTCGCGCAGGATCTGCGCGCCGATGCCGTAATTGCGCAGCACGATTTTCGCCGCGCCGCCGCGTTCATGCTGCGGCCGCGCGCGTTCCAGCAGTTCTGTCGCGGTTTCCTGGCGGTGCAGCAGCACGATCACGCCGCGGCCCTCCTCGGCGATTTTCGCCATCGCGTCATGCAGATTCCACGAATGACTGGTGGCGCCGGTGTCGAGCAGGTCGATCAGCGATACCGGCTCGTGCACCCGCACCAGCACTTCATCACGCGCGGTGAATTTGCCGCGCACCAGCGCGAGATGGGTCTGTTTGCTCGCCGCTTCGGTGTAGGCCACCAGCCGGAACGTGCCGTGCGCGGTGTCGATGTCGCGTTCGGTGGCGCGTTTGACCAGCGATTCAGTGCTGCTGCGATACTGGATCAGGTCGGTGATGGTGCCGATTTTCAGTTTGTGTTCGGCGGCAAATTCGATCAGGTCCGGCAGCCGCGCCATCTCGCCGTTTTCCTTGAGGATTTCGCAGATCACCGCCGCCGGCATCACCCCCGCCAGCCGCGCCAGGTCACAACCGGCCTCGGTATGCCCTGCGCGCACCAGAGTGCCGCCGTTCTGCGCCATCAGCGGAAAAATATGTCCCGGCTGCACGATGTCGGCCGGACCGGCATCGGGCCGGATCGCCGCCTGCACGGTGCGGGCGCGGTCCGCCGCCGAAATGCCGGTGGTCACACCTTCGGCGGCTTCGATCGACAGCGTGAAATTGGTGCCCATCGGTGAGCGGTTGTTGCTGACCATCAGCGGCAGGTTGAGTTGCCTGCAGCGTTCCTCGGTCAGGGTCAGGCAAATCAGGCCGCGGCCGTAACGCGCCATGAAATTAATGGTCTCGGCGGTGGCGAATTCCGCGGCCAGCACCAGGTCGCCCTCGTTCTCGCGGTCTTCCTCGTCGACCAGCACCACCATGCGTCCGGCGCGCATGTCGGCAATAATGTCGGCGGTGGAACTGATGGCCATGTCGTCTTTACCTGATTTCACTGCTTTGTTTCCTGCAATCGTTCAATGTAACGCGCCAGCAAATCCACCTCAAGATTGACCCGTGCACCCGGCTTCAACTGCTGCAATGTCGTAGCAGTCAGCGTGTGTGCGATCAGGTTTACCTCAAAGCTGTCACCCTCGACCGCATTCACCGTCAGACTCACGCCGTCCACCGCCACCGAACCCTTGCGCGCGATGTAACGCGCAATCGCCGCCGGCGCCGTGATCACGAGCCGCCGATTATCCCCCACCGGCTCGAAGCGCGATACCGTGCCGGTGCCGTCGACATGCCCCGTCATCAGGTGTCCGCCCAACCGGTCGGCCAGACGCAGCGCTTTTTCGAGGTTGACCGCGGCGCCCTGGGCAAAACCGGCGACTGCGCCCAGTGTCGCCTGCGACACTTCGGCTTCAAATCCACTGCTGTCGAAGGCCACCACCGTCAGGCATACGCCGCTGACCGCGATGCTGTCGCCCAACGCAACATCGTCCATGGCCAAACCGTTGCCGGCGATGCGCAGCCGCACACCACCCGGGGCAGGAACAACTTTTTCAATACGGCCGATGGCCGCTACGATGCCGGTGAACATCAGTATTGTTTGTCCGTTGCGTAAACCACCCCCACCCTAACCCTCCCCCTGAAGGGGAGGGAATACCATGGAACACCTTCCCCTTCAGGGGGAAGGCGGGGATGGGGGTGGGCTTGGATACCGCTCATAAACGTTACTGTTTAATTCGCGCCAGCACACGCACATCGTCGCCAAACTGCCGGACATCGGTGATTTTCAGCTTGTGCCGGCCGGCCAGGTTTTCCAGAGGCGGCAGATGGAACATGCCCTTGGCGGTGTCGCCGAGGATGCACGGCGCCATGTAGATCAGCAGTTCATCCACCAGGCCTTCGGCGAGCAGGGAGCCATTCAGCTTGTAACCGGCCTCGACATGGATTTCGTTGCAGCCGCGGCGCGCCAGTTCCTGTATCAGTGCCGGCAGTTCCACCTTGCCGTCATGGTTGGGCAGCACCACGACTTCGGCCCCCTTGGCGCGCAGGGCCACGCTGCGCGGCACATCGGCGCCGGCGGCGGCGATCAAGGTGCCTTTGCCGAGCACATGCGCCGTCAGCGGCGTCTGCATCCTGCTGTCCACCACCACCCGCATCGGTTGACGGAGCGTCATCACATCGCGCACCGTCAGTTGCGGGTTGTCATCCTTGACCGTGCCGACACCCGTCAGCACCGCGCAGGCGCGCGCGCGCCAGGCATGACCGTCGCGGCGTGCTTCATCGCCGGTGATCCACTGGCTCTGGCCGTTGGCCAGCGCGGTACGGCCGTCGAGGCTGGCGGCGATTTTCATGCGCACCCAGGGCGTGCCGCGGGTCATGCGTGCAATAAACCCGATGTTCAGTTCGCGCGCTTCCATTTCCATCAGGCCGACATCGACCTGGATGCCGGCGGCACGCAGTTGATCGAAGCCCCTGCCGGCGGTTTTCGGATTCGGATCCTGCATCGCAGCCACCACCCGCGCCGGTTTGGCCTTGATCAGCGCATCAACACAGGGCGGCGTGCGGCCGTGGTGGGCGCAGGGCTCGAGCGTCACATACACCGTGGCGCCCGCGGCCTTGCTGCGCGCATGCTGCAAGGCGATCGGTTCGGCATGCGCAGCACCGGCTTTTTCGTGCCAGCCTTCGCCGACCACCTTGTTGTTTTTGACGATCACGCAACCGACGCGCGGATTCGGCGTGGTCGTGTACAGGCCGCGCGCCGCGAGCTCCAGCGCATAAGCCATGTGGCGGTAATCGTCGGGTGTGAACATGATTGCTTCCGCCATCGCCGTTGAGCGACGTGGGTTTATTTACGGACCGGCCTGCGCACTTCCTTGATGGCATCGGTGAAATCATCGACACCCTGGAAACTGCGATAAACCGAGGCAAAACGGATATAGGCGACTTCGTCGAGTTTTTTCAGTTCGCGCATAACCATTTCGCCGACACGCCGCGCCTGCACTTCGCGCTCGCCCAGCGACAGCAGCTCGTTGGTCAGCGCGCCGATGGCCTCGTCGACCAGCGGCGTCGGCACCGGCCGCTTGTGCAGCGCGCGCATGAAACTGGTGCGCAGCTTGGCCATATCGAACTCGGCGCGGCTGCCGTCCTGCTTGACCACCTGCGGCATGCGCAGCTCAACGGTTTCGTAGGTCGTGAAACGCTTGCTGCAGGAAACGCACTTGCGACGTCGGCGGATGCTTTCCCCGTCATCACTCTCGCGCGAGTCGATGACCTGGGTTTCATCCGATTTGCAGAAAGGGCATTTCATGCGGTGTGATCAGTTTTGGTAAACGGGAAACTTGTCGCACAGCGCCTTGACCTCGGCACGTACGCGTTTGATCACAGCCTCATCCTGCGGCGCGTCGAGCACGTCGGCAATCAGATGGCCGAGTTTTTCGGCTTCATGTTCCTTGAAGCCGCGTGTGGTCATCGCCGGCGAACCGATACGCACACCGCTGGTCACCGTCGGGGTGCGGGTGTCGTTGGGCACCGAATTCTTATTGACCGTGATGTTGGCACGGCCCAGGGCCTGTTCTCCCTCCAGCCCGGTCACCGGTTTTTCGCGCAGGTCGAGCAGGAACAGATGGCAATCGGTGCGGCCGGAAACGATGCGGTAGCTGCGCTCCTGCATGACCTTCGCCATCACCCGCGCGTTATCAAGCACCTGCTGCTGGTATTTGCGGAAGTCCTTGGACATCGCCTCTTTCAGTGCCACGGCTTTCGCAGCGATCACGTGCATCAACGGGCCGCCCTGCGAACCGGGGAACACGGCCGAGTTCAGCACTTTTTCATGACGGGCTTCGGCCAGGATCAGGCCGCCGCGCGGACCACGCAGCGTCTTATGCGTGGTCGTGGTGACAAAGTCGGCGATGCCCACCGGGCTCGGATAAAGGCCCGCGGCCACCAACCCGGCGTAATGCGCCATGTCGGCCATCAGCAACGCGCCGGTGTCGTCGGCAATCTTGCGGAATTTTTTCCAGTCGATCACCAGTGAATAGGCGGAAGCACCGGCGACGATCAGTTTGGGCTTGCGCACCTTGGCCATCTCGGCCACTTCGTCATAATCAATCGCCTGCGTTTCCGGATTGAGGCCGTAGGAGGCGGCATCGTAGTACTTGCCGCTGATATTGACCTTGGAACCGTGCGTCAGGTGACCGCCGTCGGACAGCCGCATGCCGAGGATGGTGTCGCCCGGATGCAGTGTCGCGAGGAACACCGCGGCATTGGCCTGCGCGCCGGAATGCGGCTGCACATTGGCATAACCGGCCTTGAACAGCTCCTTGGCGCGGTCGATCGCCAGTTGTTCGGCAATGTCGACATATTCACAACCGCCGTAATACCGCTTGCCGGGATAACCCTCGGCATATTTGTTGGTCAGCACCGAACCCTGCGCGGCGAGCACCGCCGGACTGGCGTAATTCTCCGAGGCAATCAGTTCGATATGGTCTTCCTGGCGCTGCGCTTCCTGCTGCACGACGCGGAAAATTTCGGGATCGGTGGTTTCGAGGGTATTGCTGAAAATGGTCATGGGTGGGCGCTGTCCGGTGATTACCATCTGGAGCGCTGAATTTTATCATGCGAAACGACTCCTTCCCCTTATGATGCTGTACTGGGGAAGGAGGCCTCCACATCATGAAACCGCTGCTGGCGCTGTCTCGCGCCATCGATACGCTGAACGAATATGCCGGCCGCGGCGCCTGCTGGCTGGTCCTGGCCTGCATCCTCATCAGCGCCTGCAACGCCGTTGCCCGTTACGGCTTCAACCTGAGCTCCAACGGTTTTCTTGAAATCCAGTGGTACCTGTACACGCTGGTGTTCCTCGGCGCCGCCGGTTACACGCTGAAACACAACGCGCATGTGCGCATCGACCTCATCGCCGGCCGGCTCTCGCCGCGGGCACAGGCCTGGATCGACATCTTCGGCCACCTGTTCATGCTGCTGCCGGTGTGCGCGATCATGCTGTGGTTCGGCTGGGCCGCGTTTGTCGAGTCATACCGCATCAATGAAATTTCCACCGATGCCGGCGGTCTGCTGCGCTGGCCGATCAAACTCGTCGTGCCCCTGGCCTTTGCGCTGCTGATCCTGCAGGGTGTCTCGGAAACCATCAAAAAGTTTGCGGTGCTACAGCGCGAAACGCGCAGCTGACCATGCAAACAAGAACAAACAAGCCCCTCGCCGTCACTCCGGCACGCCCCGAAGGAAGTCCTCTTGGGGGGAAAGCCGGAGTCCAGGAGGTTTGCTGCGGCCGGTACTGGATTCCGGCATTCGCCGGAATGACGAAAGGTTAGGAGGCGCCATGGCCTTCGAACTGATGGCGCCGCTGATGTTTGTCGGCTTGGCGGCATTCCTGCTGCTGGGTTACCCGGTCGCCTTCGCCCTCGCCGCCAACGGCCTGCTGTTCGCCTTCATCGGTTTTGAACTCGGCATGCTGCAACCGGAACTGCTGCAGGCATTGCCGCAGCGCCTGTTCGGCATCATGGCCAATCCGCTGCTGCTGGCGATCCCGTTTTTCACCTTCATGGGCCTGGTGCTCGAACGCAGCGGCATGGCCGAGGACCTGCTCGACACCGTCGGCCAGCTGTTCGGCCCGGTGCGCGGGGGAGTCGCCTACGCAGTGATTTTTGTCGGCGCGCTGCTCGCCGCGACCACCGGCGTCATCGCCGCGTCGGTGATTGCGATGGGCCTGATCTCGCTGCCGGTGATGCTGCGTTACAACTATTCACCAAGGCTCGCCAGCGGCGTGATCTGCGCCTCGGGCACGCTGGCGCAGATCATTCCGCCGTCGATCGTGCTGATCGTGCTCGCCGATGTGCTCGGCGCCACGGTAGGCGACGTTTATGCCGGCGCGCTGCTGCCCGGCCTGCTGCTGGTGGCGCTGCTCGCCGGTTATGTGTTCATTACTTCGATGCTCAATCCCGCCGCCGCTCCGGCGCTGCCGCCGGAAGCGCGGCGGCTGCGCGGCGCACCGCTGTGGCGCCATGCCGCACTGGTCATGGTGCCGCCGCTGGTGCTGATATTCCTCGTGCTGGGTTCGATTTTTGCCGGCATCGCCACGCCCACCGAAGGCGGCGCGCTGGGTGCAGTCGGCGCACTGGCGCTGGCGGCGGCCAAACGGCGGCTGAACATGAAAGTGGTGCGCGAAGCGCTGGATGCAACCACAAGGCTGTCGAGTTTCGTGATGTTCATCGTCATCGGCTCCTCCGTGTTCGCGCTGGTGTTCCGCGCCGTCAACGGCGACCTGTGGGTGGAGCGGCTGTTCACGCTGGTGCCGGGCGGCGAGGTCGGTTTCCTGATCGTCGTACACCTGATGATTTTTGTGCTCGGCTTTTTCATCGACTTTTTCGAAATCGCCTTCATCCTGCTGCCGCTGCTGGCGCCGGTGGCGGCCAAACTCGGCATTGATCCGGTGTGGTTCGCGGTGATGATCGGCATCAATCTGCAGACCTCATTCCTGACCCCGCCTTTCGGTTTTTCATTGTTCTACC
Source organism: Burkholderiales bacterium (assembly GCA_019744975.1). Classification (GTDB taxonomy): domain Bacteria; phylum Pseudomonadota; class Gammaproteobacteria; order Burkholderiales; family SG8-41. Next base: position 99,717 of record JAIETP010000003.1, read on the forward strand.
TGCGCAGCGTCGCACCGCCGCAGATCAAAACCGCCGACATCTACAGGGGCATCATTCCGTTTGTGATCGTGCAGCTCATCGCGCTGCTGCTGGTGGTGTTTTATCCGCAACTGGTCACGGTGTTCAACGATGCAAAACCGGCACGCGACAGCAGCAACATCGAAATCAACATTCCAGTCGACAACACCGCCGATAAACCCGATGCCGACGGCCTGACGCGGGAAGAAAAATCGGCTTCGGACATCGAGCGCATGCTCCGCGACGGAAAGTAATAAACTCAATAAAAACAAATACTTATTTTTTCAAATCCATCCTTTAAAAAACCATGAAAATCACCGCCGTCACCACCTTCGTCAACCGCATGCCACTGCTGATCACCGGCGATGCGCCGATGGTTGGCGGCCAGGCCCGCACCGCGATGGAAACACTGCTGGTACGTATCGATACCGATGCCGGCGTCACCGGCTGGGGTGAGGGTTTCGGCCACCGCGTATGGCCGGCGACACGCACCGCGCTCGACCGCATGGTCGCTCCCCTGTGCATCGGCCGCGACCCGACCGCCATTGCCGCGCTGATGTACGACCTCGCACGCTCGGTGCATGGCGCCGGGCGCAACGGGCCGCTGATGTATGCCTTGTCGGCAATCGACATCGCGCTGTGGGACATCGCCGGCAAGATCGCCAACCGGCCGCTCTACCAGTTGCTCGGCGGCAGCCCGCGCACCGACCTGCCCGCCTACGCCAGCCTCTTGCGTTACGGCAAAACTTCGGCGATGGAACCGCGCATCAATGAGGCGCTGGAACGCGGCTACAAACTGATCAAGATCCACGAAATCGAACCCGACATCATCCGCGCTGCCCGGCGTGCCGTCGGCGCGAACATTCCGCTGATGGTCGACTGCAACTGCCCGTGGACGGTCGCGCAGGCGGTGGCGATCTGCCGCGAACTGCGCGACCTCAAACTGGAATGGATCGAGGAGCCGGTATGGCCGCCGGAAGACCATGCCGGCCTCGCGCGCGTACGCGCCGAAGGCGGCATCACGGTGGCCGGCGGTGAAAACACCGGCAGCGCCAATGAATTCCACCGCCTGTTCGAACGCGGCGCGCTCGACGTGGCACAACCCAGCATCACCAAGGTCGGCGGCGTCAGCGAAATGCAGAAAGTGTTTGCGCTGGGTGAAGCGCACGGCGTGCGCGTCGTGCCGCACTCGGCCTATTTCGGTCCCGGACTGCTCGCCTCCATCCATGTCAGCGCGGCGCAATCCCGCGAAGTATGGATTGAAAGGTTCTACTGCGATTTTGCCGAAACACCCTTTGGCGAGGCGATCAATCCGAAAAACGGCCGCATCGCGATTCCGCAGGGCCCGGGCCTGGGCGTTGATCCCGATCCGGCCTTGCTGAAAAAATTCATGGTCGAGGCCTGAAAATACCGCCGGCAAATATATGCGACCCGGATTTCGTTAAGCTCATTTCGTTAAGCTCATTTCGTTAAGCTTAGCTGGAATCAATAACAACAGACGCACAAGGAGGGGCGCCATGCATCCCTTGATCCGTTTCACCACGCTGCTGCTGTGTTTCACCGCCGCACCGGCGCTGGCTTATGAAGATAAATACCTCGACGCCAATGGCGTAAAAATCCGTTACATCGACACCGGCAAGGGTGCAGCCATCGTGCTGCTGCACGGCGGCACGTCAAACCTTGAGAGCTGGACCTCGCGCGGCGTGGTCGATAATCTCGCGAAGGATTTCCGCGTGATTGCCTTTGATGCCCGCGGCCACGGCAAAAGCGATTCACCACACGATCCGGCCGCCTACGGCCGGCAGCAGGCGCTGGACGTGGTGCGCATCCTCGACGCGCTGAAAATCGAGCGCGCACACATCATCGGTTTCTCGCTGGGCAGCAGCACCGTCGCGCAACTGCTGACGCTGCACCCCGAACGTTTCCTGACGGGGGTGCAGGTCGCCGGCGCCGGCCGCTCACCGAAGGAAGCCAACAACCCGCGCATCGAAACCGAAGCCGCCGAAATCGCCCGCGACTGCATCAGCCGCAGCCGCGCGATGCGCCAGGCCCCGGCAGGCATGAAACCCACTGAAGAAGAAATCCAGCAGCGTATCGCCGCCTGCCGTGCCGACAAGTCTTTCGACCCGCTGGCCGTCGCAGCCTCGCTGCGCGGCTACAAGGATCAGGCCGTCACCGCGGAGCAGATGGCCGCGGTCAAGGTGCCGACCATGGGCATCGTCGGCACGCTGGACCACACGCTGAAGGACATGCAGGAACTGAAAAATACCCGCCCCGGCATGAAACTGGTGCTGCTCGAAGGGGTATCACACACCGGCAAAACCGGCATCCAGGGCGACCCGCGTCTGGTCAGCGAAATCCGCGCCTTCATTGCCGAACAGCGCAAGCCCCCGGCCGCCAGCTCCAGCAGCTACTGACGCACATTAGAGTTGCGATGGCGGAAGACCGCCATCGTTCCCGCTTTTTGGAATGGCGGAGGGTCAACGCCATCGTTCAGTTTTTGGGAATGGCGCGGTTCATCGCCATCGTTCTACCTATTCAGGTTTGATCCCCGCCGCCTTGACCACGGCAGCCATCTGCTGGGTGCCCTGCTTCATCGTTTCAGTGACTTGCTCCGGCGTGGTGTGCGCGGCAAACGCGCCCATGGCACTGAGACGCTCCTGCATCTCCGGCGCGCGCATGAATTCGCCGATACGCTGATTGAGGAGCACGATCACCGCGCGCGGCGTCCGCTGCGGCACGACCACAGCCCACCACTGACCCGGAAACGGCGCATCGACGCCGGCCTCGGCCATGGTCGGAACCTCGGGCAGCACCGTTGCGCGCTGCGGCGTGGTTACCGCCAGCGCGCGCAGCCGCCCCGCCTTGACCTGAGGCACCGAAGGCACCATATCGGCAAACGACAGCGCAATCTGTCCGGCGACGACATCCAGGACGGCAAGGCCGCCTCCCTTGTACGGCACATGAACAATATTGACGCCGGTCGCGGCCTTGAACACCTCGCCGACGATATGCGATGTAGTGCCGACGCCGCCCGAACCAAAATTGAATTCACCCGGCCTCGCTTTCGCCAGCGCGATGAACTCCTGCACCGTACGCGCCGGCACTGACGGGTTGACGACCATCATCGGCGCCGCGGTAGCCACGATGGATACCGGGGCAAAATCCCTGAACGGATCGAAGCCGAGGCGCTTGTAGAGAAAAACATTGGTGACCATCGCCGCACCGCTGGTCACCAGCAGCGTGTAACCGTCGGGAGCGGCCCGTGCGGCGATTTCATGGCCAATGTTGCCGGCGGCGCCGGGTCGATTGTCGACGATCACCTGTTTGCCGAGAGTATCGGACAATTTTTGCGCGACAAGGCGGGCCATCACGTCACTGGTGCCGCCCGGCGGGTAAGGGGCGATCATGCGCACCGGCTTGTTGGGGTAAGTCTGCGCCTGCGCAAAACACGGCATCAAACACGCCAGCACACAGCACCACAGCTGCAAAGGTTTCACGGGCATCGCTCCTCCTCCGGAAATCAGCCTGACAAAAATCCATTCTATTGAAAATTCCGTAAATAATGACAAAAACATGCCTCTGGCGAGGCTGTCATGTTTTTGGAAAATATCAATAACCTTGTCTGGATACCGATCATGACAACACCCCGCAGCGGTCGGCAGCAGCGGTTCCACCGGATCATACGTCTTGCACACGAAGCTGCGCGGGGTAATATCACCCGGAATCATCACCCGGAATCATCACCCGGAATCATCACCCGGAATCATCACCCAAAATCGGATCAGGATTTCCGGCCAGCGCCCACTTCCAGCCCGGATCGCAGGCATGATGCATGATTGCGGTTGCCCGCACCAGGTTGCACGCATCAAGTTGCCCGCGTCAATTTACCTGTATCAACCCGTCATCACGAGGTTCCGCCCATGCCATTGCTTGAACAAGCCGCCATTTTCCTGTTGACCGCAGTGCTGCTGGTACCGCTGTTCCAGCGCTTCAAGCTCGGCGCCGTACTGGGTTACCTCGCCGCCGGCGTGCTGGTCGGGCCCTGGGGTCTCGGCGTGGTCGCCGAAGTCGAAACGACGCTGCATTTCGCCGAGTTCGGCGTGGTGCTGCTGCTGTTCCTGATCGGGCTCGAACTCGAACCCGCGCGGCTGTGGGCGCTGCGTCGCCCGGTATTCGGTTCCGGCGGCGCACAGGTCGGCATCACCGGCCTGCTGCTGGCGGGCGCCGGCATGGCCCTCGGCCTGTCGTGGCAGGCGGCAGTCATCGCCGGTTTTGCCGGCGCGATGTCCTCCACCGCGCTGGTGCTGTCGGCGCTGGCGGAAAAAGGCCAGCTCGGCCAGCCGCATGGCCGCGAGTCCTTCGCGGTACTGCTGTTCCAGGATCTGGCGGTGATTCCGCTGCTCGCCCTGCTGCCGCTGCTCGGCGGCGACGCTCAGGCTGATGCCAACTGGATCTCCGCGGCCAAGGGTCTGGCCGCGATCGCCGTGGTCATCGTTGGCGGCCGTGTCGCGGTTCACCCGCTGCTCAAATTCATCGCCACCCACGGCAGCCGCGAAGTATTCACCGCAGCGGCATTACTGCTGGTGGTCGGTGCAGCAGTGATCATGGAAAAAATCGGTCTGTCGATGGCCCTGGGCGCCTTCCTCGCCGGCGTGTTGCTCGCCGATTCCGAATTCACCCATGAACTCAAAGCCGACATCGAACCGTTCAAAGGATTATTGCTCGGGCTGTTTTTCATGGCGGTGGGCATGAGCGCGGACATCGGTCTGCTGCGCGCGCAACCGCTGCTGGTGATCGGCCTTGCAATCGGCCTGATCGGCATCAAGGCGACGATCATGTACGGGATCGCCCGCCTGCGCGGCGCCAATAATGAAACCGCGCAACGCACCGCGGTGATGCTGTCCGAGGGCGGAGAATTCGCGTTCGTGCTGTTTGCCGCCGCCATCACGCTCGGCGTACTCGATCGGCCGACCGCGCAATTGCTGATCCTGGTGGTGACGCTCTCGATGCTGCTCGCGCCGGGCATGTTTGCGCTGCACGATCGCCTGCTCGCGCGCTGGCTGGAGCACAGCGCACCGCCCGAATACGACACCATCGACGGCACGGCAAGCCCGGTGATCATCGCCGGCTACGGCCGTTACGGCCAGATCGTATCGCGGGTGCTGCGCATGTGCGGCATTCATTTCACCGCGCTGGAAGCCAATTACCAGCAGGTGGATTTTGTACGGCGTTTTGGCAACAAGGTGTATTTCGGCGACGCGTCACGGCTCGAACTGCTCGAAGCCGCCAAGGCCGGCGAAGCCAGACTGTTTGTGCTGGCCATCGATGACATTGAAGCCTCGGTGCGCACCGCGCAGGTGGTACGCCGGCATTTCCCGAAACTGGCCATCCTCGCCCGCGCCCGCAATCGCCTGCACTGGTTCCGACTGCGCAAACTCGGCATCACGGCGATTTACCGCGAAACCTTCCCGTCCAGTCTCGAAACCGCGCACCGCGCGCTGCTGCAGCTGGGTCTCGGTGTTGCCGCCGCCGAACGCGCGATCACCTTGTTCAAACATCATGACGAAGAACAGTTGCTGACACAGTACGCCGTGCAGCACGACGAAGCACAGTTGATCCAGGGCGCGCGCGACGCGGCGGAGCAATTGAAGGAGCTGTTCGAGGCCGACGCCATCGGGCCGCAGGCCGGATTCCCGCAAGTACAGAAATAAAAACAAAATAAAATCAAAATAAAAACGGCGGGGCCGAGCCCCGCCGCGGTATTGCTTCAGTGCGCGTCAGCCTGGGCTCAACGCGTATTTAGTGCGAATTCAGCGTGTATTCGCCGCAAAACAGTAAAACATTCCCGCGCCGCCCGAGGCGCGCAGATTGTCCTGGCTGCAGCCGCGCGAGGGATGCGAGGCATTCCACGACCGCGCAGGTTCGTCATCGCGCAGGCCCCAGCGGTCGTGGTGGCCGACGATGGCAGAACCTTCCCCGCTTTTGGTCCAGTTGCCGCAGGTGGTGTCCTTGTCGCCGGTCGCCACCGTGCCGTCCGGTTTGGAGCCGGTAAGGATGTCATGCATGTTCGGCACTTCGACGCGGCCGTTGACCTTGTCACCCTTCTCGGTCAGCGCCGTCATGCGGTTGATGCTGTTCAGCGCATGCAGTTCGTCGAGATTGCGCGCCACCAACCGTCCTTCAAAGGTGTACCACGGCCCCTTGCCGATGCGGTCGCGCGCGTTGACGGCGGCTGTGCCACCGTCAGCCGTTGTGCTCAGGTAGGCGCGCCATTGTTTTTTCCCGGCGCCCGCGGCGGCAGCCAGTTGCTGGCAATGCCGGTCGGCGCCGGCGAGTCCACCGAGGTCCGCGCCCTTGCCCACGCCGGCACTGGTCACAAAAAACGACATGTCGGGGCTGGGTTGGGCGGCCTGTGCCGCCAATGCCAGTAATACGGTTGCCAGGGTCACGGCTGTCTTGATCTTGTTCATTGCGTACCTCCGTTGAATGGTTTTACAGCACGCTGAGAACAGTGCAGCATCCCCGCTTATTCCTGTTTTTATTATTCGAGCAACAGGCTCGGCCGGCCCAACTGCAACAATACGCCGAGTTCATCGGCAAAGGTCCAACTGCTGGTGATATTGCCAGCATCATCGAAGTTTAGCATCGCCACCGCGTTGACGCCCATGCGCGCACCCGTGGGCGCGATGCCGCAGAACGGACCGCTGTGCGTGCCGTTGACGTTGAAACGCACCCACACCTGATTACCCTCGGCAAGCAGCACATCCAGCCCGTATCGCCGCTCGGCGAAGGCCGCATTCAGATTCAGCTCGCCATGACCATGCGCCTTGCTGTACGCACGCGTGTGCTCAAAACCGTAACGCAGGTTGTGATGATTCGCGGCCAGCCCTTCCTTGGTCTGCGTGGACAAACGAGTGCGCGCCGCGGTGAGTTTGTTGCGCGCCAGCGCGGTCAGTGCCGGTTGCGCCTCCAGCTTTTTGATGAAGGTCGCGGCATCGTCGGTCTGCGGCAAGGGTGGTGCAATCAGTTTGCCGTCAGCCCGCGGCGGCAGTTTCGCGCCGAGCTGCCGCAGCAATTCCGCCTCATCCATCATGTACCAGCCCTCGACCATCCGGCCGTTGACGATACGCAGCAGCGCGACTTCATAGACGTCGATGCGTTTGCCGGTCGCCGGGATGCCGAAAAAATTACCGGTATGGGTTCCGGTGACACGGAACAACAGGCCGACGCGGTCACCGTCGGCAATCACCTGCTCCATCACATCGACCCGGTCAGGCAGTGCTGCGCGCAGATACAAAGCCGGATGCGGCCAGCCCTGATCGCGGGCGTTGTTCGCCAGGTGCAAATTGCCACCGCGCACCCGGTCGTAATTCGGCGCCAGCACTTCCTTCTCGACCTGCGGCATTTCCGGCGTGCCCTGGCTTTTCTTGAAACGCAGGGCTACGGCTACGTTGCGGGCGAGTTCGCCGCTGCGGTTGGGGTTGGCGTGGTTCATTTTATAAAGTGGGCGTGACAGCAAACAGACTTGCGTGTCTAATTAATCTCACTTTACCAAGAAAAAAGGGAAGCTGGCATGCCTATCCCAACATACGACAAGTTGTTTAATCCACTTCTCGCGGCCATCAGACAGCTAGGCGGGTCAGCCTCCATTCGCGAACAAGAGCGAGTTGTCGCAGAAATCCTGAACCTGAGTGACCGAGAAGTAAATGAAATTCACAGGGGCAATCGCTCAAAACTATCTTATCGTCTTGCTTGGGCGCGTAACTATCTCAAGCGGTTTGGCCTTCTGGACAACTCGAAACGTGGCGTTTGGTCTCTAACTGCCGAAGGATTAAAAACAACAGAAGTCGACAAGACTCAGGTAAAGCGATTTGTAGTCGACTTGGATCGCAATGGCAAAGATGAAGAAATTGAAAAGGAAGTTGAGAAAGAGGAGTCCTGGGAAGACGAGTTGCTAAGCATATTAAAAGCGATGTCACCACAAGCGTTTGAGCGACTTTGCCAACGCCTACTTCGAGAATCTGGATTTATCCAAGTAGAAGTTACAGGACGCTCGGGCGATGGCGGTATTGATGGAAAGGGGGTTGTAAGAGTCGGCGGATTACTGTCTTTTCACGTGTTATTTCAAGCAAAACGATATAAAGGAAGTGTTTCGCCAACAATTGTCAGGGACTTCCGCGGCGCTCTAGTTGGACGTGCCGATAAGGGATTAATCATCACCACTGGAACGTTTACCCGCGACGCAAGGCTCGAAGCTCAGCGAGATGGCGCTACACCTATTGATCTCATTGATGGTGAAGATCTTGCTCAAAAACTTAAAGAATTAGGAATCGGCGTTGAAGTTAAAGTAAAAAATCTTGAAGAGGTTTTAATCGACAAGGACTATTTCAAACAAATCTAGCCATTGCGCATTACCAATTCATTTGCGCTCTCTAGCTTTTTGCCACTGCGCCAGCCCCGCCCCAACCACCATCACCCCCGCCAGCACCCAGAACACCCCCGTCACCCCCATCACAGCACCCAGCGCACCAAAGGCCATCGGGCCGCTCATGCGCACAGCGTTGTTGACGGTGAGGCGCAGGCCCAGCATCTGACCTGATCGACCCTCGGCCGAATTCGCGAACATCATGATCACCGTCAGCGGGATGCCGATGCCCATGCCGAGGCCGAACAGGAAGGCGACCGCTCCCAGCACCCAGGCATTGGTCGTGAACGGCACCAACGCAAAAGCCACCGCACCGGTCAGGAACACCCACAGCAGCAGTTTTTCGCCGGAATGACGTTCGATCAGCCGCGCCAGAAAAAAGCGCACGATGAACACCGCCGTGGCCAGCATCGCCAGCACGCCGCCGATCGCCGAGGCCGACAGGCCGAGCTCGTGACCGTGGATGGGCACATAAAACTGGAACAGGTCGTAGCCCAGCTGCACCAGTCCGCCGGTGGTCAGCATCAGCACCACACTGCGATTGAGCCATGCCTGCGGCGCGGCGGCGCCCTTGATGCGGCCGCGCGCGGGCGGCAGGCTGTGCCCCATGACCAGCAGCAGCACGATCACCACCAGCGACAAGGCGGCGGTGACCAGACAGGCCCAGCCATAACCGAGGTGGTCAATCGACAATCCGGCGATCAGCGGGCCGAAAAAACTGGTCGCGGCGCCGATCATGCTGAAGTTGGCAAAGTTGCGCGCACGGTTTTCCGGGGCGCTGAGGTTGCCGATCAGGTTCTGCAACGTGACGTGGAAAAACGACAGCGCGAGGCCATTCAGCGCGGCGGCGGCGTAAAACACCGGCAGCGTCGGAAAAAAATACATCAGCAGCAGCGATACCGCGGCACAAATCGCCGCGAACATCAAGAGCTTCCTCGCGGCCTTGCGGTCAGCAAGTCCACCGATAAACCAGGACAGCAGCACCGGGAACAGGAACAGCAGGCCGCCGATCACGCCGACCGCCGTCGCCGACGCACCAAGGTGCAGCGCGTACAGCGTCATCAACACCCGCATCGCGTTGTTGCCGGTGAAATTGAAAAATGTCAGCGCCAGCGTGAGATAGATGGCGGGCACTGCGTTCGGTAAGCGGGCGTTCGGCATCGGAATTATCAGGAGCTGCAGCGGATGCGCCCGCTGCAGTTTTTCATATATAGCAAATTTGATATATTGTGTAGGTGGACTGGCAGATCGCTTTTTACATGCGCCTCAAGGCCGCCGAAGGTATCGCACGCGTGTTTTATTGCACGCTGGTGGGTCGCAGAATCGTGATATTGCATCAATTTATCAAGAAAACGGACAAAACCCCGGTCAGGGAACTGGATACTGCGCGCAGGCGCATGAAGGAAATCAAACATGGCTAAGACCCTCAAGGACTTCAAGGCACGCGCCCTGGCGCGCCCCGATGTGCGCCGGGAATATGACCGGCTTGCCGACGAATTTGCATTTCTGGACGAGATTCTGAAAGCGCGCGCCGAGGCCGGGTTGAGTCAGGCCGAAGTTGCCGCGCGTATCGGCACCACGCAATCCGCGGTCGCACGCCTCGAATCCGCCGGCAGCGGTCATTCGCCATCAATCACGACACTGCAACGCTACGCGTCGGCACTGGGCTACAAGGTGCAGGTACGACTGGTCAAGGACAGCGCCACGACGGCAAAGACCACCCGCACAAGGGCAAAAACGGTACGTACCGGCTGACAATCCGCCTATTTCTTTGCCGTCGGCCGCGTGGCGCTGGTAAAGGTGAAATTGTCGTAACTCATTTCGGCGACACGGAACCAGAGGAACTGGTCGCTACGGAACTTGAGCCACTGCGCGTAGATGCGTTTGAAATGCGGGCTCTTGGCAGCGGCCTCGTCGTAGATCTCGAAGGCCGCCTTCTGCGCCGCCTCCATCACCGGTTTCGGGAACTGGCGCAGCTGCGCGCCGCCGCCGACCAGCCGTTTCAGTGCCTCGGGATTTTTCGCGTCGTAATTCGCCAGCATGTGCACATTGGCCTCGGCGCAGGCCGATTCAAAAATCGACTTGTACTGTTTGGGCAGCGCTTCCCATTGTTTGAGGTTGACGATGGTCGACAGCTGCGGCCCGCCTTCCCAGAAACCGGGGTAGTAGTAGTACTTGGCGACTTTCTGGAAGCCGAGTTTTTCGTCGTCGTAGGGGCCGACCCATTCCGCGGCGTCGATGGTGCCGCGCTCAAGGGCTTGATAGATTTCGCCGCCGGCGAGCTGCTGGCCGACGACGCCGAGTTTCGCCAGCACCTGCCCGGCGAGCCCGGCGACGCGCATTTTGAGGCCCTTCAGGTCGGCGAGGGTTTTGATTTCCTTGCGGTACCAGCCGCCCATCTGCACGCCGGTGTTGCCGGTGGGGAACTGCACGCAGCCGTATTCCTTGAACAGCGCAGCCATGGCTTCCATGCCGCCGCCGTAATACATCCAGGCATTCTGCTGCCTTGCATTCAAGCCGAAGGGCATCGCGGTGGCAAAGGCAAACGCCGGATCCTTGCCGATGTAGTAATAGGGCGCGGTGTGGCCGCATTGCACGGTGCCGTTCTGCACCGCGTCGAGCACCTGCAGGCCGGGGACGATTTCACCGGCGGCAAAGACGCGGATCTGGAATTTGCCTTCGCTGCCTTCGGATACCCGCTTCGACAGGATTTCCGCGGCGCTGTACAAGGTGTCGAGGTTTTTCGGAAAACTCGAAGCCAGCCGCCACTGGATCACCGGCTGCGCACGGACGATGGCGGGAGCGGCCACGGCGCCCGCCGCCAGACCGAGGCCTGCTTTTTTCAGGAATGAACGACGTTGCATGTTGTTCCTCCGTATATTATAAGTATTTGATTTTAAATAATATTTTATTAAGGGGCGAAAGTCATGTACCCGCCAGCGTCATGCCCCTGCCAGTGTCATACCTTCTATCAGGATCGAACCACATTGCCGCGAACTGCGCCGCGATATGTCGCTGCCGATGGCGACGATGTTTTTGTACATGTCCTTCAGATTACCGGCGATGGTGATTTCCTGCACCGGGTAGGCGATTGCGCCGTTCTCGACCCAGAAGCCCGCAGCGCCGCGTGAATAGTCGCCGGTCACGCCATTGACACCCTGCCCCATCATTTCGGTCACCAGCAAACCGGTGCCGAGTTTTTTCAGCAGCGCGGCGAAATCCTCGCCGGTGTCTTTCATGATCAGGTTGTGATTGCCGCCGGCATTGCCGGTGGATTTCATGCCGAGTTTGCGCGCGGAATAACTGGCGAGGAAATAACCCTGCACCACGCCGTCCTTGACGATATCGCGGGCGCGGGTTGCGACACCTTCTTCATCAAATGCGCCACTGGCCAGCGCCTTGGGAATATGCGGCAGGTCGCTGATCTGCACACAGGGCGAAAAAATTTCCTTGCCGAGGCTGTCGAGCAGGAAGGACGACTTGCGATACAGGCTCCCGCCCGACACCGCCGATACAAAATGCCCCATCAGGCTGGAGGCGACACCGGATTCGAACAGCACCGGCACCTGCGCGGTGGGCACCTGGCGCGCCTTCAGCCGCGCCACGGCACGTTCAGCCGCCTTGCGGCCGATGGATTCCGGAGGCGGCAGGTCGGCCGGATCACGCGCGGTTTCATACCAGTCGTCGCGCTGCATGCCGTCGCCCTTGCCCGCGACCAGCGCGCACCAGATGCCGTGGCGCGAACTCGGATAACCGGCGAGAAAACCATCGGTGTTGCCGTAAATGAAATGCGACTGCTGCGTGGAGACGGTCGCACCTTCGGAATTGGTGATGCGTTTGTCGAGTTTGAACCCGGCGTCTTCGCAGGCGCGGGCCATTTCGATGGCGCGTTCCACCGGCATGTCCCAGGGATGCAGCAGGTCGAGGTCGGGGAATTCGCGCGCCAGCATGTCGGGGTCGGCCAGCCCGGCGCAATCGTCGATGGCAGTGTAACGCGCAATCGCCAGTGCGGCATCGACGCTGTCGCGCACCGCCTGCGGCGCAAAATCCGAACTGCTGGCGTGGCCGCGTTGTTTGCCGATGTAGACCGTGACGCCGATGCCCTTGTCGCGGTTGTATTCGATGGTTTCGACTTCGCCCTGGCGCGCGGTGACGGTCTGGCCGTAACCTTCGCTGACTTCAGCGTCGGCGGCGGTGGCGCCCCGGCTTTTGGCATAGGCCAGCGCGTCGGTGACGAGTTGCTGGAGAGCGGCTTTATCGTAGGAAAAGGGATTTGATGCCATGGTTTTGCGGGACGCGGCGACAGAATTCACGCGAAAGGGCGTTATCATAACAGCTTCGATTTTGACTCTCATTTGACACTCACTTGACATTAGGTCGCCGTGGAAGACACCCCCGAGTTTGATGATGCCCCCAGTAAAAGCCAGCGCAAACGCGACATGGACGCGCTGCAGGACATCGGCGAAGAACTGACACAGCTGAACGAACAGCAACTCGCCAGCGTCGATCTGCCGGAAAACCTGCGCGACGCCGTGCTGGCCGCACGCGCGATGAAACGCAACGAGGCGCGGCGCCGGCAGATGCAGTACGTTGGCAAACTGATGCGCCAGGTCGACCCGGCGCCGATCCGCGCCAAAATCGACGGCTGGTTGTCGGTGTCGGCGGAACACACGGCCAGACTGCACCGGATCGAGCGCTGGCGCGAGCGCCTGCTCGCCGACCCCGCGGCACTGGCTGAGTTTATTGCCGCCCACCCCGCCGCCGACAGCCAGCAGTTGCGCACGCTGATCCGCAACACCGAACAGGAGCGTGAGCGCGGCAAACCGCCAAAAAATTTCCGCGCGTTATTCCAGATGATCCGTGACCTGACCACGGCGCAGAACTCGGTCGATGCATCTGAAGCCCGAAAATACGAAGCCTGAAGATATAATCCGCGCCATGTCCGCCCCCGCAGAACTCATCATCGGCCTGGTCTCGATCAGCGACCGCGCGTCCAAAGGTGTGTACAAGGACGAAGGCATCCCGGCGCTGGAAGACTGGTTCAAACTCGCAATCAGCGCCCCGCAGTGGCGCACGGTGACCCGGCTGATTCCCGACGAACGCCCGGTCATTGAAGCCACGCTGAAGGAACTGGTCGACCAGGAAGGCTGCCATCTGGTGCTGACCACCGGCGGCACCGGCCCCGCGCTGCGCGACGTAACCCCCGAGGCTACACTTGCGGTCGCTGACAAGGAAATGCCCGGCTTCGGCGAACAGATGCGCCAGGTCAGCCTGAAATTCGTACCGACCGCGATCCTGTCGCGCCAAGTCGCGGTGATACGCAAACAAGCGCTGATCATCAACCTGCCCGGCCAGCCCAAAGCGATCAAGGAAACGCTGGAAGGCCTGAAGGACGAAAACGGCAAACCGCTGGTGCACGGCATATTCGCCGCAGTGCCCTATTGCATCGACCTGATCGGCGGGCCTTATATCGAGACCAACGATGCAGTATGCAAGGCGTTCCGGCCGAAATCGGCGATCAGGCCCAAGACGTAAATCGTGATTATGTAATTAAGTGATTAGGTAATTCGTTACAGCAACCTCCAATCACTTAATTACCTAATCACTTAATCACCCTTTTAGCAGTCGTCCAAAATGACCCAACTCCTCGAATCCATAGAAATCGAATCAGCACCAAATCCCACCGCCGCAGTGATCTGGATGCACGGCCTCGGCGCCGACGGCAACGACTTTGTGCCCATCGTCAATGAACTCGACCTGTCCGGCGTGAAGCGCGGCATCCGTTTTGTGTTTCCGCATGCGCCGGTGCGGCCGGTGACCATCAACAACGGCCATGTGATGCGTGCCTGGTACGACATTTCCTTCGGCGACCTCGAAGGCAACACCCGCAAAGCCGACGAAAAAGGCGTGCGTGAATCGCAGGCGCAGATCGGGCAGTTGATCGCGCGCGAAAACGGCCGCGGCATCACCACCGGAAAAATCGTATTGGCCGGATTCTCGCAGGGCGGCGCCGTCGCGCTGCAAACGGGGCTGCGTTACCCGGAACAGCTCGCCGGCGTGATGGCACTGTCCACCTACCTGCCGCTGGCGGAGAGTTTTGCGCAGGAAGCCGCGCCCGCCAATGCCACGACTTCGGTGTTCATGGCCCACGGCATCCAGGACCCGGTGGTGCCGTACGCGATGGGCGGCGCGTCACGCGCGCGCCTGCTGCAGGCGGGTTATGCTGTCGATTGGCACGAATATCCGATGCCGCATTCGGTATGCCTCGAAGAAATCAACGACATCGCCCGCTGGCTGGGCAAGGTGCTGGGTTAATCAATTCGTCTGGCAACCACAAAACCGCTCGGGCTGAGCCCTTCGACTAGCTCAGGACAGGCTCTGTCGAAGCACGCCCTTCGACAGGCTCAGGGCGAACGGAATGGGTAAATTGCAAATAATAAATACCGTTCGAGAGGATCTGAAATGAAAACCGTCGTCACACTGGGCATCATCGCCTGCTCTGTCACACTAGCCACGGCAGCCATCGCCGCCGATTACCCGACCCGCCCGGTACGCATCATCGTACCCTTCGGCGCCGGCAGTGCCACCGACGTCGTCGCACGCACGGTCGGCCAGAATCTCGGTGAGGCACTGGGCCAGGCGATGGTCATCGACAACCGGGCCGGCGCCAACGGCACCATCGGCGCGGAACTGGCGGCGAAATCACCGAAAGACGGTTACACGCTGCTGATGAGCACCAACACGCCGAGCGCCGCGGCGCCCAGCCTGATGAAAAAAATCAATTACGATCCGGTAAAGGATTTCGCGCCAATCGCCCGCATCGGCACCATCGCCTTTGTGCTGGTGACCAATCCCTCGCTGCCGGCGAAATCGATGAAGGAACTGATCGCACTCGCCAAACAGCAGCCGGGCAAACTGACCGCCGGCTCGGGCAGCGCCGGCAGCCTGGTGCCGGTGTTCATGTTGCAGCAGATGGCCGGCATCGAGCTGAACCACGTGCCCTACAAAAGCATCCCGCCGGCGCTCGCCGACGTGATCAGCGGCCAGATCAATATGGTCTACGCCGACATGGTCACCGGTTCTCCACAGGTGAAATCGGGCAAGGTGCGCGCACTGGGCGTGACCTCGATGAAACGCGACCCGCTGTTGCCCGATGTGCCGGCGATCGCCGAAACGGTAAAGGGTTTTGAATTGATCGCCTGGTTTGCGCTGTTCGCACCGGCCGGCACGCCGTCGGCCGTCGTTGACCGGCTCTCTGCCGAATCGCAGAAAATCCTCGCCCGCAGCGATGTGCGCGAACGGTTTGCGGTGATGGGCATCCAGGTCGCGCCGCTGAAACCGGCGGAACTCGGTGAATTCCAGAAAAGCGAACTGGTGAAGTGGTCGAAGCTGGCGAAGGCTGCCAACATCATTCCGGAATAAACCTGCGGAATCTGCGCAGGCAGTCTTAAAAAGAGAATTTGACCTTCGACGGCGCTGCCGCCACGGCTGCGGCTGCCGGTTGTGCCGCCGCAGTCGGACGCACATAAATGTCGTAGAGCAGCAGCCAGCGCCGGCAGTCCGGATCGGCAACCGGCTCGACGCCATGGAAGGAATTGTCGGTCTTGAAAAAAGCAAACAGCGAATTCGGCATGAACGGATTCGTATGGAGCAGCGCAAACTTGTCGCGGTCGTGATGCGGGCCGCCGGGACAGGTAAAAGCCGAATCCCTGGGCAGGTACATCGACGTGCCCATATGCGACTGCGAATCATCCGGCGGCAAATAGAACAACATGGTCACCACCTTGCGCTGGGCGTCGGTATGCGGCCCCAACTTGTAGTTGGTGATGTCCTGCACCAGCAAGCCCTCATCGTAGAACTGCATATCGTTCTTTCCGGTAAAACGCTGGTCGATGAGCGGCTGGAACTTGCGCAGCACCAGCGACTGGAAATTGGCACCAACCAGCCATTCAGCCAGCTCTGACCAGAAAGCCCGCTTGGCGGCAGGCAATGTCGCCAGATTTTTTTCATCCAGGCCCAGCACAAAACGCTCCTTGTAACCCTTGACCGCGCGCACCTCCTCAATCGGCCGCATCGCCGCGGGATCCGGCAGATTCTGCTGCAACTGCCGGTAAAAATCCGCCGGGAACACGTCCGGAATATAAAAGTGCGGATAGGGAAACATGCTGAACGGCACGTTGCCCACCTTGTACGCCAGTTGCAGCTCAGCGTCGGAAAACATGCTCTGCCACCCCCTTGAAAGTGCCTTGCTTGCGTTCGGCACGCTGTACCTGCGCGCGATCATGCATCAGACCCATGGTGTTCAGTTCCCGCACCATTTCGCGGTGATCCTCGAGATTCTGGTTGGTCTCGATCAGCACTGAGCGCACGGCAGGATTGGCCAGCGTGGTGCGGGCGCCGGCGATCACCCTGGGTTCGAAGCCGTCAACGTCAATCTTGATATGGTTGGGCACCGGCACCGCGCCGTCAGCCACCAGCTCGTCGAGAGTGGCGGCGACACAGCCCTGCACAAACAGGGTCTTCAGCGGCTTGTGTTCAAAGTCCAGCGCCTCGCCAACCGAATGGCAGGAGCCACCGACACGCATGTCGGCCATGTGCAGGTCGAACAGTCCGGACTTGTCCGACAGTCCCATGCAGTAGGCCTTGACCAGGTCCTGCAACTGGTTGTTCTGGATATTGCGGTTAAGCAAGGCGTAATTCTGCGATTCGGGCTCAAACGCATAAACCTTCACCTTGCGCGTGGCCGCGGCCCAGATCGTGTACATGCCGACGTTGGCACCGCAGTCGACCAGAACATCGCCCGGCTGGAAAGTGGCGATCCATTCCAGCGTCCAGGGTTCCTTGGTATGGATGGACTCCACCCGCCAGCGCGTCATCTGACCCGGAGTGGCGAACACCATTTTTACGCCTTCGTGCTCGATTTCGCAGCGTGGATTGAGGCGCTCGTATTCTTCCAGTGTCAGGGCCATGTGCGGGTTTTCAGACAGGGTGTGATTGTTTTTTGCGATTCTATACCAGCCGGCCCTTCATCCGCGCCATCACTGCCGGCCGGATGACCGGGCAATCTTGATACAATCCGCGGCATTCCTACTGGAGCACACACTTGAACCAACCTCTGGATGGCGTACGCGTACTCGACCTCAGTTCGGTGGTCATGGGACCTTTTGCGACGCAATTGCTGGGCGATCTCGGCGCCGACATCATCAAGGTCGAGCCGCCCGACGGCGACATCCTGCGCCATATCGCGCCGATGCGGCATCCGGCGATGGGTCACATTTTCCTGCACCACAACCGCAACAAACGCTCGATCGTACTCGACCTGAAAAAACCCGACGGTCTGGCAGCACTGCAAAAACTGATCAAGACCGCGGACGTGTTGTTCTACAACGTGCGGCCGCAGGCGATGAAACGGCTGAAACTGTCGTACGAAGACGTCGCCGCGATCAATCCGCAGATCATCTATGTCGGCGCCTACGGTTTCAGCCAGCGCGGGCCCTACGCGGCGCAACCCGCCTATGACGACCTGATCCAGGGCATGTCGGCGATGCCGGCGCTGTTCCATGAGGCGGGGGCGTCCGCGCCGCGTTATGCGCCGCTGGCCATCGCCGACCGCATCACCGGGCTCGCCGCGGTCAATGCGGTGACCACGGCGCTGTTCGCGCGCAGCCGCACCGGCCGCGGCCAGTCGGTCGAAGTACCGATGTTCGAAACCGTCACGCAGATGGTGCTCGCAGACCATATGGGCGGTTTCACCTTCGATCCGCCCGAAGGCCCCTACGGCTATGCGCGCATGCTGGCGCATGACCGCGCGCCCTACAAAACCAGTGACGGCTATATGTGCGTGCTGATCTACAACGACAAACACTGGCGCGCGTTTTTCAAACTGATCGGCCGGGAAGCCATGTTCAACACCGATGCGCGCTTCAGCAGCCATGAGGCGCGTTCGCGCAACATCGCCGAGGTTTACGCCTTTGCCGCCGAGGAGTTGAAAAAACGCAGCAACGCGGAATGGGAAAAACTGCTGCGCGAAGCCGACATCCCCTCGGCGCCGATGAAAACCGTCGGCGATGTGCTGAACGATCCGCACCTCGCCGCCACCGGTTTTTTCAAGGAATCCGAACACCCCAGCGAAGGCCGGCTGCGGGAAATGATGCTGGCCAGCCACTGGTCGGACGCAGACCCGATGCCGCACCGGCCCGCGCCGCGTCTCGGCGAACACAGCGCGGAAATCCTGCGCGAAGCGGGTTACGCCGACGCCGACATCCAGCGCCTGGCGGCGGCGGGCGCGATCAAACTCGGTTGAACTTAATCGACTGCCGGGGAAATGCTCCCCGGGGTGCTCTTAGAACTGCCGGCGGTACTGGATAAAACCGGAATATTCAGCGACCTTGTCGTAGAGTCTGCGCGCCGTGGCATTGGATTCCTGCGTCATCCAGTACACCCGGGGCGAACCCGCGGCCTGCGCCCGCTCATACACCGCCTCAATCAGCGCCCGGCCGATGCCCTGCCCGCGCGTTGTCTCCAGCGTGAACAAATCCTGCAGGTAACAGGTCGGCCCCAGCATCGCGGTGTTGCGATGAAACAGGTAATGCACCAGACCCAGCAGCCTGCCGTCGCGCTCGGCGACGATGGCGTGCATCGGTTCATAGGCGTCAAAAAACCGCGACCAGGTCATTTGTGTCACTTCACCCGGTATGGTGCGTTTGTAGAAGGTGTTGTAGCCCTCCCATAACGGCAGCCACTGCTCGAAATCAGCGGGTACCGCGGAACGAATGGTCGGTTTGGCCGGCACGGAAGCTCCTGTGTTCATGGCGAATGTGCATTGCAAATATTCAGGGCAAAAACAGCGGCATGGC
This sequence comes from Burkholderiales bacterium, assembly GCA_019744975.1. Taxonomy (GTDB): domain Bacteria; phylum Pseudomonadota; class Gammaproteobacteria; order Burkholderiales; family SG8-41. The sequence continues at coordinate 119,019 of JAIETP010000003.1, forward strand.
AATCATCGCCGGCGTTGCCGCGCGCGGCTGTGTACTGCCGCCGGGAATGGTCATGACCTGCTCAGGAGCTGCGCGCCATCACCTTGAACATCGCCCAGTCAAAATCCTCGCCGCCCTCGGCCAGCCGCGACGGCATCAGCAGATAGGGCTTGTTTTTGGCCACCATGTCATAACTGTCGCGCGAACTGAAAATGCCGTCACGCATCACCACGCCGACTTCGCCGTTACTGTCCGGTGTCGTCGACAGCAGCAGTGCGGAGTCGGTGGGCGCGGCAGGGCCGGATGCAAACGCCCCGCCGGATTTGCCGACCCGGACCGGAATTGCAATTTTCGACAGCACCTGCACACCAACACGACGCTGCTGGTGCTCGTCGCGGGTGACGCGGCGGATGATGCCGATGCCCCAGTGCTGCGCGATTTCGGTTTTGACGCCGATCAGCGCACCAACGCGCACCCAGTCGCTTTTCGCCGCCGGGATGATCGCGCCGTAGCCGCCGTCGCTGACGTTTTCGACGATCCAGCTCTCGGCCGAAGAGTCGGTGCTGAAATCAAGTTCATCGCTGTGCGCCGGATCCAGTGTCTGCAGTATTTCCGCCATGCCGTGCAGCACCGTCATTCGTGTCGCCGTCTGGCGGCGCTGGGTGTTGCGCGCGGGTGCGTCATCCGACCAGTATGAGATCAGGTGGCGCAGCACCGGCAGCACCGTCTCGTTGTCGTAAGTGCCGCCGAGGTGTACGCTCGACGGAATCGCGCCGGTTTCGCGGATGACCGCTTCGACTTTCTGTAACTGTATCAGCGCATCGCCGGCGCCGAAAAATCGCGCCGTTGGCGGGAATGTTTTTTCGCCGACCACACGGAACGGCGGTTTGCCGCCGGCGATGTCGAAGCAGTAGGCACAACCCGGGCCCGGCTGCTGCGCGATGCGGAAGCCGGATGAAAAATGCGCGACCGCGCGTTCGGCGATTTCCTGGCGCATGGGACTCAGGCCGTCGGTCGACGACACGCTGAGCATCACCGCCTTGAGGAATTCCTGGCGTACGGAACCGCCGCCGTGCGAACCGGGATATATCGCCACCGCGTTGCCTGCGAATCCGGAGGCCTCGGCAAACTGGTAGAGGCGGCCGATGTCGGACCACACCCGCGGCTCCACCGGACCGTAACGCACCAGGATCCATTTCAGCTGCAATGTCAGCGCGCGCAAGGTGCGCGCGACGATCACCGGCAGGTTCTTGCGGAAAGCGGTGCCTCCCGTCTGGGTGGATTCGAAGCGCGATACACATTCCAGATAAGCATCGCTCAAGGCCTTCCAGAAGGCGTAGCTGCCGGTCCACAAGCGGCTTTCCTGGAATTTCTGCTGCCGCGAGGTCGCGAAATAATCCTGGGCGAGTTTGCGCTGATAATTTTTTGCGGCGCCATCGAGCAGGTCGATGTTCTCGAACAGGCGGTCGAGTTTGTAAGCCTTGGTTTCGCGCAGGCTGTCGAGCCAGTGGGTAATCTCGCTCAAGGCTTTCATCGGGTCGGACGGCAATTCGGCGACGATCTCCCGGGCCTGTTTGATGTCGGCCATCGGATGATCCACTTTGCTGCCCGTCAGAAATCCAAGCATGGTTATTGTTCCCCTGTCATGACGTCTCTGTCATTTTTCTGCCGTATCGGGCTGCTGCGTTGAATCCCGCGGTTGATTCCATTCTATCGGTCGCCCCCGCCAGCGCCAACCGAAAGTGCAACAGCACGTCCGCGCGCGGCATCCACGCCGGCAACAATGGCCAGGCCGGCGAGGAAATAAGCGCCGGTGATCAGGATCGCCAGCCGGTGATCGCCCCCCGAAAGCCAGGTCACCACGCCATAGGTCAGCGGGCCGAGGATCGAGGAAAACTTCACCGCCAGCCCCCACAGCCCGAAAAATTCGGCCTGCCGACCCGGCGGGCTGAGGTAACCCACCAGTGCGCGACCCGCGGACTGGCTGGAACCGAGGCATACGCCGACCAGGTTCGCCGCGACCCAGAACAAGGCCGGCCCTTCGGCCGCCCAGGCCAGCAGCACGGTGATGATCCAGCCGGTCAAGGTCAACACGATGGTGCGCACGTGGCCGAGACGATCCTGCACATAACCGAAACCAAAGGCCCCGATCGCAGCGGTAACGTTGACCACCAGGATCAGCAGCAGCGTGTCGCGGGTGGTGAAGCCCATCGCCTGCTGCGCATAAATCGCCGCCAGCGCAATCACCGTCTGGATGCCGGCCTGGCAGAACACCAGGCACAGCAGGAAGCGCCGCAGGTCGCGATAGCGGTGGGCGGTACGCAGCGTTTCGCGCAATTGCGCAAACGCGGCGCGCACCGGCCACCCGTCGCCGGGTTGCACCACCGCGCGTTCCTTCAGCAGAAAAAACGTCGGCAGCACGGCCAGCGCAAAAATCGCCGCGGTGATCAGCATGGTCACCGGCACAAAGGCGGTCGCCGGCATGCCCCGCGCCTGCGCCCAGGTCACGTAGGCCAGACTGGCGCCGAGCGAAACCAGCCCGCCGAAGTAACCGAGGCTCCAGCCCCAGCCCGAGACCCGGCCCATGCCTTCGCCTTCGGCCAGTTCCGGCAGGAACGCGGCAATCAGGTTTTCGCCTGTGCCGAAGAAAAAATTCGACAGGATGATCAAGGTGACGCCGGCGGCCACATCGCCGCGGCCGGCCAGTGCCAGTCCGGCGGTAAAGGTCACGCAGCCGAATGTGGTGAAAAGCAAGAGGCGTTTTTTCGCGGCACGGGCATCGGCATACGCGCCGATCACCGGCGCCGTCAGCATCACCAGCGCATAGGACACCGCCAGCGCGGCGGTCCATGCGAACGTCGCCCACGGCGCATTGCCGGCGACCTCGGCGACAAAATAAGCGCTGAACACGGCGGTGATGACCACCGTGGTATAGCCCGAGTTGGCGAAGTCGTACATCGCCCACGCCCAGACTTCGCGCCGGCGTACGCCGGGCGCGAGGCTGTCAGGCAGGGGTTCGGCGTTCTCAGTCACCGGACACTTTATAACGGGCGGGCATGGCGCGTTGCATGGTATCAGTCCGGCACAATATCGCGGCGCGACACTGCGCGCGCAATAAACGGCACAACCGGGGTGCAGCCCACAACAGCACCACTCCGAAATAAATCATCAGCAGGGTCAGCAGCACACCCATGGTACACCTCGCTTTTCTGGCGCTTTGATTGCGCCCGTAGCCAACACTTGCATAAGCCGTACCCGAACGCAGGCCGACAGGCGCGGGGAGACGGCGGACCAGCGGCATGCCGCGGCGTATTGGTGTCGAAAGGGTGTCGAAGCCCGGACAGCGCCGGCGATTTCACGGCAAAACCGATTGCCAATTATTGCCGTCTCTGGCGGGAGACAAAAAAACTCAACAAAAACAAAAGCTTGCTCTGGCGTCCTGGAGAATGTCGGGTTCCGGCGACAGTTTTGGCGCGAACACCCACCATAAGTATTTGTTTTTATTTATATTTTTTTGCTGGCACGATGCCTGCAATAAGTAGTGGCATCCGGCATGACCACGCGACAGGCAATGAAACATCCGTGAAAAAAATCACCACCACCAGACTGCAGACAGGCGCCGTGACCGGCCACCAGACCGGCAAACATCCATAACAAGGCGCGGAACCCGAATCCTCCGCAGGGCAATACGCAACGAACCCCTGTTTTCCCCGGCGCAAGCCGGGGTTTTTTTGTACTGCCGGCTCAGACCGTTGTTTCAGTATCCGCGTTTTTGATCACCACCCGGTTGCGTCCACCCTGTTTGGCCTCGTACATCGCAAGGTCGGCGATCCGCACCAGGCCTTCCGCGGACTCACGCAATTCCCGGCTGACGGCGATTCCAATCGAGGCCGTGATCGTACCCAGCGACTGGCCGCCGTAGGTCAGCTTGAGTCCGGCGATTTCAATGCGCACCGCTTCCGCCCGCGCCAGCGCGATGTCCTCGGCCGCTTCGGGCAGCACGACGACAAATTCCTCGCCGCCATGGCGCGCAACAAGGTCGGATCCGCGCACCACGGCGCGGATCGCGTAAGTCACGTTTTTCAATACCAGGTCGCCGGCCTCATGGCCCCAGCAGTCGTTGATTTTCTTGAAATGGTCGATGTCGAGCAGCATCAGCGCCAGCGGCGTTTTTTTGCGGCGGGCGCGCATCAGTTCGGCGCCCAGCGCCTCCCACAGGTAACGCCGGTTCGGCAGGCCGGTCAAGTGATCGGTCGCCGCCTGATGATTGAGGCGCTGCAATGCATCCTGCAGTTCAGTATCGCGAATCTGCAGTTCCTGCGCCATCGCATCGAACGCGGAACCGAGTCGGGTCAGCTCTTCATCACCTTTGCCAAAACCGGCGCGCGCGGCCAGATCGCCGGTGCGTATGCGGTCGGCGACATCAAGCAGCGTGCGTACACGGCGCAGCACCAGGATCTCGGCGCCGAACCAGGCGACCACCACCAGCAGGATGGTGATGACAAGAATCCCGAAGGTGGTGCGCAGCAATGCCTGGTCCGCTTCCGCGAAAATCATGTGCGAAGGTACGCTGACAATGACACGCAGCGGCGCAATACCATCGGGATTCATGCCGACGTTTTCAACCGCATAGAGACGCGACACGCCATCCTGGTCCGTCGCGGCGAACAGGCTGTTACCCGGACGGGACAAGGCCTCAATAACGCGCGGATTCGGATGCTTTTCGCCAATACTTACCTTGGTCGTCGGATATTGAGCAAGCACGACATTGTTGCGGTCGAGAATGGTGACCATGCGGCCAAGCGCCGAGCGCAGGCCCTCGCGACGGGATTCACCCTGCTCAATGAAGGTCTCGATGTTCAGTCCGGCGAATGCCACCACCTGCAGGCTCCCGTCGGCATTCATCACCGGATAGGCGAAATTGATTCCTGAAGAACCAGTCACCCGTCCGACCTGGTATTCACCGACACTGAACTTGCCGCTCTCCACCGCCATCCTGAAATAGGAACGATCCCTGACGTTGACCGATCCGCTGCTGTTGCTGACGGTCGAGCTGCAAAAAACATCGCCGCTGGGCAGGGTCAGTCCCATCGCCCGGTACAGGCCGCCTCCCTCGGGCAGCAAGCGACGGAAATAACGATGGCACTCCACGCGGTCGGCCAGCAGATGGTCCGCCTGGCTGCCGATCGCGATCAGCAACTGATGGGCGCTCTCCATGAGTTGCTCGGGACGTTTGGCGACCAGTTCGGCGATCAGCCGCAATTCCTGCTGCTCGTCGTGCTCCGCCACTTCGCGCTGCATGATGCTGCTGTAAATCACCAATGCCAGAATCGGCAGTGCCGAGGCAACAATCAGTATTGCAATGCGGGCGCGGGTGCTCAGGTTTTTCAAGATTTGGCCAGTCTCTTTTTTTACCGTTGTTTCAAGCATACCAATGTTCGTCGCGATCAGCGCGGATCAAGCGGCGTCCGCCCCGAGATATCCAGCAGCCGTTCCAGATAAGCCGCATGCCTGAACAACGCCGTCTCGCCGCGCGGTTTACCAACCACCTGCAGGCCGACCGGCAGCCCGCCACGGGTAAAACCACCGGGCATCGCCAGTACCGGACAGGCGGTCATGGTCAGCGCATACGTCAGCACCAGCCAGCCCATGTAACCATCAAAGGCAACACCATCCCAGCTTTCCGGATAACGCCAGTCGACATCAAACGGCGGACACAGCGTCGCCGGGCAAATCAACGCATCGTATTGCTCAAAAAATGCTGCGGCGCGGCGAATGATCTCGCCCTGCGCGATTTCGGCAGCGACAACGTCGGTCAGCTTCAGCTTGAGGCCGAATTCGGCGTTCTCGACGACTTCCGGTTTCAGCACATCGCGGTACTGCGCCAGCAGGGGGGCCACGCGCGCGATGTAGACGGCACCGCGCAGCGTCAGGAAGTGTTTGCCGGCGTCATTCAGGTCCGGGTGCCTGTGTTCGACGGCAACACCGTCGGCCGCGAGTTTTGCGGCAAGGGTATCCATGACATGCCTCACTTCGCGATCAACGACCGGCGCCACACCAAGGTCGGTGCTGACCGCCACGCGCAGTGGTTTCTCCGGCCGCGCCGCGGCCTGGGCAAATGACGGCAGCGGTGTACTCGACCAAAGCGGCGGCGACAGCGGATCGCGCGCATCAAATCCGGCTTCCGCATCGAACATCAGCGCCACATCGGCCACGGTGCGCGCCATCGGTCCCTCGACCGACAATGGATTGAAGGGTTGTTTCTGGATGCGCGCCACCATGCCGGGACTCGGGCGCAGGCCGCTGACCGAACAGAATGCCGCGGGGGTGCGGATGCTGCCGCCGAAATCGTTTCCCGTCGCCAGCCACACCTGCCCGGCGGCCAGTGCCGCGGCACTGCCGCCGGAAGAACCGCTGGCGCTTTTGCGTACATCCCAGGGGTTGCGCGTCGCGCCGAACACGTCGTTGAAGGTATTACCACCGGCGGCGAATTCAGGAAGATTCGTTTTGCCGATGACGATGGCGCCATGGGCTTCGAGGCGGCGCACCACCGGATCCGAGGCCGGCGCAATGCGATTTTCATACACCCGCGAACCGGAGGTGCCGCGCACGCCTTCGACGTCGGTATTGTCCTTGACCGCGATCGGCAGGCCGTGGAGAAAACCCGCCGGAGCATCGCTGCGTTTGTGCTGCATCAGCCGCCGCGCCTGTGTCCGTGCGCGGTCGAAACACAGCGTGACCATGGCATTGATGCGCGGATTGGTTTCGGCGATGCGCGCCTCGGCGGCATCGATCAATTCCAGCGGCGACACCTCGCCCATTTTCAGCCGCGCCACCGCTTCGGTGGCAGTCCATTTTATGAATTCATGCACTGTTGCTCCTCCCTGCATGCGCCGTTCGCATGTGATGCTCATGCGCCAATTTCCTCTGCAGTATAACGGTCGGGAGCGCCGCGAACGTGATAGGCTTTCGCTCCCCGCAACACGCCAAATCAACAAATCAATCAGTACAGGAACACACCCCCATGACGGCCAAATCCGCCACCCGCCCGCTGCTGCAGACCGGCGCGCAAATCCTCGTCGACTCATTGATCACCCACGGCGCCGGCATCGGCTTCGGAGTGCCCGGCGAATCCTATCTTGCGGTGCTGGATGCAATCTACGAACGCAGCGACGAATTCAAATTCATCATCTGCCGCCAGGAAGGCGGCGTCACCAACATGGCCGATGCCTACGGCAAACTGACCGGACAGCCGGGCATCGCCTTTGTCACCCGCGGCCCCGGCGCGACCAACGCTTCGATCGGCGTGCACACCGCGCATCAGGACTCAACTCCGCTGATTTTGTTTATCGGCCAGGTCGGCAATGATGTCGTCGAACGCGAAGCCTTCCAGGAAATCGATTTCCGCCGCATGTTCGGCCCGATGTGCAAATGGGTGGCGCAGATCGACCGCGCTGATCGCGTCGCCGAATACATCAGCCATGCCTTCCATGTCGCGACCTCGGGACGTCCCGGACCGGTGGTGCTGGCATTGCCGGAAGACATGCAAACGGAAATGGCGCCGGCCTCGAATGCCGTCCGTTACCAGCGCGTCGCCGCCAACCCCGGCGAGTTCGACATGCACAAACTGCGTGACCTGCTGGGCAAGGCGAAAAAACCGCTGATGATGGTCGGCGGCGGCGGCTGGAACAAACAGGCCAGCGAAGACATTCTCGCTTTTGCCCGCGCCTTCAACCTGCCGGTGTGCGCTTCTTTCCGCTGCCAGGATCTGGTCGACAACCGCGATCCGCATTACATCGGCGACGTTGCGGTGGGCCTCAATCCGAAACTCGCCGAACGCATCAAAAGCTGCGACCTGATGCTGGTGGTCGGCGCGCGGCTCGGTGAATGGACCACCGCCAACTACACCTTGTTCGACATTCCGCGTCCGGCGCAAAAACTGGTGCACGTGCATGCCGGCGCCGAAGAACTCGGCCGGGTCTACCAGGGCGAGTTGCTGATCAACAGCGGCATGCCGGAATTCGCGGCGGCAGCGAAAAAACTCGCACCGGTGAAACCGGCATGGGATGCCTGGACCAGGGAAGCACGCGCCGACCTCGAGGCCTGGCAGCAACCGGTCAAGGTACCGGGCAAGCTCAACATGAGCGAAGTCATGGCTTACCTGCGCAAACGCCTGCCGGCGGAAACCATCGTCACCAACGGTGCCGGCAATTTCGCGATCTGGGTGCATCGTTTTTATCCCTATCCCGGTTTCCGTACCCAGCTGGCACCCACCAGCGGCGCGATGGGTTACGGCGTGCCCTCGGGCGTCGCGGCAAAAATCACCCATCCGAAACGCCCGGTGATCTCGTTCTCCGGCGACGGCTGTTTCCTGATGAACGGCCAGGAACTCGCCACCGCCGCACAATATGACGCCAAAGTGATTTTCATTGTCGTCAACAACGGCATGTTCGGCACCATTCGTATGCATCAGGAACGTGATTTCCCGGATCGCGTCAGCGGCACGCTGCTGAAAAATCCGGACTTCGCCGCACTGGCCCGCGCCTACGGGCTGCACGGCGAGGTCGTCGAAAAAACCGAGGACTTCGAAGCCGCCTTCGAACGCGCCTGGTCGGCAAAAACCGCGTCCCTGCTGGAACTGCGTGTCGATCCCGACGCCATCACGCCGCGCACCACGCTGTCGGCGATCACCGCTGAAGCGAAGAAAAAGAAGAAAGGCTGAATATTCATTTACAGGATGGACAGGATGAGCAGGATAAAAGCGGCTCACCCGCATGGTGATCATCCCGTAAATCCTGTCCATCCTGTTAATTTGTTTTTCGCTGTGCCCTCTGTGGCTAAAAGGCTTTTATGGCCCTCTTTCTGAACGAAGACCATGTCAAAGAACTGATCACCATGCCGCTGGCGCTGGAACAGGTCGAACGCGCGCTGAAGGATCGTGCGCTGGGTCGCGCCGTTGACATGCCGCGCGCGCGCATCCAAACCACGGCCGGCATCCAGCATGTGCTGCAGGCCTGCGCGCCGGAGTTGGGTTACATCGGTTTCAAATATTATTTTTCGCCGCCCGGCAAACGCGGCGCCACCTATGTGCATCTGATCAACATGCAGAGCGGAAAGCTGGAGGCGATCGTTGAAGCCGTGCTGCTCGGCATGACCCGCACCGGCGCCGCCAGCGGCGTCGCCTCGAAATACCTCGGCAATCCCGGCGCATCGGTGCTGGCACAGCTTGGCGCGGGTTATCAGGGCATGGGCCAGCTTGAAGCGGTAGTCAAGGCATTGAACATCCGCGAAGCCCGCGTCTATGCGCGCACCCGCGACAAACTCGAAGCCTGGTGCAAAAAGATGGGCGCGCAGCTCGGCATCCCGGTCATACCCGCCGCTTCCGGTGCCGAGGCCATCAAGGGCGCACATGTGGTCAACATCATGACCAAATCAACAACACCGGTCATCGACGGCGACTGGCTGCAGCCGGGTCAGCATATCAACGCGGCCGGATCCAACGCCCTGTCACGCAGCGAGATCGACGCCAAAACCATCGCGCGCTGCAAACTGATCACCGTCGATTCACGCGGTACCGCACGCAACGAATGTGGCGACCTGATTGCCGCGGTTGAAACCGGAAAATTAAGCTGGGACACGCTGCCGGAAATTGGCGAGGTGCTGGTGGGCAAAACGACCGGCCGCGCCGGCAAGGACGACATCACCCTGTACGAATCCCATGGCATGGGCATTCAGGACATCTACACCGCGGCGAAACTGGTCGAACTCGCACGTAGCCGCAAGGTCGGCACTGAATTACCGATGTGATTATAAGTATTTGTTTTTATTGATAATTTTATGACCACCTCTTATGACTACTTTGAATGATGTGATCGGCTTCGTCGGCATCGGTGCGATGGGCACACCGATGGCCGGCAATCTCGCCCGCGCCGGCTACAAACTGCTGGTGTACGACCTCGATGCCGCGCGCACCGCGGCGCTGGCCGGCGCACACGGGGTGACGGTCGCAAAAAACCTCGCCGAACTCGGCGCCGCCGCCAACATCATCATCACCATGCTGCCCGACGGCAAAGCCGTGCGCGCGGCCTTGTGCGGCAACAACGACAGCTTCAAAGACTGCCTGCTGGAGCGTGTGCAAAAAAGCGCGCTGGTGATCGACATGAGTTCATCGTCGCCGATGGGTACTCGCGAACTGGGTCATCTACTGGAAAAACGCGGCCTGCAGTTCATCGACGCTCCGGTATCGAACGGCGTCAAAGGCGCGGTCGCCGCGACGCTGTCGATCATGGTCGGCGGTGACCGGATTACTTTTGACCGGATTAAACCCATGCTCGAAAAAATGGGCAGCCAGATTTATCATGCCGGCCCGCTGGGCGCCGGCCACGCGATCAAGGCGCTGAACAACTATGTGTCCGCCGCCGGGCTGATCGCCGCCTGTGAAGCGATGCATGCCGGCCAAGCCTTCGGCATCGACCCCGGCGTGGTCGTCGATATCATCAACACCTCGAGCGGCATGAACAACACCACCAAAAACAAATGCAGGCAGTACATGATTTCCGGCGCCTACAACGCGGGCTTCTCCGCCGGCCTGATGGCCAAGGACGTGCGCACCGCCCTGGAAATCGCCGAGGCGATGCAGACCTCGACCCTGTTCGCAAAACCGACCGCCGAAGTGTGGAACGCGATGGAAAAACAATTGGGTTTCCTCTCTGATCACACCGAGATGCACAAATTCCTCGTCAAACCGAAGTCAAAGTGAGTCGGTCCTGACATGAACATCTGGCGCGGCGCACATGACGCCGCATGGGAAACCGTGCAGCAGGAACTCGCGGCTGCGTACCTGACCGACGGCCTGCCCCTGGTGCCCCCGGACGCCGAACGTGTTGCCGACATGCTCGCGCACAACGGCTACCAGCCCGAAGAAGAAATCGCCCTGCTGCCGCCGGGATTCGAAACCGCCACTGCCGGCGATATCGCCATCTGCGCGGTGATGGCGGGTTGCAAAGCGGAATACCTGCCGGTGCTGATCGCCGCAACCGAAGCGCTTTCCGACATGAATTTCAATCTGGTCGGCATCGCCACCACCACCGGCTCGGCGGCCCCCATCTACATCGTCAATGGCCCGATCGCGGAACAGATCGGGCTCAACGCCGGGAACAACCTGCTCGGTTCCGGCCACCGTGCCAACGCCACCATCGGCCGCGCAATGTCGCTGATCCTGCAGAACATCGGCGGCGCCAAACCGGGTGAAGTCGACATGGCGACGCTGGGACAGCCGGCGAAATACGCCTGCTGTTTTGGCGAAAATGTCGCGGAAAGTCCGTGGACAGCGCTGCATGTCGAGCGTGGTTTTGCAGAAAATACCAGCGTGGTCACCGTCGTCGGCATCGCCGGCACCGTCGAGGTCAACGATTCCGACAGCCAGGATGCCGGGGGCCTCGCGCAGACCTTCGCACAATCCATGCTGATCGCGGGTGTCGCCGGCGGGGCGGGATTGCTGGGTGGTGGCGAACCGCTGTGCATCCTGCCGCCGGAATGGGCGGCCCGGTTTCACCAGGACGGTTACAGCAAACAACAAACCAAAGCAGCGATCTGGGAACGGGCAACACTGCCCGTGGAGAAACTTGCGCCGGCGGTGCGCAAGCGCCGCATGGCGTCGAGCGCCGATCCTGCGGCAGGCCTCATCCGCGTCGCGGAAAAAGCCGATGACCTGATGATCGTGGTCGCCGGCGGCGTCGGCCGCAAAGCCGCCTACGCGCCGACCTGGGGCGGCAGCACCAAAGCCATCAGCCGGGAAATCAGGATACGCAAATCATGAATCAGTCCCTGTATCAGTCCACAACTCAGCCCATCACTCATTCCGACCACAAACCCCGCAGCGGCCCGCTCTCCGGCTTGCGCGTGCTCGACATGAGCCGCATCCTCGCCGGTCCGTGGTGCGGACAGCTGCTCGCCGACCTCGGCGCCGAGGTGATCAAGGTCGAACGCCCCGGCAAAGGCGACGACACCCGCGGCTGGGGGCCACCCTTCCTGAAGGATGCCGACGGCCGCGACACCTCCGAGTCCGCGTATTACCTGTGCGCCAACCGCGGCAAACAGTCGATCACACTGGATATCGCCAAGCCCGAAGGCCAGGCCATCGCACGCGAACTGGCGCAGCACGCCGACGTGCTGCTGGAAAACTACAAGGTCGGCGACCTCAAACGTTACGGCCTCGATTACGAAACCCTGTCGGCGCTGAATCCGCGCCTGGTGTACTGCTCGATCACCGGTTTCGGCCAGGACGGACCCTTGCGCGACCGCGCCGGTTATGACTTCATGGTGCAGGGCATGGGCGGTCTGATGAGCATCACCGGTGAACGTGACGATCTGCCCGGCGGCGGGCCGCAGAAAGCCGGTGTCGCGATCGCCGACCTGATGACCGGCATGTATTCGACGGTCGCTCTGCTCGCCGCGATCGAGGAACGTCACCGCAGCGGCCGCGGGCAATACATCGACATGGCGCTGCTCGACACCCAGGTCGCGTGGCTGGCCAACCAGAACACCAATTATCTGATCGGCGGCGAAATTCCCAAACGCATGGGCAACGCGCATCCGAATGTGGTGCCCTACCAGACCTTCCCGACGCAGGATGGCGACCTGATCCTCGCAGTCGGCAATGACGGTCAGTTCAAACGTTTTTGCGAAGCCGCGGGCATCGCGACAACCGGCAACGATCCGCGTTTCGCCAGCAATGCACTGCGCATCGCCAACCGCGATGCCTGCATCGCCGCCATCGCACCGGCGATGAAACGCAAAACGACCGCGCAATGGATGGCCGTACTGGAGCCGCTGGGTGTGCCCTGCGGGCCGATCGACCGGCTTGATACCGTGTTCGCCAATCCGCAGATCCGGCACCGCGGCCTGCAGGTTGATGTGCCGCATCCTTTGACGGGTACGGTGCCGCTGGTGGCGAATCCGATCAAATACTCGCGGACACCGCTGGATTACCAAGTGCCGCCGCCGCTGCTCGGCCAGCATACGGAGGAGTTGCTGCGCGGCCTGCTCGGCAAAAGCGCTGAAGAAATCAGCGCATTACGCGGTGCGGGCATCATCTAAAGGAAGTAGAACGGGCCCGATAAAACACCGGGCCACCAATCAGGACTTGCCCGAAAAAGCTCCGGGCTCCCTTAAGGACTTGCCCGGAAATGCGCCGGGCTCCCCTGAGGACCAGCCCGGAAAAGCTCCGGGAAAGCATGGGGACGAGCCCGAAAGTGCTCCGGGCACCTTATACCCCATCAGGACAGGCCAGAGAGCGCCGACTCGTACGCCGTCGACGCTTCGTCCGTTCCGTTGACGCTGAAGTTCATGTCCCGGACCAGCCCGTCCTTCAGGCTGTAGACCCAGCCGTGCACCTGCAGCGGCTGACCGCGCTCCCAGGCATCGCGCACGATGGTGGTGTGGCAGACATTGACCGCCTGCTCGATCACGTTCAATTCGCACAGTTTGTCGCTGCGCAAATTGTCGTCCGGCATCGCCAGCAACCGCGCCTCGTGTTTCTGGTGCACATCCCGCACATGGCGCAGCCAGTTGCCGCTGAAACCGGTGCGGTCGCCGCGCAGCGCGGCGCCGACACCGCCGCAACCGTAGTGGCCGACAACGATGATGTGTCTGACCTTCAGCACGTCGACCGCGAACTGGATCACCGACAGGCAATTGAGATCGGTGTGGGCAACGACATTGGCAACGTTGCGGTGGACGAAGAGTTCGCCGGGCAGCAGATCGACGATTTCATTCGCCGGCACCCGGCTGTCGGAACAACCGATCCACAGGTACTCGGGCGTCTGCTGGCGCGCGAGTTTGCTGAAAAATTCCGGGTCCTGGCGACGGATGCGCTCGGACCAGGAACGATTGCTGTCAAACAGGTGTTGCAGGGTTTTCACAGTCGGCCAGGGAGATGATTGGAACAGAGGGCATTTTCCCACACCAGGCGCGGGACCGCGAAATCAGTCGACCTGCGCGCCCGAATCCTTGATCACCTTCGCCCATTTGGTGAATTCGCTGCGCAGGTACTGGGCGAATTCCTCGGGGGAATTGCCGCGGATCTCGAAGGCATCCTGGGCAAAACGCTGGCGCAGGTCCGGGGTCTTGAGCGCCGCAAGCGTGTCGGCATTGATCCTGCGCACCAGGGCTGCCGGCGTCCCCTTCGGCGCCAGCAGGCCGTACATGTTGTCGACTTCGAAACCCGGATAACTCTCGGCCACCGTCGGCACGTTGGGCAGCACGTCGAGACGCTTGAGGCTGGTCACCGCGATCGGCACCAGCTTGCCCGACTTGGACAGGACGATGACCGGCGGCACCGCGGTAAAACCGAGGCGGACTTCACCGCTCAACAATCCCGTCATCGCCGGGCCCGCACCCTTGTACGGCACCTGCTGGACGTTGGCACCGGTGATATTGCGGAACAATTCCGCCGCCAGGTGGCCTGCGGTGCCGATGCCCGGCGAGGCATACGACACGGGCGCCGCTTTCGACTGCTGCACGAGGTCTTTCATGGTGTTGACCGCGCCGTACGAGGGATGGCGTGACACCGCGGTGGCCGAAACGGCGGCCAGCGTGATGGGCGCAAAATCCCTGAACGGGTCGTAGCCGGTTTTTTTGTACAGGCTGGGGTTGCTGATAAAGACGGATGTTGTCAGCAGCAGGGTGTAACCGTCACCTTGCGCCTGCGCCGCCAGCACGGTGCCGAGGTTGCCGCCGGCACCGCCGCGGGTGTCGATGACGACCGGTTGTTTCCAGGTTTCGGACAACTTCTGCCCAAGCAACCGCGCGACAAAATCCGCCGGCCCGCCTGCGGCAAACGGCACCACCACGCGCACCGGCCGCTCCGGATACACCGCTGCGCCCTGCACCGGCGCCATCCCTGCCGCCAGCAGACACGCGGCAAGCGTCAATGCCCGCTTCGATTTCCGCTGCATTGTTTTGTTCATGATCCTCTCCCGAGCGTTGCAATTTTTCACGCTGTTATTGTTCACGTTGTTATTGTTTATACCGGTTCGAATCAAGATCAGGATACAAGCTCGCGCATTGTGGCATACAGCGCATTCTGCGCCTCGAAACCGATGCCGGGGCGGTCCGGCAGTTTGAGATAACCGTCCTCGACTTTCGCGTCGTCGGCAAAACCGGCGAACATGCCGAATACGCCCGGATAGGCCTCGCAGCCGCCGAGGCCGAAGCCGCCGACGATGTGCAGCGTCATCTGGTTGCCGCCGTGCGGGAACACTGATTGCGGCGACCAGCCGTGCTCCCGCAGCATGGTCAATGTTTTTGCGAACTGCGCGATGCCGTAGGACTGCGGCACATCGGTCTGGATGATGTCGCGGTCGGCGCGCAGGCCGCCGAAGCGCACGAGATTGCGCACATCCTGCGTCGAGAACAGGTTTTCGCCGGTGCCGATGGGTGCAGCATAAATGGCAGCGACTTCGGCGAGCAACGCATAGTCCAGCGGATCGGTGGGCTCCTCGAACCAGCGCAGATCATAGGGCGCCAGCGCCTTTGCGTAGGCCAGCGCGCGAGTACGGTCGAAACCGGCATTGGCATCAACCGCCAAGTTTTTGCTGGATCCAACGATGTTCAATGCCGCCTCGACGCGGGCCACATCGTCCACGATCGACAAACCGCCGACCTTGATTTTCATGGTGCGGTAACCCTGCGCGAGTTTGCCGCGGATTTCGTCGAGCAGTTCGGGGATGCCCTTACCCGGTTCGTACCAGCCGCCGCCGACGTAACAGGGGATTTTCTCCAAGTATTTGTTTTTATTGTATATTTTTGCGATCAGTGCATGCAGTGGCAGGCCGGCGATTTTCGCCGCGGCGTCCCAGCACGCAACCTCGATGGTGCCGATGGCAACCGAACGCTCGGTGTGGCCGCCGGGTTTTTCCCGTTGCATCATCGCGGCGAGAATTTTTTCCGGATCGAGATTGTCACCAGCGGCGTTGAGCAGCGTTTCGGGATCGGCCTTGCGGATGCGTGGAATGAAACGCGCGCGCATCTGCGCGCCACAGGCATAACGTCCGGTCGAATTGAAGGCAAATCCGGTGACGGGTTTGCCGTCACGAATGACATCGGTAATCACGGCGACCACCGAAGTGGTCATTTCGCTGAAATCGAACACCGCGTTGCGCAGGTCCGAATTCAGCGCGATTGCAGTCTCGCGGATGTCAACGATTCTCATGGGAAACCAATTTCATTCCGATTCTCGGAATCCCTGGAGACCCGTAGCGAGCGGTGCGAAAGCAAGGAGCACGGCGCACAGCAACCGAGATATAACCATGAAGTTAGGCGAGGTTGCGAGCACCGCGCGACGCAGCTTGCGCACCGCGCAGTAGGGTAATGAGGGATTCCTAGTTGACCTTGATACCGGCGGCCTTCACCACCTTGGTCCATTTTTCGACTTCGACCCTGACCTGCGCGGAAAACTCGGCCGGCGAACTGGCAATGATGTCAAAACCCAGACCTTCAACGCGCGACTTCACGTCCGGCTGCGCCATCATCCTGACCACCTGACCGTGCAATTTGGCGACGATTTCCTTTGCGGTTCCAGCCGGCACCAGCAGACCCTGCAGGGTATCGGCTTCCTGCCCCTTGAAGCCGACTTCGGCCATGGTCGGCACGTCGGCTATCGCCGCCGAACGTTTGGGACTGGTTACCGCGATTGCGCGCAGCCGCCCGCCGGTGATGTGCGGCGTGGTCGGCGGCAAGGCAGTGCAGCCGATCTGCACCTGGTTGGCGACCACGGCACCCACGGCAGGACCGGCGCCGCCGAAGGGCACGGTGATGAAATCAAGCTTGGTCGTCAGTTTCAGCAGTTGCGCCGACAGGTCCGGCGTGGTGCCGATGCCGGGTGTCGCCACCGAGAATTTTTTCGGGTCGGCGGCGACCAGTGTCAGCAGGTCCTTCATCGTTTTTGCGGCGATGGTCGGATGCACGGTAAACACATTGGGCGAGGCGGCCATATTGGAAACGGGGATGAAACTCTTGTACGGATCGTAGGGAATGCTTTTGTACAGCCCCGGATTCACGACAAAACTGGAACTGACCACGATCATCGTGTACCCGTCCGGCTGCGCTGCCGCCGCCACACCCATGCCGATGTTGCCGCCGGCGCCGGCGCGGTTGTCGACGACGACCTGCTGGCCCATGCCCTCGGTCAGTTTCTGCGCGACGATGCGGGCAATCACATCCGTCGGGCCGCCGGCCGCGAAGGGTACGATCATGCGCACCGGGCGCGCCGGATATTCCTGCGCTGCCGCGTTGGCGGTGCACAGCACGGCAGCCGTCAGCATGCCTGCGGCAATTCTGCTTCGTTTCATGAGCTTCCCCTCTCTGTTGTCACTCAAGGTATTCAGTCGACGCGCGCGCCGGAGGCCTGCACGACCTTGCCCCAACGTTCCGTTTCGCTCTTGATGAACCGGGCGAATTCCTCCGGGGTGCTGGTTTTCGCATCAGTACCGCGGCTGGCAAGCTGCTTGCGCATCGCGGGGTCGGCGAGCATTTTGACAAATGCGCCGTTCAGGCGGTTGATGATGTCGCGTGGAGTGCCTGCGGGCGCCAGCACGCCGTACCAGGTATCCACCGTGAACCAGGGCATGCCGGCTTCGGCAACCGTCGGTACGTCGGAAACGGAAGGATCGCGGCTCTCGCCCAGTGCGGCCAACGCGCGCAGCTTTCCGGCTTTCACATGGGGCGCTGCAGCCGCGGTGCCAATCACCAGCATGTCGACTTCACCCGAAAGCAACGCGATCTGCGCCTGGCTGGCCCCCTTGTGCGGGATCATTTCGATTTTCAGCTTGTTTTCGGAAATGAAAAAACGCGCACCGAGGTCGTTGGTGGTTCCGGGGCCGCCGGAGCCAAAATTGAGTTTTCCCGGATTCTTCCGTGCCAGGGCGACAATGTCCTTCAGTGACTTTACCGGCACCGAAGGATGCACCACCAGCAGGTTCGGGATCGACGCCACCAGAGAAATCGGCGCCAGATCCTTCGCCGGATCGTAACTCAGCTTGCGATACAGGCTGGGACTGATCGCGATCGACGGCGAGCAGAGCACGATGGTGTAACCGTCGGGCGCCTGACGGGAGGCATATTCCGCGCCGACATTGCCGCCGGCGCCGGGCCGGTTTTCGGCAACCACGGTCTGGCCGAGATTTTCACCGAGTTTTTGCGCCAGCATGCGCCCGAGGATGTCGGTACCGCCACCCGGCGGGAACGGCAGAACCAGCCGTACCGGCTTCGCCGGATAGGTCTGGGCAAACACCGGCATTGCTGCGGCAATCATCGACAGTGCCGCTGCCGCGCCGGCAACAGCGTGCATCAACTTTTTCATTTTTCTGCTCCTCGTTTACAGGCAATGCGCCGGATGACCTGCCATTTGTTCGGATTCTGGGCGCACGGCGGATTGTCCACGCATGGCCCTGTTTGTCAAACTTGACGCAATGGCGCCCCGGGCAAAACGGGTAGAATGGACATCCGTCCCGACAATCCAATAATAAACGGCCGTCATGAAACACCCCCGCATTGCCCTGATCCATGCGACCCCGCTCGCCATCGACCCCATCGTCGCCGCATTTGGCCGCTTGTGGCCCGAAGCGCGCACCACCAACCTGCTGGACGACTCGCTGTCCGCCGATCTCGCTGCGGAAGGCCGCCTGACCAGCCAGATGATCGAACGCTTCATCACGCTGGCGCGTTATGTCCACGGCAGCGGTGCCGACGCCATCCTGTTCACATGCTCGGCTTTCGGCCCGGCGATTGAAGCGACGGCGGCAGCCATGCCCATCCCCGTACTGAAACCGAACGAGGCCATGCTCGACGAGGCCCTCGCCGCCGGCAACCGCATCGGACTGATCGCGACCTTCACCCCGAGCATCCCGGCGCTGAAAACCGAGCTCGAAGACATGGCCCGGGCAAAAAAACAAACCATCACCATTACCACGCGTACCCTGCCCGACGCACTGGCCGCGTTGCAGCGCGGCGATGCCGGCGCCCACGACCACCTGATCGCCGATGCCGCCGCCGGCTTGATGCCCTGTGATGCACTGGTGCTCGGCCAGTTTTCGATGGCCACCGCCGCTCGCCTGATTCCGGCACAGACCGGTTGCCGCGTACTGACCAGCCCCGATTCCGCCGTGATGCGCCTGAAGGAAACTTTGCGCACCTGATCGCAGCTGATGCACCCGCAGTTCATGCAACAATCAGGAGGAGGACGTAATGAATCTGAAAACGTGCCGCTACCTTACCCTTGCACTGTCGCTGTCTGCATTGATCGCCATCCCGGCGCAGGCGCAGAACTATCCCTCCAGGCCGGTACGTTTCGTCGTGCCTTTCGTGCCGGGCGGCCCCACCGACATCCAGGGCCGCATGCTCGGCGAGAAACTTGCGCAGCGCCTCGGTCAGCAGGTGTTGATTGACAACCGCGGCGGCGCCGGCGGCAACATCGGCATGGAACTGACGGCAAAGGCACCGCCCGACGGCTACACCATCGTCATCGCCACGGTCGGCACCTGGGCGGTTAACCCATACCTCTACAAAATGTCCTTCGATGTGGTGAAGGATTTTGCGCCGATCATCCAGGTCTCGTCTTCACCCGGCGTCCTGGTCGTCCATCCCTCGGTGCCGGCGAAATCAGTCAAGGAGCTGGTGGCGCTCGCCAAGGCGCGCCCCAACCAACTCAACTACGGCTCGTCGGGTGTCGGCGGTTTCGGCCACATCAGCGGCGAGCTGTTCACCCTGATGACCGGCACCAAAATGATCCACGTGCCGTACAAGAGTTCGGCGCCGTCCCTGACCGACGTCATCGCCGGTCAGATTCAGGTCCTGTTCAATAACGCGATTTCGACCGTTCCCTTCGTGCAGGCCAAACGCGTACGCGCACTGGCCACCACCGGCGCCAAACGGCTGGCAGTGCTGTCAGACCTGCCGACCATCGCCGAAGCGGGTGTGGCCGGCTACGAAAACTCGTCATGGTCCGCGGTTGCCGCACCGGCAGGTACACCGGCACCCATCACCGGCCGGCTGCACAAGGAATTCGCCGGCATCCTCGCTGATCCGGACATCCAGAAACGCCATGCCGATGTCGGCGCCCAGATCATCGGCGGGACGCCCGAACAGTTCCACGCCTACCTCAAGGCGGAACTCGTAAAATTCGAAAAGCTGGTGAAAGCGGCAGGCATCAAGGCCGCATCCGGCGGCTGAACGCTGCTGCGCCCATGATCCTCGCCCTTGATCAGGGCACCACCAGTTCGCGCGCCATCGTCTTCGACGGCGATGGCCGCATCCAGGCCGTGGCGCAGCGCGAATATGCGCAGCACTATCCGCAACCGGGCTGGGTGGAACACGACCCCATCGAAATCTGGGTGACACAACTCGCCGTGGCGCATGAAGCCATCGCCCGTGCCGGCGCCGAGGCGCGCGACATCAAGGCCATCGGCATCACCAACCAGCGCGAAACCACGGTGGTGTGGGAACGCAGTTCAGGCAAACCTATCCACCCCGCCATCGTCTGGCAGGACCGGCGCACCGCAGCCGCCTGTGATGCACTGAAAACACACGGGCTCGAAGCAGCCATCACCGCCAAAACCGGATTGCTGGCCGATGCCTATTTCTCCGGCACCAAGATCGCGTGGATACTCGATCACGTGCCCGGCGCCCGCACCCGCGCAGAGGCCGGCGAACTCGCCTTCGGCACCATCGACAGCTGGCTGATCTGGAACCTGACCGGCGGCGCAGTACACGCGACCGACAGTACCAACGCTTCGCGTACGCTGCTGTTCAATATCACCACCGGTGCATGGGATGAGGAACTGCTCAAATGGCTGAGGGTGCCGGCGCAGATCCTGCCGGAAGTCTGCGCCTCCAGCGGCGTCATTGCCGAAACTGCAGCCGGTTTGTTCGGCGCGCGGATTCCCATCGCCGGCATCGCCGGTGACCAGCAGGCCGCCCTGTTCGGCCAGCGCTGCACCCAAGCCGGCATGGCAAAGAACACCTACGGTACCGGCTGTTTCATGCTGATGTGCACCGGTGACTCAGTGGCGCATACACAATCGCAGCTACTCAGCACGGCAGCGTGCAGTATCGGTGCCCAACGTCAGTACGCACTGGAAGGCAGCGTGTTCATCGGCGGTGCGGTGGTGCAGTGGCTGCGCGACGGTTTGGGCATCATCCGCGCAACCGGCGAAGTCGAAGCACTGGCGAACAGCGCACCCGACAACGGTGGCGTCTATCTGGTGCCGGCGTTCACCGGCCTCGGCAGCCCGCACTGGGACCCGCGTGCGCGCGGCACCATCATGGGTCTGACACGCGGCTCAAGCGCAGCACATATCGCTCGCGCCGCGCTGGAAAGCATCGCCTTTCAGACCGCCGACGTACTGAGTGCCATGGTCAGGGATTCCGGCATCGGGTTGCGCGAACTGCGTGTCGATGGCGGCGCCGCGCGCAATAATGCGCTGATGCAGTTCCAGGCCGATGTGCTGGGTCTGCGCGTGGTGCGTCCGCGGATACAGGAAACCACCGCGCTGGGCGCGGCCTATCTGGCCGGACTGGGTACGGGCTACTGGAAAACCTCAAGGCAACTGGATGCGCAGTGGCAGATCGAGCGCAGCTTCGAACCGCAGATGGAGCGCGACCAGGCTGCGCGGATGCTGGCCGGATGGCACAGGGCGGTGGAGCGCAGCAAAGACTGGGTGGAATGAAGATATTCAAAAAATAAAAAGCGCGGCATCAGCCGCGCTTTTTTATGCCCGCTTTTTCGTTCTTGATTTACTGCAATCAGCGAAAACCCTCGGCGCAGCGGTGGATGGCCTGATTGGTCTCCTGCTTCAGGCATTCCCGTGCATCGAGTTTTGAGCGCGCAGTCAGCGCACGCGGGCCTGCTTCAGCCGGCGCGGCAGCCACGGCAACAACCACCGGCGCAGGAGCAGCTGGAGCTGGCGTCGCCGCAACAGGCGCAGGAGCGACTGGTGTCGCAGCAGGTTTCGCCACCAGAGCCGCGTCTTTCGCCGCCGGCGCTGCTTCTTTCGCAGGTTTGGCTGTGGGCGCCGCTTCAGCCGCAGGTTTTGCGGCCACGGCTTCGGCTGCGGGTTTCGCCGCCGGGACCGCTTCGCCGGTCTTTGCGGCTTCCGGCGCACCACCCGCTGCAGGCGCCTCGGCCGGTTTGGCCGGTGCAGCCTCGGCCTGCGCAGCCGGCTTGGGCGCCGGCGGTTTGGCCTTGATCACCACCGGCGGCGGGGGCGGCGGGCCCATGAACATGTCCCAGGCCAGCCAGCCGGCCACGCCGAGCACCGCGATGCCGGCAGCCGCCATGCCGGCCTTCTTTTTATCCAGATTCATTGCCGTCTCCCTTATTTTCGTACTACGCAACCGGTTGTCAGGATTTCAGGATACTGCAAAACCGCCGTTCAGCGTTCGCCGAGCAGCGCCTTCGCCGTGCGTTCGCAGACCCAGGCTTTTTGCTCTTCGGTCAGCCCCGGTATGCCCTCCACCGCCGCCGGCACGTCGAGCGGCGCCATGTCGAAGGGATGGTCGGTGCCGATGACCACGCGGTCGGCGCCGACCTGGTCGATCAGGTACTTCGCCGCCTGCGGATCGTGGGTCAGACAGTCAAAATAAAAACGCTTGAACAGCTCGCGCGGCGGCGTCGCGTTGTTGACCTTGGGTTCCTTGCGCACCTGGTGGCCATGGCGGAAGCGGCCGATCTGGTACGGAATAAAACCGCCGCCGTGGGCGAGCATGATTTTGAGGTCGGGCATTTCGTCCAGCGCGCCGCTGAACATCAGGTGCGCCACCATCAGCGTGGTGTCCAGTGGGAAACCGACAAAGTTCGACAGGTAATACTCTTCCATGCCGCCGCGGGCCAGGCACTGGTAGGGATGAGCGAAAATGAAACAGCCCAGCTGCTCGATGGTTTTGAGCACCTTGCGGAATTTTTTGTCGGCCAGCGGCGTGCCTTCGATCGATGTCGCCAGTTCCACCGCCTTGAAACCGTGGGTTTTGACCACCCGCTCCAGTTCGGCAATGGCGGCATCCGGATCCTGCATCGGCAGATGCGCCATGCCGCGCAGCCGTGACGGATGTTTCGCCACCATCTGCGCAATGCCGTCATTGGCGAGTTTCGCCGCATGCAGTCCCGCCTCAGCCGACAACCAGTAGAAATAAATCGGCGGGCCGACCGAGATCACCGACACATCGAGTTTGTTCTGATTCATCCACTCGACCTTGCAGTCGGCGTCATGGAACTCGGGGCTCAGAATTGCCGGACGGCCGTGCACATCGAAATACTTCTTGCCGTCCTTTTCGGTGATGCTGGTTTGGAAGCGTTTGGGATCTTTTTCCATCGCCGCGATGATGGTCGGCGGGATGACGTGGCTGTGCAGGTCGTAGCGCATGGCTTTTTGATTCCGGTGGGTTGAGAAAAACCGCGGTTATTTTACTTGGAGCAAGGACCGCAAAACACGCGCATCGCGTACGCGCTCGATATTCCATACCGTATCAATGAGACGCGTGGTACGGCGCGGCCCGATCACCGGCAGCAGCAGGTCGCGGGCCTTGGCCTCGACTTCGGCGCGCGGCATCGGATTCGCCGCGGTACCGCGCACCGCTTTGGTGTGGTGACGCAGGCGGCGGCCGTCGCGGGTGGTGACTTCGACAATGGCCTGCGTGGTTTTCGCCCGGCCCAGTGCCGCGCTGCCCTGCAGCGTGATGCGGTTTTTAATTGCCAGCACCTTTGGATCGCGCACCCGGCGGTCGTCATGTGCTGATGCGAAGCTGATATCGCCATCGAGCAGCATCACCGCCGTCAGGTGCTGGATGTTGATGCTGGCCATGGTGCGCTGGTTGACCGTACGTGCGCCCTGGTCGTCGATGGTGATCACCACGCGCTCAACATCGGCAGCGGTGATCCGGTGCTTGTACATGATATTCAGTACCGCATCGATCGGCGCCTGGATCGGGTAACCGATGGCCCAGCGTTTGATCGAGGTGTTCATGATTTCCCAGGTTTTGCCGAGGCCACGAACGAGTTTTTCCGGGTCCGCGGTCAGGCCGTGGGCATGGAAAAAACTGCGGTCGCCGTCGAATACGTCCTCGACTCCTGTGAACTTCATCGAAGCCATCAGCGCCGCGGTGACGCCGTTCCGCGCCGGCATGCCGCCGAAATCAAAAGCCTTCTCGATATGTTCGATGTCGCGCGCCCAGCACGACAGGCCCGAGGCCTGCTGTGCGGTGTACGACAGCAGGTAACGCGTCTGGTCGATGTTGAGCCTCATGATCGCCGCTCCTGCCGCGGCAGCGCCAAACATATGGCCGAAGCTGTGCGTGGAATGGCCGCGTTCACGGAAACGTTCAATGCCCAGCGCGATCGACATCCTTGCGCAGACGTCGTAACCCAGCACCAGCGCGCGCAGCAGTGCCGTGCCCCCTGCCCGCTCGCGTTCGGCCAGCGCCAGCGCCGCGGGCACCACGCCGCAACCCGGATGCACCAGCGCGAGGTAATAGGTGTCGTCGGTTTCATCGGCATGGGCATGCATGCCGTTGGCCAGCGCGGCGTTGATGGCCGTGGTGACGATGTTGCTGCCGATGACAGTGGCCTCGGGCACACCGCCCTGGGTTTTGATGAATTCGATGGCGCGCCGGCCCGGCAACAATCGTGAGCCCGACAACATCGCGGACAAGGTATCAAGCAGATGGTGTTTGGCGCGTTCGGTGACTTTGGCAGGCAGTGCGCGACGGGGTGCTGCGGCGATGTACGCCGCCAGCGCGCGCATCAGCGGTGAAATGACAGCAGGCTGCTTTTTCTTCAACATTAATTGGTTTATTCAGGCTGGATGCCGGCGGCCTTGATGACCCTGGCCCATTTTGTGGTTTCACTGCGCAGGTAAGCGGCGAATTCCTCGGGGCTGCTGCCCACCGGCTCCGCGCCGTCATTGAGCAGGCGCTGCCGCACATCCGGATTCTGCAGCGCTCGCACCACGCCGGCATGCAGTTTGGTGATGATGTCGCGCGGCGTCGCGGCGGGTGCCAGCACACCGTACCACTGCACGGCTTCGTAACCCGGCAAACCCGCCTCGGCAATGGTCGGAATGTCATCGGCGCCCGGCGCACGTTTGGTGCCTGTGACGCCCAGCGCACGTATCCGCCCTGATTTGATGTGCGGCTGCGCCGACAGCATGTTGGGCATCATCACCGGCACATGGCCGGCAATCAGGTCAGTGACGCCGGGGCCCGAACCCTTGTACGGCACATGCAGCATTTTCAGATTGGCCAGCACCAGGAACAACTCCATCGACAGGTGCGGGCTGGTGCCGACGCCGGCCGAGGCAAAATTGATCTGACCGGGCCGCGCCCTGGCGAAGGCGACGAATTCCTTCAGGTTGCGCGACGGCAGCGAGGGGTGAATGACCAGCACATTGGACAAGGCCACCGCCTGCGAAATCGGCGCCAGATCCTTCAGCGCGTCATAGGGAACTTTTTTGTACATCGCCGGATTGATCGCCAGCGTACTGATGCCCATCAGCAGTGTGTAACCGTCGGGCGCCGCGCGCGCCACCGCTTCGCCGCCGATCATGGTGCCGGCACCCGGGCGGTTTTCGACCACGACCTGCTGGCCGAGGAACTGGGTCAGTTGCGGTGCGAGGATGCGCGCGGAGATGTCGGTGCCGCCGCCCGGTGATGAAGGCACGATCAGGCGCACTGCACGTGTTGGATACGGGCTTTGCGCCGATGCCGGCAGCGTCATTCCGGTCAACCCAATAAATATCAGTAAGTATTTGATTTTATTCATTATTTTTATACCTCTCCGAGGTGGGAATACAGCAGCTTGCCGGCCACCGGCATTGCCGCCGTCAAAATCTCGCCGCGATAGGAATCAACAACGTACAGGGTTTTGCGGTCCGCGCCGCCGTACGCCATGTTGGTCATGCGATTGCCTTTGTTGCGGCTTTGTACGCGGCACAGCGCTTCGCCGAGCGGACTGAACAGCCAGACGATGCCGGGCCGCGCATGCGCCACGGAAAGATTGCCGGCCTCGTCCATCGCCAGTCCGTCGGGACCATGGATGCCCGGCAGCACCGCGAACACACCCGCCTTGGAAATGCCGCCGCCTTTCAGCGGGCAATGCCACATGCAGTTGGCGCGGGTCATCGCCACATACAGTACCTTGTCCTGCGGATCGAGCACGATGCCGTTGGGGCTGGGGCCGTTGCTGATCAGGCAATCGAGACGGCCGTCAACGCCGTGGCGGTAGACACGCCCCGTCGGGTCATGGATGCCGGTCTGCCCCTGGTCGGTGAAATAGAGATCACCGTTGCGCGCAAAAGTCAGGTCGTTGACGCCCTTGAAACCTTCGGACTGGTTGTGGGTCAGGAAGTCCTCGACGCGGCCGGTCTTCGGATCGCAGCGCAAAATGCCGCGGCGATAATCGGCGATGTAGATCGAGCCGTTCTGATGAATGGCAATGCCGTTGGGCCAGCCGTCGTATTCGGCGGCGACATCAAATTCGCCTTTGGGTGACATGCGCAGGATGCGGCCGTACGGTATGTCGACCATGTACAGATTGCCCGTGCGGTCAAAGGCCGGACCTTCGAGAAAACAATCGAGTTTCGACCCGGGGTGATTGGCATCAATCCAGCTGGACGGCGCGCCGCCCTTCCTCAGGCGGTCGGGGACCGCGGCAAATACATCGGCCTCGATCAGCCGCGGCGGTTCAAAAAAAGACATGCTTGATGCTCCGTTGGATCGTGGTTTCACTTTACTCAGGGGTGACTCATTCAGCCACAACTCATTCAGCCACAATCTTCGCCGACTTGATGATTTTGGCGTACAGCGGAATTTCCTCGCGCACGATCTTGGCCAGACCTTCCGGCCCGCCGACCACCACATCGGCGCCGAGTTTGGCAAATCGTTCACGAAAATCCGCGCTCTGCACGGCGGCAGCCAGATCACGCTGCATTTTGCTGATGGTTTCCTGCGGCGTGCCGGCCCGGACAAAAATCCCCATCCAGCCGTCGAGGTCGAAAGCCGGCAGTGTCGCCCCCACGCCCGGCACATCCGGCAATACCGAAGCGCCACGCGCCGCTGAAATGGCGATGGCCCGCACACGTTTGTTCGCGACATGGGGTATCACGCCAACGATATTCGCAAACTGCAGGTCAATCCGGCCGCTCAAGGTATCAATAAAAGCCGGCGCCGCGCCCTTGTAGGGCACATGATTCATTTTGATTTTCGCCAGGGCCTGCAGATGCTCCATGCCCAGATGCTGCAGATTGCCGACACCAGCCGAGGCGTAATTGAGCTTGCCGGGATTGCTGCGCGCCAGCGCAATCAACTCCTTGACCGAACGCACCGGCAGCGAGGGATGCACCACCAGCACCATCGGCGCACCGATGATCTGCGTCACCGGCGCCAGGTCCTTCAGCGGATCGTAGGGGAGATCACGGCGCAAAGAGACGTTGATGGTGATCGGCCCGGAATTCGCCAGCACCATGGTGTAACCGTCGGGCGGGGATTTCGCCACCACATCGGCGCCGATACTGCCCCCCGCGCCGCTGCGGTTGTCGACCAGCACCTGCTGCCCCCACACCGGCGTGAGTTTCTGTCCTACGGCGCGCGCCACTTCGTCGAGTGGACCGCCCGCCGGGTAGGGCACGATAAAGCGCACCGGCTTTACCGGAAATGATTGCGCCGACACCGGCAGCACAAATCCCCATGTGGTGACCAGCAACACTGCGACTGCAGTCTGTCTGAAACAGTGACTTCGGTTCATGGCGCTCTCCTCCATTGTTCTCCGGCAGGAACCGGGATCAAAGATTGTTGTGGTGATTGTGCGAAAAACCGGATTGCGGCAAACACTTATTCCGCGGGAATGCCGGCTTGCTTGATGACTTTAGCCCACTTGGTGATTTCAGACTTGATGTACGCCGCGAACGCCGCCGGCGTGCCGCCATCCGGCTCGAAACCCTGCGCCTCCAGACGCTGCCGTACCGGACCTGCCAGTATTTTGACGGTTTCCGCATGCAGGCGGTCGATCACCGGCTTTGGCGTACGCGCCGGCGCCAGCAGGCCGTACCAGGTGGATGCCTCATAACCCTTGACGCCGGATTCGGCGATGGTCGGCAGTTCGGGCATCGCCTGCGAACGTTTTGCGGTGGTCACGGCGACCGGCCGAACCTTGCCCGATTTCACATGCGGCATCGCGGCAGGCATGGTCGCAAACATGATCTGCACCTGCCCGGAGATGGTTGCGATCAAAGCCGGACCGCCGCCTTTGTAAGGCACATGCACCATGTCGATTCCGGCCATGGATTTCAGCATTTCACCGGCGAGGTGCGAGGAACTGCCGACGCCCGCCGACGGAAAATTCAGCGCGCCGGGTTTGGCTTTCGCCAGCGCCACCAGGTCAGCGACGGTTTTTACCGGCATCGACGGATGCGCGACCAGGATGTTGGGCGTCACGGCGACCAGGCTGACGGGCGAAAAATCCTTCACCGGATCAAAGCCCAGTTTTTTGAACAGACTCACGTTCACCGCATTGGGGGCGACATTGCCCATCAGCAGCGTGTAACCATCGGGGATTGCGCGCGCCGCGAGTTCGGTGCCGATGTTGCCGGTGGCGCCGCCGCGGTTGTCGATGACGACGTTCTGCCCCAGCGACTGCGCCAGTTGTTCGGCCATCACCCGGCCCACCTGATCGGTGCCGCCGCCCGGCGGATACGCGACAATCATGCGGATCGGCCGCGCCGGCCAGGCGTCAGCGGCAAATACCGCCGGCGCCGCGCCCATTGCCGTTGTCAGCAATACAAATGTCGTGATCATACGTTTCACGCAGTTCTCCTCGATGATTCTGTTCCGTTAATCCTGACTCTCTCTATCGGGCCAGTGGCAATGTGACGGGTCGGCCGGTGGCAATCGAATGTTCGATGGCCAGCGTCGCCTCCAGATTGATTCGCGCCTCGCGCGGCGTCGCCAGCGAGCAGGGTTTGCCCATCGCCAGGAAATCCAGCCAGGCGCGTGTTTCGTTGGGTATCGGCCCCCAGAATTCACCCAGTGCCCAGTCCCCCGGCGTGCCGCTTTGCAGGAACACCATGTTGACGTGGTGGTCCGGCAGATAGACATGCGGAATGCCCTTGTTGCTGTACATCAGCTGGTCGGTATGATCATCATCGAGAATCATCACGCCCTCGGTGCCCAGCACTTCGACCCGCGCGGCATGGCCCAGAGCCGGATATTTTTCCGGCAGCGCATAACTGACGCCAAGATTCACCACTGCGCCGTCGTCATAAGTAAGGATTGCGTAGCTGACATCGTCAACCTCGGGATAACCCGCGGCCTTCAGCACGCCCTTCTGGCCGCGCGCATACACTTCGACCAGGCGATGGCCTTCATGCATCCAGTTCATCAGGTCGACGTAATAGGTCAACGCATCCACCACCGGTGTCGCATGGCGGTTGCGGCCGAGCATGGCCAGCGCCTGCGAACGTGAATTGAACACCCGCGCAGCACCCCCGGTCAGCCTGCCGATGCGGCCCTGGAGTATCTGCTCCTTGGCGATCAGGTAACGTTCCTTGTAGCGGCGGCTGTAACCGACGTGGACACTGGTGCCGGATTTTTCGATGGCGCTGATCACCCGGTCGGCGTCGGCCAGCGTCAGCGCGATGGGTTTTTCCACCAGCACCGGCTTGCCCAGTTCCAGCGCCTTGAGTATCGGCGCGAGATGTTCGCCCTCGCTGGTCGACACGATGACCGCGTTGACCTCGGGATGGGCGATGATGGCGTCGTTATCGGTGGAGTGCTGCGCGGCGCCGGTTTTCTGCGCCAGGGCGGCAGCCTTTTTGGCGTCCTGGTCGGCCACCGCGATGAAGCGCACCGCCGGATGTCCGGCAGCCAACTGCGTGCGCAATCCGCCGATGCGGCCGGAGCCGATGACCGCGAGGCCCAGTGTTTTGCGTTCGATGATCCCCTCCGAAATTCGTGATCCCGGCCTGCATCCTGCGCCATCACGGAAGTTTCCGGCGGCCCGGCTTTTTTATAAACACGGCCGCGGCAAAAGGCCGCGGGAGCACCGGAGTCTAGCCAAGCATACCCGGTGTTACAAGCGGAATGCCGTCAGCGATGGGGGTGTGATGCACACCATGCCACATCATGTGGAATAGCGTGCGAAATAAAAAGGCGCGCCGTGCGGAGGGGGTGGAGGGGACAGCGGGCGCGGCGCGCGCGGAAAACTGGGGAGTTGTTACTGTTTCTGGATGCCGGCGGCATTGACAACCTGCTGCCAGCGCGCGACCTCGCTCGCCAGATACTTGCCGAAATCCTGCGGCGACGTGGCACGCACTTCGAGGCCCTGCGCGGAAAACCGTTCCGCGATGCGCGGCTGGCGCGCCAACGCCGACAGGTCTCCATACATGCGTGCGATCACCGGTTTGGGCGTACCCGCCGGCGCCAGCATCCCGTACCAGGTCGTGTATTCAAAACCCGGCAGGCCAGCCTCATTCGCCGTCGGCAGATCGGCTGCTGCCGGCGCGCGTTTCGCGCTGGTCACCGCCACGCCATTCAAACGCCCTGCCCGCACCAGCGGCAGCGCGGTGGCCATGTTGGTGACCATGAACTGGATTTCACCGGACAACAGGCCGGTGGAAGCCAGTCCCGCGCTTTTGTACGGCACATGCAGGGTGTCGACTTTTGCCGACAGCTTGAACAACTCGTTGGCGAGATGGCTGGCCGTGCCGTTGCCGGCGGAGCCAAAGGCATATTTGCCCGGCTGTGCCTTGAACAGCGCAACCAGCTCGGCCAGCGATTTGGCCGGCACCTTGGTGTTGACGGCGATGATGCTGGGTTGCTCTGCAATCAGCGTCACCGTGGAAAAATCGCGCAGGATGTCGGCGGAAGGATTTTTGTACAGTGCCGGGCCGATGGCCATGGTCGAACTCGACACCAGCACGGTGTAACCGTCGGGGTCGGACTTGGCCACGATGCCGTTGCCGATGGTGCCACCGGCGCCGGGCCGGTTGTCGACCACCACGGGCTGGCCCCACTGTTCAGTCAAGGCCTGGGCCGCGATACGGCCGACGATGTCGCTGCCGCCGCCGGGGGCCAGCGGTACGACCATGCGCACGGGTTTGACGGGGAACGCGGGTTCTGCGGCATACGCAGGCTGCCCCAGGAACAATGCGCCGGCGATGCAGGCGCAAAGCTTAATTTGGACAAGTTTTAAATCAAGAGACACTGCCTGTTTCCTCTGCTCATAGCGCAAGGGTTGCGCCTGGAAGAGGAAAATAACCGCCGCTTGTTACAAGATCATTGCAGGATCATGACAGTAGGCTGGGTGCTCAAACCATCAAATCAAAACAATGATCACCGATGCTTTGCAATCGGCGCCAGATCCACCGCGGTTGCACGCAAGGCGACA
Organism: Burkholderiales bacterium; assembly: GCA_019744975.1. Taxonomy (GTDB): domain Bacteria; phylum Pseudomonadota; class Gammaproteobacteria; order Burkholderiales; family SG8-41. The sequence goes on from JAIETP010000003.1 coordinate 150,427, forward strand.
TCAGCACGCAACACCGCCTTGGCGATCTTGTGCGTGGGGGTATGCGGCAGTTCGTCAACGAAAGCCACGTAACGCGGCACTTTCTGCGGCGCAAGCCGGGCGCGGCACCACTCGGCGATTTCTTCGGCGCTCACCTTTGCGCCGGGTTTGATGGCGACGACGACAAAAATGTCGTCCTCTCCCAACTCGGATGGCACGGCAATCGTGCCGGCTTCGGCCACCGCCGGATGTTCGCCGACCACACGATCCAGTTCGGCGGCGGCGATGTTTTCGCCGCGGCGGCGGATGATGTCGCGCTTGCGCGAGATGAAATAGTAATAACCATCCTCGTCACATTTCACCAGATCGCCGGTCTTGAACCAGTCCCCTTCGAAAGTGCCGGCAGTCTGATCGGGATCTCGGAAATAACCCTGCATGATGATCGGCGTCTTGACCCACAGTTCGCCGGCTTCGCCGACAGGCACATCACGCCCCTCGTCATCGACCACGCGGCACTGCGCCCATGGCCGCGCCGGATCGGGATGACGGCCGACAGGGCCCATGCTGCCCAGCTTCTGTATTCCTTCGAAGGGATTGCAGGTGACGCCGGGGATCTCGGTCATGCCGTAACCGCCGATGCGGTGCGGAATTTTGAAATCATTTTTGAAGGCCTCGTCCATGCTCGCGCGCACGCCGTAGACTTTGGCAATGCGGTGCTCCGGACGGAACTCGCTGCGCGGGCGGTTCCTGAGTATGCTGCCGATGGCCTCGATGATATTGACCTGGGTCGCGCCGGTGTCGACCGCGGTCTGCCAGAAGGTGGAGGCCGAAAATTTCGGAATGATGATCATGCAGGCGCCCGCGGCCAGCGTGCCGGCCACGGAATAGAACATCGCATTGATGTGGAACAGCGGCAGCACGACCATCACCCGATCGTCATCCTGCAGGTAAACCCGCTGCACAAAGGCCTCGCCGCCGGTGACAAAACTCTTCTGACTGTGCATCGCCCCCTTTGGAAAACCGGTGGTGCCCGAGGTGTAAACAATCAGGCAGGTCGCATCACCCGTGATGTCATCGGGCAACGCTGTCTGCGGCGCATTTTGTGCCAACTCATTTGCCAAGTCATTGATTAAAGACACATCGCCGGCAGCCGCATCGAGCATCACAAACCACGCCGGTGTTTTCAGCCCGGCCGCGGCATCACGCGCAACGGCCAGTGTGTCCTGCGTTGCTGCTACAGCGCTGACCTCGGCATGGTGCAACACGTACTTCGCCTCTGTAACGCCAAACTCGGGATTGACCGGCACCATGATCGCGCCCAGCCGCGACAGCGCGAGCAGCAGCAGCACATGGCCGTCGCAGTTGCGTGCCATCACCGCCATGCGATCACCCTTGCGGATGCCGCGCGCTGCGAGCACACGCGCCGTGGCATCGACTTGTTGCGAAAACTCACCCCAGGACCAGCTGCGTTCGCGGAAAAACATGAAGGGACGCGCGGGATCGCGGCTGGCGCGGCTGGTCAGTACGCCGTTGAGGGTGTAATCGTGTTCAGGGTACAGGCGCAGGACTTCGAGTGGCTTTTTCATGATCTGGCAGCAAGTGGTTGTGACTGAATTTTGGCATACAATCATCGCCATTCACGCTGACCGTCCATATAGAGAGACCATGAGCTTCTTCGCCCCGCCTGAACGTTTCACCGCCGAAGTTTTCGCCGAGCTGCCGAAAAAATTCCGCCGCACTAAAGTCACCGCCGAGCGCCTCGCCGCCGGCCGGCCCGCGCCGCAGGGCGGCTGCTTCCTCGAGGGCCCGTCCTTCGACCGCAAGGGCAATCTCTACGTCACCGACATCCCCTTCGGCCGCATATTCCGCATCTCGCCCAAGGGAACATGGGATCTGGTCATTGAATACGACGGCGAACCCAACGGCCTGAAAATCCACAAGGACGGCCGCATCTTCGTCACCGACCACAAGCGTGGACTGATGCTGCTCGACGCCAAACGCGGCCGCATCGAAACCCTCATCAATCGCTACAATCTGGAAACCTTCAAGGGCCTGAACGACCTGGTATTCGCCGGCAACGGCGACCTCTATTTCACCGACCAGGGCCAGACCGGTTTGCAGAACCCGACGGGCTGCGTCTACCGCCTGCGCAACAACGGCAAACTGGAACGCATCGCCGACAACATTCCGAGCCCGAACGGTCTGGTACTGAACAAGGCGGAAAACACATTGTTTGTCGCGGTCACCCGCGCCAATGCGGTGTGGCGCCTGCCGCTGCTGCCCGACGGCACGCTGTCGCGCATGGGCGTGTTCATACAGATGTCCGGCGGACGCGGCCCCGACGGCATGGCGATCGACGAGGATGACGGCCTGGCCGTGGCACATCCGGACATGGGCGCGGTATGGATCTTCAACCACCGCGGCGAACCGCTGTACCGCATCGACTCCCCCGGTTCCGACGTGGTCACCAACTGCGCCTATGGCGTGAAGGATCCACACACGCTGTACATCGTCGATTCCGAAGGCGGCGCGATCCTCAGCGCAGAGCTGCCGACGCCGGGACGCAGGATGTATGCGTTAGCCTGAACGGGACCGGCGGATAACGTCGCTTCGCTCCTCATCCGCCCTACGGGTTGAGCAGTGTTCCGCTCATCACCGCGTTTTACCGCACCAGTAAATCCACAAACTCATGCACCGCCATACCCTCCAGCCTGCGTTGATCCATGCAGGCCGCGGTAATTGCGGCCTTCTGCTTTGCAGCAAAGACCATGCCGGTGTTCTCATTGAATTTTTTCATCACCGCCGGTATGCCCTCCTTGCGCCGCTTGCGGTGCCCCAAGGGATAGTTCACTTCCGACAGCGGCGTCTTGCTGCCATCCCTGAAAAACACCTGGATTGAATTGGCGTTGGTGCGCTTGGCGGGATCGTGGTATTCGCGCTCGTATTTGGCGTATTCGGTCAGGCGGATTTTCGCTCGCAGTTTGTCGATGCGCGGATCGGCGGCAATCTCGTCCTCGTAGTGCTTGGCCGTCATGTCACCGAAAATCAGACCGATCGCCATCATGTACTGCATGCAGTGATCGCGATCGGCAAAGTTCGCCAGCGGGCCGGTCTTGTCGAGGATGACCATCGTCGAGTTGTGGCCACGCGCCTCGATATGCTTGATGTCATCAAGCCGGTCCTTGACCAGCGGATGCAGCTTGATCGCCGCCTCCACGCCGGTCTGGCCGTGGAAGGCCGTCGGGTAGGGAATCTTGAACAGGGTGTTCTCGATCACGTAGCTGCCGAAGGGGCGCTGGAATTTGAAGGGTTTGCCCTTGAACAGCACCTCGTAAAAACCCCACTTCGGCGCGGTCAGCGCCGAGGGATAACCCATCTCGCCTTTTTTCGCCAGCAGCGACAGCCACACGCCGCGCGCCGAAGCGTCACCCGCCGCCCAGGACTTGCGCGCGCCGGTGTTGGGTTTGCGGCGGTAGGTGGCCAGCGCATGACCGTCGACCCAGGCATTCGACAGCGCATTGATGATTTCGTCGCGAGTGCAACCGATCAGCTGCGACACCGCGGCCGTGGTGGCGATCTTGACCAGGATGGTGTGGTCGAGACCGGCGGCGGTGAAGCCGTTTTCCAGCGCGAGGCCGCCCTGCACTTCGTAGGCCTTGATGATCGCCGACAACACCTCGCGCATTTTTATCGGCGCCTGCCCTGCGGCATGCCGCGTACGGGACAGCCAGTCGGCGGTCATCAGGATCGCACCGATGTTGTCCGAGGGATGGATCACCGTGCGGCCGTAGAACGCATCGTTGAAATCCAGCCAGCGGATCAGCGCGCCGGCGTTGAACGCCGCGGTCACCGGGTCGAGCACATAATTCGTTCCCGGCACCCGCGCGCCGTTGGGCACGATGGTACCCGGCACTACCGGCCCCAGCAATTTCGTGCAGTCCGGGTAAGCCAATGCTTCGAACGCACAGGCCAGGCTGTCAATCAGCGTCAGCCGTGCGGTTTCGAACGCCAGTTTGCTCGTCGGGCGATAAGCATGGGCGTAGTTCGCGAGATCGACTATGACTTTGTCGGGTTGGGGGCGACGATTGGTAACGGGCGTTGACATGACGCAATCCTGTGTCGTGATGAGTCACGGATTATAAGCGCCGCGTGGACCGGCAAGGCCGAGCCGCCAGATCGTGGAATCTCCCGGGATGTTCCGGCGCCCGATGATGCTCAGATCACGATTTCAGGCGACCGCTTTAAGGTCACGCCGGACCACATGGCTGGTCAGTCGCTGCGTGATGTCGCGCCGCACCTGGTTGAAATCAATCGCCGAAACCTCGCGGGGCCGCTCCAGATCAATCGCAATGTCGGCCTCGACGCGACCCGGGCCGGCGGTCATCACCACCACGCGGTCGGACAGCAGCACCGCCTCCTCGACGGAGTGGGTGACAAAAATCACGGTGACACCGGTGCGCGCCCAGATTTCAAGCAGCTCCAGTTGCAGGCTTTCACGGGTGATCGCATCAAGCGCACCGAAAGGTTCGTCCATCAGCAGCAGTTCGCACTCGTTGGCAAGCACCCGGGCAATCGCCACGCGCTGTTTCATGCCGCCGGAAAGCTGTTGCGGAAAACGGTCGGCAAATTTTTCCAGGCCAACCATATGCAGATATTCATCGGTGATTTCGGCAACGTACTTCTTTGCCATGCCCTTCTGCCGCGGGCCGAAACTGATGTTATCCCGGACATTCATCCACGGGAACAGGGCATAGTCCTGGAAAACCATGCCGCGGTCGCTCCCCGGCCCGGTGACCGGTTGTTCGTAGAGGTCAACCTGGCCGGAGGTGGGCTGTTCGAAACCGGCAATGATGCGAAGCAGCGTCGATTTACCGCAGCCGGAAGCGCCGATCAGGCAGACAAATTCGCCCTTGTCGATGCTCAGGTTCACCCGTCCCAGCGCCTCGACAGTGGTGCCGCCGATCTGGAACCTCTTGGTCACGTCGCGTACCGTCAGAAACTGGCGTCGCGGCTTGGCGGCTGGTTCATCCATGATGCTGCGGGCTCCATCTTAGTATCCGGTTGTTCAACGCGACTATCATGCGGTCGGTAATGAAGCCGGCCACGCCGATCACGATCATGCCGGTGATGACCAGGTCAGTGCGCGACAAAGTCCGCCCGTCCATGATCACCGAACCCAGTCCGGTCGGCACACCGGTCATTTCACCGACGACGATCAATATCCATGCGAACCCGTGCGCGAGCCGCAGACCGTTGAAGATGCTGGGCATCGCCGCCGGCAGTACGATCTGGCGAAACATGCGCGAGCCGTCGCAGCCGAGCATGGCGGCCGCCTCGAACAGACGGATGTCAACCGAGCGTACGCCGAAAATGGTGTTGAGCAGGATCGGATAAAACGCGCCGAGGAATACCAGGAACACCGCCGAGCGCGGTCCCAGCCCGAAAAAAATCATCGACAGCGGCAGCCAGGCCGTGACCGGAATCGGCCGCAGCAGGGACAGGGTCGGATCAAGCATCTGGCGGATCAGCGGCACCTTGCCGATGAGCAGCCCCAGCGGCACTCCAATCGCAATGGCCAACGCAAAGCCGCCATAAACCCGCTGCATTGATGCCAGCAGATGGGACAGTATGGTGCCGCTGAAGGCATCATCATGGATGCCGCCAAAGATGAAATCCCACATCATCACGCCAACCTGGTACGGCGTCGGCACCAGCCGGGTTCCCGTCATCACCACCAGGTAATGCCAGATCACCACCAGCGCCAGCGGAAAAGCGATGGCCAGCAGCACGCCGCGTACGCGCTCCGGCAGCCAGGACCGCCGCAGCGCAGAAGGTGCGGCGGCGGCAGCCGGTAATTCCGATGGAATCGTTGCCATCGCTGTCGTTGCCGGAAACCTACTTTTTCGCAACCGCGTCGGCCGGCATGAATTTCGCGGTGATGAACCTGTCGAAGTTGGGCAGTTCGCGGATCTGCTTTTTCTCGAGCATCAACTGGCCGTAAACCTTGGCGCGCCGGATGAATTCATCGTCGACTTTCCAGGTCAGTTGGACATTGGGCGCCGCCAGTTCGATCGATTTCTGCTGCTGGCCGAGCTTCTGCATGGTCATCTTGACCATTTCCGCACGATTGGCCATCGCGAAATCGGTGGCCTTGCGGTGCATTTCCATCATCACCTTCACCATTTCCGGATTTTTATCGATCATTTCCTGACGGGTCGCCCACACCATGTTCAACGAACCGATGGGGGTGCTGTAAGGATACTCGACGATCTTGCCCGCGCCGCTGGCAAGACTGATGCCCGGACCCGGCTCGGCGCCGACATACGCATCCACATCACCACGGGCGAGCGCCGGCGCCATGTCGGAGAACGGCAGCCGGATCGGCTGGATGTCCTTGATGGTCATGCCTTCGGCTTTGAGGCGTTCGAGGATGACCACTTCCTGGGTCGAGCCCGGCCAGATTGCGACTTTTTTGCCCTTCAGATCCTTGATGCTGCTGATGGACGACTTGGCGCCTGCAACCACGGCCATGCCACCATTGCACTGGGGTGCAAACACCACCACCGGTTCACCGGCCGCAGCACCGAGCATCGCAGCCGCGATGCCGAAGGTGCCGAAATCGACCGTACCGGTGACCACTGCATTTTTGCCGTCGGTCGGACTTTCGAATGGAATCACCTCGATCTTGTATCCCGGCGGCGCAAACTGTTGGTAGAAATGCGGCGTGATGGCATGGATCAGCTTCAAGGTGCCGACCTTGATCACCTTCTCGTTCTGCGCTTGCGCGGGTGCTGCGAAAAGCATGACGGAAATGAGCGCGGCAAGTGCTGAAAACCAATGTCTGCGACCTGATTGCATGGCGTGCTCCTGTTGAGGTTGCCGGTTGATGTCAGCGTCGGCGTGACGCTTACCTCAGACTATTCAGCAATCGCCGTGCCAGAAAAATAATTTTTAAAAACAAATACTTATACAATTTCTGCAAATGAGCCCGCCCCGCGACAGTGCATATGCCGAAGCCCCGCACTGCATGGGTGCGGCGATCAGGCCGCGGCGAGTTCACGCACCAGCGCGGTGAGCTGGCCTGCGGGCCGCGCCAGTTCTTCGAGGATGGTGAAGTGGTTGAGTCGGGGCAATCGCAGCAGACGGCCCGGCAGTCCGGCGCGCGAGCGAACGGCTGCATAAGTCTCCGACTGCCGTTGCAGCTCCGGCAATTCGCCGCCACCGCAGGCCAGCAGCAACGGCACCGGCCGTGACGGCAAATTGAACATGGGACTGAGGCGCCGTGCTTCCGCGGCATCCAGGCCCAGTTTGGCATTGAGATAATTCAGCCGCACCGGTTCCAGATCGAAAATGCCGCTGATCGCAAGACCGCCTTTGACCATGGGTTGATCGAGCATCATTGCGGTGAGATGCCCGCCCGCAGACCAGCCGGAAACAAGCAGGCATTGCGGATCACCGCCGTAAGCCGCGACATGCCGTGCCAGCCACGCCATCGCATCACGCACTTCATCAACGATGCCAGCCAGTGGTTTTTCCGGGGCAAGGGTATAACCCACCAGCGCGACGTGTATGCCATGTGCCAGCGGCCCCGCAGCGAGGAAGCTGAAGGTTTCCTTCTGCCGCATCTGCCAGTAACCGCCGTGGATGAAAACCAGTACCGGGCCCGGTGCGGCTGCCGCAAAATAATCAATGCGGTTGCGCCCCGCAGGCCCATAACGCAGGTCAACGCGCTCAGGTCGTGCTCCGCGCAACAGCGCACTGCGCACATCGAAGTCGGCGAGCAAGGCCGCACTGTCGGCGACTGCCGCCGAGTTGTCATAAGCGGCGTCGAGCGCTGCGCGATCCATGCCGCGATAGAGGCTCATCACAGCGTACCCGCATTCGCTGCCAGATAACGCCTCCAGCCGCCGTACGCGGTGATATCACGGGCATCGACAACCGCAAAAGCCTCGCACAGGAAACCCCTGACCTCCCGGCCATCGGCAAGCCGGAGCGTGCCAATGCCCAATGGCGGGGGCACTTCAGCAAGAAAGCCGCCCACTGCCGCGGCGGGCATTGCCCACAACTCGACTTCGATGGCAGCACCGCCGCTGGCAACGCGGACCAGGCCGGGCCGCGCCGGCGGCGCGCCGGACAATGCATACAACCGGTACTGCGCCGCCGTCTGCGTTACCGCCACCAGCGTGGCGCCACGCGCGGTGAGCTGGCCATTGAGCGGCAGTCCCGCGAGGTGGGCACCGACGACCGCAATCAGCAGATGATCCGCAGAGTCCGCCTCTGCCGGCAAGTCCCCTGCCGACAACTGGAACCGGGTGGCCCCCAGCGGCACCGCGCTGGCGCGGTGAAAACGCATGCCGATCCCGGCAAGGTAACGATCGCCGAACGCCTCGGCGATCAGCGTGATGCCGGCGGGCAGGCCATCAGCGCGGAACGGGCCGGGCACGGCCAGCGCACACAGGTCGAGCAGATTGACGAAGTTCGTGTAGTAACCGAGATCGGTATTACGCTGCACCGGTGCCAGGGCAACCTGGTCCTGCGTGTAGATCGTGCCGCTGGTCGGCACCGCGAGCACGTCCATGCGCGCCCATTGCGCCGCGCAACTCCGCTTCAGTGCCTGCAGCGCGTAGACCGCCTCGAAGGTATCCACCGCGCTCCACTGCCGCGCCGACTCGATGATCTGGCGTGTCACCGGATGCAATGCTTCCGGTTGCGCTTCCAGAAAAGTCCTGATCCCGGCATAACGCTCGGCTACCCACGGCCCCTGATACAGCAGGCGCGCGACATCGAGAAACGGCTGAAAATCAATCTCCACCAGCTCGGCGCCGATCTCACGCAGCTTCGCGAGCGACTGCTCGAATGCCGCCCGGGCATGGGCATCACCAAAAAATTCGCGTTGCGCCGCAGCCGGTACGCCGCAACGGAAATGCGTGGCGTCGCGCCTCGTCCGCGCCCTCTCGCCGGTATCGCAACGCGCGTAGACGTCATCGGCATCAAAACCGCGCATGACCTGCATTACGCGGCCGGCATCTGCGCAGGTCAGGGCGAATACCGACACACAGTCGAGGGAGCGGCACGCCGGCACCACACCGCTGGTGCTGATGATGCCGGGGGTCGGCTTCAAACCCACGATGTTGTTGAATCCGGCGGGAACACGGCCTGAACCCGCGGTGTCGGTGCCCAATGCAAAGCTGACCTGGCCGGCCGCCACGGCTACCGCTGAGCCAGAGCTGGATCCACCGGAAATGTACTCGCGATTGTAGGCATTGCGGCACGCACCATACGGCGACCGGGTGCCGACCAGCCCGGCGGCAAACTGATCCAGGTTGGTCTTGCCGAAGAACAATGCACCGGCCTCCTGCAGGCGGCGCACGGCAAATGCCGTGGTCTCCGGCAAATACGCGAACGCCGGGCACGCTGCGGTGGTGGGACATCCCGCAACATCGATGTTGTCCTTCACCGCAAACGGAATGCCATAAAGCGGCAGCGGCTCGCCTGCCGCCCGCCGCAATGCGAGCGCCGCGATCTGCGCAGTCATGTGCTGCGGCGGCACGACATGGATCCACAGCGGATTGTCAGCCGCGGCGTCAATGGCGGCATAAATGTCGTCCGCCACCGCCTGTGGGATCAGGCGGCCCTGCGCATAGGCTTCGGCAAGCTGCGTCAGATCAAGGCTGTAATCAGGCATATGTGGTGTACCGGGCAAAGATGGTCAAAAAATCCTGCGTGCTGGTTTAAGCTTGCTGGCAGCCCGCGTAGCGCGATGACCATTGCCAAAGCAAGAGTTACGCCAGACCAAGACCGCCGCAGCCACCAACCGTGGCGCTACATATCACTCCGCCTTGATACCGGCAGTCTTCACCAGGCCGCCCCATTTCGCCGCCTCGGATTTCAGGTATTGCGCGAACCCGGCCGGCGTATCGCCGATGGGCTCCAGGCCGGCGCGCGCCATGCGTTCGGCGATCGCCGGCTCCTGCAGGGTGGCGACGATGTCCTTGTGCAAACGTTCGATCACCGCACGCGGCGTGCCGCGCGGCGCCACCACACCGTTCCAGTTGTTGGCCTCGTAACCCTTCAATCCCGCTTCAGCGACGGTCGGCATTTCGGGGAACAGCGGTGAACGTTTGGCCTTGCCGACGCCCAGGCCTTTCAGCTTGCCGGCACGGATATGCGGCTGCGCGGTGGTCAGGTTGGCCATCATCATGTTCAGACGACCCGCCACGAGATCGGCGACTGCGGGGGCGCCGCCTTTGTACGGCACATGCAGGGCCTCCACGCCCGCCATGCTGGTGAACAGCGCCATCGCGAGGTGGCCGGCGCCGCCAACACCGCTGGAGCCGTAATTGTATTTGCCGGGATTGGCCTTCAGCAGCGCGATCAATTCCTTCACCGATGCCGCCGGCATCGACGGATGCACCACCAGCAGATTGCTGGAGCCGGCGATGTTGGTGATCGCGACAAAATCGCGGTCCAGCACGTAAGGCACCCTGGCATACAGCGACGGATTCACCGCCAGCGGCGGGGTCGCCATCAGCAGGATATGGCCGTCGGGCGTCGCGTCCTTGACGATCTCGGTGCCGATGATGGTGCCGGCTCCGGTGCGGTTGTCGATCACCACCTGCTGGCCGAGGCGCTCGGACAGGCGTGCGCCGGTGATGCGGGCCACGGTGTCGGTCGAACCGCCGGCGGAATACGGCACGACCAGACGCACGGGGCGCTGCGGATAGGCGGAGGATTCAGCGGAAAAAGCAGGGGGCGCGCCGAACGCCGCGAATACAACGAGAGAAGCCGAAAAAAACTGACGCTTGGTGTTCATGATATTCCTTGCTGAAGAACCATTACCCTCCGGACCTGGTGCATTGTTATATTTGAATTCGGAATATGTGCAGATCACTCACTGGCAGCGCCGGCAATGCGCGGCATTTCGAATCGATCGGTGACGCGTGCATACCCGCCCTTGCCGGCGAGCCGGCCGATCGGGTTGATCCGGCCGACATCGACGTGGAAACGTTCGTTGACGATGCCGTCGTGGTAATGAAAATACACGACCTCGCCGAACACCACATGATAGGGTTTGCGCCCAAGGTCGACGATCTGCATCAGCCGGCATTCCATCGCCACCGGCGCCTCGGCAATACGCGGCGGCCGCACCCTGGACGAGGGCACCGCAGTCAATCCAGCCTTTTCGATTTCATTGATTTCGGGCGGGTAATCAACAGCACAGACATTCATCTGGCCCTTGATTGCATCGCTGACGATATGCACGACAAATTCCGGGATTTCGCGGATATTGCGCACGGTATCCTTGGCAGCGCCCGATTTATCGCCGACTGAAAACATCAGCATCGCCGGGTCGGAACCAACGGCATTGAAAAAACTGAAGGGCGCGGCATTGGGGCCATTGCGGCCCAGCGTGGTCACCAGCGCGATCGGGCGCGGCGTCACGGTGCCGACCATCAATTTGTACTGGTCCTGCCAGGAGAGCTTGCTTGCATCGAATTCGGTCATGATTCATTCAGCAACAGGGTGAGGTGCCAATGATTCTAACAGGGCATGATGCCGTGACTGGTTCCACATCATGCAGCGGACAAAAAAAACGCCCGCACAAGGCGGGCGTTCTGCAACAGCCAACAGGGCATGCGCGAAGCGCATGCCCTGTAACAATCAGTCGCCCACCACTTTGGCGGCCTTGATCACCTTGGCATATTTCTCGACTTCGCGCTTGAAATAAGCGGCCAGTTCTTCGGGGGTGCTGCCCACCGGCTCTCCGCCTTCCCTGCGGATGAAATCGTTGACGTCCGGAGATTTCAGCGCCTTGATAATCTCGGCGTTGAGTTTGACTACGATGTCCTTGGCAGTGCCTTTCGGGAAAAACATCGCATACCAGTTGTCAGCCTCGAAATCCGGATAGATTGAGCTCATGGTCGGCAGGTCGGGGAACGCTGAAGACCGTTTGGCCGTGGTCACCGCCAGCGGCCTGACCTTGCCCGACTTGATGAAGGGCTGGGCCGCCAGTGCAGTGGCAAAGGTGAAATCAGTTTCGCCGCTGATCTGTGCAACGATCGCCGGTCCGCCGCCCTTGTAGGGAATCGGGGTCACATTGACACCGCCAAACAGCTTGAGCATTTCGATCGACAGATGGCTGGTCGTGCCGGAACCGTTATGCGCGGCGTTCATCCTCCCGGTTTTTTTGGCCAGCGCAATCAGTTCCTTGACGTTTTTGACCGGAACACTGGGATGCGCCACCAGTACCAGCGGCACCGAGGAAATCCAGCTCACCGGCTCCAGATCGGTTACCGGATTGAAATTAAGCCGCTTGGCATAGAGCGTGACATTGACCGCCATGGAAGCCGTCGTAAACAGGATGTTGTAACCGTCGGGCGGCGACTTGGCGACCAACTCGGCGCCGATCAGGCCCGCCGCGCCGGAACGATTGTCGACCAGGAAGTTCTGGCCCATGCTGGCCTGAAACTTTTGTCCGAGCAGGCGGCCCTGGATGTCGGTGCCGCCGCCGGCGCCGAAGGGCACGACGATACGCACCGCCTTGGACGGCCATTGCTGGGCAAACACCGGAACACCCCAGGCCATGGATACGGCGGCGAGTACCGCGCCGGCAATCTGCAACTTTTTCTGTTTCATTGACGCCTCCTGTTTTGCTGCTTTTGAAACGGAACAGCGCGGATGTTATCCCCGGTAAATCGGCTCCGGCTGAGTAAAAAATGAATGCAGGATGTGGTACACGGTGCGGAAATTGATCTGCTGGAAACTTGCATGCGAGATGCCTGACATCACCGCAAACTGCTTGTCGGGATTGGGCAGACGATTGAAGAAATCAAGCAGGTCTTCCATGCTGGCAATACCGTCCCACTGGCCGCGCATGATCACCGTTGCCGCGGTGATTTTCGCCGGGTCAACCACCGGCAACTTCGCGCACATATCGAGGTAAGTGCCGGTCGGTACGGAGTCGTCGAGCTTGAGAACTTCATCGGCAAACACTTCTACCACACGCTGCTCCGCACAACCGGGATGGTCACGATTGAATATCGAATGCATGAAGGCGCGGTCGATCGGGCGTCGTTTGTGGGCTTTCCACTGATCGAGTTTCTTGGCGCGCTCTTCCAGGGTCGGGCTGCCCTTGCCGGTCCAGACAAACGCGTCGAGGGCAAGGCGGGACACACGCTCCGGATGACGTTCGGCAAACATCGCTGCGCGCAGCGCGCCGGACGAAATGCCGTAGACCATGAACTGCCTGGCACCAGTGGTCTTCATGATGTAATCGCTCGCGGCCTCAAGATCATCGGCGCCGTTGGCGATATCGAAATAAATGTCCCGCGACTTGTCTGAGCGTCCGTAACCTTCCATGTCAACGCACCAGGTGTTGAAGCCGCGCTCGGCGAACCAGTCCATCACCGAGGAATCGGGCCGGCCCGGCACATGCAGGTCGAAAGTCGGTTGCGAGGCCATCGACGAACCATGCACGAACAGCACCGTGCCGTTTTTGCCTTTGCCGTCAACGGCCTTTTTTTCCCACAGAAAAAGTTTGACATCGCCCTTGCGGGTCCAGTGTTCCTTGCCGGCAATCGCGGCACCTTTTGCGGTCTGATCCATAAATCCTTATGGGGCGAAAAAAAACAGCTGTCCGAGGGGACCGCAAGTCTAGGATACGGAACCGCCCCAGTCAAACGCGGGGGACGGCATATATAATCGTTTCGCTGGATCGCCTGCTTATGTTCAAGATCAGCTTCGAAATCAAGTTCAAAATCAAGTTCAAAACAATGTCCCCGACGCCCCAGTACCGGACCTCCATATGACCGCGAACTACTCAACACAGTTCCGCAACATCAAAGACGAAGTCAGCCCTGAAGAATGGAAAACACGGGTCAACCTCGCGGCCTGTTACCGGCTGACCGACAGTTTCGGCATGACCGACCTGATCTACAACCACATCACCGCACGCATTCCCGGCGATGACGAACACCTGCTGATCAACCTCTACGGCCTGCTCTACAAGGAGATCACCGCCTCAAGCCTGGTCAAGATCGATCTCGAAGGCAATATCCTGTGGAAACCGGACACCGACTACGGTATCAACAAATCCGGTTACGTCATCCACGGCGCGATCCACCGCGCGCGGCCCGAGCTGAAATGCGTGATGCACACCCACACCCGCGCCGGCATGGCGGTGAGTTCGATGAAATGCGGCCTGCTGCCGATGACCCAGACCTCCATGCGTTTTGTCGGCCACCACGGCTACCATGACTACGAGGGCCCTGCCATCGATCTCGCCGAGCGCGAGCGCCTGGTGCGTGATCTTGGTTCGCATGACACGCTGATTCTGCGCAATCACGGCCTGCTGACCTGCGGCGCCACCATCCAGCAGGCCTTCAACACCATGTACCAACTTGAGATGTCCTGCCGCACCCAGGTCGACGCCATGGCCGGCGGACAGGAAATCGTGCTGCCGCCGCAGGAAGTCATCGACCATACCGCCAACCTCTACCAGCCCGGCACACGCCGGCCCTATGGCGTGCTTGAATGGCATGCGATGCTGCGCCTGCTCGACGCAGAATCGAAGAACTCCGGTTATCCGCCATACTGGCATTGATCCCGGCAGCAGCACTGCGGCTTCACTCCTCAATCCTCACTCCTCCATCCTCAGCCACCATGGATTTCAGCATCTCGGAACAACAACGCGCCTTCGTCGACACCGTGCGCAAGGTATGCCAGAAGGAATTCGCACCGCGCGCGATCAAATACCTCGATGGCACCTGGCCCGCGGAAAACATGAAGCGCCTCGGCGAAATCGGCGTGCTCGGTATGGCGGTGCCCGAGGAATACGGCGGTTCCGGACTGTCGATCCTCGACACCGTGCTGGTGCTCGAGGAAATCGGCAAGGTCTGTTATGTCACGGCCATGGGCGCTCTCGGCGAGGTCGGCACCCAGACCCGCGTGATCTCGACGTTTGCGCCCGAAGAAATAAAACGCAAAATCCTGCCCCGCGTCGCCACCGGCGAAGCCATGCTCGCCATCTGCATGACCGAACCCGACGCCGGCACCGACGTGCCGAACTACAAGACCAACTGCACAATCAAAGGCGACCGCGTGATCCTGCGCGGCGCAAAAACACTGATCTCCCGCGCCGACATCGCCGAGATGTTCGTGGTGTTCACCCGTGTCGACAACAAGCCGGGCGCCGAAGGCATCGGCTGCGTGCTGGTACCCGGCGGCATCAAGGGACTCAGCGCCAAGGCGAGTTATCACACCATGGGCGGTGAATACCTGTCCGACGTATTCTTCGACGACATCGAACTGCCGCTGGAGAATCTGGTGATTCGCGACAACGGCATGAAAAAACTGCTGTCGGCGTTCAACACCCAGCGCTGCCTCAATCCGGCGATCTGCCTCGGTCTCGCCGAAGGTGCGCTGGAAGAAGCCGTGAAATACATGCGCAACCGTTCGGCCTTCGGCAAAAAGATCGGTGATTTCCAAGGTATGCGCTGGAAAGTGGCCGACATGTACATCGAGATCGAGGCGGCGCGCGGCCTGCTCTACCGCGCCGCGGTTTCAGGCGACACGGTTTCAGGCAACGGATTCCCTGACCCGACGCTGGCGGCAATGGCCAAGATCTACACCAATGAAATGTCGATCCGCGTCACCAGCGAAGCCATCCAGGTGCACGGCGGTTACGGCTTCACCGACGAGTTTCCGGTGTCGCGTTTTTTCCGCGGCACACGTTACGGCAGCCTCGGCGGCGGCACCACCGAAACCCTGCGCAACATGGTCGGGCGCAAACTGGTGGAGCAGATGGATCTGGCGTCGGGCTGCCTGGGGATGGATTACTTCTAGAGTTTTCCCCGCGCAAACTTCGCGCGTGGAAGTGTTGGCTGCGGGGAGAAGTTACCCGCCGTTCTATTCAGCAGCGGGGAGATTTAACCCGCCGTCCTAGGGCCTGTTAACAATTACTTCATGAGTGCGACGGCGACGATTTGGCCCCAGGGCTAGGAGCGTCGAGCGCGGTTTGCCCGTAGGCAAATGAGCGAAGGCGCGACAACGCACTGGGGCCAAATCGTCCCGTCCCGAAGGGTTGTGGCCAAAATCGCCACTGGCGGCGTTGTTTGCCTTGCCACTGACGATTTTGGCCACAACGCATCTCACGAAGTAATTGTTAACAGGCCCTAGTACATCGGCTTCGTGCGGAAATGCTGCTCGCGATTGATGGATTTGACCTTCACCGGTTCGATCTTGCTGCCTTTCAGCACGTCCAGCGTGACTTCCACCCCGGCGTCGCCGCTTTTCCACAGGCGCTGGTAGAAGTCCGCCTGCCCTTTGAGTGATTGGCCGCCGAGGCCGACGATGATGTCGCCGGCCTGCAAGCCGGCATCCGCCGCCGGCCCCTCGTCGGTGACGCGGGTAATGATCACCTTGCCCTGCACTTCCTGCGAGGTAATCCCCAGCCAGGGCCGCGGCTTGCTTGTGGCACGGCCGTTGGCGATGAAATCCCCCAGCACCGGTTTCAGGGTGTCGATCGGCACGAACATGTTGCCCGGGACATTGCTCTTGCCGATGGCGTCGCCCACCGCCAGCGAACCGATGCCGAGCAGCTTGCCTTCGCGCGAGAGCAGCGCAGCGCCCTGCCAGTTGACTGTCGCCGGTGCGGTGTAAATCGCCTCGTCGAGCAGATACTCCCAGTAACCGACGAACGGCCGCTTGGACACGATGTAGGCTGGTGCTACGCCGTCGAAACCGACAATCAGAACCAGGTCGCGCAGATTCGCGACGGAGGATTCGCCGAAATCCACCGGTTTGACCGGTAGCGGCTGCAGCGATTTCACCAGCCCGAGCCCGGTGGCGTTGTCGTAGCCGATGACATTCGCCGGAAATTTCCGGCCGTCGGCCGTCGCCAGTTCCACGGTGTCGGCTTCGGTCACCAGATAACCGATGGTCAGCACCAAGCCGCCGGAATCGATGACCACGCCGGTGCCCTCGCGCTGCGGTCCGAGGGAGCGCGCACTGCGGGCATCCGGCACCGTCTTGACCGTGAGTTTGACCACGGAAAACTGGTCGACAGAGAGTTCGCGCTCCGCCGCAAAGCCCGGGGAGACATGTCCCAGGAGACCGACCGTGAGCAGGATGCCCGCCCCAGCCTGCTGCACTGCGCGTAACACACTGTGGATGCAAGCCATGATCAATCTCCAGTCACCACGGTTTCAAGGACGCGACTTCAACACCTGTCCGGCTATCCTACGACTAATGACCGGTACACAAAAGGCCTGTGCGGAATTGAGGCTACAATGCCCGCTCTTTTTGATGATTGTGGAGGACAAACGGCATGGAATTCGGACTCAAAGGCAAGGTCGCGATAGTCACCGGCGGCACCGAAGGCATCGGCAAGGCCACCGCCCTGACGCTGGCCCGGGAAGGCGCCAAAGTGGCGATCTGCGCGCGGGGTAAACCGCTGCTCGACGCCACCGCCGCCGAAATCACCAAGGCAGGCGGTGAAGTGCTGGCGATGGTGGCTGACATGAGCAAAGCAGCTGATTGCAAAAATTTCATCGAAGCTGTCGCACAGAAGTTCGGCCGCATCGACATCCTCGTCAACAACGCCGGCACTTCCAAACGCGGCAAGTTCCTTGAACTGACGGACGAAGAATGGGCGGCGGACATCGAACTCAAGGTGTTCGGTGCCATCCGCTGCTCGCGGCTCGCCATTCCGCACATGAAAAAACAGGGTGGCGGCCGCATCATCAACATCACCATTTCCGCGGCCAAACAACCGGGCCCGGAATCGTACCCGACATCGATTTCGCGCGCCGCGGGACTGGCCATGACCAAGGCTCTGTCCAAGGAATTCGCCGCAGACAACATCCTCGTCAACACCATCTGCATCGGCAAGATCAAATCGGGCCAGCATGAGCGCCGCTACACCAAGGACGGCATCAGCGCCGAGGAGTATTACAGCAAGCTCGGCAAAGACATCCCGATGAAACGCGCAGGTGAAGCGCAGGAAGTCGCCAACGTCATCACCTTCCTCGTCTCCAATGCCGCCAGCTACGTCACCGGCACCAGCATCAATCTTGACGGCGGCATTTCCGGTGTCCTGTAAAATATTAATAAAATCAAATACTTATAGTAAGTCCGCGGAGTAAAACACATTGCGCGGCACCTGACAAGCGTCGGCGCGCTGCATTTCTGCAGCACGAAAAAAAGACGGTCGCTAAGACCGTCATTTTCAGATTGGTGCCGGAGATAGGAGTCGAACCTACGACCTTCGCATTACGAATGCGCTGCTCTACCAACTGAGCTACACCGGCATTTCCCGGAAATTGCCTACTTAAAATCCTTAGGCAACCGGCGTCATTTATTTACCGATCAGTTGCTATACCAACTGAGCTACGTCAGCCCGGGGAGGCCGCATTTTACAGCAAACCCCCGCTCAGAGCGCGCGGATGCGGACGACGATATCAACACCTTCGGTCACCATGCCCGGAGGCAATTCCGGCATACCGCTGACGGTGAGGTCATCGGCAGGAATATCGGTGATTTCGCCGGTATCGACGTTGTAGAGATGATGGTGGGGCTGCGTGTTGGGATCGTAGAATACCCGCTTCGGATCGACGATCACCTCGCGAATCAGGCCGCAGTCGCGGAACAGGTTCAGCGTGTTGTAGACCGTGGCCTTTGATGTTTCGGCATGGCGCTCATTGACCAGCGTCAGAATCTGGTCTGCGGCCAGATGTTCGCAGCGACTGAACAGCACGTTGGCAATTTCCAGCCGCTGATGCGTAGGCGCGATGCCGTGCTTGCGCAGCAGGGCGATCAATTGATGGCGACTGTAAGACATTGCTTTCATTGAATTTTATTCTAGGCCAAAGATTGGACTTTGTCTAATCCCCGGCAGGCCATCCACCTTGCCTCTGCCTGACTCGCACAATAACCGGTGATTTGCGGCAAAACCGTGTGCAATTTCACGCTTCCAAAGCCACCGTAACCGCTTATGTCGATTGAATAACCACTCATCGGGAAGCCATGGCGGCGGCGTAAAATCCCCCCTAACCTTCACTCACCCAAAAGGAGTTTCCATGAAACCCCCACGCACTTTTACCCGCACTTGTGTCAACAAGCTCGCACGCGGCTTTACCCTGGTTGAACTGCTGATCGTGGTCGCCATCATCGGCGTCATCGCTGCGATCGCCGTGCCGCAATACGGGGATTACATAACCCGCAGCAAGCTCGCCGAAGCCACGGCCACCTTGTCAGAGCATCGCGTAAAAATGGAACAGTTTTTCCAGGACAACCGGACTTATGTCAGCGCTTGCGCCACGGGTTCCATCGCGGCGACCCCCACTGGCCGCTATTTCACCTATGACTGCGGCACACCAACAGCCACCACCTTCACCATCACCGCCACCGGCGTCGCCGCCCAAGGCATGGACGGCTTTGTTTTCACCATCAACCAGGCCAATGCCCGCGGCACCACCACCGTGAAAACCGGCTGGAACGGCGCCGGCTCCACCTGCTGGGTCACCAACAAGGCCGGCGGATGCTGAACCGCATCCACAGCGGATTCAGCCTGATCGAGCTGATAGTCGGGCTGGCTATACTGGCCTCGCTTATGGCACTAGGCTTGCCGCAGTACGCCACCTTTATCGCCAACTCCAGACTGCGTGCCACCGCCGAAGGCATCACCAACGGCCTGAATCTAGCCCGCGCCGAAGCCGTCAAACGTAACGCACGGGTCGAACTGGTGCTCACCGATGAAGAACCGATCGAGGGTCTGGTCAATGCCCTGCCCGCGTCCACCAGCGGCTTCAACTGGGTTGTCCGGGAATGGGTCCCGGCAACCGGCGCCTACAATTTTATTGAAGGCAAGGTGGGTGCCGAGGGTTCGGGAAAATCCCAAGGCACAGGCGTGGTGATCGCTTCATCCAGCGCTGACGCGACTTACGACGGCAGGATCATATTCACGGGTTTTGGTGCCATGGCCATCGGCCAGCCGATTTCGTTCCAGGTGACTTACCCCGCTGCCGGCGCCTGCGCCGCGGCAAACGGGCCGCTGCGTTGCCTGAACGTGAACGTGTCGCCCGGCGGCCAGATTCGCATCTGCGATCCCAAGATCACCGACACCAAGGACACGCGCGCCTGCTAGGACTGAATCCATGAAACCATTGCTCAACCAGATTTTGCGTCGACAGCAGGGCGTCATGCTGCTGGAAGCCCTGATCGGCATCCTGATTTTTTCGGTCGGCATCCTCGCCATGGTCGGCATGCAGGCCGCGGCTTTTTCCGCCAGTGCCGATGCCAAATACCGGGCCGAAGCCGCCGCATTCGCCAACCAGATCATTTCCGATATCTGGATGGGCGTGGACCGCTCCTCGGATGCCAATCTGGTCACCAGCCTGAACAATTTCCAGTTGAATACCGGCGGCAGTGACTGCGCCTACAGCGGCGGCATGGCAGACGGCACCAATACCGTCCTCGCCGGCTGGGTCAGCGCGGTAACCGACACTTCGACCGGCCTGCTCGGCGCCACCGCGGCCATGCAGCAGGTCATCGTCTCCACCGCCGATCTCAACCGCGTGACCGTCACCATCTGCTGGCAAACGCCGCAGGACGCGCGGTCGCGCAAACACCAGGTGATTACGTATGTATTCTGATCTCAGTAAACGGCGGTCACGCAATCAAGCCGGCCTCAGCCTGGTGGAAATCATGGTGGGGGTGCTGATCGGCATGATCGGCATCATCGTGATTTTCCAGATGCTCGCAACCTCGGAGTCGCGCAAACGCACCGTTTCGGCCGGCAGCGATGTCCAGGTCACCGGCATCATCGGACTGACCTCCATTGAGCGCGATGTCCGCGAAGCCGGTTATGGTTTTTCCTCGGCTGGCTACGATACGGGGATCACCCCGGTGATGGGCTGCATGGTCAACGCCTATGACACGGCGCGCCCGACTCCGGCTTTCACCTACCGCCTGACCCCCATACAAATCATCCAGGGTGCGGGCACCGCCTCCGACACGGTCATCGTGCTGCGCGGCAACGGAAACACATTCCCGGCGGCTCATGTATTTACCGAATCCACCGACACCTCCAAAAAAACCCGCGGTCGCGCCGGTATTTCACCGCGGGATTACGTGCTGATCGGCCGGGTCACGCCAACCCTGGATTGTATGACCGCCGAAATCACTGACGTCACGGATGTCGATGCACTGACCATCCGCCACAATCAGGGCAGCTACAGTTACACGCTCTACCTGCCGGACGGCAGCACATCGGTGGGAACACGCATCGCGCGTCATAACAATGCCGCGCCGCCGACCTCCTTCACCGCGGGGTACATTTTTAATCTGGGCAACGGCCCGCGCCGCAATATCTGGACGGTTAATCAAGTTAACCAAAAACTTCAGGTCACCAATGATCTGCTGCACTCGGACGTTACTGCCAGCATCACCGACCCGCCCACTCCAGCTGGCCCCGATGGCGTAAACGATCCGGTCGAGGTCGCCGACAATGTCATTACGCTGCAGGCTGAATACGGCATCGATGCCAACAACAACGGGCGCATCGAATCCTCCGAATGGACCACGACGGATCCAGCAGCAGTCGTGCAATGGGCCAACGTCCTCGCTGTCAGGCTGGCCCTGCTGGTGCGCTCGGGGCAATTTGAGCGGACCACGGTGACCACGACGGTGCCCTCCTGGGCCGGCGGACAGTTCACGATCACCAACCTTGATGGTTCCGCAAGCAGCAGCACACCCGCCGATCCCGCCAACAACTGGCGCAATTACCGTTATCGCGTTTACGAAACCGTGATCCCCCTGCGTAACATGCTGTGGGGCTCGAACATCCGGCCGTAACGGACAAACCATGCATCCGAGGATTAAAGCCATGAAAACCATCCGGAAACAACAACACGGCGTCGTGCTTTTCATCGCGCTGATTGTGCTGGTCGCCATGTCGCTGGCCGGTGTCGCCCTGTGGCGCTCCATAGGCACCGGTGTGCTGATCGCCGGCAATATTGCCATCCAGCGCGGCGCCGTCACCTCTTCGGACCAGGGCATCGAAGGCGCGCGCTTCTGGCTGATGAACCAGACGCCCACCGTGCTCAACAGCGACCAAGCCCGGGCTTATGTTTCCAGCTGGGACAATCGCTTCGACGCAACAACCTTCAACTGGGACACACTGGGCAGTACGCCGACAACCGCCGACAGCGCCGGTTTCACGACGCAATATGTCGTGCACCGCATGTGCAGTCTGCCGAATGCAGGCCACAACGCGCCCAACCAGCAATGCCTGACGCTGAGCGTCGCCGGCGGCAGCAGCGGTCGCGGCGGCGGCAGTTACGGTGTGCTGCCACTGAGCGGCACCACCTATATCTATTACCGCATCACGTCGCGCGCCGTCGGTCCGCGCAATACCGTCTCGTATACCCAATCGATCATGTACTAACGGCCGGGGTCATACCCGACCGATACCGGAGAACACCATGAACTCCCGCTTCCAAACCAAAACCAAGTCCGCCGCCGGTTTGCACACTACGCATGGCCTGGCACTGGCCGCGCTGCTTTGCGCAGCACCGCTGCCGGCATTTTCTGCATTGACGGACATCGCCTCAGTGCCGCTGGCCAGCAGTTCGACCACCGTGGTCAAACCCAACATCCTGTTCACGCTGGACAACTCGGGCAGTATGGCCTGGGGCTTCTTGCCGGACAACGTGGAGAATCGATACGACACGACCGGTTACAAAAGCCACCTCTGCAACACGGTGTACTACAACCCCGCGATCACCTACGTACCGCCAAAAAATGCCGACGGCACGGATTTTGCCAACGCCAGCTTCACCGCGGCCCGCTACAACGGTTTTGACTCCGGCTCATCAACCAGAAACCTGAGCAACAACTACATCGCTTTTGACGACACCACCAGCCGCGGCAACGGCAACGACACGGCGCAACCCGCTTACTATTACGTCTGGAACGGCGGCAGTGCGCCCAGCAACGGCAGCACCAGCAACACCACGGGCTGCTGGCCTTCCTCCGG
The DNA here is from genome assembly GCA_019744975.1 of Burkholderiales bacterium. Taxonomy (GTDB): domain Bacteria; phylum Pseudomonadota; class Gammaproteobacteria; order Burkholderiales; family SG8-41. The sequence continues at coordinate 173,441 of JAIETP010000003.1, forward strand.
CGGCACCTCCTCGCCTTTTACCCACACCACCGGCAACTGGACCAAAAGGCAGGTAAGCGCCACATCGGGCCCGGGCAGCACGGATGAACGGCAGAACTTTGCCAACTGGTACAGTTATTACCGCACCCGGCTGATGCTGATGAAATCGGCAGCCGGGCGCGCCTTTGTCGGCATAGGCGCGGGATATCGCGTCGGCTTCATCACCATCAACCCCGGCGACCCGGTGCTTGCCAGCCGCTACCTGGCGATCGGCGATTTCACCACCACCCAGAAAAGCGACTGGTTCACCAAACTGTATGCGCAGGGCACCAGCGGCTCCACGCCGTTGCGCGAAGCCCTGTCGCGCGCCGGGCGGCATTTTGCCGGCATCCAGACCGGCATCAACAACGGCATGACCGGCGACCCGATGCAGTATTCCTGCCAGCAGAATTTCTCGATCCTGACCACGGATGGTTACTGGAACGGCAATGCCGGTAACAAGCTTGACGGCACGTCGATCGGCAACCACGACAGCGACATCAGCACCAATCCGCGGCCGATGTTTGACGGCTCCACCACCATAACCAGCACCCAGGTGGTCTCAACAAACCAGTTTTATTCGACGTCCGGCTGCTCCAGCGGCCGGTCAAGAATCCGCGAAACCACGACCACGACGACCACGCCGATCTCGCCGCCGGGGTCTGCGTCGACCTCTTCCAGCACCAGCAACATCACCAGCTGCTCGAAGAGCCCCGGATCCCTGCAAAGCCCGAATCCGCAATCGACCTCGACCACGGTGACCTCGACCAGTGGCGGCTCCACCGGATCGTTGGCTGACGTGGCCGCCTACTACTACCTGACCGACCTGCGTCCCGCCGGCTCCATCGGCGCGCTGGGCACCGACGTCGGCACCGACAACAACGTGCCGTCGAGCGGTACCGGTCCCGAGGATGACAAGGCGAAACACCAGCACATGACCACCTTCACCATGGGTCTGGGTCTTGCCGGAACACTGAACTACGTGCCCAACTACAAAACCGGCGCCGGCGACTTCGCCGCCCTGCGGCTGGGCACCCTCAACTGGCCGACACCGACCAACGATGATCCGACCGCACTGGATGACCTGTGGCATGCCGCGGTCAACGGCCGCGGCCAGTTCTTCAGCGCCGCCAACCCGGATTCGGTGGTCGAAAGCCTGACCTCCGCGCTGGCCGGCGTCAATGCCCGCGTCGCATCCGCCGCTGCAGCGGCAACCAGTAATCTGGAACCGGTGGCCGGCGACAACTTTGCCTACACCGCCAGCTACAAGACGCTGGAATGGATCGGCGAACTGGAAGCCAAGGAAATCAACCTGACCACCGGTAACGTCGGCACCACACCGGTGTGGTCCGCCCGCGCCAAACTCGACGCCAAGACCGGCGCCGCCTGCGACAATCGTTCGATCAAACTGTTCCGCGCCGGCGCCACCAACAACGTGGTCAACTTCACTTGGAACACCCAGGCCTGCGATGGCGCAAAAAATCCGACCGGTGCCGCAAGCACCGGGCTCGATGCCGCCGAGCAGGCTTACTTCGGTTCCACCCAGGTCGCCGATCTGAGCCAGTATCCCGACATGACCAACGGCATCCTGCCGGTGCTCTCGGTCGATCAACGCACCCTGGCTGCTGGCGCAAACATGGTCAACTTCCTGCGCGGTCAACGCGGGCGGGAGGCTTTTGATCCCAACACCCAGCAGCTGTACCGCACACGCACCGCCGTGCTGGGCGACATTGTCAACGCCCAACCGGTGTTCGCAAAGGCGCCTTTCGCCGATTACCAGGACACCGGTTACGCCGCCTTCAAGTCGGCGAACGCCAGCCGCACCCCGATGGTGTATGTCGCGGCCAATGACGGCATGCTGCACGCCTTCTATGCCGGCACCAACACCACCGATCCGCTGGGCGGCGAAGAACGCTGGGCCTTCATCCCGACGATGGTGCTGCCCAACCTGTACAAGCTGGCCGACAACAACTACGGCACGCTGCACCGTTATTCGGTGGACGGCACGCCGACCATCGCCGACGTCTATGACTCGGTCAATACGGTATGGAAAACCATCCTCGTCGGCGGCCTCAATGCCGGCGGCAAAGGTTACTACGCACTGGACGTCACCGACCCGTCCACCCCCAAGGGTCTGTGGGAATTCAAACACACTGCGACCTGCGCGGGAACCCCTGCAGGCCAGACCTCGGACTGCCACCTGGGCTACAGCTTCGGCAATCCGCAGATCGGCAAACTGGCCGATGGCCGCTGGGTGGTATTCGTGACTTCGGGTTACAACAACGTCAACACCCCGGCGGTCACCGGCGACGGCATCGGTTATCTCTACGTGCTGGATGCGCTGACCGGTCAGATCATCTACAAGATCTCCACCGCCACCGGCAGCGCCGCCACCCCGAGCGGACTGGGCAAAATCAACACCTTCGTGCTCGACACCACGCTGAATAACACGGTGCAGCATCTGTATGGCGTGGACCTGCTCGGCAATGTCTGGCGCTTTGCGGTCAACGGCTCACAGACGGCGACCCGCCTGACCACGGTGGTCGATGCATCTAACAACCCGCAGCCGATCACCACCAAGCCGGAACTGGCCGAATTCGGCAGCCCGCCGATTGCCCACGTGTTTGTCGCCACCGGTAAATACATCGGCGCCAGTGACCTGTCATCAACCCAGAGACAGACCGTCTGGGCCATCAAGGACACCGGTACCTATCCGGTCGCCACGCCGCGCTCGACACTGAGCCAGCTGACCATCACCAATGCCGGCACTGGCCTCAGCCGCAGCATTGCCTGCGTCACCAACTGCACCACCAACGGCGGCTGGTTTGCCGATCTGCCGGACACCGGCGAACGGGTCAACGTCGACATGAAACTGCAACTGGGTACCCTGGTGGTCGCCAGCAACGTGCCGCAAAACAACGCCTGCAACATCGGCGGCTACAGCTGGCTGAATTTCTTTGATGCCCGCAACGGCCTGCAGGTCGCCGGATCAGCGAACTTCGGCAACAAACTGTCGGACTCGCTGGCGGTGGGTATCAACGTGGTGCGGCTGCCGGACGGCAGGACGGTGGTGATCGCCACCACCTCCGACGCCTCGCAGCAGACGGCTGAAGCGCCGATTCCCGCGGGTGACCCGCAGGGCCGGCGCACCAGCTGGCGCGAGCTGGTCCAGTAACTGGTTCGCGGGACCGCAGAGAATCATGATGCGGGAATTGTTCCAGGACGCCGGCGCGCGGCGCTTTTGGGTCGCCGCCGGCCTGTCGCTTGCGCTGCACGCCGCAATCGTGGTTTCAGTGCAGCGGCAACCCGGCGGCGAACCGCCGCTGCAAGGGGCGCAGGCAACGGCGCCGCTGATGGCGCGGCTGGCCACTGCAGTTTCCGATGCAGTGCTGCCGTCCGCGGAGTCGATGTCACCGGCTCCCGAAACCGCTGAATCGGCGCGACCGGCGGCAGCCACCTCCCTGCCGGCAAACAACAGTGCGCCTGCGGGTGACGGTTTGGTGCATTATTATTTCAAGACATCGGAACTCGACCGGCGGCCGTTCCCGCTGACCCGGATTGAGGTGCCGACACCCGAATCAGCCGAAGCACTGTCCGGCAGCGTGATGATCCGGCTGCGCATCAGTGAACGCGGGCGTATTGAAGACGCAAAAATCGTGATGGGTACGGGAATCGCTGAATTTGAAGCCGCAGCGCTGCGCGAATTCTCGCAGGCGCAGTTTCATCCGGGATATCGCGCCAACCTTCCGGTACGCAGTGAAATGCTGATCGAGGTCACGCTGAAGCCGCCGGTCACTGACGGCAAAAACCGCGCCGCTCCGGTACTGCCTCCGCGCAGTTAAGGTGTCTGGTTCAAGCCCTTGGGCAGGGGAAAAGTCACCCGCTCGGCGATGCCGTCGAGGCTGCTGACGGCATCCGCGCCCAATCCGCGCAAACGCTCCACCACTGCCTGCACCAGCACTTCCGGTGCGGAAGCACCAGCGGTGATACCAACGCAGGATTTGCCGGCGACCCACTCCGGCCGCAGTTCACTGGCGTTGTCGACCATGTAGGCCGGCACACCCTGCTGTTCGGCCACTTCGCGCAGGCGATTCGAGTTGGAACTGTTCGGTGAACCGACCACGATCACGATGTCGCAGCGCTGCGCCAGGGTCTTGATTGCATCCTGGCGGTTCTGCGTCGCATAACAGATGTCGTCTTTTTTCGGGCCGATGATTTTCGGAAAACGGCGGCGGATCGCGTCTATGGTGCGGGCCGCGTCATCCATCGACAACGTGGTCTGCGTGACATAGGCCAGGTTGCTCTCGTCCTGCACACGCAGGCCGGCGACGTCATCCGGGCCTTCCACCAGATGCATGCCGCCGGCGCTCTGGCCCATCGTGCCCTCGACTTCCGGATGCCCGCGATGGCCGATCATGATGATCTCGCGGCCCTGCTCGCGCATTTTCGCGACTTCGACATGCACCTTGGTCACCAGCGGACAGGTCGCATCAAACACCTTCAGCCCGCGCGCCTCGGCTTCGCGGCGCACCCCTTGCGACACGCCGTGCGCGCTGAAAATCACCGTGCTGCCGGATGGCACCTCGGCCAGCTCCTCGACAAACACCGCGCCCTTCCTGCGCAGATCATCGACCACGAATTTGTTGTGTACGACTTCATGGCGCACATAGATCGGCGCGCCGTGCAGCACCAGTGCGCGTTCGACGATTTCGATGGCGCGGTCGACACCGGCACAGAAACCGCGGGGATTGGCGAGTATTACTTGCATGGCAGCGATTATATCCTGCGGTGTGCTGGCGATATGAGAGGAGTCATTAATTTATTAATTAAATCAAATACTTATGGGTTTTTCTCGGACGGCGCCGGAGTACGCAGCCCATCCCAGATCAGTAATGCGGCACCACAGGTGATCGCGGAATCAGCGACGTTGAATGCCGGCCAGTGCCAGCCAAAGGCGTGGAAATCCAGAAAATCCACCACGGCGCCGATGCTCAGACGATCAATCACATTGCCGATCGCACCACCCAGTACCAGGCTCAAGGCCAGGCAAAACAGTGATTGCTGCGGATAACGGCGCAGCAGATAAACAATCCAGATCGAAGCGACGATGGCGATGCCGGTAAACAATTCACGCTGCCAGCCGCCCGCGCCGGCGAGAAAACTGAAGGCTGCGCCGCGGTTGTAGACCAGCAGCAGATTAAAAAACGACGTCACCTCCACCGGTGGCTGGCCGGCCAGCATCGCCACCGCGGCATATTTGCTGGCCTGGTCGAGAATCACCACCACACTTGCAATCATCAGCCAGCGCAACATCAGGCGTAACTCCTTGGTTCACCGGTACCATACAGGTTGGCAGTGCAGCGACCACACAGATCAGGGTGCTGTGTGTCATGGCCGACATCAGCGCGGTAATGCCAGCAGCGTTCGCATTTGCTGTGGGCGCTGGGATTGACCTGGATGGATACGGGCGAGCCTTGCTGTTCCAGCACTTTCACACTCGACGTGATGAACACAAAGCGCAGATCATCATGCAATCGGGTCAGCGACTCGTATGTCTTGTCCGATGCCTTGATCTCAAGCTCGGCCTGCAGGGATGAGCCAACCGCGCCCTGAGCACGCAACTCTTCGATTTTCTTGTTGGCCAGTTCCCGCACTTGCCGGATATTGCCCCATGCGTCGCACACGCCGGAATCGAGTGGCGACCCGGGTAATACATGCCACTCTTCCTCGAAAATACTGCCTTCGGTGCCGCCCTTGATGACCTGCCACGCCTCCTCGGCGGTAAAACTCAACACCGGAGACATCATTTTCAGCAGCGCATGCGTGATATGCCACAGCGCGTTTTGCGCAGCCCTGCGTGGCCGTGAATCCGCACCGGCGGTGTACAGGCGATCCTTCAGGATGTCGAGATAGAAGGCCCCGAGATCTTCCGAGCAAAGCGCCGTCAGCTCCTGGATGACCGTATGAAACTCGTAACGATCGTAAGCTGCCTGCACTTTTTTCTGGCGCTCACGGACAAGCTCAAGGGCATAACGGTCGATTTCCAGCCATTGCTCCACCGGCAGCGCATGTTTCGCCGGATCAAAATCGGCAATGTTCGCCAGCAGGAAACGCAGCGTATTGCGGATGCGGCGATAGGATTCGACCACGCGTTTGAGAATCTCCTTCGAGATCGACAGCTCACCGGAATAATCCGTACTCGCCACCCACAACCGCAGGATGTCGGCGCCGAGCTCGTCCATGACCTTCTGCGGCACGATGACATTGCCCCTGGACTTGCTCATTTTTTTGCCTTCGCCGTCGACGACGAAGCCGTGGGTCAGCAGCGCCTTGTACGGCGCGCGGCCGTCCATCATGCTCGCGGTCAGCAGCGAGGAATGGAACCAGCCGCGATGCTGGTCGGAACCTTCCAGATACAAGTCCGCGGGAAACACACTTTGTTCTTTATGCGAACCGCGCAGCACGGTGTAGTGCGTGGTGCCGGAGTCGAACCATACGTCCAGCGTGTCCTTGATCTTTTCGTAGTGCGCCGCATCCGCACCCAGCATGGCTGCGGCATCGACGGATTGCCAGGCTTCGATGCCCTCTTTTTCCACGCGCTGCGCCACCTGCTCCAGCAGTTCCGGCGTACGCGGATGCAAAGCACCGGTTTCCTTATGCACAAAAAACGGCATCGGTACGCCCCACTGCCGCTGCCGCGACAGCGTCCAGTCCGGCCGGTTGGCGATCATGCCGTGCAGCCGCGCCTTGCCCCAGTCCGGGAAGAACTGTGTCGCCTCGATCGCTCGCAGTGCAGTGGCACGGAGCGTTTCTTTCGGTTTGACGCCGTTATAACCCGGCACATCTTCCATGCCGGCAAACCACTGCGTGGTCGCGCGCAGGATGATCGGCGTCTTATGCCGCCAGCAGTGCATATAGCTGTGCAGATCGGATTTATGCGCAAACAAGACACCCTTCTCTTCGAGATGCGCGACGATCAGCGGATTGGCTTTCCAGATCATCTGCCCGCCGAACAGCGGCAGCGACTCGGCGTATTTTCCGTTGCCCAGCACCGGGGTCAGGATTTCATCATCCTTCAACCCGTACTTGCGGCAGGTCTGGAAGTCCTCCACGCCATAAGCCGGCGCTGCATGGACCATGCCGGTGCCGGTGTCGAGTGTTACATACTCGCCGAGATAGACCGGGGACAGGCGATCATAGAACGGATGTTTGAAATTGATCCGCTCCAGCGCAGCACCTTTGCACGAAGCCAGCGTTTTTCCGGTCAGGCCGTGGCGCGTGAGGCAGGCTTCCTGCAGATCGGCCGCGAGGATCAGCAAACCTTTTTCGGTATCAACCAGGTTGTAGATGAATTCCGGATGCGCATTCAGCGCCTGGTTCGCCGGCAGCGTCCACGGTGTCGTGGTCCAGATCACCGCAAAGCCCGGTTTGTCCGGCAAAACTTTCAGACCAAAGGCTTTAGCCACCTTGTCCGGCTCGGCAAACGGAAATGCGACATCCACCGCCGGATCCTTGCGATCCTCGTATTCGACTTCCGCCTCGGCCAGTGCCGAACCGCAGTCAAAACACCAGTTCACAGGTTTCAGGCCGCGATAGACATAACCCTTTTGCAGCAACATGCCCAACGCACGAATCTCGTCGGCTTCATTGCGGAAAGCCATGGTCAGATAAGGATTGTCCCATTCACCCAATACACCCAGGCGCTGAAAATCCTTTTTCTGACGCTCGACCTGTTCAGTGGCATAAGCACGGCACAGCTTCTGCGTTTCCGCGATTGGCAGATTTTTGCCATGCAGCTTTTCGATCTGCACTTCGATCGGCATGCCGTGGCAATCCCATCCCGGCACATACGGCGCATCAAAACCCGACAGCGATTTCGATTTGACGATGATGTCCTTCAGGATCTTGTTGACGGCATGGCCGATGTGGATGTCGCCGTTGGCGTACGGCGGGCCGTCGTGCAGCACAAACCGCGGACGATTTTTACTTGCTAAACGGATGCGCTGGTAGAACTTGCGCTCCTGCCATTGATCGAGCATTTTTGGCTCGCGCTTGGCCAGATCGCCGCGCATCGGGAACAGCGTATCCGGAAGATTCAGTGTACTTTTGTAATCAGCCATGTTTCGATTCGATGTTTCGGTCCATGGTTAAAAACCATGGGCCGCTGATGTCTCCCCTCTCGATCCCTCATCCCCGACCCTTCTCCCGGTGGGAGAAGGGAGGCAAATGCCTCCTCTCTCCCTCCGGGAGAGAGGCCGGGAGTGAGGGCTGGAGGGCCGGGGGTGAGGGAGAAATCCAGACCCTCTAATTGCATATCCGATCATCAAGCCGCCGGTGCCACGCGGCGCGCAAAAAAATCCCGCGCGTCCGCCACGTCGCGCGCGATCTGCTGCTTCAGCGTTTCAAGATCCACGTATTTCGCTTCGTCGCGGAATTTATGCAGGAAATCCACGCTCACCGATTCACCGTAAATTTCTTCTTTAAAATCAAATAGATATACCTCAAGCACGGGGGCGGCGCCCTGCGCCTTGACCGTCGGCCGCACCCCCAGACTGGCCACACCCTGCACCGACGCACCATCACCGCGGCGAAACTCGACCGCAAATATCCCGGTCAGCGGCGGCCGATTATGTTTCATCCGCACATTCGCCGTCGGAAAACCGAGCTTGCGGCCCAACTGGTCGCCGCGCACCACACGGCCGCTGATGCGGTACGGCTGGCCCAGCAGACGCCCCGCCTTCACCATGTCGCCGGCAGCCAATGCATCGCGCACCGCCGTGCTCGACACCCGCTCGCCATCGAGTTCGACTGTCGCCATCGCCTCCACCGCATAACCGTGACGGGCCGCATTGGCCTTCAGCATGTTCAGGTCACCGGCACGCCGCGCGCCAAAACGGAAATCGTCCCCCACCTGCAGCCAGCGCACGCCAAGGCCGCGCACCAGAATGCGTTCGATGAAGTCCTGCGCCGTCACCTGTGCCAGCGCAAAATTGAAACGCAGCACATGCGTACGCTCGACGCCGTGCTGCGCCAGCAGTTCCAGTTTTTCACGCAGGCTGGTCAGCCGCACCGGCGCCTTGTCCGGCGCGAAAAATTCGCGCGGATGCGGCTCGAAGGTCATCACGCAGGCCGGCAGACCGCGGGCCGCGGCTGCAGCGCGCAGTTTGGCCAGCATCGCCTGATGACCGAGGTGAACCCCGTCGAAATTACCGATGGTCAGCGCGATGGGGTGGGTGGCAGCACTTGGAATGCTGCGCAGGATTTGCATGAGACCGGCCTTGTATCCTGAAAAATCACGCTAAAAGGTTGAATTTTAGCGTGATTCCAGAGGGCGGGGCTAGGCGGCGGCGGTGCGCCTCGAAGCAAGGGCAGCCGTCGCCGACTGCAAACGATCATAAACTTCGCCGAGCAGGATCACTGCGGGCCCGGTAAACCCGAAACTTGCGGTGGTGCCAAGTTCAGACAGCCGCAAGGCCACACTGCGCTGGTTGGGGAGTGACGCATTTTCAAGCACCACCACCGGCAGATCGGGACTGGCGCCACGATCCATCAGCGTTGCAGCAATCTGCGCCGCTTCACCGACGCCCATGTAGATCGCACAGGTATCCGCCGCCAGCGCACTGCGCGCCCAGTCGTGCGGGTCTTCGCCCTTGCCGGTACGCGGGGTGATGAAGCTGACATTGCGGCTCATGCCGCGGCGGGTCAGCGAAATACCTAGGGTCGCGCTCGCTGCCAGTGCCGCGGTAATGCCCGGCACCACGGCATATTCGATGCCAGCCTCTTGCAGCGCATCGATTTCCTCCTGCGCCCGCCCGAACAGCATCGGGTCGCCACCCTTGAGTCGGACAACAATGGCGTAACGCTGTGCCGCATCAACCAGCCGTTTATTGATAAAACGTTGCGCCGTGGAATGCCGTCCGCAGCGTTTGCCCACGGCAATCTTTTCAGCCTTTTCCGCCAGTGCCAGCGTATCAGGATGCACCAGTGCATCGTGAAACACGATGTCGGCGCGGCGCAGCAGATCAGCTGCGCGCAGTGTCAGCAGGTCCGGCGCGCCGGGCCCTGCACCCACCAGATAGACCGTGCCCACGGCAGTCATGGCGTCAGGCCGTTTCCGCTGCACGACGGCGGAACAGCGGCACCGGTCGATCGACCGAAGTCTGGTAAGCCTCGGTGAAATCGTTAAAAGCAGATAACGCAGCCTTGGCATTGAGGCTGTCGTTCAGCACAAAGGCGTCGAAGCCGCAGCGCGACAGGTAATACAACTGGTCGCGCTGGATGTCGCCGATGGCGCGCAATTCACCCTTCCAGCCATAACGTTCACGCAACAGACGCGCCGTCGAATAACCGCGGCCGTCGGTGAATTGCGGAAAATGGACCGCGATCAGGCTGAGCGCCTCCAGGCTGTCCGCGACCAGTGCCGGATCCTCCGCGCTGTCGAGCCACAGGCCAAGCCGACCGCTACGCGCCAGCAGTTCACCCGCCATGGCCTGCCACAAGGGCAGCGGCACGATGATGTCGCCAGTAGCGGGGACCGTCGGCAGGCTGCCGTCGGCCGCCCGGTCAAGCAGCTGCCAGCTGTCCGCTGCGATTTTCGCGTTTTTGATCAGCGTTGCCATACACGTGCTCCTTGAAAGGCGCGATTCCCAGGCGCCGCACGACATCAACGAAGCGTTCGGTTTCACTGTCGCGGCGCGCGAGATAGGTTTGAATCAGTTTTTCAATCACATCCGGTACTTCGTCCTGTGCGAACGACGGGCCGATGACCTTGCCCAGCGCCGCTGCATTGCCCTGCGCGCCGCCGATGGAGATCTGGTAGAACTCGGCGCCCTGCTTGTCGACACCGAGGATGCCGATGTGACCGACATGGTGATGGCCGCAGGAATTCATGCAGCCGGAAATGTTGAGGTCGAGTTCACCGATGTCGTGCTGGTAGTCGAGGTCGTCGAAACGGCGCTGGATCGCCTCCGCCACCGGAATCGATTTGGCATTCGCCAGCGAGCAGAAATCGCCGCCGGGGCAGGCAATGATGTTGGTGATCAGGCCGATGTTCGGTGTGGCCAGGCCCAGCGCTTTGGCCTCCTGCCACAAGGCATGCAGATCAGACTGTTTCACGTCGGACAGGATCAGGTTCTGCTCATGCGACACCCGCAGTTCACCGAAGCTGTAACGGTCGGCGAGGTCGGCGACGGCGTCCATCTGATCCGCGGTCGCGTCGCCCGGCGCCACGCCGGTTTTTTTCAATGACAGCGTCACCGCGGCATAACCCGGCACCTTGTGCGGATGTACGTTGCGTCCCGCCCAGTTGGCAAAGCCGCGTTCGCGCGCCAGCGCCTGGGTGTACTGCACGGACAATACGTCCAGGGTTTGATATTCCGGGCGCGTGAAACGCCGGGTGATGCGCGCCACTTCGGCGGCGGTCAGCGTAGACGGGCCATCCTTGAGATGCGCCCACTCGGCATCGACCTGCGCGCGGAACACGTCGGGGGTCAGCTCCTTGACCAGGATCTTGATGCGCGCCTTGTATTTGTTGTCGCGGCGACCGTAACGATTGTAGACGCGCAGGATGGCGTCGAGATAACTCAATAAATGCGGCCAGGGCAGGAACTCGCGGATCACCGTGCCGATGATCGGCGTGCGGCCAAGGCCGCCGCCGACCAGCACGCGAAAGCCGGTTTCACCCTTGGCATTGCGCACTGCCTGCAGTCCGATGTCATGCACCTGGATCGCCGCACGATCCTGTTCCGCACCCGATACCGCGATCTTGAATTTGCGCGGCAGGTAGGCGAACTCCGGATGAAAGGTCGACCACTGGCGGATCAGTTCGCACCACACCAAGGGATCAACGACCTCGTCGGGGGCCACGCCGGCAAAGTGGTCGGTGGTGGTATTGCGGATGCAGTTGCCGCTGGTCTGGATGGCATGCATCTGCACCGACGCCAGATGCGCGAGGATATCGGGCACGTCTTCCAGCTTGGGCCAGTTGAACTGGATGTTCTGCCGGGTGCTGAAATGACCGTAGCCGCGGTCCCATTTGCGCGCAATGTGAGCAAGTGCCCGCAATTGCCGGGAGGCCAGCAGGCCGTACGGGATGGCGACCCGAAGCATCGGTGCAAACCTTTGAATATAAAGGCCATTCTGCAAACGTAGCGGCCGGAAATTGTCTTCCGACAGCTCACCGGCGAGGAAACGCCGGGTCTGGTCGCGGAACTGCGCCACCCGTTCATCAACCAGCCGTTGATCCACCGCGTCGTAGATATACATCTGCAGCACCTCGAAATTCGATGCTGCGATAGTAATGACCCCCTTATATATCTTCAAAGAATATGTTATTTATTGCACAGACCTATTTGTTATATAGATTGCAGAGCAAGGGATAAGCACTTGAATTTAAATCAATTACGTTATTTGCGCGAAGTCGCCCGCAACGGCCTGAAAGTGTCGGATGCCGCGGAAACGCTGTTTACCTCACAACCCGGCATCAGCAAACAGATCCGCCTGCTTGAGGAAGAACTCGGCGTGACCATCCTCGTCCGCAACGGCAAACGCATCACCGACATCACCGAGCCGGGCCGCATCGTGCTCGACATCGCCGAACGCATGCTGCGCGATGCCGACAACATGCGCTCGGTCGGGCGCGAGTTCAACGACGGCGGCCGCGGCACACTGGTCATCGCCACCACGCACACCCAGGCGCGTTATGCGCTGCCGCCGGTGGTCGCGCGCTTCACCCAGCGTTATCCGCAGGTCAGGCTGACGCTGCGCGAAGGCAGTCCGGAACACATCGCGACCCTGCTGCGCGACGGCGACGCCGATATCGGCATCGCCACCGAATCAGACGAAGCCTTCGCCGATCTGGTGACCCTGCCCTGCGCGCAATGGACACGCAGCGTGATCACGCCGCTGAAACATCCGCTGCTTGGCGCCGGGCCGTTGACGCTGGAAAAAATCGCCACCTACCCGCTGATCACCTATGACTTCGCGTTCACCGCCAATTCACCGATCAAGCGGGCGTTTGACGATGCCGGCATCCAGCCCAACATCGTACTCACCGCGATTGCCGCCGACATCATCAAGGCTTACGTCGAAATGGGCATGGGCATCGGCATCCTCGCCAAGATGGCCTTCGATCCGGCGCGCGACCATGGCATCCGGCTGATCAATGCCGACCACCTGTTCGCGGCCAGCACCACGCGCATCGCACTGCGGCGCAATGCCTGGCTGCGCGGCTACATCTACGACTTCATCGAACTGTTCGCGCCGCGCCTCAAACACGATGTGGTCGAAGCCGCACTGAAGGAAACCGGCGTGTCCTGAACAAGGCAGGGGCCGCAGCAGTCCGGACTTTGCAATTGCAGCAGGCCTGCGGTAGCGTGTCGGCAGGCAGAACCTTTCTGCCTGCCATCCGTTTTTCATGGCAAAAATTCAGAGGTGATCCCATGGTCGACTTGAGCCCTTCCCGCAGCCGTCGCGTCGTGGTCGGTTATTCAGCCCAACTGCATGCCAGCCAGGCCATCACGTCAAAACGTCAATCCTGCACTTTCCGCTAACCCGAAAGGAAACGTCATGTTGTGCTCTTCCCCGTTTTCATGTCCCGCCATCGCTTCGCTGTTTCGCAACACCCTCGCCGCCCTCGGCTTCACCGCACTGCTCGCCGCACCGGCTCTTGCCCAGCAGACGCTCAAGGTCACCACGATCCCCGAGGAAGCCGCCACCGAGCAGATCCGCAAGTTCGGTCCGCTGACCCGCTACCTCGAACGCACGGTCGGCATGAAAGTCGAATTCACCCCGGTCAGTGACTACCCCGCAGCCGTCGAAGCCCTGGTCAACAAGCAGGTTGATCTGGTCTGGTTCGGCGGCTTCACGCACGTCCAGGCGCAACTCCGCTCCGGCGGCAAGATCGTGCCGATCGCCCAGCGCGAAGAAGACACCCAGTTCCGTTCGGTGTTCATCACCCTGGCGGACTCAGGCATCAAGACGCTGGCCGACCTCAAGGGCAAACAGGTGAGCTTCGGCTCGCAGTCGAGCACCTCGGGCCACCTGATGCCGCGCAGTTACCTGCTGCAGGCGAAGATCGACCCGGACAAGGATTTCAAACGCGTCGCCTACTCCGGCGCACATGACGCCACCATCGCCTCCGTCGTTGGCGGCCGCGTCGATGCTGCAGCACTCGACATCACGGTGTGGCGCAAGTTCGTCGACGAAAAAAAGGTTGATACGTCCAAAGTCAATGTGTTCTACACCACCCCGCCGTATTTCAATTACAACTGGTCGGTGCATGCCGACATGCCGGCCGCACTGCGCGAACGACTCACCAAAGCGCTGCTCGACCTGTCGATGGCGACGCCGGAGGGCAAGGAAATCCTGACACTGAATCGCGCGACCAAATACATCGCGACCAAACCGGAAAACTACAAAGACCTTGAAACCGCGGGCCGCAGCGCAGGCCTGATCAAGTAACGACAACATGCGTATCACCCTCCAGGGACTGGCGGCGCGCCATCCGGCGGCCGCCGCCGCTAGCCCGCCGGCATTAAAACCGCTGACGCTGACCATTGCGCCGGGCGAACAGGTCGCCATCATCGGACCTTCAGGGGCGGGCAAAACAACGCTGCTCTACGCGCTGGCCTGCGCACTGGAGCCCGCGACGGGGCGGCTGGAGCTTGACGGGGTTGACCCGTGGCTGCTGTCAGTGGCGCAATTGCAGAAACTGCGTGGCCGGCTGTTCCTCGCTCCGCAAACGCCACCGTTGCCGCCCCGCCAACGCGTCATCACCGCGGTGCTCGCCGCACGACTGCCACAACAGTCCTTGCTGGCCAGCCTGCGCTCGCTGTTTTACCCGACACACATCGCCGAGGCTGAAGCAGCCCTGACCCGCTTCGATCTCGCCGGCAAGTTGTGGAACAGGGTCGACCGGCTCTCGGGAGGAGAACGCCAGCGAGTGGGACTCGCCCGCGCGCTGATATCGAAGGCCGACCTGTGGCTGGTGGATGAGCCGCTGTCGTCACTCGATCCCTCCCGGGCAATACTCGCCATTGACGCGCTGACACAATCGGCGCGGGATTGCGGCGCCACCCTCATCACCACGCTGCACCAGGTCGATGTGGCCACGCGTTTTCCCCGCGTCATCGGTCTGCGCGACGGTGAACTGCAGTTCGACCTGCTTGCGCATGAAGTCACGCCCGAACGGCTGGCGGCGCTCTACGCCCAGCACGAACACGAACTGCTGGGAGCGCCCCCCGCTCCCGGCGATGACGGGGCCGACGGCAAACCCGCCGCCGCCATGTATTGCCGGTAATCCTCTGCCTTGAACAGCCCGGCATCCACCACCGTCATTGCACCGCAGCTGCGCGACCCCGCATGGCTGTCGCGCGTATTCTGGTTATGCGCCGGGCTGGTGCTGCTGGCGCCGGCACTGGTGCTGACTGAATTCAAACCCTGGACGCTGTTTGAAGCGGAGACCATCAAATCAACAAAACGCTTTCTGGCAGATTTTTTCCCGCCCAAGGTCGAAGGCGAATTCCTGCTTCTGGTGGCGAAGGAATGCTGGCGAACCGTCGCCATTGCCACCGCGGGCATGGCGCTGGCATTGCTGATCGCCATTCCGCTCACCCTCATTTCAACCAGCGCACTCTCCATTTCAGCGCTGCCGGGACGCATGCATGCGATCCCTTTTGTCGTCCGCCAGGCGGTACGCTGGTTGCTGATCGTGCTGCGCAGCGTACCCGAACTGATCTGGGCGCTGGTGTTCGTCCGCGTCGTCGGACTCGGCCCCACCGCGGGTGTACTGGCCATCGCACTCACTTATGGCGGCATGCTCGGCAAGGTTTATGGCGAAATTCTGGAAAGTGACGAGTCCCATGCCACCAACACGCTGCTGCGCAACGGCGCGGGACGCCTGCAGGCTTTTTTCTACGGCCTGCTGCCGCAGAGCGCCGCGGAACTGACCAGCTACACGGTCTACCGCTGGGAATGCGCGATTCGTTCCTCCGCCGTACTCGGCTTCGTCGGCGCCGGCGGCCTCGGCCAGCAGATGGACAACTCGATGAAAATGTTCCAGGGCGGAGAGGTCGCGACCATGCTCATCGTGTTCATGCTGCTGGTGGGGCTGGCCGACTATGCCAGTGCCTGGTTGAGGCGTGTGCTGGCATGAGCCACCTGGCGAGGGGCCCCGCTTCAGCGGGGATCTACAGCAAGGCGAATGCCAGCGGCGGCCGACAGCACGGCACGCAATATGCAACGGATGGAATGGAGGCTGCGGCATGAACCCCCGGACTAAAAGCACTGCCGCGAACGAAGCCTACCGGCTGCCGCCAAAAATTTTCGATGCGCGTTGCGCGGCCTGCTGGTTCATGGTGGGTCTGGCCGCACTGACGGCGGCAAGTTTTCTGTCCCTCGATCTGCAATGGGCTAAATTCCTGTCTGTCGATTCGGCGCAGAGAATGGGCAAATTTCTGGGGGAACTGCTGTCCCCCGCCGCGGATTCCGTATTCCTGCAGAAACTGGCGATGGCCAGCCTGGAGACCATTGCCATGTCGGTACTCGGCACACTGCTCGCCGCGATCGCCGGTCTCGCACTCGCGCTGCCGGCCAGCCGCACCCATGCCAACGACAAAGCGTTCTGGCGTGTCCCGACTCGCCTGCTGCTGAACGGATTGCGCTCGATCCCGGAATTGGTGTGGGCCGCCCTGCTGATCATCTCCGCCGGACTCGGCCCCTTTGCCGGAACGCTGGCACTGGCCTTGCATACCACGGGCGTGCTGGGCCGGCTGTTCGCCGAAGCGATTGAAAATGCCCCGCCCGGTCCCGCATTTGCGCTGCGTGTGCAGGGCGTGCCGGCCGGCCGGATATTCCTATACTCGACGCTTGCCCAGATCGTGCCGCAACTGATGTCGTACACGCTCTATCGCTGGGAAAACAACATCCGCGCGGCCGCAGTGCTCGGCGTGGTCGGCGGTGGCGGGCTTGGTCAGATGCTGGCCTTCCACATGGGGCTGTTCCACATGAACGAAACCAGTTCGATCCTGATCACGATGATTCTGCTGGTCGCCATGGTGGATCTGCTGTCCTACCTGTCGCGGCGCCTGCTGCAGCGCTGAACCCGGTATATCCGTAGCCGCTCATTCCACCGAGCGCCGCGCAAAATCCCGCGGCCGGAATCCAAGCACCCACAGCGTGGCGAAATAGCTGCCGGCCCCGGCAAAGACCAGCACTCCCATGCGACCGATGCGCTCCACAGCCCCCGCCGCCAGCCAGCCGGTTGTATCGCCGGACAACAACCACAACACGGCGCCCATGACATACACCGCCAGCGCCAGCTTCAGCAAAAAAATGCCCCAGCCCGGTTGCGGCATGTAAATCGCGCGGCTCCGGAGGCCGCGCAGCAGCAGAGCTGCGTTGAGGCAGGCGCCAAGACTGATCGACAACGCCAGACCGGCGTGACGCAATTCCCAGATCAGCAACAGGTTGAGCAGCTGCGTAAATACCAGCGTGACCACCGCGATTTTCACCGGTGTGCGGATATCCTGCCGCGCATAAAAACCGGGCGCCAGCACCTTTACCGCAATCAGGCCGACCAGGCCGATGGAATACGCGATCACCGCATGACGGGTGTTGATCACGTCGGTTGCGGTGAACGCGCCGTAATGAAACAGCGTGGTGATCAGCGGCACCGCCAGCAAGGCCAGTGCGGCGGCGGCGGGCACCGCCAGCAACAGCGTCAGGCGCAAACCCCAGTCCAGCAATTCCGAATAAGCCTGCACCGATTGCTCAGCATGACACTTGGCCAGACTGGGCAGCAGAATGGTGCCGAGTGCCACGCCGAGCATGCCGGCGGGAAACTCCATCAAACGATCGGCAAAATACAGCCAAGTCACGCTGCCGGTGATCAGGAACGATGCAAATACGATATTGATCAACAGGCTGACCTGGCCGACCGACACACCGAATACTGCGGGCACCATCTGCTTCAACACCCGCCGCACGCCTTCATCACGGAAATTCAGACGCAGCCGCGGCAACATGCCGATGCGCGCGAGGAACGGCAACTGGAAGGCCAGTTGCAATACACCGCCGAAAAACACCGCCCACGCCAGCGCCATCACCGGTGGATCGAACCAGGGTGCCGCGAACAGCGCAAAACCGATGAATGACAGGTTGAGCAGCACCGGCGTAAACGCCGGCACCGCAAACCGGCTCCAGGTATTGAGGATGCCGCCGGCGCAGGCCGTCAGGGCAATGAACAGGATGTACGGAAATACAATGCGCAGCAGGTCAACGGTCAGCGCAAACTTTTCCGGGGTCGCGGTGAAACCCGGCGCGCTGATGCTGACAATCAGCGGCGCGGCGACCACCCCGACGGCTGTGACCAGCACCAGCGCCACCGTCAGCACCGCAGCCACATGATCGATCAGGGCGCGCGCCTCGGCCGGGCCACGGCGGTTCTTGTACTCGGCAAGGATCGGCACGAAGGCCTGGGAAAAAGCGCCTTCGGCAAACAGCCGTCGCAAGAGGTTGGGGATCTTGAAGGCGACGAAAAAGGCATCGGTCATCAACCCGACCCCGAAAACCCGGGCAATCACCGCATCGCGCACGAAACCCAGCACGCGGGACAGCAGCGTCATGCTGCTGACTGTCGCTAAAGCCTTGAGTAAATTCATTTTTTCAGTATTTCGACGGTAGCGGGGCCGTCACCGCCGGGCTTGCGGAAGGAGCAGGATTTCTTTATCATTGCGCCCTTTTCCGAGTCACCCAAAACTGTTCTTTTCCTGAACGAAATCCGGAGTTTACATGGCCAATACTGCTTCAGCCAAAAAAGCCGCCCGCCAGGCCGTCAAACGCCGCGCCAGCAACATGGCACAACGCTCTGCACTGCGCACCGCAATGAAAGATGTGCGGAAGGCCATCGCCGCCGGCGATAAAGCCGCAGCCCGCGCCGTGTTTCAGCAGTCGGTGAGCACGATCGATTCGATCGCCGACAAGGACATCATGCACAAGAATACGGCTGCCCGTCACAAGAGCCGCCTGAACGCCGCCGTCAAGGCGATGGCGTAACAGTTGTTGTCGGCGGCCGGCAGCAGCCGGTCGCAGGACTGGCAGCCTCCCGGCCTGTCAGCCCTTAGTGCTTCTTAATTTAATTAACAGCACCCGGACCGCGCAGCGCATCCCGCAGCGCCGCCTCCGCCGCCAGATCCTCCGGACGTTTTGCCTTGCGACCCGGCCGCAGTTTGAGTTGATTGTCCCGCGCAAACTGCAGCAGAAATGCAAACGCAGTCGGATCGCGATTCTCCAGCACACGATCAACCGCCACGCAGCGCACACCGCCGGCCATGATCGGCTTGAGAAAGGGCGAATAGGCCAGATAACCTTCGGCGCTGAACACGGACAACATGCCGCTCAAGCGCTCAGCCCAGTCGCTGGGACGGAAAGTTTCGCCGGTTTCGGTAACGCCCTGTATGACGATTTCTGGTGCCCCGTCGAACATGTTTAATCCCTGAGTTTTGCGCCGTGAAAAGTCTAGCAGAAGAGCCTTGATTTCGCTCTGCATTTCCATGGAAATTTCGCTTGCCAAGCAAAACCGGCTTGGATAAGAATAGTCGCTCCGGCGGCTTCAGGCCGCCGTCTGTTTTTGTATCGGGCTTTTTGTGCAGATGCTCTGTCGAGAAGGATGAACCATGTCCCACGTGATGAACACCTATGGCCGGCTGCCGGTCACCTTTGAACATGGCGAAGGCGTCTGGCTCTGGGACACCGCGGGCAAACGTTATCTCGACGCGCTCGCAGGCGTGGCCGTGAATGCGGTCGGCCACAGCCACCCGAAGCTGGTGGCGGCGCTGCGCGACCAGGTCGGCAAGCTGATCCACACTTCCAACATCTACCAGATTGCTGCCCAGGAAAAACTCGCAGACCGCATTGCCGATGCATCCGGCATGGACAAGGTATTTTTCTGCAATTCAGGTGCCGAAGCCAACGAAGCGGCAATCAAGCTCGCGCGTTATTACGGTCACAAGAAGGGCATCGAACTTCCCGCGGTGGTGGTGCTCGAAAAATCCTTCCATGGCCGCACCATCGCCACACTGTCTGCCACCGGCAGCCGCAAGGTGCAGGCCGGATTCGAACCGCTGGTAACCGGGTTCGTGCGCGTACCGTTCAACGATCTCGAGGCGGTGCGGCGCGTCGCCGTTTCCAACCGCAACGTGGTCGCCGTACTTGCCGAGCTGGTGCAGGGTGAAGGCGGCGTCAGCGTATGTGACGACGATTATCTGAAAGGCCTGCGCGAAATCTGCGACGCCAACGGCTGGCTGCTGATGCTCGACGAAGTGCAGACCGGCATGGGCCGCACCGGCCGGATGTTCGCATTCCAGCATTACGGCGTGATGCCGGATGTGATCACGCTCGCCAAGGGCCTCGGCGGCGGCGTGCCGGTCGGCGCCTGTGTCGCCCGCGGCGAAGCTGCCACGCTGTTCCAGCCCGGCAGCCATGGCTCGACCTTCGGTGGCAATCCGCTTGCCTGCACGGCAGCGCTGACCACACTGGAGATCATCGAATCCGAAAACCTGTGTCAGAACGCCAACGAGATGGGCGCGCATATCCGCAGCAGCCTGCAGCGTGCGCTCGCCGAGACGCCTGGCGTCAAGGACGTCCGCGGCAAGGGGCTGATGATCGGCATCGAACTCGACCGGCCCTGCGGCGACCTGGTGAAAACCGCACTCGAAGCCGGACTGCTGATCAACGTCACTGCCGAGAATGTGGTGCGGCTGGTACCGCCGCTGGTCATTTCACGCGCGGAAGCCGACCAACTGGTCGGCGAACTGGCGCCGATGATCCGCTCGTTTCTGATGAAAGCCACGCCGGCCGCCGCCTGAGCGGCCATCGCGAACCGTCATGCAATTACGCCATTACCTCCAGTTCAGGGATTTCAGCGCCGCCGAATACGCGCAGCTGTTCGCTCGCGCCGCCTGGATCAAGTCACGCTTCAAGCGTTACGAACCCTACCTGCCGCTGCACGACCGTACGCTGGCGATGATTTTCGAGAAAAACTCGACACGTACCCGCGTGTCGTTCGAAGCCGGCATGCTGCAGATGGGCGGCACGGTGATCAACCTGACCTCCAGCCAGACCCAGCTCTCCCGCGGCGAACCAATCGAGGACGTCGCGCGGGTGATCACGCGCATGGTCGACATCGTAATGATCCGCACCTTCGAGCAGGAGATCATCAACCGCTTCGCTTCGCACTCCCGGGTGCCAGTGATCAACGGGCTGACCAACGAATATCACCCCTGCCAGATCCTCGCCGACATTTTTACCTTCATCGAACATCGCGGCTCGATCCGCGGCAAAACCGTGGCCTGGATCGGCGACTCCAACAACGTCTGCAACACCTGGCTGCAGGCGGCGGAAGTGCTCGACTTCAATGTCCATGTATCAACGCCGCCCGGTTACGAAGTCGAGCCCGAACGCGCCGGCCTCTACGGCACCGACCATTACGAGGAATTCAAGGATCCGATGGACGCCGTGCGTGACGCCGACCTGGTCACCACCGACGTCTGGACCAGCATGGGTTTCGAAGCCGAAAATGAAGAACGCAAACGCGACTTCGAGGACTGGTGCGTCGATGCCGACATGATGCGCATCGCCAGAAAAGACGCGCTGTTCATGCACTGCCTGCCCGCGCATCGCGGCGAGGAAGTCACCGCCGAAGTCATCGACGGCCCGCACAGCGTGGTCTGGGATGAGGCCGAGAATCGTCTCCACGCACAAAAAGCCTTGATGGAATACCTGCTCCTAGGGCACGTGCAGACCTGAAGCCCGCGCGCCGGTAAAATGGCGCCCCGCGCATCCTTGGCGTTTACTCGTTTCGACAAGCTGTTTATTCGACTCATTTACCGATTCATCCTGATCCGAAGAATATGAAAAAGTTCAATAAAATCAATAAAGTAGTGCTTGCCTACTCCGGCGGCCTCGACACCTCCGTCATCCTTAAATGGTTGCAGGACGTCTACGGCTGCGAAGTCATCACCTTCACCGCCGACATCGGCCAGGGCGAAGAAGTCTCGCCGGCGCGCAAAAAAGCCAGGCTGATGGGCGTCAAACAGATCTTCATCGAAGACCTGCGCGAAGAATTCGTCCGCGACTTTGTGTTCCCGATGTTCCGCGCCAACGCGGTGTACGAAGGCGAATACCTGCTCGGCACTTCGATCGCGCGGCCGCTGATCGCCAAACGCATGATCGAGATCGCACGCAAGACCGGCGCCGATGCGGTGTCGCACGGCGCCACCGGCAAGGGCAACGACCAGGTGCGTTTCGAACTCGGCGCCTATGCGCTGATGCCCAGTGTCAAAATCATCGCGCCGTGGCGCGAATGGGATCTGCTGTCGCGGGAAAAACTGCTGGCCTATGCCGACAAACACGGCATCCCCGTCGATTACAAAAAACGCAAAGGCGGCGCGCCGTACTCGATGGACGCCAACCTGCTGCACATTTCCTATGAAGGCGGCATCCTTGAAGACCCGTCCTTCGAGCCGGAAGATTCGATGTGGCGCATCACCGTGTCACCGGAAAAAGCGCCGAACAAACCGGAATACGTGGATCTGACTTACGCCAAGGGTGACATCGTCGCCATCAACGGCAAGAAAATGTCCGCGGCAGAGGTTCTGACCAAGCTCAACCAGCTCGGCGGCAAACACGGCATCGGGCGGCTGGACCTGGTCGAGAACCGTTACGTAGGCATGAAATCCCGCGGTTGTTACGAAACCCCCGGCGGCACCATCATGCTGCGCGCCCACCGCGCGATGGAATCGATCACGCTGGACCGCGAAGTGCTGGCGCTAAAAGACGACCTGATGCCGCGTTACGCACGGCTGATCTACAACGGCTACTGGTTCAGCCCGGAACGCCTGTTGATCCAGCAACTGATCGACGAATCACAGAAGCCGGTCAACGGCACCGTCAAGGTCAAACTCTACAAAGGCACCGTCACCACCGTCGGCCGCGCGTCCAAAACCGATTCGCTGTTTGATCCGGCGATCTCGACCTTCGAGGACGACAAGGGCGCCTACGACCAGGCCGATGCCGGTGGTTTCATCAAGCTCAATGCGCTGCGGCTGCGTATTGCTGCCAACCTGCGCAAGAAGCATAAATAACCCTCCGTTCGCCCTGAGCCTGTCGAAGGGCGGCCGGGCTTCGACAGGCTCAGCCCGAACGGTGTTTTGCAGAAATAAATTAAGGAAAGAATCATGCAGTTCGATAATGTCTCCGTCGTCAAAAAAGCCAACGTCTATTTCGACGGCAAGTGCGTCAGCCATACCGTGATCCTCGCCGGCGGTGTGCGCAAATCGGTGGGTGTGATCCTGCCCTCCAGGCTGACCTTTAATACCGATGCACCCGAGCGTATGGAAATCGTCGGCGGCAGCGGTCGTTACAAACTCGCCGGCGCCGACTGGAAAACCGTTAAAACCGGAGAAAGTTTCGACGTGCCGGGCAAATCCAGCTTCGACATCGAGCCCACCGAAGCCCTGCATTACGTTTGCCATTTCGGATGACCACCCTCGTTGTAGTGCGCAAGGACCGCGGCGTCGCCATCGCCGCCGACACCATGACCAAATGGGGTTCGGGCAAGGAAACCGCCGAGTACATTGCCAACCACGGCAAGCTGCTGCAGGTCGGTGACAGCTGGCTCGCCCTCACCGGCAATGCCACCTTCAAGACCATACTCGCGGATTATTTTTCCCGGCCCAAGGTCAAGCCGCGCTTCGATACGCCAATGGCGATCTTCTGCACCTGGCAGACGCTGCATGCCGTACTGAAAAGTGACTACCACCTGCTGCCCGCCGGCCATGACGACGAAGCGCTGGAATCCACGCGTTTCGATGCGCTGATCGCCAACAAACACGGCATCTTCGGCGTGGTCGCGCATCGCACGGTGCAGGAGTTCTCCCGCTACTACGCCTTCGGCAGTGGCAGCAGTTACGCAATGGGCGCGTTGCATGCGCTGTACGGTGGTCGCCTTGATGCCGAAACCCTGGCGCGCCGCGCCGTGGAAGCAGCGGCTGAATTTGACGACGCCACCGGCCTGCCGATCAATGTGAAACCCATTGCATTGCAAACTGCGCGCAAACGCGCGCGCTGAATCTCTGCATTCAAGGCAGTCCCAACCCGGCCCGGCATCCCGCACCCTCATAGGGCTATAATCCGGGCCTGACCAAAAGAAAGGGAGCAAGCCATGCCCTCATTCGATATTGTTTCCGAGGTCAACCAGGTCGAAGTGCACAACGCCGTCGACCAGACCAACAAGGAAGTTTCCACGCGCTTCGACTTCAAGGGCTCTGATGCCCGGGTCGAAATCAACGAAAAAGAAAAAACACTGACCGTCTTCGCCGACGACGACTTCAAACTGAGCCAGGTCCGCGACGTGCTGACCGCCAAACTCGCCAAACGCGGCGTCGACACCCGCTGCCTGAAACTCGAGGATGGTGAGCCGATCAGCGGCAACAAGATGAAACAGCCGGTGAAAGTACGCGAAGGCATCGAGCAGGAGTTGGCGAAAAAAATCGTCAAACTGCTGAAGGACAGCAAGATGAAAGTCCAGGGCAGCATCCAGGGCGACGTGGTGCGCGTTTCCGGCGCCAAAAAAGACCTGTTGCAGGACGCCATCGCACTGATCCGCAAGTCGATCACTGAATTCCCGCTGCAGTTCAAGAATTTTAGAGACTAAATTCGGCGACTGATATCCAATCCCCGTTCACCCTGAGCCTGTCGAAGGGCGCTGGGCTTCGACAAGCCTGTCCTGAGCTTGACGAAGGGCTCAGCCCGAACGGCGTCGCGGGGTAAAAATGAATGCGGCCTGCGTTGACACCACGCCGGCGATCTCGCAGAATTATCCGCATCAACACGGGGACGTTGGCAGACTCCCCGGCTCCAGACGCCTAGCGTCCAAGTGCTGCCTTCGTATGCTGCTGGTGCATAGCCACCGCGAAGGAGTCATCATGGACGAGAGCATTTCCCCAAAAAAACTGATCGCTGCGCGCAACGCTGTCGCTGCGCCGTTGCTGATTGATGTGCGTCGAGAGGCGGCCTTCCTCGCTGCGCCGGACATGGCCGCCGGCGCATTGCGCCGCGATCCGGCCACCGTGGACACCTGGGCCGATGAACTGCCCGCAGCCGCACAGATTGCCGTGTATTGCGTGCACGGCCACGAAGTCAGCCGGAACGCCGCCCAGGCGCTGCGCAACCGGGGGTTCAACGCGCAGTTTGTCGAAGACGGCATCGAAGAAGGGCTGCGCGCGGCCGGCGGTGAACTGATGGCCAAACCCGTTGCCGCCGCCACGCGCTGGATCACCCGCGAACGTCCGAAAGTCGACCGCATCGCCTGCCCGTGGTTGATCACGCGCTTCATCGACCGCAATGCCGAATTTTTATACGTGCCGTCAGCAGACGTGAAAACCGTCGCCGCACAGAAAAATGCCATCCCCTACGATGTGCCTGACGTGACGTTTTCCCATGACGGCCCGCGCTGCAGCTTTGATGCCTTCATCCGCATCTACCGGCTGACCGATCCGGCGCTGCTGCAACTCGCCGACATCGTGCGCGGAGCGGATACCGGACACCCGGAAATCGCGCCACAGTCCGCCGGCCTGGTCGCGCTGTCACTGGGTCTGTCGCGCCTCATCGCCGATGACCACGCTCAGTTGCAGCAGGGCATGATCATGTACGACGCGCTCTACCTGTGGTGCAAGGAAGGCCAGGACGAACAGCACACCTGGAATCCTGACGCCTATCGTTGACCGGCAAGGAAAATTCGATGAACGAATCGTCATCCGCCGCGCCAATCGAGCCGCCCGCCGCCGTCTCCTTCCGTGAGGCCTTCCGCTTCTGGCTGAAACTCGGCTTCATCAGTTTCGGCGGACCGG
Organism: Burkholderiales bacterium; assembly: GCA_019744975.1. Classification (GTDB taxonomy): domain Bacteria; phylum Pseudomonadota; class Gammaproteobacteria; order Burkholderiales; family SG8-41. The sequence continues at coordinate 199,366 of JAIETP010000003.1, forward strand.
CGGGTCAGATCGCGATCATGCACCAGGAGCTGGTCGAACGCCGGCGCTGGATTTCCGAGCGCCGCTTCCTGCATGCACTGAACTACTGCATGGTGCTGCCGGGCCCCGAGGCGCAACAGCTCGCCACCTACATCGGCTGGTTGATGCATCGGACCTGGGGCGGCATCGTCGCCGGCGGGCTGTTTGTGTTGCCCTCGCTGTTCATCCTGATTGCACTGACGTGGATTTATCTCGTCTGGGGCGATGTGCCGGCCATTGCCGGCATGCTCTACGGCATCAAACCGGCGGTCACCGCCATTGTCGTGGTCGCTGCCCTGCGCATCGGCTCACGCGCGCTGAAAAACGGCGTGTTGTGGGGCATAGCCGCTGCGGCATTCATCGCGCTGTTTGCATTGAAGCTGCCGTTCCCGTTAATTGTCATCGGCGCCGGCATCATCGGTTACATCGGCGGGCAGGTGGCGCCCAAATTGTTCGCCACCGGCGGCGGCCACGGCGCAGACGGCAAAAGTTACGGTGCCGCGGTAATCGACGACGAGACCCCGACGCCGCAGCATGCGCTGTTCACCTGGAAACGGTTCGCCATGGTGCTCGCCATCGGCCTGCTGCTGTGGGGCGGCGTGATGGCGCTGCTGGTGACGATCTACGGCTGGCAGGGGCCGTTAAGCCAGATGGGCTGGTTTTTCACCAAGGCGGCGCTGCTGACTTTCGGTGGCGCCTATGCCGTGCTGCCGTATGTCTATCAGGCCGCCGTCGAACAGTATCAATGGGTCACACCGCTGCAGATGATCGACGGCCTCGCGCTGGGTGAAACCACGCCGGGACCGCTGATCATGGTGGTCGCCTTCGTCGGTTTCGTCGGCGGCTGGACCACGCAATTTCTCGGCGCAGACAACCTGTTCCTCGCCGGCACACTGGCGGCCGCCGTCGTTACTTACTTCACTTTCCTGCCCAGCTTCATATTCATCCTGCTTGGCGGTCCGCTGGTCGAAACCACCCACGGCGACCTCAAGTTCACCGCGCCGCTGACCGGCATTACTGCAGCCGTGGTCGGTGTGATCCTGAATCTCGCGGTGTTTTTTGCGTACCACGTATTGTGGCCGGAGGGACTCAAGGGTCCCTTCGACTGGCCGTCGCTGGTGATCGGCCTCGGCGCGTTTGTCGCGCTGTGGCTTTACAAGATCGGCATCATGCCGGTGATCGGCGCCAGCGCCCTGCTGGGTGCAGCTTGGGCGCTGCTGACCTGAACCCAACGCGGGTTCACAGCAACCCCGTTCGGGCTGAGCCTGTCGAAGCCTGATTGCCCTTCGACAGGCTCAGGGCGAACGGTGGGGAAATTAATTTTTGGCCAGCCCGGTAATCCACCGATCGTAAATCCGGTCCGCCACCGCATTCAGCGCACGCACCTTGTCGCTGATGCCCTGCTCCATTTCCGCCGGCGTCTGCACAGAAGGCATGCGCCCCGCCAGCGCCTCCACTTCCGCCGCCCAGTCCTGGCACCAGGTACGGATCAGCTCTTCGGTCATTTCGACATGGCATTGCATGCCGAAATGTTTGCCGATCACGAAGGCCTGATTGGAACAGGCCGCGCTGGACATGATGCGGGTCGCACCCTCCGGCAGCGCAAAGGTTTCGCCATGCCAGTGGAAGGACAGGAATGACGGCAGGTCTGCCCCCAGCCATTGCTTCGCTGCCGGCCGATCCAGCACTTTGACCTCACCCCAGCCGATCTCCTTGACCGGATTGCGCGTCACCGGCGCGCCCAGCGCCTTGGCCATCAACTGCCCGCCGAGACAATGCCCCAGCACCGGCACGTCACGTTTCACCGCGTCGCGGATCAGATCGAGCATCGGCGGAATCCACGGCAGGTCATCATTGACACTCATCGGCCCGCCCATGCAGACCACGCCGGCCCATGCCGAGGCGTCATTGGGCACCGGATCCCCGGCATCGACCTTGATCACCTGATACGGAATCTTCCGGCCTTTAAGGTACGTGGCAAAATAGGCCGGCCCTTCGGTGGCGGTATAACGAAAAATGGCTACGGGTTTCATGGAGTGATCCGGAATGCAATGGCCTCATCTTAAAACATTCTTTAAGACCATCTGCGCCGCGATTCTGTTCATCGCGGCGCAAACGCAGGCCGCGGACATCAGCGTCACCGCGCTGTTCGGCGGCAAGGCGCAACTGGTCATCGACGGCGGCAAGCCGCGCATGTTGTCCGCCGGCCAGACCTCACCCGAAGGCGTCAAACTGATCAGCGCCGACAGCAGCGCCGCCGTCATCGAATTCCAGGGCAAACGGCGGAGCCTGGCACTCGGTTCGGGCATGCGCATCGGCGGCGCGGACCTCTCCGCCGGCAGCAGCAGCGGATCATCCGTGACCCTGACCGCCGACGAACGCGGCCACTACCAGACCCTGGGACAGGTCAACGGCGGCACCGTGCAGTTCCTGGTCGACACCGGCGCCACCTCGATCGCGCTACCCAGCGCCGACGCACGGCGTCTCGGCATCAACTATCTGAACGGCCAGCGCGGCTTCACGCAAACCGCCAACGGCCGCGCAGTGGCTTACCGCATCACGCTGGATACCGTAAAGGTGGGCGACATCACGCTGCATGCCGTTGAAGCCGTGGTGCTGGAAGGCGACGGCCTGAAGATCGCGCTGCTGGGGATGAGTTTTCTGAACCGCACCGAGATGAAGCGGGATGGGCAGGCCTTGACCTTGATACGGCGGTATTGATTAGCTTAAAATATCAATAAAAACAAATACTTAATGAGTGATCGCGAAAGGAACTCTCATGACCATCCATTCAACCACCAAGTCACCTGTGCCTACGCCCAATACCGCGCCGCAATACCCAATGGACGACGGCCCGCTGAGCGCCGCCCAACTGCGACAGATCAGGAAGCTGGCACCGCAGGGCAAGAAACGCGCGGTACGCTCCAGTTTGCTCGACCAAAAGCGTACGAAGAAATAAACCAGTTCATCCCCGTAGCGCCACCCTTGAAAATAGGGCTGACCGAGCAGGATCTTCGCTAAGGAGCAGTCAATGTTGCAATTCACCTATCCCGTAAAACTCACCCGCGACCGCAAGGACGGCGGCTACGTTGTGACCTTCCGCGATATTCCCGAAGCGATCACGCAAGGCAACAACGTCGAAGAAGCCCTGTCCGAAGCCGAGGGCGCCCTGCAGGCCGTAATCGAGGCACGCATAGAGGATGCCCTTGATATCCCGGCACCGTCCCGCGCGAAAAATGGGGAACTCATGGCTTCAAGTCCCGTGACCACAGTACTGAAGGCCGCGGTCTATCTCTCCATGCGGGAGCAAGGTGTATCAAAGTCCGAACTGGCTCGGCGCATGCAAATTCATGAGAAGGAAGCGCCGCGGATGCTCGATCCTTACCATCAGACCAAGGTGGTTGCCCTTGAGCGCGCTCTTGCCCTTGGGAAGGCGAGCTGAGACGCGGTGGGTGGAGAACCGGGGTAGCAGTTTTTTAAAAAATCTACTCCGGAATCATCAAATGTTGGACTGGAAAGACCTGACTGTAATATTTCGCCGCCTGCGGCGTCATCCGGTAACTCACACGGGGCCGCCCGACAGCGGCCGGGCTCAAGACGCGGACGGCAGGCGGACCCGCATCACGGTGCCCTGCCGGCCCGGCGGCGTCTCCACCGCGGCGGAGGCGCCATGCAGGTGGGCGATCTCCTGGACGATCGCCAGTCCCAGCCCGCAACCGTCCCCGGTACTGTCATCCACCCGGTAAAAACGTTCGAACACCTGCTCGTGCTCTGCCTCCGGGATGCCGACGCCGTCGTCATCCACCGTCAGCACCGACCAGCCGTCCTGCATTGCGGTGGAGACCGTGATGCGGCCGCATGCCGGCGTATGGGAAATGGCGTTGTCCAGCAGGTTCGAGAGGAGTTCGCCAAGGAGGAGCATGTCGCCCCGCACCGGAGCCGATCCAAGGTCAAAACCGAGGTCGATCTTTTTCTGGATCGCCTGCGGCATCCATTTGCCCGCGACATCCTCGACCACCTCGCGCAGATCGACTGTTCGCATCGTTTCCGCGCGGGAGAATCCCGCTTCCGCCCGCGCCAGGGCCAGCAGCTGATTGGCAAGACGAATGGCGCGCTCGATGGACAATTTGAGGGTATCGAGCACCCGCTTGCGTTCAACCGGATCGTTCTGACTCAGGCCGTATTCCACCTGCATCAGCAGGCCTGCCAGCGGGGTACGCAGCTGGTGTGCGGCATCGGCGATGAACTTCTGCTGTGACTGCAGATTCAGATTCAGACGTACCAGCAACTCGTTCAGCGCCAGCACCAGTGGTTTGACCTCTGCCGGGGCGTGGTCCGACGGAACTGGACGCAGATCCCGAAGCGAGCGAGCCCCGATTTCCGCGCGCAAGCGCTCCAGGGGTTCCAGTCCTTTGCCGATGCCGAACAGCACGAGCGCGATCACTGCAATGACCAGGACCGCCTCGCTTGCAATCATTCCGGACAGGATGCGCGTCGTCAGCTGGTTGCGCTTGACCCTGGTTTCCGCCACCTGCACAACCGCTTCGGCACCACGCAACTCGACCCGCAGCGCGGCCACCCGAACACTCTCCAAATTGATCCTGCGGTCGTAGAGCAGTTCGCGTTCGTGGAACAGGTCCGGCGGCGGCCCCAGGTGAGCATCACCTGCAATAAGCCTGTCCTGCGCATCGTGCACCGAGTAGTAAATACGGTCGAACTGGTCGGTGCGCAGCAGGATGTCCACAGCCTCCAAAATCGCCTCCGGCGTGTCATCGCTGCGCGAATTGATCAGTCTCACCAGCGATTGCGCGGTATCGACTAGTACCCAGTCGTAGGCTTCGGTCGCAGGTCGCAGCGCAACGGGGTAGGCAATCACTGCCGCCCCCGTCAGTACTGCCACCAAGGGCAGCAGCATCCAGCGGAACAGCAAGCGACGCAAACTATTCTGTTCCATCGGCAGGCTTGTCGAGGTAATAACCGAATCCGCGAATCGAATGGATCTTGACGCCGGCAGGCTCCAGCTTGGCGCGCAGTCGCGAGATGTGGACCTCTACGGCGTTTGGACTTGCCTCCGAGGCGTGGTCGCTAATGGCCGACATGATCTGTTCCTTGCTGACGATTTTCCCGCTCCGGCACACTAGGAACTCGAGTACGCCCCACTCGCGCGCGGTAAGCCTCAGCGGCGCATCCGATATCCAGGCGCGGCGGGCAGCCATATCGACCTTGAGCATGCCATATACCTGCTGGGTGTCAGCGACCTTCTGCCCCCGCCGCACCACGGCACGGATACGCGCCTCAAGCTCGATCAAGGAAAAAGGCTTGACAAGATAGTCGTCGGCTCCGAGGTCAAGGCCATGTACCCGGTCTTCAACCGAGTCCCGCGCGGTCAAAACCAAGACCGGCACGTAGCGCTCGCGCTTGCGCGCCCGTCGCAGTACCTCAAAACCGTCCATGCCAGGCAGGCCGATGTCGAGAATCACTAGTTCATAATCCTCGCTGGCCAGCAACAAGTCAGCCTCACTGCCGCCAGTCGCCAACTCCACCATGTGCCCGGTCTGCAACAAATAGCGAGTAAGTCCGTCACCCAGCGTCTTGTCGTCTTCCACAATCAGGATACGCATATCCGGTCGCTCCCGAAGTCTCTATACCCCATTGGATGCATGCCCGAAACGACCGGGCAACCTTCGCCCCACACTTTAATGGAGGCGGTTTCAATGACCAAGTGCAAAAAGGGCAGCATGATGCTGCTTAAAATCGAAAGCGTCCGGGCCTTTGGGTTTTGTGAGGCAATGGCTCAGCAAGATTCATGCAAGGTTGGGTTGGCCTGGCGCAAGTTCATGTCGCCAACATGAGGAATGCCGTGCTGATCCCGGGATCCGTTTCAGGTGCGGTGTCTACCCGTGGTTTTGACAGGAGCTTGCGATGAAAAAATTTATTTCCGGAATCGGCCTATGGTTGCCAGCTTGGCCCGTATTGGCGCAGCAGGCGGCAGAAGTGCCGATTCCATCGGCTGCTGACGCGAGTCCCGTTGCGATGATCGTGTTTATCGTAATATTTGTTGCAATGATCGGTGGTTTTTTGGGCTACATATGGATGAAGGGCCGCAGTGAAAACAAAGACGACAAATAATCGCCGCATCGATGGATAGAAAAAGGCGCTCAGCGGAACGCCTTTTTAGGGGGTATACCGGATTTTGTGTAAACGGGTTTTCTGTTTAAATCGGCGGCATGCTATCTTCGAATTGGAGATGCGGATTACTTTTTCGGGGTTTCGGAACCGCCACTCACCATAGCCAGCAAATGCCCAAACTTGCTGCGCTTGGTATCGAGATACCTGCGATTGGCCTCCCGCGGCGGCACTTCAACGGCAACCCGCTCGACCACCTTCAGGCCGTAATCCTCCAGCGCCGCAACCTTGTCCGGGTTGTTGGTCATCAGCCGCACTTCGCGGGCGCCGAGGTCGGAGAGAATATGCGCACCGGCGCTATAGTCGCGCATGTCGGCGGCAAAACCCAGCGCGTGGTTGGCTTCCACGGTGTCCTGGCCCTGGTCCTGCAGTGCATAGGCGCGGATCTTGTTGAGCAGGCCGATGCCGCGGCCCTCATCGAACATATAGACCAGCACCCCGCTGCCGGCTTTTTCGATCATGCCCATCGCGGCATCGAGCTGTTCGCCGCAGTCACAGCGCTCGGAACCGAACACGTCGCCCGTCAGGCATTGTGAATGCAGGCGCACCAGCGCCGGCTCGCCGGGTTTGATCTCGCCCTTCACCAGTGCGACATACAAAGTGGTTTCGAGGTTGTCGGCGTAGACAATCATCTTGAATTCGCCGGCCTTGCTGGTTGGCAATACCGTTTCTGCCTTGCGGCGGATTTCGCGTTCCTTGTCGCGGTACGCGGCGAGGTCGCTGATTTTCACGATACGAATGCCGTGTTGTTCGGCAAAACGTTCGAGGTCCGGCATGCGCGCCATGCTGCCGTCGGCATTCATGATTTCGCAGATCACGCCGGCGGGTTTGAGCCCGGCGAGCCGCGCGAGATCCACCGCCGCTTCGGTGTGGCCGCGCCGCACCAGCACACCGCCGTCCAGCGCGCGCAGCGTCTGCAGGCGGCCGGGGCGGATCAGGTCCGCGGGTTTGGCATTGTCGGCGATGGCGACCGCGATGGTGCGTGCGCGATCCTGCGCCGACATGCCGGAACCGACGCCTTCACGCGCATCAATCGGTGTCGCGAAGGCAGTGCCGAATTTGGACTGGTTGCCGGTGTCGTCAGTGATCAGTGACAGGCCCAGCGTGCGCAGACGGTCTTCGGTCAGCGCCAGTGAAATCAGGCCGCGGCCCTGGCTGGCCATGAAATTGATGGCTTCGGGTGTCGCGCGTTCTGCCGCGACAAACAGGTCGCCTTCGTTCTCGCGGTCCTCGCTGTCGACGAGGATCACCATCTGCCCGCGCCGCACGTCGGGCAGGATCTGTTCTATGTTCTGTGCGCTGGTTTTGCGGTCGGTCATGGCGCGGTCAATGACCGCAGGAATGCGGTATATCGTAAGTATTTGATTTTATTATATTTTTTAACATACCGTGCGTCAGGTCCGCGACGCGATCAGGCGCAGGAATTCGGCGCGGGTCACGTCCTTGTTGAATTCGCCGGTGAAGGCCGAGGTCGATGCAATCGAATTCTGTTTCTGGATGCCGCGCATGATCATGCACATGTGCTGCGCTTCGATCACCACTGCAACACCCGCGGGCTCCAGTGTTTGCTGGATGCAATCGCGGATCTGCACGGTCAGCCGCTCCTGCACCTGCAGCCGGCGCGCATAGGCATCGACCACGCGCGGCACTTTCGACAGCCCGACGATACGCCCCTTGGGGATGTAGGCGACATGCGCCTTGCCGAAAAAGGGCAGCATGTGGTGTTCACACAGCGAATACACCTCGATGTCGCGCACGATCACCATCTGCTGGTATTCCTCGGTGAACATCGCCGAGCGCAGGATTTCCGCGGGATCGAGATCGTAACCGTGGGTCAGGTACTGCAATGCCTTGGCGACGCGCTCCGGCGTCTTGACCAGACCTTCGCGATCCGGGTCTTCGCCGACGTCTTTTAATATGTCGCGGTACTTGCCGGCGATGCTGGTAATGGTCGCGGGGTTGTATTGCTCGATCCTGGAATAACCATCCATCGCGTTTTCTTCGCGCATATCCGCCTTCGGCTGTTTGTCGCGCGTGTTCATTTTTTGCCTGCGGCCAGCCTGGCACGTATGGAAGCGGCGACGCCTGCGGCGTCAAGGCCGATGCTGGCGAGTTGCACCGCCGGATCGCCCTGCTCGATGAAACGGTCGGGCAGACCGAGCTGCAGCACCGGCACCATGCAACCCTGCTGCTGCAGGGACTCCAGCACCGCACTGCCGGCGCCGCCCATGATCACGTTCTCTTCGATGGTCACCAGCAGCGTGTGTTGAGCCGCAAGCTCACGCAGCAGATCGGTATCCAGCGGCTTGACGAAACGCATATTGGCGACGGTAGCGTCGAATTCTTCGGCGGCAGCCAGTGCCGGCGCTACCATCGAACCAAAGGCGAGGATCGCAACGCCACCCTTGCCCTGACGCCGCACTTCGCCGCGCCCCACCGGCAGCGCGGTCATTTCCTTCTGCACCGCCACCCCGGGTCCGGTGCCGCGCGGATAACGCACCGCCACCGGCGAGTTCATCTGATATGCGGTGTACAACATCTGCCGGCATTCGTTTTCATCGGACGGCGTCATCACCGTCATATTGGGCAGGCAGCGCAGGTAACTGAGGTCAAAGCTGCCGTTGTGTGTCGCGCCGTCGGCACCGACCAGACCGCCGCGATCCAGCGCAAAAATGATCGGCAGATTCTGGATCTGCACGTCATGGATCAGCTGGTCGTAACCGCGCTGCAGGAAAGTTGAATAAATCGCCACCACCGGCTTGTGGCCTTCGCAGGCGATGCCCGCGGCAAAAGTCACCGCGTGCTGCTCGGCGATGCCGACATCAAAATAACGCTCGGGATACTGCACGGCGTACTTGACCATGCCCGAGCCTTCACGCATCGCCGGGGTGATCGCCACCAGCCGCTTGTCCTTCTCCGCCATGTCGCACAACCAATCGCCGAACACCTGCGTGTACGAGGGTTTGCCGCCGGACTTGCCGCTGGCGATACCGCTGGTATGGTCGAATTTCGACACGCCGTGATACAGAATCGGATCCGCTTCGGCCAGCTTGTAACCCTGGCCCTTGCGCGTGACCACGTGCAGGAACTGCGGACCCTTCAGGCGCTTGATGTTATGCAGCGTTGGAATCAGCGCATCAAGGTCGTGACCGTCGATGGGGCCGATGTAGTTGAAACCGAATTCCTCGAACATCGTGCCCGGCGTGACCATGCCCTTGACGTGTTCCTCGGCGCGGCGCGCCAGGTCACCCAGCACTTTTTCACCGAGGCCTTTGGCCGCGGCATAAAAGCGGCCCGACATCAGCTTGGCCAGGTATTTGTTCAGCGCGCCCACCGGCGGCGAAATCGACATGTCGTTGTCGTTGAGAATCACCAGCAGATCGACATCCATGTCGCCGGCGTTGTTCATCGCCTCGAAGGCCATGCCCGCGGTCATCGCGCCGTCGCCGATGATCGCCACCGCGCGCCGCGGTTCGCCTTTGAGTTTCGCCGCCACCGCCATGCCCAGTGCCGCGCTGATCGATGTGCTGGAATGCGCGGTTCCGAAAGCGTCGTATTCGGATTCGGCGCGCTGCGGGAAGCCGGAAATGCCCTGCCACATGCGCAGGTTTTTCATCGCTTCGCGGCGACCGGTCAGAATTTTGTGGCCATAGGTCTGGTGGCCGACATCCCACACCAGCCGGTCCTGCGGCGTATCGAAGACATAATGCAGCGCGATGGTCAGTTCCACCGTGCCGAGATTGGAGGACAGGTGCCCGCCGGTCTGGCTGACAGAATCGATCAGGTAGGCGCGCAGTTCATCGGCGAGTCGCGGCAACTGGCTGCGTTCGAGCAAGCGCAGGTCATGCGGCGTCGCCACCGATTTCAGCAATTCATACATCGGCCTGTCCTGCGACCCCGCCCCGCTCATGGTTAATGTTCCGCTCAAGTCTGCACTCATGTCGACATTCTCTCAGAACTTGCGCAACACGATGAAATCCGCCAATTGTGCCAACCGCGCACCGCGGGCGCCGAAGGGCGCTATGGCTTTGAGCGCTTGCTCGCGCAATTCACCGGCCAGGGTTTTGGCCTGTGCAATACCCATGGCGCTGACATAGGTCGGTTTGCCCTGTTCGGCATCCTTGCCAGCGGTTTTGCCCAGGGTTGCCGTCGGCGCTTCGGCATCCAGCACGTCGTCGACCACCTGGAACGCCAGCCCCACGGCCTTGGCGAAAGTGTCGACGCGCGCAAATTCGCTTTCAGTCAAACTGTTGCCGCAACGCGCGCCGAGTACCGCCGCGGCGCGGATCAGCGCGCCCGTTTTATGGATGTGCATGAATTCGAGTTCCGGCACGCTGAGTGCTTTTCCGACTGCCGCGAGGTCGATGGCCTGGCCGCCGGCCATGCCGCGCGAGCCTGCGGCAATCGCCAGCAGTTTGACCATTTCGAGCTGCGCATTGGCATCGTCCGCGAGGCGATATTCGCCGAGCAGCTGGAACGACAGGCTCTGCAAGGCATCGCCGACCAGCAGCGCCGTGGCTTCATCGAACTCGACATGGCAGGTCGGTTTGCCCCGGCGCAATACATCGTCATCCATGCACGGCAGATCATCATGCACCAGCGAATAGGCATGGATGATTTCCACCGCAGCGCCGGCCACCGTCACCCGCTCCGGATCGGCCTGCGACAACTCACCCGCGGCGTAGGCCAGCAGCGGCCGCACCCGTTTGCCGGCGCCGAGCACGGCGTAACGCATCGCCGCGTGCAGGCGCTGCGGCGCGATGTCCGGTTGCGGCAACGCACGCTGCAGAAAAGCTTCGATGCGCTGTTGCCCGGCTGCGGCCCAAGCCTGGAAATCGGGGGCGGTCACGATGGGAGAAAAGGGAAAAAGAAGGGAAAAAGAAAAGGAAAAAACTGCAGAAAATGATTATTCGGCAGTACCGAAATTCTTCAGCACACCGCTTTCGAGGATTTTCACCTGCTGCTGGGCATCCTGCAGCTGGGTCTGGCACAGCTTGAGCAGTTCCGCGCCGCGCTTGTAGGCGGCCAGCGATTGCTCCAGCGGCATCTGGCCCTCTTCCATGGCTTCGACGATTTTTTCGAGCTCCGCGAGGGCGGATTCGAATGTTGGATTGTTCTGGTTTTTGGGCGATTTGGACATGGCGGAATCGCCTCGATGGCGGAAGCGAAAGACTAACGCAATCAGCGAGTTGCGGTCAACGCGCACGACATCGTGCCGGCACAGGCCGGCGGGCGGCGCGGCGCCGCCGTTACGGCTTCGCGGACAGCCTGTCGATGACGGATCGCGGAATCAGGCTGAGCTTCGCCAGCGGCTTCAACGACTCGTCCGCGCTGTTAATGCAGATTTCACGTATCGCGAGAAACGCCTGCGCCGCCGCCGTGTCGCGCCAGAACCATTCATCGATGGCTTTGGCGGCCAGGTTGCCGGGCTGCGCCGCGGCGGCTTCGTAGTAATACGCCTTGATGTCATCGCAGGCGCGCTTTACGGCGAGCCCGGCCGTCATCCCGGCGACTGCGGGCGGATCCGGTTTATCGCCGAGATAAGTTGCCACATGATTCGCCGCATCCTCCACCGTCGCGCCGAACACGCCCACGGTGCTGCGGCCGCGCCGTTTGCGCGCCAGGTCGTACCACGGCGCAAGTTGCGCAATCTCGTCGCGCAGGGCCCGGGCCAGTCCGCCGGCGCCGGTACTCGCGGCGGCAAAACTGACCGGACAGGCAAATCCGGAATCAGTGGGCGCAGAATCCGGCGCGTTTTCCGGAAAATCCTCCAGCACAGGCCCCGCCGGCCGCTCGAACAGCGACAACAGGCTCTGCAGCACCCTGCGCTGGAATCCGGGTTCGTTCGGCGCACCGAAGGGGCGGCCGAGCATGAACGGCACCCACAACGCGCGCGACGGCCTGATCGCCGCGGTCTGCTCGCGAATCAGGCTGATCTGCGCCGTCGCCACGCCTTCGCGCTCAATGTAATGTCCGAGTGCGCCCACGGCGCACGTGCAATTGGGTCAGACGGGGGTCAGCAGCACCGCGTCGACCCGGTCCTTTTTCAGCAATGCCGCCAGTTCGCGCGCCTTGGCCTCGAGCGCGCGGATCGGCGCCGCCCCCATGAAGGCATAGTGATAGTCCGACACCGATCCCACCACGCCTTCGGCCTGCAGTTCGCGCAGACGGTCGAGCGGAAACACCACGTTGACATCTTCCTGGAAACCGCTGCGGTCGAAATTCACCGAGCTGTGGCTCATGATCAGGTCGGCGTGCGGCGTGTCGCCGGGAATCACCCGGTAATCGGCTGCACCCATCGCGAAAGGACGGTCGCCGCGCAGATGCACACCGGAAGTGGTGATGATCGCCACACGGCGCTCGCGCAGCGGCGGCCCGGCAACAAACGGCGTCGCGCCGAAATCCGGCAGATCGCGAATCTTGTCCAGGTGATGCTTTTGTTCGGATGCGGAAAAATCAGTCAGTCGCGCCATGCCTTCCTCCTCGTCATCCGGCCGTGGCCGGTATGGTCATTATCGCCGGTGTTTGCCGACGTTCCAGCCGCTTTTTGCCAGATGTTTCTCGCCAACGTGGATCGGCTCCTCTTCCAGCGGCGTTGCCATGGTGTCGTTCCAGCGGTTCATGAAACCGAACATGGCGATGACCGCGACGATCTCCACGATCTGGCCTTCGCTCCAGTGCTTCTTCAGTTCGGCAAACAGGGCATCGTCAACCGCATTGGGCTGCGCTGCGCCTGCGATGGCGACTTCCAGTGCCGCCCGCTCCGCAGCAGTAAACAGCGGGTGGGTGCGAAATTCCCAGACCGCCTCCAGTTTTTTTTCATCAACACCCAGCCCGAGCGCCGCCCCGGCCGTGTGCGCCATTCAGTAATGGCAGCCGTGCGCCCGGCTCGCCACGTGCGCCAGCATGCGTTTGAACGCCACCGGCACTTCACTTTCTGGATCCCATATTGCCGCAGCCAGCTGTGACAGCGCCTGCACCAGTTTCGGTTTACGCTGCATGATCAACACGCTGTTGGGCACGAAGCCGAGCACCCTCACATAGGTCTGGAATGCACCCGCGAGTTCGGGTGTGGTTTCCTGCGGCAGCGGTGCCAGCCGCGGATCGGGTTTTGCGATTCTGTCCATGTTTACTCTCCTGCCTTTTGAAGGGTTCCGCCCAAACCACTGAATATTTTCAACTGTCGAAACAGCGCAGCATGACCGCCGCAATGTCGGTCAGCGCCGCGCGATCCGGATTGGCCTTGCCGACCAGCCGCAGGCCCTGGATTCCGGACACCAGGAAGCGGGCCAGCGATGCGACGTCCGCATCCGCCCCGATTTCGCCGCGCGACTGGGCGCGCGCCAGTGCCTCGCAAAAAATCCCCTCGATGCGTGCCAGGCTTTGCCGGACGCGGGCAGCGGTGGCGCGGTCCTGGCCGGAGAGTTCGGCCGCGCAATTGCCGATGAAACAACCTGCACGCCCCGGACCGGCAACAATGCGGTCGATCAGTTCGCCGACAAACCCGGCAATGGCCTCGCGTATCGGCAAGGGTTTTGCCAGTGCCGCGTTAATCCGTGTAACCGCCTCCTCCTCGTAACGGGCCAGCGATTGATGCAGCAAAGCGCGTTTGCCGCCGAATGCCGCATAGAGACTAGAACGGCTCAATCCGGTCGCCGTGCACAGGTCATCCAGCGAAGTCGCCTTGTAGCCTTTTGCCCAGAAGGCCTGCATCGCGCGCTCCAGCGCAGCGTCGGGTTCAAATTCACGCGGTCTGGCCATCAGCGTACGGCTTCAGCCGCCAGTGCCTCGATTGCCTTGCCCAGATTCGGCACCACCGCGCATTCGCCCGCGGCATGCCGGGCTGCGAGAAACCGCGGATCGTTGTAGCCCAGCCAGACCTGTCCTGCGGCGTCCTGCCAGGCCAGCGCCTTCAGCGGCAGATCAATACCGGCCGTCTGCGCACATTCCATCAGCGGCGTGCCGCCCTGCGGATTGCCGAACACCAGCAATTCCGTGGGGCGCAGGGTTTTGCCGATTTTCTGCGCGCCGGCGGCGTGATCCACCCGCAGGAACACATTCAGCCCCTTGCCCTTCGCAGCGACCTCAAAACGATCCAGGGTGTCCTTGACGCTGTGGGGACTCTTCACAGCAACCAGCCCGTCCGCAGCCAGGCTGGTCGCTGCAAGCGCCGACAACACCAGTACAACCATCAACCGAAAAATATTCATCGCGGCCTCCTTTTGTTTATTTCGCATGTACACCGGGCGTCCATCCGGATGCCGTGAGATGTTCGCGGGCGAATTCCAGCGGATGGGCTTCAAGCTGGGTCGCCAGTGTGTCGTTCCAGCGGTTCATCCAGCCGAACATCGAGATCACCGAAACGATCTCGATGATGCCGTCTTCGGAAAAATGTTTTTTCAGTTCGTCGAAATGCGCGTCGGTCACCGAAGATGGGGCACCGCCGGCCGCCAGCGCCAGATTCAGGGCGGCACGTTCAGCCGGCGTAAACAGCGGGCTGGACTGGAACTGCCACAGCGCATGCAGTTTTTCATCAGCAACCTTGCCGCGCTCGACGGCGCTCTCGGCATTGTGTGCCGTGCAATACCGGCACCCGGCTGCGTTGCTGACGACCTCGGCGATCATGAAACGCAGCGCCGGGGGTATTTCGCCGGCATCCACCATGACCGCGTCACGCAGTTCACGCACCAGTCTGAACACCCGCGGCTTGCGGGCCAGGGTCAGCCAGCTGTTGGGCACATAACCACGCTGCTTGCTGGCTTTTTCGAAATCTGCGGCAAGTTCCGCCAGACGATCCGCCGGCGCGGGTGATACTCGGGACATGGCATTTCCTCCTGATGGTGTGCGGACAAATTGCTGATTTGTCCAAGGCATTGCTTTTGGGTTTACCTTGCTTTTGGGTTTACCCCTATTAATCAACGAATCATTATAGAATGATCGTTCCAGAATGCAACCAGCCAGACCGGGCATTAACCGTTAACTTACAATAGCCGGCGGTAAACATGGTTGGATGCCGCATGTAAGGATCGTGATTCCCTGCCGACCTATTTGGCAACCTCCGTTCTGGTTCACGCATTTCCAGGAGTTTTTGATGCACGCCACACTGCCCCTGCTTGAAACCACCGATTTCCCGGCCATCCGCCGCCGCACCACCGAAACCCTGCAGGTCAACCTCGGCTACAAGTGCAACCAGAGCTGCCTGCACTGTCATGTCAACGCCGGCCCCACGCGCACCGAGTTGATGGCGCGCGACACCATTTTCGAAGTCATCGCCTATCTGAAAGCCGCCGGCATCAAAACACTGGACCTCACCGGCGGCGCACCGGAGCTGAATCCCCACTTCCGCATGCTGGTCGAGGCCGCGCGCGCACTGGGAGTCAACGTCATTGACCGCTGCAACCTGACCATCCTGTTTGAACCCGGCCACGAAGACTTGGCGCAGTTCCTCGCCGACCAGCAGGTTGAGATCACCGCGTCGCTGCCCTGTTACCTCGAAGACAATGTCGACCGCCAGCGCGGCAAAGGCGTGTTCGGCACCAGCATCCGCGCGCTGCAACTGCTGAACGGACTTGGTTACGGCCAACCCGGCTCCGCGCTCAAACTGAACCTGGTCTACAACCCGCAGGGCCCCGTGCTGCCGCCGGCGCAGCAAGCGCTGCAGCGCGATTACCAGCAGCGCCTGGCCGACGGTTACGGCATCACATTCAACGAGCTCTACGTCATCACCAATATGCCGATCCAGCGCTTCGGCAGCACGCTGGTGTCGAAAAACCAGTTCACTGGCTACATGAACCTGCTGAAAAACGCCTACCAGCCGGGCAACCTCGAAACCGTGATGTGCCGCTCACTGCTGTCGGTGGACTGGCAGGGTCATGTCTACGACTGCGACTTCAACCAGATGCTCGATTTGCCAGTGGCGTGGAAAAACCGGCCGCGTCCGCACCTGCGCGAACTGATCGGCGCCAGCCTCGAACACAACCCGATCGTCGTCAAGGATCATTGCTACGGCTGTACCGCCGGGCAAGGCTCAAGCTGCGGCGGCGCGCTGGGCGACTGACCGCTCCAAAAATGCAAAGAATCGAAGCTGCACATGATTGAACCGGCGTTTGCGATTTATTTCTGGGGTTTTCTGCTGCTCTACGGCGGCGTGATGTACGCGATATCCCCGCACTCACGCACCGACGCCGGGTTTTTCGGCGGCAGTGATGATGCCGGCCGCCCGGCGACCGAATGGGCGTTGATGTGCAGCATTTTCATCAGCTGGATTTTCGCCAAGTCGGTGACCAATGCCGCCAACCTCGGCGCCGCGCACGGCGTGGTCGGCGGACTGGCCTATGCCACCTACTGGCTGTCGATTCCCGTCGCCGGCCTGACCATTTACTGGTTGCGCACGCGACATGGCGCCACCGGCCTGGTCCCGTTCCTGATCGGGCGTTACGGCCGGCTCGCCGCGCTGGCCTTCACCGCCGCGATCCTGATCCGGCTCTATAACGAAGTGTGGAGCAATACCGCGGTCGTCGGCGCCTATTACGGCAAACCCGGCGAATGGACCTTCATCGCCGCCGCGCTGCTGTTCACCGCGGTTACCCTGCTCTACAGCATCAAGGGTGGCCTGCGCAGCTCCATCGTCACCGACGTGATCCAGGCCGTGCTGTTTGTCATCGTGCTTGGCATCATACTGTTCATGGTGCTGCCACAACACAGTGTCGGCAAGCTGCTTACCGTCGGTGATTTCCGCATGAATGCCGGACTCGACCTGCTGCTGGTGGCGCTGCTGCAGGTGGTGTCGTACCCCTTTCATGATCCGGTGCTGACCGACCGCGGCTTCATCACCCGTGAAAAAACCATGCTGCGCGCGATGATCGTCGCCGGCGTGCTGGGGTTTTTCTGCATTTTTGCGTTCAGCCTGGTTGGCGTACACGCCAAACTCGAAGGCCTGCCCTCCGGCGACAACATGCCGGGCGCCGTGGCAATGGCCTTCGGCTCACTGCCCTATCTGCTGATGACCATAGTGATGATCATGGCGGCGGGCTCGACGCTGGATTCAACTTTTTCTTCGGTGGCGAAATCCATCGGCCGTGAACTGCCGATGCTGGCCGGCCGCGCACCGGGACCTCGCGCCATTACCATCGGCATGTGGACCATGCTGGCCTTCGCCATCCTCGGCAACCTGCCGATGATCGCCGGCACCGACATCCTGAAGGCGACCACCGTCAGCGGCACCATGGTCATGGGTCTGGCGCCGGTGTTCCTGCTGGCGCCTCTGGTGAAATATTCGCCATGGAGCTTTCACCTGGCCTTCTGGTCGGGCATCGCGATGGGTATCCTGTTCGCCGCCGGTTTGATCCCCCAGTCCTGGGCCATCGGCGACGGCAAATACGCCTTGTTGCTCGGCACCAACCTGTACGGCCTGCTGATCTGCATCGCCGGATTCCTGCTGCCGGTGGCCTGGCAGCGGCTGCGCCGGCCGGCTTGAGCCGCCCCATGCAACCCGGCCGCAGTTGCCCGCTGCATTACCGTTATGCGCCGGCGTCGCTCAATCGGCCGCCGGAGATCGTCGCCAACACGCTGTATGTCGTCGGCGGCCTGTATGGCAACGCACCCGCTTTGCGCGCCATCAACGCACTCGCTGCCGCCGAACCGGGTCCGGTGTCACTGGCCTTCAACGGAGACTTCAACTGGTTCAACACGGACAGCGCCGGTTTTGCCGCCATCAATCAAACTGTACTGGCACATCACGCGCTGCGCGGCAATGTCGAAACCGAACTGGCGGGCGACGACGACACCGCGGGCTGCGGCTGCGCTTACCCGGACAACGTCAGTGACGCCGAGGTTGCACGATCCAACGCGATGCTCGCGCTACTGCGCGAAACCGCACGGAAAAATCCGCAACTGCGCGCACAACTGGCCGCACTGCCGATGAGCCTGGTCGCGGAGGTCGGCGGCCTGCGCGTCGCCATCGTGCACGGCGACTGCGAGTCCCTTGCCGGCTGGTCTTATGACGAATCCGCAATGGAGCACGCCACCGTTGCCGCACATTTCACTGCCGCACGGGCACGCATCATCGCCAGCAGCCACACCTGCCTGCCGGTGGCGATCAAACTCGATACCGCGCAGGGTCCCTGCGCGCTGTTCAACAACGGCGCCGCCGGCATGCCCAATTTCGCGGGAACCGCGTTCGGCGTGATCACCCGCATCGCCACCACGCCGGCGGCAACGCCGGCTGCGCTCTACGGCACGGTCATCGACGACGTACACATCGATGCGCTGGCAGTGGCGTACGACCAGGCGCAATGGCAGCGGGAATTCGTGGCAAACTGGCCCGAGGGCAGCGCCGGGCATCTGTCCTATCATCAGCGCATCACCTCCGGGCCGCGTTACGGGCTCAACCGGGCGATGCGCAGCGGCATCCGCATCAACACGACACTGCTTCGTGAATTGCGTACTGGCGGGACCTCAAAATGAAAAAAAGCAAACTGCTGGTGTTCGCATTGATCGCGGCAGGCATCACCGCGTTCTTTGTATTTGATCTCAAACAGTATTTCACGCTGGATTATTTCCAGGCACAGCGCGCCGCCATCGACGCCGAAGTAGAGGCCCGCCCGGTGCGCGCCGCGCTGCTGTTTTTCGCCGTCTATGTCGCGGTCACCGGCCTGTCGCTGCCGGGTGCTGCGATCATGACCCTGGTCGCCGGCGCGGTATTCGGCCTGCTGTGGGGCACGGTGATCGTGTCCTTCGCCTCGACCCTCGGCGCGACACTGGCCTTCCTCGCCTCGCGCTTCCTGCTGCGCGACTGGGTGCAGGAAAAATTCGGCGACAAGCTGAAACCCATCAATGACGGCATTGCCCGCGAAGGCGCGTTTTACCTGTTCGCGCTGCGGCTGGTGCCGGCATTTCCGTTTTTTGTCATCAACCTGGTGATGGGCCTGACGCCGATCCGCACCTGGACCTACTACTGGGTCAGCCAGCTCGGCATGTTCGCCGGCACCGTGGTCTTCGTCTACGCCGGCACCCAGCTCGGCGCGTTCAAAATCTCCGCGGGCTTGTTGCTCGCCTTCGCGCTGCTCGGTATTTTCCCGCTGCTCGCCAAAAAAGTGCTGGATGCGCTGAAGGCGCGCAAAGTTTACGCCGGCTGGACGCGCCCCGCACGCTTCGAGCGCAACCTGGTGGTCATCGGCGGCGGTTCGGCGGGGCTGGTGTCGTCCTACATCGCCGCCGCGGTGAAAGCCAAAGTGACGCTGGTCGAGAAACACAAGATGGGCGGCGACTGTCTGAATACCGGCTGCGTGCCGTCAAAAGCGCTGATCAAATCGGCGAAGCTGGTCGCAACGATGAAACACGCAGCAGATTACGGTCTGAAAAACACGCAGGTCGATTTCGATTTCGCCGACATCATGGAACGGGTGCAGCGCGTGGTCCACGAAGTCGAACCACATGACTCCATCGAGCGTTACACCGCGCTGGGCGTGGAATGCATCACCGGCGAGGCAAAAATCACCTCGCCATGGACTGTCGAAATCAGAACGGCAACCGGGACGCAGACCCTGACCACCCGCAGCATCGTCATCGCCGCCGGCGCGCGCCCCTTCGTGCCGCCCATCCCCGGTATCGATGAGGTCGGCTGCCTGACTTCGGACACGGTGTGGGGCCTGCGCGAACTGCCGAAGCGCCTGATCGTGCTCGGCGGCGGCCCGATCGGCTCGGAACTGACACAGTGTTTCGCGCGGCTCGGCTCGCAGGTCACCCAGGTGGAAATGCTGCCGCGGATCATGATCCGCGAAGATCCCGAAATATCGGACATGGTGCTGCAGCAGTTTCGCCGCGAAGGCGTCAATGTGCTGCTGAACCACAAGGCACAGCGCTTTGCGATCGAGAATGGTGAAAAGGTGCTGTACTGTGACCACGCGGGCAGCAGTGTGCGCATCGCCTTCGACGCCCTGCTCTGCGCCGTCGGCCGCGTCGCCAACACCACGGGTTACGGCCTCGAGGAACTTGGCATCCCCGTCACCAAAACGCGCACCGTCGAAGTCAACGAATTCCTGCAGACGAAATATCCCAACATCACCGCCTGCGGCGATGTCGCCGGCCCCTACCAATTCACGCACACGGCGGCGCATACAGCCTGGTACGCGGCGGTCAACACCCTGTTCAGCGGTTTCAAAAAATTCCGCGCCGATTTTTCAGTGATTCCCTGGGCCACCTTCACCGACCCCGAGGTGGCGCGCGTCGGCCTCAACGAAACCGAGGCGAAGGAAAAAAACATCCCCTTTGAGGTCACCACCTACGGCATCGACGACCTCGACCGCGCCATCGCCGACGGCACCGCCCACGGCGTCGTCAAGGTGCTGACCGTGCCCGGCAAGGACAAAATCCTCGGCGCCACCATCGCCGGCGAACACGCCGGCGACCTGATCACCGAATTCGTCACCGCAATGAAACACGGCATCGGGCTCAATAAAATCCTCGGCACCATCCACATCTACCCGACACTGGCGGAAGCCAATAAATATGTGGCGGGGAACTGGAAGCGTGCGCACGCACCTAAGAAGCTGTTGGAGTGGGTCGGAAAGTTCCATGCATGGCGGAGGGGTTGATTGGTGCATGCAGCCCTTTTAAATGCAGTTCAAAATCAAGTTCGCCGGGGGTAACCCTTGCCAACGGTTTTGAAGTTACTCCCCATGTGAGCCGCCGAGCAGCACAGCCGGTTCAGGGGCAGTCGGCGAGGACTGTCTGAGTCCTTGCCGAAGGCAAGGGCGAGTTCCGCAGCCGCCTGAATCGGCGAGCAGCGCAGGGAAGTCCGAAGGACCGGCGAGCCTGGGTCGCCTTCTCTTTGGTTACTTTCTCTTGGCGAAGCAAGAGAAAGTGACTAGCCGCCGGGCTACCCCCGGCGAACTTGATTTAGCTTCTGCATGAAAAATTCATAACTAATTGATTTTATTGATAAATATGAAAACCCTCCTACTGGCCTTCCTGCTGACAGCATTTCCGATGATCAGCAACGCCCAATCCTTCGACCACGACCACAAAGCCTGGTCGGCTCTGCTGAAAAAACACGTCGTCCTGCTCGACGGCGGCAAAGCCTCGCAAATGCGTTATGCAGGCCTCGCGCAGGACCGCGCCGCGCTGAAAAGTTATCTCGACAACCTGTCGAAAGTCAGCCCACAGGAATTCGCCGGCTGGTCCAAACCGCAGCAGATGGCGTTCCTGATCAACGCCTACAACGCGTTTACCGCCGAAAAAATCCTCGCCCGTTACCCGAACATCAAGTCGATCTGGGATTTCGGCAAAATCTTCGGCAATCCGTTCAAGGACAAATTCTTCATGCTGCTCGGTCGCGAATTTTCGCTGGACATGGTCGAGCACGAAACGCTGCGCAAGCCCGGCGCCTACAACGAGCCGCGGGTGCACTTCGCGGTGAATTGCGCCTCCGTCGGCTGCCCGATGCTGCGCGAGGAACCCTTTGTCGCCGAACGCCTCGATGCGCAGCTCGAGGAACAGACCCGGCGTTTCCTGTCGGACCGCAGCCGCAACCGCTACAACGCGTCGGACAACACGCTGGAGGTCTCGGAGATTTTCAAATGGTTCAGCGAGGACTGGACCAGCGGTTATCGCGGCTTCGACAACAAAGGGCCGGCGATGCAGTCGCGGGAACAGTTTTTCGCGAAATACGCCGCCCTCCTTGCCGACCAGCCGGCACAGCAGCAGATGATCACCGAGCGCAAGGCCGCGATCCGCCACCTCGATTATGATTGGGCGCTGAATGACGCCCGCAAATAAAAGTACCGCATCGATCTGATCCCGTCGTGTCTTTGTCCATCATCATTCCCGCGCTCAACGAAGCCGGGCACATCGCCGCCACGCTCGACAGCCTGCAGCCGCTGCGCCGGCGCGGCGCGGAAATCCTTGTCGTCGACGGTGGCAGCAGTGACAACACCGTCGCTCTCGCCGGGGCGCAATCTGATCGGGTACTGACTACCGAACCTGGCCGCGCAAAGCAAATGAACGCCGGCGCCGCCGCTGCGAGCGGTGAAATTCTCTGTTTCCTGCACGCCGACAGCCGCCTGCCGGAAAACGCCGACGGCCTGATGATCGACGGTCTCGCACGCAGCCGCCGCAGCTGGGGACGTTTCGATGTGCGTATCGAGGGTAAACATCCCCTGCTGCGCGTGATTGCCTGGATGATGAACCGGCGCTCTCGACTGACCGGCATCGCCACCGGCGACCAGGCGATGTTCGTCACGCGCTCGCTGTTTGAAGCCGCCGGACGTTTTCCCGAAATCGCATTGATGGAAGACATTGCGTTTTCAAAGCAATTGAAAATTTACGGCGCTCCGCTGTGCATCGCCCATCCGCTGACCACCTCGGGGCGGCGCTGGGAACAACACGGCATGTGGCGCACGATTGTGCTGATGTGGCGGCTGCGCCTCGCCTACTGGCTGGGTGCGGACCCGGACAGACTTGCGCTGCAGTATGTTCAAAAAAATCCTGAAACCGCGATTCTGGTATTCGCCAGGGCGCCCGTTGCCGGCGCGGCGAAAACACGGCTGATTCCCTTGCTGGGCGCCGCCGGCGCCGCCACGCTGCACAGCCGGCTGATCAACCGCGCGCTGGCCACCGCACGCGCCGCGGCGCCGGACAGCCTTGCACTGTGGTGCGCGCCGGATGCCGGTGATGCATTCCTGCAATCCACAGCACGACAATATGACGCCGGCCTGCAGGTACAGCAAGGCGCAGACCTCGGCGCGCGCATGGCCCACGCCTTCGCCGCAACGCTGCAACACGCAAGCCATGTCATCTGCATCGGCGCCGATTGTCCGGCGCTGACCGCACTGCACCTGCGGGATGCCAGGGATGCGCTGCGCGCAGGCCATGACGCGGTGTTCGTGCCGGCCGAGGATGGCGGGTATGCGCTGATCGGCTTGTCACGTGCCGCTCCGGAATTGTTTGCCGGCATCGCCTGGGGTGAAGCCGCGGTCATGGCACAGACCCGCGAGCGCCTGCGCGAACATGGTCTGCGCTGGCACGAGTTGGAAATGCTGTGGGACGTCGATCGTCCGGAGGATTACCACCGCCTGCAACAATCGGGATTGCTTGATGTTGCACCGTCACCGGTTTGAACCGCTGTTGCTGGTCATCATGGCAGCCTGCGCCGGCATCGCGCTGGCCGTCGAGGATCGCGTGGTGGCAGCGGCGTTTTCCGCCGCGCAACCCGGCACCGCACTGCCGGCAGGCTGGGCACCGCTGGCCGTCGCCGGCATCAAGAACCGCACGCAATACACCGTGGTCGATGACGGCGGCACTACCGTGGTCCGCGCCGAATCGCGCGCCGCGGCATCGGGACTGTCACGTCCGCTGCGCGTGAATCCCGCGGAGTTTCCCTGGCTGCGCTGGCGCTGGAAAATCGACAGGCTGATCGCCAATGCCGACATTCAAACCAGGGAAGGCGACGACTTTCCGGCGCGGATGTACGTGATGTTCGATTACCCGCTGGAAAAACTGCCGTTCGTTGAACGCAACAAGTTGCGGCTGGCGCGTGCGCTGTTTGATCCCGACCTGCCCGCGGCTACGCTCTGTTATGTGTGGGAGGGCAAAGCCGCCGTGGAAACCATCGTCCCCAGCGCCTACAGCGATCGTGTCCGTCTGATCGTGGCGGCCTCCGGCGCGGCACGTCTCGGACGCTGGGTTGATTTTGAGCGCAATGTTGCCGCGGATTTCCATGCAGCGTTCGGTGAGACAGCACCACCGATCCGGGCGATCGCGATCGCCACTGACACCGATAACACCGGCGCTTACGCAACAGCTTATTATGGAGATATTTCATTTTATAAACAACGGGTTATGAATATTCCTCTGGATAAGGCCACCACGCCCTGACCAAATTTTGATTGCCTTTTGGGGGGGGCTGGGAAAGAATAGCCCCCTCTTTTTGCCGCCATGCCCGGGACGCTGAACAAGCCCCAAAATCCTTAAGAATCATATCCTTGAAACACCGCCACCGGCCGCCCACACTGTAATCACCCCTGCTGCATGTCCGACCTCTCCAGCGTCACCGCATTCCGCAAGACCGCACCGCAACTCCCTGTGCAGTGGTACTTCGATGCCCGGATTTACGAAACCGAGCAACGCCTGCTGTTTGCCGACGGCCCGGGTTATGTCGGTCATGAACTGATGGTGCCAAACACCGGTGACTACCAGGCACTGGGCTGGCAGGGCAATGCGCAGGCACTGGTGCGCAATACCAATGGGGTCGAACTGCTGTCGAACATCTGTCGCCATCGCCAGGCGGTGATTCTCAAGGATCGCGGCAATACCAAAAACATCATCTGTCCGCTGCACCGCTGGACGTACGGCTTGGACGGCAAGCTGCTCGGCGCGCCGCATTTTGCCGAGAACCCCTGTCTTGATCTGGCACGCACGCCGTTAAGCCGCTGGAACGGTCTGCTGTTCTCCGGAAAACGCGATGTGGCGCGCGATCTGGCAAAAATGGGCGTGATGCAGGATCTGGATTTTTCCGGTTACATGCTCGACCGCGTTGAAGTCGAGGAATACGCCTGCAACTGGAAAACCTTCATCGAGGTCTATCTCGAGGATTACCATGTCGAACCCTTCCATCCGGGGCTCGGCCAGTTCGTCAACGTCTCCGACCTGCAGTGGGAATTCGGCGACTGGTACAGCGTGCAGACCTGCGGCATCAAGAACCAGCTCGCGCGTCCCGGCAGCGCGGTCTATCAACGCTGGCACGAACAGGTGCTGCGCCAGGGCGCAAACCAACAGCCCGCGCACGGCGCGATCTGGCTGACCTATTTCCCCAACATCATGGTCGAGTGGTATCCGCATGTGCTGGTGATCAGCGCGATCATTCCGCGCGGGCCCGAAGCCTGCAGTAACGTCGTCGAGTTTTATTACCCGGAAGACATCGCCCTGTTTGAACGCGAATTCGTCGAAGCCGAACAGGCGGCGTACCGCGAAACGGCGGTCGAAGACGCCGAGATCATTGCGCGCATGACCGAAGGCCGGCGCGCCTTGTGGCAGCAGGGCCGCAGCGAAACCGGCCCGTACCAGTCACCGCTGGAAGACGGCATGGTGCATTTCCATGAATTCCTGCGTCGTGAAGTGGCGCCGCATCTGTAAATTTATCAATTAAATCAAATACTTATGAATAAATCACGGCGGCTTAAAGCTTGCCGTAGCTTTTTCGGCGTTGGATTAATTATTGCCGCGACTTTTTCCAGCGCTTGATTTTCAATCGGCGTTTGTTACCTTTGCCCCTCCAACCACACGGCGGTAACGACGCAATGAGTTACAGCAATCTCGTCAGCGCTGAACAAACCGCGGCTCACCTCGACGATCCGCAATGGGTGATCTGCGACTGCCGGCATGATCTCGCCAACCACAGCGCCGGTTACAAGGCTTACCGCGCCGGGCACATACCCGGCGCGCGTTTCCTGCACCTCGACGTTGATTTGTCGGGTCCGAAGACCGGACTTACCGGCCGCCATCCGTTGCCGCATCCCGCAACCTTCTGCCTGCGTCTGGGCGCGCTCGGCATCAGCAACAACACGCAGGTTGTGGCCTACGATGAAACCGGCGGCGTATACGCGTCGCGGCTGTGGTGGATGTTGCGCTGGGTCGGACACAGCAAAGTGGCGGTGCTCGACGGCGGCTGGCAGGCCTGGACCAAAGCCGGATTGCCGGTGACGGTGGCGCAACCCGCCGTGGAACCAACAACCTTCAATGGCAAAGCGCAGACGCAGATTGCCGTCGACAGCGCGCAGTTGCTCGCCAATCTGCAGGATCGCAAGTCGCTGGTCGTCGATGCGCGCAGCAGCGACCGTTACCGTGGTGAAAATGAAACCCTGGATCCGGTGGCCGGACACATCCCGGGTGCCGTCAACCGTTTTTTCAAACACAACCTCGAAGCCGATGGCCGCTTCAAGGCGCCGGTCGTGCTGAAACAGGAATTCGGCACCGTGCTCGACGGCCATGCACCCGATACCATCGTCCACCAGTGTGGTTCCGGCGTAACCGCCTGTCACAACCTGCTGGCGATGGAAGTGGCTGGTCTGGCGGGTTCGCGCCTCTATCCGGGTTCATGGAGCGAATGGGTCAGCGACCGCCGGCGGCCCGTCGCACGCGGCGACGCCTGACCCCAGTGCAGGGGCGCAGCGCTTGAAGCTGCTGCTCGCGGATTTCATCCTGGTCGTTCATTTCGCGTTTGTGCTGTTTGTCGTGCTCAGCCTGCCGCTGATCTGGGCCGGCGCCATGGCAGGCTGGCGCTGGATACGTAATTTCCATTACCGCATCGCACATCTCGCTGCGATTTTTTTCGTCAGCGCCGAGGCTGCCGCCGGCATCTGGTGTCCGTTGACATTGTGGGAGGATGCGCTACGCGGAACCGAGCCGGATAAAAGTTTCATCGCGCGCTGGATCCACGCCCTGCTGTTTTATGACCTGCCGGCATGGATGTTCACCGCAGCTTATTTTGTTTTCGCTGCGCTGGTCGCGTTGACCTGGTGGCGCATCCCGCCGCGGCGGACTTGAGAGAAAAGCCAGGGACGGGAAAAGAAAAGGGGCGCAGGGCGCCCCTTTTTACAAACGCAAGTCTCGACTCAGGTCAGGTCAGCGCCTCGGCCCAGATATTGCGCGCCCAACCCCAGGCGTATGCCGCCTCGGCGCTGCTCGCCGCCGAAGAAACGCCGCCGCTGCCTTTGACCGGCAGAATGCTTTTCTGTGCCGTGTCATAACGGTGCACCGACGCGACATGCATCGCGCTGTCGCCGCTGACAAAGCTGTAGCAGGTGTTCATCATCATGGTATCGGCATTCACCGGCTGCCCCTTGAGCAAGGCAACAACTGCCGCGGCACAGACCTTGGCATGCTGGTTGGCCATGCTGCCCGACTTCGGCATCGCCGACGCCGACAATGTCGCATCACCGAGCACATGCACACCCTTGACCGCGGTGGACTCGCAACTGGTCCAGTCCACGCCGCACCAGCGGTTGTTCGCCGTGACCAGGCCGCTTTTCACGGCGACGTCGGCCGCACGTTGCGCCGGCACCACATTGATGACATCACCCTTGACGTTGTCGAACTGCAGCTTGACGGTCATGCCCTTGATGTCGACATCGGCGATCTCGCTGTTCGGGCGATAGTCGATCATGTCCTTGTACAGGCCGTTCCATGCCGCGAGGAACAATCCCTTTTTCGACATGATGTCGGGATTGGAATCAAGCACGGTGATTTTCGATTTCGGTTTCGTTTTTTTCAGATAGTCGGCGACCTGGCAGACGCGCTCGTACGGTCCCGGCGGGCAGCGATACGGCGCCATCGGAATCTGCAGCACGTACACGCCGCCGTCACGCATGGCGACCAGCTGGTTGCGCAGGGCCACGGTCTGCGCACCGGCTTTCCAGGCGTGCAGGATGCGGTTTTGTCCATCCGTGCTTTTCAGCGCGGGAATCTGGTCGAACATGAACTCGATGCCGGGAGAAACGATGGCGCGATCGTAACCGAGGCTGTCACCACCGGCGAGGCGCACCTGGCGTTTTTCGGCATCGATGGCCACCGCGGAATCACGAACCACGCGAATGCCGCGGCTGCGTAATCCTTCATAGCTGAACGTGATGTCGCCCATCTGCGCATTGCCGCCCAGCACCAGGTTGCTGATCGGGCAGGAAATAAAATGCTGGTTGGGTTCGACCAGGGTCACGTCGATGTCGGGCGCCCACAGCTTGATGAATTTCGCCGCGGTCGCGCCGCCGTAGCCGCCGCCGACAACCACCACGCGCCCCGCGCTGCCGCCCATGCTGGCGCAACCGGACATTGCCGTCGCACCGGCGCCTGCGGCGGTCCATTTGATGAATTCACGTCTGGAGATTCTGGATGAGCTCATGTTGTTCTCCTACTTCACGGCCGGCGCCGATGCCGCCGGGCCGGGAAGGACCGCGGCGAAATAAGCCGCAATCAAATTGAGTTGCTCGTCGGTATAACCCTTGGCGTGCTGGTGCATGATCGTCGCCGGGCGTTTGCCGTCGCGGAACTCCTGCATTTGTTTGAGCAGGTAATCCCTGTTCTGTCCGGCGAGACTGGGCGGCACACCACCGACACTGCGCCCGTCGGTGCCGTGGCAGGCGAAACAGGTGGCGGCGAGGCTGCGGGCATATTGGGCGTCGGCTGCCGCCGCAGGCTGCGCCAATCCGCCGGCCGCGACTGCGACCAGCAATGTCATTACGTTACGCATGCGCTCCTCCGATTCTATGAGTGGGTGCCGCTGAATCCTGATGTATCAGGCTTTTCTAATAAAACACAGTGTCCGCGCAAAGGCCGATGCTGTCAAGAAAACGGCGGCCCGCAGGCCGCCGCTCATTTTTCTGCCCCGACTTTTCTTCCCGGACTCTTCAGGCCACGCTGGCGGGTACTGCCTCTTCGGCAAAATCAAGCCGCACCTTGCCGTCGGCACCAACATCGACAGTCACCTTGCCGCCACTCGCCAGACGACCGAACAGCAGTTCATCGGCCAGCGCGCTGCGGATGGTGTCCTGGATCAGGCGCGCCATCGGCCGCGCGCCCATTTGCGGATCAAAGCCCTTGTCGGCCAGGAATTCGCGCAACGCCGGCGTGAAACCGATATCGACCTTCTTCTCGTGCAACTGCTCTTCGAGCTGCATCAGGAACTTGTCGACCACGCGCAGGATGATCGCGCGATCCAGCGCCTGGAAGGAGATGATGCCATCCAGCCGGTTGCGGAACTCCGGCGTAAACATGCGCTTGATTTCGCCCATCTCGTCGCCGGACTGCTTCGCCGCGGTGAACCCCATGGACGATTTCGACAGCTCGGCCGCGCCGGCATTGGTGGTCATCACGATCACCACATTGCGGAAATCCGCCTTGCGGCCGTTGTTGTCGGTCAGCGTGCCGTGGTCCATCACCTGCAGCAGGATGTTGAAAATATCCGGATGCGCCTTTTCAATCTCATCGAGCAGCAGCACCGAATAGGGATTCTTGGTGATCGCCTCGGTCAGCAGGCCGCCCTGGTCAAAACCAATATAGCCGGGCGGCGCGCCGATCAGCCGCGACACGGCATGGCGCTCCATGTACTCGGACATGTCGAAACGCAGCAGTTCCACGCCCATCACGTAGGCCAGTTGCCGCGCGACTTCGGTTTTGCCGACGCCCGTCGGTCCGCTGAACAGGAAGCTGCCGATCGGCTTGACCGGGTTGCCGAGGCCGCTGCGCGCCATGCGGATCGCCGCGGTCAGCGCCCCGATAGCCTTGTCCTGGCCAAACACCACCGCTTTCAGGTCGCGATCCAGGCTCTTCAGCGCGCTGCGGTCATCAACCGAAACGGTCTGCGCGGGAATGCGCGTGATTTTGGCGATGATCTCTTCGATCTCGTGTTTGCCGATGACGCGTTTCTGTTTTGATTTCGGCAGTATCTTCTGCGCGGCTCCCGCCTCGTCGATGACGTCAATGGCCTTGTCCGGCAAGTGACGGTCGTTGATGAAACGCGCCGACAGTTCAGCCGCCGCGCTCAGCGCCGCGGGCTGGTATTTGACACCGTGGTGTTCCTCGAAGCGCGATTTCAATCCTTTCAGGATGGCCACAGTCTCGGCAATCGTCGGTTCGATGACATCGACCTTCTGGAAGCGCCGCGACAGCGCGTGATCCTTCTCGAACACGCCGCGGTACTCGTTGTAGGTGGTCGCGCCTATACATTTCAGCTGGCCGCCGGACAGGGCGGGTTTCAGCAGGTTTGATGCGTCCAGCGTGCCGCCGGATGCGGCACCGGCGCCGATCAGGGTGTGGATTTCATCAATGAACAGGATGCTGTGCGGATTTTCGGCCAGTTGCTTCAACACCGCCTTCAATCGCTGCTCGAAATCGCCGCGGTACTTGGTGCCGGCCAGCAGCGCGCCCATGTCCAACGCATACACGCTGGCTTTTTTCAGGATATCCGGTACATCGCCTTCGACAATGCGCCGCGCCAGTCCTTCGGCGATCGCGGTTTTGCCGACCCCCGCCTCGCCGACCAGCAGCGGGTTGTTCTTGCGCCGGCGGCACAGCGTCTGGATCACACGCTCGAGTTCATGGGCACGCCCGATCAGCGGATCGATCTTGCCGGCGACGGCCTGCGCATTCAGGTTCTGCGTATACGACTCCAGCGCCCCGCCGGACTGGTTTTCCTGTTCGGCTTCCGCCGGTTCGCCTTCGGGCTTGGGCTGCTGCTGGGTCTGCGGCACCTTGCTGATGCCGTGCGAAATGAAATTGACGACGTCGAGGCGGGTCACGCCCTTCTGGTGCAGGAAATACACCGCATGCGAATCCTTCTCGCCAAAAATCGCCACCAGCACATTGGCACCGGTCACTTCCTTCTTGCCGGAAGACTGGACATGCAGGATCGCGCGCTGGATCACGCGCTGGAAACCCAGCGTCGGCTGGGTGTCAACTTCTTCACCGGCGAGTATCGGCGTATGTTCGGTGACAAAATCCCCCAGCAGCTTGCGCAGTTCGTCGACGTTGGCGGCGCAGGCACGCAGCACTTCGGAAGCCGAAGGGTTGTCGAGCAGGGCCAGCAGCAGGTGTTCGACGGTGATGAATTCGTGGCGTTTCTGGCGGGCCTCCATAAACGCCATGTGCAGACTGACTTCAAGTTCCTGGGCAATCATGGTTGTCCGATCATGGTGTGAGACCTCTGCTTTCTTCCTTCAGTTCTCTTCCATTACGCACTGTAACGGATGTAGGTGCTGCTTGGCGTACGACTTTACCTGTTCGACTTTGGTTGCGGCAACATCTCTCGGAAATATACCGCAAACGCCCATGCCGTCGCGGTGTACCTTGAGCATGACCTGGGTCGCGCGTTCGCGGCTCAGGGAGAAAAACCGCTGCAATACCCTTACGACGAAATCCATCGGGGTGTAGTCGTCATTGAGCAGCAACACCTTGAACATCGGTGGCGGCTTGGTTTTGGTGCGTTTCGCCTCAAGGACGGTGTCTTCACGCTGCCTGGTTGCCATACCGTTGAAAGATTCGCATTACATGCTTCAAATGGGGACTGGGATGCCGATCTGCAAGTGGCGCAGGCCCGCTGTGAACCTATTGTCTCCGGAATGCAGAATTTTTCAAGTGGCTGCAAACAATGGAAAAACCGGCAGGGTTCGGGGTTTCCGGGGTATGCTTGACTTTCGCCGGCAAATACCCTAGAAAGCAGTCGGGTGTTGGGGTTCAGGCTTTATCGCAAGACCAGCGCAGTACTACAGTTTTGGCCAATGCGATCCTTGGAACTCGAACAAATCGCGGAGCCCCTCCGCTTTTCTATCAAGGCAGGCATATGGCAACTGGTACTGTGAAATGGTTCAATGACTCCAAGGGTTACGGGTTCATCACTCCGGACGACGGCAGCGAAGATCTTTTCGCGCACTTCTCCGCGATCCAGATGAATGGCTTCAAGACACTGAAAGAAGGCCAGAAAGTGTCGTTCGAAGTCACCCAGGGCCCGAAGGGCAAGCAAGCCTCTAACATCCAAGCAGCCTGAAGCTGTGATTCTCGCCGCTGGCAGCAATGCCGGCGGCCCTGCGTCAGACAAAACCCGCAGACCTCACCGGTTCTGCGGGTTTTTTTCTGTACCGGGCGATCGCCATAGTCCGCCGCCTGAACCCTCCATCAAGCCCCCGGACGCCCTTTCCGGGTGAGCCGCATTCATGCCATAGACAATAAATGCGATAATCGCCCGACGGACCAGCATGGGAACAGCGCGGATGACGCAAGTGCCGATCCTGCCCGTGGAGCGCCCCGGGACGCCCCTACAGATCGCCGGAGCCGGCCGATCACTTGACCGACAAAAATTCGAACGGAGACTTTAGCAATGAGTGGAAAACTGGACCTGCTGAAAATCGCGCAGGAAGAAGCAAACGGTGACCTGTTCAAGTACCTGGACAGCGTATTCAAACGCTCCAAGACCCAGCCTCGCGGCATCAGCGACGCCATCATCTGGGAAGGCGGCAACTTCACCGGCGGCGTGAACCCGGTTGCGCATGCACTCACCGACACCTTCGCGTTGAACGGCACGATCATGGCGCTCGACGTGCTCGGCCTGCCTTTCCTCGGCGTACCCATGATGGCGCAGTTCCGCCATGACTCGAAGCTCAAATCGCTCGAGTGGTTCGGCAAGATGGATTTCACCTGCCTGAAATGGTCCACCGCGGGCGACTTCATGGTCAATGACGGCGGCAAAAAAGTGGTCGTGGCCGGCAAATCGGCCAATGCCCCGCTGCGCACCGCCGCCGGCGTCTACTGCAACGTCCGCCCCTACGGCTCGATCACCAACGTGCGTTTCATGCCCGGCCTGCCGTACTCGCAGGACAACAAGAAATTCGTCGTTGAAAAAGCCACCGGCAACATCCACTCCGAAATGAACACCCCCGGCGTACGCATGGCCTATGCCGCGCGCCTGTTCCTGAAGCTGGTCAATGATCGGGGCTGCATCGGCCGCGTCGCCACCAAGCCGACCCAGGCCAAGGAAGACGCCGTGAATGCGGGCCTGTTCCGCTGGCTGCTCCAGGGCACCAAGTTCAAGCTGAAGCGCCAGTACGCGGTTGACGCCTACGAAGAGCATAAGGACAACGTCCACGCCATCGTCGCGCTGCTGCCGAAAAACTTCAAAGCCGGCATGGAAAACTGGGGCGGCGACATTTATGAACACATCTCCGACACCAATTTCGGCCTGCTGCTGCACGACATGATCGAGCAGCGCGAGTGCATCGTCTACTCGACCGACCTTGACGGCGACCGACTGACCGATCTGATGGCGGACGCGCCGGACGTGCTGCGCAAATGGGGCCAGATCATCCTCGACTACGCCAAGACCGGCAAAAAAATGGCCGATGTGTGGAAGGACATGGGCTTCACCATGACCAACGGCAAGGACATGACCAGCGTCATGTACCGCATGGAAGGGGCGCCGATTTTCGAACAGACTCTCGGCTCCGCCGATGCGATGCTGCAGCGCCTGCTCAACGGCGACGAAACCGTCGGCGGCACCAAGGATCCGTACGATCCGCGCATCCACTTCGTGCTGATCAACGAAGCCTACAAGGCGGCCAACCCCGGCAACAAGGAACTCGCCGCCTGGCTGGACGCGCAGCTCGCAACCTTCGACAAGCTCTACAGCGCCAAACGTCCGCGTTACATCGACGGTTACAACCAGCTCAAGGCTGCGATCAAGCCCTGGGGCAGCAAATAAGCACAGCCCCCTGCCCCGCCAAAAACGCCCGCATCCGCGGGCGTTTTTTATTGCCCCGGGAATACACCACACACTGGTTATTTTGCAGGACGGTACCGCGAATAACCGGCCTTCCCGGACAGGATTTCAAAGGTGAAACGGGCAGGCCATAAAAATGGTTGCGGTTGTGGAATCCTGTGCAATAATGCATTGCAGCAACAGGTATGGCAATCGTTTTTGCATTGTGAAATGCAGGTTTTCGACTGCTTTTTCGAGTAATTCTTTTCCAACTGATCCTGATTCCCGACGCGCCCAGGAGCCACCCATGACCACCACCCGTTTCGCCGATGGTGTTGAAATCACCGGCCCGATACCCGCCGCTTACAGCGAAATCCTGACCCCGCCAGCCGTCGCATTTGTCGCCAAACTGGCGCGCAAATTCGAAACGCGCCGCCGCGAACTGATGGCGCAGCGCACCGTGCGCCAGGCCGAGTTCGATGCCGGCAAACTGCCGGATTTCTTCCCTTCGACCAAAAGCGTGCGTGACGGTGACTGGAACATCGGGGCCGTGCCCGCCGACCTGCAGGACCGCCGCGTCGAAATCACCGGCCCCACCGACCGCAAAATGGTGATCAACGCACTGAACTGCGGCGCCAATGTGTTCATGGCTGATTTCGAGGATTCGAACGCGCCGACCTGGGACAACATGATCGAGGGCCAGATCAACCTGCGCGACGCCATCCGGCGTACGGTCACCTACCAGAGCCCGGAAGGCAAAAGCTACAAACTCAACTCCAAAATCGCCACGCTGCTGGTGCGTCCGCGCGGCTGGCACCTGATGGAAAACCATGTGCTGATCGACGGCGCCCCGGTGTCCGGCGCGATTTTCGATTTTGCACTTTATTTTTTCCACAACGCGAAAGAAGCCCTCGCCCGCAACACCGGCCCGTATTTCTATCTGCCGAAAATGGAAAGCCACCTCGAAGCACGGCTGTGGAACGATATTTTCGTGATGGCGCAGCAGGAAATCGGCGTGCCGCAAGGCACGATCAAGGGAACGGTACTGATCGAGACCGTACTCGCCGCCTTCGAAATGGACGAAATCCTCTATGAACTGCGCGAGCATTGTGTCGGACTCAACATCGGCCGCTGGGACTACATATTCAGCTGCATCAAGAAATTCCGTTCCAACAAGGATTTTTGCCTCGCCGACCGCAGTCAGGTGCTGATGACTGCACCGTTCATGCGCGCCTACGCGCTGCTGCTGATCCAGACCTGCCATAAACGCAAGGCCTTTGCGATGGGCGGCATGGCGGCGCAGATCCCGATCAAGAACGATCCCGCAGCCAATGATGCCGCCATGGCCAAGGTCCGCGCCGACAAGGAACGCGAAGCCACCGACGGCTGCGACGGCACCTGGGTCGCGCATCCCGGACTGGTCGGCATTGCAAAAGAGATCTTCGACAAACACATGCCGGCAGCCAACCAGGTCAGCCGGCTGCGGCCCGACGTCAATGTCACGGCCAAGGATCTGCTCAACTTCCAGCCGGAAGCACCGATCAGCGAAGCCGGCCTGCGCAACAACATCAGCGTCGGCATCCAGTACATCGGCGCATGGCTGGCCGGCAACGGTTGTGTGCCGGTGTACAACCTGATGGAAGACGCCGCCACGGCGGAGATTTCCCGTTCACAGATTTGGCAATGGATGCGCAGCCCCAAGGGTGTGCTCGACGACGGACGCAAAGTCACCCGCGACATGTTCCGCAAAATGCTGCCGGAAGAACTGGCGCGGGTGCGCCGCGAACTCGGCGAAGATGCCTGGAAAGCGGGACGGTATGAAGAAGCGTCCAGACTCTTCGATGAAATCACCACCAGCGACGATTACGTGGAATTCCTGACGCTGCCCGGCTACGAGCAACTGACCAAGGCGGTTAACAAGAGCATCGAAGCCGGCGTCGCCGCGTAAACGCAGCAACAAGCGGCAGCAAAAAGGGCCCCGTCTCGGCGGGGCCTTTTTCCGTACAATCCAGCCATGCCAGCACAGGTCATTCTGCTCAACAAACCCTACGGGGTGATCTGCCAGTTCACGCCTTCGGGCAATCACCCGACACTGAAGGATTTTGTGCCGATCGCCGACGTCTACCCGGCAGGACGGCTGGATACCGACAGCGAAGGACTGGTCGTGCTGACCGGTGACGGGGATTTGCAGCACCGGATTACCGATCCCCGGCACAAACTGCCGAAAACCTATTTTGTTGAGGTTGAGGGCGCGCCCGGGGATGCCGCACTGGCGCCCATACGAAAGGGCATCCAGCTGAGCGACTACCGCGCCCGGCCGGCGGAAGTCACACTGGTCGCGCCACCAGACTGGTTATGGCCGCGGGTGCCCCCTGTTCGCTTCCGCCAGAAGATTCCCACGACCTGGCTGAAAATAACCATCCGCGAAGGCCGCAACCGCCAAGTCCGGCATATGACCGCTGCCGCCGGTTTCCCGACCCTGCGGCTGATCCGTCACAGTGTCGG
Organism: Burkholderiales bacterium; assembly: GCA_019744975.1. Taxonomy (GTDB): domain Bacteria; phylum Pseudomonadota; class Gammaproteobacteria; order Burkholderiales; family SG8-41. Next base: position 235,310 of record JAIETP010000003.1, read on the forward strand.
CCCGTGGACCTTGGCGGGAATCGCGCCAGGGGCCTGGAAAAGCGCAGACTCTAAATTATTTAATTAAATCATATGGTTATAGAAAAAGACCGTCTCCGGCAGCACCGCAAGCAGGCGCCACACCGGGCCCCCAACCCGGAAAAACTGAACCCTTAGCCTTTATTGCACCTTTAATCGACAAAACTTACGCCAGACTGTCAACCGACTGTAATCCCGCCCGTTATTGGCGCTTGACCGGCTTTTCGGTCAAAGGCCAAAAGGCCTGGTTGATCAACCATTAATGAGGAAATTATGAACAAACTGTTTGCCGCCATCATCGCCGCCGCTTTCGCCTCCGTTGCTGTTGCCCCGGCGATCGCCGCTGATGCGAAAAAAGAAGAGCCGAAGAAAGAAATGAAGAAAGAAGAGCCGAAAAAAGAAGCCAAGAAAGACGAGAAAAAAGCCGACAAGAAGTAATTTTTCGGTTCTCTAAAAAGGCAGGGCTTGCGCCCTGCCTTTTTTTCGCCCTTTTTCACCCCTTCCCCGCCCAAAAGGACGTTCCGCCCCCCGCCCTACCCAGTTGTCATTTATAGGGGCATGCGCTAATGTGGCGCCGCTCACCCAGAGCCCCCGGCCGGCAACCGGCCGGGGCAGTCTAATCACCAAGGGAGGAAACATGAAGAAACTGCTCGCAATCGCATTTGCCGCAATGTTCTCGGTCGTGTCCGCTGCTCCGGTGTTTGCTGCTGATGCCAAAGTGGACTGCAAGGACGCAAAAAACAAAGACCATAAAGACTGCAAAAAGAAATAAAGCAGTAATTTCCAGCATCATTGAAAAGGCGGGGCTGGTGCCCTGCCTTTTCTTTTTTTGAGGCCTAAGCCGCTGGCGATAAAATACCGGCATGAACGACAAAACCAGCCAGTGGAAACCCAACGTCACCGTCGCCGCCGTCGTTGAACGGGGTGGCGCGTTCCTGCTGGTCGAGGAGCAGACGGCAGATGGCGTCCGCTACAATCAGCCTGCGGGCCATCTCGAAGCGGGCGAATCCCTGGTGGACGCCGTGATCCGCGAGACGCTGGAAGAATCGGCCTGGCGCTTCACGCCGTCCGCACTGATCGGCGTTTACCAATACCATCAGGCGGCATCCGGCACTACCTACCTCCGGTTCGCCTTTGCCGGGGAACTCTCGGATCATGACGCAGGTCGGACGCTCGACACCGGCATCCTGCGCGCGCTGTGGATGCCGGTTGCCGAAATCCGCTCCTGTCGCGCAAAACACCGCAGCCCGCTGCTGATGCAATGTGTCGATGATTACCTGGCGGGTCGGCGCCACCCACTGGAAGTGCTGCATCATCATTCCTAGAATCATGGCACGCAAACAAAAAATTGTGGTCGGCATGTCGGGGGGCGTTGACTCGTCGGTGGCCGCCTTGCTGCTCAAACAGCAGGGCCACGAGGTCGTCGGCCTGTTCATGAAAAACTGGGAAGACGACGACACTGACGAACACTGCACCTCGCGCCAGGACCTGATCGACGCGGTTGCCGTCGCCGACCGCATCGGCATCGACATTGAGGCGGTCAATTTCAGCGCCGAGTACAAGGATCGCGTATTCAGCGAATTCCTCAGCGAATACCGGGCCGGCCGCACGCCCAATCCCGATGTTCTGTGCAACGCCGAAATCAAGTTCAAGGCCTTCCTCGACCATGCCATGTCGCTGGGCGCCGACCGCATCGCCACCGGCCATTACGCCCAGGTGCGCGAAGTCGACGGCCTGCACCAGTTGCTGAAGGCCGAAGACGGCAGCAAGGACCAGAGTTATTTCCTCTACCGCCTCAACCAGCAGCAACTGGCCAAAACCTGGTTTCCGCTGGGCGGGCTGTACAAACGCGACGTGCGCGAGATCGCGCGCCGCGAAGGCCTGCCCAACCACGACAAGAAGGATTCCACCGGCATCTGCTTCATCGGCGAACGCCCGTTCCGCGAATTCCTCAACCGTTACCTGCCGGCGAATCCCGGCGACATCGTCACCCCGGAAGGCGTCAGGGTCGGCAAACACATGGGACTGACCTTCTACACCCTGGGGCAACGCCAGGGCCTCGGCATCGGCGGCACCCGCAACGGCGACGGTGATGCCTGGTATGTGGCGCACAAGGACATGGAAAACAATCGTCTTGTGGTGGTGCAGGGCCATGACCACCAACTGCTGCTCGCCGACCAGCTGACCGCCGTCAACCTGAACTGGATCAGCGGCGAGGCGCCGCACACGCAGTGGGTGTACAGCGCCAAGACGCGTTACCGGCAAAAGGATGCCGCGTGTTCGCTGTCATCGACGGCGCCGGAACAATGCGTGGTGGAATTTGCCGAGAACCAGTGGGCGGTGACGCCCGGCCAGTCGGTGGTGATCTACGAAAGCCGCGTCTGCATCGGCGGCGGCATCATCCAGTCCGCACGCCAGGCGCAGACGGTGTCACTCGACACCAGTTGCCCGCCGGATACGCAACCGTTCAGCAACGACTGACGGGTTGGCCGTGGTCAGGCGGGAACCGTATCGCGGAAAGACTGGCGCTGCGCGAGCTTGTCAGCGAGACGCGCCAGGTTCGGATGATTGCGCCGCCACGGCAGATCGGGCAGGCGCAGCTCCATCCAGCCCAGGCAACTGCCGACGGCAATGTCGGCCAGCGTGAAAAAGTCGCCGGTGCACCAGGTTTTCGCCGCAAGATCGTCGGCCATCATCTGCAGCGCGCGATCCACCTTGCCCTGCTGGCGCGCGATCCAATCCTGCGACTGCTGCTCCGCCGGCCGGCGTTTTTCCATCACCACCGCCACCGCGGCATCGGTGCAGCCGTCGGCCAGCGCCTCCCAGCGCCGCACCTGGATGCGCGGACGTTTCTCCTCCGGAATCAGCCGGTTGCCCGGGCTGGCATTGTCCAGGTACTCGGCGATCACCCGCGAATCAAACAAGGTGCTCTCGTCATCCAGCACCAGCACCGGTATTTTGCCCAGCGGATTGTAGCTGGTGACCGTGCTGTTATCGGTATTCGGCGCATCGACAACAAATTCGCATTCCATGCGTTTTTCGGCAAGGACGACGCGCACCTTGCGGGTATAGGGGCTGGTGGCAGTCCCGATCAGCTTCATCATATGGATTTTTACGGGCTATGTTGCGAGGCGATGTTGCGGGATAAGTTGCGGGGTAAAAAGCGCGCGGATTATAACATCGCGAACCTTGACGCCCAACGCCACTGCCCGTTAGTCTTGCCGCTCACACTCAACGCCGCACAAAAGGGTCACACATATGGGCGCCAACGAACAGTTCATCCTCTTTACCCAGCCTGGGTGAAGCAGCTGCCTCCGGGCGAAAGAGTTTCTTTCGCGCAAAAAAATTGATTTCGTCGCCATCGACGTACTGAACGATCCGCAGGGCCGTGAACGCCTGCTGAAGTTTGGTGTGCGCAATGTCCCCGTCGTCGCCAAGGGCGAACAGTTCGTGTTCGGCCAGAACCTCGAAGATGTCGCGGAGTTTGTCGGCCTGCAGGGCACCGGCCACAAGCCGTTGCCGCCGGAAGAGCTGGTCAAACGCTGGGTGATGGTGCTGCGCACCGCACAGCGGCTGATGCGCCAGCTTCCCGATGCGCAACTGACGGAACGCGTGATCCCCAACCGCGACCGCTCGATCCGCCTGATGTGCCATCACATTTTCCGCATCGGTGAAGCCTTCCTCGAATCCGTCGAGGGCGGCGTCGAATACGCGGTGCAGCTCGCCAACGTGCCGCCGAAAGACGGCGAGTTCATGACCGGCGACGAAATCGCGCGCTACGGCGATACCATCATTGCGCGGCTGGAGAACTGGTGGAACAAGCTTGAGGACAAGTCCTGCCAGCAGAAAATCAAGACCTTCTTCGGCATGCAACCCGTCTACATGCTCTACGAACGTTCGACCTGGCACAGCGCACAGCACGGCCGGCAACTCGCCGCAGTGCTGGAACGGCTGGGCATCATCCCCGACCGGCCGCTGACGCCGGAACAGCTTGCGGGTTTGCCGCTGCCCGAGAGGCTCTGGGAATAGTTACAAAAATAATCGTTTAAAATCAATAACTTAAAACGGCTCCCGCAGGCGCCGTTTTTTATGCCGCAAGGTCCGCTCAGATTGCGGCTATGGCCTGGATTTCGACCTTGAGTTCCGGCTGGGTGAAATGGTTGACCTCAACCATGGTGCTGGTTGGCAGGTTGGTTTTGAAAAATTCCTCGCGCGCGACAATGATCTCCCTGAACTCGCGCATGTCGGTGGTGTACACCGTCGTCCAGACCACGTCGGACAAGGACGCACCGGCAGCCTCGAGGCTTTTTTCGATGTTGCGCAAACACTGCCGGGTTTGCTCCAGCATGCTCGCACCGCCGACAACATTACCGTCGTCGTCGCGCGAAACCTGCCCGGAAACAAAAATCAGGCTCTTCGGCTGATCCACCCGGACAAAATGGTTGTACACCGTGGCCCGGACATTTTTCATGCCCGGGGGATTACCGCGCTTGATCGGCATGAAATTCCTCGCTGTGATCAGGACAAAAACTGCTAACGGCCGCGCCGTGCGCGGACCGGTTTATAGGTTTCCACCAGCACCGGCGTCGGGTTGTAACCGCAGGCCGGATTGTATTTCTGCGGACAATTGGAAATCACCGCGACGACATCGGTCAACGCCTCGACATCGACATAGTCACCGGGCCGCGACGGGCTGTCCGAGATCGCCATGTGACCGCCGCGCCCGATCGGCACGCTCATGAACCAGTTCACATTGGCCACGATATCGGACTCGCCCATGCCGAACCTGGTCAGCTCGTGCAGGAAATTCGCGCGGCAGCTGTGGGTGCGTTTGCCATAACGCAGGAAATTCATCTCGGCACTGCAGCAGCCGCCGATGGTGTCGTGGTCGGGACAGCTGGAGGCGACAATTTTCATCAGCGGCGTCGCATATTCGCCATACAACACCGTTCCCGTATTCAGAAACAGGTTTTCCGCCATTTTCATGGTGTTGGCGGCGTTGTAGCGGTCCCGCGTATCAACCGCGTTGTAGCAGAGAAAATCGACGGCCTGCTGGCCCTCAAGGTCGACGAAACGCAGCAGTTCACCGGCACCGACGACGGCACCCCACGAGCCGCCGGCGTCCACCAGCGCCGAGTCACTGCGCAGGTAACCACGGGGCGCGGCTCGGGAACGGACAGTTTTACGTTTGGAGGTCATGACAAAATTATAGTTTATCGGCGCGGGCAAGGCGCCCCCACCGGCGATTCCAGCCGACTTTCATGCGTCCGGTTATTCAGCCTTGATCCCGGCGTCGCGGATCAGCGCGGTCCAGCGTTTCTTTTCTGCCGCCATCATTGTCGCCATCTGTGCCGGCGTCATGCCCGAGGGCAGATAACCCAGTTCATCAAGCCGGGTACGCGTTGCGGGAGCGCCGAGTATCCCGACAGCAGCAGCCGAAACCCGCTCGGCCACGGCTTTGGGCGCGCCGGCCGGAAACAGGAAACCCTGCCAGTTGGTCGCCTCGTAATCCTTGATGCCGGTCGCTTCTGCAGCGGTGGGTATTTCGGGCAATGCCGGCAGGCGCTTCAGCGTGGTGACAGACAACGCGCGGATCTTGCCGGCCTTGATGTGCGGCAACGCCCCCTGCGTGCCGGAAAGGATCGATGGCACCCGGCCCGCCATGACATCCACCAGCCCGGGCGGACCGCCCTTGTAAGGCACATGGTTGAGCTGGATGCCGGCCATCTTGTTCAGCAACTCCGCCCCCAAGTGCTGCATGCTGCCGATCCCCGACGACGCGTAATCAATCTGCCTCGGTTTTGCTTTTACCGCCGCCACGAATTCCTTCATGGTTTTCGCCGGAAACGACAAACCCACCAGCCAGATGTTCGGTGATTGCGCAAGCTGCGTGACCGGCGTGAAATCGCGCACGCCGTCCAGCGTCTTGTGCTGCGCCACCAGAGGCGCGGTGATGGTGTCAATCGCGCACAGCAGCATCGTATAACCATCGGGCACGGCGTCCTTGACCATCAACGCACCCAGCATGCCGGCGGCACCCGGACGATTGTCGACAACAATGTTCTGTCCCAGGGCATCACCAAGGCGTTGTGCCATATAGCGGCCGATGGTGTCGGAACCGCCGCCGGTCGCCTGGGGAATGATCAGTCGGATCGGACGCTCGGGATACTCACCCTGAGCGGCATGGGTGATCTGCGGCAACATGAACACGGCCAGCAACAACTGCAAGAATTTTTTTTGCATCAGGATTCTCCGGTAAACAATCTTCAGGGATCATCTAGCAATAACCCTGCCAACAACCGCCGCCGCTGCAACTGCGCACCCCGGGGTTCGCTCAATGCGCACCGCCCGGTGGTGCATCCGGCCATGTTGCAGCACCATGATAGTGCAAACCCGCGCAGATCATGTACGACGACAATTGACTGACACTTTGCCCTCCGGAGATACTCGGACGAGATCATCCTTCCACGGCCCAACCCCCATGCCCGCCAAACCCCTGCATCATTTCACCGCCACGGAAATTGTCAGCGCCATTGCCGCCGGCAAAACCACGGCCGTCGCCGTCGCGGAGTCCTGCCTTGAGTACATCGCCGGACGCGAACCGCAGGTTGCAGCCTGGCATTTTCTCGATCCACAACTGGTTCTGGCACAGGCGCGCGCACTCGACAAACGCGGCACCATCGGGGCTCTGCAGGGCGTACCGGTGGGCATCAAGGACATCATCGATACCAGCGACATGCCGACTGAATACGGCACACCCATCCACAAGGGGCACCGGCCACGCATCGACGCCACCTGTGTCGCGCTCACCCGCCGCGCCGGCGGCCTGATCATGGGCAAAACCGTAACCACCGAGTTTGCCAATTTTTTCCCGGGCAAAACCAGGAATCCGTTTGATCCAGAGCGCACTCCCGGCGGTTCGTCGAGCGGTTCGGCCGCTGCCGTCGGCGCGGGCATGGTACCGCTGGCCGTGGGCACGCAGACCACGGCCTCGACCATCCGCCCGGCGGCATTTTGCGGCTCAGTCGGTTACCGCCCGACCTGGGGCGACCTGCGTTGTGCCGGCGTGATGGAGGCGTCAGGCTCTCTCGACACGCTGGGCTTGATTGCACGCAGCGTCGAGGATGTCGCCTTGTACCGCGATGTGCTGCTCGGCGTCACGCCGCTGGCGCTGCCCGCTGACAACACGGCGCCGCGCATCGGTTTCTGCCGCACCCACATCTGGGACCAGTGCGAACCCGAAACGCAGCGGCTGCTTGAAACCTGCGCGAGCCGGCTGGCGCAGGCCGGCGCAAGCGTCTCGGACGTCAAACTGCCCGCGGAGTTTTCACGCATTGAAGACGCGCACCGCTGGATATCCAGTTTTGAATTCGCCCGCAACCGCGCTTGGGAAATCGACCACCATTGGGACATGATCAGCGAGCGGCTGCGCAACAACCGGATCCGCGACGGGCTGGACTGCAGCTACGAAACCTACCGGGATGCGCGCGATTTCCTCGAACAACAGCGACTGGTGTTTGATGACCTCATGGCGGACTACGACGTGCTGCTCACGCCGGCCGCCGCCGGCGAAGCACCGCTGGGGCTGCATGCGACGGGCAACGCCTCGTTCTGCGCCATCTGGACCAGCATGCATGTACCGGCGGTCACGCTGCCGTTGTTCAAAGGCCCCAATGGATTGCCGGTCGGCGCCCAGCTGATCGCCCGCCGCAACAATGACCGCCTGCTCTTCGCAGCGGCGCGCTGGGTGCAGCGCGCCTCAAGCTGAACTCAATCGCCCTTGATGTTCGCATCCTTGATGACCTTGCCCCATTTCGCGGTTTCGGCACGAATGTAGGTCGAGAACGCTTCCGGCGAACTCGAGGTGGCGATGATGCCGGCATCCATCAGGCGTTTTTTCACATCGGGCGCGGCCAGCGCCTTGACGGTTTCCGCATTGGCCCGCGCAATGATGTCCTTGGCGGTGCCTGCGGGCGCGAACAGGCCGTACCAGTTGTTGACCTCAAAACCTTTCAGACCGGCCTCCGACATCGTCGGCAGGTCGGGCATGCCCTCGAAACGTTTACTGCCGGCCACCGCCAGCGGCCTGACCTTGCCACCGTCTATGGCTGCAGTCGCCGTGGACAATGTCGAGAACACCAGCTGCACATTGCCCGAAACCAGGTCGAGCATCGCCGGCGCTCCGCCTTTGTACGGGATATGCGTCATTTTCACCTTGACCATGGCATTGAACAGTTCACCGGCCAGGTGATCCGCCGCGCCCGACCCTGACGAGCCGTAATTGAGGTCCGTGGGCCGCGCCTTGGCAATCGCCACCAGTTCTTTGACCGATTTGGCCGGCAATGACGGATGCACCACCAGCACATTGACCGCCACCGCGGCCTGGGATACCGGCGCCAGATCCTTCAGCGGATCGTACGGCATCTTGCTCAGCAGGCTCGGATTGATGGCGATGGGTCCGATCGTTCCCAGCACAAAGGTATAACCATCAGGCGGTGATTTCGCGGCCAGATCAACGCCCAGCATGCCGCCTGCGCCGCCGCGATTGTCGACAATCACCTGCTGCCCCAGCGCCACGGTCAATTTCTGCGCCAAGGCCCGCGACGTGATATCCGCGCCGCCACCCGGAGCAAACGGACTGATCAGTCGTACCGAGCGGTTAGGCCAGGACTGCGCAACAGCAGACCCGGCGACCACCACCATTACCACGGCACCCAGCAATCGAATCACGCGTTTTTTCATTGTACTGCTCCTGTTTATTCATCGTTTCATCATGGACAACACCGCACAGCCTGAAGTACTTACGCGACGCCGGTTCAAAGTTGACTTCAGGATACAAGATCAAGAAGCCCAAAAAACAAACGCAAGAAACATGCCATTGCCAGCACAACCCGGCGTGCCCCGCCACAGTTGATTGCCGCAGGGGGTGGATGGCCAACATAGCACGCGTCCGCACAGTTACGATAAACTGCGCTCTCAGCCCCTCTCCGCTCCCGAGGACCTCCCGCGCATGACCCCTGCCCGCCGCCATCCGGCCCCGCCGCCATGGTGAATCCTGCCGCCGCCGCGCGTCGCGCGTTGCCCTCGGTGGATCGCCTGCTCGGCAGTGCTGCGGTCGCGGCGCTCATCGCTGCACACGGCCGCAGCCGCGTAACGGAAATCCTGCGCCGCGCGCTCGACACCGAGCGCGAGCGGCTGGCGCAACCCGACGCCGCCTGGAACGAAGAACTTTTCCTGCAGTCCTGCAGTAGCGTCCTGCAGGAGGGTGCGGCACCGTCGCTGAAACCCGTTTTCAACCTCACCGGCACCGTGCTGCATACCAACCTCGGCCGCGCAGTGATGCCGAAGTCCGCCGCCGAAGCGGTCATGGCGGCGATGACCCGGCCGGTCAATCTCGAATTCGAGCTCGACACCGGCGGACGCGGCGAACGCGACAGCCATGTCGAGCGCTGGTTGAAACAGCTGACCGGCGGCGAAAAGGCGGTTGCCGTCAACAACAACGCCGCCGCGGTCTATCTCGCGCTGAACACGCTGGCGCTGAAGCGCGAAGTGCTGGTGTCGCGCGGCGAACTGATCGAAATCGGCGGCGCCTTCCGCATCCCCGACATCATGGCGCGGGCCGGCGTCAAACTGGTCGAAGTCGGCACCACCAACCGCACCCACCTGAAAGACTTTGCCGAAGCCATCACGCCGCGCACTGCGGCGATCATGAAGGTGCACACCAGCAATTACGTGGTGCAGGGTTTCACCGCCACGGTGCCCGAAGCTGATCTTGCCAAACTCGCGCATGAACACGACCTGCCCTTTATCGTCGACCTCGGCAGCGGGACACTGATCGACCTCGAACAATACGGCCTGCCGCACGAACCGACGCCGCGTGAAACCCTGGCCCACGGCGCCGACGTCGTCACCTTCAGCGGCGACAAACTGCTCGGCGGACCGCAGGCCGGACTGCTGGTCGGACGCCGCGATCTGATGGCGCGCATCGCGAAAAATCCGATGAAACGCGCATTGCGCCTCGACAAACTGACGCTGACCGCGCTCGACGCCGTGTTGCGCCTGTACCTGCATCCGGAGCGGCTGCACGAAGAACTGCCTGCGCTGCGGCTGCTGACGCGCAAGGCGGATGACATCGCCGCGCAGGCCGCGCGCGTGTTGCCGCAAGTGACCGCGGCTCTGGGTGAAGCCTGGCGCGTCGAAATTACCGCCTGCAAAAGCCAGATCGGCAGCGGCGCGCTGCCGGTGGATGCATTGCCCAGCAGCGGACTGGCCATGTCGCCGTCCGGCAAAAAAGGCAATGTCGGCAAACTCGCCACCGCCTTCCGCGCACTGCCGGTGCCGGTGATCGGCCACATCAAGGACGGCGCCTTCGTCCTCGACCTGCGCTGCCTGGATCACGAAGACGAGTTTGTCGCGCAGCTTGGACAGCTCAAGGTCAAAGGCTTTTAGCCACAGAGGACACAGAGTTCACAGAGAAAAGCACAAACACGATGAACTCCCTGCATATGAAATCACTCCTGTTTTTTGATTTTTTCCTCCTCTGTGTTCTCTGTGTCCTCTGTGGCTCAATGTATTTGAATTTGATTGGTTTTTCATGATTGTAGCCACCGCGGGGCACATCGATCACGGCAAGACTTTGCTGGTCAAAACCCTGACCGGCACCGATACCGATCGCCTGCCCGAAGAAAAGGCGCGTGGCATTTCGATCGACCTCGGTTTCGCCTATCTGCCGCTGGATGACGGCGGGCTGATCGGTTTTGTCGATGTGCCGGGCCATGAACGTTTCATCCGCAACATGCTGGCCGGCGTATCGGGCATCGATTTCGCGCTGCTGATCGTCGCCGCCGACGACGGCGTAATGCCGCAGACCATCGAACACCTGCAGATCCTCGACCTGCTGCACATCCGCCGTGGTGCCGCGATCATCACCAAGGCCGACCGCGTCGATGCCGCACGCATCAATGAAGTGCGCGCGCAGGTGCAGGCGTTACTGGCTAACACCAACCTTGCCGGCGCCATCATCCACCCGGTATCCGCGGTCAGCGGCGCCGGCATGGCTGAATTAAAAACACTGCTGCTGCGCGAAGCCGCTGCAAAAAACCTGCGCAGCGCCGAAGGCCAGCACCTGCGTTACGCCATCGACCGCGCATTCAGCATCGCCGGCAGCGGCACTGTCGTCACCGGCACGGTGTTCAACGGCACGGTGAGCACCGGCGACAAGCTGGTGATTTCACCGGCCGGCATTGAAGTGCGTGTGCGCGGCATCCAGATCCACGGCAAGTCCGCGGAACGGGCGCGTGCCGGTGAACGCTGCGCGCTGAACCTGACCGGCACCGATGTCGATTCGGTACGCCGCGGTGACTGGGTGATGGCTGCCGCGATCCACCGTCCGACGCGCAAACTCGACGTACGCCTGAGCGTGCTGCCCGCCGAAATCCGCGCGCTGAAACACTGGACCCCCGTCCACCTGCATCTCGCCACGGCAGATGTCACTGCGCGTGTGTCGCTGCGCCGCGGCGAAGAACTGGCGCCGGGCAGCGGCGGCATCGCGCAACTGGTGCTGGATGAACCGGTGTCGGCATTACATGGCGACCGCTTCATCCTGCGCGACCAGTCATCAGCCCGCACCATCGGTGGCGGCACCATCATCGATCCGCTGCCGCCTGCGGTACGGCGCAGCAAGACGCGCGACGCCACGCTCAACGCACTGGAATCAGCCGATCACGTCACGGCCTTGGCCGCGCTGGCAGCCAATGACAAACACCCGGTCGACCTCGCCCACTTCGCGGCGATTTTCAATCTGCTGCCGGACATTGCGGCTGCCGCTTACATCAAAGCCGGACTGGTACCGCTGGGCAAGGAACACCGCATCGCGGTCACACAAGCCCGCCTGACCACATTGCAGGAGGCCGCTGCCAAACAAGTGCTGGCTTTCCACCAGGCGCAACCGCAGGCCCCCGGCATGGAAATCGAAACCCTGCACGCCGCGCTGGCGCTGGAACTCGACGCCGATGCTTTCGGCCACGTGCTGCGCCTGCTCGCCGACCAGCGCAAGATCGAAATCCACAGTTCTCTGGTGCGCAAACCCGGCCATGACACGACCGCCAACAGCGCCGACGTCAAACTGTGGGAAACCGTACAGCCGGTACTGACCGCGGCAGGATTCAATCCGCCGCCGCTGAAGGAACTCGCACCGCAACTGAAACTGAAAGACGCCATTCTCAAGGATTTTCTCTACCGCCAGATGAAAGCCGGCAACCTGCACAAGGTCGGCGCCGAGCGCTTTTACCTCAAGTCCACCATGGCCGTACTGGCGGCGACTGCACAGGCCGTACACGCCAAACAGCCCAACGGCCTGTTCACCGCCGCGCAGTATCGCGACGCCACCGGCATCGGCCGCACGCTGGCCATTGAAATCCTCGAAACCCTTGACGGACTCACCATCACCCAGCGTGTCGGTGACGCACGCAAGATGCGCAAGGATTTTGTGCCCATCCTGGGTGCAGCCGAACCAGCCCCGCCGCCCGCACCCGGCGCTGCACCGAAGCCTCAGCAACAACAAAAACCGCAGCAACGCCCCCCTTTCCGCAACAAACGTTATTGAAAGAGAACATTCGTATGACCACCAGCGCATTTGACGTCATCGTGATCGGCGAAGGCATCGCCGGTCTCACCGCATCCAACACACTCGCAAAACTGGGCCTGAGCGCCGCCACTTTTGAGCAGCAGATCTTCGGCGGCCTCGTACTCAATGTGAATGAACTCGATCCCGCACCACCCGGCGGCGAAGCCGGCGGTGCTGCGTTTGCCGCGGAAATGACCCAGGCCAATGCCGAGGCCGGCGTCACCAGCATCCAGGAACCGGTCACGGCCCTCGCCGCCGCCGACGGCGGCTTCAGCGTCACCACCAGCGGCGGCAGCTACCGCGCGCGCCAGGTCATCGTCGCCAGCGGCGCCAGCCTGAAACTGCTGGGCGTTCCCGGTGAGACCGAATTCGAAGGCCGCGGCGTATCGAAATGCGCTGATTGCGACGGCCCGATGTTCCAGAATGAAACCGTCGCCGTGATCGGCGGTGGCGACTCCGCGCTGCAGGAAGCGCAGGTGCTGACCCACTATTGCGGCAAGGTTTACATCATCCATCGCGGCACGGCGTTCAGCGCGCAGCAGCGCTTCATCGACCAGATCCAGGGCAATGACAAGATCGAAACCCGTTTCGGCACCACGGTGGAAGCCATCCTCGGCGGGCAGATGGTCGAGAAAATTCGCATCAAGAACGGTGCCGGCAGCGAGGAAATCCCCTGTGCGGGGGTTTTCGCCTACATCGGCCTGAAACCGAACAGCGATTTCCTGCCTGCAGACGTCAAACGCGATGCCAACGGTTTTGTCGCCACCGGCGACGCGCTGGAAACTTCGGTCAGCGGGCTGTGGGCCGTCGGTGCGGTGCGCAGCGGCTGCGGTGGCAGCCTGGAGGATGCGATGGCGGAAGCACGACGTGCCGCAGAAGCGGTGGCTGCACGCCTGAAATAAGCGCCGTCTGTTTCAGGGCTTTTTCGGGGCTTCGACGTCCAGCCTGTCCCAACCCTCACGGCCAAGCTGGCGCAGGGTTTTGATGTTGTCGCGGTAAATCTGCTCGGTGTCCGGATGCGCGGCAACCGCGCGCTCCACGCTGGATTCGCGCAGCAGATGCAGCGTCGGATAGGGCGAACGGTTGCTGCAGTTGGTGACGTCGTCAGGCTCGGTTTCGGCAAACTGGTACTGCGGATGAAAACTCGCCACCTGCAACTGGCCATCCAGCTCGAGCTCCTCGACCAGCGCATCCGCCAGTTCAAGAAAATCGTTGTATTCGAGGAAATCGCCCAGCACCAGCGGGTGGATCAGCAGTGTGGTTTCGGTTTTGTTCTCATCCGTTTCGGCCAGCAATTCCAGTTCGGCCGCCAGCACCTCCAGCAGCGCCTCCAGTGTCGTCGCATCGCTGACGACATAACGGATGCGGTCACCGGCGTATACTGCGCGCGCAAACGGACACAGGTTGAGGCCGATCACCGCTTTCTCCAGCCAGTTGCGGGTTGCAGCATTTACTTCATCTTTATCAAGCATCGCAGTACTTAACCAGTTCATGGCGCTCAACGCAACCATCTTCAAGATCGACCTGACCGTCACCGACATGGACCGCGGTTATTACGCCAGCCATGCGCTGGTGCTGGCACGCCATCCCTCGGAAACCGATGAACGCATGATGGCGCGCTTGCTGGCATTTGCGCTGAACGCCAGCGAGGCCCTCAGCTTCGGCAAGGGCCTCAGCAGCGAAGACGAACCCGATGTCCTGGAAAAAGACCTCACCGGTGCGATCCAGCTTTGGATCGAAGTCGGTCTGCCCGACGAAAAAGCCGTGCGCAAAGCCTGCGGCCGCGCCACGCAAGTACGCATCTACGCCTACGGCCGCGGCACTGAACGCTGGTGGCAGGATGTCCAGTCCGGACTCGCCCGCCCCGACAACCTGACGGTCATTGAACTGCCGCAGGCCGCGACCCAGGCCATGGCGGCACTGGCGCAGCGCACGATGCAACTGCAATGCACGGTGCAGGACGGCACAGTGTGGCTGACAGATGGGAAAAACACGGTTGAAGTTACGCCGGTGCTGCTCAACGCAGCGCGCAGGCCATAAAAAAACCGCCGGTTTGAACCGGCGGTTTTACGTTAAACCCAGACTGTATTTTCAGCCTGCTTATTTTTTCAGGCCCTTCGCCATGCCGAGATCGGTCAGGATTTCGGTATAGACCTTCTCTTCCGCGTCCAGGTCTTTTTTGAAGGTCGCCGAGTCGGCATAGGCATCAAACCAGCCGTGTTTTTCCAGCTGCTTTTTCCACGCCTCGCTTTTGGCCATCTGGCCCAGTGCCTTGTCCCAGTACGCAATCACCTCCTTCGAAATACCCGGCGGCGCAAACACACCACGCCAGTGCAGGATCGAAACATCGATGCCCAGCGAACGCCAGGTCGGCACCTTGGCCAGATCGCCCGGCAAGGCATTGGGGGCAGACACCGCGATCACCCGCGCCTTGCCGGCCTTCACCTGCTCGATCGCTTCCGACAGGCCGGTCGAGATCACCGGCACATGGCCGCCCAACAGCTGGATCATCAGGTCGCCGCCGCTTTTGAAGGACACCACCTTGATTTTTTTCGGATCAATACCGGAGGCCATCACCGGACGCAGGATGTTCATCTGGTCATTGCTCGGCACCGTGCCGACGCCGAAGGTCACCGCTTCCGGATTCTTCTTCAGCAGATCGAGGATGTCCTTGGGCGACTTGTACGGCGAATCGGCGCGCACCACCCAGGCCACGTATTCGGTGATCAGCCGGCCGATCGGCGTCACATCGTTGTGCGTCAGCGGCGTCGTGCCGACAATGCGGTTGACGTAAATGCGGTTGGATTCGACATACAGCACATGGCCGTCGCCTTTTTTCTGGTGAACCTGAGCCCGGGCCACATTGCCGCCGGCGCCGCCGACGTTTTTGATGACAAAGGTTTCAGGGAACAGCTTGGCCTCGCGCAATGCCGTTTCCATCGCACGCGCGGTCAGGTCCAGCCCGCCGCCGGCACTGCCTGCAGCGATCATTTCGATCGGTTTATCCGGATAACCCGCAGCCTGCGACACCAGCGGCGAGGCCGCCAATGCACCCGCCAGCATCAAGGCAAAACAACGCAACTTATTCATGATCTCCTCCAGTTATTGGATTTGTGAAAGCGGCAAAAGTATAACGCCCCCGTCCCTCTCCACCAATCGCCACGCCACCAATGATGACGTCACCACAGTCTGGAACACCATTTCGCAGGCGCACCGTGCCGCCTTACAATGGCGCTTGCAACGATGGAAGGGAATCGCTCCCGGTGGGGCGGCCGGACTTCAAACCCGGTAGGGGCCGCGAGCGGTCCTGTGTGGGTTCGACTCCCACTCTCTTCCGCCACCGATCCGCGCGGGCCGCACTGAGCGGGCTCGCTGCCGCAGAGGAGAATGACCATGACCTTCGCCACAGAATTATCCAATAAAATCAATAACTTGCAGTATGACGCCCTGCCGGCAGATGCCGTGCACTGGGCCAAGGTCGGCATCCTCGACACGGTGGGTGTCACCATCGCCGGCGCTGCGGAAGACGCGACGCGCATCGTGCTCGGCGTGTCGGGCTCCAGCAGCGGACCATCACTGGTATTCGGCCACGCACGACGCGTCGGTGCACTCGACGCCGCGCTGATCAACGGCACCGCCTCACACGCCCTCGATTTTGATGACTGCAACAACACGCTGGGTGGCCATCCCTCTGTACCCATCCTGCCTGCGCTGTTTGCGCTGGCCGATGAAACCGGCGCGACCGGAAAAGATTTCATCGCTGCGTACGTCGCCGGCTTTGAAACCGAATGCAAACTGTCGATGGTCGTCAACTTCCACCAATACACCAAAGGCTGGCATCCGACGACGACCATCGGCGTGTTCGGCGGCGCCGCAGCCTGCGCGCATCTGCTGAAACTCTCCGAGGAAAAAACCGCGACCGCACTGTCGATCGCCGCCTCACTCGCCGCCGGCGTCAAATCCAACTTCGGCACCATGACCAAACCGCTGCATGTCGGCCACTGTGCAAGGAGCGGCCTGTTCGCAGCGCTCCTGGCGCGTGACGGCTTCACCGCAGGCGACAAGGCTTTTGAACACAAGCAGGGTTATTTCGAAGTCTTCAACGGCGCCGGCAACTACGACGCCGGCAAGGCGATCCCGGCCTGGGCCAATCCGCTGGACATCACCCGCCCCGGCATCGCGATCAAGTCCTACCCCTGCTGCGGCAGTACGCATCCGGCGATCGACTGCATGATCGAACTGGTGCATAAATACAAACTGACGCCGGACAATGTCGCGCGCATCGACTCCTGGACCCACACGCGACGCCTCGAACACACTAACCGCCCGGACCCGCAGTCCTATCTCGACGCCAAGTTCAGCGTGCAATACACGCTGGCGCGTGCGCTGAAAGACCGTTTCGTCAAACTCGAACACTTCGAAGGTGACCACTGGAAGGATCCGGCCACGCGCGCCATCCTGCCGAAAATCCACGTCGCAACCTACAGCACGGAGCAGTTCCCCGCCGACAACCATTTCGGCGCGGAAGTGAAGGTCACCATGACCGACGGCCGTGTGGTCAGCACCAAGACCGCCCAGGCGCTGGGCCGCAGCGTCGACAAACCGCTGCCGGCGGACAGGCTCAAGGAAAAATTCGATAACTGCGCCGCACGTGCACTGTCATCCGACAACGTCGCGCGGCTGTATGCGGCGATCCAGGATTTCGAGAATGCGAAGGACGTACGGGAAATTGCGGCGCTGGCCGCGGGACGGGGTGGGCCGAAGCGGGTTGCGGCGTAATTAAATTTTACGCCGAGCCGTACTACGGCAAACCCTACCGATTAGCTGCATTACAGCGAAAGTAGTCCTTTCGCCAAATTATCGAGCATTCTCTGCTCTAGCCCCTGCCATACCCTTTGGGACTTTGGAGAAGGCGCAATTGAGGATCAACGTGCGCCTTTCGCTTTGCAACGCCATACACGGAATTACTCTCCACGTCCTCATTGCCCCATTGATGCCACCCATCGCGCCGAAACCTCGCAAACAATTCCAGGTACGGCCCCGGGGAACATGCCTCAATAAGATCATAAAATTCGTCAGGTTTTCGCGAGTGCTCACGCTTTCTAGTAGAAAAGAGATTCACCTGCGTCCGCCCCGGCTTTAGCGTCCGCATACTACCTCGAACGCCGAAAAGAACTAGCTCAGTGACGTTACGGAAATAGAATCCGACTCCTCGACCATCCGGCCCACCATCTTTTCGAATTTTGTACCAAACCAGATTACATTTATACGTAAAGCCCCACGCCTCCATTACCTTAAGGCCTTCTTGTAGCAATGCATTGGGAACCCAAAGATATAAATGTGACCTCGCTGCAGCCAGCTTAGGAACCGGAAGTTGCATAATTTCCTTGAGTTCCATCGTCGGATACCGAAGTAATCGCTTATGCTCAGGAGCCATTTTTCCCGTTCGATTCTGAAATTGCCATGGCGGATCAGCCAAAATTGTCGTGTACGGACCTTGCGCCTTATAAATCAAATCTTCCGAGGGATTTCGCTCTGTAAGATTGTAAATTTTGGCCATAAATAGCTGCTCCCGAGTTAATTAAATTACTACCACTTCCTTGGGGATTCCAATGAGTAAAAGCGGACAAGGATTTCCGACTCCACGATGCACCCGATCCTCTAGCTTCCGCCAATGAGTAGTTGCCTCCCCAAACTTATCCGAAACAAAAGCATGAGCCCAACCTTGTTCAAACGAACCCTTGGACTTGGTCGCCTTTTCAATCAACTCTTTTTGTCTGGGAGTCGGCGTATAAAAGTCCGCTAATTTAGCAATGCCACTCACATCGTTTTTTCGAGCAAACTTTTCAATCAATTCACGCAACCCATCTTGCAGAGACTCACCACGAGTGATGATTGCCCCAATAGATATAACTCCATCAGCATGCAACCTCTTGAAATTCTCCAAATCTCTATCGAAGAATGGGTCTTTATTGTTCCATTCAATTTCCAATGCAAAAGTCCCCTTCTTAAAAACTTTGGTAATTCCTAGCCCAAACGGACCAAAATGGGTTTGATTTTGGACATGGATGTTTGACGCAAGAGTTTCTGTAACAAGGGTTTCAAGTCTTGCTTTCGATGATTAAAACGGTAGCAGATCTCACCGAGATATAGATGAAAATATTTGCGCGGCACGCCCCGATATGGATAGAGCCAGTTTTTGGCGTAGCTCCAG
>JAIETP010000004.1 GCA_019744975.1 Burkholderiales bacterium
ATGGCGCTCAACCTCGCTCCCTTCGGTCGCTGGACGCTGCGCGATAAAGCCGCGCAGCGCCGGTTAGCTCTACGTTAAGGCAGACATACGCACAACACCTTCACGTCATCGCAATAAAACCACCATGCCCAAAACCCTGATCACCACACCCAACAGCAAAATCCGCCTCAAGGACATCTCCGCCGAGCCGCCCAAAGGCATGACCAAGGCCAAAGCGGAAAAACGTTTCGCCGTGCTGGGCAGGGAACTGTTCGACCTGCAGGATGCGATGTGGGGCGCGAAGGTCAACAGCGTGCTGGTGGTGCTGCAGGGGCGCGACAGCGCGGGCAAGGACGGCACGATCAAACATGTCGCCGGCTGCCTGAATCCGCGCGGCGTCAGCGTCGCCTCCTTCGGTGTGCCGACCGCTGAGGAACGCGAACATGATTTCCTCTGGCGCGTGCATAAACATGCGCCGCGGCGCGGCGAGTTCGCGCTGTTCAACCGCTCGCATTACGAGGACGTGCTGGTGGTGCGCGTGCACGATCTCGCGCCGAAACAACTCTGGCAGCAGCGTTACGGCCACATCCGCGATTTCGAGGAGCTGCTGGCCGAACACGGCACCATCGTATTGAAGTATTTCCTGCACATCACGAAAGATGAACAGGAAGAACGGCTACTGGAACGCGAGAAGGAAGCGGAAACCGCGTGGAAGCTCAATCCCAACGACTGGAAGGAACGCGACCACTGGGACGAATATACCGAGGCCTACGAAGATGCGATCTCCAGAACCGCGGCCCCGCATGCGCCGTGGACCGTCGTGCCGGCGAATTCAAAGTGGTACCGCAACCTGGTGGTGGCCGAATCCATTGTCGGCGCGCTGCGCGATCACCGTAAACACTGGAAAAAAACGCTGGAAGACATGGGCAAGGCCGGACGTGCCGGGCTTGCGGCCTATCGCGCAGAGATCAGTGGCAGGAAAAAAACCAAAAGCAGAAAACGCTGATAACGCACTCAAGCCGGCTCAAGTTCCACGTGAACACGACGCCCGATCGCGGTGGCGATATTGACCAGTGCATCCAGTGAAAAACGCGAAATACGACCGCGCAGCAGATCATTGATGCGAGGCTGGGTTACGCCACAGCGCGTGGCCGCTTCAGTCTGGGTCCAGCCGCTTTGTTTCACAATCGCAGCGATCTGCTGCATGAGTTCAGCCCTGGCACGCAGGTTTGCCGCCTGCTCGGGTGTGTCGGCAATGGCGTCCCAAACGCTGGCGTAACTCTCGATTTTGGCTTTGCTCATTTGGCGCTAAAGGAATCGAACCGGGTCGATGGGCGAAATATACTGATTTGGATATATTTCAGCAATGCATAAATAAATGTTTATAAACATATACTTATTTAATTCCTACCCCCGTTTCACCAATACAATTTAGCTTGGCTTGACCCACTGTAATCGTTCGATTACATTCAATCCGTGCTCTCGATAAGGCCCCTGCCCGGATTCACCGCATGGCTCGACAGCCTGCCTGATGCAGCAGTGCGTGGTGTGGTGGTTGCGCGCATCCGGCGCCTGTCGCTCGGCCTGACGGGTGATGTTGCTCCCGTAGGCAAGGGCGTATCGGAACTGCGAATTCATTAGGGCCTGTTAACTATCATTTCGTGAGATGCGTTGTGACCAAAATCGTCAGTGGCAAGGCACTTGCCGTGGCCCATATCGAGAATATGGGCGAGGCAAGTAACGCCGCCAGTGGCGATTTTGGGCACAACCCGCAGGGACGGGACGATTTGGCCCCAGTGCGTTGTCGCGCCTTCGCTTGTTTGCCAACGGGCAAACCGCGCTCGACGCTCCTAGCCCTGAGGCCAAATCGTCGCCGTCGCACTCATGAAATGATAGTTAACAGGCCCTAGGTGCCGGCTGGCGCGTTTATTTCGTGCGACACGGCCAGCTGGTCATCGTGCTGCTGGCGGGCGGATCAAAGCGCAGCCAGAAAACCGACATCAAGCGCGCCATATTGCTGGCATCGCAACTGGATTAACGGAAAGAAAAGATCATGACCAAACGCATCAAAGTTGCAGATCTACCGGAGTTTGACGCGGCCGCATACCTCGACAACGAAACAGCCATCGCGGCTTATCTGACCAGCATCCTGGAAGCAAACAATCCGGCGCTGCTCGCCGCAGCTCTGGGCGACATTGCGCGGGCGCGCGGCATGGGTGAAATCGCCAAGGCCTCAGGACTCACCCGCGAGGCCTTGTACAAGGCACTGCGCCCGGATGCACAGCCCCGTTTTGACACGATCAGCAGGGTTTGTGCAGCCCTGGGGGTGCGTCTGGTCGCACAAGCGGAAGAAGCCTGATCTGAATCAGGCCGAAGCCGCCGCCTTCTCCGCCGCCAGCTTGGTCTTGAACAGCCAGTCGCGGTAATCGTCCATGTCGCCGTCGAAGGGCTCCAGCTTGCCGTCGGACACGATCAGGAACTGATCCGTTGTCGCGCGCAGCAGGTGGCGGTCATGCGACACCAGCACCAGTGTGCCTTCGAACTGCGCCAGCGCCACCGTCAGCGCCTCGCGGGTTTCGAGGTCCAGATGGTTGGTCGGTTCGTCGAGCAGCAGCAGGTTGGGCCGCTGCCAGACAATCATCGCCAGCGCGAGACGCGCTTTTTCGCCGCCGGAGAAATGGGTGATCGGATTCAGCGCCATTTCACCGGGGAAATTGAAACCGCCGAGAAAACCGCGCAGTTCCTGCTCACGCACCCGCGGCGCGATTTTCGCCAGATTCCACAAGGGTGATTCGTCGTTGCGCAGCATTTCCACCTGATGTTGGGCGAAATAGCCGATCACCAGACCTTTGTTGAAGTTCGCCGTGCCGGACAGGGGTGCCAGTTCGCCGGCGATGGTCTTGATCAGCGTCGATTTGCCGGCGCCGTTGATGCCGAGCAGGCCGTAACGCTGGCCGCTCTGCAATGAGAACTTGATGCGTTTGAGCACGGTTTTTTCCGTGCCGTCCTCCAGTTTGTAACCGGCGGACACGTTTTCCATCACCAGCAGCGGATCGGGTGCACGCAGCGGTTCGCGGAATTCGAACTGGAACGGCGCCGACACATGCAAGGGCGCCAGGTCTTCCATTTTCGCCAGCATTTTCATGCGGCTCTGCGCCTGGCGCGCCTTGCTCGCCTGCGCCTTGAAGCGGTTGATAAACGACTCAAGGTGCGCCCGTTCGCGCTGCTGCTTCTCGATCATGCCGGCGACCAGCACCACCGCGGCGGCGCGCTGGCGCTCGAAGTCGGAGTAATGCCCGGCATAACGCTTGAGCTTCTTGTTGTCGATATGCACGATGACATTGACCACACCATCGAGAAAATCGCGGTCGTGCGATACGATCACCAGTGTGCCCTGGTATTTTTTCAGCCACTCCTCCACCCACAGAATGGCGTCGAGGTCGAGGTGGTTGGTTGGCTCATCGAGCAGCAGCAGGTCCGACGGGCACATCAGCGCCTGCGCCAGGTTCAGGCGCATGCGCCAGCCGCCGGAAAAACTCGCCACCGGCTGCTCCATCTGCTCATGGCTGAACCCGAGGCCGTACAGCAACTGCTCGGCGCGCGGACGCGCCGTCCAGGCATCGGCATCAGCCAGATCGGCATAGATTTCACCGATGCGTTCGCCTTCATCGGCAGCTTCGGCGGCGGCAAGTTCGGTTTCGAGACGGCGCAGCGTGGTATCGCCGTCGATGGCGTATTCAATCGCCGGACGATCCAGCGCCGGGGTTTCCTGCGCAACATGCGCGACGCGCCAGCGCTGCGGGAAATCGACCTCCCCCTGGTCGGCATGCAGTTCACCGCGCAGCATGGCGAACACGCTCGACTTGCCGGTGCCGTTGGCGCCGATCAGGCCGATCTTGTCGCCGGGATTGAGCGCGACATCCGCGTCTTCAAGCAGCACCTTGGCGCCGCGCCGCAGCGTAATCCGGGTAAAACGTATCATGGGGGTCTATGCAGGAATTACAAACTAAGAGGCAGACAAAGAAGCTGGCGAAGAAACAAACGAAAAAGCACGAAGGGGCGCATTCTACGCAGGTTGCGCCAGCCCGTCACAAATGACTGCACCAGCCGGGGTAAAATCCGGAACCTATTTCCGCATCTGCAATCGGATGACATCATGGCCCCCATCTATAAACTGATCGCCGTCGCGCTGACCGCCATCGCGGTCGGCAGCACGGCAAGCTGCGAATCCACCACTTCCGGCGGCGTCGTCGGCGCCGAACGCAAACAGCTGCTGCTGGTGTCCTCGGCCGAACTCGACCAGATGGCCGTCAAGGCCTATGCCCAACTGCAGAACGAATCGAAGAAAAAAGGCACGCTGAATACCGACCCGGCGCTGACCAACCGCGTGCGCGCCATCGCCAACCGCATCACGCCGCAGACCCGCGCCTTCCGCGCCGATGCACCGGGCTGGAAATGGGAAGTCAACGTCATCAACAGCAAGGAACTCAACGCCTTCTGCATGCCCAGCGGCAAGATCATGTTCTACTCGGGCCTCATCCAGCAACTGAGCCTCAGCGACGACGAAATCGCCGTCATCATGGGCCACGAGATCGCCCATGCCCTGCGCGAACATTCGCGCGAGCAGGTGTCGCAGGCCGTTGCCGCCGAGACCGCGATCGGACTCGGCGCCGCGCTGCTCGGACTGGGCGACGGCGCGGCCAACCTGACCGGCGCGGCCTATCAGGCGCTGGTCGCGACCCGCTTCAGCCGCAACCACGAAACGGAATCCGACCGCATCGGACTCGAACTCGCCGCCCGCGCCGGTTACGATCCGCGCGCCGGCATCACGCTGTGGAAAAAAATGTTGTCCGCCAACCAGGGTGGCAGGCCGCCGGAGTTCCTCAGCACCCACCCGGCGGAAACCAGCCGCATCCAGCAGATCGAAGCCTTGCTGCCCGCGGTGATGCCTCTGTACCAGGCCACGCCTCAAGGCCGTAAATGACCAATCCAGGTCGAGCTTCTGGGCCGTTGGCAATCAAGCCAGGCCAGGCCTCTGGGCCGTTAGTAATCAAGCCAGGCCAGGCCTCTGGGCCGTTAGTAATCAATCCAGGTCAGGCTTCTCGGCCGTTAGTAATAATCAAGCCCGGCAGCGCAGTGCTGCAAGTCTGCCTGCAATGACCCCGCGGCACGGCAGGCTGGCCGTCTTGCTGACTGGCGTGGCAGTGGCCGCAATCGGCAGCTTCGTGCTGGCAAGACTGGAACTCGGTAACCTGCGCAGCGCGTTTGAAACCGACGCCCGTATCGTCCACCGGCTGCTCAGCCAGCGCACCGCGCAGCACGAAGCGGTGATGGCCATGCTGACGCTGCTGCAATCCGGCAACCGCGCGCAAAAACCGGAGCAGCGCATCCCCTCGGTATACCCGCAGATCCTCGCTGTACAACAGCGCAGCGATGATGAAACCTGGCCTGATGCCGCGCTGCGTACCGCGGAGGAAGAATCGAGCCGCAGTCGCCGGGCCGCAATGACCGGCGTGAATTTTGCGACGGGCCGTTATCAGCTGGTGCAGGCCGCCATACCCGCGAGTTACGCAGTACAGATCGATTTACGCAACATGGTGCCCTGGGAAGAATGGCCGATGTCACGGGAAACCAGCCCGGTGCGGGTCATGCTTGAATACAAGGGCGAGCAGTTTGTACTGCAGCCGGGACATGCGGGCAGCGGCTGGTGGCAATTCGATTTCCGCAAGCGCCTGGCCGCCGAAAGCCAGCCTTTCGATGTGGTCGCCATGCTCAAGGTGGGCTGGACTGACCTGCCCTGGATAAAAATGCTGGGCTGGACCCTGCTGACCGCGGCAGCACTCGCCGCGCTGCTCGCACTCGAACGCCAGCGCGCTGAACGCCGCCGCGCCGAAGAACTGTTGCGCCTCGGTCAGGTCGCGCGCCTCAATACCCTGGGCGAGCTCGCTGCGGGTATTGCCCATGAACTCAACCAGCCGCTGACCGCCGTACTCGCCAACACCCAGGCCGCCGGCCGCCTGCTCGACGATGACCCGCCGGAGCTCGGCACCGCCCGCGCGGCAATGCAACGCGCAGCAGAACAGGCGCGCCGCGCATCCGATGTGGTCGGCCGCCTGCGCCGTGTCGTTGAACGGCCTGACATCGCCGGTCAATTGCAGCCCGTCAGCCTCGAAGCCGCCGTGCGTAATGCCCTGTACCTGCTTGAGCCGGAGCTGCGCAGGCTGGAGGTCAAACCGGAGCTCGGCAGCACAACAACCACCATACTTGCCGAGCCGGTGGCGCTGGAACAGATCATCCACAACCTGCTGAGCAATGCCCTGCAGGCGCTGGCGCAGGTGCCGGCCGGCACACGCACGCTGCAGATTGATGTACATGCCGGTGCCGGCAAGGGTGAGTTGACCGTGCGCGACAGCGGCCCAGGCATCGCCGCCGATGTGCTGCCGCGTCTTTTCGAACCGTTTTTCACGACCCGCGACGGTGGTCTCGGGCTGGGCCTGAGCCTCTGCGAATCGCTGGCGGTCGGCATGGGTGGCACACTCACAGCCGCCAACCATGCACCGCGCGGCGCGGCCTTTACCCTGCAATTGCCACTGGCGCCTGCAGCATGAACAGCCCGCTGTCGCCATTGATCCACCTGATCGACGACGATGCCGCGGTGCGCGAGAGCCTCACACTGCTGATCGGCACGGTGGGCCTGCGCGTGCAGGCCTGGGCCAGCCCGCAGGAATTCATGGCGCAATTTGACCGTGGCAGCATCGGCGCCATCGTGCTCGACGTGCGCATGCCCGGCACCAGCGGCCTGACGGTGCTGGAAAAACTGGCCGCCGAAGGTGTGGACCAGCCGGTGATCATGCTCACCGGCCACGGCACGGTGGAGATGTGCCGGCGTGCGTTCAAATCCGGCGCCGCGGAATTCCTCGAAAAACCGGTCGATGACCAGCAATTGCTCGATACGCTGCAGGCCGCCGTGCAAAAACATGTGCGCTCCCGCGAACGCAACCGTGACGACCGCGATGCCCGCGAACGCCACGCGCAACTCTCCGCGCGCGAACGCGAAGTGCTGGGCCTGATCGTGGCCGGGCTCACCAACAAGGAAATCGGACGCGCGCTTGGCGTCTCGCCACGCACCGTCGAAACTCATCGCGCCAGCCTGTTTGCCAAGCTCGGCGCCGAATCGCTGGCACAGCTGATCCGCCGCTACGCGGCGCTGGTCGAAGACCCGGACTGAAAAACGCACTCCGTACTTCTACGGAGGCTCCGGCGTAATCCTGCGGATAGGCGCGCGGGCAGCGGGTTTTTATAGTTCTCCCACGGTTTCAGTAATCAACCGCGACCACCAAAACAGGAGAACATCATGCGTAAAATCATCCACTTGTCCGCCCTCGCCCTTCTCGCCACCAGCACCCTGGCCCATGCCCAAAACATCCGCACCGAGAAAAACATTTCGCTCGAACTCGCCAACCAGATCGCCGCCGCCAGCGTCGCCGCGTGCAGCGCCAAGGGCTATGCCGTGACCGCGACCGTGGTTGACCGCGCCGGCGGCATCCGCGCCGTGCAGCGTGCCGACAATGCCGGTCCGCACACCCTCGCCGCCAGTCTGCAAAAAGCGTTCACTTCCGCTTCCGCCCGCAACAACACGCAGGCGATGATGGAAGCTGCACAGAAGAATCCCGCGGCCGCCAACCTGGTGCACATCCCCGGCTTCCTGCTGCTCGGCGGCGGCGTACCGGTGCGTGCCGGCAATGACGTGATCGGCGCAGTCGGCATCGGTGGTGCGCCCGGCGGTCATCTCGATGAACAATGTGCCGTCGCCGCGCTGGAACAGGTCAAAGACCAGCTGAAGTAATTCGTCAGCGTAACCCCATCCCTACAGGAGCCACGCCATGAACCGGAACCGACAGTACCCGTTTTTTGCATGCAGTTTCACGCACGCAATGCGCGCCGCCGTTTGCGGCATCGCGCTGCTGACGCCGGCCATGGCGTCGGCGCAGGTGCCACCGTCCGCCGCGGAAGTCGCACGTTACAGCGGCCTGCATGCGGCAGCACACCGTGGCGACGTTGTTGAAATCGAACGCCTCATCGCAGCCAAAGCCGACATCAACGCCCGTGATCCCTACGGGCGCACACCGCTGCATGTCGCGACCTACGCCGGCAAGGTCGAAGCCATCCGTGCACTGGCCAAAGCCGGCGCTCACATGGGTTTATTGGAAAAAGACCGTTACGACGCGGTGACCATTGCCGCGGTCGCCAACAACGAAGACGCCCTGCGTGCGCTGCTTGCCGCAGGCGCCAGCGCGAAACTGACGACCAGCCGCTACGACGGCACCGCGCTGATCGCCGCCGCACACCTCGGCCATCACGGCGTGGTCAAGCAACTGATCGCCGCCGGCGCGCCGCTCGATCACGTCAACAATCTGCACTGGACCGCCTTGATCGAGTCCATCGTGCTCGGCGACGGCGGCCCGCGCCATGTCGAGACCCTGAAGGCACTGGTCGAGGCCGGCGCCAGCACCAGGCTCACCGACCGCAACGGCAACACGCCGTTCAGGCTGGCGAAGGGACGCGGTTACCGGGCAATGGTGGAGATACTGGAAAAAGCCGGAGCGAAATAGCAGGCCCCTCAGACCGGCAAATGGCTGCGCTTTCCCGGATTTCCGCCGGGAGGGTGTGGCCATGTTGCTTCAATCGTAAATTATTGTTTTTATTAGTTTATTTTTCAAATACCGGATTGGCAACATGCCATGATGACAAAAGGCACACATCCGGCTAGGATGCGGCCATGAAACCGTTTCGGTGGAGTCCGGAGAAGAATGAAACCCTCTCGACCGCGCGGGGCCTGTCGTTCGAAACCATCGTTGTCGCCATTGAATCAGATGGTCTCCTGGACATCCTGGCCCATCCGAATCCGGCCAAATATCCGCGACAGCGAATTCTGGTGGTGGTCGCAGACAACTATGTGTACCTGGTGCCGTTTGTTGATGAGCAGGAATATTTTTTCCTGAAAACGATCATTCCGAGCCGTAAAGCTACCAGGAACTATTTGAATCAAGGTGAACCCGATGCCGAAAAATGACGCTTACGAGAAGGAGATTCTCGGGGCCTATGAGAAAGGTCAGCTGAAATCCGTCGTCACCAAAGCGGAGCTTGCAAAATTCAAGGCTGCCGCCCGTGCGACTGCAGTCAAGGATCGGCGGGTCAACATCAGGCTGTCATCAAGCGACTTGCAGGACGTTCAGGTCAAGGCGATGCAGGAAGGTGTGCCCTACCAGACGCTGATTGCCAGCGTACTGCACAAATTTGTCACTGGCCGGCTTACGGAACCGCAATCATCATCGGCCGAAAAAACGCCTGATGCCAAAGATCAAGAGTGACATGCACGTCACGCATCTGATTTTTGCTTTAATTCTTAGTGGCGGATGCTCGTCAACTTTTGCATCAGGTATTAAATGCCCAAAAGGAACGAAGCCCAATGGCGAGCAAACCCCAGAGGTTTCTGAAGCTTGGTGCGAAAAGCGGTCTAACGGTCGCGTAGTCCAGCACGGCCCATATCGAGCATGGTGGCCAAACAATCGCCTTGGAACCTCTGGCCAATACATCAATGGCATACCGGCAGGAAAATGGTCAGGCTGGCATCAAAATGGAAAACAACAAGGTTACGAGTGGTTTGAAAACGGGAAGGTAATTAAAGGTCAGTATTGGGATGCCGCAGGAAACAAGCTTGATGCAAAACCTACACCACCTTGAATCCACCGCAGCCTGCAAGTGCTCCTCACCTTGATTCAAATCGTCAGCGCAGCACCAGCCGCCACAAGGCCGTGATCTCCGCCGATCGCGCCGCATGCAGCGGATCGGTCGCGTCCTTGGCCTTGGGATGCATCGGCCGCGCCTCGCTGCGGCTTTTGACCTGCAATCCTGCCGCATCGATCATGGCCAGCAGTTCCTCGCGCGTGCGCAGTCCCAGGTGTTCGGCGATGTCCGACATGATCAGCCAGCCCTCGCCTTCCGGCTCCAGATGTTCGGCCAATCCGGAAATGAAGGCGCGCAGCATCTTGCCGCCGGCGTCGTAGACCGCGCGTTCAATCGGTGCGCTGGGCGTGGAGGGTATCCACGGTGGATTGCACACGATCAGCGGCGCGCGACCGTCAGGAAACATGTCTTTTTCAACGACCTCGATCTGCGCATTCAGACCCAGTCGCGACACATTCTCGCGCGCGCAGGCCAGTGCGCGGGCATCGGTTTCGGTGGCGATGACCCTGGCCACGCCGCGTTTCGCCAGCACGGCGGCGAGCACACCCGTGCCGGTGCCGATGTCGAAGGCCAGCGTCATCGCGGGCAGGGTCGCCTGCGACACCAGCTTGACGTATTCACTGCGGATCGGCGCAAACACGCCGTAGTACGGATGAATGTGCGCCCCCAGCGCCGGCACATCGACGCCCTTTTTGCGCCATTCATGCGCGCCGATCAGGCCCAGCAGTTCACGCAGCGACACCACACTGGCCATGCCCTCGGGCGTGCCCCAGGCTTCGCGGCAGGCCAGCCGCACGTCGGGCGCACGGCTCAGCGGAATGCCGTAATCGGATTCCACCGGGATCAGCAGCATCGACAGGGTATGCGCGCGCTGCGCCTGCGCCTGGCGATGGCGGTGGAAGGCCGCGCCGGGAGTGGTGTCGGGCTCAGCCTGTTTGCGCCGGACCTTGCGCGGGCGGTCGATGCGGCGCATCAGCGCCTGCAGCATCTGGCGCGCGTTCTGGAAATCGCTGCGCCACAGCAACGCGGTGCCTTCGGCAGCCAGGCGATAGGCTGAATCGGCAGTCATGGTGTCATCGGCCACCACCACGCGTTTCGGCGGTGCTGCGCCGCTTTCGGAGCGCCAGCGCGCGGAACGGTCTTCAGTGCCGTCGTTGAAATGGATTTGTGGATATTCGGTCAAGGCAAAACTTTCATCGGTCGCCTCATCGGTCGCCTCATCGGTCGCGACAAGCGCCGCAGGCCGGAGCATAACAGGCTGCGGCGCCGATAAAAAAAGGGGTCGGACGGCCCCTTTCAATGGTTGATCTTTACAAAATACATAACCCCGTTCGGGCTGAGCCTGTCGAAGCCCTGCCCTTCGACAAGCTCAGGGCGAACGGATTGGGTTTATAGAAAAATTCGACGATATTATTTCGCCAGCCCAAGATCAACCAGCACGGCCTTCATCGATGCGTAATCCTGCTCGAGATCCTTGGTGAATTGCGCGCTGCCGGCGAACACATTGGACCAGATATTTTTTTCCAGCTCCTCCTTCCATTCCGGCGCTTCGGTGGATTTGCGCAGCACGCCTTCCCAGTACGCCACTTGCTGCGGCGTCAGGCCCTTGGGCGCGAATATCGAGCGCCACGCGCCAAAAGTGAAATCCGCGCCCTGCTCCTTCCAGGTCGGCACCGCGGCAAACGCTCCGGGGAAACGTTGTGCCGAGGTGATGCCGATCACACGCAAACGGCCCGCGGCAACATGCGCCGCAACGTTGCCGGCAGCCGTGGTCACCAGGTCGACATGGCCGCCGAGCAGGTTGGTCACCGCATCGGCAGAACCCTTGAAGGCCACCACCTTCAGGTCGCGCGCGCTGCCACCAATGGTTTTCATCAGCACGCCGGCGGCGATATGGTTGTGGCTGCCGAGCAGCGGCGAAAAGGCAATGGTCACTGACTTCGGGTCCTTGCGCAGGCGGTCGATCAGATCCTTGCCGGTTTTGAGGCTGGAGTCAGCCGCGACCGCGAACACCGTGTAATCGTCAAACAGCGAAGCCACCGCCGTCAGATCGGAATGGCGCAATGCGCTGGAGCCGACGATGTGATTGGTCAGGATGGCAGGCCCGGCAACCACCAGATAATGCGGATCGGCGTTGCGTTGTTGTACATAGGTATAGGCAATGCTGCCGCCGCCACCCGACCGGTTGTTGATGCTCAGCGTCACCGGCAACAGCTTGTTGGCGAGGATGATGCGCTCAAGACTGCGCGCGGTTTTGTCATTGCTGCCGCCCGGTGGATTGGGCACGACGATTTCGACGTTTTTGCTGGGTGACCAGCCTTGGGCGCCGGCGATGGCGGCAACTCCTGCCAGTACGGCGGCGATACCGAATTGCATGAATACACGTGCGTATTGCATGGCTTCCTCCTCAGGACCACACATCGGCGGGAGGGCCGGCGGCCCTCCCGTGCAAGAACCCGCTGTTATTTGCTGCCTTGCCCGTTCATCAGCAGATCCACCACCTGCGGCGTGATTTCCGCCGCGCGCTGGTCCATCTGTTCCGGCGTCAGATTGGCAATCGGATGCGGCAGCACCAGGAATTTGAAATCCGGCACGCCCCATGTCCTTGCCATCGCCTTGCCCGTCACCGTAAATACATGCGTCACGATCGACGCCGACGGTACACCCTGCTGTTCAAACATTATGCTGTCGAGCACACTGCCCGAGCTGCATGACCCTCAATCACCGACGCCTGCGACGACGATGTCGCAGTTGGCTTTGTAGTCTTCGATCATCTCCGGACTGGGCGCCGAGCCGGAGCTTTTCTTTTTGCGGATCACATGCGTTTTCGCGCCGTGTTCACGCTCGAGGATGCCGGCGACACGCAGCAGGATCTGGTCGGAGTTGTGTTTGGTGTTGTCGACCAGGCCGATGCGCAGGCCCTTCAGCGATTTCGGCCGCGGCACAAAATTGATCGTGCGACCTTTCACTTCAGTGGTGGGATCATAGATCTGGATGCTCATATCGACCTCCTTAAAAATATAAATAAAAACAAATACTTACAACATTTGTCATTCCGGACGCGCAAGGCGCGATCCGGAATCCAGTGGTCTCGCCAGCACCGTTGCTGGACTCCGGCTTGCGCCGGAGTGACGAAACCCAGGATGGGTTTTCTCTGTGACCTCTGTGGCTAATGTTTTTGGGTTATCTCTGTGGCAAAAAGATTTTCAGTATTTCTTGATTTCCCGCGTGACACTCTGCGAACCGTTTTTGCCGCCCCAGCCTGGAATATAGGCTGATTGCACACCGGCACGGCCGCCGGCGGCGATCACCAGCAAATCCTGCGGCGTCTCGACCAGCGGTATCAGTGTTTTTTCGGTTTCAGCGGTAATCGGGCCCGGATGGATGTTCGCGCGCTGCAGGTCGGCCAATTTCGATTGGGTGTTTTCGAACACGTATTTCTGCACGTCTTCGCGCGACCAGCCGGCCTTTTTCATGATTTCCTGATGTTCACCGGCAAACACCATCGCGTACTGCGGCTGGCGGTTGGTGCCTGCCGAGATGCGCATCTGCGCGCAGGCGGTGGTCAGCACGCCTTCGGGGGTCGCACTGAGGCCGTTCGAATACTGGTGCGGCGCGAAGGCGGCAAACACCGTCACCGCGTTCTGGTCGGGGCGGAAACCGCGCGTGGTGTGAAACGCCGGCCAGGGACTGTCCTGCTCGTTCTCGGCGATGCAGAAGGTGTATTTGCCGGCATGGCCCAAGCTGCTGCGGTCCAGTACGCCGGGCGTGGTGCCAATCACGTTTTGCATCATCAGGCGGATGGCGCGGCCGATGGTGGCGTTGGCGCGCCAGCCCTGGCCGAACAGGTTGTCGCCGTTATTGATATTCAGCTGCTTCGCGATCGGGCCGTTGACCAGCATGAACACCGCAGCACCGCCGGTGCTGGTCGCCGGACCGTGGTAACCGTATTTGGCATCGGCCAGCGCTTCGACCGCGGCCGCAATCACCGGCATGTATTCGGGTTTGCAGCCGGCCATCACGGCATTGATCGCAACTTTCTCGGCAGTCACCGAAACCTGGCGGTTTTCGATGAAGGCGAGCTGGTGTTCGGGCTTGAGGTTGGCGGCCTCGAGCATCGCGGTAATGCGCTCCGCCGTCGGCGGAATTACCGGCATGCCGTCGGTCCAGCCGTTGGCATAACAGAGCTCAATGGCACTGCCGAGGTCTTCGACGGTGTGCGTCCTTGATTTCAGTGCAAGCATGCAGCTCCTCCGGGTGATTCCGGTCTGGCGCCGGAAATGACAGCAGCCAGTCTAACCCAATCCCGGGGTGCCGCTTTTGCACGTTCCAGATGGTGATGCACCCCGCCCCGTCGCAGCGGAGTGACTGGCCGGGAGGGCAACTCTGGTAACGTGGCAGCCGCCAATCACCTTCAGACCCGCCCATGACCGAAATTTTTTTCCTGATCCTGTTCGCCGCGCTCGGCTGGCTGTGGTGGGACAGCATGCAGGCGCGTGAAACCGCGGTCGCCGCGGCGCGTGCCGCCTGTGAAGCCGAGGGTCTGCTGTTCCTTGATGACACCGTCGGCATTGCCGGGATCAAACCGGCACGCAACGCCGATGGCCGTCTGCTGCTGCAGCGGGCCTATGATTTCGAGTTCAGCGATACCGGCGACAACCGGATCAAAGGCAGCGTGGTCATGCTCGGGCGTCGAGTCTTGCTGCTCAACCTGAAACCACGGCCTCTGGCCACGGTCACTACCTTGCACTAGTACCGCCCTCTCATGGTGCGCCCGCACCAGCGCCGTGCGTCACCCCTCTGGAACAACTTATGCTTGAATCAGGACAACCATTTCGACAGGAGGCTGACCATGCTCGACCGAACCGTCACCAAGTTTTCACACGTCAAACCCGGGGATACCGATTTCCGGTCTGATGGACTGCGGGATTTCTTCATTTACCGCGACCTTGGCATCGCCGATGCCACCGCCGGCAAGGTCATCGCCCAACTGGTACGCGCCAACAAGGCTCCGGAAAAGGGCACCGGATGGCATCGTCATGAGGCGCAATTCCACATCGTCATCATGCTGAAAGGCTGGGCCAAATTCATGTACGAGGACAAGGAAACCCTGGTCAGCGCCGGCGACTGCGTACACCAGCGCCCGGGCATCGTGCATTACCTGTTCGATTATTCACCGGACATGGAATACCTGGAAATCGTCGGTCCTGCGGATTTCACCTCCATCGACATGCCCGCGCCAGCCGCGGTGCCCGCACCCAAACCTTGGAAATAATGCGGCCGTAGATGAGACGCCTGGAAGTAAGGATTTGAGGGATCGCTCTCCTCAGAACTCCATGTCGAGTTCTTCGATGTCATCGTGTTCGAGTTTGGCGGCGTCTATCCACTCGACCATTTCCGGCATGGCCATGATGGTATCGCAGTACGCCGCGCACTCCTTGTCCAGGGCGACATGGTAGGTACGGAAACGGGTGGCCACCGGTGCATACATCGCATCGGCCAGGCAACGCTTTTTGCCGAACAGGAAAGGGCCGCCGTATTCATCCAGGCATTCGTGCCAGATCGCGGTGATGCGCTCGATGTCGCCGCGGGCCTTGGACCAGATCTTGTAATTCGGGAAATCCCCCTTCAGGTTCATCGGCAGCGCCGAGCGCAGGCTGCTGAAGCCGGAATGCATCTCCCCGGACACCGCGCGGCAATGCGCTCGCGCCGCGCGGGTCGCCGGCAGCAAACCGCTTTTGGGTTTGATTTCATTGAGGTATTCGGCGATCGCCAGGGTATCCCAGACCTTGATGCCGGCGTGGTTCAGGCAGGGTACGAGAATCGACGGCGAGATCAGCAGCAGTTCACGGCGGGCATCGGCATCGTCCGGCGACACCACGACCTCCTTGAATTCCAGACCGGCAAAACGCGCCAGCAGCCAGCCGCGCAGCGACCACGATGAATAATTTTTGCTGCTGATGCTCAGTGTGGCTTGCGCCATGATGCCCAACCTCCATGCAAAGACACGCCCGGATGCACCCATAGGGTGCCTTCCAGCGCGTATCAGCGCAATTCTTTAGCAGGAGTCATGCCATGCAAAATTTCCCGCTGGCGCAGATATTGCGTAAGAATACGGGCAAGCCCGGAAGGCAGCCGAATAAAAGAATCGAATGACCCCATGATCTACAGTGCCTACCAGACGCAGGAATACGTACTCAACCCGATGCGGGAAGCCGCAATGATGGCGGCACCAATGTTCCTCGGTTACGGGGCCGGCGCCGGGTGCTTTCATCCGCTGCGCCGCATCGCGGCCGCCTGCGAAGTCTTCACCCTGGCCCGCCTGACCCACAAACGTCCGGACTTCGGCATTGCATCCGTGGTCTCCGGCAAGCGTGAACTGGCAGTCACCGAAGAAATCGTCCACAGCACCCCGTTCGCTACGCTGCTGCGCTTTCGCAAGGACACGCCGTCGCCGCAGCCGCGGGTGCTGATTGTCGCCCCGATGTCGGGGCACTTTGCGACACTGCTGCGCGAAACCGCGCGCACCATGTTGCGTGACCACGACGTCTACATCACCGACTGGCACAACGCGCGCGACGTGCCGGTGGAAGCTGGCCGTTTCGGCATTGACGAATACATCGATCACATCATCGAGTTCCTCAATGTGATGGGACCGGGATCGCATCTGGTCTCGATCTGCCAGCCCTGCGTTGAAGCGCTGGCAGCGGTGGCGGTGATGTCCGAGGACAAACATCCGGCGACGCCGGCCAGCCTGACACTGATGGCAGGACCAATCGACTGTCGCGTCAATCCGACCGGGGTCAACGAACTGGCGGTCAGCAAACCGATCCACTGGTTCGAGCACAATCTGATTGAACATGTGCCGGTGCAGTTTGCCGGCGGACGACGGCGGGTCTACCCCGGCTTCGTGCAGCTTTCCGCCTTCCTCAACATGAATTTGCAGCGGCATATCAAGTCGTTCAAGGACTATTACCAGCAGATCGTCGACGGCGACCATGAAAAGGCGGCTGCGACGCGGCGTTTTTACGAGGAATATTTCGCGGTATCGGACCTGCACGCCGAGTTCTACTTGGAGACCGTAAAACTGGTGTTCCAGGAACACGCGCTGGCGCTGGGCAAACTGACGTACCGCGAACGCGTCATCAACCCGAAGGCGATCCGCCGCACCGCGCTGCTGACAGTCGAAGGCGAACGCGACGACATCTGCGCGCTGGGCCAGACGCTGGCGGCGCAGGACCTGTGCTCACGCCTGCCGCAGTACCTGCGCACCCACTACGTGCAGGCGGGGGTCGGCCACTATGGGGTATTCAGCGGCAAACGCTGGGAGCGTCAGGTGTATCCGACGGTGCGGGATGTGATCTACTCATCAGAATAGCCAGCGGCTCTTTATCCGAAGAGCCGTCACCCCGGCGAAAGCCGGGGTCCAGCAAACAACCTCATATTGAGTGATTACCGTTCTGGATTCCGGCTTTCGCCGGAATGACGAACCTTTTTTGGTGACTACTGCGCGGTCCAGCCCCCGTCAATCGCCTGCAGCGTCCCGGTAATCGACGTCGCATCGTCGCTCGCCAGGAAACACGCCAGCGCCGCCACCTGCTCCACCGTCACGAACTGCTTGGTCGGCTGCGCGGCCAGCAGCACGTCGCTGACCACCTGCGCTTCGGTGATACCGCGCGCCCTGGCGGTATCCGGGATCTGCTTTTCCACCAGCGGTGTCAGCACATAACCCGGGCAGATCGCATTGCAGGTGATGCCGAAGGTCGCGGTTTCCAGCGCGACGGTTTTGGTCAGTCCCGCGACGCCGTGTTTTGCCGCGACATAGGCCGACTTGAAGGGAGAGGCCACCAGCGCATGGGCGGATGCGATGTTGATGATGCGCCCCCATTTTTTCTGTTTCATGCCGGGTACCGCATGGCGGATGGTGTGGAACAGCGCCACCAGATTGATGGCGATGATGGCGTCCCATTTTTCCGGCGGAAACTCCTCGACCGGCGACACGAACTGGATGCCGGCGTTGTTGACCAGGATGTCCACGCCGCCGAACGCGGCCGCCGCTTTTTCCATCATCGCCGCGATGGACGCGGGTTGGCTCATGTCGGCGCCGTTGTAGAGCACCGTGACGCCATGCTCGCGCGCGATGCGGCTGCGCAGAGCTTCAATGTCGGCGCCGTTACCGAGACCGTTCAGCATGATGTTGACGCCGCGCGCGGCCAGAGCCTCGGCCACACCCAGCCCGATACCGCTGGTGGATCCGGTGACGACGGCACCTCTACCTTTCAGCATGACGATCTCTCCGATTTACGCGAATGAAGGATGCGAATCAGTGTAAAGCTACGCAAAATACGGGCCAGCCGCCAGAGTCTGTAAGCATTGCGCCCGAAAATGAAAAGGCCGACAGGCCGCCCCATTGCGGGAACCGCCTGCCGACCCGGACCTGCCATCTTCGCTCAGAGTTTGCGCAATTCGGCCAGCAACTCGTCGCTGGTCGGTATCGTGCCCTGCGGATAGACCTTGGCGTAACGCACCACACCCTTGGCGTCGATCACGTAGGCCGCGCGTTTGTCCATGCCGCGCTCCTCGTTGAAAATGCCGAAAGCTTTGCCGACCGCGCCATGCGGCCAGTAATCGGATAACAGCGGGAAAGGTACGCCGCCCAGATGGTCCGACCATGCCTTGAGGGAAGGCAGCGGATCGGCGCTGAGTTGCAGGATTTCACAGTTCAGCTTCTTGAATTCTTCGTAGTTCGCACGGAACCCGTTGAC
Source organism: Burkholderiales bacterium (assembly GCA_019744975.1). GTDB lineage: Bacteria > Pseudomonadota > Gammaproteobacteria > Burkholderiales > SG8-41. The sequence continues at coordinate 18,492 of JAIETP010000004.1, forward strand.
CTGGTTCGTTCATCCGCCGGTAAAGGCAAAAGGCATGAACGCGACCACGACCGGCCGCCCCTTGAAACCGGCCAGGGATACTTTCTGGTCGGAATTGTGCGCGGCCAGGGCAAAGTCCGGCGCGGCGCTGCCTGCTTGAATTTCCATGGATATTCTCCTGATGGTTGTTGAACTGCAATGTTGAACTGCAAGAATACCGGAACAGCATAACATCCGCCCCGCTGTCCGCAACCATCCTCAACCGCGACGGCGTTCGGCGCGAATCATGTACAGGCTGCTGCCGACCATGACTGTGGCACCCGCCCACAGCCAGATTTCGGGCAATTCGCCCCAGACGATGAAACCGAGCAGCGCTGCCCACAGCAGGGCCGTATAACGAATGGGCGCCACAACGGAGGCTTCGCCGGTGCGCAGCGCCTCGATGATGCAGAAATGCGCACTACCGTTGACGATCCCGGCCACAATAAACCAGAAAGCAGCATTGGAAGTCACTGGAACCCAGCCGAGCGGCAGTGTTGCGAATCCACCGGCCATCAAAATGATGTTCGACCAGAACAGGATGGCGATCGAAGTCTCGGTGCGTGCCAGCCGCCGCGTCAGCACGTCACGCAATGCATTGACCAGTGCGGCCAGCAGCGGCAGCAGCAGCGCCCACTGGAAGGATTCTGCACCGGGCCGCAGGATGATCAACACCCCGGCGAAACCACCAATAACAGCGACCCAGCGGTGCCGTCCGATACGCTCACCCAGCAGCGGCGCCGACAGAACCACCATGAAAATCGGGCTGGCAAACAACATCGTGATCGCCGTGGCCAGCGGCAATACGCCCAGGCTCCAGACGATGAACACCGAGCCGATCAGGAACAACACTCCACGTGAAATCTGGCCCGGCCAGTCAACCACGCGCAGCGCGCTCCATCGGCTGAACAGCATCATGTAGGGAATCAGCACCAGCAATGTTGCCGCCTGACGCAGGCCGATGACCTGACCGATGGGATGCGACTGCACCAGGTATTTGCTCGCGGCATCGTTCGCTGTCAGCAGCGCAATGCCCAGCGACATCAGCAGCAGGCTGCGGATCACGGGCGACATCGCCTAGGCCGCCACGCGCGGCGATGCGCGCCACAACAGCGCGGCGGAAATCACCAGCAGCGCGCCCGCTGCCAGCAAGCCGCCGGAGAATCCCAGCCCGGCGTCGAGCAGCACGCTGGCCGCCACCGGCCCGAGGATCTGCCCCAGTGCAAAAGCGCCGGTCATCGCCGCGGTCAGTTGCACCACCTGCGCGCCGGCAACCGCGCGCACTTCCTGGATGCTCAGCATGGTGATCACCATGAAGGTGCCGCCCACGCACAAAGCCGCCACCACGATGGCCAGCATGCCGACTGAGAACACCGGCAGCACCACGCCGCAGGCCATCACCAGATGGCAGACCATCCATACCCGGCGCGGCGCAAAACCGCGCAACAGCGCGGCGGCGAACAGCGTGGACGCCATCGCCGCGAAACCGAACACCGGCCACGCCCAGCCAAACACCGCGGGATCATGGATGATGGCGCGCGCCATCGCCGGCAAAAAAGTCGCGGGAATGATGTAACCGAAACCGGACGCACCGAAACAAAACACCAGCAGCACGGCTTCGCGGCTCCACGGCACGCCGCGCGAACGCGGGCGCTCAGCAGCGTGGTGCGCCGTCGCACCACCGGTGTAGGTGGTCCACACCGCTGCCGTGGCCGTCAGCGCCAGCACGCCGAATACAATCCACGCCTGCGCCGACGACGCACCGGCCTGCATCAGCACCAGGCAGACGATCCCCACCACCACGATGCCGGTGCCGACACCGGTGAAAATGAGGCTGTTCAGGACCGGCCGCTGCAACGCGGCCAGCCGGTCGAGACACCACGAGAATGCAAAAATCGCGATCCACGCATTGGCAATGCCGGCGACCAGCCGCAGCAGCAGCCATGACGGATAGTGATCAACAAAACCCATGGTCAGCGTGACAGCGGCAATCAGCAGCATGCTGCCAAGCACCGCCACTTCGTCACGCACATGGAGGCGCGTGGCGATCAGTGAACCCAGAAGGTAACCGAGGTAATTGGCCGAGGCGAGATAACCGCCCGAGACCACGCTCAGTCCGGCGTCGTCCTGCATCATCGGCAGGATGGGCGTGAAGGCAAAACGGCCGATGCCCATGGCCACGGCCAGCGCGGCCATGCCGGCCAGTGCAATGCGAAGAGCCGAAGCCTGAGACATGGAGCCCGGAATATAACCGATCCGGCGCAATGCCAATTAATTCAATAAAAACAAATAGTTATGAATAAGCGCCCGCTGATTACTTGCTGTTTTAGCTAATTTAGCATAATCTTTGCGGCATGCAAACCGTCCATGCCACCGCTCTGAAAAACCGCCTCGGCGAGGTGCTGGCTCGCGCCGCGCTCGGCCCCGTGGCCATCCAGCGTCACGGCCGCGTCGTCGCATGGCTGGTACCGCCGCCCGCGGAAAAAACGCGCAAGTCCGCCGCCAACGCATCCGCCCCCCCGCGCTGGAACCGGCGTACCGAGGAGCGCGTGGTGGAACTGTGCGCACAACAGGATTTCCGGCCGTCGCGCTGGCTGCGCGCAGGCGACGCGCAAACGCTGGCTGGCGTTGCCACCATGCTCGCTTCGGAAAACGGATTTGACCGCACGCGCATGCTGGCACTGGCCGAACGCCTGCACCCGGGCATGACCACTCCCGCTGCGTTCAACCGCTGGCTCGCGCACACACCGGTGCACGCCGCGCGTTTCCTGCCGCAGCTGGCGGCGCGCCGCAACGAATCCGCGCGCCTCGTAAAATGAGCGCCGGAAATCCGCCGCTGCAACCCGATCCGGCCTGGCTGCAGGCTTTCGCCACGCTGATGTCACGCATCGATGCGGCACTCGGTCCGGCCAAACCGAAAAAACCGGTGGTCATCTGCATCGCCGGTGGCGCCGCCATGCATTTTTATACGGGTGAACGTTACTCCCGTGACGTCGATGCCAAAATTTTTGCGCGGGTGATGATTGATCCGCAGGAACTCCAGGTGGCGTACCAGGGCCATGACGGCCGCGCGCGCCTGCTCTATTTCGACACCCAGTACAACGACAGCTTCGCGTTGCTGCATCATGCCGCTTACGATGACGCACGACCCGTCAGCATCGATGGCATCGCCGCAAGCCGGCTCAATGTGCGCTTGCTGCAACCGGTCGATCTGGCGGTATCGAAACTGTCGCGGTTCAGCGAGCAGGACCAGGACGATATCCGCGCCCTCGCCCGCCACGGCCTGATCACGGCCGCGGCATTGCGCAAACGCGCGGAGACTTCGCTGCACGATTACGTGGGCAACCTGGAGCGCATCCGCAACTCCATCACCATCGCCTCCAGACAGGTGGATGAAATCACTCGCGGAAAAGCCGGCAATGGCCTATAACCCCGTAATGATCGAACCCGGCCGTTACCGCCATTACAAAGGCAATGAATACGAAGTGATCGGCATCGCCAAACATTCGGAAACCCTGGAAGCGATGGTGGTCTACCGTCCGCTGTACGGTGAAGGCGGCATGTGGGTACGCCCGGCTGCAATGTTCGCCGAAGACGTCGTCATCGACGGCAAAACCCAGCCACGTTTCGAGCGTCTCTGACATGTCCATCAACTGGTTCCCCGGCCACATGGCCGTCGCGGTCAAAAAAATCCAGGACGCGATGGCGGATCACGACGTGGTGATCGAGATCCTCGACGCGCGCTGCCCGATGGCGAGTTCAAACCCGCTGGTCGAATCCCTGCGTGTCCACCGCCAGCGGCCCTGCCTGAAAGTGCTGAACAAAATGGATCTCGCCGATCCCGCGGTGACGCCGGCGTGGCTGGCGTTTTTCAACGCGCAGAAAAATGTCCATGCCATCACGCTCTCCGCCAAAAAGCCGGGGGATGCGGTAAAAATCGTCGCTGCCGCAAAAAAACTGGCGCCGCACCGCAATGACAATTTCAAACCGCTGCGCATGCTGGTAATGGGTGTGCCCAACGTCGGCAAATCGACATTGATCAACGCGCTGCTCAAACAGCGCAAGGCCAAGGTGGGTGATGAGCCGGCAGTGACCAAGGCGCTGGCGCGTTACGATTTATCGCCCACCATCAGCCTCACCGACAGCCCGGGACTGATGTGGCCCAGGATCGACCACCCCGACGACGGCCTGATGCTCGCCGCCAGCCACATCATTGGCACCAAGGCCTATATCGAATCCGAAGTGGCTATTCGCCTCGCGGAAATCCTGCTCGAACGTTACCCCAAAGCACTCGCGCTGCGTTACGGCTTCGCTGACAGCGCAAACTCACTGGATGGCGTTGGCGTGATCGAAGGCGTTGCTGCCAAACGCGGTTTCAAGCTCAAGGGCGGGGATTTTGATTTCGACAAGGCGGCGCTGGCGCTGCTGGGCGATTATCGCAGCGGCGCGCTGGGCAAAGTGAGCCTGGAAACGCCGGCGACGCGGGCCGCCAGGCCACCGGCCGCTGGCAGGAACAAGGATGCGATCGAGGATGCGGCCGACGCGGAATAAACCGCAGGCCAGACCGCCCGCTACAGAGTGAAGCGCGTATAGTGGTCTGACACGCAAAATACGCGTCCAAGGACCCCTCATGACCGACCAGGACTACATCGCCGCCTATCAGAAAATCGCCGGCAAATACGAGAACAACCAGTCCAGCATGGAAGACTATCTGGAAGCGATGAAAAAGCTGAAAGAGCAATTTTTCAAGGACAATGCCGCCGGTGTACTGCCGGCCGTGCCGTAAAAACAAGGGCGACGCCGTAGCGTCGCCCCGTCATCCATCGCAGTGAGTGATCAGGCCGCCTGTGGTCGCACACCCTTGATCTGCGTGCGGTAGAGCAGCCGGCGCTCGTTCTCATCAAACGCAGTGCGTTTGTGCATCACGCAGCGGTTGTCCCAGATCAGCAGGTCGCCGACTTTCCATTTCTGGAACCAGGCCAGATCCTCCTGTGAAGCATGGGCCCACAGGCGGTTGAGCAGTGCTTCGCTGTCTTCGAGGCTCATGCCCATCACATAACCGAAGGGCCGGCGGCCGAGGAACAGCGCCTTGCGGCCGGTCACCGGATGACGCACGACCACCGGATGCACTGCTCCCGGCGCCTCACGCGGATCGGTCACGGCCTTGAATCCCGCGCGCAGATCACCGGCACTGTTGCGACTGGCATCGTGTTTGATGGTTTTGCCCTCGATCGCGGCCTTCAAGTCGGCCGGCAGGGTTTCATAAGCGTGGTACATGTTGAGAAAACCGGTTTCACCCCCCGACTTTGTCACCTCGACACCGTAGAGCAAGGCGCCTGACGGCGTGATGTCGTTGTAAGACATGTCGGTATGCCAGACTGCTTCGCCGTAGCCGAGGCCACCGATGGCGCGGCCGTCGACCTTGATGTTGGACATCACGGTCATGTCGGGGAAACCTTCGACCCAGGGCTTGCCGCTGGTGTTGATCGGCGCCTTGTCGAGTTCACCGAAGCGGCGACTGAAACCCTGCAGTTGCTCCTTGGTCATGTTCTGGCCGCGGAAACGCAGCACCAGGTGCTGCATCCACGCGTCATGAATCTGCGCGAACTGCGCATCGGAAATCGGCTGGGTCAGATCGATGCCGATGATGTCGGCACCGATATGTTTGGTGATCGGCACCACGGTGATGCCGGTGGATTGGTCGGCGGGTTTTGCGGCATGGGCAGCGGCGGTTGCGGACATCAGGTAATTCTCCTCTTTGAGTCTGTCTCGACCGGACTGTCCAGTCGAAATCGTCGTAATCGTGTGTGTGCCGGGATTATACGCGCAGATTATTAATAATCAATAATTATTCCATTTCCACCATCAGACCGGTATACTGCCCGCCGTCATCCTGCGCCGTTATGCCATTGAATACACAAACAAAACATGCCATCACCCGCCATCGATCTGACCCAGACCCTGCCGGAAAAAGTCGCTGCGACGCTGGCCCAGCGCATCGTTGACGGCACATATCCGCCGGGTTCGCGGCTGATTGAAGCCTTGCTGTCCAGTGAGTTCGGCCTGAGCCACGGTCCGATCCGCGACGCGCTGCGTTCGCTGCAACACGCGGGACTGGTCACCATCCTGCCCTACCGCGGCGCGGTGGTGACCGATGTGACAGTGCGCGAAATCCGCGAACTCTACCAGGTGCGTGCCGCTCTGGTCGGACTGCGCGCACGCTGGATTGCCGAAGACCCGCAACGCGGTGAGCTGGTGGCGCGGGTCCGGGAACCGATTGCGCGCATGCAGCGGCTTGCCGGAAAAGATCGTGCCGAATACACGCGCACGGCGCTGCTGGTCAACCGCAGCTTCACCGAAAGCCTGTCGAACCACTGGCTGCGTTCGACACTGTCCTCGCTGATGTTGCAGACCAGCCGTTACACGCGACTCGCACTGGCCTCGGTTGCGCACCAGAAATATTCGGCCAGACAATGGCAGGCCTTGCTGGATGCCATTGAGGTCGGCGACGGAGAAGCCGCGGAAAAAATCGCATCCACGCTGTCGCAGGCGACGCGGGATGAAGCGACAAAATTTCTGGAACAAACTGCGCTGGAACAGGCCGCGCCGTCACCTGCCAAACCTTCGCCCGTCAAACCAGGCAAAAAGAAAAAAATGGCGGCCTGACTACCAGCGCAACAAACGCTGCCCAATCAGTGCCCCCAGCGCTGCCGGAATCAGCATACCCAGCAGATACCAAAGGCCGATGAACGGCGCTGCCAGTTCCGGGCAGTGCAGTGCATAGGCCACTGCACTCACTGCACCGGCCAGCAGCCCCGCCGCCGCGCCGGCCACCGCAGGTCGCACTGGCGCCAGAGATTTCATCACCCAGAACACGGCGACAAACGCCGGCACTGACAGCATCGGAATATTGACCAGGCAGGCCGCCCAGGTCTCGCCCCAGATCAGCATCGCGCGGTCTTCCGGCGCACCCAGCAGAGCCAGGACTGCCAGCACCCAGATCGCCAGCACCGGCGCCGCCAGCATGGCGCCGGCGCGCCCGATGGCCACGCCGGGACGCGACAGGCGCACCGCGGCGAGCAGCGCCCCTGCGGCCAGCGCCGCAGGAAAAGCCAGCTTCACCCAGAACATCGGCAAACGTACGGCATCGGCGATGTCCGGACGCACACCGAGCAGCAATATCATCAGCAGCATCGCGCCAAACAGGCCGGCAACCAGCGCCAGCGCATAACGCTGCTGCCAGACCCGCGGCGCAACGGCGCCTGCGTCGCCCGCCAGCATCGCAATCAGCTCATCTGTTTTCATCCTCATTCCTCACACTTATTCCTTATCAACGCTGCCAGCGCCTTCAACCCGCGATGCACACCCACCTTGACCGCCGCCTCCGACATGCCGGTGGCGCGCGCGGCTTCGGTCACCGACAGCCCTTCCAGCTTCATGTGCACAATCGGCAGACGCTGCCGGTCGGGCAGTTGTTCCAGCAGTTTGCCGAGGTCGCGCCGGGCATCGGCTGCGTCGTTGTCGGAAACCGCAAACACTTCCAGTTCTTCATCCAGCGGGTCATTCAGCACCTCGCGCCCCGCGCGCCGCCGCAAGAGATCCACTAACTTGTACCGCGCAATGGCATGGATCCACGCCGTCAGCGGCTGCCCCGGATCGTAAGTGTGGCGCTGGTTGTGCACCGCCAGTAAAGTTTCCTGCACCAAATCTTCCACGTCATCCGGCAACCGGGCCAGGCGCACCCGGAGAAATCCCCGCAAATGCGCACTCAGCAGCTTCAGGCACTCATGGTAAGCCGCTTCATCGCCGGCAAGCCCGCGAACCAGCAACTCCCGCAGTCTTTCTTCGTTCGCGCTCAAGTGTCCTTGTCTTTCTATTCGTTGATCAGACGGGCTTGGTTACAGGCCTGCGGAAAAATATTCCCGGCGGATTTTGCCTGATTCTGTAACCGTTGGTCGACCGGCCACGAATTAACTTGCACACCGGCCAACATCGGTAGACCGGTCAACCAAACTAACACAGGAGATTCAAAAATGTTCAAGCGCAACCTTGCAGTCATCATTACCTCTGTCCTGCTGTCCGCCGCCGGCGCCGTCCAGGCCGCAAACCCCACGTTCCCCTCCGCCGCAGAAGAAGGCCCGGAATCCTCGGTCAACGCCATGCTGCCCGCGATTGTCAGCGGCCTGACCGGCGCCGACTCGGTATTCCCGTCGGCAGGTAAAGAAGGTAGCGAAGACGATATGCAAAATGCACGCTTCGGCAGCCCGCGCAATCTGGAGCGTAGTTATGCCGGTGGACACGGCAACGTGTTTCCGAGCGCTGCAATCGAATAAACCCGGATATTTTTTCAACCGGCTGTAACCAACGGCAATCCCCTGCCGAATTAACCTGCAGACCACCCGTGTCCGGCCGATCCAGGCCGGTACGGGCGGCTGATTCGCCAGGCACTGACTTTTTCTCCATTGTTTTTTCACCCTTATTTCTCACCATCAAGGAGCTTTCAACATGAATTCAAAATCCTTCGCCATCACCGCCGTCACCCTCGCCGCCCTGGTTTCCGGCGCCGCCATTGCCCAGGACAAGGGCGCATCGATCAAAGGCGAAAAAGAACGCTGCTACGGCATCTCGCTGGCCGGCAAGAACGACTGCGCCGCGGGCCCGGGCACCAGCTGCGCCGGCACCAACAAAACCGACTACCAGGGCAATGCATGGAAATATGTCGCCAAGGGCACCTGCACCGGCATCAAGACGCCGACCGGCAGCGGCTCGCTGAAGCCCATCTGATCGCGGGCTTTACGCAAAAGCGCACCTCCAGCCATGACCCACTTCCCCGACGCCGGACTCGGACTCAAACCGCGGCATTACGACGCGGCACTGGCCTGCAGCACGGCGGGGTTATGGTTTGAGGTGCACCCCGAGAATTACATGGTGGCGGGCGGCCCGCGACTGGCGTGGCTGGAAGCGATCCGCGGCAGACACCCGGTTTCATTGCACGGCGTGGCACTGTCCCTCGCCGCCGATGCAGAACCTGACGCTGCACATCTAAAGAGACTGGTCGAACTCGCGCGGCGCGTGGAGCCCGTACTCATCTCAGAACACCTCGCCTGGTCAACCTGGCGCGGCGCTTACCACCCCGACCTGCTGCCCTTCCCGCGCACTACGCAGGCCTTGGTGCGAATTTCTGACAATGTATCCAGAACCCAGGATGCACTGCAACGGCGCATCGCCGTCGAAAACCCCTCGCATTACCTGAAGCTCGACGGCCATGAATGGAGCGAAACCGAATTCCTGCAGGAGCTCGCGCACCGTACCGGCTGCGGGCTGCTGCTCGACGTCAACAATGTTTATGTCAGCGCCTGCAATATGGGTTACTCCGCCGAGGATTACCTCGATGCCTTCCCCGCAGAACCGGTGATGGAAATCCATCTCGCAGGCCACGCGCCGGACCCCAATCTCGGCGAAGCGCTGCTGGTCGATTCGCACGATGCCCCGGTCGCAGCGGAAGTCTGGGTGCTGTATGAACGTCTGATCCGCCGCATCGGCGCACGGCCGACACTGATTGAACGCGACGACAATTTGCCCGAGTTTGGCGTGCTGCTCGCCGAACGTGACCGCGCTGCGAACATACTGCGCGACCCGCTGGCGGAGGCTGCCTGATGATTGCCTCAGGCACTCTCGCCCGCTTTCAGGACGATTTCGCGCAGGCGCTGCTGGCGACGGATGCCGCCGCATCGCCCGCGCTGGCGGCAGTAAAGGCACAACCGGCATTCGCGATCTACCGCAATACCGTGATGAAAGGCTGCATCGACGCCTTGCAGGCCAATTACCCGGCCGTCACCCGCCTCGTTGGCGACGAGTGGCTGCGTGCCGCTGCGGCGGTTTATGCCCGCGATGCCCTGCCCGCCCGGCCGATGCTGCTCGAATACGGCGCGGACTTCGCCGATTTCCTCGCGCAATTCAATCCCGCCGCAGAGCTGCCGTACCTGCCCGGCGTCGCGCGGCTCGATCGTTTCTGGACCGAAGCGCATGCCGCGGCATCCGAAGACACGCTGGCGCCGGCTGCGGTGACGCCACTGGCCTCGGGCAATTTTTTCCGTGCTCGGCTTCAACCGCACGCAGCGACGCGTTGGGCGTGGTTCGCTGATGCCCCGATTTACACCATCTGGTCACGCAACCGCAGTGATGCCGTGTTTGACGGTGATATCGAATGGCAGCCCGAAGGCGCCCTGTTGACGCGCCCCGGGGACAGCGTGCAGTGGTGCGCGCTGGACCGCGCCGGTTGCGTATTTCTGGATACCTGCGCCGCCGGCGGAACACTGGCCGATGCCGCGCAGGCCGCGCTTGCCGTGCAACCCGACGCCGACCTCGGCCGCCTGATGGCCAGACTGCTCGAAGCCGGCGTGTTCAGCCGGCTTGATCCCAACACCTGATCTGAATGCCCGATTAAACGGAGATAAACAATGATGAACCCTGCCACCGCCTTCACTGACGCCTCCGCCACCGGAATCATCGGCCTGTGGAACCGCATTGCCGGTCAACTGGATGGCTGGATCAGCCATAACCTGATCGCGCTGGCCTCGCGCATCGCCGTTGCCGCGATTTTCTTTTATTCGGCACGCACCAAGGTCGACGGCCTGCTGACCATCAAGGACACCACCTTCGTGCTGTTCGAGGAGGATTACAAGGTGCCGCTGCTGCCACCGGAATTCGCGGCACACATGGCGACTTATGCCGAACACCTGTTCCCGATACTGCTGGTGCTCGGCCTTTGCACGCGACTGTCTGCCGCCGCGCTGCTCGGAATGACCGCGGTCATCCAGATTTTCGTCTACCCCGATGCCTGGCCCACGCACCTGACCTGGGCTGTGCCGATGCTGTATCTGATCGGTCGCGGCGGCGGCACATGGACCATCGATTACCGCCTCGGCATCAAGTAAAAAAACAAACAAAAATTACCGGTTGATGATGTCCAGCACCGGTTTTCCGACCATGCGGCGCTCCTCAAAAGCCGCATGCGCTTCCTCGACATTGTCCAGCGTATAACGCCCGGCGATGCTGATCTTCAACGATCCGTCGAGCAGCGCGCCAAAAATATCGTCGGCACGGCGCCGGATTTCCGCGGCATCACGCAAATGATCGGCGAGCCGCGGCCGGGTCAGGAACAGGGAACCGGATTCGCCGAGTTCCAGCGGATCAAGATCTTTCACCGAACCCGACACGTTGCCGTAATTGACGATCAGGCCGCGGCTGCGTGCCGCACGAAAACTGTCGCGCAGCGAAGTTTTTCCGATCGAGTCGTAGACTACATCGACACCCTGCCCGCCGGTGGCCTCGCGTACCGCTTCGACAAAACGTCCCTGGTCATAAAGCACCACCAGGTCCGCGCCGCGTTCACGCGCGACGGCAGCCTTGTCCGCCGAACTGGTGGTGGCGAACACGCGCGCGCCACTGCGTTTCGCCAGCTGGATCAGCACCTGGCCGATACCGCCGGATGCGGCATGCACCAGGCAGCTTTTGCCCGGTCCGAGCTGCCCGACGTCGTGCGCCAGGTAATGCGCGGTGTAACCCTGGAATACCGAGACTGCCGCGAGATCCAGCGGCAGCGCATCCGGCACCTTCACCGCCTGCCACGCCGGCACCACGGCGTATTCGGCATAACTGCCCCAGACGATGCACCAGGCGACGCGGTCACCCGGCTGATGCGTGGTGACGCCTTTGCCGACAGCCGCCACCACGCCCGCGCCCTCCATGCCCAGCGTGCACGGCAGCCGCACCGGATAGGTCCGCGATGTTTCATACTTGCCCTGCCGCGTATGGATGTCCATGAAGTTGATGCCGGCATGATGCACACGCACCAGCAGCGTGCCGGGCGCGGCCACCGGCACCGGCGCATCGATGCGTTGCAGGACTTCGGGACCGCCGTAGCGGTGGATCTGGATGGTTTTCATGATGAATTCTTCAGCAGAAGCCGGAATTATCGCGCATCCGGCATGTGCCTATCAGCATCCTGTAAGGACTGCTAGAGTGCCGCGACTGACCGTCCAGTGCTGCCGCGCAATCAACCCGGCGGAATTTTCCGCCGGCCGCGCGGTCTGAATGCCATCAAGGAGAATTGACATGCAACGACGCGGATTTTTGCAGGGACTGGCGCTGGCGATGCTGGGACCATCACTGTTCAATACGGCACAGGCCGCCACGGCCAGCACGATGAAAGACATCGAAACCATGCAGAAAAACTGGCGCATGCTGCTCGCCGCCGGTTTCAAGGCGCCGGCACCCACCGAGCCGCTGAAGCTGTCCAATGACGAATGGCGCAAACGCCTCGATAAAGTCCAGTACAAGATACTTCGAGAAGAGGGAACCGAACGCGCCGGCACCAGCCCGCTGAATGCCGAAAAACGTCCGGGTGTGTTTGCCTGCGCCGGCTGCGACCTGCCGCTGTTCACCTCCGAGATGAAATACGAGTCAGGCACCGGCTGGCCGAGTTTTTTCACCACCATCCCCGGCGTGTTCGGCACCAAAAAGGATTACCTGCTGTTCGCGCCGCGCACTGAATACCACTGCGTGCGCTGCGGCGGGCATCACGGCCACGTGTTCGAGGACGGCCCGGTGCCGACACGGCAGCGCTGGTGCAACAACGGCGTGGCACTCAAATTCATCCCCAAAAGCGTCTGACCGACGTAAACTGCCGGCATTGTGTCCGGCGCCGCATCCCAAAAAATCACCACCACCTGCGAGGCCATCGCCGGCGAACTTGAGGCGCGAAAATTGCGGCTGTGCGCTGAAATCGATGCTTATGCACCGGCCGCCGCCCGGGATACGCGCCTCAACAGCCTGATCGAACAACGCGCGGAATTGTTTGCCGAAATCGGGCGTTTTGCCGCGCTGCGGGCGGAATATCCGCAGGCGGTGACGCTGCGCACTTTCGTGCTCAATTCGCGCAGCCTTGACGCCGAAGTCCGGCAGCAACTGCTCGCCGCGCTCCACGACGTGAACACCTAGGGCCTGTTAACAATTACTTCGTGAGATGCGTTGTGGCCAAAATCGTCAGTGGCAAGGCGTTTGCCGCGGCCCATATCGAGAATATGGGCAACTCATTTGCCAAATGCGACAACGCCGCCAGTGGCGATTTTGGCCACAACCCTTCGGGACGGGACGATTTGGCCCCAGTGCGTTGTCGCGCCTTCGCTCATTTGCCTACGGGCAAACCGCGCTCGACGCTCCTAGCCCTGAGGCCAAATCGTCGCCGTCGCACTCATGAAGTAATTGTTAACAGGCCCTAGGGATGCCAGCCGTTGCAGTATGCGGCGGCCATGGTTAACACACCGGCGATTGCGCTACACTGCAAACACAGTGTCTTTGACCCCTTATCGATTACGACCGGCCGAGGGCGGCGATATCCACGAAATCGCCGTGATGTCGCGCTGCCTGATCGAAGTCGGGCTGCGTGGCTGGACCTGGCACCCGACCCGCGTAGCGCGCGCGCTGCGCGCACGCGAAACCTGCGTACTCGTTGCGCAAACCGAGATCGCCGATGTCCGGGGAGCTGTAGCCGGATTCGCCATCGCTGAATTCGGTGATACCAAGATGCATCTGTCGCTGCTCGCCGTCCAGCCGACCCATCAGCGCTGCGGTATCGGTCTGGCGATGATCGACTGGCTGATCGAATCGGCGCTGACCGCGGGCATCGACCACATCACCGTGGAAATGCGCGCCAACAATTTTGCCGCGCGCAGTTTTTACGAGGCACTGGGTTTCAGGCACCAGCAATACATCGGCGGTTATTACCAGAACATCGAAGCAGCAATCCGCATGCGCCGCGATCTGCTGCAAACGGCCACGCTCAGCGAATACAGAAAAACTGTTTAAAAACAAATACTTATAAATGATCCCCGGCATCAAGGCGCTGACCTTCGACACCTTTGGCACTGTCGTCGACTGGCGCAGCAGCATCATCAACGATCTCTCTGCTTTCGGTCGCACGCGCGGACTCAGCACCGATTGGAGCGCCTTCGTCGATGAATGGAAAAACGCCTACAAGCCGGGCATGGACAAAGTGCGCAAGGGCGAGTGGCCGTGGACCACCATCGACGGCATCTACCGCAAGGCGCTCGACGAAATGGCGCCGCGTTACGGTCTGGCCAAACTCGACGAAGCCTCGCTGCACCATGTCAACCGCGTCTGGCACCGCTTGCTGCCGTGGCCGGACGTCGTGCCCGGCCTCGCGCGGCTGAAGAAAAAATTCCTGATCTCCACGCTGTCCAACGGCGATGTCGACATGCTGGCCAATATGGCCAAACTGGGAGGCCTGCCCTGGGACGTCATTCTCTGCGGCCAGGTGTTCCGTCACTTCAAACCGGATCCCGAAATCTATCTCGGCGCCATCGAAATGCTCGGCTGCAAACCGCATGAAGTGATGATGGTCGCCGCGCATAACGACGACCTGAAACACGCGCGCAGCCACGGCATGCGCACCGGCTTCGTGCTGCGCCCGACCGAATACGGCCCGGCACAAAAAACCAATCTCAAGGCCAGCGAACAGTGGGATGTCATCGCCAACAATTTTGGCGAACTGGCGGACGCGCTGGGTGCTTAGGCTTTAACGCCATGGCGCCCCAGCGCCCAGGCCACATGTTCCCGCACCAGCGCCGATGGATGGTCGGCGCGCGCCTGTAAAGCGGCAACGATTTCCGGTGAACCGCGCGCCGCATTTTTAATATTACCAAGACCCACCGCCAGATTGCGTAACCATCGTTCGTACCCGATACGGTGGATCGCACTGCCGGCCAGCCGCGTCGCAAAAGTCACTTCATCCCAGGCAAACAACTCAACCAGCGCCACATCGTCCAAGCCGTTGCGTACGACGAAATCAACTTCGTCACTCCTCTGCGCAAAACGGTTCCATGGGCACACCAGCTGGCAGTCGTCACAGCCATAGACCCGGTTGCCGATCAGCGGCCGCAGCGCTTCGGGAATGCTGCCCTTCAGCTCGATGGTCAGGTAGGAAATGCAGCGCCGCGCATCGAGCTGGTACGGCGCAACAATCGCCTGGGTCGGACAGACATCAATACATTTACTGCAGGTGCCGCAATGTTCCTGCTGTGCATCATCCACCGGCAGCGGCAGGTCGGTGTAAATCTCGCCGAGAAAAAACGCCGAACCGCCCTCGCGGTTCAGCAGCAGCGTGTGTTTGCCGCGCCAGCCCAGACCGGCTTTTTCGGCGAGCGCCACTTCCATCACCGGCGCGCTGTCGGTGAACACCCGATAACGATGCGGCCCGGCTGCGGCTTCGATGCGTGTTGCCAGTTGCTGCAGCTTGCCGCGCAGCACCTTGTGATAATCGCGCCCGGTCGCATAACGCGAAACAAAGGCACGACTACTGTCGTTGATCACCGCCCAGCTGTCGCGCGCGACGGGCGGCGTGTAATTGAGCCGCGCCAGGATCACGCGCAGCGTGCCCGGCACCAGCTCGGCGGGACGGCTGCGTTTCACGCCATGGCGTGCCATATAATCCATGTCGCCGTGCCAGCCGCGCGCCAGCCATTCCGCGAGGTGGGGTTCGGCCTGTGTCAGGTCGCAGTCGGCGACCGCCAGCTGCTGGAAACCGAGCTCTGCGCCCCAGCGGCGAATATCGGCGAGTAAAGTGGTGTAGTTCGTCATTACGAATCAAATCAAATTCAAAACCTTGCCACAGAGGGCACAGAGTTCACAGAGAAAAGCTACTGCCGGACGATGCCCAAGCCGGCACAATGTGTCGAGTACCTGCGATTTTGATTTCCTCTGTGTTCTCTGTGCCCTCTGTGGCCAAAGCTTTTCGCCTTTAAACATCCATGACCAAGACTACCCGCTTTCTCGCAACGGAAGACGACACCCTGGCGCTGGGCCGCGCACTGGCGCCCTTGCTCGCGCCGGGCATGGTCATCCACCTCTGCGGTGACCTCGGGGCCGGCAAAACCACGCTGGCCCGCGGCATCCTGCGCGGCCTGGGTTACGAGGGCCGGGTCAAAAGCCCGACTTTTACCCTGCTTGAACCTTACAAGTTTTCTAAGTTATACTTGTATCACTTTGATTTTTATCGGTTCCTTGATCCGAGGGAACTGGAGGAAACGGGCTTCCGGGAATACTTCAATGCGGAGTCCGTATGCCTGGTCGAGTGGCCGGAAAAAGCGCCCGACCTGCCCACCGCGGATCTGCAAATCGATATGCGTGCCGAAGCGCAGGGCCGCACCACTGCAATCACTGCGCACACGGAGGTTGGCCGGCGTTGTCTCGACAAGCTGACATACTGAGACCCGTCAGATGCCCGAGGGCAAGCCGTCCTTCCATACCCTGCGTTTTGCGTTCCTTCTCCCGTAACTTGCAATGCCTGCTGCAAGGCCTGGCCGCAATGCTGGCGTTCTGCCTGCCTGCGCTTTATTTACCCGTTTTTGCCGCCGACATCCTGGTGACATCGACCCGGGTCTGGCCCGCGCCCGACTACACCCGCGTCACCATCGAATCGCAGCAGCCGGTCAAACACGCGCTGCTCAGCCTCGACAACCCGGACCGGCTGGTGCTCGACCTCGACAATGTCGCACTGAGTGCGGTGCTCAATGAACTCGCCGGCAAGATCAGCGCCGACGACCCGTATATCAAGGGGGTGCGTGTCGCCCGCTTCAAGCCGGGCACTGTTCGCCTCGTTTTCGATCTGAAAACCCGCGTCAAACCCGAGGCGTTCGCGCTGAAACCCATCGGTGAATACGGCCACCGGCTGGTATTGGACATCTATCCGCTGGAGCCGCCCGATCCACTGCTGGCTTTTCTGAAAAATCGCGAGACGCAGGCCGCATCCGCCCCCCCGGCAGCCGCGCCTGCTCCTGTGCCGCCCGCAACGGAAACCGGACCGCCGCCGGTCATTGCCAAAAGTGAGCCGCCTGCCGCCGCCAAGTCCACCCCGCGCACGGCGCGGCCGCCCTCGGAACGGCTGATCACCATCGCCATCGACGCCGGTCACGGCGGCGAAGATCCGGGCGCACGCGGCCGCGGCGGCACCCTGGAAAAACACGTGACGCTGGCGATTGCGCAAAAACTCAAGGAACGCATCGACAACGAGCCCAACATGCGCGCGGTACTGACGCGCGACGGCGACTTTTTCATTCCCCTGCACATGCGCGTGGCCAAGGCGCGGCGGGTGCGTGCCGACCTGTTCGTGTCCATCCATGCCGACGCCTTCGTCAAACCCTCGGCCAACGGCTCGTCGGTATTCGCATTGTCGGAAAGCGGCGCAACTTCCGCCGCGGCGCGCTGGCTGGCCAAGCAGGAAAACGACGCCGACCTGATCGGCGGCGTCAACCTCGGCATCAAGGATCCCTACCTGAAACAGACCCTGCTTGACCTGTCACAGACCGCGTCGATCAATGACAGCCTGAAACTCGGCAAGGCGGTATTGCAGGAAATGGGCGGCATCAACCGGCTGCACAAAAACTACGTCGAGCAGGCCGGTTTTGCGGTGCTGAAAGCCCCCGACATCCCGTCGATCCTGATCGAGACCGCCTTTATCAGCAATCCCGACGAGGAAAAAAAGCTGAAAAATCCGGCTTATCAGAATAAGATGGCGGACGCGATTTTCACCGGCATCAAACGTTATTTTTCGAAAAATCCGCCACTGGCGCCGGCACAGATCGCAGTTAATCCCTGACCAACCCCGCCCCGGCGGGATGAAAAGTTGCGCAGGGAATGAGGAGATTCATGAGTCACATCAGGGGCAAAGTGTGGGCCGTGATTCTGTTCTCGGCGCTGGCCGCGGGGTGCGCGACCGCGCCGACAGATCAGGTACGGACACCGGACACGGTGGCGCTGCCCCTGGTCGGCAGTTTCTCCGGCCATCCGCCGGGTGAAGCCCTGCCGTCGGGCTGGCAGCCGTGGATACTCTCGCCCTTCAAACGCCCGACCTCGTACCAGCTGGTCAGCCGCGAGGGCAAAACCGTGGCGCGCGCTGACGCCCGCTCATCGGCCTCGGGCCTGATGCATCCGCTGGCGCTGAATCCCGGCAGCTACCCGCTGCTGCAGTGGCGCTGGAAAGTGGACGAGTTGATCAGCAAAGCCGACAACTCACAAAAACACCTTGAAGACGCACCGGCGCGGCTGGTGCTCAGCTTCGACGGCGACATGGAAAAATTGACGCCGCAGGATCGCATGCTGTTCGACAGCGTCCGCCTGCTCACCGGGCAGCAGATGCCCTACGCCACGCTGATGTACATCTGGGGCAACCGTGCGCCGCGGGAAACGGTGATCCCCAACAAACACACTTCGCGGGTGCGCATGATCGTGGTGGAGTCGGGCCGCGACAAACTCGGCAGCTGGCAGGATGTCACGCGCAACGTAGTCGAAGATTACCGGCGCGCCTTCGGCGAGGAGCCGGGCCGCATCAGCGCGGTGGGCATCATGACCGACACCGACAATACCGGTGGCAACGCTCATGCGTATTACGGCGACATCGGATTCCATCGCAGCCCGCCGGTGCTGGCAACGCAGCGGGACTAGCGGCCGAGCTCGCTGCGAATCGCGGCAATCGCCCGCTCGAGATCGTCTTCGCTGTTCGAAAAACCCAGCGAAATACGGATCGCGTCATCCTTGACGTTGACAATCACCCGGTGCTTTTCGCGCAGCCGGTTCATCAGATCGCCGGCATTGGCCACCGGCACACTGACGATCTGCGCGCGCTCGGACCATTCAGCCGGCGTGGTGGTTGTGAGCCCGGCTTTCGCCACCAGTCCGAGCAGATGGCTGGTCAGCGCCTGGACCCGCGCCTCGATGTTCTGCACGCCGATACCCGAAATCATTGCCGCGCTGCGGCGCAGGACCCGCAAGCCGAGAAAATTAGGATTGCCACCTTCGAAGCGGTGCGCGGTGCGGAAATAGTCGAACTGGCTGTTCAGATGCGCGCTTGCCGCCGCTGAACCCGCGGCCACCGGCGCTTTCAGGAAGGGCGTGCGCAACTGATCGATGAGTTCCTCGCGGCAGTAGAGCAGGCCCGCGCCGGTCAGGCCGAACAGGCTCTTGTGGCCGCCGATCGCCACCAGGTCGGCATTGAGGCTCGACAGCGGCGCCGCGAGCACGCCGGCGGCCTGCACGCCATCGACCACCAGGCGAATGTCGCGCTCGCGGCAGGCCGTGCCCAGTGCCGGCAGATCGACGCGATAACCGTTGCCATAGGTGACGTAGGCGGTTGATACCACCCGGGTGCGGGCATCAATCTGCTCCAAAAAGGCATCGAGCGGCAGCCGGCCGCCGCGATTTTTCGCCTTGCGGATCTCGACCCCCTTGTCCACCCAGTGCTGCCACACCCAGAGGTTGGCGGTATGCTCCATGTCGGTGAGCACGATGTTGTCGCCAGGCCGCAGATCGAAGGCATGCGCCGCGATCAGCAGGCCCTCGGTGGTGTTCTTGGTAAAGGCGATTTCGGCGGGTTTGGCCCCCAGCAGCTCCGCCATGGCTTTGCGGGTTTCGGCGACATTGAGCGCCGACCAAGCGTCGGCGCCGGCGGTTTCGACAATGTCATCGCAATATTCCTCGATCACCTCGCGCTGGCAGCGCGGCGGCAGCGTCTTGCGCGCCCAATCGAGGTAAGTCCACTTTGCCAGAGCCGGAAATTCCCCGCGGAGTTTGCTCCAGTTCACTGCGCTCATGCTCTTCCTTGTGCTGATTAATGCCGGATCAGGCCGGCCAAACACGATGGTAGTCGAATCCCGGCCCGTTTCAGCCCATTTTTCACGATCCGGCGCCACTGCTTTTGTCAGGCGCCGCTTGCTGATAATCAGCCCCATTAATAGCAGTAACAATTTCCACGGAGTATCGCCATGCGCCACCTGCTGGCCGCAGTCGCCGCCCTGATCGCCTTTGCGCCGGCGCACACGCTGCTGGCGGCACACAGCGCTTACCCGCTGCGCCAATGCCTTTGCAGCCCAAGGGTAGCCACTGATGGACGTTGAGATAAAGGTTATAGATGCGACGAACGGTTACGGCTTCCACCTGATCTAGTATCCGTAGGCCCCCGTGTTACTCAGACGGGGGCGATAGATAAGCCAAGCAGAATTTGCGGCGGTTTGGAAATTAAGTGGGCGTCTTCGTAGAAACTTGTGAGGCGCGGCAGGCCCTGCTAAGGGTAACAACAATAAGGGCTCCTATTCCTGAAGCAGCATAGTGAAACCATGCGGGCATATCCTGTAACCAGGGCTTCACTGCGACGTCATCGACCATCAGTCCACCTGCGATCCACCCTATTAGGGCAGCGCCAAAAAGTATTACGGACGGGAATCGGTCCATGATCTTGAGAACCAGCTTGCTTCCCCAGACGATAATCGGGATGCTCACCAGAATTCCCAGGATTGCCTGCCCCCAACTGTCTTTGGCGGCTGCCGCAACGGCAACCACATTATCAAGGCTCATCACAGCATCGGCCAGAACCACCGTGCGTATTGCGCTCAACAGCGTTGTGCCTCCATCAATCCCGCCTTCACCAGACGTCTCGCCATCAGGAAGGGCCATTTTTATCGCAATCCAGAATAGCAGCATTCCGCTGACGATTTTCAGGTAGGACAGCTCCATTAGATTGACTGCGAAAATCAGAAATACAGCGCGCAGGACTACGGCCCCGAATACCCCCCAGAAAATCCCCTTTCTTCTCTGCGCCTCCGGCAGCCGGCGACAGGCCAGTGCGATCACCACTGCATTATCGCCACCGAGCAGGATGTCGATGAGTATGATTTGCCCGACCGTTATCCAGAATTGCGGATTGCTGAAGTCCATTGGTTTCCTCCTGTTCCCGCAAAAAGCCCGACCGTTACACCTGTCCTGTGCAGCGGGTCAGTGAGTGACCAACTTTACGATTGCGACTAATCCCAGCACCAATACGATCAAGGTAATCGCGGCAGCGATAATGACTTGAGTGATCGTAATTGTCGCCCCGTCTTTTTGCCAGGTTCCTTTAGCTCCGATTGCGAATATTCCACAAAACATCGTCGCGAAAACCTGAAAAATGCTTGCCCTGCGAGTCGATGGCAGTGACGTAGACTCCTCTTTCAGGCTTTTAGGTTCAGTCTTCAAAATTTACCTTCATTTCTGGGCGCCGTTATCTTGGTTAAAGTGCCCCTTGCTGGTCTTTATAAATCGGGCAGCAATATCACTGAGGTGACCATTGCGATGCGCCTCTGTGTTGTTGTCTTCGATTGCCCCATGGATCGCATCGATGAACTTTCCTACGTGACAATCTGACGGACCTTTCCCCACCACACCGGCCTTACTTAATTTTGCAAGAACGCGTGGGTTCGCCTCACATAACACGACTTTCACACCGCGCATGCGCAGTTTGCCTGTAACCTCCTCCAGCATCTGAATGCCGGTAATGTCTATGAACGGGACTCGCCTTAGTCGAATAATCAGGATCTTCGGATCGGTATGGGTTTGCAGTAGCGCCCGCTCGAAGTTTTCCACCGCACCGAAGAACATCGGACCGTCAATTTCATAAACTATCGTGCTCGGAGGTAAGTGATCGACGCCATGTTGAGCAAGTTCGACTTGTAGCACTTGGGTGCCTACTTGTTGTGTTTCGACGGCCTCGGACATGCGGCGAAGAAACTGAAGGATTGCAAGAATTACGCCGACATTGACCGCCACCACGAGATCCGCGAACACTGTCAGCAAAAACGTAGTGACAAGAATGACACGATCGGCTGTGGGTGCTTTGCTCAGGATATGGGCAAAGTGCCTCACTTCGCTCATGTTCCATGCCACTACAAATAAAATTGCTGCGAGCGCAGCGAGTGGAATGCTGGACGCCAAAGGCGCAAGAAAAAGCAGGACTCCAACAAGCATGGCAGCGTGCACGATTCCAGCCAACGGACTGGTAGCACCGTTGCGTATATTGGTTGCTGTTCGCGCGATGGCGCCAGTGGCCGCGAAACCACCAAACAGCGGTGTAACGATATTGGCGATACCTTGGCCTATCAATTCCTGATTGGAGTTGTGCCGTGTGCCTGACATACCGTCTGCGACTACTGCTGAAAGCAGCGATTCGATAGCGCCCAACATTGCGATTGTAAAAGCTGGACCTATTAGCAGGAGTAATTGTCCTATCGTAAGGTCCGGGAGAGTGAGTGAAGGCAAGCCAGTAGGGATGCCACCAAACTCGCTGCCAATTGTCGCCACACCGGGCGTTTGCATCACGGCTTGCAGCATCGTAGCCACAACCATCGCCACAAGAGGCCCTGGCACGCGCCTTAGTCTTTTGATACGGGGTATGAACAGAATGAGCCCAATGCTCGCGAGTGCCAGGCCAGCGGTTGGCAAGTGAATTTGAGGCAATACCTGTATCAGGTGCCAGAGTTTTTCGTGGAAGTGCTCCCCGACCACTTTAGGCAGACCCAAGAAATCACGCCATTGACCCACGAAGATAATCACGCCAATTCCTGACGTGAAGCCCACGATCACGGGCGCAGGGATGAACTTGATTACACCGCCCATACGTGCCATCCCCATCAGTAACAGGATGACCCCGGCCATGAGGGTGGCTACCTGCAAGCCAGCAATGCCGTACTTTGCGGTGACACCAGCCAAGATGGCGATAAAAGCCCCGGTCGGCCCGGCAATCTGTAATCGACTACCACCGAAAATCGTCACCAGCCCGCCGCCAATAATCGCGGTGTAGAGCCCGTGCTCTGGGCGAGCACCGCTGGCTATGGCAAATGCCATCGCCAAGGGAAGCGCCACCACAGCAACAATAATCCCGGCCACGACATTGGGCAGCCAATGTGCGCGGGCATAGAGGCCGGCTCTGTGAGCTTCGAGCAAGGCGATCATCGAGCCAACTCCTAATTTTGTTACAATTTTATGTTAATTATATTAACATATGATTATAATAAAAAAAAGGAGAAAGTCCCATGGAACAGAAAACCGCTCGACTCACCGTACTTATAGACCCGGGGAAGAAAAAGGCGTTTGAGCAATTGTGTGCGCAGCAAGATGTCACCCCATCGCAGATCGTGCGCCAACTCATCCGCGACTACTTGAAGCAACATGGGGTCGAATGGCTACCGGGTGTACAGGACGGTGATGTTTAGATGGCATCAAAAAAAGCAATTTCTTAATCCCAAACCACACTCAGAAACAAAGGGAAGGCCATCTCCGAAAACCAAAGGCCATTTGCTCGACGCCGTCAAAAACCATCGACATCATGACGATTCCCTTCCGATCCACGCCGTATCTGCACACGCCAGATCAAAAAACTCATCAAGCTACAAAACCAGGCAATCCAGAGACTCCACAAGTTGTGCGACAGAAAATGGGCACCACGGGCAATCTGCACGAAGGACATCAGCGCCCCCAAGCCCAGTGCAAGCACGAACGCAATGCCTGCGAGCAGGCGGTGACTGCGACGGAATGCAAAATATCCGGCAATCAGGGAAAACCCGCCGGCTGCGTGCCCACTGGGCCAGCAATGTCCCGGCCCAGTCGTGGCTACCGGCAAATCGAACAGGGGAAACCAGTCGGCCGCTCCTCCCAGGCCCTTGAGGTCCCAGGGGCAGGAGTGCGCGCTGGCCATTTTTAACAGCGTAGCCACCAATGTCGTCAAAACCACGGCAACACAAAAAAACACCAGTGGCGACCGCCACCGACGAAGTAAAATCACGCGCGCGCTGGTTGCCGCGGCTAGCGCGCCTGACAGCCAGATGAACAGTGCCAGCCATTTGAGACCCGTATGTCCACCGACTGCAAAAAGCGGTACATCCTTGAGGGGAAAAATGCCGGCAACCGGATCAAAAAAGAAACGGGAAACCGCAAAATCAACCGTGCCATCCCGCGACAACCAAACCAACAAAATTCCTGAGACCGCCAGAAAAAACAGGCTTGTCGCCGCAAATCGCGCGTCTTTTTGATCAATCACTTCAGATAGCCTTATAGTCGCAACCTGATATCTCAGAGCATTATTTCAAGACCCGCAATGCCAGCATACAAAAAAGCAGACCCCTCTTTTATGGCCAGGCTCAGCCTGTCCACAACCAACCTGATCCTTGTTGTCACCGCGTTTCTGCTCATTTTCGGCAACACCACCCTCGCCTCGAACATTCTCAAGGCATACCCGGTAAATGGCGACAACATTTTTTCCCTGCTTTCGCTGATCATCGTATTCGGCGGGGCCACCATCCTGCTGCTTGCACTGATGTGTTTCAGGCATTCAACAAAGCCGGTCCTGATTATCGTCCTGCTGCTGTCCTCCATGGCCACTTACTTCATGGACAGTTACGGCGTGGTCATCAGTGACGACATGATGCGGAATATCGCATATACCAGCACTGCCGAAACACTCGAATTACTGAATATAAAACTGCTGGCTTACCTGACTGCCCTGGGCGTCGTGCCGGCAATCCTGGTCGGAATGGTTCCACTGCAATGGCGCGGCCTGCGCCGGGAAATTATTGCCCGCCTGAAACTGCTTGGCATCACGACCTTTCTCGTCGTTGCCACGACTCTGGCTTTCGGCAGCTTTTATGCCTCGTTTTTCAGGGAACACAAAGAGCTGCGCCAGCATGCGAATCCGACTTATTATTTTTACTCGGCAATCAAATATGCCACCCAGTTGCTGAAGCCGGCTTCAAATGCGCCCATCGTCACGGTTGGCGCTGACGCGGTGATCCCGGCCTCGGACGTGGACCGTGAACTGACCATCATGGTGGTCGGCGAAACGGCCCGGGCCGACCGTTTTTCGCTCAATGGTTATCAGCGCGACACCAATCCGCAGCTGCAGAAATTGAATGTGGTCAATTTCACAAATTTCCGGGCCTGTGGCACTTCCACCGCGGTTTCGGTTCCTTGCATGTTTTTACTGGATGGGCAGGCGAATGCCGCTTCATCCAAAATCGCAACTGATGAAAACCTGCTGGATGTACTGAAACGCAGCGGCGTCGCCGTGTTATGGCGCGACAATAACTCCGACTCCAAGGGGGTCGCTGAACGCGTGACTTTCCAGGACTACAAATCCCCGAAAACCAATACGATCTGCGATATTGAGTGCAGGGATGAGGGCATGCTGGTCGGGCTGCAGGAATTCATCGATTCACATCCCACAGGCGATGTGTTCATCGTACTGCACCAGATGGGGAACCACGGGCCAGCCTATTTTCGCCGTTATCCTCCGGAGTTTGAAAGGTTCAAACCTGCCTGCAAGGACAGTGATCTCAGCCGCTGCAGCCGGGAGGAAATCGGCAATGCCTACGACAATGCCATTCTTTACACGGACCACTTTCTGGCAAAGATCATCGGGCTGCTCAGGAAAAACGACAATAAGTTCGAGACCGCGCTGTTTTATGTCAGCGATCACGGGGAGTCGCTGGGCGAAAACGGGCTGTACCTGCATGGCCTGCCCAAAGCCATCGCACCTGACACCCAACTCCACATCCCTGCGCTGATGTGGTTCGGCGCAAATTTCAGGGACGCCAACATACCCGCGCTGCGTGCAAAAACCGGGGAGCGGTTCACACACAGCAATGTTTTCCATACCCTGCTCGGCATTTTCGAGGTCGAAACCTCGGTCTACCGCCCCAGGATGGACATGCTGGACAGTGCAAGGCCGTCCGGACAAAAGAAATAAACAATCCGCACCATGCCGCCCCGCTACCGGCAACAAAAAGGCCGCGCCCTTGCGGGCCGCGGCCTTCCCCTTCCTGCATTTGTAATCAGGTTTTCAGCGCAACCATCACCTCGTCCAGCATTTTTTTCGCATCACCGAACAACATGCGATTATTTTCCTTATAAAACAATGGGTTATCAACTCCCGCATACCCGGAGGCCATGCTGCGTTTCATCACAATCGACGTTTTCGCCTTCCACACTTCGAGCACCGGCATGCCGGCGATCGGGCTGCCCGGATCTTCCTGCGCCGCCGGGTTGACGATGTCGTTGGCGCCGATGACCATGGTGACGTCGGTATCCGGAAAATCCTCGTTCAGTTCATCCATCTCCAGCACGATGTCGTAAGGCACTTTTGCCTCGGCCAGCAACACGTTCATGTGTCCGGGCATGCGGCCCGCCACCGGATGGATGCCGAAACGCACATTAACGCCCTTCTCGCGCAGCAGCTTGGTGATTTCAAACACGGTGTGTTGCGCCTGCGCCACTGCCATACCGTAACCGGGGACGATGATCACGTTCTTCGCATCGCGCAGCAGTTCAGCAGTCTCGGCGGCGCTGATCGAAATAACCTCACCTACAGGTTCCGCATCACCTTTGGCCTTTGCCGGTGCACCACCACCGGTGCCGAAGCCGCCGGCGATAACACTGATGAAATTGCGGTTCATCGCGCGGCACATGATGTAAGAGAGGATCGCGCCGCTCGAACCGACCAACGCACCGGTGACGATCAGCAGGTCATTCGACAACATGAAGCCGGTGGCCGCAGCCGCCCAGCCGGAATAACTGTTCAGCATTGACACCACCACCGGCATATCGGCGCCGCCGATGGCCATGACCATATGGATGCCGAACAGCAGCGACACCACGGTCATGATGATCAGCGGCTTCATGCCCGCCTCCACCGATTCGGCGTGGATGAACTCGTAGCCGAAATAAAGAACGGTCAGCAGGCCGATCAGGTTCAACCAGTGCCGTCCCGGCAACAGCAGCGGTTTGCCGCCGATCTTGCCCGAGAGTTTGCCAAACGCGATGACCGACCCGGAGAAGGTCACCAGCCCGATCAGGATGCCGATATAAATCTCGACCTCGTGGATGACTTTTTCAGCACCCTGCAGCTTGCCTGATGCGGACGGATCGATGTAGGTCGCAAAACCGACCATCGCTGCCGCCAGGCCGACCAGGCTGTGCATCAGCGCGACCAGTTCCGGCATCTGGGTCATTTTGACGGTGCGCGCGGCGTAGAGGCCGATGGATCCGCCGATCACCATGGCGCCGATGATC
Organism: Burkholderiales bacterium; assembly: GCA_019744975.1. Lineage (GTDB taxonomy): Bacteria > Pseudomonadota > Gammaproteobacteria > Burkholderiales > SG8-41. Next base: position 45,456 of record JAIETP010000004.1, read on the forward strand.
CAGGCATAACCCTGCGAGGTGACCTGGGGCCCGAACACCGTCGCCAGCACGGCGATGGTCATGCCCAGCATGCCGTAGAGATTGCCGCGCCGTGATGACTCCGGATGCGAGAGTCCGCCTAGGCTGAGGATGAAAAGAATGATTGCTCCGATGTAGGAGACTGTGACCAGGCTTGAAGACATTGTCGGTCTCTCCTATTTCCTGAACATTTCGAGCATGCGGCGGGTGACCGCGAATCCGCCAAGCATGTTGATCGCCGTCAAGGCAATACTCAGCACCGCGAGTCCGAGTATCCACGTCTCCGGACGATCAGTGCCGCCCGCCAGCGGCGGCGCCACCTGTACCAGCGCGCCGATGCAGATGATGCTGCTGATCGCATTGGTCACGCTCATCAGCGGTGTATGCAGCGCCGGCGTGACGTTCCACACCACCATGTAACCGACAAAACAGGCCAGCACAAACACCGTGAAGTGGCCGAGGAAGGCTGCCGGCGCATAGGCGCCGACAAACCAGAACAACAACGCACCGACGAGGAAGGTAATCGCGGTCGCCTTGCCCGATGCCGGCGCAGCACTCGCGCCATGACCATGCGACTTCGGCAGCGCCGCGACTGCCGGTTTGGCGGCAGGAGGTGCCGCCGCCGGCTTGGGCGCGGGTGGCGGCCAGGTGATGCTGCCTTCCTTGACGACCGTCAGGCCGCGGATGGCGTCATCTTCCATATTGACGTTGATGACACCGTCCTTGGTCTTGCACAGTTCCTCGGCAAGGCGGAACAGGTTGGTGGCATACAAGGTTGACGACTGCTTGGCCAGACGCGAATTCAGGTCGGTATAACCGATGAGGGTCACACCGTGTTTCACCACGGCCTGGCCGGGTTCGGTCAGTTCGCAGTTGCCGCCGCGCTCCGCCGCCATGTCGACGATGACGCTGCCCGGCTTCATGCTCTTCACCATCTCGGCGGTGATCAGCCGAGGCGCGGGTTTGCCGGGAATCAGTGCGGTGGTGATGATGATGTCGACTTCCCGGGCCTGTTTGGCGTACATCTCGCGCTGCGCCTGCTGGAAACCTTCGCTCATCACCTTGGCATAGCCGCCGCCGCCGGAGCCTTCTTCTTCGTAATCGACCTTGACGAATTCGCCGCCCAGCGAAACCACCTGGTCAGCCACTTCAGCACGCGTATCGTTGGCGCGCACGATGGCGCCCAAGCCCGCAGCGGTGCCAATCGCCGCGAGACCGGCAACACCGGCACCGGCGATGAACACCTTGGCCGGCGGCACTTTGCCCGCGGCGGTGATCTGGCCGTTGAAAAAGCGGCCGAAAGCATTGGCCGCCTCAATGACGGCGCGGTAACCGGCGACACCGGCCTGGGAAGTCAGCGCATCCATTTTCTGCGCGCGGGATAGTGTGCGTGGCAGGGCATCAATGGCCAGCACAGTGGCTTTTTTCGCCGCCAGTTGCTGCATCAATTCCGGGTTTTGCGCCGGCCAGATGAAACCGATCAGGGCGCCGCCTTCACGCAGCAAACCCACTTCCTCAGCCGTCGGAACGCCGACCTTGAACACGATGTCGGAACCTGACCACAACCGGGCCGCATCAGCCGCAATCTCCGCCCCTGCAGCACGATAAGTGTCGTCACTGCAATTCGCCGCGTCACCGGCGCCCGACTGCACCATGACCTTGAAGCCCAGCTTGATCAGTTTTTCAACAACTTCCGGAACGGTGGCGACACGTTTTTCACCTGCCGCCGTCTCTTTGGGCACTCCGATGGTCTGAGGCATGAACTCCCCTTCTGGGCACTGGATATTGAGGGTCGATTGAATCCGGACGGAAACGAGTTTGCTGCACACAATGTTGCCGCACACAATGTGGCTTGATTATAAGACAAAAAAACTGCGTTACCCCGACCAGGGTGAGGTGATTGCCCGATTCCGTTTATACCGTTATGCAGGCGTCTTATAACCATGCGTGCACCGCTTATAATTCCCGCATGCCCGCGATCCCATCAATCCGTCCGCTGCCTGAACTCCTGATCAACCAGATCGCCGCGGGCGAAGTCATCGAACGTCCGGCGTCCGCGCTGAAGGAACTGCTGGAGAACAGCCTCGATGCCGGTGCGCAGGCGATCAGCGTTGAACTCGCTGCCGGCGGCGTGAAGCAGGTTACCGTGATCGACGATGGCAGCGGCATCGGCCGCGATGAACTCAAACTAGCACTCGCCCGCCACGCCACCAGCAAAATCACTTCACTGGATGACCTTGAACATGTCGCCAGCCTCGGTTTCCGCGGCGAAGCCTTGGCCAGCATCGCCTCGGTATCACGCATGGAACTGACCAGCCGCCGCGCTGAAGAGCGCCACGCATACAAGGTGACCGCGGAAGGCCCGACACTGGGCGCGCCGGAACCGGCAACACTAGCGCGCGGCACCCGCATCGATGTGCGCGAGCTGTATTACAACACCCCGGCGCGGCGTAAATTCCTCAAGTCCGAACAGACCGAATTCGCGCATTGCGAGGAAGCCTTCCGCCGCATCGCGTTGTCACGCCCCGACGTTGCGTTTGCACTGACCCACAACGGTCGTGTCCGGCTGCAGGTCAAACCGCAGCCGTTGGCCGCTCGTGTGGCCGCGGTGCTCGGTGAAGAATTTGCCGACGGCGCTCTGCCGGTCGAGGAGTCCGGCGGCCAGATCGCCATCCGCGGCGCGATCAGTTCACCCTCGCATGCCAAGGGCACGCGCGACGCGCAGTATTTTTTCGTCAACGGCCGCTGCATCCGCGACAAGCTGGTCGCCCACGCCATCCGCCAGGCCTATGCCGATGTGCTGCACCATGATCGTCATCCGGTCTTTGTGTTGTTCCTCGACATCGATCCGCAACTGGTCGACGTCAATGTGCACCCGGCCAAGGCCGAGGTGCGCTTTCGCGATTCGCGCGCCGTGCACCAGTTCATTTTTCATGCGCTGCATAAAACACTGTCGCGGTCGGCCGGTGATGCCGCACCTGCGCCTTCGCCCTCATCTTCCCTTTCGGCTACACCCGCAGCACCCATTTACCGTAATCAGGGTGCGATGACGCTGGGCATCGCGCAACCCGTGGGTGCTTACGCCACACTGTTCGCGCAACGACCTGCGGCAGACAACATCGCCACCTTGCCGCAAACCGCGCCGGTTCCGGCACTGCCACCCTCCGGTGACGAACATCCGCTGGGTTTTGCGCTGGCGCAGCTCGCCGGCATTTATATCCTTGCCGAAAACCGCAACGGCCTGATCATCATCGACATGCATGCCGCGCACGAACGCATCATGTACGAAAAACTCAAAACCGCACTCGACGGCCGCGCGATCCCGATGCAGCCGCTGCTGGTCCCCGTACATTTCGCCGCCGAGGCACTGGACGTCGCCACCACCGAAGATGAGCGTGAAGGATTGCAGGCCCTCGGCTTTGACATCGCACCCGCCGGACCCGGTGCCTTGATCGTACGTGGCGTGCCTGCCTTGCTCGCCGACGCTGATGTTCAAGCGCTGGCGCTGGATGTCTTGCACGAAGTGCGCGAGTACGGCGCCAGCCGCATTGCCACCGAACGCGGCAATGAACTGCTCGGCACCATGGCCTGCCATGCCGCGGTGCGCGCCAACCGCAAACTGACCGTGCCCGAGATGAATGCGCTGCTGCGCGACATGGAAGCCACCGAACGCTCCGGCCAGTGCAATCACGGCCGTCCGACCTGGCATCAGTTTTCGGTCACCGATCTCGACCGGCTGTTCCGCCGTGGCGAATGAGATCGCCTGACTCAATGCCCCCTTCGACAAGCTCAGGGCGAACAGTCATTCTAGGAGCCGTTCGTGGTGATGCTGAGCTCGACAAAGCGTCGAACCACATGAATAGCGATATAGTATATTTTACTTAAGTATTTGATTTTATTGATAATTTTATGACCGCCACCGCACCACCACCCGCCATCCTGCTGATGGGCCCCACGGCCAGCGGCAAGACCGCGGTCGCGGTACAACTGGCGACGACACTCCCCTGCGAAATCATCAGCGTCGATTCGGCGATGGTCTACAAGGACATGGACATCGGCACCGCCAAGCCCGATGCCGAAACACTCAAACGCGCACCGCACCACCTGATCAATGTCATCGAACCACACGAAAGTTATTCCGCGGCGCGTTTTCGCGACGACGCGCTGACGCTGATGCGCGAAATCACCGAACGCGGCAACATCCCGCTGCTGGTCGGCGGCACCATGCTCTACTTCAAGGCGCTGGTCGAAGGCCTCAACGACCTGCCGGAAGCGGACTCGACGATTCGCCTGATCATCGAAACCATGGCCGACGAAGACGGCTGGCCGGCGGTGCACGACAAACTGCGCAAGGTCGATCCGGAAACCGCAGCACGGCTGGAGCCCAACGATTCACAACGCGTGCAGCGCGCGCTGGAAATTTATTACATCACCGGCAAGTCGATGACCGACCTGCTGAAAAAACCCAAATACGTTTATTTTCCCTACACTCCCATCCGCATCGCACTGCTGCCCGGCGACCGCGCGGTGCTGCATGAACGCATTGCGCAACGTTTCGATACCATGTTGAAGGCCGGACTGGTCGATGAACTGCGCCGGCTGCAGGAAGAATACGCGCTGGATCCCGAAACTCCCTCCATGCGCTGCGTCGGTTACCGCCAGGCCTGGGACCACCTCACCGGCAAGATCAGCCTGGATGAACTGCGCGAACAGGGCATCGCCGCGACACGCCAGCTTGCCAAGCGGCAGCTGACCTGGCTGCGTTCCGCGGAGGAATTCACTGAATTTGATTGTCTGGCCGACAATGTCGGGGATATGGTGCTGGAATATATCCGCCAGGAGCTGGAGGCAATGGTGATCGCCGGCGAATCCTGACAGGAGAGCAGAACAACAGATCTATTTTCGTCCGGTATTCCGCAAACGGGTCGCCAGCGCCCGCAGCAGTGAATTGCCGAAGGCCGGATTGGTCTTGATCAGCTTCAGGAAGTCATTGCGGTTGATCGACAGCAGGTTGGAGTCCGCGGCGGCCGATGCGGTGGCTGCGCGTTTGGACTGGTCGACCAGCGCCATTTCGCCGAACACGCCGCCGGGCCGGATCAGCTCGACGACATTGTCCTTGACGCTGATGCGCACCGAGCCGTCCATCACCACGTACATGAAAATCCCCGCCTCGCCTTCGCGCATGATCACGCCGTTTTTCGGGTAATACACCGGGGGTTTGCCGGGAAAATTGGACGTCAGCTGGGCAAGCAGATCCTGGTCGAAGACTTCGCCCGACACCGGGATGGTTTCCGGCGCCTGGTTCTGGTTTTTCGACAGCATCTGCATCGCCAGCGCCAGGCGCAGGCGTTTGATCAGGATCGCCAGCAGCATCAGCGCGAACTCCGGGGTTTTCTGGATCGCCCCGGCGAAAGTGCTGCCGTCCATTTCGATCACTTCGCAGGCTGCGCGCGCCGTGGCGGTCGCGCTGCGCGGCTCGCCGCTCAGCACCGACATCTCGCCCAGCACTTCGCCGGCCTTGATCACGTCCAGCGGCTTGCCGGCGCGCGTCAGCGCGACTTCGCCGGCGGCGATGAAATACATGGTCTTGCCGGCAGTGTTCTCGGCAAACAGCGGGCTGCCGGCGGCGACATTGCGTGCCTTGCCGTTGGCATGAAAAAACAGCCGGGCCACATTGGCGTTATAGACGTCGCTTTGCCCCGGTCGGGTGAAATCAAGTTCGCTCATGGCATGAAACCCTGAAATGTATTAACAAAATGCATTGACAAAATTTTTTGTGGTCGCGCCTGGAGCGCCGCCGGTAGTGTTGTTTAAATTCGGCTGCCCGGTTCGCGCTGCTGTCCACAAAAAGGTTATAGGCAGGCTCCGCCCCGACGTCAAGCCAAGCCCGTCACATCCGCCGCATTTTGCAGCCATTTTATGGACGCAGGAACTGCTCAGCCGGTGCGTTTGACGCGAACCCCTGCCCAACCCCTGGCCAGCGTGACCTTGAGTTCCTGCTCCTCGCTCAATTGCGCGCTGTCGCGGATGATCGCGCCATCCGCCGTTTCGGTGATGCTGTAGCCGCGTTCCAGCACACGCTGCGGATTCAGATGCAGCAGGTGCGAACGCACAGCCGTGACCCGCTCCGCCGCGGCCGTCATGTGTTCCCGCACTGCACCGCGCAGGCGGCGCGCCAGTTCCTGCTGTTGCTGCACCAGCATCGCCATATCCGGGGCAGCAGCGCGCAAGCGTTGTGCTGCATCGCGCAATGCCCAGGATTGTTCGTCCGCGCCGCGCCGCCATTCGCCGCGCAGCCGGCTGGCGAGGTGCTGCAAATGAATCGCCTGGTTGCGGATACGTTCGCCCGGGTGGGTCAGACGCCGCGACAGGTAATCCAGACGCTGCATGCGATCCTCGATGCCGCGCGCGAACACCCGTGCCAGTTGCTGGCCTGACAGCAGCACATCGCGTTTGAGTTTCACACCATCGGGACTGACCAGTTCCGCCGCCGCGGTCGGCGTCGGCGCGCGCATGTCGGCGGCAAAATCGGCGATGGTGAAATCAGTTTCGTGCCCTACGCCCGACACCACCGGCAAGGGGCAGGCACGGATCGCCCGCGCCACGACTTCCTCGTTGAACGCCCACAGGTCTTCGATGCTGCCGCCACCGCGACAGACGATCAGCACATCGCACTCGGCACGCGCACCCGCCAGCGCAATCGCTTCGGCAATTTTGGCGCCCGCACCCTCGCCCTGCACGGGCGCCGGATAGATGATCACATTGATGCCCGGCATGCGCCGGCGCAAGGCGGTGATCACATCGCGCAGCGCAGCAGCCTGCGGCGAAGTCACCACGCCGACCGTGCGCGGAAACGGCGGCAGTTCGCGTTTCAGCGCCAGATCAAACAGGCCTTCCTGCTCCAGCCTGGCCTTGAGTTTTTCAAAGGCCGCATACAGCGCCCCCAGCCCGGCGCGACGCATCGCATCCACCGCCAGCTGGAACTTGCCGCGCGCCTCGTACAGCGTCGCCGTTGCGCGCACCTCGACCTGCATGCCGTTCTCCGGCGCCCAGTCCAGGTGCTGCGCCTTGTGGCGGAACATCACCGCATCAACCTGTGCCGCCTCGTCCTTCAGCGTGAAATAACAATGGCCGCTGTCGTAACGTTTGAAATTGGAGATTTCACCGGCGACCCAGACCAGCGGCACACCGCGCTCGATGGCCGTGCGCGCGAGCCGGTTCAGCTCGGCGACGGAGATCACGGTTTGCCGGGTGGTTTGGTCGAGTAAATCAGGCATGGCCGCATTGTACGCTCAGCAGCAACACGGGAGAACAAGGCAACCATCGTTTCGTTATGATGTCCAAACCGCGTCGAAACCCGAAACAGGGAACCATCATGTCCAGCGACAGAATTTCCGCCTTGATCCTTGCCGCAGGCATCGGCATCGGCCTGATCGCTGGCGGCGCCCTGCTCGCCCGCGCCGTCGAGAACGCGAAGAACAGCGATCGTTATGTGACCGTGCGCGGCCTCGCCGAAAAGGATGTCACCGCCGACCTCGCGATCTGGCCGATCAAGGTGCGCGCCGCCGGCAACAGCCTGAACGAGGTCAACCGTTCCGCCGACGAGGCACGCGGCAAGGTACTGGAATTCCTCGCCAAAAACGGCATTCCTGCGGATGCAGTGGCCAGCCAGAATGTCCGCGTCCAGGACCGGCAGGCCAATGATTACAACCAGAACAACAATGCGCTGCGCTACATCGTCGAATACACCATCCTGATCCGCAGCCAGGATGTTGAAAAAGTGCAGAAGGTCAGCCAGATGACGGACCAGCTGGTGGCCGCCGGCATCGTGCTCTCGTCGCAGGGCAACTGGGACGGCAACAGCCCGCAGTTCCTGTTCACGCAGCTCAATGCCGTCAAACCCGCGATGATGGCCGACGCCACCAAAGCAGCGCGCGAAGCCGCCCGGCAGTTTGCCGCGGACAGCGACAGCACCGTCGGCAACATCCGCCGCGCCAGCCAGGGACTGTTCACCATCGCGGATCGTGATCAGTCGGTGGGCGGCAGTGAAGGCAACGGCGGTCAGCCCGCAGGATCCAGCCCGAACAAACGCATCCGGGTGGTGGTAACCGTTGATTATTTCCTGAACTGAAGCGAAAAGCGGCGCGCTGCAGACACACGCGATTAACTGACTGCCTGCCCCATCCGCTGATCCAGTTCTTCCCAGCGCTGAAACTTGGTTGCCAGCAGTTTTTCAATCGCCGCAGCACGTTCACGGTCGGCCTTCAGTTGCGCGGCGCCCTGCTTGTGGTAATCCACACCACTCATCCGCAAAGCCAGATCTGCCTGTTCTTTTTCCAGTAATTCCAGCTCACCCGGCAACAGATCCAGTTCGCGCTGCTCCTTGAATGTGAGTTTTTTCAATGGCGCAGCACGTGTGGTATTTTTTACCGGCGAAGCCACTTTCACCTCAGGGACAACAACGACCGCGCGCTGTGCCAGCCAGTCGCTGTAACCACCGACATACTCCTTCCACCGCCCATCGCCTTCTGCGACCAGGGTCTGCGTCACCACGTTGTCGAGGAAGGCTCGGTCATGGCTGACCAGCAGCAGAGTGCCTTTATAGCCCTGCAGCGTGTCTTCGAGCAGTTCCAGCGACTCGATATCCAGATCATTCGTCGGTTCGTCCAGCACCAGCACATTGGCCGGTTGTGCAAACAGCCGCGCCAGCAGCAGCCGGTTGCGTTCGCCGCCGGACAGCATGCTGACCTTGGCCTGGGCACGCTGCGGCGGAAACAGGAAGTCCGACAGATAACTCATCACGTGTTTGCGGCCGTCCGCGGTTTCCACCCATTCCGAACCGGGACTGATGGTTTCGACCAGGTTTTTTTCCGGATCCAACTGTTCGCGCAACTGGTCGAAATAGGCAATCTCCTGTTTCGTGCCCAGCCGCACGTCACCGGCATCGGGCGCGAGTTCGCCGAGGATGATCCTGATCAGCGTCGATTTGCCGGCGCCGTTGCTGCCGATCAGGCCGATACGGTCACCGCGCAGGATGCGCAGATCAAGGTCCTGGATCAGTATTTTGTCGCCATAAGCCTTGCTGACCTGGGTCAATTCAGCCACCAGCTTGCCCGAACGCTCACCGGCATCCAGCGCCAGTTTGACCTTGCCGATGCGATCACGGCGCTCGGCGCGTTCGACACGCAGCGACTCCAGCCGCCGCACCCGGCCTTCATTGCGGGTACGCCGCGCCTTGATGCCCTGGCGGATCCACACTTCCTCCTGCGCCCAGAATTTGTCGAAGCGACGGTTGGCTTTTTCCTCTTCGGCCAGCTGGTCGGCCTTGCGTGCCTCATATGCGGCAAAATTACCCGGGTACGAACGCAGCAAGCCGCGGTCGAGTTCGACGATGCGCGTCGCCACGCGGTCGAGGAAGGCACGATCATGGGTGATGATGATCATGGATTTGATCTGCCCCTTGATCAGCAGGTCTTCAAGCAGCGTGATGCCGCCGATGTCGAGATGGTTGGTCGGCTCATCGAGCAGCAACAAGTCGGGCTGCATCGCCAGCGCCAACGCCAGTGCGGCGCGTTTGCGTTCACCGCCGGAGGCGGTCTGCGGCGGGCGCGATTCATCCAGACCGAAACGGTGCAGGTATTCAAAGAGGCGCGCATCAGCGCGCCAGCGCTCGCGTTCATCATGCATGTCCTCCAGCCCGCCGCGCGCGGTCAGGCTGGCATGCAGGCTGTCCGCGTCAGGCAGCACGGGTTCCTGTTCGACGGTGACCACGCGCAAGCCGTCCTGGCGGCGGATTTCGCCGTCGTCGAGCGCGCCGTGGCCGGCAATGATGCCGAGCAGCGAGGATTTGCCGGTGCCGTTGCGGCCGATGAAACCGATACGTTCGCCGTCATGGACGGTCAGGCTGGCGCGATCGAGCAGCGGATGCAGGCCGAATGCGAGTTCGGCGTTGTCTATAGTCAGTAAGGCCATCGCCCGAGTATAGCCGTTCATTTTTTCAGACTGTGTCCATCAATCTACGCAACTCACGGGCGCGTAACGGTTTTTTCCGGCATCCCCCATCCACAGCCTGGGGCAGTGCCGGCGGCTGATGGCATTCCCCCCTCTGTCACCATGGGGAAAAATACATAAGTATTTGTTTTTATTGATATTTTTAATGCGTTTAACAAATAGGCAATAAGCAAAAAACCCAGGCAGGTGTACCACTTACCGGCTCCGTTTACAGGCTGTGCACAGGCTTATCCACAGCAATTGTGGACAAGCGGAAAAATGCGTTGTGGCTCAATAGCTTTGCGTGACACATCGAGCCATCGCGCTTGCCGATTCAACGCATGGCGGCTACAGTTACGCCACTTTTTTACGACTTGCTTCATAACCTTTTCCGGAAAATCCCGCGTGTTATCCATCATTGAAGCCGCCGGCTGGCCGATCTGGCCCCTGCTCCTGTGTTCCGTCATCGCACTGGCCATCATCTGCGAACGCCTGTGGTCGCTGCGCCAGAACGTGGTGTTGCCGAAAAACATGCTGATACATGCGGTGCAGGCCTACCGCCAGAACGGCGTCACGCCGCAACTGCTGACACAACTCGCCGCGAGCGCGCCGCTGGGCCAGATCCTCGCCGCCGGCCTGCGCAACGAAAAACACACACCCGCAGTGATGAAGGAATCCATCGAGGAAGCCGGCCATTTGGCCGCCATCGACCTCGAACGTTTCCTGACCACGCTGGGCACCATTGCCGCGATTTCGCCGCTGCTGGGCCTGTTCGGCACGGTGATCGGCATGATTGAAATCTTCGGTTCACAGTCGCCTACGGGCGGCGGCGGCAATCCGCTGGTGCTGGCGCACGGCATCTCGATCGCCTTGTATAACACCGCCTTTGGCCTGGTGGTCGCCGTGCCGAGCATGGCGTTCTACCGCTACTTCCGCACCAGGGTCGATGCACTGCTGGTGGAAATGCAGATGCAGGCGATCAAGCTGGTCGAAATCATCCACGGCGAACGGGACGAGTAAGGCGGGAGCCGATACACATGCGATTTCGCCACCGTGCCTTCCGCGAGGAACCGGAGATCAACTTCATTCCGTTGATCGACGTGTTGCTGGTAATCCTGATTTTCCTGATGGTCACCACCACCTACTCGCGTTTCGCCGAACTGCAGATCAACCTGCCGACTGCGGAGTCCGGCAAACCGCCGGAACATCCGGCGCAGGTCGACGTCGCGGTCGACGCCAAGGGCAATTACACCATCAACAAAGCCGCGGTACCGGGCAACAACCCGGCAGCGCTGAGTAATGCACTCAAAACTGCCGCCGGCGCGATGAAAGATCCCGTGGTGGTGATCAATGCCGACGCCAACGCCGCCCACCAGTCGGTGGTGCGCGTGATGGAAGCCGCGCAACAAGCCGGCCTCGCCAAGATCACCTTCACCACGCAGGCCCCGCGCAAGTAGCTTCTCGACTGGCCGGGGCAAACGGGCTAGGCTTCAACCGTGAGCTCTCCCCATACATCTTCGTCCCCCGCTTCAACGGCCCCCGCATCTTTGTCCCCCGCATCAACGTTCCCCGCATCAACGTCCCCTAGGCATTGGCAAACCCGCGGCCCTTTGGCCGTATTGCTGCTCCCCGTCGCGGCGCTGTTCGCAGCGATCGCCGCACTGCGACGTCTGGCCTACCGCTGCAAACTGCTGCACATTGAACGAATTGATGTGCCGGTCATCATCATCGGCAACATCACCGCCGGCGGCACCGGCAAAACGCCGCTGGTGTTGTGGCTGGCGCAGTTCCTCGCCGCAAGCGGCAAACGACCCGGCATCATCAGCCGCGGTTACGGCGCCACACGCACTGATGCCCGCGTCGTGCCGGTCAACGGCAGTGCCGCGGACTACGGCGATGAACCCTGCCTGCTGGCTCGGCGCGCAGGCTGCCCGGTGTGGGTGGGCACCGACCGTGCCGCCACCGCGCGTGGTCTGCGTGCCGCGCATCCTGAGGTCGATGTGATCATCAGCGACGACGGCCTGCAGCATTACCGGCTGGCGCGCGATATCGAAATCGCGGTCATCGATGGTGCGCGCGGTCTCGGCAATGGCTGGCTTTTGCCGGCCGGTCCGTTACGCGAACCGGCATCACGGCTGACCGCAGTTGATGCCTTAGTCATCAACGGTGGTGATACAACAGGCACCTTCCCGCATTCAGTTGGAATGCAATTACAAGGCGATACCTTCCGCAACCTGCATGATGTGCGGCAACCCGTCACGGCGGCGCACTTCCAAGGTCAGAAGGTCCATGCCATCGCCGGCATCGGCAACCCGTCGCGGTTTTTTGCGCACCTGCAGCGCCTGGGACTCGACTGCATCACCCGCGCTTTTCCCGACCATCACGCCTACACCGCGCAGGACCTGCGGTTCGCCGGCGACCATCCGGTCGTGATGACCGAAAAGGATGCGGTAAAATGCACGGCATTCGCCACCACGCGCCACTGGGCGCTGGTCGTCGACGCCGTACCCGATGAATCACTGGGCGCCACCATCATCGCCCGACTCGCACAGGCCCGCCGCCATGGATGACAAACTGCTCGACATACTGGTCTGCCCGCTCTGCAAGGGCCCGCTGCTCTATCGCAAGGCGGCCAATGAGCTGCTGTGCAAACCCTGCCGCCTCGGTTATCCGATACAGGACGGCATTCCGGTGATGCTGGAAGAAGATGCGCGCAAGGTTCCTGCGGAAGAAGAGCTTTAAATGGCAAAGGCGTGAACGGGTGAAAAGTGAACGGGTGAGCCCCCTCTCCCCAACCCTCTCCCCCGGTAACGGGGGAGAGGGAGAGGCTTGGGTTTTACCCGTTCACCCGTTCTGCTTCGCTTCAAGTGTTCCCTTGACTCATTCACCCGTTCACGTTTTCGCATGAAATTCACCGTAGTAATCCCCGCCCGCTACGCGTCCTCGCGTTTCCCCGGCAAACCGCTGGCTGATATCGGCGGCAAGCCGATGGTGGTGAGGGTCGCCGAGCGCGCGGCGAAAAGCGGCGCGGCGCGGGTCATCGTCGCCACCGACGACGCACGCATCGCCGCCGCGGTTGATGCCCACGGTTATCAGGCCTTGATGACGCGCCGCGACCACGCCTCCGGCACCGACCGGCTGGCCGAAGTCGCGGCAAAACTCGGACTGGCCGCGAGCGCGATTGTTGTCAATGTGCAGGGGGACGAACCGCTGATCGCGCCGGCGCTGATCCGCCGCGTCGCTGAAAATCTGGCCGCACACCGTGCCGCGGCCATTGCCACCGCCGCCTGCCGCATCCGCGATGCGCGCGACATGGCCAATCCGAACGTGGTCAAGGTGGTGCTCGACGATCAGGGTTATGCGCTGTATTTCAGTCGCGCGCCGATTCCGTACGCACGAGATGAGTTTTCCCCCGCAATACTGGCTAAAGGCTTACGCAAGCTGCCCGCAACCCTGCCCGCATTGCGCCATCTCGGCATTTACGCTTACCGCTGCAGCTTCCTGCGCGCCTACGCCAGACTCAAACCGGCGGCCATTGAACGCGCGGAAGCGCTGGAGCAGTTGCGGGCGCTGGCCCACGGTTACCGCATCAGTGTCACGATCAGTGCCGCAGCCCCGCATCCCGGCGTCGATACACCCGCAGATTTACGCAAAGTGCAACAGTTGTTGCGCCGCTGATTTTGCGGGATTCGGCAGCGCAGCTATACTTCCACCCCCTCCAACCGAATCCAGCATCATTCCATGCGCATCCTGCTACTCGGCCTGCCCGGCGCCGGCAAAGGAACCCAGGCCCAATTCCTGGTCCAGCGCTTCAAGATTCCGCAGATTTCCACCGGCGACATGCTGCGTGCTGCGATGAAAAGGAATTCGGAACTGGGCAACGAAGCGCGCTCGTACATGGAACGCGGCGTGCTGGTGCCGGATCCGCTGGTCATCGCCCTGGTCAAGGAACGCATCAAGGCAGCGGACTGCGCCTCCGGTTTCATCATGGACGGTTTTCCGCGTACATTGCCGCAGGCCGAAGCGTTGCGTGAAGCCAGCATCGGCATCGACTTCGTGGTCAACATAGAAGTCGCCGATGCGGAAATCCTCAAACGCATGAGCGGACGCCGTGTGCATCCGGGATCGGGCCGCAGTTATCACGTTGACCTCAATCCGCCGCGCGTCGCCGGCAGGGATGACATCACCGGCGAGCCGCTGGTGCAGCGCCCCGACGACAATGAAGCCACGGTCAGGGAGCGCATCGCCACCTATCACGCCCAGACCAAACCGCTGATCAATTATTACCTCGGCTGGGGTGCCAGCGGCGAGCCGGGCGCGCCGCAGTACGTGCTGATCCCGGGGGTGGGATCGGTCGAACACATCCGCGACGCGATTTTTGCCGCCGTCGAAGTGCGCAAGCCGCGGTAATCACCGGAACGCGGCGACCAGCGTGCCCGCAACCAACGTCCTATACGCTCAATCCGGCGGCGTCACCGCCACCATCAACGCGACGGCCTGCGGCGTCATCGAAACCGCGCGACACGCGCGGCGCAGCGGCCGTCTCATTGGCGACATCTATGCGGCGCGCAACGGCATCCTCGGTGTACTGGCCGAAGACCTGATCGACACCGGCGCCGAATCCGCCGCGGCCATTCGTGCCTTGATGCATACCCCCGGCGGCGCCTTTGGTTCCTGCCGTTTCGACCTGTCGCCGCTGCCGCAGGGCAGTGCGCAATACCAACGCCTGGTAGAAGTGTTCCGCGCGCATGACATCGGCTATTTTTTCTACAACGGCGGCAACGGCTCGGCAGAAACCGCACACCAGATCGCAACAATCCTGCCGCGGCTGGGTTATCCGGTGGTATCGATCGCGGTGCCAAAAACCATAGACAACGACATCCTGGGTTCCGACTCCAGCCCCGGTTTCGGTTCAGCCGCGAAGTTCGCCGCGACCAGCCTGCGCGAGGCGATGGCCGACCTTGCATCGATGGCTCATAGCTCAACAAAAGTATTCGTCATGGAAGTAATGGGCCGCTACACCGGCTGGATCGCCGCAGCCTGCGGCCTGGCACTGCCTGCCGGCAAAGACGGTCCGCTGCTGTTGCTGGTTCCTGAAATCCATTTCGACCGCCAACGTTTTCTCGCCGCGGTGCGTGTGCGGATTGCAAAACACGGCTGGTGCGCAATCGCGGTTGCCGAAGGTGTCTGCCTCAGCGACGGCCGCCGCCTGACTCAAGCCGGCGGCGACGGCATCCCCGGCCACGAACAACTGGGTGGTGTCGCCCCGTTGATCGCAGCGATGGTGCGCAATTCATTAAAAGTAAAGGTGCACTGGAGTGTGCTCGATTATGTGCAGCGCGCGGCCCGCCACCTCGCTTCGAAAACGGACGTGACGCAGGCGTACGCCGTGGGCCGCGCCGCAGTAACTTATGCGCTGCAGGGCAAAAACAATGTAATGCCGGTCATCGAACGCGGCAGCGACCAGCCCTATCGCTGGCGCATCAAGCCCGCGGCACTCGCCGGCATCATGAACCGCGAAAAACGCCTGCCGCGCGGATTCCTGACCGATGGTTACCGGTTGACAGCCCGCGCCCGCGCCTATTTCACGCCGTTGATCCGCGGCGAGGCCTGGCCGCCGTTTGCCGACGGTTTGCCGGTGCATGCACAACTGAAACTGAAGTCGGTGCCCAGGCGCCTGAAGTCCGCATTCCGGGCATGACACAATATTCCGGTCGGGAAATCCGATCGGATGCGGCGGGTTTTGCTGATTTTCCTTTTATAATGCGCGTTCCGTGAAATCGGGACGTTAAAAAAGAGGTCTTGCAGTCATGCGTGCCAGCCGCTGTCCGGCCGCAGATGCACAGCCCGCCACCCCTGGTTTGCCGCGGATATTCGGGTTCATGCCAGACGCGTGATGCAGCACAGGTATTGCGCTGAGCCCGAAATAAAGGCACCCTAGCGCGGCCCCGGCTCTGCGCCGGCAAAATTTATTCAATTAAAACAATAGTTTAGGAGCAATCATGACGGAAGGTTTGATCTTTGCGCTGGTCTGCGCCATCGCCGCGTTGATCTACGGCGTCGTGTCGATCCGCTGGATCGTCGCGCAGCCCGACGGCAATGACCGCATGCGCGAAATCGCAGCGGCAATTCAATCGGGCGCGCAGGCCTATTTGAACCGCCAGTACACCACCATCGCCATTGTCGGCGCCGTGCTGTTCGTGCTGATCTGGATTCTGCTCGGCGGCCCCACGGCTGCGGCGTTTTTTGTCGGCGCCTTCCTGTCGGGCCTCGCCGGTTACATCGGCATGAACGTGTCGGTGCGCGCCAACGTGCGCACGGCAGAGGCTGCGCGCAACGGCATCAACCCGGCTCTCGACATCGCCTTCCGCGGCGGCGCCATCACCGGCATGCTGGTGGTCGGCCTGGGACTCCTCGGCACGGTGTTGTTCTTCTGGTACCTGACCGGCAGCGCCGGCGCCGGCGCCAAGATGAGCGACGTGATCAAGCCGCTGATCGGCCTCGCTTTCGGCTCCTCGCTGATTTCGATTTTTGCGCGTCTGGGCGGCGGCATCTTCACCAAGGGCGCCGACGTCGGCGCCGACCTGGTGGGCAAGGTCGAAGCCGGCATTCCCGAAGATGATCCGCGCAACCCGGCGGTGATCGCCGACAACGTCGGTGACAACGTCGGCGACTGCGCCGGCATGGCCGCCGACCTGTTCGAGACCTACGCTGTAACCATCATCGCCACCATGGTGCTCGCCGCGCTGATGCTGCCCAAGCCCGAAGTCGTGCAGGGCGCGGTGATGTACCCGCTGGTGCTCGGCGGTTTCGCCATCATCGCCTCCATCGTCGGCGCGTTTTTCGTCAAGACCTCCGACGGCAAGAACATCATGGGCGCCTTGTACCGCGGCCTGATCGTCGCCGGCGTGCTGGCATTGATCGCCTTCTACCCGATCACCAGCTGGATGCTCGGCAACATCAGTGAGCACTATCCCCAGTTATCGGTGATGAAGCTCTACGGCACCGCCGTTGTCGGCCTTGTGTTGACCGCGTTCCTGGTGTGGATCACCGAGTACTACACCGGCACCGAATATGCACCGGTGCAGCACGTCGCCGCGGCTTCGACCACCGGCCACGGCACCAACATCATCGCCGGTCTCGGCGTGTCGATGCGCTCCACCGCCTGGCCGGTGCTTGCCGTATGCGTCGCGATCTACATCTCGTACACGCTGGGCGGCCTCTACGGCATCGCCATCGCCGCGACCTCGATGCTGTCGATGGCCGGCATCATCGTGGCGCTCGACGCCTACGGCCCGATCACCGACAACGCCGGCGGCATCGCCGAAATGTCGGAAATGCCGAAGTCGGTGCGCGACGTGACCGATCCGCTGGACGCCGTGGGCAACACCACCAAGGCGGTGACCAAGGGTTATGCCATCGGCTCCGCCGGCTTGGCCGCCCTGGTGCTGTTCGCCGACTACACCCACAAGATCGAGGAGACCGGCCGCGTCGTCAGCTTCGACCTGTCGAACCCCGCGGTCATCATCGGCCTCTTCGCCGGCGGCATGATCCCCTACCTGTTCGGCGCCATGGCAATGGAAGCCGTCGGTCGCGCCGCGGGTTCGGTGGTGGTCGAAGTGCGCCGCCAATTCAAGGAAATCAGCGGCATCATGGAAGGCACCGCCAAGCCCGATTATTCGCGCGCGGTGGACATGCTGACCCGTGCCGCGATCAAGGAAATGATCGTGCCCTCACTGCTGCCGGTGCTCGCACCGGTCGCGGTGGCGTTAATCGTCGGCGCGCTGATGGGCAGGGACGCCGGCATCCAGGCCCTGGGCGGCATGCTGATGGGCACCATCGTCACCGGACTCTTCGTCGCCATCTCCATGTGCACCGGCGGCGGCGCCTGGGACAATGCCAAGAAGTACATCGAGGATGGCAACCACGGCGGCAAGGGTTCCGAGGCGCACAAGGCTGCGGTCACCGGCGACACCGTGGGCGACCCCTACAAGGACACCGCCGGCCCGGCGATCAACCCGCTGATCAAGATCATCAACATCGTGGCGCTGCTGATCGTGCCGCTGCTGTAAACCGCAAGCGTTTCAATAAAAACGGCCGGGTTATCCCGGCCGTTTTTTATTCAGATGCTGCACCTCTCTCATGGTCAGAACACAAACGGCATTATGTTTCAGCCGTTTATTCATGTTGTTCCCGCGCAATTGCGAGTTTCCCGGACGATTCCCGCAATGCCAGCCATTCCTCAAAACTCTGCACCGATAGCGGCTTGCTCATGAAATAACCTTGAGCATGATCACAACCCAGTTCCTTCAGCAACGCCAGACTGGCCTGGTCTTCAACACCTTCCGCCACAACTGTAAATCCCATGTTATGACCAAGATCGATGGTCGATTTGACGATGACAGCGTCACTTTTGTCCAAGACCATGTTCTTGACAAAAGATTGATCTATCTTCAATTCCCGCACAGGCAGCCGCTTTATATAAGAAAGGGACGAATAACCCGTACCATAATCGTCGATCGATAATCGCACTCCAAGCTTGTCAAGCCGGGTCAGGATGTCCAGCGCCAGCGCCGGATCCTCCATGAAGCCGCTTTCAGTAACCTCGATGGCAATACAATGTGCTTCAAGTCCATTGTCGGCCAGTTCTTTTTCAACCAGATTGGGCAGTTCCGGATTAACCAGGTCGCGGGATGAAATATTCAATGAAACCGTAATGTCCAGTCCCATATCCCGCCATGTTTTGCTCTGGCGTATGGCCATCTCAACGACGCGCCGTGTAATGCTCCGGATAAAACCGGTATGTTCCGCAAATGGGATGAAATCCGCCGGAGAAATAAATCCGCGCTGCGGGTGTATCCATCGAATCAGCGCCTCAACATGCCTCACCTGTCCGGTTTGCAGGTTGATTTTTGGCTGATAGTAAAGAACGAACTCGTCCCGCTCGATCGCAAGACGCAAGTCCCCCAGTAACCGCAGCAGATCTTCCCGTGGCTGATAGAAATCGTCGCTGTAAACGGCAAAACCCCGGTTACTGCGCTTGGCGACGTACATTGCCATGTCGGCATGACTCATCAGTGTCCTGGAGTCGGTGCCGTGTTCCGGGTAACTGGCAATGCCGATGCTCGATCCCACATCCAGCGGCTGCCCTTCCAGCAGGATTGGCTTCTCCAGCGCGCGTTGTATGGTTGCGGCAATTTCCTGAGCCGGCACAATACCAGCCTCGAGCAGAATGATGGCAAACTCGTCTCCACCGAGGCGGGCAACGGTATCGGACTTGCGCAGCAGTGCCTGCAATCTTGCGCCGATTTCTCTCAGCACCATGTCCCCCACGGGGTGACCGAGCGCATCGTTGACGTATTTGAATCGATCGAGATCCATCATCAGGATGGTGACCGGCGTCTTGGTGCGTTCGGCGGCCTTGAGCGCGGTTTCCAGGCGATCATTGAACAATGCACGATTGGGTAAACTGGTTAAACTATCCTGATAGGCAAGTTTGAGTATTTTTTCCTCACGAACAGAAATCGCCTCACGCATGTGATTGAAGCTTGACACCAGTTCGCCAATTTCATCGTCCTGCCGGATATCGATTTTCTGCGAATAGTCTCCATCACGCATTCTCCGCGCAGACTGCGCCAACCGGTTGATCGGTCGCGCCAGGCTGCGCCCAACCAGCAAACTGCCCAAAAGTGACACCAGGATGCTGGCGATGCCAAGGAAAAGCAGAGTGCGGCTCAACTGATTGAATGGCTCAAGCGCTGTCTCAAGAGATTTTTGCAGCACCGCAACAATCTGCAAATCACCCTGCCTCGCCAACTCAAGCACCCGGATTTCGTGATGCGTGTCGCGCATTTGCAGACTGAAATCAATGTCCCCCGCCTTCAGGATGGCAGCCAGACCCCCGGTCAATTCGCCGCGCAAAGCTGCCGGTAGTGTGGACACACCAATATGCCAGCCGCTACTGGCACTTCCTGCGAGAAAAGACACCTGGAGGGACGTCAATGCGCTCATATTTTTCGCAAGACTGTCGTCAATCGCGAAACCCATGGCCACCCAAGCGGCAGGCAGCGGCGTCAAAACGGGCACCACAACCAGCTGGTAAAGCTGCTTGTCAATCAACACCACTGCGCTGGTCTGGCCGCCTTCCCGCACCCCGTTGATAAGACCAGCAAACGGAAAAGCCTTTCCGGCGAGCTCCGGGTGGCGGGTATCCACCACGACTTTCTCATCGAGTCCGACCAGCATGGCGATACTGGCATTAATACGCGTACCGTGATTTTCCAGAACCGAGGCAATGGTCGCCTTGTCGTTGGTGCCGATTGCCTGGCGAAAGCCAAAATCTGCAGCGAGCACTGCGGCCGCCTGGGACAGCTGCTTCCCGTTCTGCTCGACAACAAGCTTGAATACCTTTTCACCAACACCGATCTGGTATGCCACTTCGTCGCGTGCGATGCGCTGATTGGCGGCGCTGACCAGCACGAAAACCGTGACTTGAACCGCCACCAGCAACGCAACAAAAAAAACAACGATGCGCGTTTCGAGTTTGCGGAATTTCACCGACCCTCCCTTTTTTTACTGCCTGTCAGCGCCACAGGTATTGCGATCGTGGCAATTCGGCATCAGGGTTCTATCGCAATGCCGCGAACAGCTTTACCGCCGCCTATAGTGCCGATGAATGCTGCGGCGCCGGTAGCCAGATTGATCAGATAGAATTTCGAGGCGACAGCGCCCTTCGCAGTACCGGCAATGAATGCTACGTTATTGATGTCTGAAATATCGAATGACACACGATCCAGCACTCCGACATTCAATGACCCCACGGTATAGAGTTGCCCGGTGTTCGGAGATACCGCCGGCATGACGCCTTCACGGGTGCCCTGGGTAACCAGCAAGCCCAAACCGCCATCAACGGCGAAATTGGTGGTTATTTTTTCATTGGTCTTGTTATAGGTATAACCAGCCGCAATGATACGAGGCGTTTTACCAAAATTTGCATCGTTTTTGGCATAAGCAAGTTCACCGTCAATCTGCAGACCTGATGCGGCAGCATCAGAATCGACCACCGCACCAGTGTCCGGATGCGCACGCAGGTTCTGGCCCGCATCGCTGACGATACGGATACGATCCACAGTGGGATTAAAATCGAAACCGAACTCGCGGCCCGACAACGGCACGGCAAATGGGGTCCCGCCAACAGGTGTTGCCGCACCAGTCGCGGTGTTCAGGGTATAGATTCTTCCGCTGCTGCCAAGCGCGAACAGCACACCGCGGGCCACTCGATAATCAATACCCATAATATTTTCACCGGGCTGAAGACCCCTTACTGCAACAGTTGCCAGAATTCGTTGAGGCTGGCCGGCATTGAATTTGATCAATTCATTGATGTCGGTCACAGCAAAAATAATTTCCTTCCGCAGTGAACCCTCGGGCTCGGAAAGCGACACGCATCCACCCAAGACAAACGCCGCAATCAGTGCCGAAAATACTCTGCGCAGGATCGAAACAATTTGTGTTTTCAACTCAGACTCCTTGGTAGTTAACGGCAAATGCACCAAACCATCTCATGGTACCATCATAATTCGGGGTAACATAGACAAACCCATGATTACAAAACAGAATAAACTCTTGGCCCATGCTGTTTTTTTGCGTCTGAACGCAATCGGCATTGCATGGATTATCGTATCAATGGCATCGGGTTCAACCGCATCGGCAGCAGCCATTGCGGTGAGCGTGACGGACCAGAGCGGTAATTCCGTGCCGGACGCGGTGATTTATGCCACTCCCCGCTCGGGGAACATCCCCAGACCCTTACGCCCCGCCTCTATCGCGCAAATCGAAAAACAATTTACACCCAAAGTCACAGTGGTGCAGACTGGGGCATCAATCAATTTCCCCAATCGCGACTCTGTCCGACATCACGTTTATTCATTCTCTCCGGCCAAATCATTCGAGATCAAACTCTATGTCGGCTCACCGCCCGAACCGGTGGTATTTGATAAACCGGGGGATGTGGTCCTGGGATGCAACATTCACGACAACATGTATGCATTCGTATACGTGGTGAATACACCCTTTTTTGCCAAGACAGATGCCTCCGGGAATGCCATTATCGATGGCCTGCCAGCGGGTGAGTTCGATTTCGCGATCTGGCATTTCGCTCAGTCAGCGCCAGCTCCCGCCAGGCCCATCAGATTGCGCTCCGATGAGCGTCTCAGTACAAAAATCAGCATTTCCCTGAAAACAACTGGCATCGGCATCGATTCCCAAGGGAAAAAATGAAATTTTATGCATCGCTCCCCTGACCGCCACACCTTAAGACGGAAAATCCGTAACAAGGCCATCAGTTCAGGTTTTGATCTGCGGCGAAGTATCGTTGCCGAGCAAGGCATACAGCGTTTTCGATTCGAATTCGCGGTGATAAAGGATGTAGACCACCCACGCCGTGGCTATCAGCATCAGGTAGGGGTGCAGGAACCAGGTCATCGCCGCCAGCGCGAAATAATAGGCACGCAGACCGTGATTGAAATTGGTGCCTGCGTAGGAGGTCACCAGCGCGATGCGGTTGATGTCGGCGGCGTACTGCTCGGCATTCTCGTCCTTGGGCGGTTTTGGCGCTGCGCCGACCAGCGTCGAGCAAAAACCCAGCTGGCGGATCGCCCAGGAAAACTTGAAAAACGCATAAACAAAAATCAGCACCAGCAGCACGATCTTGATTTCGAGCAGGCGCTGCGAGGCCTTGACCGTGAACGGCAGCCCGGACACCACCTCCATCGCCTGCTGCACATAACCCAGCAGCGCAATCAGCGCGCCCAGCACCAGCATCGTCGTCGAGGCGAAAAACTGCGAGCTGCGGGTCAGGTTGCGCATGATGTTGACGTCGACCATGCGGTTGTCGCGCCCGATCATGCGCACCATCCACTCCCGGCGGAAATTATCCATGGTGCTGTGCAATGTCGGCACGGATTTGGCCCGCCATTCGGCGAACAGCGCGTAGCCGGCCCAGGACAGCACAAAAAACAGGCTGGCCGCGATATCAAGCCAGGTCAAACTGAGTTCGGCGAGGAAGCGCGAAACGGGCATGGCAACTCCTGCGGACGATCAGGAAACAGTCTGGAAAAGTGGTTTCAGGGAACCGGTTTTAAAGAAATAACGTCAGCACTCCAGTATAGCCATAGAGCCTGTTGTGCGAAATCTCGCCATTGCAGAAAAACCCGGCGAGCGGCACATCACCCAGCGCCGACCGGATCATCTTCAGCTCCTCGGACTTGCCGCCGAGCAGCGCGCCGCCGCGCCCAAGGCAGGAGTAATACAGCGCGCCGCGCGGACTGGTGTACAAACCCTTGCGGATGCTTTCGAGCATGCGGGTCATGTCGGCGCGCGCCGTGTCATGATCTCGGCGGCAGAACTGCAGGCGCTGACCCTTGCGCGCCTGGTCACCGATGGCGATCAGCTTGTTGCCGGGATCGATGCCGATCAGGTTGCGCACGACATATTCGCCGGTATCGCTGCCGGGTACCGACAGTCCGACAAAAATCTGCCCGCCGAGCTGCGCCAGTTCTTCGTTGGCGGTAATACCGACATCGCTGCGCAGCACTTCCAGCGCGGGACGACCGTCGAGTTCGATGACGATATTGTTCTGGGCGCCGGTAATTTCATGCGCGGGTCGTATCTGCGCACACCCCTGGGTCAGCCGTGTCGCCACCGTCACCACATCGGAAAACGCCACACCCGACATGCCGCCCTGCTCCACGCCGTTGGCCAGCAGCGGGTTGGTGGAACCGCGTGAACTGGCCAGGCCGCCCACCAGGAAACCGCTTTCGGTGCGTTTTGCCAGCAGGCGAATCTGCTGCGCAATGTCGCCGGACAGCGGATCGGCATGGACCACCGCAATGCCTGCCGGCATATCACCGCATTGCAAGTTGACGGACTGTATCTGCTCTGCGCCGGCAACAGCACTGAACACGCGAAAGCTGTCCGGCGGAAAATCACCGATCATCACCGCGATAGCGGGCTCATCAAGATATTCAACACCGGTGGCGCAGATGCCGACGCCCACCGTGCCCACCCAGTGTTCAACGCCCGTTGCCGCGGCAAAATGGCGGTGAATGTCCGGCAATGCATCGGCGAAAAAATCCGTCACATACAGAAAACCCAGATTGCCGTCGCCCGCATTTTTGCCGACATCCAGCTGCGCCAGGCAATCCTGCGCGGCTGCCCTCCAGTCGGCGGCTGCGGCGTGCCCGAGACGGAATCCGGTCACAAAAATCGGCGCGTCAAACGCGCTTGATCCAGCCCGGCAGGGCCTCGACGCGTTTCACCCAGGCCGCAACACCCGGATGCCCCGCCAGATCGAAACCGCCTTCCGGTGACACCGAGGTGTAGCAGTAACAGGCGAGGTCGGCGATGGTCGGCCGGCCACCGGCCAGCCAGTCGTTGTTTTTCAGTCGCCCCTCGAGCACCGCCAGTCCGTTGCGGCCGTAGGCGGCATATTCTTCGTAATCGCCGATGGCGCGAATGCCGATTTTTTTGCCGCGCGCCCATTGCAGCCCGTAGTGCAGTTCGTTGTTCGACAGCGCCAGCCACTGCTGCACTCCGGCCATGCCCGCGGCATCCGTCGGCAGCCATTGTTCGCCGCCGAATTTGCGCGCGAGATAAACAAGGCAGGCCGTCGAATCCCAGAATACCTGATCCCCGTCCACCAGCACCGGCACCTGGCCGCGCGGATTGAGTTTGAGGAATTCCGGCGTCTTGTGCTCTTTTTTGTCGGTATCGAGTACCACGGTCTCGAACGGCACCTTCAGCATCGACAGCAGCAGGCGGACTTTCCAGGCGTTGCCCGAGGTGGGGGTGATATACAGTTTCATGAACGGCTCCGTAAAGTATGGTTGCAGCGAAAGCAATGGGACGAAAGCGTGATGCTAGCACGCAGCACCCCGCCCGCAGGACCGGCGAAGTTATAATGTATCTTCATTGCCAAGGAAAATACCGTGAACCTGGACCGGGTCAGCTCCGGCTACGACGTGCCCAACGATTTCAATGTGATCATTGAAATTCCAATGCATGCCGAGCCCATCAAGTACGAAATGGAAAAAACCACCGGTGCGATGTTCGTCGACCGCTTCATGTCGACCGCCATGCGTTATCCCTGCAATTACGGCTATGTGCCGCACACGCTGTCCGGCGACGGCGACCCGGTGGACGTGCTGGTGCTGTCGCCGGTGCCGCTGATCACCGGCGTGGTGGTACGCTGCCGCCCGGTGGGCATGCTGAAAATGGAAGACGAGGCCGGCGATGACACCAAGATTCTTGCGGTGCCGATCGACAAGCTGACCCCGCTCTACTCCGCCATCCGCTCGCCGGACGATTTGACCCAGGGTACGCTGGCGCAGATCGCGCATTTTTTCCAGCACTACAAGGACCTCGAGCCCGGCAAATGGGTCAAGGTGCTGGGTTGGGTCGGCGCGGCAGAAGCCGGACAGGAAATCATCAGCGGCGTCAAAGGTTACCAGCAGGCCTCGCAAAAGCCGAAATTCTGAACCCCGGGATTTTCCCGGCATCCCCGGATATCAGGGTGATCAGCCCCTGCTGCACACGCGGCTTTTCGATCCAGGCTGCAAGCGACGCGCGCATGCCGGCAACAGTGTCAACGCTGTTCTGCATTCTCAACCCCGGAAATCATCCATTCGATTTCCGGCATGGCGCCGCTCCAGCAGGCTCGCCGTCACGGATGCGACAAGGATCAGGAAAACGGTACCGAGCATCCAGGGGATCGGTATTTTGTACAGATCCATGATCAGCATCTTCACGCCGATAAAAGTCACGATCAGTGCCAGGCCGTAATTCAGGAAATGGAAGCGATCGGCCATGTCGGCAAGCAGAAAATACATTGCACGCAAACCCAGAATGGCGAATATGTTGGAGGTAAAAACAATGAACGGATCCGTGGTCACCGCAAAAATCGCCGGAATGCTGTCCACGGCAAAGATCAGATCCGTGACCTCCACCAGCACCAGCACCAGAAACAGCGGTGTTGCAAACATGACCCCTTGTTTTAAAACAATGAATTTATCGCCTTCGTACGTATCCGTGAGGCGCAGGTGGCGCCGCGCCCACCTGAGCAGGGGGTTTTTGCCAAGGTCGGGTTTTTTGCCGGCGAAGAAGAGCATCTTCACGCCGGTCAGTATCAGAAACACGCCAAAGAGATAGAAAATCCAGTCGAACTGCTCGATCAGCACCACACCCAGATAGATCAACACCGCGCGCATCAAGATTGCGCCCACCACACCCCATAACAACACCCTTTTCTGGAACTCGGGAGGCACCGCGAAATACGTGAAGATCGTGACCCACACGAACACGTTCTCCATCGCCAGCGCCTTTTCGATCAGGTAGCCGGTCACATATTCAACAGTCTTTGTATTGGCGACCGCAGGTCCATGCAGGCCGTCAAGATGCCACCACAGCCAGCCGGCAAAAATCAATGCCGACAGGAACCAGATGATCGTCCAGGTCAGCGCCTCGCCCACCTGAATCTTGTGCTGCCCTTTCGTCTTGAGCAGCACAAAATCGAGAATCAGGAAAACGATGACCAGGAGGCTGAATCCTGCATACAGCGGCAATGTTCCGGTGTGCTCGATCATGGGGTTCATTTCCGAAAGGCAGGTCAGTCAGCATGTTTCTTGCCGGATGGCGGCACGGAACCCTCCCCGGCGCCAACGGGCCGGGTCACGTAGAGGCTGGCAACCATCGACACGGCGAGCACGATGCCCACCACCGAAAGCGCAAAACCCACCGGAATCTTGTAGACGTCGAGCAGCAACATCTTGATGCCGATGAAAATCAGGATGAACGCCAGGCCGTACTTCAGCAGGTGGAACCGGTCCGCCAGGTCAGCCAGCATGAAATACATGGCGCGCAGACCCAGAATCGCGAATACGTTTGAAGTCAGCACAATGAAGGGATCGAGAGTGATCGCAAAAATGGCCGGGATGCTGTCCACTGCAAAAATGACGTCGGTGATGCCGATCATCACCATCACCACGAACAGCGGGGTGAACCAGCGCTTGCCGTCCCTGATGATGCTGAAGTTTTCCCCGTGATACTCGTTGGTGATCGGGATGTGTTTACGCATCCAGCGCATCAGCAGATTTTTTTCGAGGTCGGATTCCACCTCGGCCATCATCAGCATCTTGACCCCGGTGACGAGCAGGAAAAGGCCGAAGATGTAGAGTATCCAGTGGAACTGGGCGATCAGCCAGGCGCCGATCAGGATCATCACGGCGCGCAGTACGATGGCGCCGATGATGCCGAGCACGAGGACGCGGCGCTGATAGGCCGCGGGCACGCCAAAAAAGGTGAACAGCATCAGAAACACGAAGATGTTGTCGACAGCCAGCGATTTTTCGATCAAGTAGCCGGTGAAAAACTCCATCGACTTTTCATTTGCCACCTCCCGCCCGTGGTTCGCGTCGAGATACCACCACAGCAGTCCATTGAAGACAAAGGACAGCACGATCCAAACGATTGACCAGTTCAGCGCCTCTTTGAAAGACACCTTTCCGGCGCCCTTCGACTCCAGCACCAGCAAGTCAACGATGATCGCGACGACCACGAAGGCCGCGAATGCAGCCCACATCCACCAGGTTCCTATGCTTTCCATTGCCGTTCCCCTTGTCGTTGAACCTTCGTCTGCAAACGACAAACGTGCGCGAGCACACCTTCGCCGCCGTATGGCGAAGGTCTCGCTCGGACCGGAATGGACCCCTTTGCGCCGGGGGCGGGATGCCCCGGAATGACGACGCAAAGGTTGCTGAGCTACTCCCCTTCGGCCGGACAGCCGCTGTTCGCGGAAGCCGGCTACCACTGCAATTCCGGCGATCAAAAACGACCATGCCGGAACGGGGGCAAGTGTAGCTTGATGACGCGGTGACGTTGCCGCGGATATCAATGATTTGTCGTAATGCAGTCGATACAAAAATGCAACGGGACGGCCAGGCGCCCGGCTCGATCAAGAAATGTAATACGGTTTATCAAAAAAACAGCAGGGCAAGCCGGGCGCCCCGTCCGGCCGGGATCTTGCCGTGCCAGGCATCCTGTGCTTTAATGCGCCCGCTGGCGCGGCAACGCGCGGCCCCTCCAAAGGGGAGTAGCTTGAGCGGCTCCGGCCGCGGCGGTGCAGTCGTCAATTCGGGATGTTTTCAATCCTCGGCTGCCCGGCAGTGCATGGCGGTTTCTCCACCACAGCCTTGCAAGCGAGACCTTTGCCTGAACGGGCAAGGTCCTCCTCCGGTTTCCGGTTGCTGACCATGTTCGTCCGAGGTGAAGCCGTGCCTGGAGCATCCAGTAGGCTCCGGCACTCCGTCATCGCAGCACAAAAAGGAAACGACATGCCGCAATCCGCAATCCGCCGCTACCTGAAACATGGCACGCTGCCGCAATTGAGCGTGTTCGAAGCCGTTGCCCGGCTGGGCAGCTTCACCAAGGCCGGCGAAGAACTTTTCATGGCCCAGCCCACCGTGTCGGTGCAGATGAAAAAGCTGTCCGAGACCATCGGACTGCCGCTGGTCGAACAGGTGGGAAAACGCGTCCAGTTGACCGATGCCGGACGTGTATTGCACGAAGGCTGCCTCGACCTTTTCAAGGCTCTGGTCCGGGTCGAGCAGAATCTCGCCGATCTGCGGGGCCTTGAAACCGGCAGACTGCAGCTTGCGGTAAGCACCACGGCTGAATATTTCATGCCCCGGATACTCGCCGCGTTCGTCAAACACCATCCCAAAATCGAAGTTTCGCTGCAGATACTCAACCGCAGCGCCCTGCTCGATCGCATGTCCAGAAACCTTGACGACCTTTACGTCTTCGGCGGTGTGCCGGAAGGCGATGACGTGGTTTCGCATCAGATACTGCCCAACCCGATTGTGGCGCTGGCGCACGCCGGACATCCCCTGGCCCGGGACAAAAACATACCGTTCGCACGCTTCGCCGAAGAGCCCTTCCTGATGCGGGAAACCGGTTCGGGCAGCCGTGTCACGGCCAGTGAGCTGTTTACAAAACACGGCATCAAGCCGCGGTTACGCATGGAGCTGTCGAACAACGAAGCCCTCAAGCAGGCCATCATTGCCGGCCTTGGCGTATCAATCATGTCGCGCTACGCGCTTGGGCTCGATGTGCCGCACGAGCAACTGGCGGTGCTGGATGTCCAGGGGTTCCCGGTCGACCCCGGCTGGTTCTTCGTGCACCCGGCCGGCAAACAACTGTCGCTGGTGGCGAAGCGCTTCATGGAATTCACCCTGCGCGAAGCCCGGGCGCTGGTGTTCGACCACCTGTCGAAACCCTGAACCTGTTCCAGAAAACTGGAAAAAATCGCGTGAAGCCTTAAAATACCGCCTGAACCGTAACCAACCGACGGCGCGACCATCGCGCCGTCGTTTTTTTCCAGTCAAGGATTGTGCAATGCGATTGTCCACCTACACCCTGCTCTCCGCGCCGCATTCCGTGCGCATCGGCGCCCAGCTCGACGGCAGGATGCTTGACCTCGTCGCCGGTGAGCACGCGCTGAACGACGGCAAACAGATCATCCCGGCCTCAATGAAAGGCCTGTTGGCGCTGGGTGAAGCCGGCCTCGCCCGCGCCCGCGCCGTGCTTGATTACGCCGGAAAAAACGCCGCGAAACTGGACAAAACCACGCTGGCCCCGGATGCCGATGTGCATTACCTGCCGCCGATTCCCGATGCCGACAAGTTCCTCTGCGTCGGCAAGAACTACCGCACCCATCTCGAAGAACTGAAACGCAACGACCTGATCAAGGAAATGCCCGGCGAACCCACCGGCTTCGTCAAACTGAATTCCTGCCTGACCGGCCACGGTGCAGATGTGCCGCGCCCGAAAACGGTGACCCGCCTCGATTACGAGCCGGAAATGGTGTTTGTGCTCGGCAAACGCGCCTACGAAGTCAGCGGCGACAACCCGCTGCAGTACATCGCCGGCATCACCCTACTCAACGACCTGACCTGCCGCGATACGCAAAAAGCCGAGGTTGCCTCGGGGTCGCGTTTCTGGACCTCGAAAAACGCGCCGTCCTTCGGCCCGTTGGGCCCCTGCATCATCACCATGGACGAAGTGCCCGATCCGTACAACATCTGGGTCACCTGCAGCGTCAACGGCGTGCAGCGCATGCGTGTCAACACCAGCGAGCAGATCTGGAAACTGCCGCGCATCATCCCGCATTTCTCGCGCCTGCTCGATCTGCAACCGGGCGACATGTTTTCCACCGGTGCGCCAGGCGGCGTCGCGGTCGGCAAGGCCGACGCCGAGTCGCTTTACGTCAAACCGGGTGATGTCATCGAATGTGCGTTCGAGGCACCGCACATGATCCTGCGCAACCGTATCGTCGCGCCATAATCGGCAGCGCAACAAAAAAGCGGCCCGCAGGCCGCTTTTTTGTTGCGTGTTGCCGCCCGATCCCGACTAAACACCCTGTCGCACATTGATATGCGACAACTGCACTTTCTCGATCGCCTCCAGCTTTTGCAGCCGTTTGTCGATCTGCTCCAGCGCAACCGTCGCCAGCTTCAGCTGCTGGACACCGTTCAGCAGCATCACGCCCCAGTCCATTTTCGCCAGCTGTATCCGCGTCGCCTCGACTTCCCGCCGCATGGCACGAAGCTGGACGACCATCACCAGCATCAGTACCGCGGCAGCCAGCAACAGCAGGAGTGCCGCACCTATCAGCATTTTTTCGCCGGTCATCGCCTTGTCCCCCGTGGCCTGTCCGGTGCCCAACGGCCCGGACTTGAACCCACGATAGCAGAAATTACCCCCCCGGCAATACCATCTCCTGGAGCCCCCCGGGGGCTATAATCCGGCACATCGTGAAACCAGTCCGGGAACAACCCCCTGCATCGCCCTTTCGGCCGAAAATGGCCATGATGCGCAAATTTGCATTACTCGCCGGCTGCCTGCTGTTGAACGCGCAGGCTGCGGCCAGTGAGCCGGTCCCGGCGACGGCCTTTCCCGCCAGAGTCACCGAATGGCCGCTGCCAAAACCGATGTTTGCCCGCAGCTCCGCGGTCGCTCCTGACGGCGGCATCTACATCGCAGTGCCCAACAACAACAAGCTGCTGCGCTTCGATCCGAAAAGCCAGGGTTTCAGGGATTGGGATCTCCCGAATGGCCACCAGCCGAACAGTGTGGTGATCGACCGCAGGGGCATGGTCTGGACCACCGGCCACGGCAACGGCACCATCGGCAAACTCAATCCATCGACCGGCGCGATCGCGGAGTTTTCAGTGCCTTCCGGCAACACCAGCGGACCGCATACCCTCGCGCTCAGCAATGACGGCGAAACCCTGTGGTTCACCATGCAAACCGGCAACAGGATCGGCAGCGCGGACACCCTGACCGGCAGGATCACCGAGTATGAAGCCGCGGGCAATCCGAGCGGCATTGCCGTTGACCGCGCCGACAATGTCTGGTGGTGCCGCGGCGGCGACGACAAACTCGGCCGCCTGGATCCGTCAACCGGAAAAATCTCCGAACTGGACATGGGGCGCGGCTCCCGGCCCCGCCGTATCGCCATGACCCCTGACGGCATGTTGTGGGTCACGCTGTTTGGCAATGGCCGGCTGGCAAAGGTGGATCCCGTCGCCGGCAAGGTTGTTGACTCCTACCCGCTGCCCGGCGGCAATGCCGGCGCTTACGCTGTCGCTACGGATGAAGCCGGCATCATCTGGGTCAACCAGATCAAACTTGATACGGTGATCCGCTTCGATCCTTCCAAAGCCCTCATGCAGGTCATCAAGCTGCCTTCCGCCAATATCGGCATCCGCAAGCTGACGGTTGACGGCAACCGCCTGTGGTACACCGGATCACACAATGGCCGGCTCGGTGTCATTGAATAGGCGCTGGCTGACGCTGCTGCTGTTGACCACGCTGCCGGCCGTTGCAGCATCGGTGCAAACTGAAACCGGTCACACTGAAACCAACCGCATTGAAACCAATCCATGGCAACAGCTCAAATCCGGCGGCCATGTGCTGCTGATCCGCCACGCCGCCACCGATCCCGGGATCGGTGACCCACCGGGCTTCGACCTGCAAAATTGCGCCACTCAACGCAATCTCAGCGCCGCGGGGCGCGCGGACGCCCTGCAGCTCGGCATTGCACTGAAGCAGCTTGGTGTGCCGGTTGCTGCAGTGCGTTCCAGCCGCTGGTGCCGTTGCCTGGAGACCGCGAAACTGGCGTTTGGCGGCGCAGAACCATGGCCCGCACTGGACAACACCTTTGAAACGCCGGACCGCCGCCCGCAGCAAATGAGCGCAGTCCGCAGGTTGCTGGCAGAGCCCGTAAGGTCCGGCAATCTCGTGCTGGTGACACACGGCGTCAACATACTCGCGCTCACCGGCATTTCGCCGGCAGAAAGTGAAATCGTTGTCGTCCGTCCCGGCAGCAACGGCGGATTCACAGTCATCGGACGCGGCACTCCGCGGCACTGATCGCAGTACGCATTTTTATCAGTCACGCAGCTCACAGGCGCACAAATGCTGCGGCGCGGCGATGCATTGACCGCGTATTATCATTTCACATGGTGACTCATCATTGCACCAGCGCAGTGAACTGACTACCATTGCGACTGTTGCACGCGGCAATATTTTAATAACACAAACCGCGCTCGCTGCCCCTGCAGTCGAGTCATCCCAAACAAGGAAAGTTCCGCATGCGTAATTACAAAATTCTGATACTGGGTGCTTCTTACGGCTCACTGCTCGCCACCAAGCTGTTGCTCGCGGGGCATACGGTGAAAATGATCTGCCTGCCCGCCGAAGCCGAACTGTTCAACAAGGAAGGCGCCATCGTGCGCATGCCGGTCAAGGGTCGCGAAGGCCTGGTCGAAATCCGTTCGCGCGAACTGCCGGGCAAACTCTCCGCCGGCGGTCCGGACTCCGCCAACCCGGCCGACTATGACCTGATCGCGCTGGCGATGCAGGAGCCGCAGTACCGCTCGCCCGGCGTGCGTGAACTGCTCGACAAGATCGCCAAGTCCCGCGTGCCCTGCATGTCGATCATGAACATGCCGCCGCTGCCGTACCTGAAACGCATTCCCGGCCTGGATGCAGAAGCCTGCCGTGACTGTTTCGCCGATGCATCGGTCTGGGACAGTTTCGATCCGAAAACACTGACGCTGTGCAGCCCGGATCCGCAGGCCTTCCGTCCGCCCGAAGAAAAAATCAACGTGCTGCAGGTCCGGTTGCCGACCAATTTCAAGGCGGCGCGTTTCGACTCCGATGCGCACACCGCGATCCTGCGCCAGCTCGCGGCCGATATCGATGCCATCCGTTTCGATCCGGGCGACGGCAAAAAAATCGAACTGCCGGTCAAGCTCAAGGTGCATGAGTCGGTGTTCGTTCCGCTGGCCAAGTGGGCGATGCTGATCTCCGGCAACTATCGTTGCGTGCAGAAGGACGAAATGCGCCCGATCAAGGACGCCGTACACAGCGACCTCGCCGCCTCGCGCGCCGTCTACGCCTGGGTGGTCAAGCTGTGCGTGGCACTGGGCGCTGATGAAAAAGACCTGGTGCCCTTCGAGAAATACGCCAATGCGGCACTGTCGCTGGGCAGTCCGTCATCCGCCGCACGGGCGCTGGCTGCGGGCGCACCGAACATCGAACGGGTCGACCGCCTGGTCAAGACCGTGGCGGCGCAGAAAGGCATGCAGCTTGCCGCGGTCGACGAAACCGTGGCGCTGGTCGATGGCTGGCTGGAGAAAAACCGCAAAAAAGCGGCTTGATGCGACGCCTGCGGCAGCAGGCGTGGTTTTCCCCGCCTTTCTCCCCGCCTCGCGCGTGCCCTCCCGCCATGAACGCGGATAACGCGCCATAAAAAACGGCACTGCATCACCGTCGCCACGACGGGATGCAATGCCGTGTTTGCACAAAAACTACTTCCTGGTATCCGGCGCCATGGGGGCGGATTTCATGTCGTCCTTGCCGGCCTTGTGCGCGTCCATCTTTTTCGCGTCCGTTTTTTGCGCGTCCTTCATGCATGCGGTGCGCGCATCGCCCTTCAGCCCTTCACACTTTTTCGCGGGATCCGCATATTCGACACGGGCACGGTCCTGCCCGGCCTTCGGCTGCGTTTGGGCATGGCTCACCGCGGTCATGCCGAGAACGGAAATCACTGCAATCATCATCATGCTGCTCTTCATTTGAAACTCCTTGTGGTCATCAAAGTTGTGGCGCCTGTGTGCCGCTGAATCAGTGTTTGTCGTTGCCGCCGGTGTTCCGGTCCTGCCCGGTGGCCAGGAAGGCATTGCGCATTTCCCAGGCCATGACCTGGCGCTCCGCCTCCTCCCGGGCAATGCCGTAGGATTCCTGGATGCTGCCGACCAGCTGGTCACGTTTGCCGCCAATCCGCTCGAGGTGGTCATCCGACAAGCGCCTCCACTGCTCGCGGACGGTGCCTTTGACCTTCTTCCAGTTGCCTTCGATGCGATCCCAGTTCATGAGTGTTCCTTCCTTTGAGTTGATGAATGTACAAACCGTCAGAGTGCTACATTTTTTCCTGGGTATCCTTCGCGGAACCCTGCAGTTTCTCGCCACCGCGCTCGATATCGCGGCCCACGCCCTGCATGGTGTTGCAACCGGCGAGGACACCCAGCATCAACAGGGCCAATACTGCTGCGGTCTTTTTCATGTTGCTGCTCCTTTAGTGATTACGATGGGATTGCGATCGGTCATGCAGGCACCCTCACCGACCTTGCCGCCGTCATACACGTTTCCGGCGCCAAAGCGCCGTGGGATAGCCAAACCGGCTGTGCGGGTGTGGCGGGGGATCGGGTTGCTTGCTGACCGTCTGGCCTTATCTCAGCAGATGCCATGCCAGAACAATATTTATCATTAAAAACAATAACTTAATGAATTTTAACCACTATTCATTGCCACGAAAACGTCGCCGGTGAACGACGCTGATCGACGCCGGTTGGTATATTCAGGTCAGCGCAAACCTGTCGCCGGATGCGGACAAGGGGCTTGGCGATGAGGCCGCTGAACCGCGGCCCAGGAATGGATACAGGGCGGGCTGCATGGTAATAAAGATGTGGGGGCATCAGCCGCCAGCAAGTGTTGTGGCCCGGGCAAGCCCGTGATGCCGGACGGCTTGCGCCACCAGGCGATTGATTTTGACCGCAGCGGATAACCGCGTAAAAACGACGGATTGCCCATGTCAATGCCCTGTTTGTCACATTCCCCCGGTATATGAGCAACCCTGATGCAATAAAATAGTGTGCGACGACGGACATACCGGACCACAGGGTACATACTGCAGTCGGCCGACCCGTTATTTTCCGCGGCGATGGTTTACTCCCGTATGGTTTCCGCATCTGGTTTTCAGAATCATTGCCCGGAATAAAAATACTTGGTCAAACAACCGACAGGCATGACCGGCACCACCAGCAATCGGCTGGCCACGGCATTCATTGCCGTGTTCCTGCTGGCGCTGACATTTGCCGGTTGGTATCTCGCCAGAGAATCGGAACACCGGGAATTGGTACTGTTTGGCGGACTCCTGGTCAGCCTCGTCGCAACCATTGCCTCTCTGGCTCTGGCCATCAGCAGGGAACGTTCGAGCAGATTGAGCCGGGCCAACCGCGAACTGTTTTCAGCCATCAGCGAACAGCAGACCGCCTCGGCAGCGCAGTCCGAAGCAATATCCGAAACACAGCGCATACTTGAAAGCATCACCGACGCATTTTTTGTGCTCGATGACAGCTGGCGCTTCAGCTACCTGAATCCGAAGGCGGAGGAACTGTTCAAACGCCGCAGCGCGGACCTGCTGCACCGGAGCATCTGGGATGAGTTTCCGGAAGCAGTCGATACCGACATCTATCACCAGTACCACCGCGCGCTGCGCGAACAAAAAACCATCGAGTTTGTCGATTATTACAAACCGCTGCACACCTGGTTCGACATCCGCGTCTATCCCTATGCCTCGGGGATTTCAGTATTTTTCCGGGACATCAACCGGCAGGTGCAGCAGGACGAAGCACTGCGGCTGCGTGAACGCGCGATTGAGGCCAGTCTCAACGCGATCCTGATCACCGATTTCCAGCAGGTGGATCACCCGATCATTTATGCCAACCCCGCTTTTGAGCGGATGACCGGATATACCGATGCGGAAATACTGGGCCGGAATTGCCGCTTCCTGCAGGGCGATGACCATGACCAGCCGGACCTGAAAAAGCTGCGCACGCTGATCCGCGAAAAAACCGAGGGACGGGTCGTCCTGCGCAATTATCACAAGAACGGTGACTTGTTCTGGAATGAACTCTATATCGCTCCGGTGAAGGACGGCAACGACCGGGTCACCCATTTCGTCGGGGTGCTGAACGACATCACCGAAGCCCGGAATTACCAGAATGAACTGGAGCGCCGCGCCACCCATGACCTGCTGACCGGTCTCGCCAACCGCGGACTGCTGATGGATCGGCTGCAACTGGCCGCCATCCAGGCCAAGCGGCGCAGCCAGAAAGTGGCCGCGCTGTTCATCGACCTCGACGGCTTCAAGACGATCAACGATGGCTTCGGCCATGCCACCGGTGACCTGGTGCTGAAGCTGATCGGCAACCGCCTTGCAGCCAGCGTCCGCGAAGGCGACACCGTCGGCCGCCTCGGTGGCGACGAATTCGTGATCGTGCTCAACGACCAGGAACGCATCGAGGACGTTTCCGACGCTGTCACCCGCATCATGGATTCCGTGCTGCGGCCGATCCCGATCCAGAACCGCGAAATTGCCCTGACCTGCAGCATCGGCATCAGCGTCTGCCCTGATGACGGGGAGGAAGCCGGCGCCCTGATCAAATATGCCGACATCGCGATGTACAAGGCCAAGAGTGAAGGCAAGAACGCGTCCCGCTTCTACACCCGCGGCATGAACGATACGATCGTCCAGCGGATCACCCTGACCAACAATCTGCGACAGGCGCTGGAACGCCGCGAGTTCCTGCTGCACTACCAGCCGCAGGTGGACCTGCAGACCGGCGCCGTGCTCGGCGCCGAGGCGCTGATCCGCTGGCAGCATCCTGAGTTGGGCCTGATCTCCCCTTCACAATTCATACCCCTGGCCGAGGAATCCGGACAGATCCTGCAACTGGGTGAGTGGGTGATCAACACCGCCTGTGCACAGAACATCGCGTTCGGCAAAACCAGCCTGCCGCCGCTGCTGATGTCGGTAAACCTGTCTGCGCGCGAGCTGTGCGACAAAAACCTGATCGAAACGATCCGCGTTGCGCTGGAGACCTCCGGCCTGCCGGCGCGATCGCTCGAGCTCGAGATCACCGAAAGCATGTTGATGGCCGATCTCGACAACAGCCTGGAAATACTCAAAAAAATAAAGGCCCTTGGAGTCCGCCTCGCAATGGACGATTTCGGCACGGGATACTCCAGCCTGTCCTACCTGAAACGTTTCCCGATTGACCGCCTGAAAATCGACAAATCACTGGTCCGTGACGCCGCCGCCGGTCATGAGGACGCCGCACTGATCACGGCAATCATTTCACTGGCCCACAACCTCGGCGTCAAGGTCGTCGCTGAAGGCGTGGAAACCGCCGAGCAGCGGGATTTCCTGGTCAAAGCCGGTTGTGACCAGGCACAGGGTTTTTTCTATGGCAAGCCGGTGGACGCCGCGGAATTTCAGCGCTTGTGAACACCGCCCGCTTTTGAGTACCACCAGTACGGCCCGCTGCCGGCTGAACGGCCGCCACCCGCCGGACTCAGCTCCGCGGCAGCACACCCTGCGGAAACAAAGGCGCGCTGCCTGCCCCGATCAGTTCCGACACCTCGCTGGGAACAAATTTGCTGGGCTGCCTGGCCGCACGACCAATCAGGAAACCCTGCGCATTATCGATGCCCAGATCGCGGAGTATGCAGAAATCAGCCATGGTCTCCACGCCTTCGGCGACCAGCGATGAGCCGCAGCCTTCGGCGATATGCTGCAGTGATCTGAGAAAATGGTATTTGACATCGTCCCCGCTGACGCCCTGAACAAAATGCATGTCGATTTTGACAAAGTCCGGTTGCAGTTCGGACCACAACCGCAGGCTTGAAAACCCTTCGCCAAGATCGTCCAGCGCCACGCGAAAACCAGCCTGGCGAAACAGCATCAGTGCGTTGCGAAAAATGGAGCGGTCGGTGATGTACTGGCTTTCCGTCAGTTCAATGGTGACTTGCGCGATATCCATGCCGCAGTCCCTGATAAAACGGCTGATCCGCTGCACGTCATCGCGCACATCCAGCACGGTCTGCGGTGTCACATTCAGGAACAACTGCTGCTGCAACCCCAGCCTCGCGTACTGGCGCACCACTTTAAGTGCGCACAGCATATTCAATTCGATCAGCTGACCGGCGCGGGTAGCGGCATCGAACAACTTCGTCGGGGTGTGCAGGGGGCTGTCATCCGGCCCGCGAATCAAACCCTCATAGGCAAGGATTTCGCCGGTTCCGAACGCCAGTATCGGCTGGAATACCGGTTGCACCGATCGGCTTTCGATAATCTGCAGCAACTCCTCCAGTTCACGAAACCGAGTGTTGCTCCGAGGCCGGGCTGTCGGACTGGCTGCGTCCTTGCGCCCAGGCGTTTCAGTATCCTGGATTGTCTTGAAAGTCATCAAATGTCCCGGCTGCGGCGGCGTATCCGGTGATTATGTCCGGCGCAGGTTTCGGTGGTGTTGCAACCGCGGTTGCCACCAAAGTTTCCACCGACCCCTTTGCATGATTAAAGCACAATTTCAATGACTTGACCGGCCTTCTGAATCCAAACGGGACGGGGTGAGGCTCTGCTGCCGTTCGCCGGTTTGCCGCCGGCCTCGCAGCGCCTTAGCTGCCCAAGGCCAGCATCAGCTGGTTCAGGCGTTTGACAAAACCGGCCGGATCCTCAAGCTGGCCGCCCTCGGCCAGCAGTGACTGGTCAAACAGCACCGCGGCAAAATCACTGAAGCGCGACTCATCGCTTTCCGCCTGCAGGCGCTGCACCAGCGGATGTTCGGCGTTGATTTCGAGTATCGGCTTCGCCATCGGCACTTTCTGTCCTGCCGCCTTCAGCATGCGCTGCAGTCCTGCGGTCATGTCGTGCTCATCAGCCACCAGGCAGGCCGGCGACTCGGTCAGGCGCAGGGTCACGCGCACCTCCTTGACCCGCTCTCCGAGCGCCTTGCCGATACGTTCGGTCAGCGCCTTGTGCTGCTCAGCGGCCTCGGTCTGCGCCTTTTTCTCCGCTTCGTCTTCCAGCTTGCCGAGGTCAAGCGCACCGCGCGCCACCGACTGCAGCGGCTTGCCGTCGAATTCGGTGAGAAAGGACATCATCCATTCATCGACCCGCCCCGACAGCAGCAGCACCTCGACACCTTTTTTGCGCAACACTTCGAGGTGAGGACTGGCCTTGGCTGCGATGAAGGATTCGGCGGTCACATAATAGATTTTCTCCTGTTCGGGCTTCATCCGCGAAACGTAATCCGCCAAA
The DNA here is from genome assembly GCA_019744975.1 of Burkholderiales bacterium. Classification (GTDB taxonomy): domain Bacteria; phylum Pseudomonadota; class Gammaproteobacteria; order Burkholderiales; family SG8-41. Next base: position 84,967 of record JAIETP010000004.1, read on the forward strand.
GACACTTCCTCGTCCGCCGTATCTTTCAGGGTCGACGCAAAACGCAGCAACCTGGCGATGCGGTCACGGTTGACCTGGTCCTCGCCAATACCCTCCTTGAAAACCCGGCCGAATTGCTGCCAGAAGGTCGCGAATTTCTCCTTCTGGTTTTCCGCAAGGTCCTCGATCATCGACAACACGCGTTTGACCGAGGCCGCGCGGATGGTTTCGATGTCCTTCGATTCCTGCAGGATTTCGCGCGACACGTTCAGCGGCAGATCGCCGGAATCGATGACACCGCGCACAAAACGCAGGTAATGCGGCATCAGGTTGTCGGCGTCATCCATGATGAATACGCGTTTCACATACAACTTGATGCCGCGGCGATGTTCGCGGTCCCAAAGGTCGAAAGGCGCTCGTGCGGGGATGTACAGCAGCTGCGTGTATTCCTTGCGTCCCTCGACCTTGTTGTGCGACCAGGTCAGCGGCGCCTCGAAGTCATGCGAAACATGTTTGTAGAACTCGACGTACTGCTCGTCGCTGATATCGCTTTTCGAGCGTGCCCACAACGCGCTGGCCTGATTGACGGTCTCGTCCTTGTCGGTACTGCGGTATTTTCCGGAATCCTTGTCCCACTCCTCCTGCTTCATCAGGATCGGCAGCGTGATGTGGTCGGAATATTTGCGCAAAATCGTGCGCAGGCGGGTGCCGTCGAGGAATTCGTCTTCATCCTTCCTAAGATGCAGTGTGACCTCGGTGCCACGCTCGGGCTTCGCCGTGGCCTCCAGCGTATATTCGCCGCCGCCGTCGGATTCCCAGCGTACGCCCTGCTCCACTGCAAGACCGGCGCGGCGTGTCACCAGCGTGACCCGGTCGGCGACCACAAACGAGGAATAAAAACCGACGCCGAACTGGCCGATCAGCTGCGCATCCTTCGCTGCATCACCGGTGAGCTTGGCGAGGAACTCGCGGGTGCCGGAACGGGCGATGGTGCCAACATTGGTAATGACTTCCTCGCGCGACATGCCGATGCCGTTGTCGCTGATGGTTACCGTGCGCGCCCCGGGATCAAATGACACGCGGATTTTCAATTCGCCATCACCTTCCAGCAGCCCCTTGTCGGTCAGCGCCTCGAAACGCAGCTTGTCGCAGGCATCCGACGCATTGGAAACCAGTTCACGCAGGAAGATTTCCTTGTTGCTGTACAGCGAATGGATCATCAACTGCAGCAGTTGTTTGACCTCGGCCTGGAAACCCAGGGTTTCCTTGCGCGCAGCGGTGGTATCGGTATGGGCGGTTTCAGCCATGGCAACTCCGGAAAGGGTGAACAAAATGAGTGATCAGCACGTGGGGCCGGCCGCGACTGATTTCAAGCACGGCCGAAAGCGGCCGGCGCAATCGCGCCAGCCGTCAGGAATATCTATAAGTATATGATTTTATTGATTATTTATTGCGGGCGCGAGCAACCAGCAAAACCACGCCGCCGACTGCCAGCACGCCCAGTCCGACCAGCGCGTGGGCGCGGTGGTAAGTCAGGCTGGAATAGAGCAAAAAGCCGCACATCAGCACGAACACGGCCGGCAGCAGCGGATACAGGGGCACCTTGAACGGCCGCGGCGCAGCCGGTTCCTTCGCGCGCAGCACGAACAGAGCGATGCCGGTCAGCAGGAAAAATCCCCAGAACACCGGCAGCGAATATTCAATGAGACCCTTGAAACCGGAATTCTGGATGGCGCCGAAACCGACCAGGGCCAGCGCAATCACACCCTGCACCAGCATGGCATTCTTCGGCGAACCACTGGCTTCATCCCAGCGTCCGAGATAACCCAGCATCGGCCAGTCACGGCCCAGCGCGTAATTCGAGCGTGCGCCGACGATCATCGAGCCGTTGACTGAAGTCAGCGCGGCGATGGCAATCATCACGGCAATCAGTTTTTCGCCGGTCGTGCCCCACACCGCCTTCAGCAAATCGGCGGCGACCGCATCGGAACGCGCCATCGCGTCGTAACCGAGGCCTTTCAGATACGCCAGGTTGACCAGCAGGTAGAGCAATGTCACCACGCTGATCGCCAGCAGCAGTGCGCGCGACATATTGCGTTCGCGGTCGCGCACTTCAGCGGAAATATACGCGGCATCATTCCAGCCGCCGTAGGTGAACAATACAAAAATCATCGCCGAGCCGATGCCAAGACCCATGTACCAGGGCTGGCCGGCACCCGCCGCGGCCGGCACCGCAACCTGCGGCGGCGCCGCGAAAAAGAGGCCTGCCACCACGATCAGCACCAGTCCGCCGACTTCGAGCACGGTGAAAATGTTCTGGGTGGCCTTGCCTTCGCGGATACCGCGGTAATTCACGTACGTCAGCACCACCACCACCAGCGCCGCCCAGATCGCCGGGGAATGGGCGCCGAGACTGACCACGCGCGACATGTAATCGCCGAACAGGTAGGCGAACACCGCAATCGAGCCGGCGACAATCACCGTCATCCGCGCCCAGCCGTAGAGGAAGGCCAGTGAACGGCCGAAGGCGCGCTGGATGAAGTGATACTCGCCGCCCGCCGAAGGGAAGGCTGTGGCCAGCTCGGCGTAACACAGCGCACCGATGATCGAAAATATGCCGCCGGCGATCCACACCGCGTACAGCGTAGCCTCGCCGCCGACCGCGCCGGCGACGATTGATGGTGTGCCGAAAATACCGGCGCCGACGATCAGGCCGACGATCATCGCGCAGGCGTCGGTCAGGGACAGGGTCTGGCGCGGTGCTGGCGCGGTGTCAGGTGTGCTCATGCAAACTCCTCAGATGCGGCCGGACTGGTTTCCGGCCGGTTATTTTTCAGCAGTCATTTTCCACATCTACTTCTCCGCTTTTATTTCTCATCCTGCAGTTCGTCCGAGGCGCGCTTCAATTCGCCGCGCTGGATCTGTTTTGCCGTCCATGCCAGCTGTTGCCGCGTGGTACCTTCGCCGATGACCAGCATGCCCTGGATGGTGCCGTCGCCGATACGGCCGGAGAACTCATGGCGCGGCACGCCGTTACGGCCGCCGGCAACAATACGGATGTTCTCGCCCATGATGCGTCCGCGCAAATCGGAGCTGCGGTCGCGGATTTCGACCTTGCCTTCTATTTCCTGGAACTCCTGCTGCAGGTTGAATTCCATGGGCGTGTCGCGCCCGCCGATATTGACCAGCGACTGCCATTTGCCCGGAACGCGGGCCGGCACCACATAGGAAAAGAGATAACTGATGCCGGGTGTGCCGACCTTTTTCTCGGGAACGATCAACTCCCGCTGCTCGTCGGGATCCCACTCGCCGAGATGGTAGTCATGGGTCACGATGCGGGTGCCCGGCTTCAGCGCCATGAACTTGGGCCGCAGCCTGAGATTCATCTCCGGCAGCAGGTAGGTGCTGATCACCGTCGCCCGCGACAGGTCGGTGGTAAACAGGTTTTCCTCGATGAAACGCACCTTGTCGGTGACGCCGGCCTTTTGCGCATTCTGGTTGGCCAGCTTCAGCAGGTAGGTATCCAGATCAACGCCGAAAGCATTGGCACCGTACTTGGTGGCCGCGGTGATGACAAAACGGCCGTCTCCGGAACCGAGGTCGATCAGGAAATCCTTGGGGCCGATTTTCGCCATCTGCAGCATGGTATCGACAACGATCTGCGGCGTCGGCACATACACCACGTCGCCGCGGCCTTCCTGCGCGGCTGCCGGCATGGCCATCCCGCCCATCACCAGTGCCGCAATGCCCAGAATTTTTGCGATTTTCGTGCTTGCCATATTCATCACCACTCCTTGTTGGAATGCCTGTCGCGGCATGCGCGCAAGCCTATATGCCGCTGATATTGATTTTGCCTGATTTAACCCGCTCCGCCCGCCACGGCTGCGCGCGCTCACCGCTGCGCAACACGACCTCGCCGCTGATGCTGTTGCCATCAATGCGCCCGGTATAACGCTGCACGCCGGCTTCACCGGTGACCGTAAAACTGACCGCGTCACCCCTGATGCGCATTTCACCCAGCCGCAGCGGCCGCCTCTGCATCATGACCGTACCCACCGGCACCTGGAATTTCTGTTCCAGGCGCATCTCGTAACCGGCGCCGTCCGGCAGCGACCATTGCCAGATGCCGGCAACATTGCCCGGCATTACCCACAGCATGATATCGCTGCGCGGCGGACCATAGGCCTTGTCGGGTACGTCGATGGTGATTTTCTGGTCGGGCTGCCAGTCGCCGAAATCAAAATCATGGGTCACGATGCGCGTACCCGGCTTCAATTGTTCGAACAACATCGGCCGCAGGCGCAGGTTGACCGAATGCAGCAGGTAGGCGGTGATGACGGTGGCACGGCTCAAGTCGGTATCGAAGAGGTTGCGCGCGGCAAACGTCACCTTGCCGGCCACTCCCTGTTTTTGTGCATCGCTGCGCGCCATGCCCACCAGGTTGTCGTCGAGATCAACGCCCATGCCCTGGGTGCCAAAACGGGTCGCGGCACGGATCGAAATGCGCCCGTCTCCCGATCCCAGATCGATCAGATAATCATCGGATCCGACGGCACCCAGGCCCAGCATCGCATCCACCACATTCATTGGTGTCGGCACATACGGCACATCGGAGGCCCGCACTGCTCCGGCACCAAGGAACACTGCCGCCAGCGCGATGGCCAGGCTGCTCTGCAGCAAGGCCATCATGGTGCGGGAGCGCGCACGGCGCGCCAGTTGTGCACGGTCTGCGCAATGCCGGTGCCGCGGCGGAACTGGCCCTCGATGACGTCACCGCTGACGCGACCCTCAAAATAAAGACTGGCCTCGTTGTCCCGGTCACGATCATCAACCATGACAAAACTCAGTTTGTCGCCGGACAGCTGTGATTCCCAGATCTGGGCATGGCGGCCGTTAAATTGTGCGATGCCATCAACTTCCTGATACTTCTGCCGCAGTTCCAGCACCATTGAAAGTGGTGCTGCGGATGAGTCGGCGCCGGGCAGCGTGAATTTCATTTCCCATTTGCCCGCGACTTTCGCCGGCACGATCCACAGGAAGGAATTCTTGCGAATCTGTGTCGTGGCGTCGGGTTTCCAGTCCTCGAGCCGGAAGTCATGCGACACCAGCCGCGTGCCCGGTTTCAGGTCGAGCAGCAGCGGGCGCAGCCGCATCATCACGCCGGGCAGGAGGTACATGGTAATCACCGTCGCCTGACTGATGTCGGTCTTGAACAAATCCTGCTGCAGAAATTTGACCCGATCAGCAACCCCGGCCGCCGCCGCGGCTTCAATACTTTCAGCCACCAGGTCAGCGTCGAGATCCACACCCATTCCGCGCGCGCCGAATTTTTTTGCGGCGGTGATCAGCACCCGGCCGTCGCCGGAGCCGAGGTCCATCACAAAATCCTGCGCCGTCACATTTGCGAGGCGCAGCATTTCCTCGATCACCACGTACGGCGTCGGCACAAACGGCACGTCAAATTGCCACGAAACGGGTTGCGCTCGTGCCGGTAAGGACAACAAGATCAATCCGGCCGCCAGAAAAATTACTTTTAAAAACAAATACTTACTAATACTCTTGTCCATGAGCTTATTGCGGCGCAAATTCCCGAATCACCGGCGGCGGCGCAATCACATGCGCCGCATCGCGCAACTCGACACGCACTGCACTCCACGCGGTCCCTTTGGCTTTTTCGTCACCCGCCGGACGCATCTCGCCCTCCAGGGCCTGGTTGATGCGCCGGCCACTGAAGGTGAAGCGGCCACGCTCCGGCAATTGCAAAGTCACTTCGACCATGCGCCCCGTCAGCTTCGCCTGCTCGACCGGGATTGTGCGGCCGTCGAATTTCGCCGTGGCTTCCAGTTTCTGGAAATTCTGCCGCAAGTCCAGTTCAACCGGCACCGACTTGCCGCCGCTGTTGACGCTCCAGCTCCAGCGTCCGGCGACAATGTCCGGCACCACCCAGTACAGCACCCTGCTGCGCTGCGAACGCCCCACGGTTTTCCCCGGCGCGTCCATTTCGTATTCGGTGTCCGGCAGCCAGTCACCGATGCCGTAGTCATGCGACACGATGCGCGTGCCGGGGGCCAGCGCCAGCAGTTTGCCGCGCGCCATCAGGTTGACTTCGGGCAGCAGGTAAATGGTGATCACTGATGCCGGTGACAGGTCGGTTTCGAACAGGTCGCGGGCGTAAAATTTGGCGCGGTCGGCAACCCCCGCCTTGCGTGCATTTTCATTGGCCAGCCTGACCAGCCGTTTGTCGAGATCAACGCCGAAACCGCGTGCACCGCGTTTTTTCGCCGCGGTGATGACCATGCGGCCGTCGCCGGAACCGAGATCAATCACATAATCCTTGCTGGTGACCTTGGCCGTCTCCAGCATCGCATCAACGACATTCTGCGGCGTTTGCACATAAGGGGTGTCGCCAAAATCCTGCGCCTGCGCCGCCGCATTTAATCCTGTAACAGCCAGCGCCAGCAACAGCACGCCGGCCATTTTCCGCATCCGCATCAGTTTCTCGCCTCCAGGCCGGCAGCGCGTACCGCGCGCTCGGCGATCCATTCCACACGCGCCGTCAGGCGGCTGCCCGACAACGCGGCCTGGCCGGTGATGCGGCCGCCATCAACGCGGCCGCTGAATTCATGCTTCACCGGCGTGCCGTTCACTTCCGCGGTGAACGAAAATGCAAGTTCCGCACCACGCAATTTTGCATCAAGGATTTTCACCGGACGGCCGTTGACCTGCACCGAACCGCTGACCATCTGGTATTGCTGCTCGAACTGGAATTCGTAGGTCTGCGGCTTGCCGGATACCGGGAATTGGGAGCGCCAGTTGCCGGCCACTTTCGCCGGCACCACCCAAAAATACACATCGCTGTCGCCCCCCGCACCGGAAAACTTGTCCCCTGCATCCATGCGCACCGAAGCGTCCGGCTTCCAGTCACCCATGTCGAAGTCGTGGGATACCAGGCGCGTGCCCGGCTTCAGTTCCAGCAGCTTCGGCCGCAGCTGCAGGTTGACGCGCGGCAACAGGTACATGGTGATGACCGTCGCATCCGAAAGATCGGTTTCGAACAGGTTGCGCTGGTAAAACGCCACCTTGTCGGTGACGCCCGCTTTGCGCGCATTGGTGTTCGCCTCGTCGATGCGCACCGGATTCAGGTCGACACCAAAACCGCGCGCGCCGAATTTTTTTGCGGCGGTGACGACAATGCGGCCATCGCCGGAACCGAGGTCGATCAGGTAATCCTGCGCCGTCACTTTCGCCATCGCCAGCATGCGGTCAACCACCGCCTGCGGCGTCGGCACATAAGGTACGCTGGGTTGATCACCTGCGGCACTCGCGCCGGTTACCAGCAATCCGGCGCAGGCCAGCGCCGGCAGCACCCTGGTGAAGGCTGGAATGAATACTGTCAACAGACGCTGCATGATCGTCTCCATGGCAAGCTGCCATCCATGTGTTTTGATTGGATTGGAAAATAGTCAAAACTGCGGTCACCACGCGCGGTCCAGCACTGCATTCCAGTCACCTGGAAGAGACTGCGCCTGTGGTAGATTGGCGGCGAATTATAACCGACCATCTTCGCTTTCCACCCGCACTTTCCACCCTGTTTTTCCACCTCATTCCCATGCCCGCATTTATCCTTTTCACCCTGATCTTCATTTCCGGCGGCGCGATCCTGGCGCTCGAATTGCTGTCTTCGCGCATCATGACACCCTATTTCGGCGTCAGCCTCTACATCTGGACCGGCATTCTGTCGATCACGCTGGTCTCCCTGGCGCTCGGCTACTGGTGGGGCGGCCGGCTCGCCGGCAATGCCGGGGTCGCACCGGCGCGCCGGCTGGGCCTGTTGTTTGCAATCATGCCGGCACTGGCCGGCCTCGCCATCATCGCCGCCTGCGCGATTTATCCCTTCGTTTTCCATCCGCTGGCACGCTGGAGCCTGAGCGGCGGCGCTTTCGCCGCCTGCATGATCCTGCTGTTCCTGCCGCTGGTCGCCACCTCGGCGATGAATCCGCTGCTGGTGGCGCTGCTGCTGCAACAGCAGGAAAAACGCAAGGGGGATGCCGGATCCGGGCTGGTGTTTTTTGTCAGCACGCTGGGCTCGGTCGTCGGCGTCATCATCACCGCCTTCGGGCTGATTCCGTACATCAGCAACTACACGGCAACGCTGATGGTCGCCCTGCTGCTGGGCCTGTTGTCGCTGGTGGCTGCCTCGTCAAAACTGGTGATGGCCGGTCGTGGCACCGTCACCGCCTGCGCCATCGCAGCCATGAGCTGCGCCGCGCTGCTCGCCTGGCAGGGTGACCGCTACACCGGACGCCAGGGCCCGGTGGCGTTCAGCGGCGCACAGTGGCAGGTCGAAGGCATCCACAGCTCGCTGTTCGGCACCGTAAAAATCCTGCGCAGCGCCGCCGACGCCGACGGCAAATTCCTGCGCATGTATTTCCATGATGGCCTGATCCAGAACACGGTCGACTCGAACCAGCGCTCGATCTCGTTTTACACCTGGGCGCTGGAGGCGCTGGCACGCGCCTACCAGCCGCAGATGCAGGACGTGCTGATGCTGGGCCTCGGCGCCGGCATCGTGCCGTCGCGCCTTGATCGCGCAGGCGCCCGCGTCGAAGTGGTCGAAATCGACCCTTCCTCCCTGGCGGTGGCCCGGCAATATTTCGGATTTGATCCAAAACGCGTCACCACCCACCAGGCCGATGCGCGGACCTTTGTCGGCAATTGCACGCCGCGCCACGACGTGGTGCTGGTCGACCTGTTCCACGGCGACGGCACGCCCGATTACCTGATCACCCGTGAGTTTTTCCGTGACCTGAAAAGCTGCCTGAAACCCGGCGGCGTCGCGATTTTCAACACCTTTGCCAACCTCGATGACACGCGCAGTTATTCCCACCTGCTGGCGACGCTGCAGAGCGAACTGCCGCATGTCGCGCTGTACCGGCCCGACTGGCCCGGCATGCGGCAGATCAACAGTTTCCTGGTCGCTTCACCCACGCCACTGCCGGCGCCGCAGCGGGTGACCATAAGCGACGTGCCGGAGCACCATGCCGCAGCGCTGTGGGACATGCTGGCAAAACCGCAGGCGGTCGGCGCTGCAATGACCGCCTCCGGGAAAATCATCCACGATGCCTGGAATGCCGCGGCACTGGACATGGCCGCCGGCCAGGCGGCGTTCCGGCAAGGGGTGCTGGACGCCGCCCCGCCGGCACTGCTGATGAACTGAAGCCACGCCTGCTGAAGCTTCGCTAAATACCTGGCACTTTTTGCCCCTCACCCCCGCCCCCTCTCCCGTGGGGCGAGGGGAGATATCTGCTGTAAATGGTTTGCCAACCATTTACAGAATTCTCGTTACGAGCCTTTGCTGGCACTCCAGCGCGTCACCTTGCCGTTGCCGAAATCGGCGGTGCCTTCCATGCGATTGCCGTTGACCCGGCCGGTGAACTGGCCGCGGTTCGTGCCCTGCATCATCACAAAACGGATTTCCGTGCCTTTCATTTTGGGCTCGAGCAAACCAGCCTGGCGGCCACTGCTTTCGGCGGTGCCCTCGATGCTCTGGTAACGCTGCTTCAGCGTCAGATTGTACTCACCGTCGCCATCAACCTGCATGCGCCAGGCACCATCGACTTTGGCCGGCACGATCCACAGGTACAAAGTCGCATGCGGCACGCCGGAAATGAATTCCTTCTCCGGCACATCGAAGCTGATGTCGTCGTCGTGCTGCCATTCCTCGAAATGATAATCGTGCGACACGATGCGAGTGCCGGGCTTCAATTCATTAAACAGCTTGGGCCGCAGCCGGCGCATGAACTCGGGCAGCAGGTACAGCGTCACCACGGTGGCCTTGCTGACATCGGTCTTGAAAATGTCCTTGGCCTCGAACAACACACGTCCGGAAACACCCAGGCCTTTTGCGCGCTGGTTGCTGAGCCGGATCAATTCCTCGTCGATGTCAACGCCGTAACCGCTGGACTTGCGCTGGTGGGCCGCCGTGAGCACGATGACGCCGTCACCGGAGCCGAGGTCGATCACGTAATCATTTGCGCCGACATTCGCAAAACCCAGCATCCGGTCCACCACCACGTTCGGCGTCGGCACATACGGCCCGCCGTCGCGTTCGTATTCCGGCGGCACGTTCGGCTGCTTTTGAGCCGCACCCGCGACACACGCCCACATCATTCCCGCCACCACTGCCGCTGATCGCCAACCACCGTTCATCTGTCCGAATTTCATCTACATTTCTCCGTGACTGTTCTTCTGATACGACTGAATGACCGTATTTGCGCGCGTCAATATAGCGCATTGTAGTGATGTCAGCGCCGGGTGGCGCCGCCCTTGCTCGCCGCACAGGTTTCGGCGAGTTCGTGGATCGAAATCTCACTGGTGAAGACCATGCGCACCGCGCGCCGCATCAGCGCCAGATCCTCTGGCCTGAAACGCTCGCGCAAATCGCTTTTTTCGGTTTCGGCCATCACCTGGTTCAGGGACGCGCCGCGGTCGCGCATTTCGAGGCCGGCCTGCGCGCCGGCGACGAGCTGGTCGCAGCTCATGGTCGCCTGCGCCGATGCAGCACCGCACAGCAACAGGCCCAGCATCCCGGTCAGCACGCGCAACATGGCCATGCTTTCAGTATGCCGCCACATCCAGCGCCAGCGTACTCGCCGCACCGTGAGTAACTGTTCGTGCCAGTGCGCCGGCCTGCGGCAGCAGGTGCTCGATATAAAACCGTGCAGTGGCCAGTTTACCCTCCAGAAATGCACGATCGGCGCCCTGCCCATTCAAACGTTCAAGCGCGACCAGCGCCGCACGCGCCATCAGCCAGCCGCCGGCCACGGTGCCGAACAGTTTCAGGTACGGCACGGCAACGGCAGCCGCCGCCTCGGGTTCGCTCCGGTAATGATCAACCAGCCAGCGCGTTGCTGACTCCAGCCCGTCCACCGCCTGCGTGAATGATGCGCGCATCGCCGCAAAGGTTTCCCCTGCCGCCGCCAGCGGCGCATCCAGCGCGCGCATCTCGGCAATCAGCGTCAGCGCGGTCACGCCTTTTTCCGCGCCGACCTTGCGGCCGATCAGGTCATTGGCCTGAATGCCGGTGGTGCCTTCGTAAATGGTGGTGATGCGCGCATCGCGCAGATATTGTGCGGCACCGGTTTCCTCGACAAAACCCATGCCGCCGTGCACCTGCACGCCGAGCGAGGCAATCTCCACCGCGAGCTCGGTACACCAGCCCTTGACCACCGGTGTCAGCAGGTCGAGCCGCGACTGGTGAGCAGCGCGTTCCCTTGCATCGGCATGGCGTTTGGCGCGATCCAGCGTACCAGCTGCGTAATAACCCAGTGCACGCATGGCTTCGGTCTGCGCACGCATGGTCAGCAGCATGCGCCGCACATCCGGGTGGTGGATGATGGTCACGCGGTCGCCGCTGCGCTGCCCGATGGCACGGCCCTGCACCCGCGTTTTCGCGTATTCCAGCGCATGCTGATAAGCGCGCTCTGCAATCGCGACGCCTTCCATGCCGACACCCAGCCGCGCATGGTTCATCATGGTGAACATGTATTCAAGGCCGCGATTGGGCTCACCAACCAGGTAACCGGTGGCACCGCCGTTGTCACCGTACGCCAGCACACAGGTCGGGCTGCCGTGGATACCCAGCTTGTGTTCAATGGACACGCAGCGGATGTCGTTGCGCGCTCCGGGACTGCCGTCGGGCTTGAGCAGGAACTTCGGCACCACGAACATCGAAATGCCCTTCACGCCTTCCGGCGCGTCGGGAAGGCGCGCCAGCACCAGGTGCACGATGTTCTCCGCCATGTCGTGTTCGCCCCAGGTGATGAAGATCTTGGTGCCCTGGATGCGGTAATGGTCGCCTTCGGGGACGGCGCGGGTGCGCACCGCCGACAGGTCGGAACCGGCCTGCGGCTCGGTCAGGTTCATCGTGCCGGTCCACTCGCCGGACACCAGTTTCGGCATATAGGTTTTTACCAGATCCGCCGAACCATGATGGGTCAGCGCCTCCTGCACGCCGGTGGTCAGCATCGGGCACAGGCAGAACGCCATGTTCGCGCTGTTCCACATTTCCTGCAGCGGCAGGGCAATGGTGTGCGGCAATCCCTGCCCGCCATGATCGACGCTGCCGCCGAGACTGTTCCAGCCGGCTTCGGCAAACTGCGCGTACGCCTCCTTGAATCCGGTCGGCGCGGTGACAACACCGTCGCGCCATTGCGCGCCCTGTTTGTCTCCGCTGCGGTTCAGTGGATCAAGCACACCCTGCGCGAATTTTCCGGCTTCCGTCAGCACGGCTTCGACCAGTTCGGCATTGACTTCGCCGCAACCCGGCAGCGCAGTGATGCCGTCGAGTCCGGCGAACTCGGCGATGGCGAACTGCATGTCTTTCAATGGCGCGGTGTAGGTGGACATCTACAGTTCCTCCGGGTGTTGCATTGGGTGCGCATGGGCGCCCTTTGATGTTACCGCAGGGCCCGGCGGCTACGCAGCCTTCCTGATCTTCAAATCGAGCCGCAACCCCGCGCGCACGGCGATATTCACCAGCGCGTCGAGGCTGAACAGGTTGATCTTGCCCTTGAGAAGGGCATTGAGACGCGGGGTCGTGAGGCCCAGCGTCTTTGCCGCTGCAGCCTGAGTTGCGCCGCTGCGCCTGAACTGATCCTCGATGCGCATCATGAGGTCGGAGCGGAGCCGGAGGTTTTCAGCCTCATCCGGTGAAAATCCGAGATCGGCGAACACGTTGCCGCTGCCACGGGTCTTTTTCAGTCGTTCGCTCATGGTTGTTTACGCTCCTGTAGCAGCACCCGGAACCGTTTCCGGGCAAGTTCCAGATCCGGCCCGGGCGTCTTGCGCGCCTTCTTCTGGAAAGCGTGGAGGACATAAACCGCCTCCATGAACCGGGCAATATAGATGACGCGATAAGCGCCGCCTTCCCGCACCCTGATCTCCCGCACCCCCAATCCCACCGAGGGCATCGGCTTCCAGTCGGCAGGGTCCAATCCGGATTGGACACGTTCGAGCTGGTAACCAGCCTCGCGTCGCGGGTCAGGCGGGAAATCCCTGAGACTTGCCCGACTATCGCCTAGCCAGATCACTGGTTTACGGTTCATATTATCAAAACTGATAATAATTACAACCCTGAATTACCCAAAAACAAAGGGCACCAAACAGGCGCCCTTTGATGTTACTCCAGCCATTGCAACTCAAAGCGCGGCAGTCAGCTCCGGCACCGCCTTGAACAGGTCTTCCTCCAGCCAATAATCGGCCACCGCAAAAATCGGTGCTTCCGGATCCTTGTTGATGGCGATGATCACCTTGCTGTCCTTCATGCCGGCCAGATGCTGGATCGCACCGGAAATGCCGACGGCGATATAGAGCTCGGGGGCGACAATCTTGCCGGTCTGTCCGACCTGGTAATCGTTGGGCACAAAACCCGAATCCACGGCGGCACGCGAGGCACCGACCGCGGCGCCCAGCTTGTCGGCCAGCGCTTCGAGGAGCTTGAAATTCTCGCCGTTGCCCATGCCACGGCCGCCGGAGACGATGATGCGTGCCGCAGTGAGTTCGGGACGATCGGACTTCGACAGTTCCTGGCCGTTGAATTTCGCCAGGCCGGTATCGGGTCCCGCCGCAAGATTTTCAACGGCGGCACTGCCGCCCTCGTCTGCGGCATCAAATCCGGTGGCGCGCACGGTGATGACCTTGACCTTGTCGGCGGACTGCACGGTGGCCAGCGCATTGCCGGCGTAGATCGGCCGCACAAAGGTGTCGGCGGAAACCACGGCGCTGATTTCCGAAATCTGCTGCACATCCAGAGTCGCAGCCACGCGCGGCATGAAATTTTTACCAAAACCGGTGGCCGGCGCGAGGATGTGGGTGTATTGCGACGCAACGGTCAACACCAGCGCTGCGATGTTTTCCGCCACCGCCCCGGCATATTGCGGCGCGTCCGCGAGCAGCACCTTCTTTACACCGGCGATTTTTGCCGCGGCCTGCGCCGCATCGGCGCATTGCTGACCGGCGACCAGCACCGTGATGTCGCCGCCGATTTTTGCCGCGGCGGTGACGGTGTTGGTGGTGCCGGGCTTCAATTGTTTGCCGTCGTGTTCGGCAATGACGAGTATGGACATCAGATTACCCTGGCTTCGTTTTTGAGTTTGGCGACAAGTTCCTTCACGTCGGCGACCTTGACGCCGGCGCTGCGTTTCGGCGGCTCTTCGACCTTCAGCGTTTTCAACCTTGGGGTGACATCCACGCCCAGCGCTTCGGGTTTCAGTGTTTCCAGCGGCTTTTTCTTCGCTTTCATGATGTTGGGCAGCGTCACATAACGCGGCTCATTCAAGCGCAGGTCGGTGGTGATCACCGCCGGCAGTTTGATGGTCAGCTTTTCCAGCCCGCCATCGATTTCGCGGGTGACATCGGCCGTATCGCCGTTGACGGTGATCCCCGAGGTGAACGCCGACTGCGGCCAGCCGAGCAGCGCCGACACCATCTGCCCGGTCTGGTTGGCATCGTCATCAATGGCCTGTTTGCCCATGATCACCAGTTTGGGTTGTTCCTTGTCGATGATCGCCTTCACCAGCTTGGCCACCGCCAGCGGCTGCATGTCAGTCGTCCCGGTCTCGACCAGAATGCCGCGGTCAGCGCCCATCGCCATGGCAGTGCGCAGGGTTTCCTGGCACTGCGGCGCGCCGATCGACACGGCGATGATTTCGGTCACGACACCCGCCTCCTTCATCCGCACCGCCTGTTCGATGGCGATTTCGCAGAAGGGATTCATCGCCATCTTGACGTTGGCGGTCTCGACCCCGGTGCCATCGGACTTGACGCGCACTTTCACGTACGGGTCGATGACACGTTTGACTGTCACTAAAACCTTCATGAGTACTCCGGAAATGGGAACACGGGAAGCACGGGAAAAATACCAATCCAGCACGTCACCGACGGCAAATCAGCACTGGAAGGACGGGCATTTTAACGCATCGCAGCAACCGGCGAAACCGCCATTGACCATACTGTGGCCGCAGCCGCTGAGCTTATTGCCCGCGAAAACCCTGCTGCGCCAGAAAATCGCGGACCAGTGGCGCCCATATGTCGAACCCGCGCGTGAACAGGCGGTGGCCGTTGTCACCGAAGGCCGGCAGCAACATGAATGTGCCGGTGCCGCCATTGGCGCGGAACGCCGCAAACCAGGCCTCGGTATGACGCGGGCTGAAATACAAATCATTTTCGGTATAGATCCAAAGCGTCGGCACGCGCGTGTTGTGGCCGTAACCGCCGAATGTTGCCGTGGCAATTGACGCCGAACAGGGCTCGCCAGGCCGCGTTTCAGGATTACCTCCGCCGCCGCCGGCAAAATTGATCGCGGCCACCACCCCCGGCAGTTTGCGCGCGGCCACCGCGATGCTGGTCGCGCCGCCGTAGGATTGCCCGGCAATCACGATGCGCCGCGCGTCGATGCGCGGCTCGCGGCGCGCATGGTCGATCACCTGCTGCACCTGGTCGGCGGCGATGCCGAAGGAACGCGCAAAATTGCGGTTGGCACAGGATCCGGCGTATTCGGCATCCACCGCAGTGCCGCTGACGCCGTAACCGACACGCGTCGGCACCCACACTGAAAACCCCAGCGACGCAAAAAAACGTGCGGCTTGTTCATAACGCACGCGGCGCAGGCTGGCGCGATCAGACACCGGACGACCGTGGTTCAGCACCAGCAGCGGATAGGATGCGCGACCGCGCTCCTCGAACACCGTGACCACGATGTCCTGCGCAAGCGCGGCGCCGGTCGCGTCGCGGATCTGCACCGGCAGCCGGATGATGCGCTCATCAAGGTCGGCCGCGATGGCGCTCGCCATGACACACATCAGCAATCCGCAGCAAAGTGCGCGCAGGCGCATCGGCTACAGCGGCCGTTTCAGCAAACGTCCCAGTTCCCCGACGATACCGCGCCGGAAGACCAATACGCAGATGACGAAAATGATCCCCATGATCACCTGCACCCAGGACCCCACCTTGTCTGCGAGCTGGTTCTGCAGGCCGATGATGACGAATGCCCCCACCACCGGGCCGAATACCGTGCCGAGGCCGCCGAGCAGGGTCATCAGCACGACCTCCCCCGACATGTGCCAGTGCGCATCGGTCAGCGACGCCAATTGAAACACCAGGGTCTTGGTTGCGCCGGCCAGCCCTGACAAAGCGGCCGAGAGCACGAACACCACCAGCTTGTAGCGGTCGACGTCGTAACCCAGCGAAATCGCGCGCGGCTCATTCTCGCGGATCGCCTGCAACACCTGGCCGAAGGGGGAATGGATCACCCGGTGTATCAGGAAAAAACCCGCGAGGAAAATCGCAAATACCAGGTAATACAGATTGGTATTGTCCGACAGGTCGA
This sequence comes from Burkholderiales bacterium, assembly GCA_019744975.1. Classification (GTDB taxonomy): domain Bacteria; phylum Pseudomonadota; class Gammaproteobacteria; order Burkholderiales; family SG8-41. Next base: position 101,333 of record JAIETP010000004.1, read on the forward strand.
TCAGGCCGAACAGCATGCCCCGCGGCACCCCCTGCAGGCCATCCTCGCCGCCGGTGAATTTCATCTGCAGCCAGACGAAATAAAGCATCTGCGCCAGCGCCAGCGTGATCATTGCAAAATAGATGCCGGCGCGGCGAATCGCCAGGCTGCCGAACACATAACCGAGTACGCCCGCGCTCAGGGTGCCGGCGAGGATGCCCCACTCCGGCCCGAATCCCAGATTCCTGATGGTATGCCCGGCGACGTAGGCCGCCACGCTGAGAAAAGCCGCGTGGCCGAAAGACAGCAGTCCCGTATATCCCAGCAGCAGGTTGAAGGCGCAGGCAAACAGCGCAAAACACCAGCACTTCATCAGGAAGGTCGGGTAAATGCCCGCGACCGGCGCCAGCAGGCCAAAACCGATCAGCGCGGCAAACCCCCAGTACATGTGCCCTCCGTTCATCGCTCCCTCCCGAACAGTCCGGCGGGCCGCACCAGCAACACGATCGCCATGATCACAAAAATCACCACCGCGGACGCTTCCGGGTAAAACACCCGGGTCAGCCCCTCGATCAGACCGAGCGCGATGCCGGTGACGATGGCGCCAAGGATGGAACCCATGCCGCCGATCACCACCACGGCAAACACCACGATGATCAGGTCCGCGCCCATCTTCGGCGAAACGGTGAAAATGGGCGCCGCCAGCACACCGGCGAATGCCGCCAGCGCGACGCCATAACCGTAAGTCAGCGTGATCATCAGCGGCACATTGACACCGAAAGCCTGGGTCAGCCGCGGATTTTCAGTGCCTGCGCGCAGGTATGACCCAAGCTTGGTGCGCTCGATGACGTACCAGCTCACGAAACACACGGTGAGCGCGGCGACCACCACCCACGCCCGGTACTTGGGCAGGAACATGAAGCCGAGATTGATCGCCCCCTGGAAGACTTCCGGAATTTCGTATTGCTGCCCGGAAACGCCATACCAGTCGCGGAACAGTCCCTCGATGATCAGCGCAATGCCGAAAGTCAGCAGCAGGCCGTAGAGATGATCCAGTTTGTAGAGCCGGCGCAGCATGGTGCGCTCGATGAACACCCCGAAAGCTCCGACGATCAGCGGCACCAGCACCAGCGCAGCCCAGTAATTGATCACAAAATCGGGATTGCCCAGCCATTGCGGCACCTGCGTCAATCCGATCCATGCCACAAAAGCACCCATCATGTACTGGGCGCCATGGCTGAAATTGATGATGTTCAGCAGCCCGAAAATGATCGCCAGGCCCAGGCTCAGCACGGCATAGAACGAACCGTTGATCAGTCCGATCAGCAGCTGGCTGTAGAGGGCCTGCGGAGTAATGCCGAGGAGTTCAAACATTCTTGGAACAGTGAATAAGTGAACGAGTGAACGAGTGAATACCCCCTCCCCAACCCTCCCCCGTGAAACGGGGGAGGGGGTTTACGGGGTCACCCGTTCACCCGTTCACCGTATTCTTTCGCAGTTTCACAGCTTACTTCTTCAGCAGCGGACACTCGCTTTTCGCGGCGGGAATCGCCGCATCAGCGGCCGGAATCACCTGACGCACGTGGTAGTAGTCCCAGGGTCCTTTTGATTCCGCCGGCCGCTTCACCTGCAGCAGGTAGAAGTCATGCAGCAGCCGCCCGTCCTCGCGGATGCGTCCGTTTTGTGCAAAAAAATCATTGACCGGCGTGTCCTTCATTTTCCTGACCACCGCTTTTGCCTCATCGGTGCCCGCGGCCTTGACCGCCTTCAGATAATGCATGGTCGAGGAATAGATGCCCGCCTGCACCATGGTCGGCATGCGCTTGTGCTGGTCAAAGAAGCGTTTTGACCAGGCGCGTGTCGCGTCGCTGAAATCCCAGTAAAAACCCTCGGTCAGGTACATGCCGCCTGCGGTTTTCAGCGACAGGCTGTGTACGTCGGTAATGAACATCAGCAATCCGGCCAGCGACTGTTTTGGGGTGATCCCGAATTCCGCCGCCTGCTTGATCGAATTGGTGGTATCGGTGCCGGCATTGGCGAGCCCGATCACCTTGGCGCCCGAGGACTGCGCCTTCAGCAGGAAGGAGGAAAAATCCGTGCCGGGGAACGGATGGCGTACCGAACCGAGCACCTTGCCGCCCATCGCGGTCACCACGTCACTGGTGTCTTTTTCCAGCGAATGGCCGAAGGCATAATCCGCCGTCAGGAAAAACCAGGAGTCGCCACCCTGCTTCACCACCGCGCGCCCGGTACCTATGGCCAGTGCATAGGTGTCGTAGGCGTAGTGGACATTCAGGTCGGTGCAGGCCTTGCCGGTGATGTTGGTCGACGCGGCGCCGTTGACGATGGTCACCCGGTTCATCTCCTTGGCCACCGGCATCACGGCAAGCGCGGTGGAGGAGGTCACCAGATCGCCGATCATGTCAACACCATCGCGCTCGAACCACTCGCGGGCCTTGTTCGAGGCCACGTCACCCTTGTTCTGGTGATCCGCCGATACCAGTTCGACCTTGAATGGATTTTTTTCCTGCTTCAGGAAATCATCAATCGCCATGCGCGCAGCGACCAGCGATCCCTGCCCCGACAGGTCGGAATAGAGGCCGGACAGATCAGTCAGGATGCCGATCTTGACCACGCCACCGGAAAGTTTGGCCTGCTGCGCCGGCGCCATTGCCGCCACACCAAAAAATGCAGCAGCGACCGCCACAAACATCAGCTTCTTTTTCATGATCAACTCCTCCAATTCATTGATGAAAAACGGAATCAGACACCCAGCAACTCATGCAGCCGACCCATGCGTGAAGACAATTCATTACTGGTCACGGATTCGACAATCCGGCCATGCTCAATGACGTAATGCCGGTCGGCCAGCGGCGCGGCAAAACGAAAATTCTGCTCGACCATCACGATGGTGTAACCACGCGCCTTCAGTTTGCGTATGGTTGCACCCAGCATCTGCACGATGACCGGCGCCAGTCCTTCGCTGATCTCGTCGAGCAGCAGCAGGCGGGCCCCAGTGCGCAGAATACGCGCAATCGCCAGCATCTGCTGCTCCCCGCCGGAGAGCCTGGAGCCGGGACTGTTGCGCCGCTCCCGCAGGTTGGGGAACATGCCGTAAATTTCCTCCATGGTCATACCGTCGCCGGCGACCACCGGCGGCAACAACAGGTTTTCTTCCGCGCTGAGGCTGGCGAAAATCCCGCGTTCCTCCGGGCAGTAACCGATGCCGAGGTGCGCAATCTGGTGGGTGGGAAGTGTGATCGTCTCGCATCCGTTGACCATGATCGAGCCGCTGCGCTGCCCGGTCAGCCCGAGCACTGCGCGCAACGTCGAAGTGCGGCCCGCGCCATTGCGGCCGAGCAAAGTCACCACTTCGCCGCGATTGACGTTGAAATCGATGCCGTGCAGCACATGGGATTCGCCATAAAACGCATGCAGGCCGGTGACCCGCAGCATTTCGCCGTCGGCACCGGGCTGGCTGAATGCGCTGGTCATGTCGCCTCCTCCTGCTCCGACCCGACCTGCTCGGAACCAACCTGCTCGGAACCAACATAAGCCTCCAGCACCCGCGAATTGCGGGATACCTCCGCGTAAGGTCCCTCCGCAAGCACGGCGCCCCGGGCCAGCACGGTAATGGTGTCCGACAAATCGGCCACCACGTTCATGTTGTGCTCAACCATCAGCACGGTGCGGTTGACCGCAACCTTGCGAATCAGGTCGACCACGCGGCCGACATCCTCATGCCCCATGCCCTGCGTCGGCTCATCGAGCAGCATCATTTCCGGATCCAGCGCCAGCGTGGTGGCGATCTCGAGTGCGCGCTTGCGCCCGTAAGGCAACTCGACCGTCATGGCGCCGGCGAATGCACCGAGGTCCACCGCCTCCAGCAATTCCAGCGCCCGCCCGTTCAGCCGGTCCAGTACACGGCCGGATTTCCAGAAATGCATGGAAATGCCGGTCTTCCGTTGCAGCGCCACCCGCACGTTTTCCAGTACTGTCATGTGCGGAAAGGTGGCGGAAATCTGAAAGGATCGCACCAAGCCGAGGCGGGCAATCGCCGCCGGGCGCATGCGCGTGATATCGCGACCGTTAAAGGTGATCGTGCCGTTCGTGGGCGCCAGAAACCGCGTCAGCAGATTAAAGCAGGTGGTTTTGCCGGCGCCGTTGGGCCCGATCAGCGCATGTATCGTGCCGCGCCGCACGCGCAGATCCACGCCATCGACCGCGACAAAACCACTGAAGGCCTTGGTCAGTCCGCGTGTTTCGAGAATGTAATCAGTGTCAGCCATGCGCAGGGAAGATCCATGATTTTTATTATAATTATTAATAAAATCAAATACTTATATAAACCCACTTCACGGCCAGAGTTACCTTGCTGAAACAGAAAATGACACTGCCAGAACAGTCAAACAGAAGCGTCAAACCAGTTTACCGGGAAATCCTTACTGCGCCCTGAATCCGTTCAGATTCCGCCAAAACCATCGCGAAAACCGATTACGGCATCCTCGATGCGCCGCACCGCGATGATCTTCAATCCCGCAATCGCCTGCCGCGGCGCATTGGCCTGCGGAATCAGCGCATGAGTAAAGCCGAGTTTGGCTGCTTCCTTCAGCCGCTCCTGGCCGCGCTGCACCGGCCGCACTTCACCGGCCAGGCCCACTTCACCGAATACCACCAGTTTTTTCGGCAGCGGTTTGTCCTTCAGTGAACTGACCACGGCCATCAGCACCGCCAGATCCGCCGCGGGTTCCGAGATGCGCACACCGCCCACCGCGTTGACGAATACATCCTGGTCGAAACAGGCGATGCCGGAATGGCGATGCAGCACCGCCAGCAGCAAGGCCAGGCGATTCTGTTCAAGGCCGACGGAAAGCCGCCGCGGATTCGGCGCATGCGCCTCATCGACCAGCGCCTGGATTTCCACCAGCAGCGGCCGTGTGCCCTCCTGGGTCACCAGCACGCAGGATCCCGCCACCTCGCTGTCGTGCTGCGACAGGAACAGTGCCGACGGGTTGGCCACACCTTTCAAACCCTTGTCGGTCATCGCGAACACGCCGAGTTCGTTGACCGCACCGTAGCGGTTCTTGAAGGCGCGGATCAGACGGAAACTGGAATGGGTGTCGCCCTCGAAATAGAGCACGGTGTCGACCATGTGTTCGAGTACGCGCGGCCCGGCCAGTGTGCCCTCCTTGGTGACATGGCCGACAAAAATGATCGTGGTGCCGCCGGCCTTGGCCAGCCGCGTCAGTTGCGCCGCGCATTCGCGCACCTGCGCCACCGAACCCGGCGCCGAAGTCAGCGCGTCGGAATACAGGGTCTGAATCGAATCGATGACGGCGATTTCCGGTTTTTCGTTCTGGATCACCGCCTGGATTTTGCCGAGACTGGTTTCGGGCAGCACATGTACATGTTCGGCGCTGGCGTTGAGCCGCTTCGCGCGCAGCGCGATCTGCTGCGGTGACTCCTCGCCGCTGACATAAATGACCTTGCGCGCGGCGCCCCCATTTGACCCGATTATGGCCAATGACTGCAGCAGCAATGTCGACTTGCCGATGCCCGGATCGCCGCCGATCAGCACCACCGCGCCTGGCACGAGCCCACCGCCCAGCACGCGGTCGAATTCATCGATGCCGCTGGACACACGCGACTCCTCGCGCGCCTCGACTTCCGACAGGCGCTGCAGCTTGCCGGTTTCGGCGATCAGCGAAAACCGGTTTGCCGAGGGCGCTGCAGTGTCCGCCACCGATTCGACCAGCGTATTCCAGGCCTGGCACTGCGGGCACTGCCCCTGCCATTTCGAGGCATGGCCGCCGCATTCGGTGCACACATAAACCGTTTTTGCTTTGGCCATGTCCAGCCTTATGTAGACGATTTATGCAGCGTACGCAGGTGACGCAGCATCGCCTGGTTGATCGGATGCCCGGCATCGGCCTGCATCGGGATCGTGCTGAAATGACCCTCGTGCGGCACTATGATTACTTCCACCTTGCAGCCGGCGCGCTCGCATAATGCTGCGTAATCGTGCGTCTGCGCCACCCAGCCCGGCGCCTCCTCACCGCCTGCCGCGAGCACCAGCGGCAGTGGTCGCCGCGGCGGATGAAATTGCGGACTGAGGGCATCAACCCGGTCGGGCGTCAGCCGGATCAGGTCATTCACTGAAATGTGCAGCACTGGTTCGACGTCGTAAATACCGGACACCATGGTCGCGCCACAGATCAAGTCTGCGGGCAAGCCGTGCCGCGTCCAGTCCTCGGCCAGCCCCATGGCGGCGAGATGCGCGCCTGCGGAATGACCATAAAGATAGATGCGCCGGCCGTCGCCGCCAATGCGTTGCGCATTCTGCGCCGACCAGACGATGCCCCGCATCACCTGCGCCACGATGGTGTCGAGCGAAGCGGCAGGACACAAATCGGTGCCCAGCATGACCACCGGAAACCCGGCCTGCACCAGAGGTTCGGCCAATATTGCCTGTTTTTCCTTCTCGCCGACGCGCCAGTAACCGCCATGCAGATAGACCACGATCGGTGCGCCGCCCTCATTTGCGCGCTTGTCGGTGTGCTTATCTGCGTGCTTATCTGCGTACTTATCTGCGTACTGATCTGCGTAATAAATATCCAGCGCCTGGCGCGGCGTATCGCCGTAAGCGACGTTGAATTCACCGTTCAGGCGGGCACGCGCCGCCGCCGACAGTTTGCCGCGCAGCGCATGCTGCGCCTCCACATCCGTCGCCCAGGCCCGCGGATTGAATTGCCGCTCGATATCGCCCTGCCAGTCACGCCACGACATTGCCGCCCCCTGATCACTGGTTTATTGTTTTTCGATCACCGGTACGCGCGCCGCCAGCGCGCACATCAGTTCATAACTGACAGTGCCCGCCGCCTGCGCCACGGCATCAACCGGATTACCCTCGCCCCACAACACGACAGGGGTGCCGATGCCGGCTTCGGCCATGCCGGTGATGTCGGCGCACAACATGTCCATCGACACCCGGCCCACCGTCACCGTCATTTTTTCACCCACCCGCAGCGGCGTGCCGCTGGGCGCATGGCGCGGATAACCATCGGCATAACCGCAGGCGACGATGCCGATGCGCATCGGCCGCTCCGCCCGAAACGTGCCGCCGTAACCGACGGTATCTCCGGGTTTCAGATCACAGACGCCGATGATTTCCGAGGCCAGGGTCATCACCGGCCTGAGGCCGAGTTCCGCCGCGCCGCGGTCAGCAAAGGGCGACGAGCCGTAAAGCAGGATGCCCGGCCGGATCCAATCGAAATGGGTTTCCGGATAACGCAGTGTCGCCGCCGAATTAGCCAGGCTGCGCGGCGCGGCAATGCCTGCCACTGCCCGCTCGAACACCGCCATCTGCGCCGCCACGCCGCCCGCGCCGTCAGCATCGGCAAAGTGCGACATCAGCGTAATTTTGCCGACCCCCGGATGGTCCTGCAGCGTTTCATAAGCGCCACGCACGGCCCCGGGCGCAAACCCCAGCCGGTTCATGCCGCTGTTGATCTTCAGCAACACGTCGAGCCGGGAGCCCGCAACCAATGGATCAATGAACGCGAACTGCTCCGCGTTGTGCACCACGCTGGCGATTTTCCGCGCGGCGCCGGCCACCGCCTCGCGCGCGTCAAAAAAACCTTCCAGCAAAACGATGCGCTGGCTGTAACCCGCATCGCGCAGCCGGATCGCGGCATCGAACTCGAGCACCGCAAACCCGTCGGCGGCGCGCAATGCCTTCGCGGCACGGAGCAGGCCGTGGCCATAGGCGTTGGCCTTGACCACCGCGAACACCCTGGCATGCGGCGCATGCGCACGGGCGACGCCGAGGTTATGCGCCAGCGCAGCAAGATCAATGGTCGCGTTTATGGGTCTGGGCATGAACCGTCATTTTGTTGCGGTATTACTTTTTGTTCCGCATTCATCACTCATCACTGCGCACTGCCTTTGCACTCCGCGCCGCCTCCAAATGGTGCTGCTCGAATACCGCCTCGAGATCATCAATCACCGCCGCCGCCTCCCGCCCCTGCACGGCATGCTGCGCCATCAGCGTCGACACCGGCCCCATCAGCCGACGCCGTTCGGCCGCCGGATAGCCGCGGGTCAGGCGCCTGATCGCCGCCACCACTGATTCCTCCGCGGGGCGCGGCTCCGGTTTTATCGCCGCCGTTTTGGAGCCCTCATCACGCGCCGCCAGCGTTGCGGCGAAATCCATCAGTGCATCCTGCTGTGCCTCATCCAGCCCGTCAAAAGCCGCAAGCAGCGCCTGTCGTCTCCTGCTGCCGGTCATTGCGCTGCGGCCATGTCCTTCATTCGCAGCATCGAGAATTCGACGAAAGTCGAAACCAGCCGTGAACGAAACTTGTCGCGCGGCGTCACCACCGACAGCGCACGGATCAACGGCGGATCCAGCGGCACCGCCACCAACACGCCGAGTTTCAGCTCCTTCGCCACCGTCGCCCGCGACAGCACGGATACGCCAAGCCCGGTGGCCACCACGCCCTTGATTGCCTCCGGACTTCCCAGTTCCATGACGATATTGATCGCATCCGGGGGAATTTTGTTTTGCTGGAAATAATGGTCGGAAAATTCGCGGGTGCCGGACCCGGACTCGCGGCTGATGAAGGGTTCGACGGCGATTTCAGCCGCCGACACCTTTTTGGCCTTGGCGAGCTTGTATTTCGGGCTGCAGATCATCACCAGCACATCTTCGCAGCACACCTCTGTCTGCAATCCAGCCAGATGCGACGGCGACTCGATCAAGCCGAGGTCGAGGACATGTTCGGCAATACGGGTTTCGATGGTATCGGAGTTGGCAACCGTCATGCGCACCTGCACATGAGGATGTACGGCCTTGAACTCGCCGAGGATCTGCGGCAGGTAAAACTCGGCGATGGTGGTACTGGCGCCGAGCAGCAAGGGCCCGCTGATCGCGCCGGTGAGTTCGCCGACACGGGTTTCCAGTTCCTCGGACAAAGTCAGGATTTTTTCAGCATATCCCAGCACCAGTTCCCCGGCGGGGGTCAGCGCGATGCGGCCATGGCTGCGCTCGAACAGCCGCGTGTTGAGGTGCTCCTCCAACTGCTTGATCTGGAAGGTCACCGCAGGCTGCGTCATGAACAATTGCTCCGCCGCCTTCGTGAACGAAAGCTGGCGGGCAACGGCGTGGAATACCTGGAGACGACGATCGGCCATGGAAAATCTGTCAGGTTCAGTGAATGTCAGGCGAAAAATGGAATAAACGGGAATACTACCTGTTCAGGCCCTGCCGAAAAAGCCGCGCTGCAGAAAACCGGCGCAAACCCGCGGCACCCGGAACCGTAATTTACCCATGGAACTATGGTATAAAGCCGCGGTTCCTGCTCCGGCCGGCTGAACCGACCCCCGACAGAGTTCCCTGATACAGTCACCCGATGCAGCCACTTTTTTAACCGCATAACCAAAAAAACAACCGCCACCACACTTCGGCGCCCCTGATTCATGCCTTTAGGTTTTTACATCATCATGGCGGCGCAGTTTTTTTCGTCACTCGCCGACAACGCACTGCTGGTCGCCGCGATCGCGTTGCTGATACAGATGCAATCGCCGGAGTGGATGACGCCGCTGCTGAAATTCTTTTTCACCATTTCCTACGTGCTGTTCGCAGCCTTCGTCGGCGCCTTTGCCGACTCGATGCGCAAAGGCCGGGTGATGTTCATCACCAACACCGTGAAGATCATCGGCTGCGCGTTGATGTTTTTCCATGATTTGTGGAACATTCCCGGCACTTCCGAATACATGACCATACTGCTGGCCTACGCCGTGGTCGGCCTCGGCGCCGCCGCCTACTCCCCGGCCAAGTACGGCATCCTCACCGAATACCTGCCCCACCACAAACTGGTTGTTGCCAACGGCTGGATTGAGGGCCTGACTGTCGGCTCCATCATCATCGGCACCCTGCTCGGCGGGGTGCTGATCAGTTCGACTGTGTCCGCCAAGCTGCTCGCCATCGACCTGCCGCACTTCGACACCGGCGTCGACACCCCGGCCGAAGCCGCCATCGCCATCATCATGCTGTTCTACGGCGTCGCCGCCATCTTCAACCTCTACATTCCGGACACCGGCGTCGATCACCGGCCACCGAAAAAGAACCCCTGGTACCTGGTGCGCGAATTCGCGCATTGCGTAAAACTGCTGTGGACCGACAAGCTGGGCCAGATCTCGCTGGCTACGACGACGCTGTTCTGGGGCGCCGGGGCCACGCTGCAATTCATCGTGCTGAAATGGGCCGAGGTCGCGCTGGGCTACACGCTGTCGCAGGCAACGCTGCTGCAGGGCATCTGCGCAGTGGGGATCGCCGCCGGCGCCATCATTGCCGCCAAAATGGTGCCCCTGCACAAGGCTGTCAACGTAGTCCCGGTCGGGATTGCCATGGGCATCATCGTCATTGCGATGAACTTCGCCACGTCGCTGCCCGTCGCGATACCACTGCTGATGCTGATTGGCGGCCTTGCAGGTTTCTTCGTGGTACCGATGAATGCGCTGTTGCAGCACCGCGGCCATATCCTGATGGGAGCCGGACATTCCATCGCGGTGCAGAATTTCAATGAAAACCTGTCGATACTGGCGATGCTCAGCCTTTATGCACTGCTGATCTGGATGAATCTTTCGATTTACTGGGTCATTGCAATGTTCGGCCTGTTCGTTTCGATGTCGATGGTGCTGGTACGCAAGCGTCACCTGCACAATCTCGCCAGCGGCCCGCTGCCGGCAATCCCCACAGGCACCTCTCACTAGTTACGCACAACCCCGCGCGCAATCCGCTCTCAGGAACCTGCGCTGCTCCTGTATGTCACAGTTAATTGACAACCGCGGAATCGTACAACTGCGACGGCCTCCGCATTCCTGAATCAACCAAAAAGGCCCTCCCCGGATGCGAGCATTCATACCGATCAGCCTGCTGTTTTTCTGCATATCCGCCACCGCCGATGTCGTCATTTTCAAGAACGGCGATCGCTTGACCGGCAAGGTGGTGCACAAACTGGGACCGGAACTTGTATTCGAAACCACCAACGCCGGAACAGTCAACATCCAGTGGAGTGAAATCAGCACACTGAGCACCGAAAAACCTGTTGTCGTCATGCTTCAGGACAGTAAAACAATTTCGGAGGCAATACTCGAGCCCGCCGCTGAAGGCAGCACCGATCTGGCCAACTCCGGCGGCGTGAATCTCGACGAAATCGCCTATCTCAACCCGAATCCCGAGCAATCGGGCATCGGCATCGATTACAAGGGGCGCGCGACACTGGCCGCCAGCGATACCCGTGGCAATACCACCGCCCGCCGCCTCTATGCAGAGGCCCAGCTCACGGCGCGCGCAAGGGATTATCGCTACAGCCTGGGCGGAAAAACGAACCAGCAGCATGATTCCGGCGCACGTACCGCATCAAACTGGGCCACCGACGGCAACTATGACTGGTTTGTGGAGGGTAAAAAGCAGTTCAATTATGTGCGCGGCTCGCTGGAACACGACCGCTTCAAGGACATCGATCTGCGCAGCACCGCGGGCACCGGCTACGGTGTGCAACTGGTGGAAGACAACAGCAGCAATATATCGATTCGCGGCGGCCTCGATTACGTAGTCATTGATCATTACACGGCCGGCAATGAAAGTTACCCTGCGTTGGGCTGGGGTGTCAAAGCATCACACCGCCCGCTGAAATACAACATCGAACTGTTTCATGAACAGGACGGCTTCCAGCAGATTTCAGAAGGCAGCAATATGATTCTGCGTACGCGCACCGGCCTGCGCGCACCGATTGCGGCGGGCATCAACGCATCCATACAGATCAATCTGGATTGGGAAAAAGACCCTGCGCCCGGACTCAAAAGCACGGACACCGCAATGCTGATAGGGCTGGGGTACGACTGGTAGGCGGTCAAGGGGCAAAACATAAAAAAAGCCGCCCGAGGGCGGCTTTTTTGTCGCATGCGGCAATGGTCAGACCTGCTCGTACTTGAAGCGTTTCACCTTCGCCATATTGGTGCCTTCGATGCGAATCAGGCTGGTCGGCCCCTCGCGTTTCGGCGAATGCAGGTCGCCCTCGTTGTAGACATGAGCGATTCCGGGCGTCAGCTTGTAAGTGCGGGTATGTTTCACTTTGCCCGGTTTGTCGGCGCTGGCCGGCTCCAGCAGCTGGTAATCCCGCATCTCGGTCTCGCCGCGCGCCTGGCCGTAAATCGCCCAGGAATGCGCATGGTCATGCGGTCCACTGGTTTTGGCGTCGGTGTAATCATGCGCGAGAATGCAGAAACCGAATTCCGGATCCTCGTAAATGATCTTGCGTTCGCCGACGCTGTGGTCAACATGTTTGTCGATGAATTGTTTGTCCTTCAGCACCTCCTGCAGCAATGCTGCGACTTTCTTGCGCCCGGCCGGACCAGGCTCGGCCTTGATGAAGTCATGGCATTGTGCGGCAAACTGTTCCAGTGTGCGGCTCATGGTTTTTCTCCTTTTACTTCACGGTCAGTGCGGCCCATTCTGCCGCAATAGCTGCGGCAGTGACAACTTTGCTTAAGTGTGTCGCCGCATTACGGACTACACGCATCACAGGCTTCAGGTCAGGCACCCTCGGGCGCAATGCGAAATTCGACCACTGACGCTTCGTTTTTAAGCCGCTCTGACAGCGCGTGCATATTGCGCCGGTTCAGCGTCTTCATACCCATGCGGTATTCAAAACTCTGCCCGCCATCGGTCAGCTCAAAGGTCATGTTGGCGATCGAAAAACCCAGGGCGCCGGTAATCGCGCGCAGTTCCGCCTCGGTCATCATGTTGGTTCGCTTGAATTTGATATGGAACTGGGCATAAAACTCGGTGGGCATCCGGCTTTCAATCCAGCGGAACGACGACAGCGTGAACAGGGTCGCCGCGACCGCCAGCATTGCCGGGATGTAAAACCCGATGCCGAACAGGATGCCGATCGCCGCCGTCACCCAGATTGACGCCGCCGTGGTCAGGCCGCGCACCGACAGACCCTCACGCATGATCACGCCGGCGCCAAGGAAGCCGATGCCGGTCATGATGCCCTGCGCCATGCGTGTCGGGTCGACCACCACCCGCGAATTCCCCGCCTGGGTAAACCACTGGCTTTCATACACCGTCACCAGCATCAGCAGCGCCGACGCCAGGCACACCAGCGTATGGGTGCGGAACCCGGCGGGGCGCCCGTGGTAGCTGCGCTCCATGCCGATCAAGCCGCCTGCCGCCAGCGCCGCACCCAGCCGTATCAGGATGTCGAACAGATCGCCGCTCACTTTGGTCCACCTCCCTTTTCTCAGGGTTTTTGACGGCTGTCATCAAACCGCAACAGTTATTGCATAAATTAGAAACCTCCGCAATACTTGTTGCAAAAAACGGCCCGCCCTGGATGCGGGCACCAGTGCCTGATCGGCCCATCGGCCCACAAGGAAGCAATGTCATCCTCGATTCAATTGCTGCTGCGTGAGAAACACCACCACCTCACAGCGGCCGACCGCAAGCTGGCCGAAGTCCTGCTTGCCGATCCGCGGCAGGCGGCATTCCTGTCCACCAATGAAATCGCCGAACGTGCCGAAGTTCACCCGACCTCGGCAGTACGGCTGGCGCGCAAACTGGGTTTCGAGGGCTACCCGGCACTACGTGCCGCACTGCAAAACGATCTCTTCGGCGAATCAGCGGCAGCCGACCGCGTCCGTCGGCGGATTGCACTCCTCGGCAAAAACGAGGTACTGCGCGCTTTCGTAGCCAGCGAAATGCGTGCGCTCGAAAAACTTCCCGGACAGGTCCGCGACGAAGACATTGCAGCTGCGGCACGGTTCATCATCCGCGCCCGCACCACCTTCATTTTTGGCGCCGGACACTCCGAAACCCTGGCCCGGCTGCTGCAGATACGGCTGCAACGCGGCGGCTACGATGCGGTGATACTGCCGATCGAGGCGCGCGAGGCGGCGGCGATTCTGAAACGTGCGCGCAAGGGCGACGTCTTCCTGCTGTTCGCGTTTTTTGCACCACACACGAGGATCGCCAAGTTCGCCGCGCATGCAGGCGCCGTGGGGGCACACTGCGTTTTCGTGACCGACATCATGAACCCGCGGTTGCTGCCGGGCGCCGACCTCGTGCTGGCCGCCACCCGCGGTGAACCCGGAGAGGCGCGCTCGCTGACAGTGCCGATGGCAATCTGCAACACCATCATGCTGCAAATATCGAAGCTCGACGACGGACACATGATCCGCAACCTTGAAACACTGGAAACCGTGCGTGCCGCACTGGAAAACACCGATAGCTGAAGTTGCATTTGCACCCCTGGCATCTGTTTACATCAAAAAACGAGGAGATTCCGATGATTAGCAAACTGTTCGCCGCGATCATGCTTGCAGCCCTGCCCCTGACCGCGGCAGCCGCCGACAACCGCCCCGAGGTCATTGTCGCCGTCAACGAGCTGGCCCGCGGCCTGGAGCCGGCGGAGAACACCGGCAACGTCGATGTGCGCATCACCTATTCCATCTTCGACACCCTGATCCGCCGTGATTTTTCAGTTCAGGGCGGCGGCCCGAAAAGCCTGAAGCCGGGACTCGCCGAATCCTGGACCCGGATCAGTCCGAGCGAGCTCGAAGTGCGGCTGCGCCGCGGCGTGCGTTTTCATGACGGCTCCCTGTTCACCGCCGATGACGTGTTGTTCACCTTCTCGCCGGAGCGGCTGACCGGCGGCAAGACCGCGGCAATTCCCTCCGGCGCGGCCTACTTCGGCCACTTGAAGGAGGTCCGCAAAATCGACCCCTACACGGTGCGCTTTGTCACCTCGCAGCCCGATCCGGTGCTTGAACAACGCCTCGCCGCCTACACTTCGTGGATCGTCTCCAGCGCACAATGGCAAAAGTACCGCAGCGAAGATCCGAACTGGATGCGCAACGCGCTGCGCGAGATCCGCTGGAACCCGGTGGGCACCGGACCGCTCAAGTTCAAGGACTGGCGCAAGGACCAGTACATGGCCTTTACCGCCAACGACGACTACTTCGGCGGCAAACCGGCATTCAAGTCGGTGACTTTCCGCGAGGTGCCCGAACTCGCCACACGCGTCGCCGGCATCGCCTCAGGCGAGTTCGACATCATCGTCGATGTCACACCCGACCAGATCGCCACACTGAAACGCTACAAGGACGTCGACGTGCGCTCGACGGTCCTTGAAAACAGCCATATCGTCGTCTTCAACATGAGCGCTCCGGTGTTCAAGGACAAACGCCTGCGCCAGGCAATGAGCCTCGCCATCGACCGCAAGAAACTGCGCGACTCGCTGTGGCAGGGTCTGAACTACACCCCAAACGGCTACCAGCTGCCGACATTCGGCGCGCTCTACGATGCCAAGCGCCCGGGCTATGTTTACGACCCCAGACGCGCCCGCGAACTGGTCAAGGCGTCGGGTTATGACGGCCGCGCGATCAGCTACCGCGTAATTCCAAACTATTACCTGAACGGAATGGAGGCCGCCCAGATCATGCAGGAGATGTGGAAGGCCGTCGGCATCAACGTCAAGCTCGACCTGGTGGACAGCTTCAAGCAGGTACGCTCCCCGGGAATGGAGATGCATGCCTGGTCCACCACCTACCGCATTCCCGACCCGGCCGGCGCGATCAGCATCATTCTTGGCCCCAAGAACAACATGCAGACGACCTGGAAATACTTCATCGCACCCGAGGAGTTCAACAAGGCCGATGAGATTGTCCGCACCGCCGCCACCGACAAGGAACGTCTCGCCGCCTTTCGCCGGATGATGGACATCATCGAGGATGAAATGCCGATGACCTTCCTCTACAACGCCCTCTACAGCTACGGCACGAAGAAGAAGCTGGCCTGGCAGCCCGCGCCGCTGTTCTACATGGATTTCCGGCCGGACGTGTTTCGTGTCACCCAGTAGCAACGCGCCGCTGCTCGCGGTCCGCGACCTCGAGGTCTCCTTCGACAGCGAGGAGGGCGTGATCCGCGCGGTGCGCGGCGTATCCTTCGCGGTGGCGCGCGGCGGCGTACTCGGCATCGTCGGCGAATCGGGCTGTGGCAAAAGTGTGAGCTGCCACTCGATCCTGCGCCTGCTGCCCGGCAACGCCCGTGTCACCGGATGCATCGAGTTCGACGGCCGCGACCTGACCACACTGCCCCCCGCCGGGCTCGACGCGATCCGCGGCCGCGAGATCGCGATGATTTTCCAGGACCCCGCGGCCTCGCTGAACCCGGTGCACACCATCGGCAGCCAGATCGCGGAAAGCCTCGTTTTACATCGCGGCATGGAACGCGCCGCGGCGCTGACGGAAGCGGCGCGGTTGCTCGACCGCGCCGGCATCCCCGAAGCCAGACGTCGCCTGCGCGAATACCCGCACCAGCTCTCCGGCGGCATGAACCAGCGCGCGATGATCGCGATGGCACTGGCCTGCCGCCCCAAGCTGCTGATCGCCGACGAGCCGACCACCGCCCTTGACGTCACCATCCAGGCGCAGATCCTTGATCTGCTGCAGGAACTGCGCACCGAATACGGCATGGCGCTGATCCTGATCACCCACGACCTCGGCGTAGTCGCCGAGATGGCCGATTCGGTGGTAGTGATGTATGCCGGCGATGTCGCCGAAGAGCGCCCGGCGGCCGAGTTGTTCAGCCGGCCTGCTCATCCCTATTCCGCCGGTCTGCTGGCCTCGGTGCCGCGCATCGACCGCAATCTCGAAGCGCTGCTGCCGATCGAGGGCGCAGTGCCCTCGCCGCTGGCAATGCCGCCGGGCTGCGCCTTTGCGCCGCGCTGCAGCTCGGTGCGCGACGATTGCAACGCCGCGAAGCCGCTGCCACGTCCCCATGCCGGTGGCCGCGTAGCCTGTCTGCACCCCCTCGCAGGCAGCGCATGAATGCCGCGCCGCTGATCGAGGTGCGCGATCTGAGCCGGCATTTCGCGCTGCGCGGCGGGCGCTGGGGCGCGCCGCCGCTGCAGGTGCGCGCCGTGGACCACATCAATTTCAGCATCGCAGCCGGCGAAACCCTGAGTCTGGTTGGTGAATCCGGTTGCGGCAAAACCACCACCGGCCGCCTGGTGCTCGGCATCGAGCGGCCGAGCGGCGGCACGGTGAGCTTCGACGGCAAGCCCGTCGACAGCCGCCAGGATGCAGCCTGGCGCGCGCGCCGCCGCGACCTGCAGATGGTGTTCCAGGACCCGCTGGGCGCGCTCGACCCGCGGATGAGCGTCGGCCGCCAGATCGCCGAACCCCTCCTCATACACGGCATCGGCTCGGCGCAGTCGCAGCAGGCGGCGACCGCAGAAATGCTTGATGCTGTCGGCCTGCCGCGGGCGATGGCGGCGCGTTACCCGCACGAGCTGTCCGGCGGTCAGCAGCAGCGCGTGGTGGTGGCGCGCGCGCTGATGCTCAAGCCGCGGCTGGTGGTCTGCGACGAGCCGGTGTCCGCGCTCGACGTGTCGGTGCAGGCGCAGGTGATCAATCTGCTGGCGCGGCTGCAAGCGGAGCGCGGCCTGGCTTATTTGTTCATTTCACACGATCTCAAGGTGGTGCGCCATATCTCGCAGCGGGTCGCGGTGATGTATCTCGGCCAGATCGTCGAGATCGCCGGACGCGACGCGCTGTTCGACCGGCCGCAGCATCCCTACACCCAGGCGCTGATCGCCGCGGTGCCGGTGCCCGACACCACGCACCGCCGGCCGCGCACGCAGCTCAAGGGCGACCCGCCCAGCCCGGTGGCGCCGCCGCCGGGCTGCCGCTTTCATACCCGCTGCCCGCGGGCCAGTACTCAATGCGCCGAAATCGCACCCCCACTGCGCGAACTCGAGCACGGCCACCAGGCCGCCTGCCATCATCCCGGCGCCTGAACGCCTTCACCCAGCCGCAACCTTCCGGAACACAGCCATGACCACCGCCAAACCCCTGCCGCGCTTCATCTGGTGCATCTTCGACGGCCTGCGCCGCGACATGATCACCGCCGACATTGCACCCAATCTGCGTAAATTCATCGACGCCGGCAGCGATTTCCCGTCGAGCCGCTGTGTGTTTCCGTCGGTGACCCGGGTCAACGCCACGGCAATGGCCTGCGGCGCGGCGCCGGGCGTGACCGGCGTGGTCGCCAACCAGTTGTTTGACCCGAAAATCTTTTCCGACAAACTGATGCACACCGGCCAGCACGACGACATTCTCGCCGCGGAGCAGGCCTACGACGGCCGCTTCGTCGATGCACCATCGCTTGGCGACATGCTCGCCGGCCACGGCTTGAAGATGGCCGTGGTCAGCACCGGCTCGGCCGGCACCACGCACCTGCTCAATCCGCGCGCCGCGGCGCTGGGCAGCGTGGTGCTCTGCGTCTCGGACTGGCGCGCCTCGAAACCCGCCGACTACGCTGCAGCGGTGCTCGAGCGCTTCGGGCCGATTCCGCCGAAGGCAACACCCAACGCGGCGCGCATCAGGCTGCAGACCGACATGATCCTTGATGCCGTGCTGCCCGAGGTCGCACCTGACGTACTGGTGGTGTGGTTCTCCGATCCCGATTCGACCTACCACTACTGCGGCATCGGCTCGCCGGAAAGCATCGCCGCGATCCGCAACGCCGATGCCCAGTTCGGACGCATCCTCGCCCATCGCGACGCGGCGCCCGACGCCGGTCACTGTCAGGTCATTGTCTGCTCCGACCACGGCCTGGTCACCGCGCGCGAACGCATCGAGGTCAAACCACGGATGCGCGAAGCCGGCATCCGCATCGGATCCTCCTTTGTCGACGGCAATGCGCTCGCCGGCAGCGCCGGCTACTACGGCGCGCTGCGAATGCGGCCCGGCGACGAGGCGCAGTTGCGCGCCGCGGCGCAGTGGCTGCTCGAACAGCCATGGTGCGGCCCGGTGTTCACGCCCGGCGGTAACGGCCTGCTCGGCGGCATCCCCGGCACCCTCGACCGCGCGCTGCTCGCAATTGAGCATGAGCGCGTGCCCGAGCTCTATTACGTCATGGCCGCCGACGACCGGCCGGATCGCTGGGGCCGTCCCGGCAGTTGCTACTACAACTCGTCCGAAGTGCCGGAAGGCGGCGCCACCCACGGCGGCCTGCACCTGATCGAAATGAACAACCTGGTCGCCATGGGCGGCAGCGCCTTCCGCTCGCGTTACGCCTCGCCGTGGCCGGCCAGCCACACCGACATCGTGCCAACCATCCTCCGGCAGTTGGGCATCACGCCGCCGGCGAGCGTCACCGGACGCGTGCTCGGCGAAGCGCTCGCAGCCGGCAGCGCCGAACCGCCGCCGCCACAGACCATCCGCTGCGTCAGCGAATCACCCGGCCGCCGCCAACAGCTCGATCTGTGGCGCGTCGGCAGCAGCACCTACATCGACCGCGGCTGGGTGGAGCCGGCCTGACATGAACCTGCGTTTTTTCGGCGTCAAACTGTTCCGCGCGGTGGTCACCCTGCTGCTGGTGGTGACCTTCGCTTTCGTCATCCTGCGCCTGTCGGGTGATCCGGTGGAAATCCTGCTCGGCGACGACGTCGACCAGGCCACGCTGCAGCATTACCGCGAGTTGTACGGCCTCGACCGCCCCCTGCCCGAGCAATACCTGCGCTATTTTGGGGGCATCGCCCGCGGCGACCTCGGCTTTTCGCTGACCGACGAGCGCGCGGTGACCACGGTCATCGCCGAGGCGGTGCCGGCGACGCTGCTGCTGGGTTTCACCGCGCTGCTGATCAGCCTCGCCGTCGGTGTGCCGCTGGGCATCATTGCCGCGTTGAACCGCAACAAGATCGTCGACCGCTTCGTGATGACTTTCGCCGTATTCGGCTTCAGCATTCCCAATTTTTTTCTCGGCATCCTGCTGATCCTGCTGTTTTCGTTGTGGCTGCGCTGGCTGCCGAGTTCGGGCATGGGCACCATCTGGCACCTGATCATGCCGGCGGTCACGCTGGGCCTGTCCTCGGCGGGCTCGCTGGCGCGCTTCACCCGCTCGTCAATGCTGGATGTCCTCAATCGCAGCTATGTACGAACCGCGGCGGCGAAAGGTGTGCCGCGGCTGCGCCGCATCGCCTGGCATGCGCTGCCCAACGCGGCGATCCCGCTGGTCACCGTACTCGGCTTCCGCCTGGGTGACCTGATCGCCGGGGCGATCGTCACAGAGACGGTATTTGCCTGGCCCGGCGTCGGCCGGCTGCTGGTGTCCGCCGTGTCGGCACGCGACCTGGCCGTGGTCCAGGGTGTGCTGCTGATGACCGCGGTGACGATGATCACCGCCAACCTGCTGGTCGATCTGATCTACGGCTGGATTGATCCGCGCATTCGCACCGCCGGCAACAGCCCGGGGGGCGACCATGCCTGAAAGTCAGGCCAATATCCACGCCGCACCGGGAGCGACGACGCGCTTTTTGCGCCGCTATCCGCCACTGGTGCTTGCCGCGGCCGGCTTCGTGCTGTTCACGCTGCTGGTCGCGCTCGCTGCCGACTGGATCGCACCCTATCACTACACCACGCAGGATCTCGCGAACCGGCTTAAAGCACCGGCTTTTCTTGGCGGTCCCGAACAATACTGGCTGGGCACCGACGAACTCGGCCGCGACCTGCTGTCGCGGCTGATCTACGCCACGCGCTTCAGCGTGGTCATCGCCATCGCCGGCACCACCATCGGCGCGGTGGTCGGCACACTGCTCGGCTTCATCGCCGCGCATTTCCGCGGCTGGATCGAGGAGTCGGTGATGATGCTGGTCGACGCCCAGGCCTCGCTGCCCTTCATCCTGCTGGCACTTGCCGTACTCGCCTTTTTCGGCAACAGCCTGGTGCTGTTCATCCTGATTCTCGGCATCAACGGCTGGGAAACCTACGCGCGGCTCGCGCGCGGCATGGTGATCTCGGCCAACACCCAGGGCTACGCGGTGGCGGTGCGCGCGCTGGGCGCGACTCCCTTCACGATCTACCGCCGGCACATCCTGCCGAATATCGCCAGCATCCTGATCGTGCAGTACACGCTCAACTTCCCGGCGACGATTCTGCTCGAGACCTCGATGAGTTTTCTCGGCCTCGGCATCCAGCCGCCGCTGACCAGCCTCGGCCAGATGCTCGGCGCCGGCCGCGCACATCTGCTCTCGGCGTGGTGGATTTCGATATTGCCGGGAATGATGATCTTCCTGACCACGCTGTCGATCAGCATTCTTGGCGACTGGCTGCGCGACCGCTTCGATCCGACGCTGCGTAACCGCTAGATTTTATTAAATAAAATCAAATACTTATGATTTATCATCGGGCCACACCCGGTGAAAATGCTCAACCACCGGAAAAGGATCATAGAAGTGGTGCAGCAGCGCGCGCCATTGCTGGTATTGCGGTGAGCCGCGAAAACCTTCGGTGTGATCCTCCAGCGTGCGCCAGCGCACCAGCAGCACATAACGGTGATTGCGCTCGATGCAGCGCTGCAGCTCGTGGCCGAGATAACCGGGCATCGCGGCGATGATCGCCGAGGCTTCGGCAAAAGCACGTTCGAATGCGGCGGTTTCGCCGGCTTTGACGTCGAGCGAGGCTACTTCAAGTATCGGGGAGTTCATCGTATCAAGTGCCTTAAACATCATGAAATACGCTTGCGTTCAAGCCAGAATAAGCACTGACACGAAGCGTGGCGCCAAATCATACAGCCCATGCCGCTCACCTGTTTAGGGCCTGTTAACAATTATTTCGTGAGATGCGTTGCGGCCAAAATCGTCAGTGGCAAGGCACTTGCCGCAGCCCATATCGGGAATATGGGCAAGGCAAGTAACGCCGCCAGTGGCGATTTTGGCCACAACCCGGAGGGACGGGACGATTTGGCCCCAGTGCGTTGTCGCGCCTTCGCTTGTTTGCCACCGGGCAAACGGCACTCGACGCTCCTAGCACTGAGGCCAAATCGTCGCCGTCGCACTCATGAAATAATTGTTAACAGGCCCTAGCGCATTGGAAGATATCACCCCCGCACCACCGATTTCATAACTCAGCCGGGCCGCCGCCTTGCGTAGCAAAGGCACATGCCGCGCACAGGACTCACGCCTGAAGCGATCAATCGGCCCCGAGACCGCCACACACCCGATCAAACGATGATTGATTCCAAAAATGGGGAACGCCACGCTGGCAACCTGTGGATCACGCTCACCCCGGGTCGAGTGGTATCCAATCCGGCGTATCCGGTCGTAAAGGGCGCCCTCTTCGCCCGAGAAAGCCAGCAGCACACGACCGATTGCGCCACGGTTCACCGGCAGGCTTTCCCCCATCCGCACATGATGGCGGATGGTCTGCGGACCATCGACCCGCACCACGCAAATCCGCGAATTGCCCTCACGCACGTAAAACGCCGCACTTTCACCGCTTTTTTTTGACAGTTCGCGCAATACCGGCTCGATGCTCGCCGTCTGTCCGAACACAGTCTGATAACGCGCCCCGAGCCAGCCGGCGCCGGGACCCAGCCGCCACGATCCGTTATCCAGTTGAACCAGATAACGTGCCGCCGCCATCGTCCGCGCGATGCGCAGTACCGTAGTTTTGTGCAAGCCGGTCCTGCGGGCCAGTTCCCCCAGGGTCAGCGCGGCTTCGCTGGTATGGAAGGCATCAAGAATCGCGATCGCGCGGGCCACAGCAACGACTCCGCCGCCCTTTACTGCACCCTGATCAAGCTGATTTTTTTCGGCCATTGTTTCATTGTACGAAACACCGTTGCGATCAGCAAGGGCAGTGTCTACAGTCCGCCCACTTTTCACCCAGGCCACAGCCCGCCCCCCCCAATTCACCCAAGGAAAAAAGATGGGTCACAGCAGCAGTTATCCGGAAATTCGCAAACACTTCGAGCGCACCGCACCGGAATTGGTCGCAGCAGCCCGCGAACTGCCCGCGGCAATACTCGCCGATGTTTACGGCAGGCGCGGCACCCTGCACGGGCGCATCACCGCGGTATCGCCCACCATGAAAGTCGCCGGACCGGCAATCACCGTCGAAGTACGACCCGGCGACAACCTGATGATTCATGCGGCGCTGGCCATCGCGCAACCGGGAGACGTCATTGTCGTTGACGGCAAGGGCGACCAGACCTGCGCCCTGATCGGCGAAATCATGACCACCCAGGCCCAGCAGGCCGGGCTGGCCGGCATGGTGCTTGATGCCGCGGCGCGCGACGTTGAAGCCTTGCGCGCAAACGGCTTCCCCGTATTCTCGGTCGGCGCCAATCCCGCCGGGCCGACCAAATTTGTTCCGGGACGCGTCAACTGGCCGATCGCAATTGCCGGCGTCACCGTCAATCCCGGAGACTTGGTCGTGGGCGACACCGACGGCGTGGTGGTCATAGAACGCGAACGCGTTGCCGAAATGATCGAACTCGGCCGCAAAAAGGTCGCCGATGAAACCGCCCGCATCGCCGCGATCCGCCAGGGCAGGCTGGTGCCGCACTGGCTGGCCGACGCGCTGCGCGCGGCCGGCGTGAAATCCGGAGAGGCGGCCTGATGCACGCAGCGGCGCGGCAAAAGCCGGCAATCGTTGTAACGGCGGCGGATCTGGCCGATGAAGCCCTCGCCTTGCTGGGCGGCTTTGAAATCGTCTTTGCCGGAAAACAGCCTGACGAACAGAGCCTGATCACACTTTGCGCCCGCCACCAGCCGGTCGCGATCATCGTGCGTTACGGAAGAATCACTGCGCAAATCATCGCCGCGTCATCACAGCTGCGCGTGATCTCGAAGCACGGCAGCGGAATCGATACGATTGACATCGAAGCGGCCCGCTCGCGCAACGTGGCCGTAAAGGCCGCGACCGCCGTCAACGCCGGCGCCGTGGCCGAGCATACCTGGGCGCTGATCCTCGCCTGCACCAAATCCATCACGCAGCTGAACGCGCGGATGCATGGAGGGCATTGGGACAAAGCAACCCACAAAAGCATCGAACTCGGGGGACGTACGCTGGGACTGATCGGACTGGGGGCCATCGGCCGGCGCGTCGCCGCCATGGGCACGGCGATGGACATGCGTATCCTCGGACATGATCCTTACATCAAGGAAGCGCCGCCGGACATCGCCATGACGACACTGCCGGAACTGCTGCAGACAGCGGACATCGTGTCATTGCATTGCCCGCTGACGGCGGACAACCGGCGCATGATCAACGGAGAAACCCTTTCACGGATGCGCTACGGCGCCATCCTGGTCAATACCGCGCGTGGCGGCCTGGTCGATGAGGCTGCAGTACGGGACGCACTCGAATCGGGATGCCTGCGGGCCGCAGCCCTTGACAGCTTTGAGACCGAGCCGCCGCCCCCGGAACACCTGCTGCGCAATGTCACCAACCTGATCATGACGCCACACGTCGGCGGCGTCACTAGGGACGCCTACATCAACATGGGCGTCGCTGCGGCACGCAACATTCTTGCCGAATTGCAGACGGCGGATTCGACACGAACATAAGGCGCAATACCGGCAGGGCCACCATCCAGCCCGCCACAAACAGCAATATTCCTACAACAACGGAGGAACACCATGTCACAAAAACTCAGCGCATATCTGACTGCATTGTTGCTTTGCATGGCCTGCGGGAGCGCAGTCGCGCAATCCGCATACCCGAACAAGCCCATTCGTTTCATCGTACCCTTCCCGCCGGGCGGGGGCACCGACATCGTTGCGCGCATCATCACTGCCAGGATGTCTGAAAGTCTCGGCGTGCAGTTCATCGTGGACAACCGCGGCGGCGCTGGCGGAACCCTGGGCATAGGCACGGCGGCAACGGCAGCCCCTGACGGCTATACGCTGATGATCGGTCAGACCAGCAACCTCGCCATCGGACCGGCCTTGTATGAAAAACTTCCCTACGACACCTTCCGCGATTTCACCCCGATCAGCCTGGTCTACGAAACGCCGCTCGCGGTGAGCGTTTCGTCGCGCTCGCCGGTCAAAAATGTCAAGGAACTGATCACAGCCTCGAAATCGAAACCCGGCGGCCTCAATTTCGCGTCGCCCGGCAACGGCACGGTGGCCCACCTTACCGGCGAACTGATCAAAAAAGCCACCGGCATGTCCTTCGTGCACATCCCCTACAAAGGCGCGGCGCAAGCCATCCCTGACCTGATCGCAGGCCGGGCCGATTTCTATATTTCCTCGCTCGAAAGTGCGAAACCCCACATGCAATCCGGAACCATCCGTGTACTGGCGGTGACCTCCGTGAAGCGCGCGCCCGACGCCCCCGAAGTCGAAACCATCGCCGAAGCAGGATACAAGGGCTTCGAAGCGGTCACCTGGTGGGGATTCCTGGCGCCTGCGGGCACCCCCGCCCCCATAGTTCAGAAACTGGCCGCCGAAATCGACAAAGCCCTCGACAACCCTGAGACCCTGAAACGCCTGCCGGGCATCAAGGTCATGACCGGCCCAAAGGTTTTCGCGGAAAAGCTGAAAACCGACTACAAAAAATGGGCCGGCGTCGTCAAGGAATCCGGGGCCAAGGTCAACTGACCCTGCCTCCCGCCGACTCCGGGCTGAACCTCGAACTCAAGTCATTTCCAGGCTCAGGCGCTGATCATCAGCGCCGCAGCCGCAGGTAAATCTCCGGCAGCTTGTTCGGCAGGCTGTTGATGTGATCCAGCACCAGGTAATGCCCGGGGCCGAAAATCTGCGGCAGATATTGATTTGCCATGGTGTCGACCGTGACACAGAAGGGGTGCACACCCTTGGCCACGGCCTCCTTCACCGCCATGCGCGTGTCTTCGTGCAGATAACGCCGGTCACCACCGTCGTCATAATCCTCGGGCCGCCCGTCGGACAGCAGCAACAACAGCCGGCGCCGGCTTTCGACGCCCTCGAACGACGCCGTGGCATGGCGGATCGCCGCACCCATGCGTGTCGCGAGGCGCCCCGACATGCCGCCGATCTGCGCGCGGACTTCCTCGGTCAGCTCCTCGTCGAAATCCTTCAGCATGTAATAGCTGACATTGTCGCGGTACTTGGAGCAGAAGCCGGCGATCGAATAGGCATCACCGACTTCCTCCATGCCCTCGGCGAACAACAGCACCCCCGCACGCACCCGATCGACCAGCCGGCCGCCGCCTTCAGGCAGGTGCTGCATGATCGATGTTGACATGTCGGCGAGCAGTGTCACCGCCACTTCGCGCTTGCGGACTTCGCGACGTTTGTAGATGTTCGGTCGCGGCGAACGTCCGGCCTTTTTTTCCGCGACATAACCGACCACCGCATTGAGATCCATGTCGTCGCCATCGAGCTGCTGCGTCAGCGGCGCGGTGCGTGTCGGTTTCTGCGACTGGATGGCTTTTTTCAGGCGCTTCAGTGCGTTCGCGTACTGCTTCATCAGCCGGTTGGTCTCGCCCATGTTGGATTCGGCGAGGCGTTTTTCCTGCACCCAGCTCCAGTTGCGCTTGTAACGCAACTCGCGGTAATCCCACTCCGGATAAGGAATGCCCTTGTCGCTGCTGCCCTGATTCGCCCCTTCCTTGTCGCTTTGTCCGGAGGCCCGCGCCGACTGGCCCGAGGAATCGCCGTAACTGGGCATTTCCTTTTTTTCGCCGTCGTCGCGCTGGTCGCCCGATTCGGCGTTCTGCGGTGCCTCGGTTTCTTCGCCCCCCTCTTCCTGCTGTTCGCTTTTCTGCTCGGAACCGGCCTGCGTCTGCTGCGACTGGTCGTCACTTTCCTGCGGGTGCGCCATGCGCGACGCATTCGGGCTGCGGCCCGGCAGGTACGCGGCATGGAAGGCTTCGAGATCGGTAACCACGGGCAGCGTCATCGCGCTGTAGATTTTTGCCGCGGCGCGCCAGGCATCGGCAATGGTCGCGCCCTCGGTGAACAGCGGCGCAAACCGTTCATCGACAGCGCCGCCGGCATAATGCGCCAGCGCCGCCTCGACACTTTCCAGCGCGAGGTCGTAATAAGCCGCCGTTTCCGGATGGCGCACACCGAGGCCATGCGCGGCATTACGCAGCCGTTTCAGGTAATTCGGCACATTGCGCTGCACGCGGAAATCGACGCGCAGGTCCTCGCAGATGTCGAGGATCAGTTGGAAGCGCAGCGCATCGTCGCCGAACCGCAGGAACAGCGGCCCCCAGGACACCGGCCCTTTGGCCGGGAAATCAACTTTGGCTTCGGCGAACATGGCCTGCATCGCCGTGCGCTCGAAGGTTTGGTAATACATGTGGCCGGCGACATGCAGCACGGCGAGGATGGCCTCCTCGCGGTCGGCCATCACCGCCGGAAAATAAATGCTCTTGCCGTCGGTCTCGATGAACGGCCGGCCTTTTTCCGGAGACCAGGTACTTTCCTTCAGTTCGAATTCACCACCAAACCACACGTCAAGCAGCATGCCCAGCAAACGGTTGCGGTCGGTCAGCCGGTAACCCGGCAGATGTTCCAGCAGCAGTGAAAGAGACTCCTCGGATTCGAGACGGAAATAAGCCTCGCCGCGCGCCCGGCCCGACTGCAGGATGTCGGCGCCGCGCGACGCCCAGGGCAGGATCGCCTGCGCGCCAAGGAGGTTCCGCACGCGGATCGCCCCCGACAGGTACGTCGACAGCATCAGCTTGCGCGATTCGAACAGTTCATCCGCCGGCGTCGCCAGTTGCTCAATCGCAGCGACACCGCCGTGGCGTCCGGCAAGCTCCACCACCGGCGTCGCAAAGTAGGCCGCGCCGCTTTCGATCTGCCGCGCGCACCAGCAAAACCCGATTTCCGCCCAACGCTCCTCGCCGGCGTGGCCCAGCGTGCCGTAGGCGCGGGCGACATTCGCCATGAAACCTTCCAGCGCGCGCCATGACGCACGCCACTGCATGAAGGCCAGCGCCTGACCGGTCCACGGCAGCACTTCTTCGGAAACATGTTCGGCCTCGAGGCTGCCGCGGATGAAGGCGCGTCCGGCATCGCGCTCAAAACTCAGCAAGGCAACGCAGGCTGCGAGCCACTGCAGCGTGACCGCTTCGCCATGCGGCAGGATCGCCGGCAGCACCTGCTCGACTTCGCGGTGCGCGACGGCGCTGAGTTCCTGGATCTGGCTGACCGTCTTGTCGACGGCGGGGGTATGGGTCATGTGCTTGATCTAATAAAACTAACTTTGAAAGCACGTCATTCCGGCGAAAGCCGGAATCCAGGAATTTTTAAAACCTCTGGACCCCGGCTTTTGCCGGGGTGACGAGCAAAAGAAATCAGGAGAAATGCGCCTGGACGATTTCCATGAGCGCATCCGCCAGTTCGACGTCGTCGGTGATCGGATTGACCATCGCCACCTGACAGGCGGTGATCGGGTCGAGCCCGGCGGCCATCATGCTCGCCGCGTAGACCAGCGCGCGGGTCGATGTTGATTCCTCGAGGCCGTGATCCTTCAGCAGCCGCGCCTTGCGGCCGATGGCCACCAGTTTCTCTGCGATTTCCGGTTTGGTGCCCGGCACTTCCTTTACCAGAATCTTGCGCTCGACCTCTTCCTGCGGAAAATCGAAATTGATCGCGATGAAGCGCTGCTTGGTCGACGGCTTCAGGTCCTTCAGCACCGTCTGGTAACCGGGGTTGTAGGAAATCACCAGCATGAAATCCTCGTGCGCGTCGATTTCCTGGCCTTTTTTCTCGATGGTCAGCTTGCGTCGATGATCGGTCAGCGAATGGATCACCACCGTCGAGTCGGTGCGTGCTTCGACGATTTCATCGAGATAACACAAGGCGCCGACCTTCACCGCGCGCGTCAGCGGGCCGTCGTGCCAGACCGTGTCCGCACCTTCCAGCAGGAAGCGGCCGACCAGGTCGGAACTCGTCAGGTCTTCGTGGCAGGACACCGTCACCAGCGGACGCTTCAGCTGGAAGGCCATGTGTTCCAGGAACCGCGTCTTGCCGCAGCCGGTCGGGCCTTTCAGCATCACGGGCAAACGGCGTTTGTAAGCCGCCTCGAATATCGCCACTTCATTGCCCTGCGGCTCGTAGTACGGTGCAGCTTCGCCGACCTGCGGCATTTGCACGATGTCGTGTTCGACGCCGCGCACGCGGTTTGTTGCTGTCTTCATCAATGCTCCAGAGTCAGTTCAAGAATTCAACGCGGGACTGCCGGCGGACCTTCACGGATACCACGCGCCCTGCTCCGATATTAATACAGTTGCCACAGTTCAACGGCGGCGCGGACGGCGCACACCATCGCATCCCTGTATACATCCGCGTTTGCCGCCGCGGACCCCGTCCCTGCGCCACTGCCGCCACGCAAGCCCGCACGATAAGCCGGCGCGTGTTTTGCGCTCACTAAAATATGTTTAAAAACAAATACTTATAAACTCATTACGCAATACGATCGTCCAGGCCCGGCGACACCACGCCTGCAACCGAATCACGGCATCCAATCCACGGCATACACATCCCGACCCCGCCTGCGCAACATGCGGACCCCGGCGGGTCGTGACACCTGCGGCTGGTTATCATCAATCAGCCCCAGTACATCGTCACGCACCCGCCGAAAGGACTCCCGATGCAACGCGCCACCACCAAGCTCCGCGCCCTGGTCAAAGCCGGAAAATTTCTTGAGCTGCCCGCCATCCACGACCCGCTGACCGCAAAGCTCGCGGAAAGCATCGGCTTCAAGACCATCTACAACGGCGGCTTCGTCACCGGTGGCAGCACCACCATCAGCGAACCGCTGCTGTCGATGAACGAACAGATCACCGTCGCCGGCAACATGGCCAACGCGGTGAACATTCCGGTGATCATGGATGCAGGAGCCGGCTGGGGTGAACCGCTGCACACCATGCGCACCGTGCGTGAATGCATCCGCGCCGGGATTGCCGGCGTACACATCGAAGACCAGCTGTTCCCCAAACGCGCGCATTACCACACCTATGTCGCGCACAACATTCCGCTCAACGAGTTCCGCGACAAGATCCGCCTCGCCTGCGTGCAGCGCGATAAAAGTGACAAGGATTTTGTAATTATTGCCCGCTCGGATGCCTGCCGCGAGCAGGGTTACAAGGAAGCCGTCAAACGCATGCTGGTGGCACGCGACCAGGGTGCCGACATGGGCCTGATTTTTCCGCGCACACCCGAAGAAACCAGAAAAGCGCCAAAGCAGTGCAAGCTGCCGATGGTCTACGTACAAAGCCGCGGCAATCGCGACGGCCGGCCGCTCTATTCCTTCAAACAGCTTGAAGACATGGGATACGCCGGCAGCATCGACGCCATCCTGTCGGTGGGCGTGCAGTTCCATTTCATGCGCAAAGCGCTGCTCGAACTGAAAAAGACCGGCGACTACACCGGCATCAGCCAGAAGGAGTATGTGACCGCGCGCAAGGGCATTGAAGACATGATCGGGCTAGAGGCGTATTACAAAATCGAGGAAGATACGGTGGAGAAGATGTACCGCAAGAAATCCGGAAAGAAATGAAGGCACGCACCGGACCATTCGTGTTTCGACAAGCTCAACACGAACGGCAATAATCACTGTCGGAAATCAACTCAACCGTTCGCCCTGAGCCTGTCGAAGGGCTGTTCATCCAAGAAAACCCTGAACATGAAAAAAACCGTCCATTACTTCCACTCCCTGTCCTCGCCCTGGGCCTACCTCGGCTGGCCGCGTTTCAAGGCCATCATCGAAAAACACGACCTCGATGTCATCATCCGCCCGACACGCATCCAGCCGCCCAACGGCGGCATCCCGCTGCGCAGCCGCCCCGAAGCTCGGCAGAACTACCACGAGGTCGAACTCGACCGCTGGCGCAAAAAACTCAACATGCCACTGGTGCTGCGGCCGAAACACTATCCGACGCTGAATGAATTCTCCGCACGCATGGTGATCGCCGCAGACAAACTCGGCTGGGACGCGCTGGCGCTCTCCCACGCGCTGCTGCACGCCCTGTGGAGCGAACAACTGGACGTGAAAGATGCCGCAGTGCGCGTCGCCACCGCCGACAAGCTGGGCATGGACGGCAAAAAACTGCTGGCGATGCAGGACACCCCGGAAATCATCGCGGCGTGGCGCGCCAGCGAGGAAGAAGCCGTCGAACGCGGCGTGTTCGGCACGCCGACCTGGATCTACAAGGACACGCTGTTCTGGGGCCAGGACCGGCTCGAATTTCTTGATGAGGCTTTATCCCGATGACACACAAACTCCTGCTCGGCAGCATCACCCTCGCCATCTGTGCGTCGTACGCGCCGGCGGCACTGGCCCAGGCCGCCTATCCCGACAAAACCATCCGCCTGGTGGTGCCCTTTTCCGCCGGTGGTGCGCTCGATGTTGTCGGCCGCATCCTAGCGCAGAAACTCACGGAATCGCTGGGCAAACAGGTGGTGGTCGACAACCGGGTCGGCGCCGGCGGCAACATCGGCGCGGAATATGTGGCCAAGGCCGCACCCGACGGTTACACACTGCTGATGTCTTCCGTCACCACGATGGCCATCAACATGAACCTTACACCGAAGCCGCCGTACGACTTCGAGCGCGACTACGCACCGGTCAGTCTCAACGCCGCGGCACCGCTGACTTTGATGACGCATCCTGCCCTGCCCGCGAAGTCGGTGAAGGAATTCATCGCCATCGCCAAGGCCCGCCCCGGCCAGTTGAATTATTTCTCATCCGGCGTCGGCACCGGCACCCACCTCGCCGCGGTGATTTTTGACCAGATGGCCGGCGTCAAAACCATGCACGTGCCGTACAAGGGCGCGGGCCAGGGTGTGACCGACCTGCTGTCCGGACAGATGCAGTTTGCGTTTTCGACCATCCAGCTTGCACTGCCTCATGTTCAGAGCGGGCGCCTGCGCATGCTCGGCATCGGATCGCTGAAACGTTATCCGCGCCTGCCCGAACTGCCAGCCATCGCCGAAACCGTCAAGGGTTACGAAGCCGTGCAGCTCTACGGCGTGGTCGCGCCTCGCGGCACACCGCCGCAGATCGTCAGCAAACTTGCCGGCGAGTTGCGCACCATCACTGCCGGCGCCGACGTGCAGGAAAAATTCCTCAGCCAGGGCATCGTGCCCGCGCCGTCAACGCCGGAAGAATTTTCACGCAGCATCAAGCAGAACATTGCGCAGTTTGCGAAGGTCATCAAGACCCTGGATCTGAAGGTGGAATAACAGTTCACTGCAGGAGGCCTGCCTCATGGGAATAGCCATCACCCTCGCTGTCCTCGGCATCATCGCCCTCGTCATCGGACTGGTCGTCACCCGTGGCCTGCAGATGAAACAACTGCTTGAGGACGGCATCGACATCGATGGCAAGGTGATCCGCCAGTTCAAACACAACCCGAAAACGGGATCGCTGTCGACCGATCATTTCCTGCGTTACAGCTACCGCGACAGCGCGGGCCAGGAACACGAATACAAGTCCAATGTGAACCGCGATTTCTGGGCGGCGCACCCCGAAGGCAGCGCCATCGCGATCACCTATTCAAAAAGCAAACCTGCGATCAGCGCGCCGCGCTTCCTGGTGGATGCGGCGCGGAAAGCGATGGCAAAAAAGAAACCGTGATCCCCGGCAACCACCATCGCGGGAACTTCGGTGGTGATCTGCGGTCAACTGAAGTGATCCCCGGTCGCAGCATTGCGGCCACAACTGGAAATTGAAGCTGGAACCTGACGGCAATGAACACGCTGCAAAAATTCATGCGCACCGCTGCACGCCTGTTTGACGGGCGGGATTTTTTGCGTCTGCAGCCGGCTTTTGCCCTTGTTCCCGCTTTTGTTCCATTAAGTATCACTGCGACGGCACAAAGCCGCCGCACACGGAGACCGGGGGCATCCACCGCCTTTGTCTCCACGGCCCGGTAACCACACCCGCCTCCAGCCATCCTGTCCGGCGGAACGTGTTGCCGGGCTGAATCCCCCCACCTGAGTGCAGTTGCAACGGTAGCGACAGGCGCCCGCAAGGCGCTGCGCGGCATCTGCTCGTTTTTATTCGCAACACCGCAATACAAGAGGCAAACCATGGAAAAAAATACTGTTATCTGTCTGACCGATCACGATCTGAACCGGCTGCGCCATCTGATCGCCGATCTCACGCGGCAGGCCCGCGGCATGCAGGCCGGCGTTGATGCGCTGGAAGAAATCCTCGACCTCAGCCGCGTCGTACCGCCGCAGGACATCCCGCGCGACATCGTCACGATGAACTCAAAGGTGGTCTTCGAAGACCTGGAATCACACGAGCAGCGCGAAGCCGTCATCGCCTACCCGCAGGATGCGGACCCTCATTCGGGGAAAATCTCGGTGCTGTCACCGGTGGGCATCGCCCTGCTGGGACTGGCCGCAGGTGCGGAAACCGAACTGCCGCTGCCGCACGGCCGCCTGGCACGCATCCGCATCCGCGAAGTCAGCTACCAGCCGGAGGCGCACGGCGAATACGCCGTGTAACTGAGCGGAGAAAAACCCGAATCCCCCGGCAGAGCTTCTAAGGCTCGCGCCGGGGATACCAGCCCGGGTTCTTTCTCATCGCTACCGGGCGGTCGGGCTGATGCATTTTACAGTCAGGCCACCGCCTGCTGTTCGTACAGATATTTCTGGAAACCGCTGAACACCTGGCCGATTTCCTCGGGTTGCCCGAGGTCAGCCACCGCATCCGCCAGAGAATCGCGGTATTTCAGCCGCAGCAGCGGCGTCAGTTTTTCCTGATCCAGCTCCTCGACACCGACACTGATGTAGTGCGACAACACGAAGTCGATGAACACCTGTTGTTTGCCATTGAAATGCGTGCTGACCACCGCCATTGCCCGGTTCGCGCGTTCCTCGCGGGTCAGCGGTGCCAGTGCATAAGCGACATGGGCCAACACATCGAACAGGTCGCTTTTCTCGGCATCAATGATTTTCTGCATCTCGGTCAGTTGCTGCCTGCCGAAGCCTTTCTCGGCCAGCCCCTCCAGCAGCTTCCGCCGCGTATCCGGTGCGCTCCACAACCGGCGCAACTCCTCCTCATCCCGGAAAAACTCCGGTAGCCTGCCGAACAGCGCTTCCATGAACTGCTGCGCCGACATCGGCGTGCCGTCCGGGTGCCAGAAACTGGTCGAGGTCATGTGCTGGATCGTGCGCGCCTTGCCATCAGCGAGTTTGACCTTCGCCTTTTTCGGCGGCACATAATCCGGCGGGGTTTGCCTCGCCTTCGGTGGCTGACGCCCGCCACCATCGGGCTTTGGTGGCTCCGGATCAATCGGCTCGCCATCCCACTCCGGATCACTGAAATGGTGATGCGCCTTCACAAAATCATAAATCGTGAAGTAGTCCTTGCCGTCATACAGCCGTGTGCCGCGACCGATGATCTGTTTGAACTCAATCATCGAATTGATCGGCCGCAGCAGCACGATGTTGCGCACATTGCGTGCATCCACACCGGTCGACAGCTTCTGCGACGTGGTCAGAATGGTGGGGATGGTTTTTTCGTTGTCCTGAAAATCGCGCAGGAACTGCTCGCCCAGTGCGCCGTCGTTGGCCGTCACCCGCTCGCAGTAATGCGGATCGCTGCTGGATTTCATCTGGTTGACCAGATCACGGATCGCCAGCGCATGCGCCTGGTTGGCACAGAACACCAACGTCTTTTCCCGCTGGTCGATCTGCGCCATGAAAATCTCCACCCGCTTTTTCTCGCGCTCGCGGATTTCGATGATCTTGTTGAAGTCCTTTTCCTCGTAACGCCTGCCCGCCTCGATCTCGCCCTCGACCAGCGTGTCGTCCGGCGTGTAGACGTATTCATCCATCGTCGTCGCGATCTGCTTGACGCGGAACGGCGTCAGGAAGCCGTCGTTGATGCCTTCGCGCAGCGAATACACATACACCGGATCACCGAAGTAGGCATAGGTGTCGATATTGTCGCGGCGCTTTGGCGTTGCTGTCAGCCCGAGTTGCACGGCTGGCGCGAAATAATCGAGGATGCCGCGCCAGTTGCTTTCGTCATTGGCGCCGCCACGGTGGCATTCGTCGATGACGATGAAATCAAAAAAGTCTGGTGGATACTCGCCAAAATACGGCGCTGCGGCAGCCTGCTCAGAGGGCGCGCCACTTGAGCCGTCATTCCGGCGCAAGCCGGAATCCAGTGGTTTGTCATCAGCCGAACTGGACTCCCGCTTTCCCCCCAAGGGGACTTCCTTCGGGGCGCGCGGGAGTGACGACTCTCCACCACTCATGAAGGTCTGGAATATCGTAAAGAAAATACTCCCGTTCTTCGGCACCCGCCCCTTCTTGCGGATGTCGTCCGGCGCGATGCGCACCAGCGAACCCGGCTCAGCGTCCTCAAACGCCGAAAACGCGTTGTAAGCCTGGTCAGCGAGGATGTTGCGGTCGGCGAGGAACAGGATGCGCGGCCGGCGTTGCGGCTCAGCATCCGACTTGCGGTCCTGCAGATTCCAGCGGCTGTGATAGAGCTTCCATGCCAGTTGAAAGGCGATGAAGGTTTTGCCGGTGCCGGTGGCCAGCGTCAGCAGCACGCGGTCGCGCCCATCGGCAATCGCCGCCAGCACGCGATCTATCGCGATGTCCTGGTAATAACGGCCCTGGAAATAACCGCCCTTGTCCTCGAAGGGCACCGCGGCAAAACGGTCACGCCAGACATTCCTGGTCGCAAACGTCCGTTTCCATAACTCATCCGGTGACGGAAACTGCGCCACCTCGGCCTCGACGCCGGTGTGCATGTCGATGGAGTAGATACCCTGGCCGTTGCTGGAATAGGTAAAACGAATTGCCAGCTTGTCCGCGTAATCCTTGGCCTGGCCCACGCCTTCGGTCAGTGGTTTGTCCCAGGCCTTGGCCTCGACCACGGCCAGCTTGGTATTGCGGTACTCCAGCACGTAATCCGCGGTCAGCGCCTTGCCGCGTTTGCCCGCGCCTTCGATGCGCCCCGGCGCGATCGGATACTCGCGCCGCACCCTGCTGCCGTCGACCACGCCCCAGCCCGCCGCCTTGAGGGCGGGGTCGATATGTTCGGCGCGGGTTTCGGCTTCGTTCATGCCGGCTTGTTCAGGGTTTGATCAGCTTGTCCACATCAGCAATCAATTCAGTCACCAGCGCACACAATTCCGCGATGGTGGACTCCTCCACTTCCAGAAAACCTTCGTATTCCGCCAGATTGCGCTTGCGGTGCGCTGCATCCAACACCCGCCAGCGCTCCCCCGGCCAGTTCAGCGTATGCGTCAGTGATTGAAACACGGTATAGCGGTTTTCGCTGCGATAGCCGTGCCAGCGCAATGCCACCAGTGCCGCCGCATGTCCAGCGCTGTAGGCACAGATAAACCGTGTTGAAGCCGAAATCGTTGCGACCGCAGCATCCACCAGCAAACCACGCGCCATCATCAGCATACGCCGCACTTCCGCGTCGTTGCGCGGTTCGGCTTTGAGCTGACCGATCTTTACCAGGTTATCCAGCGCCGGCAGACTCATGCAGTGTCCCGATCAGCGGCAGCACGGTCTGCTCCAGCACGCGGTTGACGAAGGAATCTTTTTCGGCGCGGCGTTTGGCGAATTCAGCCGGCGTGTAAAGCGTGGGATTGATCTTGCGCCCGAGTTCCATTTCCACCGGCGCCAGCGCCTTCAATACGCGGTTCAGCGAGAGCTCGTCGCCGACGATCATCACGTCGATATCGCTGTTTGCGGTATCGGTTTGTTTGGCATAGGAACCATAGATCCAGGCCGCCTGCAGATCGGGCGCCAGCGGCTGCAGCGCATCACGCAGCAGCGGCTCCGCGCCCAGCGTCTTGCGGGTCAGTTCGACCAGTTCTTCGAAAACGGGACTCTGCGGGTTGGCGCGGAATCGGCGCAGATTGCCCACCCGCTCCGACAGCACCAGACCGGCATCGGCCAGCCGGTTCAGTTCGCGCTGCACGGACGCGCTGCTCAGGCCGGTCAGCCGGAGCAGTTCATTGAGATGAAACTCACGCTCAGGCTGGCCGAACACCCAGCGGAACACGCGGGACTGGCCTTCAGAAAACAGGGCGCTGGTGATCGACATGGCCGGATGCTAGCACGGTCATGCTTAAATTGAGCATGATCATGCTAATTTTTAGCATGATTTTAATGGGCGCCAGAGCGGGAATTATTATAAGTATTTGTTTTTATTGATATTTTCATAAGTAATCTACAGCGCACCGCTGAAGGCCTGGTGCAGCAGCGACTGCTTCAGTTCGTCCAGCGCGGCGAGTTTGCGCTGATAGATGGATTCAAGACGCCTCGTTTCCTCAGCCATCACATCAAGCGCCGCCGCAATTCGCGCCTGCTCATTAATCGAAGGAAATGACACATCCACTTTCCTCAAATCACCGATGTTTATTTGCATCAGCGCAGTTCCATAAGTTTTCTCACGAATCTGCCCCTGCACTAAACCAGCAGTCATTAGGTGGTAACCAAAGTTTTGCAAAACGCGTGCCTCATCAAAACGAATAGGCACAATACCTCTCGTAACGTTTGCACCTAAAAGTTCAGCAGCTGCAATAGAAATCACGCCGGTACTGCCTCGGACGCAAAGTAGTAGCTCCCCCCCACGCAGCGCTGTCCTTTTATAGCCGGCAGCGAGCTCCGCCTTAATTCTCTTCAGACCATCAAGCTTGATCAGCTTGGTCGTTAAATCTGTCGGACGAACGATCGGCAATCCATCAGAGCACTCATCACCTGGCTGCACAATTCCATAGGAAAGTGTGCAGCTAGCATCGACAACTTCCTCAAGTGTTGAACTCAACCACCCATTACCTGACTGACCAAAAGTGGCATCCAGATGACTTTCAAAAAGCGCGCGGGCGTTTTGGAGGTTCTTTTCGGCGTTGGCTTTGGCGGTGGCGATGCCGTCAAACGCTTCGTCGAGGATACTGACGATGCGCCGCTGCTCGGCCACTGGAGGCAAAGGAATTGGGATTTCACGCAAACTGCCTTGCGTAAGCTTGGGCACAGTAAGCCCAGAAACAAACTGCGTTAGGTCAGTGTGAAAAAAATAATGGATTAACCAGTTATCAATTAATATTTTTCGATGAGGACGCAGCACATGCGCATGATTATTGACCCAACATTTCCCCTCCACCGAAAAAGCTGTGCTCTCACCAACATCCCATTTGGCACCATCCTCTCCAACCAGCACCAAAGGCTCGTCGAATAAAAACCCATCGACATAGTCCTGAATACCTGTTGCGCCGTAGTAAGGGTATTCCCCGGGCTGACGATCTTTCTTGGTAATCGGCTTTCGCTGACTATCCAAAACATCACAAAGATTCCCAAGAGCCTCCACTGTCCAACCAGCCCTCATACCAGTGCCCTGATCTTCCCCAGAACCTGCGAACTTTCAGCATCAAGAGCAGCAATCTCTTCCATGATGTCCTGTGGGCTACGGTGAGCAATCACCTCTCCGCCTTCCGGATTCCTTGTTGACAGATCAAACGTCGCCGGATCAATCCCCGCGATATCCACGCTCCAGCTTTTAGCCGAATCTTCCTTTTTCTTCTGCAGCTTCGAGAACTCAGCCAGATCGTCATCATTCAGCGGATTGGTCTTGCCCATGTTGCGGCCGGGATCCAGCTGGTAGTACCAGACCTTGCGCGTCTTTGAGCCTTTCTCAAAAAACAGCACCACGGTTTTCACACCCGCGCCCTGAAAGGTGCCGCCCGGCATGTCGAGCACGGTGTGCAGATTGCAGGATTCGAGCAGTTCCTTACGCAGGCTGACCGAGGCGTTGTCGGTGTTGGACAGGAAGGTGTTCTTGATTACCACCGCGCCGCGGCCGCCGGCCTTCATCATTTTGATGAAATGCTGCAGGAACAGGAAGGCGGTCTCTCCCGTGCGGATCGGGAAGTTCTGCTGCACTTCCTTGCGCTCCTTGCCGCCGAAGGGCGGGTTGGCGAGGATGATGTCAAAACGATCTTTCTCTTGAATATCGGCGAGGTTCTCGGTCAGCGTGTTGGTGTGGATGATGTTGGGCGCTTCGATGCCGTGCAGGATCATGTTCATGATCGCGATCACATAGGCTAGCGACTTCTTTTCCTTGCCGTAGAAGGTTTTTTCCTGCAGCACATTGCGTGCCGCGGTGGTGGTGGCCTGCGGCAGCAGATGATCGTAAGCCTCGCACAAAAAACCCGCCGAACCGCAGGCGCCGTCATAGATGCGTTCGCCGACTTTGGGATTGACCACCTTGATCATCGCGCGGATCAGCGGACGCGGCGTGTAGTACTCGCCGCCGTTGCGGCCGGCGTTGCCCATGTTCTTGATCTTGGCTTCGTAGAGATGCGACAGCTCGTGTTTCTCGGTCTGTGACCTGAAACGCAGTTCATCGACATGGTCGATGATCTCGCGCAGGTTGTAGCCACTGCGGATCTTGTTCTGGATTTCGGCGAAGATTTCGCCGATCTTGTATTCGATGGTGTCGGGCCCGTCGGCGCGCTGCTTGAAGCCCTGCAGGTACGGCACCAGCTTGCCGTCGACGAATTCGACGAGGTCCTTGCCGCCCTTCGCCTTGTTGTGGTCGATCTTGCCATCCTTGCCTTTCGGCGCGGCCCAGGATTCCCAGCGGTAATCTTTATCGAGGATGTAGTCGTACTTCTTGCCGCTGAGGCGCGCTTCCGTCGCCTTGTCCTGCTCCAGGCCGTCGAGGTATTTCAGGAACAGCAACCACGAAGTCTGCTCGGTGTAATCGAGTTCGGTGGTGCAGCCATCCTCTTTCCACAGGATGTCATCGATATTCTTGAAGGCTTGTTCAAACATGTGAGCCCCGGGGGTGTTCGGCGGGAATTCGATGGGTATTCATAAGTATTTGATTTTATTTATATTTTTATATGGCGTCATAGACGGAATAATGCCCGCCACACGCTGGTCATGCAAGACCGAAAACACCGAAACGAGCGATCGGTATACGAAATTGCCATAATCGTATTATCTGGCTATCATCTCTTCCATGAAAACCATTTCCCTGAAACTCCCGGATGAACTGGACCGAAAGCTGACCGCGACCGTCAAACAACGCGGTGTCGCCAAAAGCGACGTGGTACGCGAAGCGCTTGCGCACTATCTCACCGGTGCGCAGGCTGCACGCAGCGGGTCATTGCTCGCCCTCGCCGCCGACCTCGCCGGCTGCGTCGATGACGCCGCGCCTGACACCTCCACCAATCCAGAGTACCTCGAAGACTTCGGCCGCTGATGCACCGGGCCATCGTCGATACGGGTCCGCTGGTCGCGCTGCTGAGTGCGCGTGACACGCATCATCAATGGGCCCGGTCCAGTTTTGCCACCATTGCCCCGCCCGGCATCACCTGCGAAGCCGTGCTGGCGGAAGCCTGGCACCTGCTGCGCGGCACCGCGCGCGGGCAATCCGCGCTGCTGGAGCTGCTGGCCGGTGGGACATTGACCATCGAGTTCGGACTGATGGCTGAACTGGCCGCCGTCAGGCGGCTGGTCTCCCGCTATAAAGATCAACCCATGTCGCTGGCTGATGCCTGCATGGTGCGGCTTGCGGAGATTTATGACGAGGCCTCGGTGATTACGCTTGACCGTGATTTTGCGGTGTACCGCAAGAACGGCCGGCAGGTGATTCCGCTGATTTCGCCTTTTGCGTAGCGGCGGCACCTTGCGAGCTGTTCAATTCTTTGCGCGATAGTCGGCACTTTCCCGAATTCCGTCCGGACTACAAAAGCAGCCCCCCCCCGATCCCGTCATGCCGGCGCACGCCGGCATCCAGAAAGGTGTAATGGGTTGCGAAATGTTTTTCTGGACCCCGGCTTTCGCCGGGGTGACGACACTAAATATATGACACTCGTGGACACCAGGCAAAAAGCCGGAATTCATCCCGGCTTTTTGCCTGCATTGCCATAACGATGCTTACTTCTTCTTCACCGGCTTGGCCGCTTTCTTCTTCGGCGCTTTTTTAACCGCCGCCTTCTTCAGAGCTTTACCTTTGGCCTTGCCGCCCACCGCTTCCTTCGCCGCACTCCGCCCCGCAATGCGCCCGAACACCGCCCCCGACATCAGCCCCGTGCCCAGCGCATAGTTGTAATGGAACAGTCCGCCGACCATCTCGCCGCAGGTGTAGAGACCGGGGATGGGTTTCCAGCCGGTGGAGATAACGCGCGCGTCCTTGTCGATTTTCAAACCGCCGAAGGTGAAGGTGATGCCGCCGGTGACCGGCCAGGACACATAAGGCGGCGTGTCGAGTTTCTGCGCCCAGTTGGTTTTCGGCGGCTCGATGCCCTCGGTATGCAGGCCGTCGAGCACCGCGGCGTTGAACGGGCCGCCGTGGCCGCAGGCGGCGTTGTATTCCTTCAGCGTCTGCATCGCCTGCACTTGATCGACCTTCAACTGCTTGACCAGGCCTTCCAGCGTGTCGGAGCTGAACGGTTCGCTGCTTGAATAACGCGGCTCCAGCAGGTGCATCGTCTTGGCGTCGAAGATCTGGTAGACCATGCCCTTCGGCTGTTTCAGGATCAGTCCGCCGTATTTGGCGTAGGTGAAAGCCTG
The DNA here is from genome assembly GCA_019744975.1 of Burkholderiales bacterium. GTDB lineage: Bacteria > Pseudomonadota > Gammaproteobacteria > Burkholderiales > SG8-41. Next base: position 142,678 of record JAIETP010000004.1, read on the forward strand.
GAAATCGACGGCTTCGTCGATCCAGCGTTTGCCTTCGACGTTGATCATCACGCCGTAGGGGTAGGACAGGCGATTGGTTTTGTCGGTAAGGTCACGCCGGCCATAATCGGGTGCGTCGGTAACAATCGGCGTGGCATGGCAACCGCCCCAGTGGCCCCAGGGCATGGCACCCGCCTCGATCGCCATGCGCAGGCCGTCGCCGTAGTTGAAATTGGAGCCGCGCACCTTGGCGTGGCCCCACTCCTGACCAAGGAAGTGTGTGCGCCAGGCGGGATTGGTTTCGAAACCGCCGCTGCCGAGAATGACGGCGCGGGCCTTGAGCGTCTGCAGGCCTTTTTCGCCGCGCACCTTGACGCCGCGCACTGCGCCCTGCCCGTCCATGGCGAGATCAAGCACATGCGCTTCGTAACGGATTTCGATGCCCATGTCTTCGCAGGTCTTGAACCATTGTTTGGACAACCCGACACCTTCATGCACGGTGCGAATGATCGCGCCACGCGGCCACTTGATCTTGTCACCGACCTTGATGCCCATCACCGACTTGGCCAGTTCGAAATGATGTTTGCCCACGTCCTGCAGCCAGCAGGTGGTGTCGTACGATTCGTCGATCATCAGCTTCGACAACTCGGGATCGGACTTGCCTTCGGTGACGCGCATCAGGTCTTCGGTGAAGGCTGCGTGCGGATAAACCGGCACGCCGCTGCGGAATCCGGGGTATTCGTCTTCAGCATTAGGCACGAAGCGGTCGAGTTCATCGACATGGTTGAACACGAAACGGAAAATCGCGCCGCTGAAATGAGTGTTGCCGCCGCGTTGTGCCTTGGGCGCTTTTTCCAGCAACAGTACTTTTTTTGCGCCGTTTTCGCGTGCCGATACGGCTGCTGCGCAGGCTGCGTTGCCGCCGCCGACGACAATGACGTCATAATCCATTTATTGGACTCCTGATGGGTGTTTCCGGATATAAAGCGCAGCAAAGTAGCGGACACCTGATGTGTTTTCCACATCACCTCCTCCGGCACTTCACCAGCAATTCCAGTATGCGGCGACCGCAGAAATGGTGTCAAGAAAGTCTCCGCGCTTTTTCGTTTGATATGTGGACTAAAAGCGGGACTAAACAAAGCACAGCTGCATTGCATCGCGCCTTGCTGGGGTAAACTGCGCGCAGCACACGGAGGAAATCCCATGAATGACGATCGGCGCGCCACGGTTGAGCGCACTGCCGCTCCCACGCTGGAACTCGCGGCCTGGATCAGCGGATTGAAGTACGAAGACATTCCCGCACGCACGCGAGAAGTCGTGCGCATCGCCATTCTCGATACTCTGGGTTGCGGCATTTACGGATTCGGCACGCCGTGGGCCGGCATGATGCTGAAATGGGCGCGCGCCGGCAGCAGCGGCAAAGGGGAGGCTACGGTATGGGGTGAAAAATCTCCGAGCCTTCGGGTTGCCGATGCGGCGATGGTCAACGGATCCGCCGCACACGCCTTCGAACTCGATGATTATCACAATGCCAAGCTGCACGCCGGTGCGATTGCCGTTCCGGCGGCACTGGCCATGGGTGAAAAACTCGGATCAGATGGCAAGGCGATCATCACTGCCATCGCCGCCGGTTACGAAACCATGATCCGCTCCAGCCTCGCCTCGAATCCATCGGCAACACGGCTGCGCGGCTGGCACATCACCGGAATCTACGGCCCCTTCGCCGCCGCCGCGGCCTGCGCGTCATTGATGAAACTCAATCCCGAACAGACCGCATGGGCGCTGGGCCTCGCCGGCACCCAGGGCGCCGGCACCTGGGCCTTTAATGCCGACGGCACCATGAGCAAACGCCTGCACGCCGGCAAGGCCGCGCATTCCGGTGTGCTTGCCGCGGAACTCGCCGCGATGGGTTATACCGGACCGACGCAGATTTATGAATTCGCAGACGGCGGTGTGCTGAAGGCGCATTCCGACAACAGCGACGTATCCTTGCTCACCCGCGACCTTGGGCGCGTCTGGCACACCGACAAGAATTCGATCAAACCCTACGCCTGCTGCGCCAGCGCACACGCCTATATCGATGCAGCACTCGCGGTGCGCAAAAAAATCGGCGCGCCGTGGAACACAAAACAGCGCGTCAAGGTAGGACTGTCGAACGTGGTCGACGTGCAGTGCGGCTTCGACTATGCGCCGGGCAGCGCGCTGAACGCGCAGATGAGCGTGCGTTACGTGATCGCCGCGGCACTCGCCGACGGCCAGGTGCTGCCGCCGCAGTTCACCGCCGAACGCATGGCTGATCCGGCGCTGGTCAAACTCGCCGCGCAGCTCGAATGCGAACACGATCCGAAACTCGATGCGTTGTATCCGGCGCATTTCGCCGGCTGGGTCGCCGTCGAGAAGGACGGCCAGTGGCTGCGCGAAGACATCCTCAATCCCACCGGCTCGATCGACAACCCGGTCGATGCGCAAGGGGTCACCGAAAAAATCCGCGGCATTCTGCCCGATGCGCCGGTGGATGCCATGGCCAGGGTTGCGCTGAATATCGAGAATCATTCCGTGCGCGAGTTGCTGGCGCTGGCGGCGCTGCGAGCTTGATTCGATGCGCCCGCCCATCCTAGGCCGTCATTCCGGCGAAAGCCGGAATCCAGCGTCCTTGTCTGGCTCACTTCCTGGTTTCCGGCTCGCCCCCCAAGGGGACTTCCTTCGGGGCGCGCTACGCGCGTCCGGAATGACGAATCACTAAGATTAAATAAATTGAAAACTCTTTTACCATGCCAAAAAAAATAGCCGTAATGGGCGTCGGCGCAATCGGCAGCAGCATCGGGGCCGACCTGACCCAGGCCGGTTTTGACGTGACGCTGATCGACCAGTGGCCGGCGCATGTCCGGGCCATGAAAACCAACGGTTTGCAGGTGCAGTTCAAGGATTCGCAGTTCCAGGTGCCGGTGAAGGCGCTGCAGCTTTGCCACATGGCCTCGGCCAGGCTGCAGTTCGACATCGTATTCCTCGCCTGCAAGTCCAACGACACGCGCTGGATGACCGAGTTCATCAAGCCGCACCTGAAAGCCGACGGCGTCATCGTCGGCACGCAGAACGGCATGAACGACGATGCCATCGCCTCCATCGTCGGCCGCGAACGCGTGATAGGCTGCGTGGTCGAGCTGCAGGCGGAGCTGTTCACGCCGGGCCAGATCCAGCGCAACACCACGCGCAAGGGCACCTGGTTCAGCGTCGGTGAGCTCGACGGCAGTTACACACCACGGGTCAAAGAGATTGCCGCGATCATGGGCAAGGTTGGCCGCTGCGACGTGACCAACAACATCTACGGCGCGAAGTGGACCAAACTCATCGCCAACACCATGACCATGGGGCCGTTCAGCCTGCTCGGGCTGCGCAATTATGAAGCCTGCGCCCTGCCCGGCATGTTCGACATTTCGGTACAGCTCGGACGCGAAGCCATGGCTGTCGGTGCGGCAATGGGTTACCGCATGGAACCGTTGTTCGGCCTGCGTGCCGACGAGTTCGCGGGATCCAGTGATGAGAACCTGATCACCACGATGAAAACCCTGATGTCGCATGTCGGCGGCGGCCGTACCGCGCCGATCCACGATCACCTGAAGGGCCGCAACAGCGAAATCGAATACATCAGCGGCCTGGTCGCGCGCAAGGGGCGGGAACTGGGCATCGCCGCGCCGGCCAACGCAGTGGTGACCGCCCTCGACGACCGAATCAATCGCGGTGAAATCGCGATGGATGCCGCGAATTATTCATTGCTGCAAGCGGGAGTGGGCGCCGCTGCAGCGTAAGATGGTTTCCGGAGGAGAAAACCATGAACAAAAAATTCATAAACACCGTTCGGGCTGAGTCCTTCGACAGGCTCAGGACAGGCCTTGTCGAAGCCCTGCCCTTCGACAGGCTCAGGGCGAACGGTATGCGTTCGTTTATAAAAAAATCAGTAATTGCCTTGGCTTGCCTGACCGCCTGCTCCGCCGGCGCCGCCACCTTCCCCGAGCGCCCGGTGCGCATGCTCGCGGCTTCCGCGGCGGGCGGTGGCACCGACATCATCGCCCGGCTGCTCGCCCAGCAGCTGACCACGGTCTGGGCGCAGCAGGTCATTGTCGACAACCGCCCCGGTGGTGGTGGCGTGATCGCCACCGACATCGCCGCCAAGGCCGTGCCCGACGGTTACACGCTGCTGCTGCAAAGCGTGGGCATTTCCTATGCGCCGGCACTGTACAAAAACCTGCCCTTCGACGTGAAGCGCGACATCATGGCGGTGACCATCGTCGGCAGCCAGCCCTTCGTGCTCGCCGTGCATCCTTCGGTACCGGCGAAATCCGTCGCCGAACTGGTGCAGCTCGCCAAAACCAAACCCGGTGAAATCCGTTTTGCATCGGGCGGCGTCAGCGGCGCCTCCCACCTCGGCTCGGAACTGTTCCGTGTTACCGCCGGCGTGAACATGGTGCATGTGCCGTACAAGGGCACGGGCCCCGGCACCACCGCCCTGCTCACCGGCGAGGTGCACATGGTGATTGCCGGCGTCGGCACGATATTGCCGCATGCAAAAAGCGGCAAGGTGCGCGCGCTGGCGGTCACCGGCGCCAAACGCAGTCCGGCAGCACCGGAACTGCCGACGATCGCCGAAAACGGCCTGCCCGGTTATGCTTTCGATGTCTGGTACGGTGTGTTTGCGTCGGCGAAAACACCGCGCACGACGCTGAATAAAATCAGTACCGATGCCAATACAGTGCTGCGCGACGCGGAAACCATCAAACGTTTTGCCGGCGCCGGTGTCGATCTGATCGGCGGCAGCGTTGATGAATCCAATAAATACCTGCAGACGGAAATGACCAAGTGGGCCAAAGTCATCCGCGAAGCAGGCATCAAGGCGGACTGAAGATCAGGATTGAGGATTGAGGGTTCTGGCACTACAACCGGAGGAGGCAACAATGAACGGATTCAAACATCTGTCTGCCGTACTGGCCGCAACTGCGGTCTGCGCATTTCCCTTCACGGCCGCGGCTCAAGCCGACAAGTATCCGAACAAATCCATACGCATGCTGGTGCCGTTTGCGCCCGGCGGCGGCACCGACATCACGGCGCGGCTGATCGCCCAGAACATGGCCGCCGTGTTCGGCCAGCAGGTCATCGTCGACAACCGCGCGGGCGGCGGCGGCACCATCGGCGCGGAAACCGCCGTGCGTGCGGCTCCTGACGGCTACACGGTGATCATGGTCTCCGGCAGTTACGGTACCAACGCGGCGCTCTACAAGCTGCCGTACGATCCGGTGAAAGACATCCAGCCGCTGGTGATGATCGGCGAAAGTGGTTTTGCACTGGCGCTGCATCCGTCGGTGGCTGCAAAAACGGTGCCGGAGCTGATTGCCTACGCCAAAGCCAATCCCGGCAAGCTCAATTACGCTTCGACCGGCACCGGCGGCATCACCCACCTCGCCACTGAACTCTTCGACCTGATGGCCGGCACCAAGATGACCCATATCCCGTACAAGGGCACGGGCCCCGCGCTGAGCGACATCATCGGCGGCCAGGTGCAGGTGCTGTTCGGTTCGTTTCCAGCGACCGTCCCGCATGTGAAGAGCGGCAAGCTGCGCGCCGTCGGCGTCACAACGGCGAAACGCGCGCCGGTTTTGCCTGAGGTACCGGCGATCAGCGAAACGGTGAAGGATTACGAAGCCGTGCTGTGGTACGGGTTATGGGCGCCGAAGGGCCTGCCCAAAAACATCATCACGCGCTGGAACAGCGAAGTGGCGCGCATCCTGCAAACACCGGAAATGCAAAAACGCCTGGCCGGTGATGGCGTCGAACCTGCCGGAGGCCCACCCGAGCAATTCCTGAAGGCCATCGCCCGCGACGTCGAGAAATGGAAAAAAGTGGTCAAGGCCGCGAATATCAAAGTCAGCAGCTGATGTGGTAAAAACTGCGGTGCAGACCATACTTTGTTCGCAAGCCGCTGTTTTTAAAAATATTAACAAAAACAATGGTTTACGTAAAAACAGCTGACATGACCGACATAACCTTTTACTGGCGCGATTGCGCCGGCGCTTTTTAACCTGGCCGCAGAGCCGCATCACTGGAGACCGCAGCAATCATGAAATTCCGCAGAGTCGTCACCGATACCAACAAGGAAGGCAAGGCTTACATCAAATTCGACAGCGTCATCGATCCGATCCCGATGCGCCCGGGTTTTCACAACATTCCGATGTGGGCCACCAAAAAACTGCCGGCGGAAATGACCCAGGAAGATCCCAATACCTGGGAACTGGGCACCAGCCTTGCCGGCGGCAGCGTGTTCCGCCTCGCCAAATATGATCCGGGCGTGGCCAAACGCTGGCACGTCACCGATTCGGTCGACTATGCGATCTGCCTCGCCGGCGAACTGTGGATGCAACTCGACGGCGGCGAAGAAGTACACCTGACGCCGGGCACCGTGATCATCCAGCGCGCGACCAACCACAACTGGGAAAACCGCGGCAAGGAACCCTGCATCATGGCCTACGTGCTGCTTGCCACCGAGGGTGCGAAAACGACGGGCTGGTAAAACCGTGCGGCCGCTCCCGCCTTCAGCACAGACATTGAAGGCAGGAGCGGCCCTCCCCGGTAAACTGCACGACACAGACTTACCCAGGAAAAACCATGTCGTATATCGATGAATCCCTCTCCACCGGCGAAGAAGTTTCCGCCCGATTCAAGCTGCACTGGGTAACGCATATCCCGATGGTGCTGTGGCTACTCCTCGTCATCACCTTTCCGTTCGCGATTTATGAATACCTGCGCCTGCGCTACACCGAACAGGGTGTCACCAACAAACGCGTGATCTTCAAGACCGGCATCATCAGCCGCAAATCCGAGGAAATGAAACTGACGTCGATCGAGACCGTCGAAATCGATCAGGGCGTCTTCGGCCGCATTTTCGGTTTCGGCAACGTCAAGGTCTCGGGACGCGGCACCAGCGACGTGTTGCTCCGCACCGTCGCCGATCCGATGGCCGTCAAACGCGCCATTGAAAGCATCAGCCATCCTGTTGCTTAACGTAGAGAAAATTTAATTCCGTTCGCCCTGAGCTTGTCGAAGGGCGCCATTACAAGCGGGCTTCGACAAGCTCAGCCCGAACGGTTTGTAGTTTAAGAGTTAATAACCATCCACAAGGAGAACCGCCATGAACGACGATATCGGCAAACTGGTACTGCGCCTCACACTGGGCATCCTGATGCTGCTGCACGGCATCGCCAAGATGCGTTACGGTGTCAGCGGCATCGAAGGCATGGTGGTGAGCCAGGGCCTGCCGGGATTTTTTGCCTACGGCGTGTTTGTCGGTGAAGTGTTCGCCCCCCTGCTGGTGATCCTCGGCTTCTATGCGCGCATCGGCGGACTGATCATAGCCTTCAACATGGTGGTGGCCATTGCGCTGGCGCACAGCTCGCAGTTGCTCAGCATCGGCAAACAAGGCGGCTGGGAACTGGAACTGCAGGGCTTTTTCCTGTTCACCGCGCTCGTTGTTGCGCTGATCGGGCCGGGAAAATTCGGCATCAACCGAAAATAAGCCCGGGTTGACCAGGAGCCCGTATGCAAAAAAAACGCCCCAACATCATCCTCATCACCTCGGATCAGCAACGCGCCGACTGCAACGGTTTTGAAAATCCGGAGGTGCGCACTCCCCACCTTGACCAACTGGCGCGGGATGGCACACGGTTCTCGGCCTGCATGACACCGAACCTGGTCTGCCAGCCGTCGCGGGCATCGATCCTGACCGGCATGCTGCCGCTGACCCACGGCGTGTGGGACAACGGCGTCGACCTCGAGCCGCGCATCGGCGAAAACGGATTTGCCGGTACGCTCGCCCGCAACGGCTACCACAGCGCCTTCATCGGCAAGGCGCATTTTTCCACCAAGGCCACCTTTGCGCCGACCGGTACACCTGAATGCAACAAAAGCCAGGCCAAATACGGCCCGGACTGGTACGGCCCGTACATGGGTTTTGAACATGTTGAACTCAGCGTCTTCGGCCACATGCACCGCACACGGCCGCTGGACCGCCCGGCGATGGGCCATTACGAACGCTGGTTCCTCAGCCGCGGCAAGGATGAAGAGGCAGTGAAACTGTGGGCCGCCAGCACGCGCCCGGAACTCGGCACCGCGCAGACTTGGCATTCGGCGCTGCCGGTGGCCTGGCATAACAGTTCGTGGATCGGCGACCGCGCCATTGATCACCTGTCGCACCACGACAAGACCAAACCGCTGGCGATGTGGGTGTCGTTCCCGGATCCGCATCATCCTTTCGACTGCCCGGAACCGTGGAGCCTGATGTACGACCCGAAAAGCCTGACGCTGCCCAAACACCGCAAGCCCGATCTCGAACGGCGGCCGTGGTGGCACAAGGCTTCACTCGAAAGCACACCGCAGTTGAAAGATCCGGAGATGCTCAAGTTCCGCGCCGCGGGCTCGCGGGTGCCGCCGCAGACCGACGCCCAGCTCGCCGACATGACGGCGAACTACTACGGCATGATTTCGCTGATCGACCACAACGTCGGCCGCATCCTCGAAGCACTCGACAAGCTCGGCCTGACGGAGGACACGCTGGTGTTCTACAGCACGGACCACGGCGACATGCTCGGCAATCACGGCCTGTACCTGAAAGGTCCGACGCCGTACGAAGACCTGATGCGGGTGACGATGATCGCGCGTGGGCCCGGCATCGCGGCGGGGAAAGTGATCAACGAACCGGTCGGCACACTGGACCTGGCCGCAACCTTTTATGACTATGCCGGCATCACGGCACCGCATGACATGCAGAGCCGCAGCCTCGCAAAGCTGCTCGCCGGAAAATCTGAAACGCGTGACGCCGCCTACAGCGAATGGCATGTCCATCCATCGCGTTGCGGTGTCGCGCTGCAACTGCGGACGGTGCGCACCAGAACCCACAAGTGCACGTTTGAACTGGGCTCGGGCGCCGGTGAACTCTACGACCTCTACAACGATCCGGGTGAAATGGACAACCTGTTCAATGATCCGGGCCGGGCAAAAATCCGGAAAGAACTGCATGACATGATGCGCGCGCGGCCGGGCAAAATCCGCGACGACCTGGCGGAGCCCGTCGGCATGGCATGATCATGCGCATTTCACCACATCACCGTCGGCGAGCCACCCGCACCCTATAACGCGGGATCCCGCCGAACCACCAATGTGTCGTTAATCCCGAGGAGGAACGTCGATGCGTACCATTTCAGCTTTGATGCTGCTGGCTTTTTCCCAGATCTCTTTTGTCCAGACCTGCCTTGCGCAGGCCTGGCCGACACGGCCGATTCGCGTGCTGGTCGGATTCGCGCCGGGCGGCACCACTGATGTGTCGGCGCGCTTCACCAGTGACATCGTGTCGAAGGAACTGGGCCAGTCGGTGATCATTGAGAACCGGCCGGGCGGTGCCGGCAGCATCGCGCTGGAAGCGCTGGTGCGCGGCCCCCGCGACGGCTACACCATCGTCATCGGCTCCGATTCATCCTTTTACCAGCCGGTGCTGACCCCTGCGCTGGCCTACCGTCCGGAAAAAGACCTGCTGCCGATCACCATACTCACCTACCAACCCATTGTCATTGCCGTGCATCCGGCGCCCGGCTGGAAGTCGGTCTCCGATCTGATCAAGGCCGCAAAGGCGCGGCCGGGCCAGATCGCCTACGGACTGTCTTCCGCCACCGGCACACAGGCCGTGGCTGCAGGCATCTTTTTCAAAATGGCCGGCGTCAAAATGATCGGGGTACCCTACAAGGGCGGCGGACAGGCGGTGGTGGACCTGGTCAGCGGCCAGGTTCCGGTGGCGGTGCTGGGTTCGGCGCCGCTGATGCCGCAGGTGAACGCTGGCCGGGTCAAACTGCTTGCCGTCACCTCAAAAACCCGGGCCAAGGCGCTGCCCGATGTACCTGCCCTGGCGGAACTCGGTTACCCCGACATGGATATCGCGCAATGGTTTGGCGCGGTTGCGCCGGCGGGCACGCCGAATGAAATCGTCGCGCGCCTGTCGGCCGCATACAACAAGGCACTGTCCGATCCCAAAATGGTGCAGCGCCTGTTTGATGCTGGGCTGGAGACGGTGGGCGGCACACCGGAGAACATGGGCAAACGCATGGCCGCCGAAACCCTGATCTGGTCAAAAGCCGCCAAAGAGGCTGGACTCGGTAAAAATTAGTTTTTTACCGGCTCGATACCCGCCGCCTTGATCACGGCGGCCCATTTCGCCAGCCCGGCGCGCATTGGCAAAGCAGCGCTCAGGCGTACAGTACAAACAGCACCGCGCCCAGCAGCAGGCGGTAGATCACGAAAGGCAGCATGCCGATGCGTTCGATCAGCCCGAGAAATAGGCGGATGCAGAGATAGGCGGCCAGTCCCGAGGCGACGCAGCCGAGCAGCAGTGCATTCCAGTCCACTGCCGCATCTGTCGTCACCAGTTCGAAGACCTGCAGGCCGCCGGCGAGGGTAATCACCGGAATCGACAGCAGGAAGGAAAACCGCGCGGCGGCCGTGCGCGACAGGCCCAGCATCATCGCCGCAGTCATGGTGATGCCGGAGCGCGAGGTGCCGGGAACCAGCGCCAGCGCCTGCGCGATACCGATCACCAGCACATCCCGCCAGCCGATGGAATGCTCGTCGCGCATGCCGCGACCTTTCGCATCGGCCCACCACAGCAGCAATGCAAAACCGATGGTTGCGCCTGCGATCACCAATGGCGCACGGAAGCTTGTCGCCACCGCGTCCTTCAGCAGCAGTCCGGCGAGACCGACCGGCACCGTGGCCCACAGCACCGCCCAGGCCAGACCGCTCTGCCCGGTCGACCGCCGTATAGCCAGCGAACGGCCGAAATCCCGCAGCAGTACTGCGAGATCGCACCGAAAAAAAGCCACCACCGCGACCAGGCTGCCGACATGCACCGCGACATCGAAAGCCAGCCCCTGATCGACCCAGCCCTCGAGCAGCGACAGCAGGATCAGGTGCGCCGAACTGGAAATCGGCAGGAACTCGGTGAAGCCCTGCACCGCGGCCAGGGCGAGTATCTGCAGCCACTCCATCAGCGACGATCCCGCGGTGCACTCATGCCGGAAACCGGGGCCGGCCGCGCCTGCAGCAAGGGGGGGTCAGTCATTCTGCTGCGTCGCCGCTTCCCCGCCTTGGGCGCCGCCATCAGCCGCAGCAGGATCGGACACGATCTGTGCGCGGCTCGCCAGCACCTTGTCGACGCGTTTGCCGTCAAGGTCGACGACTTCCAGCCGCCAGTTTTCGAGGGTCGCGATATCACCGGTATGCGGCACCCGCCCGAGCAGCCACATCATCAGCCCGCTCAGCGTGTGGTAACGGCCGCGCTCTTCTTCCGGCGTGCTCCTCAGTTCAAGCTTGTCCTTGAATTCCGGGATCGGAATCAGGCCGTCGAGCAGCCACGAACCATCCTCGCGCTGCACCGCCCAGGCATCTTCCTGGTTGCGCGGATTGAACTCGCCGGTCACCGCCTCCAGCACGTCCTGCAGCGTGACCAGTCCCTGCACCTCACCGTATTCGTCGACCACCAGCACCATCTGGGTGCCGGAAGCGCGGAAGTGGCGCAGCAGTTCCATGCCGTTCAGCGTCTCCGGCACAAATACCGCCGGCAATAGCATCGCGGTCAGTTCGGCAGAGCCGCCCTTGAGCGTCTGGTTCAGCAGCTGTTTTGCATTGACGATGCCCAGCACGCTGTGCAGGCCGCCGCGGCACACCGGGAACCTCGAATGTTCGGATTCGGTCACCCGGTCCAGCATCTGCTGATGTGAATCGGCCACGTCGAGATAGGTGATTTCCGAACGCGGGATCATCAGCGACGCGATCTGGCGGTCGTCCAGCCGGAACACGTTGCGCACCATGTCGTGCTCGTGCCGCTCGATCACACCGGCCTCGGACCCTTCTTCGAGCATTGCGTGTATTTCTTCCTCGGTAACGCTCTGCCCCGGCCGCTCGCGCTGCCCCAGCAGGCGCAGCAGCGTCTCGGTGGAAATCGTCAGCAGGCGGACAAAGGGACGGGTGATCAGGGACAGCAACTGCATCGGCCGCGACACGAGGCGCGCGATGCCTTCCGGATTCATCTGCCCGACCCGCTTCGGCACCAGTTCACCGATCACGATCGACACATAGGTGATGACCACGACCACCAGCGCCGTGGAAAGGATGCTGCTCACATCCTGTACCATCCCCAGGCTCTGCAGCCACACCGCAAAGGGGTCCGCGAGGACCGCCTCGCCGACGATGCCGCTGAGAATGCCGATCGAGGTGATGCCGATCTGTACGGTGGACAGAAAGCGGGTCGGCTCGTCGTGCAACTTGAGCGCCGCCAGCGAGGCGCCGTCACCCTCTTCCGCGAGCCGGGACAGGCGGGAGCGGCGGGCGGTCACCAGGGCGATTTCCGACATCGCGAAAATGCCGTTGAGCAGAATGAGTGCAACCAGAAAAAGGACTTCCATGGTATCTCCTGAGGCCGCGGACAATCGCGGCCGGTTCAATGGGCGTATGCGGGCTGCTCGTTCAGCGCGCCGTCTAACAAATGCACGGACTGCGTGACCGGAAACGCCGGCGGGCGGCGGCAGTTGCCTCCGCCAAGGGGAGTTTTGCGGTATCCGGGCGGATCCGCGGAGGAATCGGTTCGGGTTCGGGAACTGCTTTTGTGGCGCATCCTGTTGCGTCTACACATGCCGCGGGACCGGGATCCCGCACTCCTTTCGTTTTGTCCTGCAAGCGTGACAATTATCCCTTAAACTGTCGGAGATTTGCCGCTGGAGCGGCAGGACGTGCGCATTGCGCAAGGTTCATGCAAGCCAATGGCGCAAAAAACCGCGAAAAAGCGTCAAAACCGCGTCCTGGAGCATCAGTTTTCCTGCGGTTTGATGCCGGCCGCCCGGATCACCCCTGCCCATTTGGCGATTTCCGCGCGCACACGGTCACCCAGTTCGCCGGGCGTCGACGGCGCAATCTCCGCGCCCTGCGCCAGGAAACGTTCGCGCAGCTCGCGCTGGCTGAACATCGCGGTGATTTCCGTACTTAGTTTGTTGACCACCACGCCGGAAGTCTGCGCCGGCGCAAACATCGCGAACCAGCCCACGGCTTCGTAATCCGCGATACCCGCCTCCTGCATGGTCGGCACCTGCGGTGCGGCAATCGCGCGTTTGACGCTGGTCACCGCCAGCGCCCGCACCCGTGCCGAGCGCATGTGCAGATGCGCGGTCGTCAGACTGCCGAACATGATCGACACCTGCCCGCCGACCAGTTCGAAAACCGCCGGCGAACCGCCCTTGTAAGGTACATGGGTCAAAAACAGTCCGGCGCGCTGGGCGAACAGAACGGCTGCAAGGTGGGCCGAGGTGCCGATACCCGACGATGCGTAATCGAGTTCATGCGGCCGCCGCTTCGCGAACTCAATCAACTCGCGCACCGAGCGCACCGGCAGCGAGGGATGCACGATCAGTACGCTGGGCACCGTAGCCACCATCGCCACCGGCGCGAAGTCACGCAGCGTGTCATACGGGATTCGCGTCCACAACGAGGGATTGGTGACATGCGAGGTGTAGGCCATCAGCAGCGTATAACCGTCGGGGACAGCCTTGGCCACCATTTCGGAACCGATCAGACCGCCGGCGCCGGGCCTGTTGTCGATGATGACCTGCTGACCCCAGGCTTCGGTGAAACCCTGACCAAGCGCGCGCGCGAACACGTCGGTGGCGCCACCGGCGCTGACCGGCACGACGATACGCACCGTCCGGTTCGGGTAATTCTGCGCAGCGGCATGTGGCGCAATGATGCTTGCGGCAAACGCATACAACAGCAGCACGGCGGTTATAGACACAGTGTTTCCCATGGAAACATTGTAATCCGCAGGAGCAACGAATCGTGGCAAAGAATCGCGGTACAATCGCCTGCATCACACCAGCAGCAATTCCACTTCATTTCCACCTTGCCTTCAATTTGTCATGTCCATGAACACACCAAAGCTGTTTGACGACGAACTCCACGATGCAATGCAGCAACTCTATGACGAAACCATCGAAGCGATGCAACTCGCCAAGGTGAGTCCGGATCTTGACGATTTGTCGGCGACTTTTGCCGTGGCCCTGCTCAAACTCGGGCTGGCCACCGGTTTTGTCGAGCAGCGGCATCCCGGGTTTGCGAAAGAGGTTGAGGAAAAACGCCAGCGCGTGATCGCCGCGCTGACCCAGAAACACTGAGGTCATCGCACCAAGCCATATGATCAAAACCCCGATTTACCTCGACAATTCCGCGACTACCCCGCTTGATCCGCACGTGGTCGAGGCCATGCTGCCCTGGCTCACCGAACAGTTTGGCAATCCGGCGAGCAGTTCGCATGTCTACGGTCATGCCGCCGCCCGTGCCGTTGAAGCTGCACGCGACGAAGTGGCCAAACTGGTCAACGCCGACCCCCGGGACATCGTTTGGACCTCGGGCGCCACCGAATCCAACAACCTCGCGATCAAGGGCGCAGCACTGGCGGCACAAAAACGCGGCAGACACCTGGTCACCGTGCAAACTGAACACAAGGCCGTGCTCGATACCATGCAGTGGTTGGAGAAAGAGGGTTTCACAGTCACCAGTCTCGCGCCGCAGAAAAACGGCCTGCTGGATATCGAAACTTTCCGCGCCGCGTTGCGTCCGGACACCACCCTCGCCTCGGTGATGCTGGTCAACAATGAAATCGGCGTGATCCAGGACATCGCTGCCCTCGGCGCAATCTGCCGTGAACGCGGCGTGCTGTTCCATGTCGATGCCGCGCAGGCCACCGGCAAAGTGGCGATAAACCTTGCGCAACTGCCGGTCGATCTGATGTCGCTGACCGCGCACAAGACTTACGGCCCCAAGGGCATCGGTGCACTGTACGTGCGCCGTTCGCCACAGGTGCGCGTTGAATCGCAGATGCACGGCGGCGGCCATGAACGCGGCCTGCGTTCGGGCACGCTGGCCACGCACCAGATTGTCGGCATGGGCACGGCCTTCCGCATCGCCGGTGAACTGATGGCGACCGAGGTGCCGCAGCTGCGCGCGCTGCGCGACCGATTCTGGAACCAGATCAAGGATTTGCCCGGCGTGTTGCTTAACGGCGACTTTGAGCAGCGTATCGCCAACAACCTGAACATCAGCCTCGATATTCCGAATTGTGATTCGCTGGTCACCACGCTGAGCGACATTGCGGTGTCATCGACTTCAGCCTGTTCCACCGGCGGCGTATCGCATGTGCTGCAGGCGCTGGGTACGGACGCGGCAATGGCCGGCAATTCAATCCGCATCACCGTCGGTCGTTTCAATACCGTGGAGGAAATCGACTGGGCCGCGGATTACCTGCGCCGCAAGATCGAGGACTGTCGCGCGGGGCGTTTGCGCGCAGCCTGAAATTATCAATAAAAACAATAACTTATCGTTTACTCAACCCGGTCATTGTGACGGTGTGCGCAAGGCCTCCTGCAGGTTGAGAAAACTGTGGTCGCAGAAACCCGGCTCGGCTGAAGCCTGCAGTTCCTCGTAAACCGCATCCGGATCGCGCAACACCCGCGCATCAAAGTGGCGCGCATTCACCGAGCCATAGTTGATGCAGTTGCCCTGCGCATCGCGCTCGAGACAAGCGTAGATTGTCGTCACCACGAACATGCTGCCGCTGCGTTCGATGTAATGCAGATATTTTTTCCCGCGCACCAGCTGCGCATCCCTCGCGCCGGCGCGCCTGGTATCAATCGAGCGTACGTTGTTGTCGCTTCCCCGCTGGTAATGCGTCAGGGAATCCGAGCGCCCTTCGACCAGCAGCCTGTCGCCGGTTGCCGGATCGATTTCATACTGCCTGTAGAACGCGCAATGCACGAAGGGGCTGCGCGCGATGGAGTCGAACTGGGTGGTGCCCTGCGCCGCTGCCGGTGCAATCGCACCCGCTGCCAGCCACAGCAGGGCACAGCGCCATACTCCGGTTGTCGTGACGGACCTCATCACGAATCAGTGTGCACCCGTGCTCTGTGGCTGTCCATCGCCTTGACAGCACGACGCGGGAAACATAGCCTCGGACAGTCTTTTCCGGAGTCCCGATGTCCTCACCCACCCCCCCGTTGACCGCAGTGGAAAAAGTGCTGGCCGCCAAAAGCGGACGAAGCACCGTGAAGCCGGGGGATGTGGTCTCCCCCGACCCCGACTTCATCATGATCCATGACGGCGTGGTGATGGGCGCCAAACGCGAACTCGATGCTCTTGGCATCAATCGCCTGGCGACGCCGGACAAGGTGATGATGGTCACCGATCACGATGTGATCTACGGTAGCCCCCGCGCAGCCGAACGCGGTGCGTTCAACCGCAAGGCCGCGGCGCAATGGCGCGTGAAAAATTTCTTCGACGTCGGCCGCGGCGGCCACGGCCATATTTTCCCGATGGAAAGCGGCCTGCTGCTGCCGGGCATGTTTTATTTCGACAACGATCGCCATGCCACCAACGCCGGCGCCATCGGCGCTTTCGGTTTTCGCATGGGCAGCGAGATTTCCCGTGTGCTGGCCACCGGCACCAACTGGGTCATGGTGCCGAAAACCGTGCGACTGACGCTGAAGGGACAACTGAAACCGGGCGTACATGCGCGCGATGTCGGTTTCCATTTCGCCGCCCTGCTGAAACAGGGAAAACTCACGGCAGATCTTGATTACCGTGTACTCGAATACGCCGGCGACCTCGATCAATTCGACCTGGCGTCACGCGCGGCATTGTGTTCCACGCCAACAGAAATTCGCGCTTATGGTGTGTTCGTGCCGCCGTCAAAG
The DNA here is from genome assembly GCA_019744975.1 of Burkholderiales bacterium. GTDB lineage: Bacteria > Pseudomonadota > Gammaproteobacteria > Burkholderiales > SG8-41. Next base: position 159,477 of record JAIETP010000004.1, read on the forward strand.
GCAATTCTCGAATTCGCCAGATCCCGTGCACAGCGTCCGTTCACGGCCGTGTATTCCGATGCCGATGCGCGTTACGACGCCGACCTCACTCTCGATATTTCAGCTCTTGAGCCGCAAGTCTCTCTGCCGGGCAGCGTCGACAACGCAGTCGACGTGTCCGAAGTCGAAGGCACCGCCATCGACCACGCCTTCATCGGCTCCTGCGGCTCCGGCATGTGGGAAGACATGACGGCCGCCGCGGCAATACTCAAGGGGCGCCGCCTGGCACCGAATGTGCGGCTGTTCATCGCCCCCGGCACCGAGGCCACCAACCGCCGTCTGGCGACAGAAGGTCTGCTCAGCATCTTCATCGAAGCCGGCGCGGTGATGCTGCCGCCGGGCTGTGGCCCCTGCAACGATGCCGTGATCGGGCCGGTGCATAGCGGTGAAGTTTCGATTTCGACCGCGACCAACAACAACGCGGGGCGTTTTGGCGCCAAGGACGCAAAACTCTATCTCGGCAGCCCGGCGACGGTGGCGGCATCCGCAGTGGCGGGTAAAATCGCCGATGCACGCAAGTTGTGATCCGCGTACCCATAAACCACCGTCATTCCGGCGAAAGCCGGAATCCAGGCCGTGAAGCATCCTTGTGTATATCTGCTCGCAAGCCGCAGAAATGGTACTTTGTACATCGGCGTGACATCGGATATCGTCAAACGCATCTGGGAGCACAAAAATGATGCAGTCGAAGGTTTCACCAAGCGTTACGGTGTGCACATCCTGGTTTGGTGTGAGGCGCACGAAACCATGGAATCAGCCATTACACGTGAAAAAACCATCAAGGGCTGGAAACGCAGATGGAAACTGGAACTGATTGAGAAGGAAAATCCACAATGGATCGACCTCTACGACAGCATGACTTGACTACTTTTTCACGTGTTTACTGGATTCCGGCTTACGCCGGAATGACGAGCTGGATGATTAGTCGCTTGCGTAAAATACAATCATGAGTGAATTTGCCTGGGTACTCAAAGGCCGCTGCTACAAACTCGGCCATGACGTCTGGCATGCCGGCGGCGTGGTGCCGAACTGGCTCATCACCGGTCGCCACTTCGATGCCAAGGACATCATTCCGCATCTCTTTGAGGAAACCGACCCCGGCTTCCACACCCGCTGCAAGCCCGGTGACATCATCGTCACCGGCCGCAATTTCGGCATGGGTCCGAAAATGAACGGTTATATCGCAATGCAGGCACTGGGCCTGGGGCTGGTCTGCGAATCGATGCCTTTCCTCGCCTACCGCGCGGCGATCGGCTGCGGCGTGCGGGTGATGACCGACTGCATCAATGTCACCGAGATGTGTGAAACTGGGGATGAACTTGAAGTCAATTTCCGCGACGGTTTTTTCATCAATCACACGCGCGACTTCCGCCGCGAATATCCGCCGATTCCCGACACGCTGATGGAAATCGTCGAACTTGGCGGCAATGCGGGATGGCTGCAGCAGTGGCAGGCCAAACGCGGCGCTGCAGCGGCCCCATGACCACATACCGTGACCAGTACGGCCAGCCCATTGGTTTCCCGATGACTGGCTGGACGCCGCCGCCGCTGCCGCCACGCACAACGCTGACAGGCAATTATTGTCGCGTCGAACCGCTGGACGCCGGGCGCCATTCCGCTGATTTCCATTTCGCCAATCAGCTTGAACCCGATGAGCGCGGCTGGACTTACCTGACTTACGGCCCTTTCACCACGGAAGAGGAATGCCGGCGCTGGGCTGAAGAGTATTCACAGCGCAAGGACTATCTCTTTTACGCCATTATCGATCTCGAAAGCGGCGAGGCCGCAGGCATGGCCGCCTACATGCGCATTGATGCCGCCAACGGCAGCATTGAAGTGGGCTGCATCAAGTTTACGCCGTTGATCGCGCAGCAGCCGGCCGCCACCGAAGCCATGCACCTGATGATGAAAAACGCGTTTGCACTCGGTTACCGCCGCTACGAATGGAAATGTGATGCACTGAATAAGCCTTCCCGAGCAGCGGCGGAACGACTGGGTTTTTCGTACGAAGGCACGTTCCGGCAGGCGGTGGTCTACAAGAACCGCAACCGCGACACCGCCTGGTATTCAATCACTGATCACGAATGGCCCGCACTGCAGGCCATACACGAGCAGTGGCTGGCGCCGGAGAATTTCGACGCGCAAGGTCAACAAGTCGTCAGCCTCTCGGGGCTCACTGCACCGCTGCTCAGACAGGACGGCACGAACCGGGACCTCGCATGAAAATTGACGACGTTGGGCAACCGCCTATAATGACGGCATGTATCGAAAGCTGACGGTCACTCTCCTGTTGCTTGTCATGGCTTTCCAGGCCATGACGTTCCCGCTGCTTTCCTCGTCGCGCGACAACCTCGCCGACATGGCGCATGCGGTCATGCACTGGCAGCAGGAAGGACACCACCATCATGACTCCGGTGATTACCACGTCGAGGATTCCGACGAATCGACACGTCACCTGATGGCCGATCACAGCGGCGCCCCGGCTGTACTGCCGGCAGCCAGCCTCGGGTTTTTCCGGCAGGACACCAGCATCCACACGCTGCTGTCCACAAGAACCACGCCTCATCCCTACCTCGAAGGCCTGCTCAGGCCACCCCGTCCGGCAGCCTGAAGCACCGGGGCCGGCACGCCTTTGAGCGTGCCCGCCTACCCCGCGGAATCTGCCGGCATGCGCCAATGTCGTGATCGACGGTGGTCGCAGTTGCTGCGTTCCATCGTGCAATCCCAACCGGTTCGGGAACAACGTGAACACCATATTCAGGTTTGCCTGCTGCCTCGTCGCAGCCGGCATTGGCTGCGCCTCCGTCTGGGCGCAGGCGCCAAATCCACCTCAGGCGACATCCACTCCCTCGGGATCAGGACCGGCGTCCGGTCTCGCCGCCGCAATCGACGCGGCGTGGCAGCGCGCGGTTGCCACGCGCGAAGCTCTCGGCCAGCAGCAACGCGCCGAGGCTGACCGCACGGCGGCTTCCAGCCTGTGGGCCGCACCGCCGACCCTTGAACTCAATCACCGCAACGACCGCTGGCAAACCGATGCCGGCCGCCGCGAAACCGAGATCGGCCTTGCCTGGCCGCTATGGCTGCCGGGACAGCGCGATGCCCGCGGCGCCGTGGCCGAATCCGGGCTGAGTCTCGCGGAGCAGGCGCTGCGCGTCGTACGGCTACGCGTTGCAGGCGAAGTGCGCGAGAGCGCATGGGCACTGTTCGCGGAGCAGGCCGAGGTCGCACAAGCCGAAGCCCTGCTGCGCTCGCTGAGCGGACTGGCCGACGATGTGGACCGCCGCGTCAAGGCCGGCGACCTCGCCCGTGCCGATGCCTTGGCCGCGCGATCGGAACTGCTCGGCGCAAGCGCCCGGCTCACCGAGGCCCGCCACAAGGCGCAGCTTGCCCACTCGCGCTGGACTCTGCTGACCGGCCTCGCTGCACCGGTTTCGGCCGACGAAGCGCCGATCGGCGCAGTGCATGCGTTAACAGAACATCCGGAATACCGGCTGGCCGCGGGCGCGGCAGAACATGCCCGCAGGCGCGCGGCACTGGCACGGACCTCGCGCAGCGATCCGCCCGAAGTCATCCTCGGCGTACGCCAGGACACGCCGGGCCGGATCGAAGCCGCGCAGAACAGCCTGTCGATCGGCATCCGTCTGCCCTTCGGCACCGCCGACCGCAACCGTCCCCTGCAGGCGGCCGCACTGGCGGAACTGGATGTCGCCGAAACCGTCGAGCAAAGAATGCGCGACCGCCTCGAAGCAGAGGCGGCCACGGCACGTGCCGCGCTGCAGGCCGGCGAGCAACAGTTGCAGGCCGAGCACAGCCGCGCAAACCTGCTGCGCGAGCGCAGCACACTGATCGACAAATCCTTCCGTGCCGGCGAAAGCGGCCTGCCGGAACTGCTGCGCGCAATGGCCGCCGCGGCACAGGCCGAAGCCGCACTGGCCAGGCAACAGGCCGCGCTGGGACTTGCCCGCGCCCGACTCCACCAATCTCTTGGATTACTGCCATGACCTTGATCAACAGAACAGCCCTGATCGCACTGACCTGCAGCCTGCTTCTTTGGCCTCTGCTGTCCGTCTCGTTCGCCGCGCCCGGCGCCCACGGCCCCGATGGTGAACATCTGGACGGAAAAACCGCCGCTGCGGTGGCGAGCCAGCGTCCGCGCATGGAAGCAAAGTCGGAACTCTTCGAACTCGTCGCAACCCTCCATGGCAGTGAACTGTCCATCCTCGTCGACCGCTACGAAACCAACGAGCCTGTACTCAATGCGGAACTCGAAATCGAAAGCGGCGGATTGAAGGCCAAGGCAAAATTCCACGCCGACCTTGGTGACTACGCGGTTGACGATCCTGCCTTGCTGAAAAAACTGCAGACACCGGGAGAACACGCGCTGGTCTTCACCATTGTCGCCGGCAAGGACAGCGACCTGCTCGACGGTACTCTGGTCACCGGCGCCGCGGGCACCGGCCACGATCACGATGATCATGGCCATGCGCTCGAATACGCCGCATGGGCTGGCATCGCGCTGCTGGGTCTGGCCATCGCCGGATTCCTGATCCGGCGTCGCCGCGCACCGGCCGTGATGATGATGGCCGTGCTGGTGCTGACGCTGGCCCACACCAGCCTCGCCACCGCGGCACCGGGCGCGCATGGCCCCGGTGGCGAACACCTGGATGAACCGGGCGGGACCGTCAATGCCAATGGCCTCGCGCGCCTGCCCGACGGCAGCGTCAATCTGCCAAAAGCCGCGCAGCGGCGCATGAGCATCCGTACCGTAATGGCCACGGAAACCGAAGCCGTTGCGACAATCGAACTGCCCGGCCGCGTCGTCATTGATCCCAATGCAGGCGGACGCGTACAGGCCGTTCACGGCGGACGCATCGAAGCCGGCCCCAGGGGACTGCCGGTCGCCGGACAGCCGGTGAAACGCGGGGACGTGCTGGCCTATATCCGTCACCATGCCGAACCTTACGCGGCAGGCAGCCAGCAGGCGTTGCTTGCCGAACTGCGCAGCCAGCGGCAGATCGCCGAACAACGGGTACAGCGTCTGGAATCGCTTGAGGGCACCGTGCCACGCAAGGAAATCGAGGCCGCGCGCGCCGAAGCGCAAAGCCTGTTGCAGCGCGAACGCAGCATCGGTGCAAGCCTCGTTGCCCGCGAAGCGCTGGTCGCGCCGGTGACCGGCGTCATCGCCACTACCCACGCCATCACCGGACAGGTCGTGGAATCACGTGATCTCCTGTTCGAAGTTGTCGATCCGGCGCGCATGCTGGTCGAGGCGACGACGGCCGACCCTGCTCTGGCGGCACGCATTGCCGGCGCGCAGTTGCAGGGCGTACCCGGCACGACGCTGAGGCTCATCGGCGCCGCGCGCGGCCTGCGCGACGGGCTGCTGCCGCTGACCTTTTCGCTGCGTGGCGAAAAGAGTACAGATGCCCTGCCGCTGGCCATCGGCCAACCGGTGACGGTCATCGCGATGCTGAAGGAGCGCAGCAAGGGCATCGTGCTGCCGGCGCAGGCGGTGGTCCGCAATGCCAGCAATGAACCGGTGGTCTGGATCAAGTCCGGCGCCGAGCGCTACCTCCCGCAGCCCGTTCAGTTCCGGCCGCTGGATGCGCAAACTGTGGTCGTCACCCATGGCCTGGGCGCCGACAACCGCGTCGTGGTCCAGGGCGCAGCGCTGATCGCGCAGATACGCTGAACGGAGACACGACATGTTCAACTGGATTGTCCGTTACAGCCTGCACAACCGGCTGCTGGTACTGGCCGTGGCCGCACTGCTGATGGTTTACGGAGCGATGACGGCCTGGCGCACGCCGGTCGACGTCTTCCCCGACCTCAACAAGCCCGTGGTGACCGTGCTCACCGAAGCCGGCGGCATGGCCCCCGAGGAAGTCGAACAACTGGTCACTTTCCCGCTGGAGACGGCGCTCAACGGCATGCCGGGCGTCACGCGGGTGCGCTCCACGTCCGGCATCGGCCTGTCGATCGTCTATGCCGAATTCGACTGGAACACCGACATCTACCGCAATCGCCAGCTGGTCGCCGAACGCCTGTCACTGGTGAGGGAACAGCTGCCCGGCGGCATCACGCCGGTCATGGGCCCCGTGTCCTCGATCATGGGCGAGATCATGCTGATTGCGCTGCCGCTGGGCGGCGGCGACGGCAAGACGCCGGGGGCGAGCCCGATGCAGGCCCGCAGTTATGCCGATTTCGTGCTGCGGCCGCGGCTGCTGTCCATCCCAGGCGTCTCGCAGGCCATCCCCATCGGCGGCGACTTGCGCCAGTTGCGGGTGGAGCCCGATACCGCGCGCATGGCCCAGTTTGGCGTTACGCTGAGCCAGGTCGAGCAGGCACTGCGCGGTTTCGCCGGCAACGCCGGCGGCGGCTTCATCGACCTCAACAGCCGCGAATACCTGATCCGCCATATCGGCCGCAGCCACCGCGCCGAGGATCTCGCCGGCATCGCGGTCGCCTGGCGCGACGGCCGCCCGGTACTGCTCGAACAGGTGGCGCGCGTGCAGTTTGCCGCAGGACTCAAGCGCGGTGACGCCGGCTACAACGGCGTGCCCGCGGTGGTGGTCAGCATCCAGAAACAACCCGCCGCCGACACGGTGAAACTCACGCGCGACATCGAATCCGCGTTGCAGGATCTGAAGAAGGGACTGCCGCCGGGCCTTGCCGAACCGAAAGTGCTGTTCCGCCAGGCCGACTTCATTCAAGCCTCGATCGGCAACGTCGCCGAAGCCCTGCGCGACGGCGCAATCATGGTCGCCATCGTGCTCTTCGCCTTCCTGCTGTCGGCGCGCACCACGCTGATCTCGCTGACGGCCATTCCGCTGTCACTGGCGGTGACGGCACTCGTCTTCCAACTGCTCGGCCAGTCGATCAACGTGATGACGCTGGGCGGACTCGCCATCGCCATCGGCGAACTGGTCGATGACGCGGTGGTCGGTGTCGAGAACATCCTGCGCCGCCTGCGTCAGAACCGCGCCCTCGCGAACCCGCTGCCGCTGCACACGGTGGTTGAACGCGCCAGCGTCGAGGTGCGTTCCGGCATCCTCTACGCGACGATCATCGTTGTGCTGGTGTTCGTGCCGCTGTTCGCGCTGCCCGGCATCGAAGGCAGGCTGTTTTCGCCGCTGGGCATCGCCTACATCGTGTCGATCCTCGCCTCGATGCTGGTGTCGATGACGGTCACGCCGGTAATGTGTTACTACCTGCTGCCGCGGATGAAACGCCTCGACCACGGCGACACACCCCTGGTCGCCTGGCTCAAACACCAGGACGGACGGCTGCTGGCCTGGTCTTTCCCCCGCGCGAAGCTGCTGATCGGCGCCGCGCTGCTGGCAGTGGCCTTGACGGCGGCCAGCGTGCCGTTTTTCCCGCGACTGTTCCTGCCCGCCTTCAACGAGGGCTCGCTGGTGCTGTCGCTGATGCTCAACCCCGGCACCTCGCTCGCCGAGGCCAACCGCGTCGGCGCCGTAGCCGAAAGCCTGATCCGGGAAGTTCCGGAAGTAACCCAGGTCGGGCGCCGCACCGGCCGCGCTGAACTGGACGAGCATGCCGAAGGCGTGCACTCGGCGGAAATCGATGTCGACCTGAAACGTTCGGAGCGCAACCGAGAAACGGTGATGGCCGACATCCGGCAGCGCCTGTCGGTATTGCCGGCACAGGTGGCCATCGGCCAGCCGATCTCCCACCGCCTCGATCACCTGCTCTCGGGCGTACGCGCCCAGATCGCGCTGAAAATCTACGGTGACGACACCGACACCCTGCGCGGACTCGCCGAGCAGATGCGCCGGCAGCTCGGTGCGGTTCCGGGGCTGGTCGATCTCACCGTCGAAAAACAGGTGCTGATCCCGCAGATCACCGTCCGACTCGACCAGCGCAGGCTGGCGCAGGCCGGCCTCGCACCCGGCGAAGCCCTGCGTGTGCTGCAGGCGCTGACCGACGGCGCCCACAGCGCTCAGATCGTCGAAGGCTCCCGCCGCTACGAACTGGTACTGCGCCTGCCCGATGACCGGCGCAGCCCGCAGGACCTGTCACGACTGCTGATCGACACACCCTCCGGAAAACTGCCGGTTTCCGCGATCGCCACCGTTGAAGAAACCGACGGTCCCAACCAGATCGGCCGTGAGAACGGCCGCCGGCGCATCATCGTCTATGCCAACACCGACGGCTCCGACATGGGCCGTGTGATCGGCGACATCCGCGGCGTGATCGCGAAGACCACTCTGCCGGAGGGCACCTTCATCAGCCTCGAAGGCCAGTTCCAGGCCCAGGAACAGGCGACACAACTGATCCTCGGCCTGTCGCTGGTCTCGCTGATGATGATGTTCCTCGTGCTTTATTCGCGTTACCAGTCCGCGGTGCTGGCCGGCATCGTCATGGCCAACATCCCGCTGGCGCTGATCGGCAGCGTCGTCGCAATGTGGATCGCCGGCGTCAGCCTGTCGGTGGCCTCGATGGTCGGCTTCATCACGCTCGCCGGGATTGCCTCGCGCAACGGCATCCTCAAGATCAGCCACTACATCAATCTGTGCAAATTCGAGGGCGAAACCTTCGGCCAGGCAATGATCGTGCGCGGCTCGCTGGAACGCCTGACCCCCGTGCTGATGACGGCACTGGTCGCCGCCTTCGCGCTGACGCCGCTGCTGTTCGCGGCCGATGCGCCGGGCAAGGAAATCCTGCACCCGGTTGCGGTGGTGATTTTCGGCGGACTGGTCAGCTCAACCATCCTCGATACAATGCTGACGCCGCTGCTCTACGGGCTGCTGGGTGAGAAAGCGACCGGCCGCCTGGTCAATGCAAAACCCGAGACCCGGGAAACACAGGGAACCCAGGAAGCCTATTGACAGCCCCATCATGTACAACAGGTTCAGCGGCACCGCCTGACATCAAGGGTGCCCCATCACACCAGGAGAACACTGCAATGATCAAAACCATCCTCACCGCAGTTACGCTGGGACTCGCCGTCGCCGGCACCAACGTCGCCATGGCCCACGGCGGCGCCAAACCCAAACACGGCGGCATCGTGCAGGCCAGCAGCGATCTGTCTTTCGAACTCGTCGCCAACTCCGACGGCGCCATCATTTACGTCGAGGACCACGGCAAGCCGCTGAACCCGGCTGGCATGAGCGGCAAGCTGACGGTGCTGAAGGGTACCGAAAAATCCGAAGCCGACCTCGTGCCCGCCGGAGACCGGCTGCTCGCCAAGGGCATCACGCTGCAGAGCGGCGCCAAGGTGGTCGCAGCACTGACCACGGCCGGCAAAAAAGCAATCACCGTGCGATTCGCCATCAAGTAGCGACGGGAGGAAAAAGCATGACCTGGCTGATCACCAAATATTTCCTGACCGCGCTGATCGTTGTGGCCGTTTCCGAACTGGCCAAACGCAGCGACAAACTCGGCGGTTTTGTCGCCGCGCTGCCGCTGGTGACCCTTCTCGCGCTGATCTGGCTCTACGTGGAAAACCAGCCGCAGGAGAAAATCGCCAACCATGCCTGGTACACCTTCTGGTATGTGCTGCCGACGCTGCCGATGTTCCTGGCTTTCCCGGCGCTGTTGCCGCGGCTGGGCTTCTGGCTGACCCTGCTCGCCTGCGTGGTGATCACGATCATCTGTTTCGGGCTGTTCGCGCTGCTGCTGCGCCAGTTCGGAATCGAGTTGTTGTAGTGCGGCGCCAAAAAACAGATCGCGTGGATATATTCAACTATTTGTTTTTATTGATATTTTTACGCCCGACACGCAACTGTGCCGCAGCGATGATGCGTTTCAGCGCATCGCCGTAGGTCACCCCGGCAAAACACACGTTGTTGCCCATCGCGTGTGGATGCAGGTCCGGATTGGCATTGGCTTCGAGGAATACCAGCCGCCCGTCCGGCGTCAGCCGGTAATCGACGCGGCCGTAATCGCGCAGTTTCAGCGCCTGGAAAATCGCGCGGCTCGCTGATTCCACATCGCGCCGCAGATTGCGCGACAGTTTCGCCACCCGCCAGCGTACCCGCCAGCGCGTGCGATAGGCGCCGTCGTTTTTCAGTTTGTACGACGCAAACTCCGGCGCACCCCGCCCCTTGCGGCCGATCACCAGTTCCACCGCCGGCATCACCTCGGGTGTACTGCCGAGCAGGGCGACATACAGGTCGCAGCCTTCAATAAACTCCTCGCAGATCAGCGGCGCCGCCACACGTTTGCGCAGCACACGCACGCGCTGCACCAGCTCGCGTTCGTTCTTGACCAGTGAATTGCCCCGCACCTCGTCGGACCCGTCACCGAACTGCGGTTTCACAATTAACGGATACGGCACGCGCGGGTTGCGGATCGGGCCGCGCGGCGGAATGACAAAATGCCGCGGCACGCCGACACCAAGGTCGGCAACGATGTGTTTGGACAATGCCTTGTCGCGCGCCAGCCTGAGCCCGCTCAATCCGGTCCCTGTGTACGGTATCTGCAGCAGATCGAGCAGGCCGGCAATCGCCGCGTCCAGCCGACGATCACCGTCCACGCACTCGGTCAGGTTGAACACCAGCCCCGGTTTCAGCGCGCGCAGTTCGGCAATCACCGGATCCACCTGCGCATCGAAGGGCACCACGGTGACATTCAGGCGTTGCGCACGCAGCGCTTCAAGGAGATAAGCCTCGACACTGCTGCGCTCCGGCACAAAATGGCCGGATGCCCGGCGTTCGCCCGCCTCGGCATCCACCAGCAGCGCAATGTCGCAGCGTTTGTTATCAATCTTCTGTCGCGCCATGACCGAAATTGTAACCTGCGGCGGGCCGCGCGCCCATGTGATGCGGGTGCAGATCAACAACATGCCCGTCGATGGATACAACGTCATCGGCGCCGACAAAATCAACGGGGCCCGCGGGCCCCGTTGTTACGTTAATGCTTCAAAATCCACCCGATCCGGGCTCACGCGATGCTGACACCCGCCTCAGCCATGGCATGCAGCACGCGCTCCGGCAGCAGCGGCTGCTGCCGGAGCCGCACCCCTGTCAACTGATAGAGCGCATTGGCGATGGCCGAAGGCACCAGCGGCGTCGCCATCTGTCCGGCTCCCGTGGGATGATTGCGTGTCTGCACCAGCTTGATGTGAATATTGGGAATATCGCGCATCCGCGGCACGTGATAGTCAAAAAAGTTCGACTGCTTGACCGCGCCATCGACAATATCGATCCGTTCAGTCAGCGCCAGTCCGAGGCCATAGACAATTGAACTCTCTGTCTGCGCAATGATGTTGTCGGGCTGCACCGCAACCCCGGCGTCAATGACGCACCAGAAATCATGCACCCGGATACTGCCGTTTTTGGCCAGCGACACTTCGGCAATGCCCGCCACCTGTGTGCCGCTGTAATCGAGATAGGCCATACCGAGTCCACGTCCCTGGCGCTTGCGCCCCCACCCCGCCATTCGCGCGACCTCTTCAATGGCCTGTTTCGCCCGTTGCGCACGCGGAGTTCCGGCGAGTTGCCGGATGCGGAATTCGACCGGATCGACGCCCAGTTTTGCGGCCACTTCATCGATGAACACTTCGTTGGCAAAACTGTTCTGGCCGACGCCGATGGCGCGCAACGGTGCAGTACGCATGCCTGTGTCCTGCTGCAGTCCCTCCGCCAGCCGGTGCGCGATGTCGTAGGTCGGCAGTTCCGTGCCGCGCATGGCGATATTGTCGCGGCCCTTGGATTCCTTGTAACGCACCGGATCCATGAAAGCGAGCACGCGATCGCTGACCACGCGGTGATGCCAGGCGACGATCTTGCCCTGGCTGTCGAGACCGGCGCGGATGCGGTTCACGTAGAGCGGGCGGAAGCGGCCGTTATGCACGTCGTCCTCTCGCGTCCATATCACCTTGACCGGTTTGCCGGCCGCTTTCGACATCAGCACCGAATCGACGATGAACTCGACGTCACGGTTGCCGCGACGGCCGAACCCGCCGCCGAGCAGCATGCCGTTGAATTTGACTTTCGCTTCGGGAATGCCCAGCGCTTGAGCCGCAGCAGTGACGGCGACGGTCTGACTTTGCGTACCACACCAGATCTCGCAGCCGTCGGCAGTAACCGCTGCCACTGAATTCAGCGGCTCCATCTGCGCGTGGTAGGCATAGTCGGCGCGATATTCGCCTTCGAACACGGTCGCTGCCTTGGCGATGGCGCCGGCAGCATCACCCTCCGTTTCCCAGGCCACGCCCTTGGCGTTCGGGTCCTTGGCCAGGGCGGCAAACTGCACGTAGCCCTTGTCGTTTGAAAACCCCCAGCCGGTGGCCTTGCGCGACCAGCTGACCTTGAGCGCCTTTTTCGCTTTGAAAGCCGCCCAGGGATTCTGTGCGATCACACCGACACCGAATTTCAGCGGCACAATCTGCAACACACCGTCGATCGCCCGTGCCTCGCGGTCATCGATTTTCTCCGGCGCGGCACCTTCCATCGGCTCGCGCAGGATCGCGCCATACACCATGCCCGGCACCTGCACGTCAATGCTGTATTGCGCCGAGCCATTGACCTTGCCGGCAACATCCACCCGCGGCAGATCCCTGCCGATCAGCCGGAACTGCGCCTTGGCCACCGGCTCAACGGTCACCTCGGGAGCCTGCGCCGGGACTTTGGCAAAAGCCGCGATCTCGCCATACGACAGGCGGCGCCCGCTCCGCGGATGCACTGCGTATCCGGGTTCGCTCGCCACTTCGGCCAGCGGCACCCCCCAGCGCTGCGCCGCGTTGTCGAGCAGCACGTAGCGCACCTGGGCGCCGAATTGCCGCAGATTGTTGAAATAGCCGGTTATCGTCGCACTGCCCGCGGTGTATTGCAGAAAACGGAATGCCGGATTACCGTAGAGTTTGTCGTTGGGCGGTGCGGCAATGATGCGCACCCTGGACCAGTCGGCGTCCATTTCGTCGGCGACAATCACCGGCAGCGCCGTCAACGAGCCCTGCCCCATCTCCGCTGCAGGCGACATGATCGCCACCGTGCCGTCGGTGAACACCGTGACCCAGTTGTTGAGCCTCACGCTGCCCGCATTGTTCATCGCAGCGGCTTCAGCGGCGCCCGCCATCAAATGCTGAAGTCCCGGCGTTGCCACAGCAACACCGAAGGTCAGGCCCGCAGTGCCGACCATGAACCGGCGGCGACCGGCATTGACCGGTTTTTTTGCAGTGTTTATTTTCATGATTGCGCTCCCGTTTCCCGTGCCGCGCGTTCGATCGCGCTGGCGATGCGCACATAAGTACCGCATCGGCAGATGTTCGGGCTCATGTACTCGACAATCTCTGCGCGCGTCGGTCGCGGATTCTGCTTCAGCAATCCCGCCGCACGCATGATCTGACCCGACTGACAGTAACCGCATTGCGGCACCTGTTCCACGAGCCAGGCCTTCTGCAGCGGATGGCTGGAATCGGGTGACAGCCCCTCGATCGTGGTGACTGTCTTGCCGTTGACATCCTTGAGTGCATGAAGGCAGGACTGGGTCGGCTCACCGTTAAGGTGCACGGTGCAGGCGCCGCACTGGCCGACCCCGCAGCCGAATTTGGTGCCGGTCAGCTTCAGTTCTTCGCGCAGCACCCACAGCAGCGGGGTATCGGGAGCCGCGGTAATGGTTTGACGCTTGCCGTTCACGGTCAGCGTCACGGAAATAGTATTGCTCATGTACTCCTCCTTGTGCGCAGCTGAGACGCCCTCGGCACTCGCGCAGTCTGCTGCCACGCTGAGTCAGATCAGATTCTATTCCAACCATCATCTACAACGCCGGTAAACCGCGCCTCTACCAAGAGGGCCACAAGTAATTGTTTTTATTGATTAAATTTTATCTCCGGCGCGAAACAAGCCACGCGGCGCACGGTGCAGGCGCTCACAACCATCACGGGTGATGCGCAGCAACTCGCCAACCTGAACACCGGCACGCCGGGATTCGTCACCTTCAGTGCTCACCGGATTGGGCTGCACCACCACCGTCATGTTTTCCTCCAGCGTCATCTGCGGCAGCGCGCGTCCCGCCATGCGGCTCCTGGTGCCGATGATGGGCTGGAAATAACCACCGCCAAAACCGTGCACCAGATCGTCACAGACGGTGTAACCGCGCTTTTCGATCAGTCCGGTGGCATCGATGATGTCCTGCATCGCGGCGCCGTGCCGCAACACCCTGGTCACCGCATCAAAGGTCGCCTCGGCGGTCGCATGCAGATCGGCGTAACGCGGTGTCGGATCGGCATCCACTGTGAAGGTACGCAGGACCTGCCCCGGATAATCCCACCAATAGGCGGACAGCTCACAAAACACGATGTCACCGGACTGCACCTTGCGCGGGGAAGGATGCTGCGGCGGCACAAAAATATGCGGTTGCGTCATTGAGGTTACGCCGATGTAGTGGATCATGGTCGTGCCGCCGAGTTTGACGTAAGCGCTTTCAACCAGCGCTCCGAGTTCGCGCTCATCCATGCCCACGCCTGTGCCGGCCACCAGCGCGCGTAATCCGGCATCGGACAATGCGGCGCCGATGCGCAGCCAGTCGATTTCCTCCTCCGACTTGCGCATGCGCAACTGCGTGTACTCCGCATCCAGCAACACCATATCGAACACCGCTTCCAGCTGGCGGTACTTGGGCACCGTCAGCGGGCCGATAATGCCGACCCGTTTTGCGCCGCGATTCTTCAACTCGGCAATGGTTTTGGCGATGCCCTGATGTTCTCCCCAGCGCACATCGACATCCCGGGCGATTTTCCGTCCCAGCGGGAAGTGGTTGTACCACTCCATATGCATGAGCATCTGTTCGGCGGGTTTGAAAATGACATAAGCCTCGACCGTGCCCGGCCAGCCGGTCGCCCATTGCACGGCATTGCCGGTGCGATGGTCAGTCACCACCAGCAGATGATCACAGCCGTGTTTTTCCATGGCGGCTGCCAGCGCCCGGTGGCGACGCGCGTATTCGGTGTCGGAAAACCGCGGATAGTCCTGCTGCAGGATGGCCTGAAGACGCGGCTCCAGATTCAGCGGATTCACAGCAGTGGTGTTCATAATCCCATCCCCTTCAAGACCTGCGCCCCGTAGCGTGCACCGGCCCCGGCGCCGATGGCAAAAACCGCATCCAGTTCCGCGCGCACCCCCGCCGGCAGCTCCAGTTCCGCAGCCGCGGCATTCAGTTCGACGTTTACCGCGCGGTTGGTGCCGGGAATGGCCACCATAAAATCCTGCTGCGCCAGCAACCAGGTCAGCGCAAGCTGCGCAGGCGTTGCGTCAATACGCCGCGCAATCGTCTCCAGTTGGCGGACCAGTTCGACATTACGCGCCAGGTTTTCCGGCAGGAAACGCGGATTGCGCCGCCGCCGGTCGCCTTCCGGCAGATCATCCACGCTTTTGATGTTGCCGGTGAGCAGGCCGCGGCCCAGCGGCGCATACGCCACGTAACCGATGCCGAGTTTTTTGCACGCCGGCAGGATCTCCTGCTCCACTTCGCGGTACCACAGCGAATATTCGGTCTGCAGCACCGTCACCGGATGTTCGCGGTGCGCACGCTGCAAGGTGTTGACACCCGCCTCGCACAGACCGATCCAGCGCACCTTGCCCCGCCTGACCAGTTCTCCCATCGCGCCAACGGTTTCCTCGATCGGCACGCCGGGATCAACACGGTGCAGGTAATAGAGGTCGATGACGTCAGTGCCCAGCCGCTGCAGGCTGGCGTCACAACATTCAAAAACATATTCCGGCCGGCCGTTGGTGCCTTTTTTGCCGTCGGGCAGATCGATGTTGCCGAACTTGGAGGCGATCAGCACCCGATTGCGATGCGGCTTCAGCGCGCGGCCCAGCAGCACTTCGTGGCGCGCGCCCCAGTAGGCATCGGAGGTGTCGTACAGGTTGATGCCCAGGTCGAAGGCGCGGGCGATGGCCGCGTTGAAGTCCGCTTCCAGCGGCGTATCGAACTGCACGGGCGTTGCGCCGCGGCCCATGCCGATGGCGGAAACCTCGGGACCCATTTTGCCGAGACGGCGGAATTTCATGCTGTGCGCCCTCACAAAAAACAGGCGGCGCATGCAGCGCCGCCTGTCGTTGACCGGAGAACCGGCAAACCAGCCGGTTTACTGCGGTTTGATGCCGGCTGCCTGCAGCACCGTCGCCCCGGTTTTGATTTCCTCGCGCACAAATTTGGCAAACTGCGCTGGCGTCATTTCCATCGGTTCGTTGCCCAGGCCCGCCAGTTTTGCCTTGATCACCGGATCATTGCCCGCCGCCTTGATCGAATTGGCGATTTTGGCAATCACCGGCTGCGGCACGCCGGTCGGCGCCCAGATGCCGAACCACAGCGAAAACTCGAATCCGGGCACGCCCGATTCGGCGATGGTCGGCACATTGGGCAGTACGCTGCTGCGTTTTGCCGTGCTCACCGCGATGGCGCGGATCTTGCCCGCCTGCAACTGCCCCTGCATCGTTGACACCGGCGCAAAGTAGAAATCGACGCGACCGCCGACCACGTCGCCCAGCGCCTCGGCCGAACCCTTGTACGGCACATGGGTCATGTTGACCTTGGCCATCAGCTTGAGTTTCTCGAGGTTGAGGTGGGTCCCGCTGCCGACGCCCGCCGAGGCAAAATTGAGCGTGCCGGGTTTGGCCTTGGCCGCCGCCAGCACGTCCTGAACGGTCTTGTACGGCGAACTCGGGTGGGTCACCATGACATTGGGCTGCTGCGCCAGCGGGCCGATATCGACAAAATCCTTCAGCGTGTCGAACGGCAACTTGGCGTAGAGCGAGGGATTCACCGTATGGCCGGAAGAATGCATCAGCAGCGTGTAACCGTCCGGCGTAGCCTTCGCGGCGATCGCGGCGGCGATGGAACCGCCCGCACCCGGACGATTGTCGGCGAGCACGGTCTGCCCCCACATCTCCGTCCATTTCTGGGTATAAAGCCGGCCGACGATATCCGTCGCACTGCCCGGCGGAAACGCCACGATGAAGCGCACCGGTTTGGTCGGGAAATCCGCCGCCGTCACCTGCGCCGCGGCAGTCGCCAGCAGCACCAACACCATCTTATTGATTTTATTCACGACAACCTCCTCCTTGATATAAACGATCAGGGCCAAACGATCAGAGCCCGTCACCAATCTCCACATTCTCCGGCTTGAGTTCGATGCCCGAAGCCCTGGCTTGCAGCAGCAGCAGTTGCGAGAAGTCCTGATCATAACCGTTACCGATCAGGGTTTGCACCATGTCGCGTGTGACGCTGGTGGTGGGCATCGGCACCCCGTGGGTGCGGCCGGCGGCCAGCCCAAGGTCGATATCCTTGCGCAGCAGTTCCGGGGTAAAAGTCACGTGGAAATCGAGATTGGACAGCGCCGGCGTCTTGTAGGCGGTGAACATCGAGCCCATCACGCTTTTATTGAGGAAGTCGAGGAAGGCGTGGCGTTTCATGCCGGTTTTTTCGGCGAGTATGGTGATTTCGCACAGGTTCTGGATCACCACGCCGAGCATCACGTTGTGGCAGATCTTGGCGATGCGCGACAGCTCGCCGTCGCCGACGTAAGACACGCCGCGGCCGATGGCCTCAAGGTACGGGCTGACGGCATCAAAGGCATCCTGGGGGCCTGAAGCCACTACCGTCAGCTTGCCGGCCTTGATGACCTTGGCATTGCCGGACACCGGCGAAGCCAGCATCTTGATGCCCTTCTCGCCCAGCTTGGCGCGGATCTCGGCGGATTCCTCCAGCGAAATCGAGGTGCTGTCGACGATGATTTTTGGTTTGCCGCCCTTGGACATCACGCCATTGGCGCCAAACAATACTTCCTTGACGTCCTTGCCGGTGGACACCATGGTGAACACGATGTCGCAGCCCGCGAGGTCGGTCAGATTGTCCGCGACCTTGGCGCCGGATTTCGCCAGCGGCTCGGCCTTCGATTTGGTGCGATTCCACACCGTGATGTCGCAACCCGCTTTCGCCAGCCGCTCCGCCATTGCATAACCCATGCGACCAATACCGATCCAGCCAAGTTTGTGTTTTTTCATGTTTGCCATTGAAATACCCTCGAAAAATCTAAAAACGTGAACGAGTAAACCCACTTTTTACCCGTTCACTCGTTCACTTGTTCACCCGTTCACTGAATTACTCATGCCGACAGCGCCTGTTCCCAGTTACGCGTCTCGATCACGTTTTTTACTTCAGCCAGGAATGCCGCCGAGTAGGAACCGTCCACCGCGCGGTGGTCAAAACTCTGCGCCAGCACACCCACCGGGCGGATGGCAATGGAATCGCCGTCCGCGGCTTCGATCACCACCGGTTTTTTGCGGATGCCGTCGGCGGACAGAATCGCCACCTGCGGCTGGTTGATGATCGGCGCGGTGATCACGGTACCGAAAGCACCGTTGTTGGTAATCGTGTACGTGCCCTCTGTCATTTCGTCGGGACGGAGTTTTCCGCTGCGAGCGCGCTGCGCAAGATCGTTGATCTCCTTCGCGATCTGCGGCAGCGATTTGGCCGGCACATCCTTCAGCACCGGCACCAGCAGGCCGTCGAAATTGAGATCCACCGCGATGCCGATGTTGATGCGGCGATGCAATGCCAGGCCGTCGCCCTGCAAACTGGCGTTGAGCTTGGGGAACTTGCCCAGCGCAATCGACACCGCACGCACGATGAACGGCAGATAAGTCAACGCGAAACCTTCGCGGCGTTTCCAGTCGGCGCCATGCAGCTTGCGCGCGGCATCGACACGATGAAAATCAGCCTCCACCACCTGCAGCACATGCGGCGCGGTATGCCAGGACTTCGCGGTATTTTCGGCGACGCGTTTGCGTACGCTGTTGAAAGCCACGGTCTGTCCTGCTGCCACCGGCGCAGGCATTGCCGATGGTGCGGCGGCAGGACGCGTACCGCGGCGGGCGATGAATTCGGTGACATCTTCACGGGTAATACGACCGTCGCGACCAGTGCCTGCGATGTCCGAAGGATTCAGGCTGTGCTCTGCCACGAGTCGCCGCACCACTGGTGACAGGCGATCAGCTGCATTCACTTTCGGCACGGCCGCAGCACGTGCTGCCACAGGTGCCGCCGCCGTAACCGGCGCAGCACTTGCCGTTGCAACCGGCTTTGCCGCCGCTTTTTCCACGCCAGCTTCACGGATCACCGCCAGGCGCACACCAACCTTGGCAGTAATACCCTCGGCGACCACGATCTCGGCCACCACGCCGGCCACCGGCGACGGGATTTCGGTGCTGACCTTGTCGGTTTCCACATCAAACAAGGTCTCGTCGGCCTTGATCGTATCGCCGACTTTTTTATACCACTTGGTGACTACGCCCTCGGTCACGGTTTCGCCGAGCTGCGGCATGATGATGTCCATCTTTTACTCCTGAAAATCTTTATTTACCGCAAAGACGCTAAAACTTTTTTACCGCCAAGACGCCAAGAGCGCCAAGAAGAACAAAAGCAAAAACTTTTAATGTTTTAAAAGGTTTTCTTGGCGGCCTTGGCGTCTTGGCGGTTAAATCTTTTGAATTTAATCAATTCTTTCGCTGATCTCGCGCACGATGCGCTCTACCGACGGGATCGTGTTGTCTTCCAGGCGGTCGGCGGACGGCAGCGGGATATGCGGCGTGGTGATGCGGATGATCGGGCCATCGAGTTCCCAGAAACACTCGTCAGCGATGATTGATGCGATTTCCGCGCCCCAGCCGCAGAGCCGCGGGTTTTCCTCGATGGTCACCAGTCGACCGGTCGCCGCAACCTCGGCAAGAATCGTCACCGTGTCCAGCGGCACCAGCGAACGCACGTCGATCACGGTGCAGGAAATGCCGTGTTCCTTTTCAAGGATTTCGGCGGCGGCCAGTGCGCGATGCACCATCAGGGCCAGCGCAACAATCGTGCAGTCCTTGCCCCGGCGCAGCACACGTGCCTTGCCCAGTTCATCGACATGTTCACCATCAGGCACTTCACCCTTCATCGGGTACAACGATTTCTGCTCGAAAATCAGTACCGGATCCTCGTCGCGCACGGCCGCGGCAATCAGGCCTTTGACGTCGGCGGGAAATGCGGGCGCCACGACCTTGATGCCCGGAATCATCATCGCCCAGTTCTCCACCGACTGTGAGTGCTGCGCGCCGAAACGCGAACCCGCGCCGTTGGCGGTGCGGATCACCAGCGGCATCTGCACCTGGCCGTTGGTCATGTACCGCGATTTTGCAATTTCGTTGGCGACAATGTCCCAGCACACCGCAAGGAAATCAGAAAACATGATTTCGGCAATCGGTCGCAATCCGGTCATCGCCGCCCCCATCGCCGCACCCAGAATCGCCTGCTCCGAAATCGGGCAGTCACGCACACGCTTCTCGCCAAATTTGTCGAGCAGCCCGACCGTCGCCTTGAACACGCCGCCGGCATGCGCCACGTCTTCGCCCAGAAACACCACGCGTTCGTCGCGCTCCATTTCCTGCGCGATGCCCGCAGCCACCGCGTCGCGGTAAGTCAGTTCCGCCATGCGGCACCCCCGTCAGCCCACACATGTTGATAAATACCGTCCAGCGACGGCGGCGCCGAGGCCTTGGCGGCTTCGGTCGCCTCATTCACCTGCTGCATCACTTCACCCTCGATGTCCGTCAGCGTGGCCTCGACAATGCCCAGGCCGAGCAGACGTTCGCGGTAAATCTTGATCGGGTCGCGTTCCAGCCATTTTTCCAATTCACCCTCGGGCCGGTATTTTCCCGGGTCTGCGCGCGAGTGGCCCGAGTGGCGGTAGGTCATCGCCTCGATCAGCGCCGGCCCACCGCCCTTGCGTGCACGTGTTATGTATTTGGTGGCAGTGCGATACATCGCGTCGGCATCGTTGCCGTCGACGACAATTTTTTCGAGGTTGTATGCCGCCGCCCGATCCGCCGCCGGGTGCTCCACCGCGGTCACCGCACTGATCGGCGTGTATTCCATGTACAGATTGTTTTCACAGACAAAAATCACCGGCAGCTTCCACACCACGGAGAAATTCAGCGCCTCGTGGAAAGCACCGATGTTGGTGGTGCCGTCACCGAAAAAACACACGGCCACCTGTTCGGTGCCGCGGTACTGCGCGCTCCAGGCCGCACCCGCCGCCACCGGCAGATGTGCGCCGATGATGGCGTAGGAACCCATCGCGCCCTTGCTGACATCGGTCAGGTGCATCGAACCGCCTTTGCCGCCCAAGAGGCCGCATTCTCGGCCCATCAGTTCACCCAGCACGCCGGTCATCGACGCACCGCGCGCGAGCGTGTGGGCATGGCCGCGGTAAGTGCAGAAAGTGTAGTCATCGGGCCGCATCGCCACGCCGAAGGCCGCGGCAATCGCCTCCTGCCCCAGTGACAGATGGCTGGTGCCCTTGATCAGATTCTGCAGGAACAGGTCATAGGCGCGTTTTTCGCACAGCCGCAGTTCCAGCTGCATGCGGAACAGCTCAAGCCGAATATCGCGACCGATATCGTCTTCTGTCGTACCAGAGGTTTTCTTACGTTTTACTGAGGTATCCATTTTTTATTTCCAAAAATCGTGAACGAGTGAACGGTGAACGGGTGAACGAGTAAGCCCTGGAAACTCCCTCTCCCCCGGCAGGGGGAGAGGGTTGGGGAGAGGGGGATTTCACCCGTTCACTATTCACCCGTTCACGCAGTTAGTATTTATTAGCAATCGGCAATTCCTGCGCCGGGAACAGTGTGATGATCTTCGCGCCATCCGGTGTCAGCACCACTTCCTCTTCAATCCGCGCCGCCGACACGCCGTCCCTGGCCGGGCAGAAGGTTTCAACCGCGAACACCATGCCGGCCTTCAGTTCGTATGGATCCTTGAACGAGTTCAGGCGCGAGATCAGCGGCCGCTCGTGCAGGCCGAGACCCAGGCCGTGACAGAAATTCAAGCCGAAGGCTGCCATCTCGGTCTCGAAACCGATTTCGGTGCATTTCGGAAACATTTTTGCGACTGCATCGGTGGATACACCAGGTTTCAGCATGCCGATCGCATCATCCATCCAGCGCCGCGCCCGTTTGTAGGCATCGTGCTGGGCCGGCGTCGCACTGCCCACCGTAAAGGTGCGGTAGTAACAAGTCTTGTAACCCATATAGGAATGGATCAGGTCGAAGTAGGCCTGGTCGCCGGGACGGATCATCCTGTCCGTGAAATTATGCGGATGCGGGCTGCAGCGTTCGCCGGCAATGGCATTCACCGCCTCGACGCAGTCCGAACCCATTTCGTAAAAACGTTTGGCCGCCATCGCCACCACTTCGTTTTCGCGAATACCCGGCTTCAGCGCCTCGAAAATATCCTGATACACACCGTCACCCATCGCCGCCGCGGTGTTGAGCAGGGTGATTTCGTCGTAACTCTTGATTTCGCGCGCATCGAGCATCACCTGCTGCCCGTCCATCACCTTCAGGCCCAGCTTCTGCAGCGCGAACAGGAAGGGCGGCTCGACGACGTCGATACCGATCGGCATGTCGGCGACCCCTTCCTGCTTCAGGATGTCGTAAATCTCTTTCGCCGCCGCCTCGAACAACCCCACTTTCGGCGACACCGCACCACGCAAACCGGCAAGCCCCGGAATGTTGTGGTTTTTCGGCAGCCAGGGCGCATACAGTTTGTGGTGGCGCACCGCGGAGCCGAAATCCCAGACCCAGGGTTCGCCGTTGCCGGTCAACAGGCACCAGCGCGTCAGTTTGTCGCGCGCCCATTCGCCGATCACCGTGCTCGAGATGTAACGCATGTTGATCTGGTCGAACACCAGCAGTGCGCCGAGCTTGGATTTTTTCAGCGCATTGCGCGTGCGCGCCAGCCGATATTCATGCAGGCGGCGGAAATCAACCCGTTCTTCAAAGTCGACCTGCATGCGACCCGGCGCCTGCAAGGGACGTTCCCAGCGATGCCCCGGATTCGCCGGATCGAACAACACATCCGGCGCCGAAGAAATACGCTTCTTCGGATCAATGCCCGAGGCCTTGATCTTCTTGGGTTCCACCGGCTTGGCTTTTTTACGCGCCATTAAAATTCTCCAATTAAATCAAATACTTATATAAATACGCTGTGCGCTCATCACTCATCATTCATCACTCAGCACTGTCTTTCAGTCCGCCTTGATGCCCGCAGCCTTGATGATCGGCGTCCACTTCGCCAGTTCGCTTTTGACATAGGCCTGCAGTTCTTCTGGTGTGGTCGGTGAAGCAATCGCACCCCGCTGCAACAACTGCGCCTTGACCTCTTCCGTACTGAGGATGCCGGTGATTTCCTTATGCAGTTTGGCGACGATGGGCTTCGGCACTTTGGCCGTGGTGAACAGACCGAACCAGAGTTCCGCTTCCATGCCGGAGATGCCCGCTTCGACAGTACTCGGAATGTCCGGCGCGCCCGAAAACCGTTCCTTGCTCGACACCGCCAGCGCGCGCACCTTGCCTGATTTCAGTTGCGCATAAGCGGTGACCGGTGACAGGAAGGAAATCTGTGTCTCGCCGGAGAGGATGGACGTCAGCGCAAAACCCGCGCTCTTGTACGGAATGTGCTGCACATCGACCTTGGCCACCTGCTTGAACAGTTCACCGGTGAGATGGCTGACCGTGCCGTTGCCGGCGGAGGCATAACTCAGGTTGCGCTGCTTCGACAGGGCCACCAGTTCCGGAATGTTTTTTGCCGGCACGGAAGGATGCACCACCAGCACCGTGACGCCGCTCGCCGTCCTGGTGATCGGCGAAAAATCCTTCAGCGGATCGTAGGGCAGGTTTTTGTACAGGGAAACCGCACTGACCATCGGCCCGGCATGGCCCATGATCAGTGAATAACCGTCAGGCGTCGCCTTGGCCACCACTTCGGCCGCGAGGGTGCCACCGGCACCGGCGCGGTTGTCGACCACCACCGCCTGGCCCCAACGCTCAGTCAGTCGATGACCGATATAGCGCGACAGGTAATCCGCGGTGCTGCCCGCGCCCTGACCCATGATGCGGATGGGTTTCGACGGGAACTGGTCGGCCGATTCCGCGGCCAGCGCCGGCACTGCAATCAAAGCAGCACCGAATATCGCACCCAGCATCGTGCCCTGCACTGCCAGTTTCAGTTTTTCCATGATCTCCTCCGGCCAGATTGTTTTGATGAGTTTTAAATACCCGCGCGCTGCTGGTAGGACAAATCCATGTATTTTTCCGCTGCGCCCTTGGGCAGGGGCAAACCCTCGGCCTGCCAATATACGTCGATCACCTGCTGCAGTCCGGCCGCATCAATCTGCGGCAATGGTTTTTTGACGAAGGCATCAAAGGCGCGACTGGCCAAGTCTGCGGAAATGTTCAGGCGCTGCGGCAGCAGGGTGATGGCCTCGGCCTTGTGTGCGGGATCGCGCAACCAGTGACAAGCGACGCGAAAAGCACGGATGAAGGCCACCAGGCGATCGGCATTCTGCGCCGCCCAGGAGCGCCGCGTCGCCGCGATCGAACCGGGGTACGTCGGAAAAAATGTGGTGGTCGCACCCAGCGAAGCAAAACCCGCCGCAATGAGGTTGCGGTCGAAGGGCGGATTCAACCAGCTCGCGATGGCGCGGCCCATTTTCAGCGCATCGAAGCGTTCCTGCGATCCGCCGATTTCGAGGAAGTTGTAATCGTTTTTGCCCATGCCGTTTTCGGCGAGCAGCTTGCGCAGCAGCAGCGCATAACCGGTATTCGCCCCGTCCACCGCGATGTCGCGGCCGCGCAGGTCTTTCAGGGTTTTGATGCCGGCCGCGACGACCAATGAGAGTTCCGGCGCATGGCCCTGGGCCATCACGATGCAGAGATCGCTGCCGGTTTCAACGGCGCGCACCACATGATCAGACTGCTGAAAACCGATGTCGTAACCGCCGCTGCGCATCTGCTCCAGTTGATGCGTCGAGGATCCGGTCAGCGTGACGTCAACCGCCACGCCTTCGGCCGCAAACAGGTTGCGTCCCTGCGCGACATACAGCGGCCACGCGTTGACGCCCTCGGAAATAACCGCCAGTCTGACCGGCGCAGAACCTGCTGCGGACATGTCCCCTCGCACTGAATTGATTGTTTGATTGATGGAATCGCTGCGTTGCGCACCTTTCCGGAACCTTGCGCAACACGACCAAAGCGTCGGGAATCCTAGCCCTGACCCAACCAATAGTCAATCATTTGGCCAAATTGGTTGAATTGACTTGCCTCCGGCGGGAAACGGCCTGACGCAGCGCACAAGAGAGTAAACGACCATCCATTAGCGGACATATACCGATTTATGGTTGGTGATTACCCGGATTTTATGAACCAATTGACCGGATTGGTCAGACCATGCACAATCCGCGCACGACCCGTTACCCTCATGACCACCATCCGCCGATCCGAACCCACACCACCACGCCGCAGCGGCAAACGCGACGGCGCGCAGGAAATCCGCGCCTTTCTGCTTGAGGCCGTGGCGCAGGGCGCCGTCGGCCCCGGCGGCAAACTGCCCACCGAACGTGAACTGGCGACGCGCTTCGCGCTGCCGCGCAATACCGTGCGCAAGACGCTGGCGCAGCTCGAAGCCGAAGGTGCGATCACCCGCCATGTCGGCCGCGGCACCTTTCTGGCCGACACCGGCGGTTTTCCCGCCGACAGCATCACCCACACCAGCCCCGCCGAACTGATGGAGGCGCGTATGCGGTTGGAGCCGGCGATGGCGGAATTGATCGTCACCAATGCCACGCCAGCCGATTTCGAGCGCATGGAAATCTGCCTCGATCGCGCCGAGCGCGGTACCACGCTGGATGACTTCGAAGTCTGGGACGCGGCCCTGCATCAGGCGCTCGCCGCTGCCACGCACAACCGTTTTGTCACCCGCGTCTTCGACATGGCCACCGCCGTCCGTCACCAGACCGAATGGGGCAAGCTCAAGGATCGCGTCGTCACCCCGGAACGGCGCCTCAAATACCAGCAGGAACACCGCGCCATCGTGACTGCGCTGAAGGCGCGCGATGCCGAGTCGGCACGCGCCGCCATCCTCACCCATCTGCAGCACGCCCGGCGCAACCTGTTCGGATTCTAAGCCCCTGCAGTAGACTGCGGGCATGGACATCTCGCTCGCCTCCGCCACGGTCATCATCCTGCTGGTGATGGATCCGCTGGGCAACATCCCGCTGTTCGTGTCGCTGCTGAAAAAAGTCCCGCCGCAGCGCCGCAGCCGGGTCATCGTGCGCGAATGCGCCATCGCCTTCGGCCTGCTGCTGTTTTTCGTGTTTTTCGGGCGCTGGTTCCTCATGTTGCTGGGGCTTTCGGATACTTCGCTCAATATCGCCGGCGGCGTGATCCTGTTCATCATTGCGCTGCGGCTCATTTTCAAACATCCGGAAGGCGTGTTCGGCGCCGATGAAATCGAAGCCGAACCCTTCATCGTGCCGCTGGCGATTCCCTCGATTGCCGGCCCCTCGGCCATTGCCACGGTGGTCCTGCTGGTGTCACGCGCCCCCGATCGCATCACCGACTGGATACTCGCCCTGCTCGTCGCCAGCTTGATCACCCTGCTGTTGCTGCTTGCCTCGGGGCGCATTGCGCGCCTGCTCGGCAGCCGCGGCCTGGCCGCGATGGACCGGCTGATGGGCCTGCTGCTGACCGCGATTGCCGTGGAAATGCTGCTCAAAGGCATCGAAAGCTTCGTACACGGCCTCTGAGCTTAGGGCCTGTTAACCCCGCAGCAGCAAAAAATCGACTTAAAAGGTCTTGACAGCCGGATTCCGGAGCATGTTGATATCTCGCATCGAGCAGCGCTCAAAAGTGGCAAACAAAACAGGGCTGCGAATGTCAACCGGAGATTGCAGCCTCGATCAATGCCACGGGCAAACTGACGCTAAGTGATTGACGCAAATGGGCTTTTATTAAGGCTTTTTTACAGTGCGCAAATACCTGTTTTTAAAGGGGAATAATTGGTTTTCCCCGTGGCGTTTTTTATGCCGTACTGATAACGCTCGTCAACATTGCGGCCTGCAGATTGCAACAGCGCCGGCAGAACTCACCATTCCGGTGCATGCTGTAAAAATTCATTCACAATTTCTGTGGATATGTCTGTGAGCAACCGCAAAAATCCGCGTATGAACCTGCGCCACGCCCCGGACCACGTTAGATTGCCTATTTTTTCAGCATGCCGGCAGCTTGCGGCGCTTGTCACCAGCCTGTGCTGATCGCTCGCCGCATCCGGATTGCACTGGGCCTGCTGGCCTGTTGGGGATGCGCCAGCAACGCTCAGGTTGCAGTTACCACACCCTTCACCATCGAGAGTCGCCACACAATCAGCGACTTGGCGTCGCAAACGAGTACCGCCTCTGAACTGACCTTGCGCCTGAGCGTCGCCAATATCGATCGCTGGGACGACGCCGAAGTGACTGCGGCATTGCGCAGCGCGGCAAAATTGCTCGCGCAATGTGAAATCCGGATTTCCGACGCGGAACTGCTGCAGATCAGCGTGCCGGAAACCCATCGCCATTTCGATACGCCGCGCTCACGCGAACTGGCGCGCGCGCTGGCTCTGCCCAAACCGACGCTGTATTTCACCGCCGGCACCCGCCAGGTGCCGGCTTTCGACGCTGAAGCCATCGGCCGCGGCAACAGCCGCAGCCGCCCCGAACTCAGCGACACGGTGTGGATCGCCCGCGGCGCGCGCGACCTGGGGCAGGTCATCGCCCACGAACTGGTGCATGTGCTGATGGACAGCGGCGCACATGACAACAGTCCGGGCAATCTGATGGCGGAGGAGACTTCGCCGCAGAATACGCAGCTCAAGGCTGCGCAGTGCATGCAGATGCGCAGCACCGGCACGCGCAACGGCCTGCTGCGACCCGGCGTAAACTGAACAGCACGCCATGCACGATCTGCCCCAAGACAGCAGTACCGCCCCTGAAGGCCCCTGGAATCCCGGACTGCAATCGCAGATCCCGAAGGATCTGCTGCCGCTGGCCACGCTGTATCGCCCGGAAAACGTGCTGACCACGTTGCGCCAGGCGCGCGAACTCGCTGACCTGACGGGACTCGCCGCGGAAGACCTGGTGGTGTTCCGCCCGGAACGGCTGGTGGTGCATGAATTGCTGGCGCGGGTCACCGCGGATTTCAGCGTCGATGACGGCCAGAAAACCGAAGACCTCGGCATCAACTTCCGCCGTATCAGCGAAACCATCCTCACCCGCCATATCGCGCCGCACATGGCGGAAATCCGCGATGCCCATGATGCATTGCGCACACAGTTGTTTAATACCGTCGCCACGATGCTCGACTACGGTCTGCAGGACAATACACCGGTTGCGCGGCAACCACGCACCGGGTTCTGGTCAACCCTGCTCCGCAGCACGGCAACGGCACCGGTGGAAGAAGCCGAAGCCAGCGACCTGCGCGCGATCCGCCGCTGGGATGCACGGGCACTCGCCACCAGCGATCCGCTGCAACGGGCAGCATGCATGGCGCTGGCCCGCGTCGCCTCGGCGATGCACGCACGCCACGGCCGCATCTGGGGTGATCGTGGATTGATTGCGACGGTAGCCACCGACCTTGCCGCCAACGATTACGGCAGCGAGGAAATCGGCCGTCTGATCGAACCTTATGTACAACAGGCGGCAAAGGTCGAAGGTTTCCGCCTGCTGCCGGTACAGCCGCAGCCAGTGGTGATGAACACCAAGGGCGCTTCCGCCGCCGGCAAAAGTACGCTGCGCCCGCTGCAGCGCGCGCTGGCGGCGCGCATCGGCATCAGCTGGGATGATTTCGCGCTGATCAGCCCGGACATTTTCCGCAAATTCCTGCTCGATTACGCCACGCTGGGCACGGCCTACAAATATGCCGGTGCCTTGAGCGGCCACGAACTGCAGATCGTCGACCACAAACTCGACCGCACCATGGCGCGCAAGGCGGCGCGCGGCGCGATGTCACATCTGCTGATCGACCGTTTCCGTTTTGACACCTTCGCCCCGGCGTCGGATGTCGCCGGCAGCAATCTGCTGACGCGTTTCGGCAATCTGGTGTACCTGTTTTTCATGCTCACCCCGCCCGAGGCCACCGTCGAACGCGCATGGACCCGCGGCCTGGAGGTCGGCCGTTACAAGGCCGTCGATGACCTGCTGGCGCACAACATCGAGGCCTACACCGGCATGCCCGAAGTGTTTTTTACCTGGGCGCTGGCCGGTGACAAAAAGGTGCATTACGAATTCCTCGACAACAGCGTGGCGCTTGGCGAACGGCCGCGCACCGTGGCTTTTGGCTGGAACGGCGAAATGAACGTGCTCGACGTCAAAGGCCTGCTCGACGTCGACCGTTACCGCCGCATCAATGTCGAGGCCAAAACGGCGCAGGAAGTCCATCCCGGCGTGGCCGACATGGCTCCTGAAAACAACACACGTTTCCTCGCCGCTTGCGTCAGCCGATTGCCCGCGGTGAACTTCGCCGACCGCGACAGCGGACGGATTTATCTGCGCACCGAGAGCGGAAAAATGGTGTGGAGCGATCCGGAGGCGCTCGCCGCCGCACTCACCAATACCGAGACCCGCGCGGGTATCGCTGCCGTGGCGCCGCAGGCTTTGCAGTTTTCAACCACGCCGGCAACACCGCGCATACTGCAGGACATCATCGGACAGGACCGTATCCACACCCTGGGTCAGTGGGGAAAATACAGTTTAAGTATTTGATTTATATATTATTTATTTCACTCCCCGGACGAGTTACAACTTCTTACAAACGCTCACATTGTTATCGAAGATTGCCGCCTAGACTTTGCTCCGTGACCGGTACTCACGAGTCACAACAACAGGAATCGACAGGGGCAACCGGAAAGCCGTAACGCTTTCCCGAACAAAGGAGACCATCATGAAATTCCTGACTGGCGCAGTATTAACGGCAGTGCTGCTTGGTGCGGGTCCGGCATTTGCGGATCGCGATCATGGTCACGGCCGCGGCCATGGACATGGACATGACAAGCATTACTGGAAGCATCAAAAACATGCCTACAAGCATTACGGGCCGCCGCGGCATGTGGTGTACCGCTACTACGAACCGCGCGTGGTGCATCACTACTACGAGCCGGCACCGGTGTACTACCGGCCGTCACCAGGCATCCATGTCATGCTGCCGAACATCTACATCCCGCTGCGCTAAGCGCGGGTAACAGCAAACGCCCCGCAGGGTCCAGGCCCTGCGGGGCGTTTCTTTTGCTGCGGTCTGATTTTTACGCCCTTATAATCAGATCTTCCCCATACGACGAGGCCGCAATGGACGGCAGCGCAGATCTCCAGATCAAACTCCCGGCCGCCAACGGCCGCATGGAAATGTACCGGCTGCACGGCCCGCGGCAATTTGTCACCGCGACTTCGCCGGCGCAGCTGACCCGCGTCGCTTATTCCGCCGGGCATGTTGTCGCCGATCCGCTGGCCGCGATCAATCCCACGCTGGATTGCGCAGTGGACTGGGATGCCACCATCGCCTACCGCCAGTATCTGTGGCGCATGGGCCTCGGGGTGGCCGAGGCCATGGACACCGCGCAGCGCGGTATGGGTATGGACTGGCCGCAATCGCTGGAACTGATCCGCCGCTCTACCGATGCCGCAAAGGATATTCCCGGCGCGCTGCTCGCCTCCGGCTGCGGCACCGACCAGCTGGCACCCGAAGATGCGCACTCCATCGATGACGTGATCCGCGCCTACGAAGAACAGATGGCGGCGATCGAAGCCGTCGGCGGCCGCCTGATCCTGATGGCCAGCCGGGCACTCGCCAAAGTCGCGCGCGGCCCGGCAGATTACGAAAAGGTTTACGACCGCATCCTGCGCCAGGCCAAACAGCCGGTGATCCTGCACTGGCTGGGCGACATGTTCGATCCGGCGTTGAAGGGTTACTGGGGCAGCAACAACGTCAACCAGGCCGTCGATACCGTGCTCGGCGTGATGGCGGTGAATACCTCCAAGGTCGACGGCATCAAGATGTCGCTGCTCGACAAGGACATCGAAATCGCCGTGCGGCGGCGACTGCCCGGCGGCGTGCGTATGTACACCGGGGATGATTTCAATTACGCCGAACTGATTGCCGGCGATGAAATCGGCGACTCTCCTAACCGCCGCCACAGCGACGCACTGCTGGGCATTTTCGACGCCATCGCGCCAGCGGCCAGCGCCGCTCTGCTCGCGCTGGCGCAGAACGACCGCGCCAAGTTCGACGCAATCCTCGCACCCACCGTGCCACTGTCACGCCATATGTTCGGCGCGCCAACGCGCTTTTATAAAACCGGCGTGGTGTTCATGGCCTGGCTCAATGGCCACCAGTCACATTTCACGATGGTGGGTGGGCAGCAGAACACACGGTCATTGTCGCATTTTGTCGAGTTGTTCCGGCTTGCGGATGCGGCGGGCTTGTTGCTGAAGCCGGAGCTGGCGGTGGCAAGGATGAAGACGCTGTTGGCACTGCACGGGGTTTTCTGACCCGGATCAGCAATCCCTAGGGCGGATTCGCCCGAAGTAAGTCCCCTTGGGGGAAGCGGCAAAGCGGCGTAATCCGCCGCATGTCAGAGTCACCACCCGTGATGCAGCCGCCCATACATGCGGCGCATTACGCTGCGCTAATACGCCCTGCGAGCTCTTGCCAATGTTATTGGTATTGGCCGTAACTACGCATCAGTTTTTTCAAACCGCCTTAACCACAACACCCAAAACGCCACCGTAAAACCTGCCGCGGCGCCAACGGTCAACCACGCCGTCGCGTGCAGCAGCGGCATCACCAGCGATTCCGGCAGACTGCGGCCCCAAGCGGCGAGCAGAGCAGCAAAAAACCCGACCAGTCCGATAGCCGTCAGCGCAACCAGCGCGAGGAGATGTCCCTTGCGCACCGCATGCCGCCGCCTCCACACCAGCAGCGCCACGATCACCATCGGAATGGCGGCGGCGGGGCCGAGAAAATCGAGTATGAGTTGTTCCATGAAGGAAAGGTTTAATGCTCAACAGCAAGAAAAAAACCTCACTCCGGATAAACGACCTGTCCTTCGGAGTCGTACAACTTCAACCCGTTCCTGACTGCGGCTGCGACCAGTGCCGCCACCACGGCCTCGTCGGTGAGATCCACCTTCACCACCAGCTCCTTGACCTTGCCGTACGAGGCGGCATCGTCAATGCCCTCCTCCCAGAGATTTTCTTCGTTGTCGCCATCCTCATCCTCCTCGGACAGGTCGGGATAGGTCTGCGTAATATCCTTGACGAAGGCTGAGAATTTGCCATTGGCAGCCGGCGGAAGGTCCTGCTGCCCGCCAATAAACGCCTCTGCTGCATCGGAATCCGTAACTTGCGGTGCGTCCATCAAATGAAGAATATAGGCCACTTTTCGTTCCTTATCGACTCAATAAACAGGGGTGGTGTAACTTCTCAGGAATCACGAAATATTCGCCGCCTTCTTGATCGCCGTCACCTTCACCATCTCCGGCGATTTCTTGTAATGCGCATCCAGCGGATAACAGCCCGACACCAGGCCGTGGCGCGGCGCGGTGGTGCAGTCGCTGAAGGTGCGACACAGGCGTTTGCGTTGCATGACTTTGCCGCTTAATACATCCGCCGGTAGTTCGGGATAGGACAGCACCATGCGGCCGAGACCGACCAGATCGGTCCAGCCCGCGCGCACTGTCGCCTGCGCGACATGCGGCAGGAATTCCTGCAAATAGGTGTAACCGCTGCCGACCAGCGCGACATCGGGGAAGGACTGTTTTATTTCGCGCACGACATTCAGATGCCGCATCACGCCGATCAGCGGGTCTTCCGGCGGGTGGTAACCATCGGAGGGCGGATACAGCGCGGGTCGCGTCAGGTGCGGGTTGTAGTACGGGCTGCCCAGTGTGATGTTGAACAGCTTGATGCCGAGGTCGCGCGCCAGTCCGATCACCGCTTTGGTTTCCGTCAGGTCGATCTGCAGCGGATTGTTTTCGTCATGGCCGAAACCGTAACGGTAGGGCAACACAAACTCCTCCGGCGTGCCCGGCCCCAGGCCTTCCGGACCGGACAAGGCCGGATCGGGGCGGAAGGGTACGCTGTCGATGGCGGAAATGCGCAGGCCTATTTTTAATCCCGGCGCTTCGGCGCGCACACCGGCAACGATTTCGCGCAGGAAACGCGTGCGGTTTTCCAGCGAACCGCCGAATTCACCGGGTCGGGTTTTCGCCGACAGGAATTCATGGCCGAGGTAACCGTGGCAGGCCTTGAGGTCGACAAAATCAAAACCCAGCGCGGCGGCGCGTTTGGCCACTGCCACGTACTGGTCGATCAACTGGCGGATGTCGCCGTCGCTCATGACCGGATGGTCCGATTTCAGCTTGAACTTGCGGTCGAGGATCGGATGCCGGTAGAGGATCATCGGCTCCTGCTTGTGGTGGTCATTCGGCTTGCAGAAACGCCCCGAATGCGTCAGTTGCAGGCCAACCACCAGCCCTTGATCGCCGCCCATGACCTCGCGATGTGCGGCGACCAGTGATTCACGCATCGCGCCAATCTCGCCTTGCGTTTGATCATTCAGCATCAGCTGGTTGGGATTGGCGCGGCCATCGGGCCGCACCGCCACCGCTTCACCGCCCCAGATCAACTTGGCGCCGGAGGCACCGAAGCGCTGCCAGCGGCGACGCGTGTTGTCGGAAGGCCGGCCATCCTCCAGCGCATCCCAACCCTCCATCGGGTGGATCGCAAAACGATTGCCGATGGTCAGACCGTCGATGGTGAGTGGCGCCGCCAGCGGTGCGCCTGTGCCGGACTCCAGCACATCGTCGCAGGGCATGGGTAGGCCCATCCGCTGCAGGTTTTCGCGGAATCCCGCAGGGGTCTGCAGGGATTTCACTTTTACGTAGTCGCCGAACTTCATCGCATCCCCTCCCGGGCGCTGAATTCAACTTTTACTCCAACACAGCCATTCTGCCGTCATTCCGGCGAAAGCCGGAATCCAGTGGTTTTTCTGGAACTTCCTAGATTCCGGCTTTCGCTGGAATGACGGTTCTGATTGGGGTCTTCTTTTATTTTTTGAGCAGCGCCTTCAACCCAGCCAGCGCGTGTTTGTAACTTTCGATGCCCAGACCATAGACCGAAGCCTTGCACACCGGCTGGAACACCGACACTGTGCCGCGCGCCGTCGGATTACTGAGATGCACCTCGATCACCGGGAATTTCATCTGCGCCACAGCCGCACGCAGCGGGCCGGTGACCATGGTGTAACCGCCGGGATTGATCACGCAGCCGGCGATGTCGCTGTCGAAGGCTTCGTACAGTTTATTGACCACCTCGCCCTCGACATTGGAATGGAAAAACGATACCTCTATGTCGAGTTCCTTGGCATAACCGCGGATATGCTCTTCATACTGCGGCAGCGTCATTGGGCCAAATACGTCGAGCTGCACCTTGCCGCGCATGTTGAGGCCGGCGCCGTGGATCACCAATATCTTCATGAATCATTACTCCCGATGCTGAATTAAAACGTTAGGCCCTACTCTTCCTTGATATTCGCAGCCTTCACCACCTTGCGCCATTTCTCGATCTCATCCCGGATGAACGCAACACTCGCCGCAGGCGTGGTGCCGATGGATTCCGCGCTGTAACGAACAAAATTCTGCTGCACCGCCGGAGTCTTGAGTATCTTGTTCAGGTCCTCATTGAGCCGCGTCACGATGGCCTTCGGCGTTTTGGCCGGCGCCAGCATCGCGGTAAAGGTGCCGGCCTCGACGCCAGCGACACCGGCCTCTTTCATCGTCGGCACTTCTGGCACCTCGGGTGAACGGTTCACCGCGTTGACCGCCAGCGCCCGCACCTTGCCCGCCTTGACGTGTCCGATCGCCGAAGAAATCTGGTCGAACATGACGTCGATGCGCCCGCCGATCAGGTCGATCATCGCGGGACCGCCGCCCTTGTACGGCACATGCGTGAAACGGGTGCCGGTGATGCCCTGGAACAATTCACCGGCGAGCCGGCCGGTGGAAAAATTGCCCGATGAACCCATGGTCAGTTCACCGCGGCTTTTGGCGTAAGTGACAAACTCCTTCACCGTCTTGCCCGGCGACGTCAGCGGCACCAGCATGATCACCGGCACGTTGGACACCAGCGAAATCGCCGCAAAATCCCTGACCGGGTCGTAACGCAGCTTGCTCGACACCACCGGTGCGATGGTCAACGAGCCGGTGGAAGAGAACAGCAGCGTGTAGCCATCGGCCGGGGCAGTCGCAGCGATTTCAGACCCCACCGCCCCGCCCGCACCTGCGCGGTTGTCGATGATGAAGTTGCGACCGAGCAGTTCGCCCATGCCGGGAGTGATGACACGCGCGGTCAGATCGACGTTGCCGCCGGGCGCGAAAGGCACGATCAGCCGGATCGGCCGTTCCGGCCAGGCTGCTGCCGCACCCTGTACTGCAAACACCGCGGCCAGCAATGTCACTGCAATCCCGTATTTCATGACACTCCCCCGTATTGTTTTAATAATTCTTTCGCTCAGGCACTCAGCGCCGCAACAATACGATCCCGCGTAAACGGCATGTCGCGCAGTCTCACCCCCAGCGCATTATGGATGGCATTGGCAATCGCCGCCGACACGGGGCCCTGCGTGCCCTCGCCCGCGCCCACCGGCGGTGCTTCCGGCCGGTTGATCAGCGCGACCTCGACTTCCGGCGCCTCAACAAAAGTCAGGATCGGATAATCAGTCCAGTTGCGCGTGGTGACACCCTGACGGTCAAAATCGACACGCTCCTTCAGCGTCCAGCTCGCGCTCTGGATAATGCCGCCTTCAATCTGGTTGATCACGCCGTCGGGGTTGATGGCCTGACCGACATCGACGGCCGCCCACATCCGCGTCACACGCACTTCTTCCGCGACCTGCACTTCGGCAATCACCGCAAAATACGCAGCAAGGTTTTTGTAGCGCGCAAAAGCGATGCCGCGGCCGCGTTCACCATCGCCTTTTTCATTTGGTTTCCAGCTCGCCATCTGCGCGGCTTTTTCGATGACGGCTTTGGCGCGAACATCCTTCAGGTGACGCAGCCGGAATTCCACCGGATCGGCCCCCGCCGCTTCGGCCAGTTCGTCCATGAAACACTCGATGGCAAAGGCGTTGGCATGGGCGCCGAGGGCGCGCATCGCGGAAGTGCGCAAGGGCGACTGGCGGATCAGGTGGTTGGTGACTTTCTGGTTGGGAAAATCGTACAACGGAATCGCGTTGCGATGGCTGCCGCCACCGGGCAGCGGCGGATTGCCGGGTTTGGCCGCAGGCAGCGGTTTTTCCAGATGCCACGCCGCGAGCAGGTTGACGCCGCCGCTGCCGCCGGGCCGCGTGCTGTGCGCATGGCTCCACAGTTCATGGCCCCAGTTGACGATGTTGCCCTTGGCATCCAGCGCGGCATTCATGCGCATCACCATCGGCGAGCTGAACGGTTCCCAGGCAAATTCGTCCTCACGCATCCATTGCAGGCGAACCGGCTTGCCGGGCACCGCGCGCGCCAGCAAGGCCGCATCGAGCGTCACATCGTCGGCGGCGTTGTGGCCGTAACAGCCGGCGCCTTCGGCGTGGGTGATGATGATGTCGGTTTCCGCCATGCCCAGCACCTTCGCCATGTCACCACGCAGCGGATATATACCCTGGCTGTGGGACCAGATTTTGAGTTTGCCCCCCTCCTGATGCGCAAGAGCACAGGACGGCGCGAGTGACGCATGTGCCAGATAGGGCTTGGTGTATTCGGCATGGAACTGCCGCACGCCGGCCGTGGCCGGATCGCCTTTTTCACTGATGACTTCGGTTTCTGCGGCCAGTGTCTGCAACCGGCGCGGATCGCTGTCGGGCAAGGGCTCACCCGCGTCCCATTGCGCCAGCCGCGCCAGCCGCCGCTCGGCGCGAATCGCCTGCTCTTCGCGCTGCGCGACGACACCCAGGAATGAGCCGTCGCGCACCACGGCGACCACGCCCGGCATCTGCTCCACTTCCTTGGTGGCGATGCTTTTCAGCCGCGCCCGCGGACCCGGCGGTCGTGTAATACGTCCGTGCAGCATGCCCGGCAGCACCATGTCCTGCACATATGCGACCTTGCCGGTGATCTTGCCGAGGATGTCGACCCGCGGCAGTGAAGTGCCGACGACGACATGTTCCGCCGGCAGTTTTTCGACGACATCAAACGTCGCCTCACGCGCCAGCAGCTCCGGCGTGGCGAGTTCCCAGTACGTCGCAGTTCCACCGCTGCGCGCCGAGATCACGCCGTCAGCAACGGTCAGATTCTCCAGCGTAACGCCGAGTTTTTTTGCCGCCAGCGCCAGCAGCAGGTCGCGGGTTTCCGCGGCGGCATGACGCAGCGCCAGGCCGCTGTCCTGAATCGAGCGGCTGCCGGAAGTGATGCCTTCATCGGGACTGAATGCCGTGCTTGCGGGGGCGAGGCGGATGCGATTGACACTGATGTCGAGTTCTTCAGCGACCATCTGTACCAGTGCGGTCAGGATGCCCTGGCCGATTTCAACCTTGCCGGGAGTCACGGTCACCGTGCCGTCCTTGTTGATACACAACCAGCGATCAAGCCGGCGGTTGCCGTCGAGGCTGCCCGGCAGTTTGCGCGCGGCGGGGTCTTTGGCTTGTGCCATGTTCAGAACGCTCTCAGGAAAATTGGTTGGCGAAGCATCTGGATAACATTCATGATTTATCAACACTCATAAAATCTACGGTTTTAAAGCGTGTGCGCTTAGTCGCTGCGCTCCCAACGCGCCTGCTCATCACTTCGCTAACCAACCCCGAGGCCCCTCATTTCTTGAGCAGCACGTTTGATCGCGCGCAGGATGCGGCCGTGGGTGCCGCAGCGGCAGAGATTGCCTTCAAGCGCCGCACGGATTTCACCATCCGAGGGATCCTTGTTCACATCGAGCAGTGCCTTTGCAGCCATCAGGATGCCACTCGCGCAATAACCGCATTGCGCGGCCTGTTCCGTGATGAACGCGCGTTGCAGCGGATGCAGTTTTTCATCCTCATTTTCAATCACAGCAAGCGCCTCAACGGTAGTGATCTGTTTGCCGACCGCCGCCGACACCGGCAGATCGCAGGACTGCACCGGTTTGCCGTCGATGATCACCGTGCAGCTGCCGCACTGGCCCAGACCGCAGCCATAACGCGCGCCGATGAGTCCGAGATCGTTGCGCAGCGCATAGAGCAGCGGGGTTTCCGCGTCAGCCTGCACAACACGTGTCTGGCCGTTCACTTGCAGCGTTGTAGTCATATTAAATTGTTTAATAAAATCAAATGGTTATAATTATTCCCGGTTGCCGCTGGCAGCGGCCGGGCCTATACTGCCGCACCTATACTCCCATTCCCCCAACTACTGCCCTGCACCGCATGCCAGACCGCGAAGAAACCGACGCCATCGAAGCGCGCATCGCCGAACTCAAACTCGAACATCGTGATCTCGACGATGTGGTCCAGCGCTTGATGCAGACGCCCGTGCAGGACCAGTTGCAATTGCAACGCCTGAAAAAACGCAAACTGCTGGTCAAGGATCAGATTGCGATACTGGAACGGCAACTGACCCCGGATATCCGCGCGTAGTTACTGTTTGCTGTTTTTTATCCGGCACCACGTCAGCCAGATCATAAAACCGCCGAGCAGCACAAACCAGATCAACGACCAGCCGGCGATGGTCAGCCCAAGAAATTTCCAGCCGGCTTCCGCGCACTCCCCCGATCCGGCCAGCACGCTTTGCAGCATGCGCATCAGCGGAAACTGCTCCAGCATGTAGGACAGCCCCGGGCCGCAGGCCGGCACCTGGTCGGCGGGCAGGCTTTGCAGCCAGACATGGCGCGACGCGAGGCCGGTGCCGGCCGCCGCAAAAATAAAACCAAGCACAGCGTAAACCATGGCGCCGGTTTTGCCGGGACCGTGCAGTGCCGCCACCAGGAACACCAGCCCCAGCGCGATGAAGGCCACACGCTGGAATATGCACAGCGGGCAGGGTTCCTGACCGGCGACATGCTGCAGGTAGAGGCCGAAACCGAGCAGCGCCGCGCAGATCACGGCGCCGGCGATATATCCCAAACGCGGGTTCATCATCATTTTATTCATCACTTCCAGAACCCCTATCTCTCTATACGTAAGCCAGCAGGCGACCACAGGCCAGCACGCCAAACCAGATCAACAAGGACAACAAGGCATGTATTTTAGCCGCCCCCGGCGTGGCAACACCGCTGTCCCAGCCGGCGACACCACGGAACACGCCGGCATGGAACACCGCGGCATTGATGGCGGCGCAGAACAGCAGCGACATCTTGGTGATGAACGCCGGGTTGCTGATGAAATCCCCGGCGTGGGTGATGAACATCAGCAGTCCGGTCGGCACGATCAGCAATAACGCACCGATGCTCCACGGCAGCGTGTGGCGCGCCAATACGCTGACCGGCAGCGCCTTCGACAATCCCAGCAGACGCAGATCGAGCACGATGATCGAACCGACCAGCGTGACAAAGCCGATGATGTGAAAAATCTCGACGATCGGATACAGCCACAGGTCGTGGCGCATCGCCACCGCCAGCGGCAAGCGCTCAATGGCGGCCAGCGGGGATGCGGGGTCGGCAATCAACTTAAACCCCTTTAGCCACAGAGGTCACAGAGATCACAGAGATCACAGAGGAAACCCAACAAGCTCTGAGCCCTTGGATACCAGGAAGCGCGGCATTGCATTTTTTTGCAGTTCTCTGTGCACTCTGTGTCCTCTGTGGCTGCTTTTTGTTTTTGACTTTCTGTCCTAGCGCAGCTCGACCGTCTTGGCTCCGACGATGATGCGTTCGGCGCGCATTTCCTCGGGCTTGCTGCGGTTGGCATAACCCACCACCGTCACCGTGCTGCCGAGCTTGAGATCCGCCGGCGGCAGGCCGCGCGAAGTCATCCGCGACGGCGGCGCCAGCACCGCGACCCAGGTTTTTCCAGGGGTGACCAGTTTGATGTGGCCGTGCGGATGTTCGTAACCGGATTCGGCGATGGTGCCGGTGAGCCTTAACTCCTTGCTGCCGTCGTATTCGCTCCAGCCGTGGTGAGCGGCGGCCGACAGGCTGAATGCCGCAATGAGTGTGAACAACAGGGTATTGATCCGGGACATGGTTGATCTCCTGAAAAAATGTCGCTGCCGGCGCGCTACTTTATACTTATTCCAATATGCGAGTCACGCGCAGCATCGTCATCGACGAAACCGAATTGGTTGAGCGTTTTATTCACGCTTCCGGCCCCGGCGGCCAGAACGTGAACAAGGTCGCCACCGCGGTCGAACTGCGTTTTGATGTGCGCCACTCGCGTGGTTTGTCTGACAGCGTGCGCGAGCGCCTGGTTGCGCTCGCCGGCAAAAAAATTTCCGGCGACGGCATCCTGGTCATCGCCGCCCAGCGCTTTCGCAGCCAGGCGCGCAACCGCGCGGATGCCCGCGCCCGGCTGGCGGCATTGATCGAAGCCGCAGCCACACCACCGAAACCGCGGCGCGCAACAAAACCCACAAGGGCGGCAAAACGGCGACGACTGGAAGACAAGCGCCACACCGGCAGCCGCAAGCGCGAACGCAGCGGCAGCGGCTGGGATTGACCCTGCGCAGTCACATGAAATTTACAATAAAAACAAATACTTAATCAACTCCCGCAAGGCCGCGTTGCACACAAAAAAGCAATGCAGGCCTGTTACACTGCACGGCGAGCGGGAATAAAAGCATCCGCAAATGCGTTTACAGAAGATCGTTTTGCTCAACCACCGGGAGACCCCTAAATGAAGAAGGCACTGCTTGCTGCAATCATCGGCACCTCTACACTGCTTGCCAGCGGCACCGCCGTTGCTCAAGTCAAACCGGAAGACGTGATCAAGTTCCGGCAAAGCGTCTACACCGTCATCGGCTGGCATGTGCGCCCGATGGGGGGCATGGTCAAGGGCCAGATCCCGTACAACCAGGCCGAGTTCCTCAGAAACGCGGAGATCGTGGCCGACATGAGCAAGATTGCGCCGCACGCCTTCCCCGCGGGTTCCGACACCGGCGCCACGACGCGCGCCAAACCCGAAATCTGGTCGGATGCAGCAGGTTTCAAAAAGGTGATGGACAACTTCCAGGCCGAAGCCGCCAAACTCGCGGAAGTCGCCAAGACCGCGACTTCGGTGGATCAGGTGCGCGGTCAGTTCGGCGCCCTCGGCAAATCCTGCGGTGCATACCACGATAACTTCCGCACAAAATAATCGGCACTGCCCGAGAAAAAAGCCGCCCCCGGGCGGCTTTTTTTCTGCCCGCAGACAACCATCAGGTCGAGGTCCCGCCGACCGGCAAGGCGCCGAGATGCAGCAGCAGTGCACGGGTCGGCGCGGACAGCAGCTTCCAGTCACGGAAACAAAGGCACAGACGCCGGCGACACCAGGAATCCGACAGGACCACTTTCCGGCAGGGATGCTGCCGGCCATACCGTTTGGCGATGCTCGCGGGCACAATGCTCACGCCGACGCCCTGCGACACCATTTCACAGACGCCGCCAAAGGTATTCATGCGGATGCGGAAACGCATCAGCCGCCCCGCATTACGGGCATGCTCATCGACCTGATCCTGCAAAGCGCTGCCCGGCGTCAGGCCCACATAAGGTTCATTCAGCACGTCGGCAAATACCCTCGTGCCTCCGCGCGCAAGCCGGTGGCCGGCGGGCGCAATCAGCACCAGATGATCCGTAACCACCGGCTGCAGCTGCAGTCCGGGCGCATCCACGGCATTCGACATGACGCCTGATTCGGCAAGTCCGGTCGCGACGGCCTTGGCCACTTCGGCACTGGTCCGCTCCTTGACGTCGATGTTGAGCCGGGGACGCGCCGCCAGCCAGGGCGCAAGCTTGCGCGGCAGAAATTCCGTCAGCGCCGCGGTGTTGGCGTACAGGCGAATCGTTCCCCGCGAACCGGCCGCGAAATCCTGTAACTCCCCCTGCATCAGTTCCCGCTGCTTCAGGATCAGTCGCGCGTGGTGCGCCAGCGCCTCCCCTGCCTCGGTGGTCACCACGCCGCGGTGGCGGCGCTCGAGCAGGCGGACGCCGGCATCGTCCTCGATGTTGCGCAGGCGTTCGCTGGCGGAGGCCAGGGCCAGGTTTGCCCGCACGGCACCCTGCGTGATGCTGCCGGCGTCAACGATGTTCAGGAACAGACGAAGATCGGCAAGATCGAGCCGCATGGGCACCTCCGCGAATTAATCACCCTGCCTTCGGGTTAACCGAAGGCAGGGTGGCAAAAAACCGCATTGTGCCAAAGCGCCGCGCGGCGCTCAATAACAAGGCGGATAAATCCCGGCCGCGGAAACCACGATCTGCGAGGAAATACCATGCATCAATGCACAACATATGCCGCCGTTCGTTTTTTCAGCCAAGGCTGCTGGCGGGTCATGATCATGAGCATGGCCATCATCCTCACGCTGCAGGCGTCTGCCGCGCCAACGACCGGCGAGGCCATCGCCACGCCCGAGCAGCTCTATCAACTGGCGCTGGAGGCGCGTACGGAGCGCGACTACGGCGCGATGCTGGAATACCTGCGCAGATCCGCCGGCGCCGGCGATCGTGCAGCGCGGGAACTACTGGCCTCCGTTCTGCTGATGGGCCCGGCTCTGTATGGCAAACCGGTCAGGGCCGATTACTGCGAGGCGGCGTACTGGATGCGTCTCTCCGCAACCCAGGGCAGCGCGGTCGGCCGGCATCAGTTGTTGCTGCTCAACAGCATGCGCGACCTGCCCGGCGGCAGGAAAACCTGCAAACCCGCACCGGATCCGCGGTGATGCGCCAGCATGCGGCGGCCATCCGCCGGGCGCTCAGCTATTGACCAGTAACCAGACCCCTGCCGCGCAAACCCCCAGCAGCACGACGGCAAAACCCGCGCCGCGCATTTTTGCCGGTACAGCGCCCGGCGGCAGCTGCTTGCGGCCGGTGAACATCGGCTTGATCAGGTTTTCCGATTTCCAGAACAGGTAATACAGCACCGCAGCGACATGCACCCCGATCAGCGCCAACAGCACATTGAAGTTGT
Source organism: Burkholderiales bacterium (assembly GCA_019744975.1). Lineage (GTDB taxonomy): Bacteria > Pseudomonadota > Gammaproteobacteria > Burkholderiales > SG8-41. The sequence continues at coordinate 202,439 of JAIETP010000004.1, forward strand.
ACTTGTGGATGGTGGTCAGCCAATCACTCAATTCCTTGCTGACATGTTTGAACAGCGGGCCTTCATTGATGATGTCGTCGTTGGCGAACAGGCCGGTACCCGCCTGCGTCAGCACACACAAGAGGATCAGCACCACGCTGATGCCGCCCAGGGGATTGTGGCCGGCAAATTTTGCCGCGGTACGCGAGGGCAGCGTCTTGATGTAGCCGATCAGCGCGCGCGGCCCGTAAATAAAGTCGCCGAATCGGGCATGGGTGCTACCGACAAACCCCCAAAGAATGCGGAACAGGATCAGCGCCAGAATCGTGTAACCCGAGTACATATGCCAGGTCATCCAGTCCATCTTGTTGGACAGCCATGAAAATGCGATCAGCAACACCAGCGTCCAGTGGAACAGACGCACGGGGATATCCCACACCGGCACCGCCTTGTTTTCATTCTGCTGCGTTTGCGCCATACCTGACTCCCCTAAACAGTAACTGTATGTGTCACCAGCGCCGCACCATCCCAGTGATGCAGCTGGTAGGCCGGTGGCTCGTTCATTGCCGCCTCAAACCGTCCTGCGCCGAGCCGGAGCTTCGCCTGGAACGCCGTGCTCGGACAGACCGACAGCAGAGTACCATGCCAGGCCGCCTGCACGCTGCGATGCACATGCCCGCACAACACGGCACGCACCTGCGGATGTGCGGCGATGATGCTGCCCAGGCGCGCCGCGCTGTCCGCCGTCACCCCGATGCGGTCCATGCGTGAAAATCCGGTGGCCACCGGCGGATGATGCAGGAACACCAATGCCGCCTGCTGCGGCTCTTTGTCCAGCAAGGCATTCAGCCAATGCAGTTGCGCCTCGTCGAGGTCGCCGCCGTCGCGCCCCTCGATCACGCTGTCCAGCGCGATGATGCGCAAACCGCGCACGTCGCGGTAATAATGGATGCGCCCTTCCTCATTGTCTCCACACTGTTCGAGGTAATCATGATCAGCGAAGGTCTGCCGCAACGGCTTACGCCGGTCGTGGTTGCCCGGCATCAGGCAAAGCGGAATTCGCACACGGGACAACAGTTCGCGCAAACGCGCGTATTCCGCCGGCGTTCCGGCATCCACCAGGTCTCCGCTGGCCACCAGCAGATCCGGCGCTCTGTCGAGCCCCGCCAGATGGGCAATGCAGCGCTCCAACCCCGCCGCGGCATCAACGCCGAAACCATTGCGCCCGGAGGCCATCACATGCAGGTCGGAAAACTGGGCGATGACCACGGGCTTTCCGGTCGCCGCCGCTTCGTTCACAACACCACCATCTCTTTCAGAGTGACGTAATCGACCTTGCCGGTGCCGAGCAATGGCAGGTTATCCACCTTGACCACGCGACGCGCCACCGCCAGTTCCTGCGCGCTGATCTGCCGCGCTGCCTGCTGCAGCGCGATGCGGTCAAGCGCCGGGTCGGTGGTCAGCAGCACCGTGCTTTCGCCGGTACGCGTCATCTCGACCACCGCCGCATGTTTGTATCCGGGCGACGCGTGGTAGGCGATGAATTCCACGCGCTCCAGCGACACCATTTCACCGGCGATCTTGGCGAAGCGTTTGACCCGGCCATGAACGGTGACAAAACCATCCGCATCGACACTGACCACGTCACCCGTGTTGTACCAGCCCGCGCCCACTTCGGAGCGCGGCGCCTGCATGACCCCGGGCGCGTCATAAAACAGGTAACCCTGCATCAGATTGGGGCCGCGCACGTGCAACACGCCACCCTTCTCGATCCCCTGCACCGGCACGATGCGATACTCCATGCCCGGCAGGAAGCGGCCGACCGTGCCGGCACGGAAAGTGAGCGGCGCGTTGAAGGCCATCGCCGGCCCGCACTCGGTGGCGCCGTAACCCTCATGCACCCGGAGGCCGAATTTGGCGAACCACAGCTGGGTGACTTCCGGATGCAGTTTTTCACCGCCCGAAATGACAAAACGCATGCGGTAAAAATCATAGGGATGAGCCTGACGGGCGTAATTGCCGAGGAAGGTGCTGGTGCCGAAAATGTAGGTGCAGTCCCGGCTGTAGGCGTATTCCGGGATGACCTTGTAATGCAGCGGGTTGGTGTAGAGGAACAGCCGGGTTCCTGTCAGCAGCGGCATCAGCGTGCCGACAACGAGGCCGAAGATGTGGTACATCGGCAGCGCATTGAGGTATTTGTCGTCGGGGCCAAAATCGATCACCGCACGCAGCTGCGCCATCGCGGCGAGCATGCCGTCGTGCGACAGCGCCACACCCTTGGGCCGCGCCTCGGAACCGGAGGTGAACAGCACCACCGCGGTGGATGCCGGATCCTGCGCCGGCAGCACCTGGCGCGGCCGCAGCAGCGCATAAACAATCCATAATTTGTCGGACAGCGCCAGCGTTTCGCGCAGGTCTTCGAGGTAAACGATGCGGCAGGCCGCGGCGCCGGCGAGCAGCGGTTCCAGTTTGGCCGCAGCGACAAAACTGCGCGAGGTGATGACGGTTTTGATCGTCGCCGCGGCACAGGCGCCGCGCAGAGATTCGACACCGCTGGAATAGTTGAGCATCGCCGCCACCCGGCCGCGCGACACCAGCCCGAATACCAGGCACACCGTGGCGCCGAGATTGGGCAGCAGCACACCCACCCGCTCACCCGGCTCGGTGAATTTTGCGGTCAGCCGGCCCAGCGCCAGGCTGCCTTTCAGCAGGTCGGTGTACGTCCGTACCTGGCCGCGGATATCCTCGATGATGCAGTTGCGGCGGCCGTGGAGTTCGACCGCGTCCAGCAGTGCGCTGAACAAGGCGCGGCGCGGCTCGGCATCGGCCATGGCCCGCTGCATGATCGCCTGCAGCTCATCGTTCATGCGCTGCCGGCGGGTGCCGGCAACTCCGCCGGCGACAGCGAAGGGTGGACGGGAAAACCGTGTCGAGGGCTGGATCACCAGCACCACCCGCTGCAGCCAGCGGCGCGGCCAGCGCGCGCTGGTGGCCGCCCAGCGCGTATACAAGGTGCCCTGGATGCGCAGGGGAATCACATCGGCATCGGCGCGCAGGGCGATCACGCCGGCCGCGCCATAGACCTTCATCGTGCTGCCGGTGGTGCTCGCCCGCTCCTGCGGGAACATCACCACGGCCTGCCCGGAACGGACAGTGCGCACCAGGCGTTTGATGGCATCACCGCCGACAGCGGGTTCGGCACAGTCCGCGACACGCCGCAGCAGTTTGCCGATCCGGTGTGTCGCCAGCACCTGTGGCAACACGATCAATGGCCGGCCCGGCAGGAACAGGGCTGCCAGCAGCGGATCCAGCAGCGAATCAAAATTGGCCAGCACCAGCGGCCGGCCGCGCGTCAACTGGCTGCCGTGTCCGGTGACTGTTACCCGGAACAGCAGGCCCAGCAACAATTTCAATAAGGCGCGCAGCATGGGCTGATCTGGTACCTGACGATGTGTGGATGAGTCAGCGCATGGTTTTAACGGCTAGTTTCGCGGGAGTCAAACATCCGGCCGGGTTCCGGAGGCAGCGCCGCGGCACGGCCTGGCACCCGCCGGAAGCCGCTGATGACGCCGGAATCAAGGAATAAATACTCAATATGGGGCCAAAGCTACCGGCAAACCACTACCTATGGGTTTTAACCTATTGTTTTTATTAATGTTTTTTAAAACCTCCCATTTTGTTAGATTTGCCTGTACCCGTTTACTGGCCTCTAATTCCAGTCATGGAAGCTGTTGACTTCCGCTGACTCACCAGTTCCTGACTCACCAATTCAATAACCACAGGGGATCGCCATCATGGAAATGCAAGCGCCAGCCGCAGTCATCAACGTCCACCACGCCGTTGTCCGCCCGGTGTTCCGCAACGACACCGAGTTCCGTTTCTCGCCGCAACTGCATGCGCACTTCGACCGGCCGACACGCGCCCTGTGGTCACGCTGGACTGCCGCGCCCCGCCCCTGTTTCAACCCGGGCCTGCTCTCCGACATCGACGCCTATTACAACTTCCTCGCCGACAGCGAAGGGCAGATCGACTGCGGTGACGCCAGCGAAACCATTGAATACGTGATCCTCGCCTCCGGCATGCCCGGCGTGTTCAACCTCGGCGGCGACCTCGATCTGTTCCGCCAGAAAATCGAGCACCGCGACCGCGCTTCGCTGTCCGCCTACGGCCGCGCCTGCATCGACGTCCTGTACCGCAACTACATCGGCCACGGCCTGCCGGTCACCACCGTGTCGCTGGTGCAGGGCGAATGCCTGGGCGGCGGCTTCGAAGCCGCGTTGTCCAGCGACGTCATCGTTGCCGAGAAAAGTTCGCGCTTCGGTTTCCCGGAAATCCTGTTCAACCTGTTTCCGGGCATGGGCGCCTATTCCTTCCTCGACCGCAAGGTCGGGCAGCGCAGCGCGGAAGCCATCATCTCTTCGGGCAAAATCTACAGCGCCGAAGAAATGCGCGATCTGGGCGTCATCGACGTCGTTGCCGAGGACGGTGCCGGTGAAGCTGCCGTCAATGCGCTGATCAAACAGCGCAGCCGCTCCCGCAACGGCATGGCCGCCCTCGCCGCCGTGCGCCGCCGCGTGCACCAGGTCACCTACGAAGAGCTGCTCGATGTGGTCGGTGTCTGGGTCGAGGCCGCGCTGCGCCTGACCACGCGCGACCTGAAACTGATGCAGCGGCTGGTCTCGCGTCAAAACGGCCTGCAGGAGCCGGTAGTTGTCCACTAAGGTTGTCCACTATGGTTGTCCACTGAGGACGTTCATTAAGGCCACCGCCGCCCATAACCGGAAAATCGCTTGAAAAAACATCAACAGCCCGGGTCTGCCAAACAAGGCTCTGCTAGACTGCCTCTGAAACAGCCATCGCCCCCCGGAAAAGCCGAGACCGCGCGCATGTCCGACCAGGATCACTCCTACACCATCGTGCAGACAGCACAGCTGCTCGGCATCTCGCCGCAGAAACTCCGGCGCTGGGATGAACAGGGGATCCTCGGCGCGCAGCGCACCGAGGGCGGCCACCGCCGCTATCCGAAGGAAGTGATCGATCGTCTGGTCCTCGCCAACGGCGGCGCGTTTGCTGAAAAAACCTCTCGCGAACTGGCCAGCATCAAGAAGACTCTCGCCGAGAAACGCCGCATCATCCAGCTGCTGATCGAAAGCGAAGGCCGTTACCGAGATCTCGTCGAAACCTCGCACGACCTGATCTGGCAAACCGATACCGAAGGACGTTTCACCTACCTCAACGCCGCAGCCCATGAGATTTTCGGTTTGGCGCCGCGTGACCTGCTCGGGCGCTGCTTTTTCAGCTTCGAAGCCAACGGCGCGCATGTGCCCAACCGCCGCTTCCTGTCGACCTTGCGTCGCAACGGCGAGGTCCAGAACCATGTGACCCACTTGAGCACCGCACGCGGCGAAGATCGCTGGATCGGCATCAATGCGCGGGTCACCCGTGACGAAAATGGCGAAATGCTCGGCATCCGCGGCACCGCCCGCGACGTCACCGAACAGCATCTGGCCATCCGCCGCGCCGAATACGTCGCCCTGCATGACGCGCTGACCGACCTGCCCAACCGCGGCGCACTGCAGCGGCAGATCGAATCCGCGCTGCAGACCGGCCGGCCCGGCGCGATCGTGATGATCGACATGGACCATTTCAAACGCGTCAACACTGCGTTCGGCCACGGCGCCGGCGACCAGCTGGTAATTGGCCTGTCCGGCGTGCTGCGCAGCGTCGCGCGCGACCGCAAGGGCGAACTGTTCCGCGTCGGCGAGGACCAATTCGTGCTGCACCTGCCCGAGGCACGCCGCGAAGACGCGCAAGCCGCCGCGGCGATCGCGCTCGACGCCGTGCAGAATTACCGGCTGGAAACGGCGCACAACCGCGTGGTATCCAGCATCACCGCCTCCATCGGCATCGCGTTGCATCCGCTGCACGGTGACGACTGGGCGACCCTCTTTGCGGCAACGGACGCCGCAACACACCAGGCCAAGGACCAGGGGCGCAACCGCGTCGCGTTGTTCAATCCCGCATCCGATGCGTTGCGCGCCAGCCATCGCCGCACGCAATGGTCGCGGCTGATCACCGAGGCGCTGGAGCAGGACGAGATTGCGCTGTATGTGCAGCCGGCGGTGCAACTGCGCACGGGAGCGGCAGTACACCATGAAATTTTCGTGCGCATCCGTGATGAACGCGGTGCCTGGGCCGAAGCCCGGCAGTTCATGGGCAGCGCCGAATCGATGGGTTATGCACCGGCGCTGGACCAGCGCGTGCTGACCCGTGTACTGACCCACCTCCACGAAAACAGCCAGCTGCCGCGCCAGCGTTATTCGGTCAATCTGTCGGCAGCCTCCATTTCCGACAGCGCCTGGGTACGTGAAATGGTCGACATTGTAAAAACTTCGGATGTGTCAGGTGAACGCCTGGTGTTCGAGGTCAGCGAAAAAGCGGCGATGGAAAATATCGACGCCACGGCCGCCTTCATCGACCAGTTGCGCCCGCTGGGCTCACGGTTCGCGCTGGATGATTTCGGCACCGGCTTCAGTTCTTTTTATTACCTGAAGCGTTTCGAGGTCGATTACCTGAAAATTCACCGCAGTTTTACCCAGGACCTGCAGGAGAATGCGGAGAGCCGGGTGTTCATCAGAGCCCTCAATGGTTTGGCCCGCGAACTGAACCGGCAGGTGGTCGCCAAAGGTGTTGAAAGCGCGGAAACGCTGAAACTGCTGAAGGAGGCAGGAACACTCTACGCACAAGGCAAATTCCTGCAGCCGGTCGCCCGTCTGGGCGCCGGCGCTGTTACCGCGCGCAACCGCAAATCGGAACGCGCTTAGGCTAGCGCGGCGCCATATCGTGCGCGTCCACCCAAGGCGGCGCGGCATTCCTGCCGCGCTTTCGCCTGACTAAAGCCCCGGCTTGCGCCAGAGATAACGCCAGACAAAACCGGGATAAGCGAATACCAGGAACAGGCAGACGGTGATCGCGTAAAACTCCCAGCGCTGCGGATGCACCTGGCCGACACGGCTTTCCATCAGCCAGGCTGCGGCGCCGGCGATGGCGTACAACACGACGAGTTCCAGCAACCGCCAGCCCAGGGCTTTATTGCCGTCGGCAGTCTGCCTGACGAAAAAAATACGCTCTGTAAAAAACGGCAGATTGGCGAATACCAGCGCCAGCAACAGCAGCGCCGCGGTGCTCCAGTCCATGGCGGTCGGTATCTTAAACGGGCCTATATCGAAGCGCGGACGGCTTCGATACAGAGCACCATCAGCGGCTGCGGCACAATACCGAGCAGCAGCATCGCGAGGCCGTTCACGGTCAGCAGCGCGCGCACGTCGCCCGATGCCGTCACCGGCGCGGGATCCAGCGGCGCATCGAAGTACATCAGCTTGACGATACGCAGGTAGTAGAAGGCGCCGATCAGCGAGAACACCACGGCGATCACCGCCACCCACCACCAGCCGATCTGCACCACGGCCTGCAGCACCGACAGTTTGGCGTAGAAACCGACCGTCGGTGGTATGCCGGCCATCGAGAACATCAGCAGCAGCATCAGGAAGGCATACCACGGGCTGCGCTGGTTGAGCCCCTTGTAGTCGTCGAGGTTCTCAGCCTCGAAGCCGTCACGGCTCAGCAGCAGGATGATGCCGAAGGCGCCCAGCGTCATCAGCACGTAGACCACGACATAAAACATGCCGGCGCCGTAACCGTCGATGGTGCCCGACAACACACCGAGCAGCAGGAAACCCATGTGCGAAATCGTCGAATACGCCAGCATGCGTTTCAGGTTGGTCTGCATGATCGCGGCGAGGTTGCCGATGGCCAGCGACAGCACGGCCATGATCAGCAGCATCTGCCGCCATTCCTCGACAAGCGCATCCGCGCCCATCGCCTGTGCCAGCAGGCGCATCACAATGGCGAATGCGGCGAACTTGGGGGCGGAACCGATGAACAGCGTCACTGCGGTGGGGGCACCCTGGTAGACATCCGGCACCCACATGTGGAAGGGCACTGCGCCGAGTTTGAAGCCCAGCCCGGCAACGATGAAGACCAGGCCGAATACCAGCACCGCCTGCGCGCGCACACCCTCCCCGGACAACTGCGCGAGTGCGGTAATTTCCAGCGTGCCGGTGGCGCCGTAGAGCATGGACATGCCGTAGAGCAGCATCCCCGAGGCCAGCGCACCGAGCACAAAGTATTTCATCGCCGCCTCGGTCGCCTGCACCGAGTCGCGCTGCAGCGCAACCATTGCATACAGTGACAGTGACAGCAGCTCCAGGCCCAGGTACAGCGTCAGCAGGTGATTGGCCGAGATCATCACCATCATGCCCAGCGTCGCGAACAGCGCCAGCGTGAAGAATTCGCCGCGAAACATGCCGCGCGCCACGGTGTAAGCCCGGGAGTAGACCAGGATGGTGATCACCGCCAGGCAGGTCAGCAGTTTCAGCGCGTCGGCCATCAGGTCATCGACGAACATGCCACTGAAGGTGTAAACCGGCTCGGCATTGCCGGTAAAAAAGGTCAGCACTGCGCAACCCGCCAGCGTGAACTGGGTCAGGCCGTAGGTAAAGACCCGGTTGTCATCGCTGATGAACAGGTCGGCAACCAGGATCACGCAGGCCATCACGAGCAGAAACAGCTCGGGATAGGCGGGCCACAGGGGGGTGATGTATTCCATAGTATTAGTGGCCTATTGCAGCGGCAGTTTGCTGAGCGACACATGCGCCAGCAGTTCATTGACCGAGACATGCAGCACCTCGGCAAAAGGTTGCGGCCACACGCCCATGACCAGCACCAGCGCGGCAAGCACGCCCAGCACCAGACATTCATGGGCATTGATGTCCTGCAGTTCGGCAACGTGGTGGTTGGCCACCGCGCCGAACATCACACGTTTGTACATCCACAGCGTGTAGGCGGCGCCAAAAATCAGTGTGATCGCGGCAGCAAACGCGTACCAGAAATTCACTTTCATCGCGCCGAGAATCACCAGGAATTCGCCGACAAAACCGCTGGTGCCCGGCAGGCCGGCATTGGCCATCGCAAACAGCATGAACAAGGCGGCAAACACCGGCATTTTATTGGCGACGCCGCCGTAGTCGGCAATCTGCCGCGAGTGCATGCGGTCATACAGCACACCCACGCAGAGGAACATCGCCGCCGAGATGAAACCGTGCGAAATCATCTGCAGCACCGCGCCCTCGACGCCCTGGGTGTTGAAAATGAAAATGCCCAGCGTGACAAAACCCATGTGCGAAATCGACGAATAGGCAATCAGCTTTTTCATGTCGGTCTGCACCAGCGCCACCAGCCCGATGTAGACCACGGCGATCAGCGACAACCCGATCACCACCGGCGCCAGGTACAGGCTGGCATCGGGCACGATCGGCAGGCTCAAACGCAGGAAACCGTAACCGCCGAGTTTCAGCATGATCGCGGCCAGCACCACGGAGCCGCCGGTGGGCGCCTCGACGTGGGCATCGGGCAGCCAGGTATGCACCGGCCACATCGGCACCTTGACTGCAAAAGCCATAAAAAATGCAATAAAAACAATTACTTGCAAAGAAAGCGGCAGCGGCACTTCGTAGAAATCGACGAGCACGAAGCTGCCGCCCGCGACGTTATAGAGGTAAATCAGCGCGACCAGCGACAACAAGGATCCCAGCAAGGTGTAGAGGAAAAACTTGGTCGCGGCATAGACGCGGTTGGGGCCGCCCCAGACACCGATGATGATGAACATCGGAATCAGCGTCGACTCGAAAAACACGTAGAACAGCATCGCGTCGAGCGCAGAGAACACGCCGTTCATCAACCCTGAGAGTATCAGGAACGCCGCCATGTACTGCGCGACCCGCTGCTGGATGACCTGCCAGCCGGCAATCACCACCAGCACCGTGGTCAGGCTGTTCAACAGGATCAGTAGCAGGGAAATGCCGTCGATGCCGAGGTGGTACCAGACATTGAAACTCTCGATCCACGGTACGCGATGCACAAACTGGAATCCGCCCGACTGCGCATCGAAACTGGTGTACAGCGGTATGGTTACCAGGAAACCGATCACCGCGCCGATCAGCGCGATCACCCGGGCCGCTTGCGCATTGCGGTCGCCGCCGGTAAACAGCACCGCGACGCCGGCAATGATCGGCGCCCAGATGGCGAGGCTCAACAAGGGCAATTCATGCATCATCTTTGTTTTTCTTCAGTTTCAGCGGATTAACGCCCAGGTCAGCAGCGTCAGGACGCCGAAAATCATCGCGAATGCATAGTGGTAGATGTAGCCCGACTGCACCCGGCGCACCACGCCGGCAACCCAGCCGACCAGCCGCGCCGAACCGTTGACCATCACGTTGTCGATCACCGCGATGTCGCCGCCCTTCCACAGTCCCGTGCCCAGCGCTCGTGCGCCGCCGGCAAAAAACCAGTCGTTGAAACGGTCGAGGCCGTATTTCTCCATCAGTATGGTCACCACCACGCCCCACTTGCGGCGCAGCACGGCCGGCAGTTCCGGCCTGACGATGTAGAGGTACCAGGCCGTGCCGGCACCGGCCACCGCCAGCCAGAACGGCAGCGTGCCCAGCGCGTGGGTCATCATGCCGATGACACCGTGAAAACCCTGCGCCATGCTCGCCATTGCAGTATGGGCCGGATGCACGGTGATTGAGCTGCCGAAATAATTGCCGTAAACGAAAGTGCCGATGAACCAGCCCGCGCAGACCGACGGGATCGCCAGCAGCACCAGTGGCACCCAGACTACGGCAGGAGACTCGTGCGGCGCGTGGCTGTCGTGGCCGTGATCGTGCGCATGCTCATTTTCGTGCTTGTCGTGTTTATGGTCATCGTGAGCTGCAGCCGCCGCTATCGCAGCAGCCTCCGCATCGGCAGCAATCACATCCGGATGATGCGGATCGGCAAAACGCTCCTTGCCGTGGAATGCGTAGAACACCAGACGGAAGGAATAAAAGCCGCCGACGAACACCCCCGCCACCGCCAGTGCATAGGCAAAGCCTGCCCCGGGCACAGTCGCGTGATGCAGCGCCTCGACAATGGTTTCCTTGGAGAAAAAGCCGGCAAACGGCGGCAGGCCGGCATTCGCCAGGGCGCCGATCAGCACCGTCATATAGGTGATCGGCATGTACTTGGCCAGACCGCCCATCTTGCGCATGTCCTGCTGGTGGTGCATGGCGATGATCACCGAGCCTGCACCGAGGAACAGCACGGCCTTGAAAAAGGCGTGGGTGAACAGGTGGAATATGGCCGCCGAATAGGCCGAGGCGCCCAGCGCCATGGTCATGTAACCCAGCTGCGACAGCGTCGAATAAGCGACCACGCGTTTGATGTCGTACTGCACGGTGGCGATCAGCGCCATGAAAAACGCGGTGATGGCACCGATGATCAATACGAAGGACAGCGCTGTTTCCGACAGTTCGAACAGCGGCGACATCCGCGCCACCATGAATATGCCGGCAGTCACCATGGTCGCGGCATGGATCAGCGCCGAGATCGGCGTCGGGCCTTCCATCGAATCCGGAAGCCAGACATGCAGCGGGAACTGCGCCGATTTGCCCATGGCGCCGATGAACAGCAGGATGCAGATCACGGTCATCAGCGACCAGCTCACACCCGGGAACAGCTCGATGCTGTTGCCGGCAAGCCGTCCGGCGCCGGCAAACACTGCGGCGTAATCCAGAGTGCCGAAATACATCAGCACTAGCGCAATGCCGAGCAGGAAACCGAAATCGCCGACGCGGTTGACCAGGAAGGCCTTCAGATTGGCGTAGATCGCCGTCGGCCGCGTGTACCAGAAACCGATCAGCAGGTACGACACCAGCCCCACCGCTTCCCAGCCGAAAAACAACTGCAGGAAGTTATTGCTCATCACCAGCATCAGCATCGAGAAGGTGAACAGCGAGATGTAGCTGAAAAACCGCTGGTAACCGGGGTCGTCGGCCATGTAACCGATGGTGTAGATGTGCACCATCAGCGACACGAAGGACACCACCATCATCATCGTCGCCGACAGCGGGTCGATCAGGAAACCGATTTCAAAGCGGATGTTGCCGGACACCAGCCAGGTGTAGACCGGGCCGTTGAATATATTGCCGCCCATCACGTCGCGGTAGACCAGGAAGGACGCGGCCAGGCACACCACCATGCCGAGGATGGTCAGTGTGTGCGTAGCGCGGCGGCCGATGGCCTTGCCGAACAGGCCGGCGATGATCGCGCCGGCGAGCGGTGCCAGCGGCACCAGCAGATAGAGTTTTTGCATCGCGGTCATTTGCGCATCAGCCCTTCATCCGGTTGATGTCTTCGACGTTGATGGTGTTCAGGTTGCGGAACAGCACCACCAGGATCGCCAGGCCGATGGCGGACTCGGCGGCAGCCACGGTCAGGATGAAAAATACGAACACCTGCCCGGAGATATCGCCGAGGAAATGCGAAAAAGCGATGAAATTCATGTTCACCGCAAGCAGCATCAGTTCGATCGCCATCAGCAGTACGATGATGTTTTTGCGGTTCAGGAAAATGCCGATCACCGAAATCGCGAACAGCACCGCGCCAAGCACCAGATAGTGCGACAGGGAAATCATGACGGATCCCCATCTTTCGGCGTTTCCTTCTTTACCGACGGCATTGAGACTATGCGCACCCGGTCTTCACGGCGCACGTTGATCTGCGCTGCCGGATCGATGTATTTGCCGTGTTTGCGGTGACGCAGGGTCAGCGCGATCGCCGCGACGATGGCCACCAGCAGAATCACGGCAGCCAGCTCAAACGGATAGACATAATCGGTGTAGATCAGCCGGCCCAGTTCCTTGGTGTTGCTGTAACCGGCCACGGCCGCATCGGGGCGCGGCGCCTCGACGAGCCCGAAGTAAGGCTGGATCAGGTACACCATCATTTCCAGAATCAGCAGTACCGCAACCACGGCGCCCACGGGCAGGTAACTCCAGAACCCTTCCCGCAACCGCGTCAGATTGATGTCGAGCATCATCACCACGAACAGGAACAGCACCATCACCGCGCCGACGTAGACCAGAATCAGCGCAATGCCGAGGAATTCCGCCTCGAGCTGGATCCAGATGCCCGCCGAGGTGCAGAACGCCAGCACCAGGAACAACGCGGCATGTACAGGGTTGCGCGCGGTAATGACGCGCAGCGCGGCGAAGACGAGAATCGTCGCAAAAAACCAGAACATGAAATCCTGAAAGGTCATCTTTTTGTTCTATCGTTCTATCGATACGCCGCATCGGCGGCGCGATCCTTCGCAATCTGTTCTTCATAGGCGTCGCCGATCGCCAGCAGCATCGGCTTGGTATAGATCAGGTCGCCGCGTTTTTCACCGTGGTATTCGAAAATGCGGGTCTCGACGATCGAATCGACCGGGCAGGATTCCTCGCAGAAGCCGCAGAATATGCACTTGGTGAGATCGATGTCGTAACGTGTGGTGCGGCGCGTGCCGTCGTCACGCTGCTCGGATTCGATGGTGATCGCCAGCGCCGGACACACCGCCTCGCACAGTTTGCAGGCAATGCAGCGTTCCTCGCCATTGGGGTAACGGCGCAACGCGTGCAGGCCGCGGAAACGCGGACTCTGCGGGGTTTTTTCCTCAGGGAATTGCACGGTGATCTTGCGCGCGAACAGGTAACGCCCGGTGAGCATCATGCCCTTGACCAGCTCGAACAGCAGGAAGGTGCTGAAAAATTTGCGGATGGCGGTCATTCTCATCACTTCCTCATTTCCACCATATCCACAGGGAGGTTTGCATCCACGCGCCGAGGATCACGATCCATACCAGCGTCACCGGGATAAAGACTTTCCAGCCCAGGCGCATGATCTGGTCATAACGGTAGCGCGGGAAGGTGGCGCGGAACCAGATGAAGGTCGACACCACGATAAAAGCCTTCAGGATCAGCCAGCCGAAGCTGGACGCACCGAGTACGCCCCAGGATGCCGGGAACGGCGACAACCAGCCGCCGAGGAACAGGATCGCGGTCAGCATGGAAATCAGGATCATGTTCGCGTATTCGGCAAGGAAAAACACCGCGAAGGTCATGCCCGAATATTCGACGTGGAAGCCGGCGACGATTTCCGATTCACCTTCGGCAACGTCGAAGGGTGCGCGGTTGGTTTCGGCAACGCCGGAAATCACATAAGTCATGAACAGCGGAAACAGCGGAATCCAGAACCAGCTGAACAGCCCCGCGCTGCCCTGCTGCGCCTTGACGATTTCGCCGAGATTCAGACTTTGCGCCGCCATCAGCACACCAACCAGCGCAAAACCCATGGCGATTTCATAAGACACGATCTGCGCGGCAGAGCGCAGCGCACCGAGAAAGGCGTATTTCGAATTCGACGCCCAGCCGGCGATGATCACGCCATAGACGCCGAGCGAGGTCATCGCCAGCAGGTAGAGCAGGCTGGCATCGATGTTCGATAGCACCAGCTCCGGCGAAAACGGTACCACGGCCCAGGCCGCCAGCGCCGGCATGATCGCCATGATGGGGGCCAGCACGAACAGGAATTTATTGGAGCCGGTCGGAACAATGATTTCCTTGACCAGCAGCTTCAGGCCGTCGGCAATCGGCTGCGCAAATCCGGCCAGCCAGCTGATGCCAAAAAACGTCGTGCGGTTCGGGCCGATGCGGATCTGCATGAAACCGATCAGTTTGCGTTCCCACAGAGTCAGGTAGGCCACGCACAGCATCAGCGGCACGACAATGATGAGTATTTTCACCAGCGTCCATACTACCGACGAAACTGAGGGCCACCACGGGCCGAGCAGTTCCTGCGGGTAGGCGAGCAGCGAGTCGAGCATCACGCGGTCGCTTTCTGCTGTTGAACTATGCGCTCAACAGTCAATGCCGCGTCGCTCGCACCGAGCATTGCGGTTTCAATGCGGGCCAGTGCGACACGCACGCCGTTGACCGGCAACTGGTCGTCGATGGCATAAGGCAGCGTCACTTCGCCACCGTCCTGCATCACACGCACAAAATCACCGGCGCGTAATCCGAGCTGATCGGCCAGCGCACGATTCATCGATGCCACCGGGGCTTGTGCGTCGCGGGTTTTCTGCAGGCTGGGTGCACGACGCGCCAGAGCATCGGCGGCATAGATCGGCACTTCGGCGATCCGGGAAAGACCCGTCGCGGCGGCAGTCAGCGAAACAAGGGCATATTGTAACTTATTGTTTTTATTGAATATTTCAGTTTTGCCGTGGAGTGCTTCGCGCTGCGCATCATCGGCGCCGTCGTGCTCAAAGCCGGTGAGGCCGAGCAGATTGCCCAACACGCGCAATACTTTCCACGCCGGACGCGTTTCACCCAGCGGTTTCACCACGCCGTTGAAGGTCTGCACACGGCCTTCGGTGCTGATGTAAGTGCCGGCGGTTTCAGTGAAGGGCGCGATCGGCAGCAGCACATGTGCGTATTCGGTGGCGCCATGAAGGAACGGACTCATCGCAACCACCAGCTCCGCCTCATTCATTGCGGCCATCGCCTGCCGCGGATTGTGCATATCCAATTCGGGCTCGACGCCCAACAACAGATAGGCTTTCAACGGCGCTTCGATCATCTGCCTTGCGTTTTTGCCACTTACCCTCACCCCCGACCCCTCTCCCGGAGGGCGAGGGGAGGCAAATGTTTCCCTTCTCCCTCCGGGAGAAGGGGCAGGGATGAGGGAAGGCACGCAGCCGGCGACATAACCGCCGACGCTGTTCGCTGCCGCACCAAGGAAACCGAAGGGGCAACCGAGAATTTCAGCCAAAGCTTGCGCCAATGCATGCAGCGCAGCAGCAGTCGGATGCTGTTCGGCGAAGTTGCCGAGGAACACACCGGCCTTCTCTCCCGAAGCCAGGCTTTCGGCAATACGTTTGGCAGTGTCACTGACGGTCACACCGGCCACTGCGCCGCGCACCGCCTCCGGCACCGCGGCGTTTTTGATTTCAGCTGCCGCCTTCACCACCTGCGCCAGCGTCTGCGGCAGCAGTGCCGGCGCAACGATGGCCTTGTTCGCGACGCGCATCAGCAGGTCGTCATCGGCGGCGTGGATCAGATTGAGTTCGGTTTTCTTTTTGGTCGACTGGCGCAGACGGTGTGCCAGCAGCGGATGGTCCTTGCGCAGCGTCGAACCCACTACGAGCACACGGTCGAGCTGCGCGAAGTCGGTGATACTCATGCCCAACCACGGAATACCGGCCAATTTGCCGTCGCTGCTGAAATCCGCCTGACGCAGACGGAAATCGACATTGCCCGAGCCGTAGCTGCGCAGCAGTTTTTGCAGCAGGTGCAGTTCTTCCAGCGTCTGGTGCGGCGTCACCAGTGCGCCGATCGACTCGGCGCCGTGCGCGGCCTTGATGCGTTTTAATTCGGAGGCGATGAACTCCAGTGCCACCGGCCATTCGACTTCCTGCCAGCGGCCGCCCAGCTTCAGCATCGGCCTCGCCAGGCGTTTGTCCGAGTTCAGTGCTTCATAGGAAAAACGGTCCTTGTCCGACAGCCAGCATTCATTGACGGCTTCGTTGTCTCGCGGCAGGGCACGC
Organism: Burkholderiales bacterium; assembly: GCA_019744975.1. Classification (GTDB taxonomy): domain Bacteria; phylum Pseudomonadota; class Gammaproteobacteria; order Burkholderiales; family SG8-41. The sequence continues at coordinate 218,943 of JAIETP010000004.1, forward strand.
ATCACGCGGTTCTGCTTGACCTGCAGCGTCAGGTTGGAACCGAGGCCGCAGTGCGGACTGACCGAAGGTTTGCGTGTCAGCTCCCAGGTACGGGCGCTGTAGCGAAAAGGTTTCGAGGTCAGCGCGCCGACCGGACAGAGGTCAATGACATTGCCTGACAGCTCTGAATCGACGGTTTTGCCGACGAAGGTGATGATTTCCGAATGTTCGCCGCGGCCAATCATGCCGAGTTCCATGATGCCGGCGATTTCCTGGCCGAAACGCACACAGCGCGTGCAGTGGATGCAGCGCGTCATGTCGGTTGAGATCAGCGGACCCAGATTCTTGTTGGCGACGACACGTTTGTCTTCTTCGTAACGCGAACCGCTGCCGCCGTAACCCACCGCGAGATCCTGCAACTGGCATTCACCGCCCTGGTCGCAGATCGGGCAATCCAGCGGATGATTGATCAGCAGAAATTCCATGACGCCCTTCTGGGCGTTCACAGCACCATCCGAATGCGTCCACACCTTCATGCCGTTGGTGACGGGTGTCGCGCAGGCCGGCAGCGGTTTCGGCGCTTTTTCCACCTGCACCAGGCACATGCGGCAGTTGGCGGCAATCGACAGTTTCTTGTGATAACAGAAGTGCGGCACGTAGATGCCGGCCTTGTTGGCGGCATCCATCACGGTGCTGCCTTCAGGCACTTCCATCAACTTGCCATCAAGTTCGAGTTCCAGCATGGCGTCGGCCTAGATATAAGGTGCGACCAGGCACTTCTTGTGGTCGATGTGGTATTGGAATTCATCGCGGAAATTCTTGATAAAGGCGCGCACCGGCATCGCCGCGGCATCACCCAGCGCGCAGATGGTGCGGCCCTGGATGTTGTCGGCCACCTTGTTCAGCATGTCCAGATCTTCGGGCCGGCCCTGGCCGTGTTCGATGCGGTGGACCATGCGGTACAACCAGCCGGTGCCCTCGCGGCAGGGCGTGCACTGACCACAGGATTCCTCGTAATAAAAGTACGACAGTCGCAGCAGCGACTTCACCATGCAACGGGTCTCGTCCATCACGATCACCGCACCGGAACCCAGCATCGAACCGGCCTTGGCAATCGAGTCGTAATCCATGTCGGTGGCCATCATCACGTCGGCGGTCAGCACCGGCATCGACGAACCGCCGGGGATCACGGCTTTTAATTTTCGCCCGTCGCGCATGCCACCGGCCATTTCCAGCAGCTTGGGGAAGGGCGTGCCGAGTTTCACTTCGAAATTACCCGGCCGCGCCACGTCACCCGAAACCGAAAACAGCTTGGTGCCGCCGTTATTGGGTTTGCCGAGATTGAGGAAAGCCTCGCCGCCGTTGACGATGATCCACGGTACCGCGGCGAAGGTCTCGGTGTTGTTGATCGTGGTCGGCTTGCCGTACAAACCAAAGCTCGCCGGGAACGGCGGCTTGAAGCGCGGCTGCCCCTTCTTGCCTTCGAGCGACTCCAGCAGCGCGGTTTCTTCGCCGCAGATATAGGCGCCGTAACCGTGATGGCCATGCAACTGAAAGGAAAAATCGGTGCCGAGGATCCTGTCACCGAGGTAACCCGCGGCGCGCGCCTCATCGAGCGCCTCCTCGAAACGTTCGTAGACATCCCACACTTCGCCGTGGATGTAGTTGTAACCCACGGTGATGCCCATCGCATAACCGCCGATGATCATGCCTTCGATCAGGCTGTGGGGGTTGTAACGCAGGATGTCGCGATCCTTGAATGTGCCCGGCTCGCCTTCGTCCGAATTGCACACAAGATATTTCTGCCCGGGGAACTGGCGCGGCATGAAGCTCCACTTCAGTCCCGTCGGGAAACCCGCGCCGCCGCGACCGCGCAAGGCCGATTTTTTCAGCTCATTGACGATGTTCTCGGGCGGAATTTTCTCGGCGATGATTTTTTTCAGCGCGGCATAACCGCCACGCGCTTCGTAATCCTTGAGCTTCCAGTTGAGGCCGTTGACGCCCTTCATGATCACGGCGTCGGGGCCAAATATGTCCGCGGCAAACGGCGGTGTCGGCAAACCCATGTGGCCCATCACCTGGCTCCCTCTGACTTGAGCGAGCTGATCAACTGGTCAATCTTTTCCGGGCTCATCGCGCACAGCATCTTCTTGTTGTTTTGCAACAGCACCGGCGCATCACCGCAGGCGCCCATGCACTCGCCTTCCTTCAGCGTGAAGCAACCGTCGGCAGTGGTCTCGTTGAAACCGATGCCCAGCGCTTTTTTCAGGTGTTCCGCGGCGTGGGTCGCACCCTGCAACGCGCAGGGCAGGTTGGTGCAGATGGTCAGCTTGTATTTGCCGACCGGCTTCATGTTGTACATGGTGTAGAAGGTCGCGACCTCGTACACGGCAACCGGCGGCATGCCGAGGTATCGCGCGACAAAATCCATGGTTTCGGTGGACAGCCAGCCCTTCTCGTCCTGGGCGATGGTCAGCGCCGCCATCACCGCTGAATCCTTGCGGTCGGGCGGATACTTGGCCACGGCTTTATCGATTTTCGCCAGCGATTCTGGAGACAAAATGAGGGGGGCGTTCATCGCTTATTTACCACTTTACTCACCTGTCTATTTCCCCGAACACGATGTCCTGCGTACCGATGATCGCCACCACGTCGGCAATCATGTGGCCACGGGCCATTTCATCCAGCGCGGCCAGGTGCGCAAAACCGGGCGCGCGGATTTTCAGGCGGTACGGCTTGTTGGCGCCGTCGGACACCAGATAAATGCCGAATTCGCCCTTGGGATGTTCCACCGCCGCATAAGCCTCGCCCGGCGGCACATGCATGCCCTCGGTGAACAGCTTGAAGTGGTGGATCAGCTCTTCCATATTGGTTTTCATCGCCAGGCGCGACGGCGGCGCCACCTTGTGGCTGTCGGCCATCACCGGGCCCGGGTTCCTGCGCAGCCAATCGACGCATTGTTTGACGATGCGGTTGGACTGGCGCATTTCCTCGACCCGCACCAGGTAACGGTCGTAACAGTCGCCGTTGACGCCCACCGGGATGTCAAACTCCATGCGGTCGTAGACTTCATAGGGCTGCTTCTTGCGCAGATCCCACTCAATACCTGAGCCGCGCAGCATCGGGCCGGTAAAACCCAGCGACAGCGCGCGTTCCGGCGATACCACGCCGATGCCGACGGTGCGCTGCTTCCAGATGCGGTTGTCGGTCAGCAGGGTTTCGTATTCATCGACATAGGTCGGGAACCGTTTGGTGAAATCCTCGATGAAATCGAGCAGCGAACCCTGGCGATTTTCGTTCATGCCTTTAATCGCCGCGGCATTATGGATGCGCGAAGCATTGTATTGCGGCATCGTGTCCGGCAGGTCACGGTAGACGCCGCCCGGACGGTAGTAGGCGGCATGCATGCGCGCACCGGACACCGCCTCATAGGTATCGAACAGGTCTTCACGCTCGCGGAAGCAATACAGGAATACCGTCATCGCGCCGATATCGAGGCCGTGGCAACCGAGCCATAACAGATGATTCAGCAGCCGCGTGATTTCATCGAACATGACGCGGATGTACTGGGCGCGCTCCGGCACCTCGATGCCGAGCAGCTTCTCGATGGCCATCACATAGGCGTGTTCATTGGCCATCATCGACACGTAGTCGAGGCGGTCCATGTACGGCACCGACTGGATGAAGGTCTTGTGCTCGGCGAGTTTTTCAGTGGCACGATGCAGCAGGCCAATGTGCGGATCGGCGCGTTCGATGACTTCACCGTCGAGCTCCAGCACCAGGCGCAACACGCCGTGGGCCGCCGGATGCTGCGGCCCGAAGTTCATCGTGTAATTTTTGATTTCAGCCATTTTTAATTTACAGGATGGACAGGATTCACAGGATAAAGACCAGAACATGTCCAGGAGTTTTAATCCTGTACATCCTGTCCATCTTGTTAATTTCGCTGTTGATCTTTGCCATCTCAGCCCTTGCGGAAACCTTCGGAGTCCGCGTAATTCTCTTCGCGGACAATGCGCGGCGTGATCACGCGCGGCTCGATGGTCACCGGCTGGTAAATAACGCGCTGCTGGTCCGGGTCGTAACGCATCTCGACGTTGCCCGACAGCGGAAAATCCTTGCGGAAGGGGTGGCCGACAAAACCATAGTCGGTCAGCAGCCGGCGCAAATCCGGGTGCCCGGTGAACATGATGCCGTATAGGTCGAAGGCTTCGCGTTCGTACCAGTTGGCGGATGACCACAGGTCATTGACCGACGCCACCACGGGGAAATCATCGTCCGGCGCAAACACGCGCAGCCGCAGCCGTTGATTCAGTGCAACGCTCAGCAGGTGGTAGACCACCGCGAAACGCGAACCCTGCCAGGCACCTTCGCCGTGATCGCTGTAATCCATGCCACAAAGGTCAATCAGCTGTTCGAATCGCAGGGACTGGTCGTCGCGCAGGATCGCGCCGGCGGCGAGCAGGTGTTCGGCCTTGACCACCACGGTCACCTCACCCAGCGCCGTAGTGGCGCTGACCAGTTTGTCGCCCAGCGCGGCCTGCAGCGCGGCGGTCAGGGTTTCGAGGCGGGTGGTCATGAAGATTGGCTGGCGGCTGATGAGGCTAGCGGGAAATGGTGTTGGTGCGTTTGATCTTGTTCTGCAACTGGATGATGCCGTAGAGCAGTGCCTCGGCGGTCGGCGGGCAACCCGGCACGTAGATGTCGACGGGTACGATGCGGTCACAGCCGCGCACCACGGAATAGGAATAATGGTAATAACCGCCGCCGTTGGCGCAGGATCCCATCGAGATCACCCAGCGCGGCTCGGCCATCTGGTCGTAGACCTTGCGCAGTGCCGGCGCCATCTTGTTGCACAGCGTGCCGGCAACAATCATCACGTCGGACTGGCGCGGGCTGGGACGGAACACGATGCCGAAACGGTCGAGGTCATAACGCGCCGCGCCGGCGTGCATCATTTCCACAGCGCAGCAGGCCAGGCCGAAGGTCATCGGCCACAAGGAGCCGGTGCGGGTCCAGTTGACCAGGGCATCCACCGACGTGGTCATGAAGCCCTTGTCGTTGAGGTTTTCGTTTAGGGTTTCGATGGCGCCCATATTTAGTTACCTCGAACCTGTGTTGCAGAGAACGCTCTTGTCGGCGCCTCCGACAGTATTTGGCAAGCAACGCCTGCCGTGGGTCGGCGCCCGAAAACGCTCGCCTGAGCGTCGATCCCCGCGAGCGGGGCCCCTCGCCGCATGGCTCTTGTCGGCGCCTCCGACAGCATTTGGCAAGCAACGCCTGCCATGGGTCGGCGCCCGAAAACGCTCGCCTGAGCGTCGATCCCCGCGAGCGGGGCCCCTCGCCGCATGGCTCGCGTTTTCACTCCCACTCCAACGCCCCCTTCTTCCATTCATAGATAAAACCGACAACCAGAATGGCGAGGAAAATCATCATGGAAAAGAAACCGAACAGGCCGATTTCCTGCAACACCACGGCCCAGGGAAACAGGAAGGCGATTTCAAGGTCGAACAGGATGAACAGGATCGCGACCAGGTAATACCGCACGTCGAAACGCATGCGGGCGTCTTCGAAGGCTTCGAAGCCGCACTCGTAGGGTGACAATTTTTGCTGGTCGGGACGGTGTGACCCGACGACCCGGCTGGCGATCCAGCCGGCGGCAACCGGAGCGACGCCGAAGGCTAGGCCGACGGCGATAAACATCAGAATCGGAAAATAACCTTCCAGCATCTGCCGCCTTCTGCAACGTTACGTGAAACTTTGCGGCCCGTTGCCGGGCGCCCCTGCACTGCCTGCCCCACTCATCTGGTGTCGACGGAGAGACTCGAACTCTCACGGCTTTCGCCACCGCCCCCTCAAGACGGCGTGTCTACCAATTCCACCACGTCGACTTATTCCTTGCAGTCATGAACCGGCGAGGTCACTGCGGCCGGCTGCATCACTCTTGCTTGTTTGGTGCCTTAACTTGGTAACTTACTTTGGTAACTTACTTTGGTAACTTACTTTGGTAACTTATTTTGGTAACTCACTTACTTTGATTTGGGTACATCTCCAGCCTTGGCATTACCTTCAGCAGCCGGTGCCAGGGGCACCGGTACCGCGGAAGCCGGCACTGATGGCGGCGGCGTCGGTATCTGTGAAGGCAGCGACGACGACGCGGGCTGCTCCACAGGTTGCGCCATGATGCCCTTGTCCGTGGTTTTCTTCGATGAAACGATGGTCAGGCCGATGCTGGTGACGAAAAATATGGTCGCGATGACCGCCGTGGTACGGCTGAGGAAATTGGCCGAACCGGAGGAACCGAACACGCTGCCCGCGGAACCGCTGCCAAATGCCGCGCCCATGTCGGCGCCCTTGCCGTGCTGCAACAGCACCAGGGCGATGATGGCCAGTGCTGCGATGACGTGTACCACCAGAATTGCGACTTCCATGCTGTTTCTACCTTATATCTACCTTGTTTACCGCGTTAATGTTTCTACACTGCCTGTTTCTACACTGCCTGTTTCTGCGCCGCCGCCCGGCAGATCGCAGCAAATTCTTCAGCCACCAAGGCGGCACCGCCGATCAGGCCGCCGTCAATGTCCGGCATTACAAACAACTGCCCGGCATTGGCCGCCTTCACGCTGCCGCCATACACAATACGCACTGCATCAGCCACCGCGCGATCCGCATTCGCCACCCGGCCGCGAATGAAGGCATGTACCGCCTGCGCTTCCTGCGGTGTTGCCGTCTTGCCGGTTCCAATCGCCCACACCGGTTCATAGGCAATCACTGAATTCCGCAACGCCGCCGCACCCGAGCGCTTGATCACCGCCTGCAACTGCCGGGCGACTACTGCTTCAGTCGTTCCGGCCTCGCGTTCCGCCAGCGTTTCACCCACACACAGGATCGGTATCAGCCCCGCCTGCTGCGCCACTGCAAACTTCTCCGCCACCAGATCATCAGTCTCGCCGAACAACGCACGCCGTTCGGAATGCCCGACAATCACATGACTGCAAGCCAGATCCTTCAACATCGCCGCCGAAACACCACCGGTGTAGGCGCCGTTGCCGTACTGACACAAGTCCTGTGCGCCCAGCGCCGTTTTTGCACCACGAAGCAGCGGTCGCGCCTGCGACAGATAAACATACGGCGGACAGATTACAGTTTCGACGGCGGTGATTTCAGCCAGAGCGGGTAACAGAAGCTGCAACAAGGCCTCGTTGGAAGCCAGATTGCCATTCATTTTCCAGTTACCTGCGACGAACTTGACCCGCATTTCCAACCCAGCTTGAGTAAACCGTAGGATTTTACCGATTGCACCGAATCCGGTCAATTTGAAACGGCGCTTGTTGCGCCGCGAAAACCAGTTGAATTAAAAAGGATTTTCGCCGATTAAACCCGCCGTGACCACGGCGCAAATGCGCTGCACCATGGCCGGCTTGGGTTGCTCCACATACAGATCTTCATAAGCCACCACCCGGGCCGGGCCCACGGCACGCAGCAATTCGCCCCGCTGCAACAGAAAATCCGGGTTAGCGGGACGGCCGTAAGCCTCGTTGCCCAGCGCAAACGTCTCGTAAATCAGCACGCCACCCGGCGCCAGCGCCGCCATCAGGGCCGGAAACAGCGGCCGGTGCAGATAATTGGTGACCACCACGGCGGCAAACTGCTGTCCGGCATAGGGCCAGGGACCCGTTTCGATGTCTGCGCAGAGCGCCGTAATACCGGATTGCGCCGCCAGTGCCCGTATCGCCGCAGGATCGCGGTCAACCGCAGCCACCGGATGACCGAGCGCGGCAAAAAACAGCGCATGCCGGCCGCCGCCGCAGGCCACGTCCAGCACGGGACCGCCGACGGGCACCAGCGGTGCCCAGCGTTGCACCCAGGCCGAGGGCATAGTTACAGCAGGATGCTCTGCCATCATTACTCCAAAAAAATATCATTATAATCAAATACATACACAAAATCAGTCCGCGCACCACAAAATCAGCGCGATGCGCTTGCTTCAACGCCACCAACTCCTCTAGGCTGTCCCGGCAATAAAAATAAACGGTCGCAGGTTTCAGCCCATCACAAAACCAACACGGAGGAGCACCATGTTTGCACGTGTTCTGGTATCACTGTTGTTGTCTGCCCTTGCCGGTGGCGCATTCGCCCAGGCGCAATACCCCGTCAAACCCATGCGCATGATCATCCCCTACCCGCCGGGTGGCGGCACCGATATTCTCGGTCGCCCGATCGCCAAAATGCTCGGCGACAAACTGGGACAGCAAGTCCTTGTCGACAACCGCGGCGGCGCCTCCGGCATGGTTGGTGCCGAGCTTGCGGCACGCAGCGCACCTGACGGCTACACCATCCTGATGAGCACTTCGGGTGAAGCCGCGCTCAACGTCGCGCTGTATCCAAAAATGAATTACGACCCGATCAAGGATTTCACACCGATCACCCAGGTTGGCATTTCGCCGTTGGTGCTGGTGGTGCATCCCTCGCTGCCGGCAAAAAACATGAAGGAATACATCGCGCTGGCCAAGAAAAATCCGGGGGCCATCAGTTACGCCTCGATCGGATCCGGCAGTGCGCAGCACATGGCCGGCGAGTGGATGAAACTGCTGAACGGCATCGACGTCATCCACGTGGCGTACAAGGGCGGCGGGCCGCAGTTGACCGACCTGATGGGCGGCCACTCGCCGAGCGCCTTCCTTGCGCTGCCGGTCGCCGCGCCCCACATCAAGAGCGGCCGCATCCGCGCCGTCGGCATGACCTCCGCGCAGCGCTCCTCGGCCTTTCCCGAAGTGGCGACCTTCGCCGAAACCGGCATGCCGGGCTTCGAGGTCAGCCAGTGGTGGGCGACTTTCGTGCCGCGCGGCACCCCGAACGACATCGTCAAACGCCTGCACGCGGAAATTTCCGTGATCGTCAAAAACGCGGAAATGAAGGGGCGCATGGCCGAACTGGGCGTTGATCCGGTTGGCGGCACGCCGGAACAGCTGGGTGAACTGGTGCGTACTGAAATCGCCAAGTTCAAGAAGATCGTCGCTGACGCAAAGATCACGTTGAACTGATCCGGGTAAATCCGTTCGTCCTTCGACAAGCATGCCCTGAGTAAGTCGAAGGGCTCAGGGCGAACGGAGAGACCTATTGCATTTCAGGTGACGCGGATATTCTTGAACTGCCAGGGATCCGACGTGTCAACGTCCTCGGCAAACGGATGGTTGCGCCCCTGCAGCGGCGTCCAGTCCGAATAGGCACCAACCACCTTGCCGAGGTAGGGATTGGCTATTTCTAGCACGCGACGGTAATCCATGTCGTCGGGATCGATGATGCCTGCATCGGGATTTTCCAAAGCCCACACGATACCGCCGAGCACACCCGCGGCCACCTGGAGGCTGGTCGCATTGTTGTGCGGCGCCAGCTTGCGCGCCTCGTCGATCGACAGTTGCGAGCCGTACCAATAAGCGCCCTTCCTGTGGCCCAGCAGCAGCGCACCGAGTTCATCGGTGCCCTCGGTGATTTCGTCGCGATACAGCCTGCGCTCTTCCTGCCCCACCCAGTTGCGCCCCGCCAGTTCGTGCACCGACAGCACGGTGTCGTCACAGGGGTGGTAGGCATAGTGGCAGGTCGGCCGATAAACCACCTGATCACCCTTTTTGACGGTCAGGTAATCCGAAATCGAAATCGCCTCGCCATGGGTGATCAGGAAACCGTGAAATGCACCGGCATTGGGCGTCCAGGTGCGCACCTTCACCGAGGCGCCGGGACGATTCAGGTAAATCGCCGCCTTGCAGCCGTAATCGTGGTTCATGCCTTCCGGCGGAAAATGTTTTTCGTGCGAACCCCAGCCCAGTTCGCAGGGCTGCGAACCTTCGCCGATAAAACCGTCGACCGACCAGGTATTGACGAACTCGCCGATACGTTTGCGCGGCAGGGCGTACTGGGTATCGCGCTCGGAGCAATGAATGCTTTTCACACCCAGTTCCATCGCCAGTTGCGCCCATTCCGCCTTCGACCGCGGAATTGTCGTGCTGCCGAGGATATCCTTCGCCAGATTGACCAGCGCCTGCTTCACCCAGTGCGAAATCAGCCCCGGATTGGCGCCGTGCGTCGGGATCACCGTCGGCCCCTTGGGGAATTTTTTGCGCAGCGCGATCACCTCCTCGCGTTGTCCATAGTTGGAGCGGCGGGAAGCCGAAACGGATTGATCAGTGTAACCGCCCGCCCAGGGTTCGATGCAGGAATCGGTATAGAGAATGCCGTTTTCACAGCAAAACTCGATCAGCGCGGAACTGGCCACGTCAACCGACAGATTGATCAGCAGATCGCCCCGTTGCAGCCTGGGGCCGAGAATCGCGCGATAATTTTCGCGCGTCAGGGGATTTATTTCGTAACGGATGCCGAACGATGCCGCTTCGGCGCGACCGCGGTCATGCGCGGTAATGATGGATATTCGTTCGCTCGGCATGTCGATATGGCGCAGCAGGAGCGGAAGTACGCCCTGCGCGACCGAGCCGAAACCGATGAAAACGATTTTTCCCTGGAATTTGAAATACTTTGTATCTGCCATTTCATAAACTGGTGTTGTCGTTTTTCGGGAACCGCGAGTCTATCAATTTTTGCCCGGCGCGCACAGCAAAACCGGTCGTGGTCCGCTGCTGGCTATAATGTCCATCAAATCAACACGACGCCGGCCGCAGGCACATGCAGACCGGCACCAACCCGGGAATCCGCCATGGCAGAAACCAATTCGCAGGTCGCACAATCCCCCGCCGCACAGGCCGTCTCTGCGCTGGTCGCCCGCGCCCGCCGCGCGCAAACCGCAATTGCAAAATATACCCAGGCTCAGCTTGATGAATTGGTCACCGCCGCCGGCTGGGCAATCATGGAGCCCGGCCGCAACAAAATGCTCGCCGAAATCGCGGTGCGCGACACCGGCCTCGGCAATGTCGCCGACAAGATCAACAAAAACCACCGCAAGACCCTCGGCCTGCTGCGTGACCTGCAGGGCGCCGTTTCCACCGGCGTACTCGCCGAAATCCCCGAACTCGGCATCACCGAAATCGCGCGCCCGGTCGGCGTCGTCGCCGCCGTGGTACCTTCGACCAATCCCGGCGCCACCCCCGCCAACAACATCATCAACGCGCTGAAATGCGGCAATGCCGTGATCCTGTCGCCTTCACCCAAGGGCTGTTCGACGGCGGCGAAACTGCTGGAATTCATCCATGCCGAATTCGCGCGCATCGGTGCCCCGGCTGATCTGGTGCAGACGCTGCCGCAACCGGTGACCAAGGAATCGAGCCAGGAACTGATGCGCCAGTGCGATCTGGTGGTGGTCACCGGATCTCAGGCCAATGTGCGCGCCGGTTATTCCAGCGGCACGCCGGCGCTGGGTGTCGGCGCCGGCAATGTCGCGGTGATCGTTGATGAAAGCGCTGATCTCAGCGATGCCGCCGAAAAAATCATGCGTTCGAAGATTTTCGACAACGCGACCAGTTGCTCCTCCGAAAACAGCGTGATCATCCATGCCGCTGTTTATGACCGAATGATCAAAGCACTGACGGACGTCGGCGGAGCGCTGCTGACTGCGGAAGAAAAAGCCGTGCTGCAGGCCGCGATGTTCCCCGGCGGTAAACTCTCACCCGCGGTCACCGCGCAAAGCGTCGGAAAAATCTGCGAAGTTGCAGGCCTCACGCGCTCCGCGCTGGTCAACGCGAAATGCCTGATGGTTGAAGAAACAGGCACCGGCAAAGCCGCGCCCTTCTCCGGTGAAAAACTGTCGCCGGTGATGACGATCTACAAGGCACGCGATTTCGACCAGGCCTTCAAAACGCTGCGCGCCATATATGACTATCAGGGCGACGGCCATTCCTGCGGCATACACACAAAAAATAACGAACAAATTCAAAGGCTTGGAATGGAAATGACAGTCTGCCGGGTGATCGTCAACCAGGCCCACGCCATTGCCAACGGCGGCAGCTTCGACAACGGCCTGCCGTTTTCGCTGACCATGGGCTGCGGCACCTGGGGCGGCAACAGCTTTTCCGAGAACCTGAATTACAGACACTTCATGAACACCACACGCATCGTGCGCGTCATCCCGGCTCGCGAACCGTCGGTGGATGACATCTTCGGCGACTACCGTAAAAAATACGGGGCCTGAAAGCAAAAACGAATCTCACCGCCAAGACGCCAAGAACGCCAAGAAAACCTTTAAAACAAAATGCAAAACACGGAAGTCACCAGTTTTTTTGCTTCGATTTTGTTTTTCTTGGCGTTCTTGGCGTCTTGGCGGTAAAAAAGTTTTTCAGCCATGCGCACCATCCGGCACATCGTTGACCACCAGGCGCATGCGCAACCCACAGCCATATGGCTGATCGCGCCCGAAACCGGCGCCACGATGACTTACGCGCAACTGCAGCGCGACTCAAAAGACCTCAGCCGTTTCCTGCTCGGCATGGGTCTCAACAAAGGCGACAAGGTTGCGCTGATGCTGCACAACAGCTACCAGACCGCGCGGCTGCTGATCGGCGTGATGTACGGCGGTTTCATGGTCGCGCCGCTGAACCTGCTGGCCCAGCCCTCGCAACTCACCTATGTGCTGGACCATTCCGACACCCGCGTGGTGTTCACCAGCGGGGAATTCGCAGAGCGCTTGAGAGCCGCGCTCGCCGGCATCAAACGTGAAATCACCGTCATTGCCATTGATCCGGACGCAACAGAAATTTTTGACCGGGCTGTGTTACCCGATGCGCAGCTACCCGATGTCACCGAAGCCGATGACGCGCTGCTGATGTACACCTCAGGCACCACCGGAAAACCCAAGGGCTGCGTGTTGTCCAACCGCAGCGTCTGCGCCGGCGGCGAATTTACCAGCGCCGCGCATGAACTGACGGCACAGGATCGCGTGTTGTGCGCAATGCCGCTGTACCACATCAACGGCCAGATCGTAACCACCGTAGCCCCCTTGGTGCACGGCGGCAGCGTGGTCATACCGCGCCGTTTCAGCGTCAGCAATTACTGGGAACTGGTGACAACACACCAGTGCACCTGGATCAACGTGGTGCCGACCATCATCGCCTACCTGATGAACGCACCAACACCACGCGAGCGCGGGCTCGATGCCTCCCGATTGAAATTCTGCCGCTCGGCCTCGGCACCCCTGCCGCCGGAACTGCACCGCGCCTTCGAAAGTAAATTCGGCATCAGCATCATCGAAACCTTCGGCATGACCGAAACCAACGCGCCCTGCTTCACCAATCCGATCGATCCGGCCAAACGCAAGATCGGCAGCCCCGGCACCGCGTTCGGCAACGAGGCCAAAGTCATCGACCCGGCCACCGGCCGCGAACAGCCGCGCGGCATCCCCGGGGAACTGATGATCCGCGGCGACAACGTGATGACCGCCTATTACAAGGATCCGGAAAACACCGCCAAAACGCTGGAAGCCGACGGCTGGATGCACAGCGGCGACCTCGGCTACATGGACGAAGACGGCTTCGTCTTCGTCACCGGTCGCATCAAGGAACTGATCATCAAGGGCGGCGAAAACATCGCACCGCGCGAAATCGATGAAGCACTGCTGAAACACCCGGCCGTGCTCGAAGCCGCTGCGGTGGGTATTCCCGACAGCAACTACGGGCAGGAGATCATGGCCTGCGTGATTTTGAAGCCGGGGATGGAGTGTTCGGTGGAAACGCTGGCGGAATTTTCACGGCAGGAACTCGGCGCATACAAGACGCCGAAGATCATCAAGTTCGTTACTGAACTGCCGAAGGGGCCTTCGGGGAAGGTGCAGCGGTTGAAATTGCTGGAGACCTGAAGTTTGAACCGGCAGAGTGGGCAAAGCGCAGCGTGCCCGCGCGGGGCACTTCAATCGTGAGTGGTGGGCACGCTGCGCTTTGCCCACCCTACTACGCTTGCTTGGGACTGCAGCACCTCACAGACAGGCATCACCACACGATGAATACTCCAGCGTGGAAAGTCGCTCATCATAAGTATTTGTTTTTATTTATATTTTTATGGGGCACGATTAACCCGACCGTGTCACGGAACAAACAACTGCTGAACACCCTCCAACCGGCACTGCTTGCTTCCACCTCCCGGCAACCCTAACATCCCCCCATGCATTTCTCCCGCAACCTTCGCAAATGGCTCACCGCCTGCGCCCTCGGCTTCATGCTGCTGGCGCAGCAGTCCGTTGCGGCCTATGCCTGCACCACCAGCCTGCAGGACATCGCAAAGGCTGCGGCGGCGATGCCGGATTGCGAGGACAGCGCCACGATTTCTGCGCTGTGTCTGAAACATTGCGAAGCAGGCAGCGAAGCTGCCGGGCAAGCCGATGTCGCAGGGGCGGCCATTGCCGCGCCTGTATTGCATTATTTCGTGGTTCAAACCGTGGTTGCGCCCCCCGCAATCGATGTCAGGCAGCACCATCTCGCTTACGCCCCCTCTCCGCCGCTGATTGTGCGGCTGCAGCGCTTCCTGATCTGATCCTCCGCGCAGTGGATTGACGGTGGCTGCATTGCGGCCGCCGGACATTGTCACGCGGAGGATTTATGCGTAATCGTTTTTCTGTATCAGCAGCAGTACTGTTCATACTCGTCGCATCCGGCTTGCCGTTATCGGTGCAAGCCGCGGCGCCCCTCAGCCTCACCGAAGCGCTGGCCATCGCCGACCGGGATTCTTCCCTGCTCGCTGCACAACGTTCAGCAATATCCGCAGCCGGGGAGATGACGGCATCGGCCCGCGAACTGCCCGATCCAAAACTGAAATTCGGCATCGACAATCTGCCGGCGGACGGCCCCGACCGCTACAGCCTGACGCGTGACTTCATGACCATGCGCAAAATCGGCGTGGCGCAGGAGTTCATCCGCGGCGAAAAGCGCGAAATCAAGGGCCGGCGCGCGGAGAATGAACTGCAACGGGAACAGGCCATGCTCGGCGACGCGCGGGCCGCGCTGCGGCGGGAAGTCGCACAGGCGTGGATCGAACGCTATTTTGCCGAACGCATGGCGGCCGTGGTCGATGAGCAATACGCCGAAACGGATCTGCAGCGGGGATCCCTGCAGGCGGGATTGCGTGCGGGCAAGGCGCAGCCCGCGGATCTGCTCGCGGTGCAGGTCAGCCTGCAATCGCTGCTCGACCGCCGCGCCGAATACCGGCGACAGGCGGCGCGTGCCACCGCCATGCTGTCGCGCTGGCTGGGTGCTGATAGCGCGCGGCCGCTGGCTGCGTTGCCGGACCGCCTGCTCCCGGCGCAACACCGCGATGTCACCACACATGCGGAGAACCATCCGCATCTGCAATCGCTGGAACGGCAGATCGATGTCGCACGCAATGAGGCCGACCTCGCCCGGGCTGCGAACAAACCGGACTGGGGTCTCGAAGTGGCTTACGCCCAGCGCGGGCCGCAATACTCCAACATGCTCTCGGTGCAGGTCTCGATCGACCTGCCACTGTTCCAGGCCAACCGGCAGGACCGCAGCGTCGCGGCGAAAATGGCCCAAGTGGAGCAGGCGCGCGCCTTGAAGGAAGAAGCGCTGCGCCAGTATCTGGCGGAAGC
>JAIETP010000020.1 GCA_019744975.1 Burkholderiales bacterium
CTGTATCTCGGCAACCTGTGCCACAACTGCGGCTCCTGCCTGTATGCCTGCCAGTTTTCGCCGCCGCATGAATTCCAGGTCAATTTCCCGAAACTGATGGCCAAGGCGCGCGGCGAAACCTACCGTCGTTATGCCTGGCCGGGTTTCCTCGGCAAGCTGTATGAAAACAATGGTGTCGCGGTCAGCCTGATTTCGGCACTGAGTATTGCGCTGCTGTTCTGGTTGGCGGGAGCATTATCAAACCCGGAACGCTTTTTTGCTGCGCACAGCGACGCCCAAGGTTCCTTCTATGCGCTGATGCCGCACAACCTGATGGCGGGCGTGTTCGGCGCCGTGTCGTTGTTCGCAGGGTTTGCGCTGTTGATGGGTTTCCTGCGTTTCTGGCCGTACATGGGCGAGGAGCTGGCGGACTTTTTCAAGGGCGGGCCGCTGGCTGAAGGTGTGCATGACGCATTGACGCTGAAAAATCTCGGTGGTGGCGTTGAAAACGAGGGCTGCACTTACCCGAACGAGCAGAAGTCCCTGGCGCGCAGAACCTTTCACCATTTCACGTTCTATGGCTTCATGCTGTGTTTTGCCGCGACCAGCGTGGCCACGGTATATCACTACGTACTCGGCCAGCCGGCGCCGTATCCGGTGACCAGTCTGCCGGTGTTGCTTGGTATCGTCGGTGGGATTGGGTTATTAATCGGGCCTGCCGGATTGCTCTGGATCAAACACCAGCGCGATCCCGAGTTCAAAGTACCGGAGCAGACCGGCATGGATGCCGGCTTTCTGGTGCTGCTGTTCATGATCAGCCTGACCGGTCTCGGCCTCTTGATCTGGCGTGAAAGCGCATCGATGGGGACCTGGCTGGCGATACACCTTGGCTTTGTGTTGGCGCTGTTCCTGACCATGCCCTACGGCAAATTCGTGCATGGCATGTATCGGCTGGCGGCACTGGTGCGTTACCACCTCGAACGGCGGCGGCCGGTGCCGGGCATTGCGCCAGAATAAAAAATACTTTAAAAACAAATACTTATAATATTGATGCGCCCCGCGCAGCCTTGATTTTTTTCCGGAAAATATTCTGCTCATGACATTCCTCCGGAAATACGGGGTGCATCACGCCTGGATCATTCTCGCCGCGGCCTGCGTGCTGGGCGTTGTCAGCCGCGCCGATTCAGCGTCCTTCGCCGTACTCGTCGACCCGCTGGTCGAAAAATTCGACTGGAAACGCGGCGACATCGGCCTGGCTTATTCACTCGCCTTCCTGTGCAGCATGCCGGCGATGCTGATCTTTGGCTGGCTCGGCGATCGTTACAGCGCGCGTGCGCTGATGCTCGGCGCGTCGCTGATGATTTCCGCGGGCACGGTGATGCTCGGCATGATCCAGGAGCTGTGGCATCTCCATGTCATTTACGGCGTGTTTGTCGGCGCCCTCGGCAACGCGGCTTTCGTGGTGCTGCTGCCGGTCATCATCACCCGCTGGTTCCATAAAAAAATGGGGCTCGCGTTGGGCATCTACTGGGCCGGGCTGGGTCTGGGCCCGGTGGTGTTTGCGTTGTTGTTCCGCTGGATGATCGAGAACCGCGGCTGGGAGTCGGCATTCCTGGTGTTCGGCATCGCCTTCGGTGTGGTTCTGCTGTTTTTTTCCTGGTTCATCCGGACCAGTCCGACGGAAATGGGGCTGACCGCCTACGGCGCCGAAGCAGCGGGCAAAGAGAAACAGACGTCCGGCCCGGCCGTCAACATGCGCTCAATACTTTCCAGCCGGCCGGTGTGGCTGCTGATGGGATGCCACCATCTCGGCTGCGCCGGTCATGCGGTGATTCTTGCGCATGGCGTGTCGATGGCCACCCACCACGGCATTCCCGGCCTGCAGGCAGCGGGTGTGCTGAGCACCATCGCCGGTGTGTCGATTTTCAGCCGCTTCAGTTTTTCGCTGCTCACCGAACGTTTTGGTGGACGCACCATACTTTCCGGGGCGATTTTCGGCCAGAGCCTGTCGATCCTGCTTCTGCTGTTCGCCACCGAGGTCTGGCACTTCTATGCCTTCGCGGTGTTTTTCGGCATCTGTTACGGTGGCGAGATGGTCGGCTTCCCGATCATCAACCGGCAGATGTTCGGCGCGAAAGCGCCGCTGAGTTCGATTTTTTCCTTCCAGATGATCGGCGGCAGCACCGGCATGGCCCTGGGCGGCTGGCTTGGTGGTGCGCTGTTCGACCACTCCGGCAACTACACCGCGGCGATACTCGTTGCCTCCGGGATTGGTTTTCTGGCGATTCCGCTGGCGCTGTGGCTGCCGCGGCACAAACATCCGGTTGCGGCTCCAGTTGCGGTCTGAGATGTAAGCAGAGGTCCGGTCTCGAATTGTCCCGGGACCGGCAATTCATTATCAGCGTTTTGCCTGCGGCAATTTCCAGTCCAGCCATGTACACAACGCGCGGCCCATGATCCAGTCCTTGTCTTCCCGGGTAAGCCAGGGAATATCCTCTGTAAACAAGGTGACGGCCTGGCGGTAGCTGCAGGACAGTTTGGTGAGGTCGGTGCCCCAGAACATCCGTTGCGGTCCAAAAGCGTCGTAGACCCGCCGAAAATGCGCATGGATGTTTTTGTAAGGATAAGGATGGGTGCTGTAGTAAGGCAGGCCGCTGGCCTTGACGGCGATGTTTGGCCGTTTGCTGAGAGTCAGCAGCTTGTCGATTTCTGCGAAGGCCTCGTCATCTTTCAGTTCCATGGGCATCGCCATGTGATCCATCACCAGCCTGAGCCCGGGGTGTCGCTCTGCCAAGGCATCAATGTGATGCGCAAGTGCATGGTGTTGGACACGTACCATCACGGGAACCCCGGACTCTTCGGCTGCGGTCCACAGCCATTCGAGCCGGCCTTCAGTCAGCATCGATAACAAATGCGGCGTGTTGAATGCGAGGCGCAGCCCCAGCATGCCGGGCTGACTGCGCCAGCTCTTCAGCGTATTCAGCGCCGATGGTGCATCCGTATCCATGCGGCCCATGACCGCAAAACGCTGCGGATGCAGCCGGGCTGCCTCCAGCCCGAGGTCATTGCGTTCTCCCTCCCAGGACGGTGGCACGATGACTGCGGCGTCAACCCCCGCGGCATCCATCTCGCGCAACAGATCGCAGCTGGAAAAAGGTTCCGGTCGATGCGGCTTGTGGCGCGCAGGCCATGGGCGCTCGGGGGTGCTGGCTGCCCAGATATGAACCTGTGAATCGACAATCAGCATGCTGTCCTTTAATTACAACCGGGCTGCTACGTCGTAGCGTCGGGTTTGGGTTTGTTTCACGGGGATCACCGCTTCAATTCTTCGCGATCGACTGGTGATACAGGGGTGGTGTAAATTTTAGAAAGCAAATTCCTGCCTCAGTCGAAAAGTTACAACGACCACAATTATTGTCAATAATTGTTCAAAGGTGTCCGCTAAATCCGGGATGCCTCACGCAGACCCATTTATTACGTTTGAGTTGTCAGTCACCGAAGCTGCAGAGGGGGGATCAAGAATTTTGTTCCCACACTAGAGTTGAACATGCTGGCATTTTGAAAGCTGTTGATAGATTGGAGGGTTATTTCATTTATTCTTGGGTGCGGTTGCACGTGCGCATGAAAGTGCCCGGAGCCCACGCTGCATTGACTGCACGGAGAGTGTTCGTAGGTATACACATGCACCGGGATGCCTGACGGGAGACCTGAAATGCTCTGTGCTTCATGCCCTGAAAGAATAACTTTCTCAAGTTGTACTCCCGGAGACAGCGCAAGCCCCCAGTTCGTTTTTTTATAAGCGCTGAGGGCCAAGATCAGGTGCCGTCTTTTTTCGTTGATTTGTACCGTAGCTTCGCCATTGACGGCTTCAAAAATACCAATCGCGTGAACAATGGGTGCGTTTGGGTTCTCCGCTAACGTGGGGCTGACTGGCGCGATTACCTTATCTTTCGAGGGCATCAGAGTAATTTCACTTTTTGCAAGCGCTTCCGGAGCTCTTGGTCTCTTTGCCATCACCGCAAAATCCTCCTTGGTCATGCACAATCGCATCGAGGTACGATCAGGAAAAAAGATTTTCGTGGTCTCCACTTTTTCCACATGGGCATACTTCGGATCATCGCAATCAAAGCTGTCTGCTTGCCCGACGAATCTTATTGAATCGCCTTCCCCAAGATCCATGATCATGTCATGTGCGCATCCCGATAGTGCCAATATGGCGATAACGATCAAGAGGTGACGCGGTTTTTGGTGGAGTGTCATGGGTTGATACTATCGTGGGTTGTGCAAAGCTTATCGTGCCCACGCGAGCATGATCTTTGAATCAGCTCTCATGCGGTCTTTTGCGGCACCAGCTTGACCTGCAGTTCACAGCCAACTGCGCGCGCATAACGCTTGAGTGTTGCCAGCGAGGGCGCATGTTTGCCTGCAGATTCCAGTCTGGAGATCGCGCTCTTGGTAGTTCCCATTTTTTCGGCGACGGCATCCTGGGTAAGGCCGGCGCGTGAGCGTGCCTTGAGCATCTGGTCCGCGACCTGATATTCGAGTTCGAGCGCTTTGTAGGCTTCGGCAAACCCCTTGCGGGCACCGGCCTTGGCCAGAAAGGCCTTGTGGTTGTGGGGTACGGGTTTGTATTTCAGTTCAGCCATTTTTAATCTCCTTCAGGCGTTTGCGCGCCAATTTCAATTCATGGTCCGGTGTCTGCTGGGATTTCTTGATGAATGCATGCAGCACAACAATGCGTCTGCCGATGACAAAACAGTAAAACGCCCGGCCTGTACCGGACCGGCCGCGGGGCCGTAATTCGAACAAGCCTTCGCCAAAGGCACGCGAGTGTGGCAGTCGCAGGCTGGGGCCGTGTTCAGTCAGCAGTTCGACCAGCCGCGCATAGTCGGCGACGACATCAACGGGCCATGATTCGATCTCCGCCAGTACGCGGGCATGAAAGTATTCGATCTCGAATGTCATGAGGGATGTTAGCAAATACGAGAACATTGCGCAAACCGGCCATGGCTAGGCTTGGCGTCCCCAAGGGGATTCGAACCCGGGTTACCGCCGTGAAAGGGCGGTGGCCAGTGCTACCAGAAGGATGTTTCCAGGAAAGAGGGGGGCTATATAAATATTTGATTTTATTGGTATTTTATTTAACTGCTGGTGGTGATGCCGTCAGCCTTCAGCTTCGCAATCTCTGCCTCGCCATAGCCATATTCCTTCAGAATTTCATCCGTCTCCGCCCCCCGATCCGGCGCCGGATTGCGCACCGCGAACGGTGTTTTGGAAAAATTGATGCCGTTCCTGACCACCTTGATGTCTCCCAGCTGGTAATGCTTCGCCGGTGCGGCGAGTCCCAGGTGCTGCACCTGCGGATCGGCAAACACTTCGTTCATTTTGTAAATCGGGCCGCAGGGCACGCCGGCCTTGTTCAGCAATTCGATCCATTCCGCCGAAGTTTTGGTCTCGATCTGCGCAGCGATGATTTTGTTCAGTGCGTCGCGGTTTTTTGAGCGGATTTTTGATGACGAATAATCCGGGTTCTTCGGGATATCAGGCAGACCCACCGCCTTGCACAGGCGCTCGAACAGATTGCCGCTGCCGGCGATGTTGATGTGGCCGTCGGCGGTTTTGTAGGTGCCGGTGGGAATGGCGGTGGGGTGGTTGTTGCCGGCTTGTCCTGCGACTTCACCGGCAACGGTCCAGCGCGCGGCCTGGAAGTCGGTCATCGCAATCAGTGCCTGCAGCAATGAGGTGTGCACCCATTGCCCGACCCCCGTGTGTTCGCGGTCGAGCAGCGCAGTGACGATACCGAAGGCGAGGAACATGCCGGCGCTGGAGTCGCCGATGGCGATGCCGGCGCGCACCGGGCCTTGACCCGGCAGACCGGTGATGGACATCAGGCCGCTCATGCCCTGCGCGACCTGGTCGAGTCCGGGGCGGTCGGCGTAGGGGCCGTCCTGGCCGAAGCCGCTGATGCTGCCGTAGACAATGCGCGGGTTGATCTTGCGCATGGTTTCGTAATCAATGCCGAGGCGGTCTTTTACTTTGGGCCGGTAGTTTTCGACGATGACGTCCGCGGTGGCCGCCATTTTTTTGAATACCGCCACACCTTCGGGTGACTTTAAATTCAGCGTCATGCTGCGCTTGTTGCGATGCAGGTTCTGGAAATCCGGGCCGTGGCGTTTGTCGAAGGGGCTGCCGTCGCCGTCCTGTTCGCCGAGTTCTTCGATCTTGATAACTTTGGCACCCCAGTCGGCGAGCTGGCGCACGGCGGTGGGGCCGGAGCGTGCCCTCGTTAAGTCGAGTACGGTGAATCTTGAGAGGGGGCCGGTGTTGGAGGAGTTCACAGTGGTTGTTCCGTCTGAGTTCAGGATTGAGGATTGAGGAGTGAGGATTGAGGAGTGAGGATTGAGGGGATCAGTTCGGGGTGATGCCTGCAGCCTTGATGACCTTGCCCCATTTTTCGATTTGTTTGCGCGCAAAGTCCCACAGTTCTTCCGGCGTGCTGGCGATGGGGATCGCGCCATTCTGGATCATGCGGTCGCGCATGGCGGGCTGGTTGATCACAGCCACGGCCTCGGCATTGAGACGCTTGATGATCGCGGGTGAGGTGCGTGCTGGCGCCACCAGTCCCTGCCAGGCCGTGGTTTCAAAACCGGGCAGGCCGGATTCGGACATGGTGGGCAAATCCGGCGTCAGCGGGAAGCGTTTTTCGCTGGTCACTGCGATCGCGTGCAGGCGGCCGGCACGGATGTGGGCGATGGCGCTCGGCAGGCTGGCAAACGTCAGCGAGATGCGGCCGCCGATCAGGTCGACCAGACCGGCGGCGGCGCCTTTGTAAGGCACGTGGACCATGTCGGTGCCGGTCATCAGTTCGAACAGTTCACCGGCCAGATGTGGAGAACCCAGATTACCCGAGGAGCCGTAGGTGAGTTTGCCCGGATTGGCCTTGGCGGCCTTGATCAGATCGGCCACTGATTTGATCGGCAGCGCGGGGCCGACCACCAGCACATTGGGCGCGCTGGCGACCAGCGTGATCGGCGTGAGATCGCGCAACTGGTCGTAGGGCAGCTTGCGGTTGGCGGCGGGATTGACGCCGAAGGAACTGGGAACGAGCAGGATGGTGTAACCGTCGGGCGCGGCACGCACCGCGAGTTCGGTGGCGATGATGCCGCTGGCGCCGGGGCGGTTATCGGGGACGACGTTCTGGCCCAGGCGTTCAGAGAGGCCTTCCGCCAGTGCGCGGGCGATGATGTCGGCATTGCCGCCCGCAGCCTGGGCGATCAACAGGCGGATCGGGCGTTCGGGATAGGCGCCGCGGATGGCCTCTGCGGCGTGCACAGTGCTGGCGAAGGAGATGAGTCCGGCGCAAAACAAGGCGGCAGACAAACGACGGGGCGGCACAAAATACGGGCTAAGGCGCATGATGGATTTACTCCGGTCCGGCACATTGTTGATGTTTTTGTTGCTCAACCCGTTGCAGCGGCAGCGCGCTCGGTGAAACAATGTTACTGCAAAAACCCCGGACGTCAGGCGCGGCCCACATGTTGGCCGTCGAGCCCTGAACGCGGGATCAAAACACAACAGGAGGGGATCCCCCATGCTGAATCGCATTGTTTTATTGTTGCAGTCCTGCCTGCTTGTTGCGTTGCTGTCGGTTGCCGGCGTTCACGCTGCCAGCCCGACGATCAAGCAGCCGCAGGTCGATACGCCCAAACGCGTGTTGTTCGTCGGCAACAGTTACCTCTATTACGGCGACAGCCTGCACAACCATGTGAGCCGCCTGGTGACGGCGGGGGATCCGTCGGTGAAGGGGCTGCAGTACAAATCGGCGACCATCGGCGGCGCGCCGCTGTGGCATCACAACATCGAACACCTGACTACGCCGGGCAATATCGGCATCAAGGAGCCTTTCGAACTGGTGATCCTGCAGGGCAACAGCACGACGACGAGTTCAGAGCCGGCAATCAAGCGTTTTCATGAAGACGTCAAACGCTTCAGCGCTGAAATCGCCAAACACGGCGGCAAGACCGCGCTCTACATGACCCATGCCCACGTCAAGCCGAGCAAGTTCGCCAGCCCGGACATGATCCGCAAGGTCGAGGCGCTGTATGTGGAGGCGGGCAACGCAGTCGGCGCGCTGGTGATCCCGGTCGGCCTTGCGTTCGAGGAGGCCTACCGCCAGCGGCCCGACATCAAGCTGCACAAGGACTTTGACGGCAGCCACCCCGATCTGATCGGCACCTATCTTGCCGCGTGCACGGTGTATGCGAGCGTCTACGGCAAATCACCGGTGGGTAATTCGTATGACTACTACGGCAAGATCGACAAGGAGACTGCTGCCTTCCTGCAGAAGGTGGCAGACGAGACGGTGAAGAAGTTTTACGGCCGGTAACAGGTTTTTTACATGCAAGCGCCGATCCTCCGCGCCTATCCCGCGGCCGAAGTCCTCACCGACGAGCGCTGCCATATCCTCGAGCTGTCCAACTCACCGGATGATCCGCAGATGTCGATCGCGCGGGCGCGGGTGGAGCCTGGCGTCACCACTCGCTGGCATCGCGTGGCCGATACGCTGGAGCGTTATGTGATCCTCGATGGCGTGGGGCGCATGGAGATTGGTGATTACCCGCCGCAAGAGGTGCAGGCCGGGGACGTGGTGATGATCCCGCCGTCGGTGCGCCAGCGTATCGCCAATGTCGGCGCGGGCGACCTGGTATTCCTCGCCATCTGCACGCCGCGCTTCAAACCCGAGGCTTATGAGGACGCTGAGTAAAACATTGCTTGCGATGGTGGCTTTGCTGCCGCTGTTGGCAGCGGCTTCCGGCATGGGCGTTGAGGATTCGCTGCTGCGGCCAAGTGAAATAAAAATGCTGCAGCGGATTGCCGCAGTAGATCCGGCATTCCAGTACGGCGACCGTGTCAAACGTTATTTCCGCATACACCCGACGACAAAAAATCGCATACCACTGCGGGTGGAGATGGTGTTGCCGGAGGAGCGCGGTTTGTATTTCGGCGTGTTCACCCGTTATGTGATGACCATCAACGAGCCGTCGGGAATGGTCGCTTATGAATATGATGCCGGCACGGCCCGGCGCGGCCGCGGCACGATCCTGGTGACGCCGAAGGATGTGGTGAAAACCGAATACGCTTGCGGGGCGGCGTCATGCGCCACGCGCATCGAGCGAAATGGCCGTGTGATGTCAGGTCATGCGAATAACAAAAATATTAATTAAATCAAATACTTATATTATTCGCATAGAATGGCCCATTGCCGGTTTCACGGCGTGCTGGATTCAATGAGGAGAAGGGCATGGATTTCGTCTGGCTGGTATTGGTGGGTTTGATCGCGGGCTGGTTGGCGGGGGTGCTGGTCAAGGGCGGTGGCTTCGGTGTGCTGGGCGACATCGTCGTTGGCATCCTCGGCGCGCTGGTCGGCGGATTCCTGTTCCGCTTTTTCGGGCTCTCGGCCGGCGGCGGATTCCTCGGCAGCATTTTTGTCGCGACGGTCGGTGCGATTGTGCTGATCGTGCTGCTGCGGATCATCAAAAAGGCCTGAGCGGCCGGCCTACTTCAGGGGATGAGTCAGGCGAGGAGTGCCTTGATGCGCGGATAGACCTTGCGCACGTTGCCGCTGAAAATTTTTGCCTTGTCTGCCGCGCTCAGCGATTCGACCTTGTCGATGTAACGCTTGGTGTCATCGTAATAATGACCCGTCTCCGGGTCGATGCCGCGCACTGCACCGACGATTTCCGAAGCAAACAGGATGTTGTCGGCGGGAATGACCCTGGTCAGCAGGTCGATGCCGGCCTGGTGATAGACGCAGGTGTCGAAATACACGTTATTCAGCAGAAAGTCTTTCAGCGGCGGCTTGCCCATGTCCTGTGCCAGGCCGCGGTAACGGCCCCAGTGGTATGGCACTGCGCCGCCGCCGTGCGGAATCACAAATCTGAGCGTCGGAAAATCCTTGAACAGGTCCGCAGTGATGAACTGCATGAAAGCGGTGGTGTCGCCGTTGATGTAATGCGCGCCGGTGAAATGGAAGGCCGGGTTGCAGGACGCGCTGACATGCACCATCGCCGGCACGTCGAGCTCGACCAGTTTTTCATACAGCGGATACCAGTGGCGGTCGGTCAGCGGCGGATCAGTCCAGTAACCACCGGCGGGATCCGGGTTCAGGTTGCAGCCGATGAAGCCGTATTCATTGACGCAGCGTTCGAGTTCGGGAATGCAGTTGGCGGGTGCCACACCGGGGCTTTGCGGCAACTGGCAGACGCCGACAAAGTTTTTCGGGAACAGGGTGCAGGCGCGGTGGATCAGTTCGTTGCAGATGCCGGACCACAGAGCGCTGGTGACGGCATTGCCGATGTGGTGGCCCATGCCGCCGGCGCGCGGTGAAAAAATCGTCAGATCGGTGCCGCGTTCGCGCTGGATGCGCAGTTGCGCGCCTTCGATGCTGTCACGGATTTCGTCATCACCGATGACCAGCGAATCCTTAGCCGGTGCGAGCCGCGCGTCCTTCAGGCCGTCAATCTGGCGCTGGCGGAAGGCTTCGAGTGATTTGGGGGCGGTGGTGTAGTGTCCGTGACAGTCGATGATCATGCGTGGATACTCCGGGGAATCTCTGAAGAACCGTAGCGAGCGACGCGAGTGCAAGGAGCACGGCGCGCAGGAGCCGAGACATATCAAACTGGATAGGCGAGGCTCCGAGCACCGCGCGACGCAGCAATCGCGTCGCGCAGTAGGTTATTCAGAGATTCCCTAATTGGCCTCGATTTTAGCCCTCCTGATCACCGGCACCCAGCGTTTCTGTTCTTCGCTGATGAACTTCGTGTAATCGCTGCCGCTCGACGGCGCGGAGTCGATGCCGCGGTCCTTCAGCTGTTTGACCACGTCGGCTGCGTTCAGCGCGGCAGCGAAGTCCTTGTTCAGGCGGGCGCTGACAGCCGGCGGTGTTTTTGGCGGAGCCGACAGGCCGTACCAGTTGATCGCGAGGTAACCCTTGACGCCGGCTTCGGCGATGGTCGGCACATCGGGCAGCGCTTCGGCGCGTTTTGCGCCGGTGACGCCCAGCGCGCGGGCCTTGCCCGACTGCACATGCGGCACGGCCGTGGAAATCACCGCCATGAACGAAGGCACATGGCCGGCGATCAGGTCGGTGATGGCGGGGCCGCCGCCTTTGTATGGCACGTGGTTCAGGCTGACACCGGTCATGCCTTCGAGCAGTTCCACGGCGAGGTGGCCGGGGCTGCCGATGCCGGAAGTGGCGTAGTTGACCTTGCCGGGCTGGGCTTTGGCATTGGCGATGAATTCACCGAGGTTTTTCGCCGGTACCGAAGGATGGGTGATCAGGATGTTCTGCAGCGTGACCAGCATGCCGAGGTGGGTGAAATCCTTCATCGGGTCGTAAGGCACTTTCTGAATGGCGGGGCTGACCACCATCGAACCGATGTGCGACATGCCGACCGTATGGCCATCCGGTTCTGCACGCGACAGGATCTGCATTGCAATCACGCCGTTGGCGCCGGGACGGTTGTCAACGATGACCTGATTGCCGAAGCTGGCGGCGAGTTTGGGTTGCAGGATACGGGCGACCAGGTCGGTGGCGCCACCGGGCGGGAAGCCGACGATGAAACGTACCGGTTTGGTTGGCGCCCAGTCGGCGGCGAACGCGGGGACCGTGATGCCTGCCGCGGCGATGATGGTGGCAATGCGGAGCAGCGTTTTCATGAGAAGAATTCCTGATGGGTGAATGTGTGTGTCGCAACATTGTGACAAAAAAAAGCCTGCGGGGCTATTGCCCCGCAGGCTCATATATCTAAAGAAACAGTTTAGTTTTGTTCTGCAGTTGCCGGCTTGGTCCGTATCTTAGTTGGTGTGATACAGCCCGGCGGCCTTGATCACTTTTTCCCACTGCGCTTTTTCCGACTTGATGTAGGCACCGAAGGCTTCCGGCGTGCTCGGTGCAACGTCAAGGCCCTGCTTGAACAGCAGATCCTTGACGTCGGGCATGTTGAGCACGGCAATCGCTTCCTTGTTCAGGCGGGCGATGACGGCCGGCGGGGTTTTGGCGGGAGCGAGCAGACCATACCAGTTGTTCGCCTCGAAACCTTTCAGCCCGGCTTCGGAAACCGTCGGCAGTTCAGGCAGCAGGCCCGAACGTTTGGCGGTGGATACGGCCAATGCGCGGATCTTGCCGGCCTTGATGTGGCCGACGGCGCTCGCGGCGGTCGCGAAAATCAGGTTGATCTGGCCACCCAGCAGGTCGGCCATGGCCGGGCCGCCGCCTTTGTAGGCGATGTGAACGATTTTGGTGCCGGCCTGCAGGTTAAACAGTTCCAGCGCGAGGTGACCGGCGCCGCCGACACCCGAGGAGCCGCCGTTCAGCGGTTTGCTCTTGGCCAGTGCGACCAGTTCCATGACGTTTTTCGCCGGCACCGAGGGATGCACAACCAGCGCGTTGGTGGAATCAACCGCGCGCGTGATCGGGGTCACGCTCTTCAGCGGGTCGAAAGGCAGTTTTTTGTACAGCGATGGATTAATCGCCAGCGCGGCAATGGTGCCCATCAAAATGGTGTAACCATCAGGCGTTGCGTTGGAGGTGATTTCAGTGGCGATGTTGCCGGCGGCGCCAGGGCGGTTATCGATGATGATCTGCTGACCCAGCCGCTCGGCAAGTTTGCCGCCCATGGCGCGGGCCGTGGCATCGGTGCCGCCGCCGGGCGCGAAGCCCACCAGCATGCGGATCGGTTTGGTCGGTTGCCATTCAGCGGCGATGCCTTGCGCGGCAAAGGCCGCGAGCACCGCTCCTGCGAGCAGCTGCGAAATCAGGGGTTTGGTCATGGGTTTCCTCCGGTTTATGGTTGGTTTTGGCTGCAAGGTACTTGGTGTCCGGGTTCAAGCCGCTGCGTCAGCGGCTTTTGCTGCTTTTCGTCCGGCAGCCAGTTTTGTGGCCAGCGTGAAAGCGTGTTCCATCGCGCCGGGATCGGCCTTGCCCTGGCCGGTGATGTCGTAGGCCGTGCCGTGGGCGGGCGTGGTGAAAACGGTTTTGAGGCCGGCGGTTACGGTGACGCCCTTGTTGAAGCCGAGCAGCTTGGTCGCGATCTGGCCCTGGTCGTGGTACATCATCACCACGCCGTCGAAGTCGCCTTTCAGCGCTTTCAGGAAAATCACGTCGGATGAAATCGGGCCTTCGCAGTTGACGCCGGCGGCGCGGAGTTTGTCGACGGTTGGGCGGATGACGCGGATTTCTTCGTCACCGAACAGGCCGTTTTCGCCGTTGTGCGGGTTCAGCGCGGCGACACCGATGCGCGGGCTGGTTTTGCCTGCCGCGCGCAATGAATCGTTGGCGAGGTGAATGGCGGAAGTGATGCGCTCCGGGGTCACCATGTTGACGGCTTCGCGCAGCGCGACATGCGAAGTCACGCGGAAAGTGCTGAACTGGTCGATGACGTTCATTTCACCGAAAAAGCCGCTGTGGTCGGTGAGTTTGGCGAACATCTGGTGCTCGTCATTGAATTTCCAGCCGCCGCGGTTCATTGCGCCCTTGTTCAGCGGTGCGAAGCAGATGCCGTCGAGTTTGCCGGCCATGGCGAGGTCGATCATGAATTTCAGCGTGTCGCCGGCGAGTTTACCGGCTTCGTCCGAAGAAACACCCTGCGGGAATTTAGCCGGGTCGGTATTGCCGAGTTCGAGCAGCGGCAGATCCTGGCGCGGCCAGGTCACTTCATCAATGCTGCGATAGACGGTGTGCGGAATTTTGACGCCGGCGTTGCGCATGCCGAGTTCGAGTACGCGTTTATCGCCAATGATGACTACGTTCGCGAGCTGCGCGGGTTTGCCGGAGGCCAGCAGTTTGGCCGCGATTTCGGGGCCGATGCCGGTGACATCACCGAGCATCAAGCCGATGCGGGGAAGAGTATTCATGAGTGCTCCAATCAGGGCACTGATTTTAGTCTATTTTTTCGCTTTTGCCGGCTTTTTGCGGGCGGGGCTGATGGCCAGCAACCGGGTCAGTTCGCGGGTGCTGCGGAGTTTTTCAAGCTCGTACACCATATTGATGATTTTCCCGGCGCTCGTTTCCGACAGCCCGCCCCAGGTGGCGCATTCCATGAACTTGGCGGCGACCTCATCATCACTCATCGGATTGGCCGGGCTGCCTTTGCCGAAGTCGGCACTGCCGCTGATGGTGCGGCCATCCTTCAATTCGATGTCGATGAGGGTGGTCATTTTTTCGTAGCCGGCGGCTTCAGCCTTGGGATGCACGCCGAAATCGATGAGTCCGATGGTGCGCTGCACATCGGCGCGATTGACCATGGCGTCGGTGAACTCGGCGAGTCCGGCGCGGCGTTCCAGCAGCAGAATGGCGATGCAGAACTCCATGCTGAACTTGGCTTGCAGTTCATTTTTCGGACGGCGATGAATCAGCGTGTTCGGCATGTGGCGGTTGGTGCCGACCCGGACTTTTGCAACTTGCGAAGGTTTGATGTCGTGTTTAAGCACAAGTTCAAGCATCACGCCCATGCCGGGATGAGTCAGTGAACCGCTGGGGTGGGGCTTGATCGACACGCCGGGCATGGCGAATGTCCACGGTTTGCCGAGTTTGCCGTGAATGGCCTGCGCTTCATAACCGCCACCCGCGGCTTTGAAAAATCCGCGATTGGCTTCGAGACCGTTGCCGGCGGCGGTCCAGCCGAGTTTGACCAGTTCGGCGGCGAGCACGCCGGATTCTGCGGCGCGACCGGGATGGAAGGGTTTGGTCATGGTGCCGAAGTTTTCGCGCAAACCGGCGGCCTGGCTGGCGCCGAGGCTCAATACTTGCGCGGTTTGCGCGACATCGAGACCGAGCAGACGCGCAGCACCGGCGGCGGCGCCGATGGCGCCCATGGTCGCGGTGGAATGAAAACCATCAGCGTAGTGCCGCGGGTTGATGGCTTCGGCGATTTTGGTTTCGACTTCAACCGCGATCTGGAAAGCGGTCAGCAGGTCGAGCCCGGAACGGTTGTCGCGTTCGGCGAGGGCGAGCACGGGAGGCAGTGCCGGTGCGGTGGGGTGGGTCAGCAGGCCGTAGACGCGGTCTTTGGCGACGGCGAGCTGGGTATCGTCGTAATCGTCGGCATGGATGGCGATGCCGTTGGCGAACGCGGCGAAACGCGGCGGCACTTTCAGCGCAGTGCCGATCACGGTCGCGCCCTTGTCCAGCGGCACACCCAGGGTTTTCAGATAGTTGCGCACAATGTGGCCGGACTCGGCGGCATTGCCGGCAAATGCGAGACCCAGACCGTCAAGCAGGGAGCGTTTGCCGAGGTGCATCACCTCGCGCGGGATTTGTGCGGGCCTGGTGCGGGTGATGAAGGCGGCGATTTCGGCGGTCAGCGAATAAGGCTGGGTCATGGCAAATGTTCCGGAGAAAAGCGAGGCGCTTTATTACCATATTCCGCATGCTGTCGCCATGCGGCTTGCCCTCAGCGAATGCGCGGAGTAATCTCGGCGCTCCATTTCCCGCAGCAGAATCTCCATGAAAAATCCGATTCGTGCCGCGCTGCAGCGTGGCGAAACCGTCACTGGCCTGATCCTCTTTACCGGCAGTCCGATCATCACCGAACTGGCCGCCGCTGCCGGCATCGATTTTGTCATTATCGACATGGAGCACAGCGCGCTCGACCTCGACCGCTGTGCGCACATCATCCGTGCCGCCGATGCCGCCGGCATCACGCCGTTTGTGCGGGTGCCGGAATCCGATCCCAACCTGATTCTAAAATTGCTGAACATGGGTGCTGCCGGCATCGCGCTGTCGCATGCAACACGTGAGAACTGCGCGAAAGCCCTTGAGGCCGCGCGTTATGCGCCGGAGGGCAGCCGCGGTGCCTGTGCCATCGTGCGTTCCGCCGGTTATGCGCCGGGTGACTGGGATGCGCATGTACGCCAGGCCAATGACGAGATGATGGTGATCCCGTTGATCGAAGACACGCCCACGCTGGAAGACTTTGAAGCGATGGCGGCGATGCCCGGGCTGGAAGTGTTTTTCATCGGGCCGACCGACCTGTCGATCGCACTGGGTGTGCCGCATGCCACCTTTGATGAGCCGAAAATGAGTGCTGCATTGGAAAAAGTGGTCGCTGCAGCACGCAAGCACGGCAAATACGTGATGACCACCATCGGCAACAAACCCGACCCGGTGTACGGCAAATCGGTGCGCAAGCGCGGTGTGCAAGCCATCGTGCTCGGCACCGATGGACATTTATTTTTGGATGTATGCCGACGGCTGAACGCCGTTAAAACCTGAAAACCTTGCCACAGAGGTCACAGAGAATTTCAAAAACAATTTACAAGATGAACAGGATGATCAGGATAAGAAAAACAGAAAAGGCCGCGGATCAAGGGGTTTTATCCTGGAAATCCTGTCCATCCTGTTAGTTTGTTTTTCTCTGTGTGCTCTGTGACCTCTGTGGCTAAATGATTTTGACCTTGATTTTTAAACCATGAATAAAAAACTCATTATCACCGTGCGCGTCAACGAATACATGTCGCGCGACATCAACAAAAACGTGCCGTTCACGCCGGACGAAATCGCCGAGACCGCCGCCGAATGCCGTGCTGCCGGCGCGTCGATCATTCATTTCCATGCGCGCAATCCCGATGGCGGCAAATGCCATACGCCGGAGGTCTATGCCGAGATTGTCGCCAAGATCCGCGAGAAGTGCGACATCCTGATCGACTCCACGCTGGGGCAGATCACCGTCAATGAAGATGAAAACCGTCTGGCGCATATCAAGCTGATGGGCCAGCACAGCAAAACCCGCCCGGATTTTGCCGCGGTGGACACCGGCAGCAGCAACATCGATGCCTACGATCCGGTGGCGAAAAAATTTCTCACCACCAACAAGATCTACAAAAACAGCACCGAAACCTGCCTGTTCCTCGCCAAGGGCATGACCGACGCCGGTGTGAAGCCGCATCTGTCGGTATGGGCGGTGCCATTCGTACGCATGGTCGAGGCTTTTCTCGACATGGGCGCGGTGAAGGAGCCGGCTTATGTGCAGTGCGTGCTGGCTGAGGGCGGCATTGTCGGCGCGCATCCCTGCACGACACGCGGACTGGAAGCGCTGATCGATTTCATGCCATCCCATCGCCGCATCGAATGGACGGTGGCCTGCAAAGAAGGCAATTTGTTCAACGTCGCGACCACTGCGCTGGAGCGCAATGGGCATTTGGCGCCAGGCATTGGTGATTATCCCTATCCGGAAATCGGCTGCCCGAGCAATGCCGAACTGGTGCGACGTTTCGCCGAACTGGGGCGTGCGGTGGGGCGTGAGCCGGCGACGACCGATGAGGCACGGGCGATGCTGGGGATTGCGGCGCGCTGAGGCGGATAATCGAGCCTGAGCTCATTGATTGCGGACCAACCGGGAGGAAAGAGATTGCCATGAGCGATTATGTAGCCAGTTTCAAATTGACACATGCCGGCGCCTTGAAAATGCTCAACGCCGGAATCGCCAAAGCACTGGAGATGAAGCAGCCCCAGTGCATCACCATTACCGATGACGGCGGGCACCTGATGGCTTTTGTCAGGATGGATGGCGCGAAAGTCCTGAGTATCGATTCGTCGAGGAAAAAAGCGATGAGCGCGGCGTCCGCCCGCGCGCCATCGGGGCAGGCCCATGCCGCCGTCGAAATCAAACTGGCGCTCGCGACGGATGGAAAACTCACAAACCTGCTTGGTGGCCTGCCGGTGATCGTCGATGGTCATGTCATCGGCGCCGTCGGCGTCGGATCGGGCACCGGGGAGCAGGATCTTGAGGTCGCGAAGGCGGCAATCGCGGCCATACCTGGCGCAAAACAGCACTGAAATCCGGGTTTAATGAGGAGGTAAACGTAACGGCAAGTCTGGCGACACGTACTAAATTAAAGGGACCAGGCTCGATATTCTTGGAGTGAGTGGTGAAAAATAATCGAATAATCGAGCCTATGCGACCCCTCAAAAAGTTGGCCGCACAGCTGAAATGACTGTTTTCCCAACTGCCAAAGGTAATTACCTTATACCTATGGTTACGAAACGCTCTAATTACCAAATATAATGAATATATTGCGGTCGGGCATGGTCCACATGCTCACACACATTTGAAAAAAATCTCGATCATTGCCTGGTCCGGCCAGACATATCCTCTTTTCTGTATCACATGACCGGGTTGCGAAACATCCCGATGTAATTGAAATCGTTCCGGCGGACTTCAAAGAGGCTTGCGGATTTTTTCCCGCGCAGCGGGTGTGACGGCCGGAGATATGGTCGGCGGTTGCCGATCCGATTATAGTCGGACCAACCGCTGTGCCCGAAGCTGTCCGGGCGCCTGTTTATCCACCCCCATTACTGGAGATGATCGGCATGCATATTCTGTCCCTGGCGAAATTCCGTCCGGCATCGGCCTTCCTGATTGTGCTCGCTTCACTTGCAGCGGATCCTGCGCCCGCTGCTGAACCGTTTCCGGCGCGGCCCATGCGCATGCTGGTTGGTTATCCGCCCGGCGGACCCACCGATATCGTGGCGCGGATCACTGCCGAACAGATCACCGAAGCGATGGGACAGCAAATGATTGTGGACAACCGGCCGGGCGCAGGCGGCACCATCTCGGCCACGATCCTTTCGCAGGCGGCTGCCGACGGTTACACCCTGGGGCTGGGCGCCAACGGCGAGATGGCGATAGCGCCAAACCTGCGCAAGAACATGCCGTATTCACCGCTGCAGGATTTTGCGCCGATCAGCCGCGTCGGAGCCGGGCATCTGGCGCTTGTGGTGCCTGCAGGGCTGCCGGCGAAATCCGTGGGTGAGCTGATTGCAGCGGCCAAAGCCAAGCCGGGCGCGCTGAACTTTGCCTCATCGGGCGCGGGCTCGACGGCGCATCTGGCCGGCGAGCTGTTCAAGGCAATGGCGAAAATCGACATCGTGCATGTGCCGTACAAGGGCGCTGCGCCGGCCCTGTCGGACGTCATCGGCGGACAGGTGCAAATGCTGATCACCGGTTATTCCGGCGTGGTGCCGCATGCCAAGGCGGGCAGATTGCGCGTGTTGGCAGTGACCGGGGACAAGCGCCTGAAGGCGGCGCCGGAGCTGCCGACGATGGCGGAAACCGTGCCAGGCTATGACGTGACGTCGTGGTACGGGATATTCGCGCCCAGAGGCACACCGCGGGCGATCATCGACCGCTACCAGCGCGTGATTGCCGCAATGGTCGAGATGCCGGCAGTTCACGCGCGCATGGTGGCCCTGGGCATAGAACCGGAGGGCAGCAGCTCACAGGCGCTTGCTGACGGGATGAAGCAGGAAATCGCGAAATGGGGCAAGGTGGTCGCGCTGGCGGGGTTGCAGAAGCAATAACACCCGGGCCGCGGCATCCCTCATCCGCTGAGATCCCGCCACCGGTACCAGTAATAGAGAGCGCGTTGTCCGTGGCGGCGCAAGGCGGCCAGCGGAAATCGCGGCAGTGGCGTCATCACCGGATGCGCCGCGTGCACCGGTCCGTCGCCGGCGATGCGCTGCGCCAGCAGTTTTCCCGCGTAAAGGGCATAGGACACCCCGCTGCCCTGGTAACCCAGCGCATAGTGCACTGATGGATCATCTGCCGCGCAACCGACATGCGGCAGGAAATCCGCCGTCAGGCAGACCCAGCCCCACCAGTCATAATCCACCGTGATGTCCCGCAGCGCAGGCAGCTTGGCTTGCAGTTCCGCCAGCAGGAAATCGCGTTGTTGCGCACGGCCTTCCAAGGTGTCGGTGACCAGGCCGCGGCCGCCGAACAGGATGCGGTCATCGGGAAGGCGTCGCCAGTAATAGAGCAGGTTGCGCGTATCGGTCAGCACATGCCCGGTCCGGAACCCGCTGCCGTTCTTCTCCGCCGCGCTCATCGGTCGAGTCACGATGATGTGGGACAGCACGGGCAGGGTGGTGCCGCGCACGCAGCTGTGCAGGTGTTCCGGTGTGTAGCCGTTGGTGGCCATGACCACGGTACGCGCGCGCACCGTGCCGCCGGGCGTGGTGAGCACGTGCGTCGAGCCGGACTTGGTGCAGGCGGTGACGGCGCTGGCACTGTGCACGGTGGCGCCGCTGGCACGGGCGAGAGCAAGCATGCCATGGGCCAGTTTCAACGGATGCACCGCGACGGCATCCGGAAAACGCAGGGCGCCATGGGACTGGGTGCCGCCGATATGAGTCTGTTGAAGCTCTGCCGCATCCAGAAATTCGGCCGGATAATCGAAATCGCGCTGCAACAGCTCCGCTTCCCGAAGCAGCGCCGGCGCCCGGCCGGGACGGTGGGCAATTTTCAGGTGCCCCGTTTCCAGCGCATTGCAATCGATGCCGCCGTCCCGCACCAGGTCGCGCACATTCTGCAGCGCGGCCAGGCTTTCGCGGAATATCTTGCGCGCGGTGTCGCGGCCCCACAGCTCGATCATTTTTGCGTAACTGTGCCGCCCGATGGCGGCACGTGCGAATCCGCCATTGCGTCCGCTGCAGCCCCAGCCCGCCTGGTTCGCTTCGAGCACCATGGCATGAATACCGTAGTCGCGCGCGAGGTGATAGGCGCATGACAGCCCCGTATACCCGCCGCCAATGATGGCGACATCGGCATCCGCTGCGGCCGGCACGGCACCGTCATCGGGTGGGGCGGCGCCCGCAGTCGCCGTCCAGTAGGAAGGCGGGTGCGGTTCGCCGCTTCCCGGTGTCAGCGCGTTCAGCGGGTCGTAGAGAGCGGGCATGAAATCCGTTGTGGATGGGTTCAGGCAGGGCTGCCCGGGATTTTACTCATATCGTGAACCACTGCCAGCCTATGCCCGGTCACTGGGGTAGAATTTAAGGCTTCGCCGCGCCAGTCGCTTTGCTGGTTTGCGTTGCGGCGATTTCCTTCAGGAGGACACCCCAATGGGGCATACCATCGCCGAGAAGATTCTCGGCCATCACGCAGGCGGTAAACCGGCAAAAGCCGGCGAAATCGTCGTTGCGGACGTTGACTTTGCGATGATCCATGATGCGCGTGCCGGCAACGCGCTGAAAATGATCGAAAAGCTGGGTGCAAAGTCTTTACCCCATGTCAAACGCACTGCATTGGTGCTTGATCATTATTCGCCACCGCCGAACATGGAGGCGGCCAATACCCATGTCGCGATGCGCGAGTTCGCCGAAAAACACGGTTCGCCGATTTACGACGTCGGTGACGGCATTTGCCACCAGGTGTTGCCCGAGGGCGGCCACCTGACCTGTGGTGATCTGGTGGTCGGCACGGATACCCATTCGACGACTTACGGCGCGTTCAACGCCTTCGGCACCGGTGTCGAAGGCACGGACGTATCCGCAGTGATGATGACCGGCAAGTTGTGGTTCCGTGTGCCGGATACCATCCATATCGATCTGCAGGGTGCCCTGCAGCCGGGGGTATGGGCCAAGGACGTGACGCTGCACATGTTGTCGCAGCTCGGCGCGGAAGGCGCGAATTACCAGGCGCTGGAATATGTCGGCTCGGGCGTATCGGCGATGGCCATCGACGACCGCATGACCCTGTCGAACCATGCGGCGGAGCTGGGCGCGAAGGCGGCCTTGCTCGAAGCCGATGAAAAAAACCTTGCCTGGCTGAAAGCGCATCACGCCGCGACGCCGAAGCCGGTGAAAGCCGATGCCGATGCCATATACACGCGGCGCATCGTGATCGACACCGCTAAGCTGCCGCCGCAAGTCGCGCGCCAGCACCATATCGACGACGTGGTTGGTGTGCCGGAGGTGTCCGGCCAGAAAATCCAGGTGGCGCTGATCGGCACCTGCACCAACGGACGGCTCGATGATATCCGCCAGGCTGCGGCGATCCTCAAGGGGCGCAAGCTGGCCAAAGGTGTGCGCATGATCGTCACGCCGGCATCGCGCGCGATTTATCTCGCGGCGATGCGCGAAGGCCTGTTTGACATCCTCACCTCGGCCGGCGCCTCCGTTGAAGCGGCGGGTTGCGGCACCTGCGTCAACATCACCGGCCACTACATCGCCGGCGACAAGCAGGTGGTGATTTCCAGTGCCAACCGCAATTTCAAGGGCCGGCTGGGTAATCCCAGTTCGGAAATCTGGATCGGTTCGGCGGCCACGGTCGCGGCTTCTGCTTTGACCGGATTTGTCACTGATGCACGCACCGTCGCCGGCGGCGACTGGCGGGCGGCGGCTTAAATTTTTAAAAGCGTTTCACCGCCAAGACGCCAAGGACGCCAAGAAAAGCAAAAACCAGAATCGTTTTTAGTTTTCGGTTTTACCTTGGCGCTCTTGGCGTCTTGGCGGTAAAAAAGGATTTACACATGAACATCATCAAAGGCAGCGCCCGCGTGCTGGGCGACGAGGTCAGCACCGACATTCATTGCTCCAGCAAATACCTGCCGGGCAAGGACACCGCTTACATCGCGACAGTGGCTTTCGAGCAGGTGGCACCGGGGTTCGCCAAAGCTTTTAAAAAAGGCGATGTGCTGGTCGCCGGCAAAAACTTCGGCATCAATTCATCGCGTGAACAGGCGGTACACATCATGCATCAAATGGGTGTCGCGGCGATTGTCGCGCCGTCTTTTGGCCGGCAGTTTTTCCGCAACGCGATCAACAACGGGCTGGCGGTGATCGAATGCGACACCGGCGGGATCAGCGCCGGTGACGTGATTGAAATTGATCCGTCATCGGGGCGTGTGACTGTGGCCGCGCGCAACATCACCCGTGCCGCTCCGCCGCTGCCGGCGGCGGTGCAGGCTTTGCTGAAGGCGGGCGGTTTGATCCCCTTCCTGCAAAAACATCCTGACTGGAACCTGAGCTAAAAATTGATGTAACGAGGGGATGCTCCCCTCATGCTCACCAAGATTAGAGGCCACAAGATGTTATGGCCTGAAAGGCAGAACGTGAATCTGAAAATTGAGCGTGTTGAAGTATTCGGCGTGGCCATGCCGCTGGTGATGGAATTCAAGAACGCCTACCTGTCGAAATCGGTGGTGAAAAGCGTCATCGTGCGCATCACCGCCACCGGTGGCGCCGTGGGGTACGGCAATATCGATCCGACACCGGGTTATTCCAAGGAAAGCATCGAGGACAGCCTGGCGATGATCGAGTCTAGGCTGGCGCCGGCGGTGTTGGGCATGGATCCGACCAACATCCATCGCATCACAGCGAAAATGGATGCCACGGTGCAGGAGTTCTACGATGCCAAGGCGACGATCGACATGGCCTGCACGGATCTCGCGGCGCGGGTGGCGGGTGTGGCGGTGCATACCTGGCTCGGTGGCGCGGTTAAAGACCGCTTGCATTTCAACGCCTGGATCAGTATCCAGTCGCCGGAAAACGCGGCCAGGGAAACGAAGGCCTGGCAGGATCAGGGTTTCCGCTCCTGCAAGATCAAGGTGGGCGCCGATATTCATGCCGACCGCGACCGCATCAAGGCAGTACGTGAGGCCTGTGGACCGGATTTCAACATCCGCATTGATGCCAATGCAGGTTATGACGCCGATACATCGATCAAACTCGCTGAACTGATCGCGCCGTACAAGCTGCAGTTGTTCGAGCAACCGGTGCCGGCCCATGACATCGCCGGCATGGCACGGGTGCGCAAGGCCGCCAATGCGGTCGGTGTGCCGATCATGGCCGACGAGTCGGTGATTGATCATGCCAGCCTGATCAACATCATCCGTGCCGATGCCGCCGATATCGTCAAGGTCAAGGTCATGAAGCAGGGCGGTTTCCTCAATACCCGGCGCATGATCGCCACCGCGGAAGCCGCAGGCATCCGCTGTGTGGTCGGCCACGGTTTCGGTCTTGGGGTGAATACGATGGCGGAAATCATGCTGGCCGCGACGTCCAACAACGTCATCGATGGGCTCGAGTGCGTGGGCCCGCTGAAAACCAAGGACGACATCGTCACCGAAAAACTCGACTTGTCCAAAGGCAGCATTGCCTTGCCGCAGGGACCGGGGCTGGGTGTCACGCTGGATGATGCCAAGCTGGTGAAATACAGGTTTGAAATCAAGAAGGCCGCATAACGCGGCTGCAGACGGAGAATGAAAATGAAAATAAAACAATTAATTGCGTCATTGGTGCTGGCGGGTGTTGCCGGCATGGCCACAGCGCAGACCTGGCCGACGCGCACGATCACCATCCTGTGCTGGTCTGCTGCCGGTTCGCCGGTGGATATTTATGCGCGTACGCTGGCCAAGCTGCTGACCCCCGAGCTGGGGCAGAACGTGGTGGTGGAGAACCGCACCGGCGGCTCCGGCATTGTCATGGTCAATATGCTGGTGCGTGGCGCGACCGATGGCTACACCATCGCGGCGAATACGCTGTCGCTGGCGACCTTGTTCAGCGAAAAAACGGCGCAGTTCAAGTCCGAGGACCTGCAGATGGTGGCACGGTCGCAGATCGATCCCTACGGCCTGATCGTGCATACCTCGACGCCGTTCAAGAGCATTGAGCAATTCGTTGCATTTGCCCGCAAAAAACCGGAATACCTGAACATCGGCGGCCCGTTTTCGATCAGCTCGCACCGTGTGGCCTGGGAAGTGTTTGCGGATGTGGCCAAGTTCAAGACGACCTGGGTGCCTTACCCCGGCGGCGGTCCGGCGCTGACAGCGATCGCCGGCGGGCATATCGATGCGGCAGCGACCAATCCCGGCAACGTCAAGCCGATGATCGATGCCGGCAAGGTGCGCGTTCTGGCGGTGTCTTCGGACAAGCGGCTGGAGGATTTCAAGGACGTGCCGACGTACAAGGAAAAAGGCTGGGATGTCGTGCGTTACCAGTGGCGCGGCATCATGGTGAAGACCGGTACGCCGAAGCCGATTGTTGACCGGCTGGCGTCGGCGATCCAGAAGGCGCAGCAGACCCAGGAGTGGAAGACGTACCTGGCGCGGGTATCGCAGCTCGACGGTTTCCAGGGGCCCGATGCCTTCCGTGCGCAGCTGATGCAGGACGTCAAGGAAACGGACGCGGTGAAGAAAAAACTCGGACTAGTGGATACCCAGTAGCCCATCACCGCTAACCGCGGAAACCACGAATCAAATCAGCAGGAACAACAGTAACGGAAATGACGATGGCGAAACTCACGGTACGGCAGCAGTTGCGCAAACGTTTGACCGAGGGCGGCATGATCGTGGCGCCGGGCATTTATGACGCCTATGGTGCGCGGCTGGTGCAAAAAGCTGGATATGAAGCGGTATACATGACCGGCAACGGCGTGTCGGCCAGCCTGCTCGGGCAACCCGATGTCGGCATGGTCGATCTGACCTTGTTTGCGGCGCATGCACACCGCTCGGCAGCCTGCGTCGACATTCCGCTGATCTGCGATGCCGATACCGGTTATGGCAATGCGGTGAATGTGAGGCATACCGTGCGCGAGTTCGAGGCCGCCGGCGTGGCCGCCATCCACATCGAAGACCAGGTTGCGCCGAAACGCTGCGGCCATCTGCCGGGTTCGCGGCCCGTGGTTTCGCTGCAGGAACATGCCGGCAAGATCGAAGCAGCCGTGGCGGCGCGGCGCGATCCGGATTTCATCATCATCGCCCGCACGGATGCGGCGACCGGACTGGGCCTGGATGAGGCCATCCGCCGCGGCCAGGCCTACCGCAAGGCGGGTGCCGATGTGGTGTTTGTCGAGCTCAAGAACAGTCCGACCATTCTCGAAGACCTGAAACGTGTCACGGATGAATCCGGCGCGCCCTGCCTGGTCAACATCGACGGCGGCGGCAAACTCGGTGAGCTGACGGTGCCGGAAATCGAGAGGCTCGGTTTTCGCATTGCGATTTTTCCGGGACTGGCACGTAATGCCGCGGGTTTTGCCATCAGCGAAGCACTGGGTACCCTCAAGCGTGACGGCAATACCAAGGCCGTGCGTGACCGCATGCTGTCGATGCAGGAATACAACGAAGTGTTGGACCTGGGCGCTGTCGAGCAATGGGAGAAGCGTTATATGCAGGACCGGTGATTTTTGCATATCGTTATAAGTATTTGTTTTTAAAAATAAATTTATGAGTTTCCGATTGGCGCCTGCCATCCGGACCATGGAGCCCTGAAATGGCCGTTGCCCGCAAGAAAAAAACCGTCGCCCGAAAATCCGCGGTGCGCAAACCCGTAGCTGCAAAAAAAATGTTCAGTGTCAAAACCGTAAAAAAATCTTCAAATCCGCTGGGCCTTGAGAAAAAAGCGCCGGG
Source organism: Burkholderiales bacterium (assembly GCA_019744975.1). Taxonomy (GTDB): domain Bacteria; phylum Pseudomonadota; class Gammaproteobacteria; order Burkholderiales; family SG8-41. Next base: position 26,164 of record JAIETP010000020.1, read on the forward strand.
CCAGTTCGACACGCTGCAGGAAATCGCCCTTGCCGCGCATCGCAAGCTGCCGGCTCCTGTATGGGATCACCTGATGGGTGGCGCCGATTCGGAAATGACCTTGCGGCGCAACCGCGCCAGTCTTGATGCACTGGCTTTGCGCCAGCGCGTGCTGGTCGATGTGCGCAAGATCGATCTCGGCACCACGCTGCTGGGTCAGTCGCTGGCCTTCCCGGTATTCCCGGCGCCGGTCGGCGGTTTCCTGAGCAAGGTGCATGAGGAAGGTGGTCCGGCCGTGGCGCGCGCCGCGGTGTCGCGTGGCACCACGGCATTCATCGCGACGGCGGCGAAACCCAGCCTGGAGGCGGCGCAGGCCGCCGTGGATCGCAAACTAATATTCCAGCTTTATGTACGCGGTGACCGGACCTGGATTGAAGGCATTCTCGACCGCGTCAAGGCGGCCGGTTACGCCGCACTGTGTGTGACCGTGGATCGCAACTATTACGGCCGCCGCGAGCGAGACATTGTCAGCGGCCTGCCGGTCAAGGAAGGTTTCGGCGACCAAACGTACCAGGCCAGCCTGAATTGGAAGGATCTGGTTTGGATGAAGGAGCGTGTCGGCCTGCCGCTGATCGCCAAGGGCATTGCCACCGCGGAAGACGCCGAACTGGCTGTTGAGCACGGTGCCGATGTGGTCTATGTGTCGAACCATGGCGGCCGCCAGCTCGATCATGCGCAGGGCAGCATCGAAGTGCTGGCCGAAGTGGTCAAGGCGGTGGGCGGCCGCGCTGAAGTGCTGGCCGACGGCGGCGTGCAGCGCGGCACCGACGTAGTCAAGATGCTGTGCCTCGGAGCCCGTGCAGTGGGCGTCGGCAAACTGCTGGGCCTGGCACTGAGCGCAGGCGGTGAGGCCGGTGTTGCACGCATGCTCGAGTTGATGGAGCTCGAAGTGCGCACCGCGCTGGGCCTGATGGGCGTGACTTCCATCAAACAGCTGGGGCCGCAGTGGCTGCGCGAGGTGCCGGTACTCGGTACGCCGAGTTCGGTCAGCGCTTACCCCTTGCTCGAAGAAGCCGTACGTCGCAGCGCCCTCCAAGAGGACTTGCTTCGCAGCCCCCGCTGAACGTCGAACGTCTTGTCGCAACTCGACGACAGTTGCACACATTGTTGGACATGGTTAAAACCGATGGTCTGCCCGGATATAAACAGGCCTGTCGGCATCACAGAATAAAGAAATGAAGGAGGAGCGGTCAGTGTACAAACTGGGAATACTCGAAGGCGACGACATCGGTCTGGAGGTGGTGCCCGAATGTGTGAAGGTGATGAAAGCAGCCGCGGCGAAAGCCGGCGTGCAGATTGAATGGCTGCCGCTGCCGATCGGACGCAAGGGCCATGAGTCGCACGGGCACACGATGCCGCAGGTGACGGTGGACACGCTGAAAACGGTCGATGGCTGGGTGCAGGGCCCCATCGGCCACAATGCCTATCCGCGTACCGACAACACCTGGATCAATCCGCCGCTGCGCAAAAAATTTGAATTGTTCGCGAATGTGAAACCGGTGAAGTCCTACCCCAACCTGCCTTCGCTGCACAAGGACGTGGACATCGTGTTCCTGCGCGAAACCACCGAAGGCATGCAGTCGGGCAGTGTGGTGTTTGCCGGCTCCGGCGAATTCCAGCCCAATGACGACATCGCCGTTGGCATGCGCGTGGTGACACGCAAGGGGGCGAGCCGCGTCGCACGCGAGGCTTTCGAGATCGCACGGACGCGCAAACGCAAGAAAGTCACGGCCCTGCACAAGGAGCCGGTGTACCGGCTGGTCTGCGGCATGTTTGCGCAGGAATGCCGCAAGATGGCGAAGAATTACCCTGATGTCGAATTCGATGAAGTGCTGATCGACGGTTTTGCAATGAAGGCGGTGATGAAGCCGCAGCAGTACGATGTGGTGGTCACCACCAACCAGTTCGGCGACATCGTCACCGACCTCGGTGCCGGACTCGTCGGCGGCCTCGGCCTCGCACCGGGATTGGTGGTCGGTGAAAAACAGGCGATGGCGCAGGCCACGCACGGCTCGGCACCGGACATCGCCGGCAAGAACATCGCCAATCCCTACGCCATGATCATGTCGGGCAAGATGTTGTTCGAATGGCTGGGCCGCACCCGTAATGACCCCAAAGCCACTGCGGCCGCAGCGCTGATCGATGCGGCGGTTGACAAAGTGATTGCCGAAGCAAAATCCCTGACCGGCGACCTTGGCGGCAAGGTGGGCACCACGCAGATGGGTGATGCCATCGTGGCAGCGCTTTGAGCGGCGCATGCATGGTTTGGCAGTCATGATAAAAATATCAATAAAAACAATAACTTATTTGTTTTTATCGATGATGATTGTGGTGCCTGCCGGCGCCCAGCCAACGCAGTCCAGGACTGCGCAAAAAACGCCGCACAAAACGCCGCACAAGATGCAACACAAGCCGCAGGCCATGCAAAAAAAGCAGGTCAGGCCGATGCGCGGCAAACTGGAAAAACTGGAGTGCAAACTCGGCACCGAAGACCGCCATGCACGCATTGCCGTCGAGCTGATCGGCGGGCGCGTCAAAAGCCTGGCCTATTATTCGAAGTGGAAACCGCGCACCTGCTCGGTGCATATCGTCCGGGATGATGCGTACAGCAAGTGGGAGGATCCGGGCAGCGTGACGGTGGTTACACTCAACGAGGAGAAGGGCGCATTCCTGATCGATTACAGCCGATCTTCGGTGAAATTCCTGTTTCGCGACATCGACCGCGAACGGTTTTGCGGCATGTCCGGTAAAATTACCGGAAGCCTGACGGTGACCCGCGGCCGGGCCCATTGCGAACTCGAAGGAGTGATGGACGAGAATTTTGAGCTGCCGGTCGCGGCAAACCAAAACCCCGCAATTCCGGCCACAGCAGGCCTCGCAGTGGCTCCGGACATGACGCCGGTGCCGGCTCCGACGGCGGTACCAGCATCAGCACCAGCACCAGTACCAGCGGCTCCGACACCAGCACCGGCTGAAAAACCATGAAACCAATACCGGCGTAAGCAGAAACCCGACCGCATTTCAGGAAAGGATGATTCCATGCTGAAACTCTTTTACGCTCTGAACACCTGCGCGCTGGCGTCGCATATCGCGCTGGAGGAGGCGAATGCGCAGTACGAGGCGGTGCGCCTCGATTTTCGCGCCAACGACCAGAGCAAGCCGGAATACCTGGCGATCAATCCGAAAGCACGGGTGCCGGCGTTGATTACCGAGCAGGGCATCCTGACCGAGACGCCGGCAATCCTTGCCTATATTGCACAGACGTTTCCTGAGGCGCGGCTCGCGCCGCTGGCCGACCCTTACGCCTTTGCCCGCATCCAGGCGTTCAACAGCTACCTGTGTTCCACCGTGCATGTCGCCCATGCCCACGGCCGGCGCGGCTATCGCTGGGCGGACGATCCGGTGGCGATCAAGGACATGCAGCGCAAGGTGCCGGAGACGGTCGGCGCCTGTTTCGAGCTGATCGAAAGGGAAATGTTTACGGGGCCGTGGGTGACGGGTGGGGACTACAGCATCTGCGACCCGTATTTGTTCACGATCAGCGGATGGCTGAAGGGTGACAGCGTGGACATTGCCCGTTTCCCCAGGGTGCACGATCACTACACGCGCATGTCCGCGCGGGCCGCGGTGAAAAAAGTCCTTGCCGTGCAGTCCTGACCTGCGCTCAGGCGCCGTTGGAAAAGAATTTCAGGCCGAGAATGCCGGCCACGATCAGCCCGATGCAGGCCAGCCGCGCGACAGTGGCGGCTTCATTGAACAGCACGATGCCGAGGATGGCCGTGCCGACGGCGCCGATGCCCGTCCATACCGCGTAGCCGGTGCCGACGGGGATGCCCTTCAATGCCAGCGCAAGCAGCCAGATGCTGGCGATCATCGCGGTGATGGTGATCACGCTGGGCGCCAGTTTGCTGAATCCATCGGTGTATTTGAGGCCGATGGCCCAGATCACTTCGAGCAGTCCGGCAACCAGCAGCAATATCCAGGAAGTCGTCATTATTGATCTCGCCATTGTTTTTGCTGCCGGGGAGTGGACATGATGGGCTTCGCGATTTTTCCGCTCAGGCCGTCTTGCCGCGGTATTTGTCGTACAACACACCTTCGGCAAACAGTGCGGCAATGTCGGCATCCCGGTAGTCGAGTCCGCGCACGGTTTCCTCGGTGTGCTGGCCGAGCCAGGGGGCGGGTTTGCGGATGGCGGCCAACTCTCCGCTGGATTTGACGGGGATGCCGAGGGATTTCATGCGGCCGATTTTCGGGTGGTCGATTTCGACAACCATGTTGCGCGCCTTGATGTGCGGATCATCAAGGATCTGTGCATAGGTATAGACCGGTCCGCCGGGCACCTGGGCGGCGTCCAGTTTTTCGACCCAGTATGCGGTTGGCTGGGTGGCGAAGACTTTTTCGATTTCCACTTCCAGCTCTTCGATGTTTTTCAGCCGAGACGGCAGGTCCTTGAAGCGCGGGTCGGTCAGCCATTCCGGCTTGTTGCAGGTGATGTTGCAGAAGTTGGTCCACAGCTTGTTGTTGTTGGCGCCGACCGTGACATAACCATCGCGGGTTTTGTAGGCCTGGTACGGCGTCGAGCGGCGGTGCCGGGTGCCGGTGGCCGCAGGTTCCTCACCGCCGCCGAAATAGGCGCCGGATTCCCAGTGCGACCAGGCGAGGCCGGCCTCGAGCAGCGAGGTTTCGACGTACTGGCCGCGGCCAGAACGCAGTTTGCCGATGTAGGCGCCGAGGATGGCGTAGAGCGCGGTGACGCCGCTGGAAATATCGTTCATTGCGATGCCGACCTTTGCCGGACGTCCGCCGGGGTAACCGGTCATCATCATGATGCCCGACATGCCCTGGGCGACGATGTCGAAGCCGCCCTTGTGGCCGTAGGGTCCCGTCTGACCGAAACCCGACATCGAGGCGTAGATCACGCCGGGGTTGAAGGTCTTGATGGTGTCGTAGTCGATGCCGAGTTTTTTGACCACGCCGGGGCGGAAATTTTCGGTGATGATGTCAGCCTTCGCCGCCAGTTTCATGAAGACTTCCTTGCCGCGCGGATCCTTCATGTTGATGCCGACGCTCTTTTTGTTGCGGTTCAGCACCGCGAAACAATACGACTCATCATTGATTTTCGGCTCGAAGCGGCGCGAACCGTCGCCTTCGGGGAAATTTTCGATCTTGATGATTTCAGCACCCATGTCGCCGAGTACCATGGTGCAATACGGTCCGGCCATGACCGTGGTGAGATCCAGTACTGTGACGCCTTCTAGTGGTAATGCCATGCGGGGATATTCCGGGATTTGTGCGCTGCCGCATCGGCTTGGGCGCAGTCATGGAAAAGTGCGGTGTAAAAAAGCATTTTATCCTGCGAGCGGAAGCACGGGAAATCGCGGTTGATCAGGACCTTTTTGTCACACATAATGGAATCGGCTGCAAGTCCATAAATATAAAAGGAGGAGTGTAATGAAATCAGCAAAGTATTTTGTACTCGCCACGCTGGCAGGATTGCTGGTACTGCCGCTGCCGGCGGCTGCACAGAAGTATCCGGACAAGGCGGTGCGTGTGGTTATTGTTTTCCCGCCCGGCGGATCCAACGACGTCGTGGGCCGCATCGTATTTCAGAAGGTGTCGGAAATCACGGGACAACAGTTTGTCATCGACAATCGCGGCGGCGCCGCGGGTCAGATCGGTTCCGAGATCGTCGCCAAAAGTCCCGCGGACGGTTATACGGTCATGGTGCAATCCACCACGCACGTTGCCAATGCGCATCTCTACAAGAAGCTCAATTATGACGTGCTCAAGGATTTTGCCGGCGTGACCACGCTGGCGCGTCAGGTGGGCATGCTGGTGGTGCATCCGTCGCTGCCGGTGAAAAACGGCCAGGAACTGCTTGCCTTGGCGAAAAAACGTCCCGGCGAGATCGTTTATGCATCCGCCGGCAATGGCAGTTATGTCCACCTGTCGATGGCGCTGATGGCGGAGATGGCGGGCCTTAAGATGATCCACGTGCCGTACAAGGGTGGTGGTCCCGCCGGAACCGCACTGGTTGCCGGTGAAACGCAGGCCATGCTGGCCACGATCGGTTCACTGTTCGGGCATATCAAGTCAGGCCGCGTACGGCCGATCGGTGTGGCAACCGACAAACGCGTGAGCCAGTTCCCGGATGTTCCGGCGATTGCGGAGTTCGTGCCGGGCTACGAGTTCACCGCCTGGGTCGGTTGTTTCGTCCCTGCAGGTACGCCGAAAGCCATCATTGACACCCTGAACGCCGCGCTGGCCAAGGCACTGGCGGATCCTGGCGTGGCATCAAAACTGAGTGCGCAGACCCTGGATCCGATGCACATGACGCCCGAGCAGTTCACCGCGCGCATCAAATCCGACTACGACAAGTACGAAAAAGTGGTCAAGGTCAGCGGCGCACGCGTCGACTGACCGCAAGGCAGTTCCGGCGCTCAGGCGAAAAGCCGAGGTCCTGATCGGCCCCGGCTTTTTGCCGTGCAGCGTCCTTCGCACCGGATTGGAATGGCGGCTGTTTTCGCGGATAATCCGCCGTCTGCAAAGGATTCAGCGCAGATCGTCAATTCTGGAGGATTCAACAATGAAACTGGTCTTGCAAGCCGCTGCAGCGGCTTTGGCTGTCATGTCGTTTGCGCCGCTTGCCGCGACGGCGCAGGTTTATCCGGCCAAACCGGTGAGGGTCATCATTGCCTGGCCGCCGGGCGGGGCCAACGACATCGCCGGGCGCATCGTCGCGCAGAAACTCACCGAAAACACCGGCCAGCAGTTCGTCGTCGACAACCGCGGCGGCGCCTCCGGAATCGTCGGCTCCGACGTGGTGGCGAAAAGCCCGGCCGATGGTTACACCATCCTGGTTCATTCCGCGACCCACATCTCGAATCCGCATCTCTACAGCAAGGTGCCGTACGACACGCTGAAGGATTTTACCGGCATTTCCCCGCTGGGCCGGCAAGTCGGCATGTTGGTGGTGCATCCCTCGCTGCCGGTGAAAACCATCAAGGAATTCGTCGAGCTTGGCCGCAAGCGCCCGAATGACATCACCTATGCGTCGTCGGGCAACGGCAGCTTCGTCCATCTTGCCATGGCGCTGATCAATTCAATGACCGGCACCCGGATGGTTCATGTGCCGTACAAGGGCGGCGGTCCGGCCGCGGTTGCGATTTCCTCGGGTGAAGTGCAGGCGATGACGGCCACGGTTGGTTCCGTCATTCCGCACGTCAACTCGAAGCGCCTGCGCCCGATTGCAGTGACCTCCGATGCGCGCATCTCGCAGTACCCGGATGTGCCGGCGATCGCCGAAACCGTCAAGGGCTACGAGTTCACCGCCTGGGTCGGCACTTTTGCTCCCGCTAACACGCCGAAACCCATCGTTGACCGCCTGAATGCGGAAATCCAGAAGGCGATGAAGGACAAGGGTGTTGCCGAAAAGCTGGGCGCGCAGACGCTCGACCCGATGTTCATGACGCCTGAGCAGTTCGCAGAGCGGCTCAAATCCGATTACGAAAAATACGGCCGGCTGATCAAGGAAACCGGCGCGAAGGCAGGCTGAACGCTTCTACGACCACATCGTGCAAAGCCGGTGCCCGTCACCGGCTTTTTTTTGCCCTGAACATTGTAGGGCGGAAGTGTTTTTCGGATAATCCTTCACATCCCGCGCGATGTACGCGGGTGAACACCGGAGGAAAACATTCATGAAGCAGGCATTAAGCATGGCCGGCATTGCGCTGGCCACGGTATTCGGCGCGCCGCCCGAGGCGCAGGCACAGAACTATCCTTCCAGGGTGGTGCGCGTGGTCATACCCTGGCCGGCCGGCGGCTCGAACGATGTGGTGGGCCGCATGGTGATGCAGAAACTGTCGGAAACCCTGGGCCAGCAGTTCGTGGTCGATAACCGGGGCGGCGCCTCGGGCTCGATCGGCGCCGACGTCGTGGCCAAGGCAGCTCCCGATGGTTACACCATCATGGTGCATTCGACGACACATGTCGGCAATGCGCATATCTACGGCAAGAAGCTGGCCTACGACACCATGAAAGACTTTACCGGTGTCGGCATGCTGTCGGCGCAGCCGGGTGTGCTGACGGTGCATCCGTCGTTGCCGGTGAAAACCACCAGGGAGTTCATCGCGCTGGCCAAATCCCGGCCGGGCCAGATCAACTATTCGTCATCGGGCAACGGCAGCGCGCCGCATCTGCAGATGGCGCTGCTGATCTCGATGAGCGGCATCAACATCGTGCATGTGCCGTACAAGGGCGGTGCACCGCAGGTGACCGCGCTGATGGCCGGGGAGACCCAGGCTTCGTTTGCCACGGTCGGCACGGTGATCCATCACATCCGCAACGGCAAGTTGCGTCCCCTCGGCCTCGGCTCGACCAAACCAAGCAAGGCGCTGCCGGGCGTGCCGACGATTGCAGCCTCCGGGGTGCCGGGTTATGACATGAGCCCGTGGATCGGGGTATTCGCGCCTGCGGGCACGCCGAAACCGGTCATTGACAAACTCAACAGTGAAATCAACAAGGCGCTGGCGCTGCCGGATGTGGTCAAAAACCTGGAAAACCAGGCGCTGGATCCGTCGCCGAGCACGGTGGATCAATTCAACGCCACGCTGAAGGCCGACTACGAGAAATATGGCAAGCTGATCAAGCTGACTGGCGCGAAAGTCGAATAACCACGGCAGCCTTGGCGGTCGCCACGCGCAGACGCGGAATTCCGCGTCTGCGTTTTTGTTTCAGAAAACAGGAGTGTACTGATGGATCTCGGCATCAAGGGCGAAACGGCGCTGGTTGTCGGCGCCAGCGAAGGCATCGGTTACGAAAGTGCGAAGGCGCTGCTCGAAGAGGGTGCGGATCTGATCATCTGTTCGCGAAATCCGGAAAAACTGAAACAGGCTGCGGCAAACCTGGAGCAGGCCGTTGGCCGCCCGGTGCGCTGGTGCGCCGCCGATGTGACCAAGGCGGCTGATGTGGCGGCGCTGCAGCAGTGGCTGGAGCGGCAAACAGTAAAACTCGACATCCTGGTGTCGGCCGTGGGCGGCAGCCAGCGCGCCTTGTTCGGTGAACTCGACGATGCGGCCTGGTATGCCAATTACGAATTCAACGTGATGGGTACGGTGCGCGTGATTCGCGCCACGCTGGAATTGCTGAAAAAATCCGGCGCCGGGCGCATTGTCATCCTCGGTGCCGCCGGGCCGCGCATGCCTTACCCGCATCAGCTGGTATCCAATGTGCACAAGGCGGGTCTGATTGCGCTGGTAAAAACATTGGGCGCCGAATTCCAGCCCTTCAACATCCGTGTCAATTCAGTGTCGCCGGGCCGCACCATGACCAGCCTCTGGACCAATCGCATAACTAAGCTGGCGCAGGAGCGCGGTGTGCCGCCGGCGGCCATCGTCGATGAGTTCGCGCATGAAATTCCGCTGGGCCGTTTTGGTCAGCCCGAGGAGATTGCGCCGATGGTGGTGTTTCTCGCCTCGCATAAAACCAGCTACGTGACCTGCCAGTCGATCCTGGTTGATGGTGGTATTGCGCGGGGGTTGGTGTAATACCACCCCCCGATTGTTGATGGCCGCTAATGAAGCGGCCATGGAAGAAGAACGGGTGGCATTGCGCGTGGCCTGATCTGAGCGGGATCGGCCGAAGGCGTCCGTATCGTGGGTTGGCGGTCTGTGGCGGTTGCCGCTGCTTCCGGTTTTGGGCATCATCAGCGGGCGCACTGCAGCACAAGCTAAATACAATACAGCTGCGTGCACCGGAGAACCGCAGGAATTCTGATTCGGCGTGCTGCCGGCATTGATCCGCAGTAATGAAGCTCCATTCCCAAGGAAAGGAAGCAACACATGGTTGACTTGCAATTGACGCCAGAGCAGATCGAGTTCCGTGACGCCGTCCGCGATTTTGTCAATCGCGAAGTGAAACCCGCGGCCACCGACCCGGCGCGGCTGGAGCCTTTTGAAAAGCCCTTGCTGACGGATCTGCTCGAGCAGGCCTCGCAGATGGGTTTGCGCGGGCTGGGTTTGCCCGAGGATGCGGGCGGTGCCGGCGCCGATACGCTGACCATCTGCATGCTGCTCGAGGAACTGGCGGCCGGGGATGTTGATCTTGCCGTGGTGCTTGGCGAAACGGCGCTGCTGGCCCGCGAAGTGCTGGGCGGGGCGATGAACGATGCCCAGCGCAAACGCTGGCTGCCGCTGTTCCAGGGGGAAGACCGTTTCCATATCGCACTGATTGCGCGTGATGCCGACGCCGGGCGCGGCTGGAGTTACCACCAGACCCTGCCGCTGGATGCGGAGCCGGCGGCTGCAGCGGAAATGATCGCGGTGCGCGACGGCAAGGACTGGATCATCAGCGGCAGCGCGCCTTTTGTCGCGAATGCGCCGGTGGCCGGATTGTTTGTGGTGCAGGCCAAGGTCAGCGGCGGTGATGGCACGGTTACCGTGTTGTTGCCGCAGGCTGCACAGGGACTGAGTGTCGGCGAATTCCTGCAGCCGTTTGGCGGGCAGGGCGAACGCGTGCGCTGGCAGCATGGCGCCGTTGCGCCAGTGACATTGCAGAACTGCCGGGTGGCCGAAGCGGATGTGCTGGCGGCGGACGCTGCACAACGCATGCTGCATGCGGGTATTGCCGGGCGCCACCTGGTGCAGATGGCGGCGATCAACATCGGTGTTGCCCGCGCAGCTTACGAGGCGGCGATCGACTACGCCAAAATGCGCTGGCAGGGCGGGCGCCACATTGTTGAGCATCAGGCCATCGGCATGAAACTCGCTGACGTCGCGATCCAGATCGAGGCGGCGCGCAGCCTGACCCTGAAAGCCGCCTGGGTCACCGACCATCCCGAAGCCGTCGCCGACCGCAGTGTCAATGACCTGCCGTGGCCGGTGGTGGCGCGCACCTTCACAGCGGAAGCGCTGCATCGCGCGACGCTGGAGGCCGCGGAATGTTTCGGCGCGATGGCGGTGATGCGCGACATGCCGCTGCAGAAGTACGTGCACGACACGCTGGTGCTGCGCCACTCGGCGGACTGTGACCTGGCGTCGCCGCTGGTGGTGGCCGAGACTGTCGCCGGATTCTCGCGCTGAACGCACTCGACCAACACTATCGAATCAATCCGTATCAAACACGGGGAGCAGAAATGGATTTTGCACTGAACGAAGAGCAGCGCGGCTGGCAAATGGAGGCGCGGAAATTCGCCGAAGAGGAAATCCGGCCGTTATCGCTGGCCCGCGACCAGATTGCCAATCCCAAGGACACCTTCGACTGGGAGATCATCAAAAAGGGGTCGCAGCTGGGTTTTCGCACGCTGGCGGTGCCGCGGGCCTGGGGCGGGCACGAGGCGGATTTTGTCACCCAGGCGCTGGTGATGGCGGAGCTCGCGCGCGGCGACAGCTCGGTATCCAAGACCTTCAGCCAGTGCTGGAAATGGAGCCACCTGATCGCGGCGTCCTGCACCGATGACCAGAAGGAGCGATTCCTCAAACCCTTCCTCGCCGATGACAGCTTTGTGCTGGGCAAGGGCGGCACCGAGGCCAATGCCGGTTCCGACAACCGCATGCCGCCGGAAAACGATCCCAAGGCCGGCTGGAAACTGCGTGCCGAACGCAAGGGTGACGAGTGGATACTCAACGGCACCAAGATGTTCATCGCCAACGGCAGCGTGGCCAAGCTGTTTTTTGTCGATGCCCGCACCAATCCCGAGGTCGGCATTCGCGAAGGCAGCACGATGTTTCTGATCCCGCGCGACACGCCGGGATTCCGCATCGGCAAGGTGTTCAACAAGCGCGGCTGGCGGTTTTACCAGAACGGTGAACTGATATTCGAAAACGCGCGGATCCCGCATGCCAACGTGGTCGGTGAGGTCAACGGCGGCGTCAAGGCGCGCGCCACCGACAAATCCGAATTCGGCGACATCGAGCTGGCGGCCAATGCGCTGGGCATTTGCGACGACGCCGTCGGCATGGCGATGCATTTTGCGCGCAACCACAAACGTGCCGGCAAGCTGGTCATCGACCACCAGTTGATACAGCTGAGGCTGAATGAAATGTACATGCTGACCGAAGCGCTGCGCTCATTCGTGCTGCGCGCCGCCTGGGAACGCGACCGCAAGCTGCCGGATTACGGCAACAACGTGCTGGTGATGAATTATTCGCAGGAAGTGGTGCAGCGCGTGACACGGGCCAATATGGACATCCACGGCCCCGAAGGCTGCATGATGCACGCCCGTGTCGACAAGCTGGTGCGTGACGCAATGATCTGGACCCACCTTGCGGGTGACACCGTGCAGCGGGTCAAGGTGGTCAAGCGCCTGCCGCTGACGCTGCCGACCTGATTTGCCTGAGCCGCAGCCGGCTCAGCGCCACTGCCCGACCCCCTCAGCCACCGCGTTGAGGGGGTTTGTTGTTATTGTTTTCAGGGTTCTGGTTTGTGGAAGCTGCAGAAAAGGAATGAGTCGATGAAAACGGCAGCAGACGGCGGCGACCTCGTTCTTGTGCGCATTGATGATCGGGGAGATGCCGGGCACGTGGCCCATGTCACGATCAATAATCCGGCAAAACGCAATGCGCTGGGAATGGCGGGAAAACGGGCCATCGCCAGCGCATTTTCCCGCTTGTCCCAGGACGGGAAACTGCGCGCGGTCGTGCTGACCGGAGCGGGCGGCAGGTCTTTTATCGCAGGGGCTGACCTGGCGGAAATGAAAGACCTGAGCGTTGAAGAGGCCGAAGAGGAGCACACACTGACCCATTACGCCTGTGACTCGATACGCCGCTGTCCTGTTCCCGTCATTGCGCGTGTGAATGGTTATTGTTTTGGTGCAGGGATGGAGCTGGCGGCTTCATGTGACATGCGGGCTTCCGCGGATCATGCGAAATTCGGCATGCCGGAGGTGCGTGTTGGCCTGCCTTCCGGCATGGAGGCGGCACTTCTGCCGTCGTTATTGGGCTGGGGGCGCGCGGCTGAACTGGTCCTGACGGGCGACATATTCGATGCCAAGGACATGTACCAGTTTGGATTTGTGCAGAAACTTGTCCCTGCAGCTGAATTGGATGCTGCGGTGGACAAGTGGATCCAGTCGATATTGATCAGTGGTGCACGAGCAGTTCGATTGCAGAAGTCGTTATTGCGGGATTGGGAGCGTATGTCATTGACCGACAGCATTCGACGTGGCATCGAGATGTGTGTGGAGGCCCGTCGCACCGATGAGCCTTCAAAACTCATGGCTGCATTCCTGGCGCGCAAGAAGAGCCAAGGATGAAGGGAGATCAGCAGTGACTAATCAGCGCAATCCCCTGCAAGGCATTACGGTGCTTGATCTGGGGCAGATCTATAACGGTCCTTATGCGACATTTCTGATGGGAATGGCCGGGGCTCGCGTCATAAAAATAGAGCCGCTTGAAGGTGAATCAATGCGTCAGCGGACCCTTATCGGAGGAGCGGCGCTGCCGTTCGCCATGCTGAATTCAAACAAGCAGGCGGTCACCTTGAATCTCAAGACCAGGCGGGGGCGTGAGATTCTGCTGGATATGGCCCGTCGAGCGGATGTGCTGCTCGAGAATTTCCTGCCTGGAAAGCTGGACAAGCTGGGCATCGGTTATGAAGTTCTTCGCGAGGCCAATCCCAGGCTGATCATGGCCTCGGGCTCCGGGTATGGCAGCACCGGGCCTTACCGGGAATACCCGGCCATGGATATTTCGATTCAGGCCATGTCAGGGGCGATGAGTGTTACGGGGTTTCCGGACGGGCCACCGACAAAAATCGGCCCGGCGCTGTGCGACTTTTCCGCTGGTGTCCATCTCTACGGGGCAGTGGTGACTGCGCTGTACGAGCGGGAAAAAACCGGACATGGCCAGCGGGTTGAAGTGGCGATGCTGGATGCCATCTATTTTTCCCTCGCATCCAGTCTCGGACTGTATTTCGCCTCCGGAAATTATGGCGGTGCGGTCAACTTTGAGCAGAGAACGGGGAACACGCATAGCGGAAGGGCGTCGGCACCGTACAGTGTTTATCAGGTAAAAGACGGATACATTGCCATCCTTTGTACCAACAACAAGCACTGGGTCTCCCTGGCGAAAGTGATGGGCAGGGAGGATCTGGCGGCGGATCCGAGATTTGATAGCGCCAAGAAACGCGCCACGCTCAGTGAAGAAGTCGACAGAATTGTCGGCGAATATGCGGCGCAGTACAAGCGGGATGAGCTGTTTGCCATTCTTTCACCCCATCATATTCCCTGTGCTCCCGTGCGCGATCTGGCGGAGATTACCAACGATAGGCATCTGCATGAACGGGGGATGCTGGAGTGGATGGAGCACCCCCAATATGGCCGGATAGCGGCGGCACGCAGCCCGCTTCGCTTCGAAAACCAGGAGCTTGCAAAACTCAAACCCAGTGCGGAATTGGGTGAGAATAACGACGAAGTCTATGGTGAGTGGCTGGGGATTTCGAAGGAAGAGCTGGCGGCCTTGAAGGCGGATAATGTGATTTAAGCGCGTGATTTAAGCGGCTCCTGTTGCAGTCCGGCGCCTGATCTTTGTGCTGCTTATATGACAGATACCCGCTGTTGTTTGCGCGCCTGTTCGTGGCTGACTGTCGGGGCCACGAGTTTGTAGAGTGCGCGTCTTGTATTGCTGAACAGCGAACGCATTTTTTCGGTCCACGGCGTTTTGCGTGCCAGTTGCGCCGCCGGACTTTCCCATACGTCCGGACCGGCGAGTTCGTACGCGGTCAGGTAACGCGGGTTCAGATTGCTGCCTCCGGCAATGCCCGTCGACATGTAGCGCCGCGCCCGCAGCACGCCGGGGATGCCGGCGCAGCGAGGCAGGTGTTCCTTGTCATACCAGGCGTTGTATTCGTCGATGATGTGGTCGGGGATATCGGTGTGTACGATGTACATCCACGGTGCATCGACGGGAGTGCCGCCGACCTCGCACATCAGCTTGAAATTCATGCGTTCGCGCTGCTCGCCGTAGAGTTTGCGCATGCGCAGCGACCATGGCGTGGGGTTGGCGACGATGTGCTGGAAGTCCTTTGCCGCTTCGACGGTTTCGTCCGTGGTTTCATACCAGGCGAGGTAGCGGATATCCGATTTCTCACTGAAGTAGCGGCGGGTGCGGACAAAGCCCGGCATGGCCGTCAGCTGCGGCACATGTTCCAGCTGGTACCAGTCGTTGAATTCCGCCTCGTGTGCAGCGGCGACGTCGAGCCGGACCGTGATCAGTCCACCGGCCTGCGTGGTCATGCAGGTACTTCGATATCCACCAGCGGCCCGTACTGCTGGCCGCCGAATACATCGCCGTCATCGACGTCGCCGGAAATCACCGGGCGCGGGATGGTGATCTTGATGGCGTTCGCGGCGTCGTAATTGATGATCGTTACCAGTTCGGGTTTCATGCGGTAGGTCTTGCCGAACCAGGCGGCGTTGATCAGTCCGACATCGCGGACTTTTTCGTAGACCGATCGTTCCTTGAAAATGACGTCGAAGGTGAGTTCGAAGGGTCCGGAATTTTTGCTGCGGATCAGTTTGGTGACCTGCCAGAGTTTGGCCATGTTTACACCTGCTCGTAATTGATGCGGAACATTTCCAGCGGGCTGTCCGGTTCGACGACATGGTTCATGTTGAAACGGTAGCTGGCGCCCTTATCGATTTCGGCGGGCGAATAGGGGAAGGCGACCGAGGTGATCAGTCCCGTCCATTCCGGCACCGGATAGTGCACGGCGATGTGGCTCAGTGATTTCGCCAATGAGTTGGCCAGCTTCTGGTCGGGTGCGGTGATCTGGAACAGCAGGCCGACTTCATGGCCGATGCTCATATCGGGCTCCAGCACACCCATCGCGGCGTTGCGGCCGAACTGGCGCACGTCGAGCCGGTAGCGGCTGTCGATGCCGTCGCCCATCACGGCGCGGATGCGGTCGCGCGCAGCCTTGATCAGGTTTTCCAGCCAGTGGTCGAACTGGCGCAGGATGATCGGGTCGCGCACCGAGCCGAGGACTATGCTCTGGTAACCGGCGAGTTCAGCCCCCTCCAACTTGATCGTGTATCGGTCTGCTTTTTTGAAGGTGCTGCCCGACACTTTGACCGCACGATCCGAAATGGCCTCATAGCGGGCATTGACGGTGTTGAGCACACCCGAGGGTTCGATCAGCTCGTACGGCGTCGAATTTTCGTAAAGGTTATGCGAGGCGACGCTGGTCGGATCGCAGCGGTAGTCCGGATTCGGCGGCTCGATGATGAAATGCTCATCGGTGACGATGGCGAAATTGCAGTCCGGATATTTGCGCAGCACCACGCTGGCCGCGCCGCATTCCATGATCTTGGCCATGTGCCAGACGGTGGCCGGGTTGAAACCCTTCATCACCGGCAACGCCGCGAAAATCGAGGTGTCGCTGGAGCGGCCGGCGATGACCACGTCGGCACCGTTCTGCAGCGCTTCGATATAAGGCTCGGCGCCGCACATGCCGACGATGTGGCTGCTGCGGTCGATCACCGCTTCATCGAACACCGGGGCGTTGGCCAGCGGCTTGATGCGGCCTTGCTTCAGGCGTTTTTTCAGGTAACCCTTGTCCTGTTCAGAGCAGATGGTCGCCAGCTTGAAGTTGAGTTTTTCTTCGCGCGCGATTTCACGGGCAATGCCGGCGAGGCGTGCAACTTGGGCGTCGGTCCCGGCGGTCATGGCTGAACCGACCAGCACCGGAATTTTTGCCGCGCGCGCGGCCAGGATCATCAACCGCAGGTCACGTTTGCAGGCGGCATCGGAAAACTGCGGTTCACCGGAGCCGAGGTGGTGCGGGCCGGGGTCGGTGGAGCCGGCGTCTGAGCCGATGAAGTCGGGCTTCAGTGTCATTGCCCGTTTCATGGTTTCTTCGCGGAAGCCGGAACCGAGGATGCCGGTTGCGGACAGGATGCGGATTTCTTTCATGGCGGGTGGATTCCTCGGTGGAGCGATCGCGTTGTCAGCGTCTTGTTTTTACGTCCTGAAAACGCAACGGCGGCACAAGGCCGCCGTTACTGCAGACTGTTCGCGGAAAGTGTATCAAACCGCGACGCTGCCCCGCACGGTAGTCCGATACATGAGACGACGCAGCGGCAGGTCGTAATCAAAGTTGGCCTTGTGCAGTGCGGAGCAGTTGTCCCACAGCAGCAGGTCGCCTGCTTGCCAGCTGTGGCGATACTGGAATTCGGGTTTGATCGTGTGCCGGCAGATTTCATCGCGCAGAGCGTCGCCTTCGGCCCGGGGCAGACCGACAATGGCCGAAGTGTGGGCTTCGTTGATGAACAGGCTCTTGCGTTTGGTCACGGGATGGGTGCGGACGATCGGCGCCTCCACATCGGGAACGCTGTTCAGCTGCTCTTCGGTGAGCACATGTTCCTGAACGGTGCGTACGCCACGGGCCTGTTCTTCCTTCTGGGCACGAATGTTTTTTTCGCGGTAGTAGCGATAGCTGTGCACGTTTTTCAGGCCCTGCAGGCGCTGTTTCATGGCTTCGGGCAGCGCATCGTAGGCCGCAGTGGTGCTGGTGAAATTGGTATCGCCCAGGACCTTGCCGTCTTTGACCGGGACTTCGACGGCATACAGCGCCGACAGCAGGCTCGGTTCTTTTTTGTACGACAGGTCGCTGTGCCAGAAACGCCCGGCATCCTGGGCGCCGATGGCCTTGCCCTGTTCATTGAGCAGGTTGGAGACGACGAGGATTTCCGGGTGGCCAGGCAGGCGGCTTTCCTTGCGCACATGCTGTTCGAGGATGCCGAAACGTTTGGTGAAGTTGACCTGCTGCTCCGGGGTGATTTTCTGGTTGCGGAAAAAAACCACCTCATTGTCGAAAAAAGCCTTGGCGATCTGCTCGAAGGTTTCGTCTGACAGCGGCTGGGTCAGATCCACCCCCTTGATTTCTGCGCCGATGTGTTTGCCGATGCGGTTGACGGTGATCATGTGTGCTCCTTGGGCTTTGACGGTCCGGGCGCTGCGGCCCAGCGGGGTATGAATAACCGCCATCCTAACAATTCTTTGTCATGCGATAAAACAATTATTATGCATATCATCATGTTATTTCTGTATGACGAGGGGTATACTCGACGGCAATGACACTCAAACAACTGCGCTTCCTGCGCGAAATTGCGCGCCAGTCCTTCAATATTTCGGCGGCTGCAGTTGCGCTGCATACCTCGCAGCCGGGCGTGAGCCGGCAGATCCAGTTGCTGGAGCAGGAGCTGGGCATGGATCTGCTGGTGCGGCGGACGAACCGCATCCTGGATTTCACCGAAACCGGGCGAAACATCCTGCTGGCGGCGGAACGCCTGCTGAGCGAGATGGAAAACATTGCGCTGATTGCCGCCGACGCGCGTAATGAAGGCGGCGGGCGGTTGGTGCTGGCCACCAGCCATCTGCACGCCCGTTACACGCTGCCGGTTCCCGTGCGGGAGTTTTCCCGGCGTTACCCCGATGTGCAGTTGCATCTGCTGCAGGCCGATCCGGATGACATCACAAAGCTGGTTGAATCACGCGAGGCTGATATCGGCGTCAGCACCGAACTGACACAGGGTCATCCGGAGCTGGTGCAATTGCCGGCATATCCGCTGCGGCGCAGCGTGATCATGCCCAAGGGGCATCCGCTGAGCCGTAAAAAACGCATTGTTCTGGCTGACTTTGCTGATTATCCTTTCGTCAGTTACCACCCGCGGTCGCGCGGCGGACAGATCATCGGCAAGGCTTTCCGCGACGCCGGCATCTCGGCGCGCCACGTGGTCAGTGCCAGCGATTCCGACGTCATCAAGGCCTACGTCAACGAGGGCCTGGGCATTGCCGTGGTGCCGGCGATTGCGCTGGATCCGCGCGCGGATGCCGGTCTGCATGCCGTGGATGTGACACGGCTGTTCCCGGAAAGTTTGATGACGGTCAGCCTGCGCCGGGGCACCCATCTGCGCCGCTACCTGACCGATTTCATCGCCATGGTGGTGCCGCAGCTGGGGCGGGCGGCGGTGGAGCGCGCGATGCGCGTGCCGGGGTGACGTTCCGTTAGAATACGGCTTTTCCGGCAACACTAATCATCAGGAGTTTTTCATGAAGCTGTACGGCTCTCTTACCTCACCTTATGTGCGCAAGGCGCGTGTGCTGATCCACGAAAAGAACATGCCGGTCGAGTTCATCGTTGAGGATCCCTGGGTTGAGGACAGCCCGATCATTATCAAGAACCCGCTGTCCAAGGTGCCGGCGCTGGAAATCGGCACCGACAGTTATATGTTCGAATCCGTGCTGGTGGTGCATTACCTCGACCATGCCGACGGCAAATCCTTCACGCCGCGCGACCCGGCCGGATACTGGCAGTCGCAATGGTGGCAGGCGCTGGGGCAGGGCATCATCGACGCCGGTATTGCCCGCGTGTTCGAGACCCGCCGCCCGGAAGAGAAGCAGATGCCGGAAAAAATGGCGCGCGAAGAGCAGCGTATCGCCCGCGCCATCGATCTCGCGGAAAAAACGATGAAGGAAGGCAGTGAATTTCTGCTCGGCAACCGTTTCGGCCTCGCCGACATCGTGATGGGCGTGGCGATGCAGTACACGGATTTTCGTTATGCCCACGACTGGCGCAACCGCGCGCCGAAACTGGCGAAATGGCTGGCCGGTGTGGCTGCACGGCCGTCGTTCGTCGAAACCCTGCCGCCGGGTTTTGTGCAGCCTGCAGCCTGAATGTTTGAAGCGTAAAAAAGGGCGCTGCGGCGCCCTTTTTCATGATCAGCGCATCACAAACGGGTTCGGTACTTCAGTCGCGGTGGAAATCCACACGCTTTTGGTCTGCAGGTATTCGTAGATCATCTCCTGGCCGCTTTCGCGGCCGATGCCGGAGCGTTTGTAACCGCCGAACGGCGACAGGTAGGACACCGCACGGTAGGTATTGACCCATACCGTTCCGGCCTGGAGTTTTTCCGCCATGGTGAAGGCGCGGCGCATGTTTTGTGTCCATACGCCGGCTGCCAGGCCGAACACCACATCATTGCCGATGTTGATGGCTTCTTCTTCATCCCTGAACGGAATCACCGACAGCACCGGACCAAAGACTTCCTCCTGCGCGATGCGCATGCTGTTCTTGACCCCGGTGAAGATCGTCGGCTCGACGAACCAGCCGCTGCCGCATTCGGGGCGTGTCGCGCGCGTCCCGCCGAGCACGGCCCTGGCACCTTCGCCCTTGGCGATGTCGATGTAGCCGAGGATTTTTTCGAACTGCGGCGGATTGGTGACCGGGCCGACCTGGGTGTCCATGCTCATCGGATTGCCCATTTTTGCGGTTTTCGCCAGGGCCAGCAGTTTGTCAACGAACTGGTCGTGGATCGACTGCTGCACCAGCAACCTTGATCCGGCGATACAGGTTTGGCCGGTGGCGGCGAAAATGCCGGAGATCACACCTTTCACCGCATTGTCGAGCTGCGCATCGTCGAACACGATGTTCGGCGATTTGCCGCCGAGTTCCATGCTGACGCGTTTGAGGCCTTTGGCTGCGGCTTCGTAAATGCGCTGGCCGGTGGCGTCGGAGCCGGTGAATGCGACCTTGGCGACTTTGGGATGTTCGACCAGCGGTGTGCCGACCTCGGCGCCGAAACCGGTGACGACATTGACCACGCCCGGCGGGAAACCGGCTTGTTCGATCAGCTTCATGAATTCCAGCGCCGAAGCCGAGGTGTATTCCGAAGGTTTGATCACCACGGTGTTGCCGGCGGCGAGGGCGGGCGCCAGTTTCCACGCCAGCAGCAGCAAAGGTGAATTCCACGGAATGATCATCGCCACCACGCCCAGCGGCTCATGGCGCGTGAAGTTGAAGGTGTCGGGTTTGTCGATCGGGATCACCGCGCCTTCGATCTTGTCGGCGAGGCCACCGAAATAGTAGTACCACTGTGCCATGTACGCGGTCTGCGCGCTCATCTCGGCATAGAGCTTGCCGTTGTCGCGCACTTCGGTTTCGGCGAGTGCCTTTGAATGTTCGCTGATCAAGTCGCCGAGTTTGCGCAACAGTGCGCCGCGTTTGCTGGCGTTGAGTTTCGGCCATTCGCCGGAGGTAAAGGCGCGATGTGCGGCTTCAACGGCGCGCGCCGCATCGGCGGTTTTGCCACGCGGAATCAGCGCCCAGGGTTGGCCGGTGTACGGGTTGTCGCTGGGGAAATATTCGCCGCCGGAGGCTTCGACCCATTCGCCGCCGATGAACATCTGGTAGCGTGCAAGAGCGGAATCAATCATAAATATATGATTTAATTGATATTTTAATCAAAAGCCGCATTGCCCAGCAGTGCTGTCCGAAAGCGATGCTTGATCGCGGTGCCGTCGCGCATCGGCAGGCGCATCGGCGCCGGCACGGCGGCGACCTTGATGTCGGCGAATACCGGGCCGGATTTGTGATGCCAGGTTTTCAGCCAGGCCTTGAGCGCGTTCATGCTGCGCAGGGTGGTTGAGGATTTGATGCCGGCCGCTTTGGCCATGCCGGTGATGTCGACACCGAGGCCGGTGTGCGCGCGCTGCATGCCGGTCTCGCCGTAATGGCCGTTGTCGATGACGGCGATGGCGAGATTCTTCGGCGCGGCCACCGCGATGGTGGCGAGCGAGCCGATGCCCATCAGCATTTCACCGTCGCCGGTGATCACCAATACGCGGCGTTTCGGCTGCGCCAGCGCAAGCCCGAGTCCGGCCATCGCGGCGCCGCCCATGCCGCCCCACAGGTAGAAGTTGAGGTCGTGGTCGCCGACGGCGAAGGTGTCATAGGTTGACGAGCCGAGACCTGTCACCACCAGCGCATCGCCGCGGTCCTTGACCAGCGCAGCGACGACTGCGCGGCGGTCCATGCCTTTTGCGGAAGTTTTTTTCGCGGCCATGGTCATTTGCTCCAATTTTTAAAACCGATCACACGTTGCTGGATCAGCACGGCGACGGGGCGATGGGTATTGAAGGCCAGCCTGGCGCAGGCGTGTAAGGTTTCCTTGATTTCTTCCGCGTGTTCCACTGAATGCACGATGACGCCGGCGTTTTCCAGCGCCTTCGCCGTGCTGCCGCCCATCGGCACCTGCCAGGGATTGAATTCGCCCCACACGCCGCGCATGGTCACCAGCATCAGGATCGGCAACCGGCATTCCTGGAACATCGACAGCATGTTGATGCAGTTGCCGACGCCGCTGGACTGCATCAGCAGCACACCTTTCGCGCCGCCCATGAAACTGCCGGCCATCATCGCCACGCCTTCCTCTTCCGTCGTCAGCACGACGGTCTTCATCGTTTTTTCAGCGTGGCATCGGTTGATGAGTTTGCTGTGACCGGCGTCGGGCACGTAGGCCACCTGGGTCACGCCGTTTTCCTTCAATACCTCGAAGATATCGTCAGGCCACACTGTGGCGCGGGTCTGCTGGTCGGTCTGCACGGAGCCTCCTGTTTGCGGGAACCCGAGTGTAGAACGTTTATCCGCGGACTCCAATTGCCGGGCGCACTGGGGAGGGCATCGTATAATCCGGACTCGTTTCCTATCCGAGATGTGATCCGATGCTCTCCATCCCCCAAACCACCGACCATGACGACCTGCGCGACGGCGTGCGCGCCGTGTGCAGCCAGTTCGACAATGCCTACTGGCAGAAAATCGACGAAGCACGCGGTTACCCCGAAGCCTTTGTCCAGGCGCTGACCGAAGCCGGCTGGCTATCGGCGCTGATCCCCGAGGAATATGGCGGCTCGGGCCTCAGCCTGACCGAAGCCTCGATCATCATGGAAGAGATCAACCGCAGCGGCGGCAATTCCGGCGCCTGCCATGGCCAGATGTACAACATGGGCACGCTGCTGCGCCACGGCTCTGATGCGCAGAAGAAAAAATACCTGCCGAAAATCGCCACTGGCGAGCTGCGCCTGCAGTCGATGGGTGTGACCGAGCCCACCGCCGGCACCGACACCACCAAGATCAAGACTGTCGCCGTGAAGAAAGGCGACAAGTACGTCGTCAACGGCCAGAAGGTGTGGATCTCGCGCATCCAGCACTCCGAACTGATGATCCTGCTGGCGCGCACCACGCCGCTCGACCAGGTCAAGAAAAAATCCGAAGGCATGTCGATATTCATCGTCGACCTGCGCGAGGCCATCGGCAAGGGCCTGGAAGTGAAGCCGATCCGCAACATGGTGAACCACGAAACCAACCAGTTGTTCATCGACAACCTCGAAGTGCCGGCCGAGAACCTGATCGGCGAAGAGGGCAGGGGTTTCAAATACATCCTCGACGGCCTCAACGCCGAGCGCATCCTGATCGCCGCCGAATGCATCGGCGACGGCTACTGGTTCATCGACCGCGCCACCAAGTACGCGAAGGAACGCGTGGTCTTCGACCGCCCCATCGGCCAGAACCAGGGTGTGCAGTTCCCGATTGCCAGGTCCTACGTCAACATCGAGGCCGCCAACCTGATGCGTTACAAGGCCGCTGCGTTGTTCGATGCCAAACAACCCTGCGGTGCCGAAGCCAACATGGCCAAGCTGCTGGCGGCCGATGCGTCCTGGGAGGCGGCCAATGCCTGCCTGCAGACCCACGGCGGTTTCGGTTTTGCCGCGGAATACGACGTCGAGCGCAAGTTCCGCGAAACGCGGCTGTATCAGGTGGCGCCGATTTCGACCAACCTGATCCTGTCTTACGTCGGCGAGCATATTCTGGGTATGCCGCGATCGTTCTAAATAACTAATAAAAACAATTACTTATAATCAACTCACTATCCCCGAGTGATTGCCGATCTTGTTTTACTCAATGTATTGAGTAAAAATACTCAACGTAATGAGTAAATCGACAATCTCTTATCGCCGTCCCCAAGCCGATCTGCTGGCCAGCCGCCTCGCCGAGTCGCGGCGTTTCCTGCAGGTTGTGGCCGGCCCGCGCCAGGTCGGCAAGTCCACTTTGGTCGAGCAGGTGACCGGTGCACTTGATCTGCCGGTGCGCTATGTCAGCGCCGACGAGCCGACATTGCGCGGGGGCGACTGGATCGCGCAGCAGTGGGAGGTGGCGCGGCTGGAAGCGGGCAAGAGTGCTGCGGTGCTGGTGCTCGATGAAATCCAGAAAATTCCCGACTGGTCCGAAACCGTCAAACGGCTGTGGGACGAGGACACGCGCGCCAAACGCCCGCTGAAGGTGGTGCTGCTCGGTTCGGCGCCGCTGCTGCTGGCGCAGGGCCTGACCGAGAGCCTCGCCGGGCGCTTTGAGCTGCTGCATGTGCCGCACTGGTCGCTGTCCGAGATGCGCAAGGCCTTTGGCTGGTCGCTGGAGGACTATCTGTACTTCGGCGGTTATCCCGGGGCGGCGCCGCTCGTTTCCGAACCGGCACGCTGGACGCGTTATGTGGCAGACAGCCTGATCGAGACCTCGATCGCGCGTGATGTGCTGCTGCTCTCACGCGTGGACAAGCCGGCGCTGCTACGGCGGCTGTTCGAACTCGGCTGCCGTTATTCCGGGCAGGTGCTGTCCTATACCAAGATGGTTGGACAGTTGCAGGATGCCGGCAACACCACCACGCTGGCGCATTACCTGGAACTGCTGGCCGGCGCGGGCATGCTTTGCGGGCTGCAGAAGTACGCCGGTGATGCGGCGCGCAGCAGGGGTTCCAGTCCCAAGTTACAGGTGCTCAACACGGCGCTGATGAGCGCGCTTTCAGGTCTGACCCCGGAAGAGGCGCGCGCCGACCGCGAGTTTTGCGGCCGGCTGGTCGAGTCCGCAGTCGGGGCGCATCTGGCGAACGCGGCGGCGGGCGGCGTGTGCAAGCTTTATTACTGGCGCGACAAGAATCAGGAAGTGGATTTTGTGGTCGAGGCGGGGCGCCGGCTGATCGCCATCGAAGTCAAAAGCGGGCGGGCGCCGCAGGCGCATCCGGGTTCGGCTGCATTCGTCAAGGCGTTCAAGGTGCATCGTTCGCTGCTGGTGGGTGGCGACGGCATTTCAGTAGAGGTGTTTCTGGAGAAGCCAGTGTCGGAGTGGATTGCGGCTTGAATCTCACAATTTTTCCGGTTTAGAACGCATGTCAAAACTTCCCTTGTCAGGCATCACCGTCATTGCCCTCGAACAAGCCGTCGCCGCGCCGTTCTGCTCGCGCCAGCTCGCCGACCTCGGCGCCCGCGTCATTAAGATCGAACGGCCGAAAGTCGGCGACTTCGCGCGCGATTATGATCAGACGGTCAAAGGCCAGTCGGCCTATTTCGTCTGGCTCAATCGTTCCAAGGAAAGCCTGACGCTGGACGTCAAACATCCCGAAGCGAAGAACATTCTCGCCAAACTCATCGCTGGCGCCGATGTGTTCATTCAGAATCTTGCTCCGGGTGCAGCACAGCGTTTGGGCCTTGGTGCAAAGGATCTGCGCGCAAAACACCCGCATCTGATTGTCTGCGATGTATCGGGTTACGGCACGACCGGCCCGTACTCGAAGAAAAAAGCCTACGACCTTCTGGTGCAGGGCGAAGCCGGTGTGTTGTCGCTGACCGGCACACCGGAGTCACCGGCCAAAGTGGGTATTTCAATCACCGACATCGGTACCGGCTTGCATGCCTATTCCGCGATCCTCGCTGCGCTTTACACGCGCGAGCGCACGGGCGAGGGCACACATATCGACCTGACCATGTTCGAGACCATGGCGGAGTGGATGGGGCATCCGCTGTATTACACGCATTTTTCCGGCAAGGCGCCGCGGCGCAGCGGGCCGGACCACGCGACTATCGTGCCTTACGGCCGTTTTCGCAGCAAAGACGGTGATGTGCTGTTCGGCATCCAGAACGAACGCGAGTGGGCGAATTTCTGCGACAAGGTGCTGGGCCGGCCTGAACTGGCGAAAGATCCGCGTTACGACAACAACAGCAAACGCACCGCGGCACGCGTTGAAGTCGTCACGCTGATTGAAAACACTTTTGCGTTGTGGACCAGTGAAGAGGTGGTGGCGAAGCTGGATGCCGCCGACATCGCCAATTCGCGACTCAATACACCGGACCAAGTCTGGGATCATCCGCAGCTGCAGGCACGCAAGCGCTGGCGTGAGGTGGAGACCCCCGCAGGACCGATACCGGCGCTGCTGCCGGCGGCAACCTTCGAAGGTTTTGAGGCGCGTATGGATCCGGTGCCGGCGGTGGGGGCGCACACGGATGCGATTCTCAGAGAACTGGGTTACTCGGCGGTGCAGATTGCCGAATTGAAAACTGCCGGGGCAGTTTGACTGCTGCCCGGCAGTAACATCAATAAATATTTGATTTTATTTATTATTTTTTGACGCCTGCCGCCTGCCAGTTATAAGAGCGCAGGTCGAGCAGCAGCTCCGGCTTCATTTCCTTCGGCGAGTTCACGCCGATCAGCGCCATGTCCGTCATCAGTTCGCTGCGCAGCAGGTTGATGACATGCTGCGCGCCGTGTTCGGCACCGATGGAGATCGCATAAAGGAAGGGCCGCCCGATGAAGACAAAGTCGGCGCCCAGTGCCAGCGCTTTCAGCACGTCGGTGCCGCGGCGGATGCCGCTGTCCATCATCACCGCCATGTTGCCGGCATTGGCTTTGACGCCGGGCAGCATGCGCAGCGGGCTCACCGCGCCGTCGAGCTGGCGGCCACCGTGGTTGGAAACCATCACGCCGTCGACACCGGCATCACGCGCACGCGCGGCGTCCTGCGGGTCGAGGATGCCCTTCAATACGAACTTGCCTTTCCACAGCCGGCGGATCAACTCGACGTGAGGCCAGGACAGCCGATCGCGGCGACCGGCCTGGCGGTTCAGCGCGGAGATCATCGGCACGCGCGGTCCCATGTTCTCGAAATGCGGCATGCCGTATTTCAGCGTGTGTTGCAGCATCGAGAGGCACCAGCGCGGACGGATGCCCATGTCCCAGGCCAGCCGCAGCGAAGGCCGCAGCGGCGTGCTGAAGCCGGTGCGCACGTTGTTTTCGCGATTGGCGAGTACCTGGACATCGACGGTCATTACCAGCGTGTCGTAGCCGGCTTTTTCGACGCGTTCCAGGAGCTGCTTGATCACGTCATCTTCGCCCGGCAAGTAGGCCTGGAACCAGGCGGTTTTGCCTTCCTGTTTGACGCGTTCGAGCGAGGTCAGCGCCGCGCCGCTGACCACCATCGGGATGTTGTTGCGGGCCGCAGCGTGCGCGAGTGCCACGTCGCCGTCGGCGCAGGCCATCGCGGTGCCACCCATCGGCGGGATGCCGAAGGGCAGGTCGTATTGTTTGCCCATCAGCGTCGTGGCCGGCGAGCGGCCACCGGTATCGACGAGGGTGCGCGGGATGAACTGCAGTTCGTCCCACACCGCGCGGTTGTCGCGCAGAGAGGCGTTGGTTTCGGCGCCGCCGTTGATGTAGCCGAAGATCGGGCGCGGGATGCCGCGCCGGGCTGCGTCCTCGAAGTCGTCGAGGGCGAGCATGGATTGGAGAATGCGCGGGGCGGATGAGGACAGGGCCGCGGTGGCGGCGTTTTCGTAGCTGACGCTGGTCATGGTGTATCGGCAGATGGTTGCAATAAAGGCGTGATGATACCGGTATATCGCCCCGTTCCTGTGCCGCCGGTCAATCGGCGTCCCGGATTCCCTGCCTGCCCTGTTCGGTGACCAGGGAAAAACGCACCAGTTCCGCGACATTCCGTGCCTTCAGTTTCGCCATGATGCGGGTCTTGTGTACTTCAACGGTGCGCGGGCTGATGTCGAGGGCGCGGGCGATTTCCTTGGCGTGCAGGCCCCTGGCCACATGGTGCAGCACTTCGCGCTCGCGTCCAGTCAATGTTTCGAGCTTGTGTTGGTCGGCATCGTGGCTGCGGATGCGGTCAAGCCGGCGCTCCTGTTCTGTGAAGGCGGTTTCAATGGCCGCCAGCAGTTCTGCATGGTCGAACGGTTTTTCAAGAAAATCGATGGCCTGTGCCTGAAAAGCGGTGCGCGCGGTCTGGACGTCGCCGTGCGCGGTGATGACTATGAAATGCAGCATGCTGTTCCTGGCGCGCAACTCGGCCTGGAGTTCGATGCCCGTGCGTCCCGGCAAACGCAAATCAGCGACCACACAGCCGAGCCATCCGGGTTGGTACGCAGCGAGGAACGACTCGGCATCGGAGAATGGCGCCACCCTGTAGCCGGAGAGGCCGAGCATCAACGACAGGGAATCCCTGATCGCGGGATCGTCGTCGACGATGAATACAGTCAGGTTTTCTGGTCGCATGGGAGAATGACATGGAATTCACCATGTCCGGAGGCGCCGACCCTGATTGTGCCGCCGTGGGCTTCGACGATGGCCTGGCTGACCGTGAGGCCCATGCCCATGCCGCTGGGTTTTCCGGAGGCGAACGGTTTGAACAGTTCATGGCGCTGTTTTTCCGGGATTCCCGGTCCGCTGTCTTTCACGACAAGGCAGATCTGCTGCGGGCCATGGGCTTCCGCGGAAATGTCGATGCGGCCGTTGTTTTCACCGGACATGCTGATCGACTCCACGGCATTGCTCAGCAGGTTGCGCAACACCACTTCGATCTGCAGCCGGTCTATGAGCAGTGGCGGCAATCGTTCCGGACTTTCCGCGCGGACCGTGACGGGCAGCTCACCGATCAATTGCCCGCTGATGCGCCGGGCTGTTGCAAACAACTCGTCAATCCCGACTTTTTCCAGCTTGGTTGTTCCCGCCCGGAAAAAATCACGCAGCCGTTTCACGGTATCAGCCGCGCGTTCGGCTTCGCGCAGCATTTTTTCCAGGATGCCCGGGAGCCGTGATTCGGCATCTCCGCCCTGGGTAATCAATATCGTCGCCGAGCGCCCATAGTTGATCAGTGCGGTCAGGGGCTGGTTGATTTCGTGGGCAATGGCGCCGGCCATTTCGCCTGCGGCGGCAAGGCGGAGGCTGTGACGCAGGTTTTCCTCGGCACGGCCGCGTTCATCCACCATCATGCCGAGGAACAGGCCTGTCAAGGTCAGCGTTGCCACCAGCGCCTGCAATTCAATCAGCGGCAGGCTGGAAACGGCATCATCGTGGATGATCAGTACTGCGCCGAGCTGCACAATGGCGGTCGCTGCAATGGCGCCGTTCATGCCCGAGCGGATTGCAATCCAGATCAGCGGCAGGAACAGCAGGTAGAAATGTGTTGCGGGATCGCCGTCCAGTCCCTTGAAAACCAGCCACAGGGTGCCGCACAGGGCAATAAGCTGCAAGAAGGCCTCGGGTCGGCGGGCAAATGCCGCGAAACCGGATCTTCGTTGTGGGTCAGCGGCGGCCAGCAACAGCGGGGCCGTGACCAGAATGCCGACTGCGTCCCCGGTCCAGAAGCGGGTCCACGCTGCCATGAAGGGAGTGTCGCCGATCATCCCCGAAATCTGCAGCAGGCCGATGAAGGCGGCCGACAGGACGGCGGTGCCGGCAAAGATGATGGCGACAAAAGACGTCAACTGAGGGATGGTGCGCAAAACGCCGTCCTGAAGCACTTTGCGCAAAGCCCACGCAATCAGGGCATATCCTCCCCCGAGTATCAGCCCCATCATCAGCGTGACCCCATAACCGCCGGGAGCGTTTCTGACCAGTATCTCGGAGACCACGATGGAGATCGTCACGGCGACGATATTGCCGAGGCCGCCGAGCATCAGCCAGACGATGGCCAGACCGGGCTGCGGGTTCCATGGCGTGATGTTGAACAGACCGATCGGATCAATGTAACTGGCCCAGTCCAGGGCGATGTAGCACGGGGCAAATATCAGTGCATCGCGGAGGTATCGGGTGACTGGCATGGCGGGATGCTTACTATGTGAGCGGATATGGCGCGGGTAAATAAGTGAAACTACTTACGCGATCACGCGGATGGCGGAGCGGTTTTCCGGACATTATCGTGATGGCCATGATTACCGCCAATCCTTACGCAATACAATTCATCGGCGCCGCATTGTTTGGTCTCGCCGTCCTGCACACCTTCTCCACGCGATATTTCGAGCATCTCGCACATACTAACCCGGCTCATTCCGGGCTTTGGCATCTGCTCGGCGAAGTCGAGGCCGTGTTCGGTTTCTGGGCGATGGTTTTGCTGGTTTTCATGGCATTTGCCGGCGGCTGGGAGACGACTGCCGCCTATCTCGATGATCAGCGTTTCATAGAACCGATGTTTGTATTCGTGATCATGGTCATCGCGGCAAGCCGGCCGATCATGCAATGCACCACCGATCTGGTTGGCAGGGTCGCGCAGGCGATGCCGCTGCGGCGCAACATCGCGCTGGTTTTTCTGAGCCTTTCCATGGTCCCGCTGCTGGGGTCTTTCATTACCGAGCCTGCGGCGATGACCATTGCCGCGCTGATGCTGCGTGACGGCCTGTTTTCGCAGAAGATCTCGGCAAAGCTCAAATACGCTGCAATCGGGGTGTTGTTCGTGAATGTATCCATCGGTGGTGCGCTGACCAATTTCGCCGCCCCTCCGGTGCTGATGGTTGCCGCCAAGTGGGATTGGAGCAGCGCCCACATGTTTTCGACCATGGGCTGGAAAGCCGCACTTGCGGTGTTGATCAATGCCACCCTGGTCACTTTTTTGTTCCGTCGCGAACTGGCTGGAATCGCCGACAGGGTTCCGGATGCCCGGAGCAGGGTGCCGGGCATGTTTGTTGCCGTCAATCTCGCATTGCTGGCCGGAGTCGTGTTTGCCAATCACGACCCGGAAGTATTCATGGGCCTGTTCCTGCTATTCCTGGGCCTCGCTGAAGCCTACCGGCGTTACCACGATGCGTTAATGCTGCGTGAAGGACTGATGGTGGCTTTTTTCCTTGCCGGACTGGTAGTGCTGGGCGGGCAGCAGCAATGGTGGCTGCAGGATACCCTGAGCAATCTCGATGGATCGACGCTGTTTTTTGGCGCGGCTGCGCTGACGGCGATCACCGACAATGCCGCGCTGACTTACCTGGGGTCGTTGGTGGAGGGCGTCAGCGACGAATTCAAGTATGCACTGGTGGCGGGTGCGCTGTCCGGCGGCGGGCTGACCGTCATCGCCAATGCGCCGAATCCGGCGGGTTTCGCGATACTCAAGGACCGGTTCGAGGACAAAACCATCAATCTGTTCTGGCTGTTTGTCGCCGCACTGCTGCCGACGATTGTGGCCATCGGCTGTCTGTGGGGCCTGCGCGGCACCGTCGACCAGATTTTTGACGGACAGCGGTGGATGGCCTGGTTTGACAGTATCGACCGCTCATTTTTATTCCTGTTGCTGCTGCCGTTCGTGGTGGCAGTGGTCGGGTTATGGGCCGAGTCGGACCGGCAGCGGCGATCCGACAGAACTGAAGTCTGAAAGTCCGAATGTTCCTTTGGCTTGCCCTTGAGAGGGCGGTCGTCCAATGCTGCTGCACCCCGTTCGGCTTCCCGTTGGCGATGAACTGCTGCGGGCGCTGTTCGGCGTTGTTCACAGTCCGTATAATCAGCCGCTTTTTAACATCCCATGTGGCTGAAAAACCTTGTCTTGTACCGCCTGCCGGCGGAATGGTCCGTCGACGCGGATGCACTCGAACAAAAACTCGCAGAACAACCGCTGCAGCCCTGCGGCGGTTTCCAGATGGAAAGCTCGGGCTGGGTCTGTCCCCGCGACGACGGTCGTTTTCTCTACCAGCAGCAGCGCCAGTGGCTGCTGGCCCTGGCCATGGAGCAGAAACTGTTGCCGGCCTCGGTCATCCGCCAGGAGGCGCAGGATCGGTCAGTAGCAATTGCCGCCCAGCAGGGGCGCCCGGTCGGTCGCAAGCAGATGCGCGACCTCAAGATGCAGGTGATGAACGAACTGATGCCGCGTGCACTGTCGCGTCGACGCACGACCCATGCCTGGATCGATGCTGCGCATCACTGGCTGGCGGTGGATGCGGCAGGAGACGCCAAGGCGGAGCAGTTCATGGAAGCGCTGCGTCGGGCTGACGACGATGTGCATGCCCTGCGGCTGGAAACGCAGCGTTCACCGGCGGCAGCGATGGCGGAATGGCTGGTAAAGGGCAATGCGCCTGGCGTGTTTACCATCGATCAGGATCTGGAGTTGCGTGCGGCGGATGCCAGCAAGGCCACCGTGCGCTATGCACGGCACAATCTCGAAGGCAAGGAAATCCGCGACCATATCGCCGGCGGCAAAACCGTGGTGCGTCTGGGTCTGACCTGGAATGACCGCATTTCTTTTGTATTAACCGAGCAGTTGCAGGTCAAACGGCTGACTTTCCTGGAAATCCTCAAACGAGAGGCGGATACCGAAGTCGAGGGCGAGGGTGAACAGTTCGAAATCGACTTTGCGCTGATGACCGGCGAGTTGTCGCTGCTGCTTGCCGATCTGGTCAAGGCGCTGGGTGGGGAGAAAGAAAAAGCCTGAAGACAGGTCTCCAGGCTTTTTTCGCAGCTGCTGTATCGGCAGCCTGGTGATGCGCTCAGGATTCTGCGGCTTTCGCCTCGGTCACAATACGCAGTGCCGGACGTTCCTTGGGTGCGCGCAGTTCGTGTTTGTCGGCGAACAGCAGGTGTTGCGGGCCGATTTCGTCGATGGTGTTGCAGCCGAGCAGGGCCATGTTGCGGTGGATTTCGTCGCGGTAGATCTGCAGTGCGCGGGCTGCACCGGCTTCACCACCGGCGGCTACGCCGTACAGCGTCGAACGACCCACCATCACCGCATTGGCGCCCAGCGCCAGCGCCTTCACGACGTCGCTGCCGCGGCGGATGCCGCTGTCCATGAAAATGGTCGCGCGTTTGCCCACCGCATCAACGATCTCCGGCAATACTTCGATCGGCGAAACAATACCGTCGAGGTTGCGTCCGCCGTGGTTGGAGACGTCGATGCCATCAGCGCCGTGGTCCGCCGCACTGATCGCATCCTGAGGATCGAGAATGCCCTTGACGATCAGTTTGTGCGGCCAGATTTTGCGCAGCGCGTCGAGGTCATCCCAGCTGATCGAGTCGGTGCGCAGGCTGGAGCGTCCGGGCGGGCCCTTGGTCATTTTCGCTTTGGCGGCTGCCGGGTAGTTGGCATACATCGGCATGCCGGTGGTGAGCAGGTAACGTCCCATCACGCCCATCAGCCAGCGCGGGTGCGTCATCATGTCCCAAGTGTTGCGCGCGTTGAGACTGAAAGGCAATGTGAAACCGTTGCGCAGGTTGTATTCGCGGTTGCCCGAGGACACGCCGTCGACGGTGACCACGAGGGTTTTGTAGCCCGCAGCCTTGGCGCGGTTGACCAGTTCGTGCGACATCGAGCGGTCCGGCCACAAATAGAGCTGGAACCAGAGATCGCCGCCGGCTTCGTCGGCAACACGTTCCATCGCGGTGATCGAACCGGTGGCGAGTGTGAAGGGGATGCCGGCGGCGCGTGCAGCTTTCGCCAGCTTGATTTCGCCTTCGTGCCACAGCAGTCCGGCAACACCGGTGGGTGCGATCACCAGCGGCATCTTGTGTTTGACGCCAAACAGGGTGGTGTCCTGGTTGCGTTTGGAGACATCAACGAAGGTGCGGGTGCGGAAGCGGATGCGGTCGAAGACTTCGCGGTTGTTGCGCAGCGCGACTTCGTCTTCAGTGCCGCGGTCGACGAATTCGAAAAAGCCCTTGGGCACCCGTTTGAGTGCGATCTCGCGCAGATCAAAAATGTTGTAGGCCTTGAGGTCGTTGCTCATATGGACTCCCTGACTGGAACAATGGCTGAATCAGGCTGCGAGTATCGTCAGCCGTGGCGGGCCTGTCAAACTGGCACACATATTGCGAGAAAGACCACATATTGTTGCTGGAGTTTGCTCCGCGACGCTTGATCGCCGACACTCGCAACTGACCAATCTTTATTCCGTGCAAAACTTTTGATGAATCCGAATTCTGCCGATCTGACCTATATGAGTGCCGCCGAACAGGGGCGGTTGATTCGTGACCGTAAACTGTCGCCGGTGGAGCTGATGCAGTCCTGCCTTGCACGCATCGAACGCTGGAACCCGGTACTGCGCGCCTACATCACGGTTTGTGCGGATTCTGCGCTGGCCGAGGCGCGTGCGGCGGAACGGGACATCATCGCCGGCCGCTGGCGCGGACCCTTGCACGGCCTGCCCTTTGGTGTGAAAGACCAGCTCAACACCAAAGGCATCAAGACCACGCTGGGTTCACGCATGCTGGGCGACAATGTTCCTGACCATGACGCGGCAGTCATCGAAAAACTGAGGGCGGCCGGCGCCATCCTGATCGGCAAGGAAAACCTGCACGAGTTCGGCAAGGGCGGCACCATCGATTTTGCGTATGGCCAGCCGCGCAATCCCTGGAATATCGAGCACAACCCGGCGAGTTCATCGAGCGGTTCGGGCATTGCACCGGCAGCGGGATTTACTTCAGGGTCCCTGGGTGAGGACACCGGTGGTTCGATCCGCAGCCCGGCGGCGGCCAACGGCATCGTCGGCCTGCGTCCCACTTTTGGCCGGGTCAGCCGCTGGGGCGGCGTGATGTACGGCTGGACCGCCGACACCATCGGGCCGCTGACGCGTACCGTTGAAGACAATGCACTTTTTTTGCAGGCAATTGCCGGGCATGATCCGCGTGATCCGCTGACCAGCACGTGGCCGGTGCCGGACTATGCGAAGGCACTGACCGGCAACATCAGCGGACTGAAAATCGGCGTGGTGCGCGAACTGTGCTGGCCCGACGGGGCGCATCCTGAAGTCACGGCAGCGATGCGCGCGGCGACTGCGGTCATGACCGGTCTCGGCGCGACCATCCGGGAAATATCGCTGCCCAAGGCAAAATACGCGGTGCCGCTGCAGTTGCTGACCTCGGACTCCGATATCGCGGCGATGATGCTCAAACACTGGCTGCGCACACACTGGCATGACATGGACACGGGCACACGCACGCGCCTTGCCGCCGGTGCACTGATTCCGGCCGCTGTGTATCACCGCGCGATGCGGGCGCGGGTGCTGGTGCGGCGCGAAGTGCTGGCTGCCCTGCAGGACTGCGATGTGCTGGTTTGCCCGAGCAGCCTCAGTCCGCCGGGGCGCATCGATGCCACCCGGGAAACCGTCGATTCGCCCGAGGCGATGCAGAAAAAAGTGTTGCTGCGACGGATATCGACTTACCCCTTCAGCATGGCCAACGTGCCGGCGCTGGCGCTGCCGATGGGATTCAGCAAGGCCGGTCTGCCCCTGTCACTGCAGGTGGCCGGAAAACCCTTCGCGGAAGAAACCGTTTTCCGCGTCGGGCATGCCTACGAACAGGCAACACCCTGGCATGCCCGGCACCCGGACCTTGCAAAAATCGCCGTCACGCCAGGCTGAGGAGAAAGACGATGCTGACACGGGAACAAACCCAGGCGCTGGCGCTGATCGCCGGCCTCGACATCCCCGAGCAGGACCTCGACAACGTGACGCTGCGGCTGTCCGCGCTGCTCGATTCGATGGCCGAGATTGAAGCCGAACTGGGTGCGGAAATGGATGGCGTGGAGCCCTTGCCGCCGGTATTTCCCCGGAAAGATTTTGACTGGAGGTTTTGATTGAGTACGGTCTACCTGCGCTGTCAGACCGCCTTCAGTCTCCGCTGTTAGTCTCATATGGCAGGGAAATTGCTTTGACAGCGGTGGGAAGATGCACATGCCGGAATCACCGGCCGTAACGTTATATGGAGACTGGAACATCATGATTACGCATAAATACCTCAGCGGCGTGTTTTTGGCGGGACTGTGTGCTGTGGCATCGGCACAGCCTGCGGCAAAGGGTGATACTGACTATCCCAACCGGCCGATCCGGCTGGTGGTCTCTGCCGCACCGGGCGGCAGCAGCGACGGTGCGGCGCGGGTCATCGCACAGCGCCTGAACGAATTATGGAAACAGCAGATCGTCGTCGACAACCGCGGCGGGGCGGGTGGCGTCATCGGCGCCGGCCTGGTGGCGAAATCCGAAGCTGACGGCTACACCATCGGCATCGTCTCGTTGCGCTTCTCTGTAAACCCCAGCCTGCTGCCGATGCCCTTCGATCCGATCAAGGATTTCGAATTCCTGACCATGAATGGCGCGGTCGGCAACGTGCTGGTGGTCAACGTCAAATCACCGCTGACCTCGGTCAAGGATCTGATCGCGCAAGCCAGGGCAAAACCGGGCGAGCTCAGCTTTGCCTCGTCCGGCATCGGCGGCGCGCCGCACCTCACCGGTGAATTCTTTGCACAACAAACGGGCGTCAAGCTGACCCACATCGCCTACAAAGGTGGCGGGCCCGCCGTTGCCGACCTGCTCGGCAACAACGTGTCCATGAGTTTTGCATCGCTGACCTCGGCGCTGCCGCACATCAAAGCAAGCCGCCTGCGACCGCTTGCGGTGGCGGCGAAGGCCAGGGCCAGCCAGTTGCCCGAAGTGCCGACGATGAAGGAGGCCGGCGCAGGTGATCTTCACGTACTCGACTGGCAGGGCATGCTGACCACGGCCGGCACTCCGAAACCGATTGTGACAAAACTGTCGACGACCATCCGCGGCATCCTCAAGGAGCCCGAAACCACACGGCGCTTCGATGCCATGGGGTTGGACGTGATCGCCAGCAGCGGTGAAGAGTTCCGGCGTGATGTCGCCAGCGACATCAAACGCTGGGCAAAAGTGGTCAAGGAAGCCAACATCAAGGCAAATTGAGAGCGGAAGAATGAGCAAATCCATCATCTGCGTCGTCGGCACCGGTGGCACGATCGCCTCCAAATTTGATGCACGTCTTGGCGGTCATGTGTCGACCGCCTCGGCCCAAGATCTGGTTTCGGCCGTGCCGGAACTGGTGGATATTGCGGACATCCGCGTGCTTGAACACTCGAACATCAACAGCGCGCTGATGGACACTGCGACGGCCTTTGGCTTGCGCGACACCCTGCGCAAGGTGCTCAAGGATGATGCCGTTGCGGGTGCGGTGGTCACACATGGCACCGCAACGCTGGAAGAAACCGCCTATCTGATGGATTTGACCGTGGGCGGGGACAAGCCGGTGGTTTTCACCGGTGCGCAGCGTAATGCCGACGAGAAGGATCCGGACGGCCCGCGCAACCTGCTGTATGCCGCGATGATTGCCGCCCACCCGGGAGCAAAAGGACGCGGTGTGCTGGTCGCGCTGGGCGGTGAAATCCATGCGGCGCGCGATGTCACCAAGATCAATCCGGAGACCATCACCTGTTTTGGCGCCCGCGATGGCGGCGCCTTGGGCAGTGTCACCAAGGGCGGCGTCACGTTTTTTTCGATGCCGCAGCGGCGGGTGCATCTGGAAATCAATCAGGTCAGGGAAAACGTGCACATCATCCGCATGGGACAGGGCGGGAACGACCTGCTGTTTCGCGCCTGTATCCGCGAGCGCGTCGACGGCATCGTGGTCGAGGCCACGGGCGGGGGCAATGTAAATCTGCCTTTTTACAATGGTGTCTGCGCGGCCATCGATGCCGGCATCCCAGTCGTGGCGGGACTGCGTTTGCCTTCAGGCGCGCCACATCTGGGCAAGGGGTATCAGGGTTCCTACCAGAGCCTGATCGCCAAGGGGGCCATCTCTTCGGGTTACCTGAGCGGCCTCAAGGCGCGCATCCTGCTGATGGCGGCGCTGGGTCATACCAGTGATCTGAAACAGCTGCGCGAGATATTCGCGCGGGCTGGCGGCGGCGCCTAGTTTCAGATAACGATTAAAATGCCGGTTCATTTGTCCAGGAGCGGAAATGACGGCAAAAACCAGTGATGTAAAAACAGTCAGCATCAACGAAGGTGTGGCGGTGGTGACGCTGAACCGGCCGCAGGTGATGAATGCGCTCAATATCCGGTTGCGCGAAGAGATCATGCAACTGGCACAGGCCATGGATGCCGATCCGGACGTAAACGTCATCATTTTTACCGGGGCTGGCGACAAGGCGTTTTGCGCCGGCGCTGACCTGAAGGAGCGCGGCCAGAGAACCACGGAAGAGATGTACAATGAGCGGCGTTTTTTCCGCAGCCGGTGGGTCAACGCCATTGCCAGTATGGCCAAACCCACCATCGCCGCCATCAATGGTTATTGTCTTGGCGGCGGACTGGAAGTTGCACTCCAGTGCGACATCCGTATTGCCTCGGACAACGCAAAATTCGGCCTGCCCGAAGTGACCCTGGGTTTTTTGCCGGGGGCCGGCGGCACGCAGCGGCTGCCGCGGGCGATCGGCCTGCAAAAAGCCAAGGAAATGATCCTCACCGGCAAACACATCGATGCCGCCGAGGCCGAACGCCTGGGTATTGTGGCGCGTGTGGTGTCCCGTGCCGAACTGATGCCGGCGGCCATGGCGCTGGCGCAGTCGATTGCAAAAAATCCGCGCATCGCCGTACTGCAGGCCAAGGTTGCGCTCAATGCCTCCCAGGAAACCATGTTGTCCGGCGGTATCCAGGCCGAGAACGAGGCGTGGCTGCCGTGCATGTTGTCGGATACCTGGAAGGCAAAGCTGGAGCGTTTCAAGGATTAGCGGCTGAACGGCCAATAAAAAAACAGCCACTGCGCCAACAAAAAAGCGGCACAAGGCCGCATTTTTATTGGCGGAGAGGGAGGGATTCGAACCCTCGTTACGGTTTTCACCGTAAACACGCTTTCCAGGCGTGCGACTTAAACCACTCATCCACCTCTCCGGAGGGCGCGATTCTAGCATGGCAGTCCGGCCGGTTTGAGCAAAAACAAAGCCCGCCGAAGCGGGCTTTGTTTTGGAACTGCTGCTGCAGGTCAGGTCGCCTGGGTCGAGTACGTGCTGCCCTTGAGTACCGGGTAACGCACATGCTCCACGAAATCCTGCACCTGTTTGCTCGGTGCCGGTGTCAGCAGGCTGACCACGATGATGGTGGCCATGCCGATCGGAAGACCAAACATGCCCGCGGAAATCGGGTT
The DNA here is from genome assembly GCA_019744975.1 of Burkholderiales bacterium. Taxonomy (GTDB): domain Bacteria; phylum Pseudomonadota; class Gammaproteobacteria; order Burkholderiales; family SG8-41. Next base: position 64,984 of record JAIETP010000020.1, read on the forward strand.
CAGGCCGAACCACATGTATTCCGCAATCGGTCTGGTGATGCCGAACAGGTCGCGCAGGAAGGGATAGGTGGTGCTCATGTAGTAGAAGCACACCCCCAGCCCGGCCAGCATGCCGGTGATGGCGCCGATCTTGTTGGCACGTTTCCAGAACACGCCGAGCACCAGCGCCGGGAAAAACGCCGAGGCTGCCAGCGAGAACGCCGCACCGACCAGGAACAGGATGTTGCCCGGTTTCAGCGACGTTACGTAGGCGGCGATCAGCGCCACGACCAGCAACAGGATTTTCGATACCGTGACGCGACGGGAAGTCGTCGCGCTCGGGTCGATCATCTTGTAGTAGACATCGTGCGACAGCGCATTGGCGATGGTCAGCAGCAGGCCGTCCGCGGTGGACAGCGCCGCGGCCAGGCCGCCGGCCGCCACCAGCCCTGATACCACATAGGGCAGTCCGGCGATCTCCGGCGTCATCAGCACGATCAGATCACCGCCGATGACGATTTCCGCGAGTTGCACGATGCCGTCCTTGTTGACGTCGGTGATGCTGAGCAGTGTTGCATCCACCGTCTGCCACGCTGCCGCCCATGCCGGTAGTGCGGCGAACTGGCTGCCGACCAGGTTCGTATACACCTCGAACTTGGCCAGCACCGCGAGGCAGGGCGCGGTGAAGTAGAGCAGGAAGATGAAGAACAGCGACCAGAACACCGAACGCCGGGCTTCACGCACGCTGGGCGTGGTGTAGTAGCGCATCAGGATGTGCGGCAACGCGGCGGTGCCGAACATCATGCAGAACACGATGCCGATGAAGTTGAGCCGCGCGCTGTCACGCGCTGCTTCATCCTTGCCGGCATAAGGCTCGGCATGCGGGCGCGGTGCGGCGGCGCGTGCGGCGCCGCCCTTGTCCTTGTTCCACTGCGCTTTTGCGGCATCGACATCCTGGGCATAACCCGCCAGCGCCTTTTCGGCGGCAGCGACCTGGTCAGCCGGTGCATTGGCCGCTTTCAGGTTGTTGACGTTCTGCTCGAGTTTGGCCTTGTTGTCGGCGTAAGCCTTGGCCGGATCCTTCAGAGCCGCATTGGCCGCGTCCGCGCGATCCTTGAAGATCTTGCGGACTTCCTGCTCCTTGGGATCGGCGGTGAGTTTTTTCTCGAGTTCGCCGACCTTGGCCAGAACCGGGCCGTAGGCGACCTGCGGCACCGGGATGCCGGTGTGTTTGACACCCAGCCAGATGACGGGGGTCAGGTAGGCAATGATCAGGATGATGTACTGCGCAACCTGGGTCCAGGTCACCGCGCGCATGCCGCCGAGGAACGAGCACACCAGGATGCCGCCAAGGCCGACGAACACCCCGACGCCGAACTCCAGCCCGGTGAAGCGGCTGGTGATCAGGCCCACGCCGTAAATCTGCGCCACCACGTAGACGAAGGAGCAGAGGATGGCCGCGAACACGCCGATCGAACGCGCGATGTTGCCGCCGTAACGGGCGCCGAGAAAGTCCGGAATCGTGAACTGGCCGAATTTGCGCAGGTAGGGCGCAAGGAACAGCGCCACCAGCACGTATCCGCCGGTCCAGCCCATGACAAAGGCGAGGCCGTCGAAGCCGGCGAGGTACAGGGTGCCGGCCATGCCGATGAACGAGGCTGCGCTCATCCAGTCGGCGCCGGTCGCCATGCCGTTGAAGAACGCGGGCACACGCCGTCCGGCGACGTAGTACTCCGCCACCTCCACGGTGCGGCTCATCACGCCGATCATCGCGTAGAGGCCGATGGTGGCGATGAGGAAGGTGTAGCCGATGTATTTGCGCGGCAGCCCCATCTGCTCGGCAATGGCGAGCAGGATGATGAAGGCGAGGAAACCGCCGGTGTACAGGGCGTAATACTTCTTGAGCTGCTGGTTGAAGCCTTTCTGACTGAAGGCGGCCTGGCTCATTTTTCGTCCTCCTCTTGTACGCCGTATTCATTGTCGAGCTTGTTCATGTACCAGGCGTAAAAACCGATGATCACGACATAGATCACCAGTGAACCCTGTGCGGACATGTAGAAGCCCAGCGGGAATCCGAGGAAATTGATGCTGTTCAGGTCGCGCGCAAACCAGGCCTCGACAAAAGTGGCGATAAACCAGATCGCCATCAGTATCGCCGTGACCACCAGATTTTTGCGCCAGTATTCCTGGTGCTTGTCGGAAAGTTCCATGCAGCCCTCCTTTGGTTGAAAATCAGCAGGGCAGTCTCAGGTATGCGGCGCCCTGACTTTTTTGTGACTTTTCCCCTCAGGCATCGTAGTCAAAAATACTTACAAAATCCTGAACCTTGCCCCTACAATGAAGTGTCGCGCCGCAGCATGGACTTGCGTGAATAATTACAATAAAATTGTTTAAAAACAATATCTTATAATTAATCCGGGAGTGGGGGCGGGATGCGCATACTGATCAGCGAAGACGATGCCGCGCTGGCCGAAGCCTTGCGCTTTGCGTTGACGCAGGCGGGATTTGCGGTTGATTGGGTGGATAACGGTCTTGCTGCCGACGAAGCGCTGAAGACCGCCGGCTTCGGCCTGCTGATCCTTGATCTGGGTTTGCCCAAACTCGACGGCCTGGAAGTGCTGCGCCGGTTGCGCCGCCGCAATGATGCTTTGCCGGTGCTGATCCTGTCGGGGCGGGAACAACCGGAGGAAAAAGTGGCGGGCCTGGATCTCGGCGCCGATGATTATCTGGTCAAGCCGTTCAGCCTGAACGAACTGCAGGCGCGGGTACGTGCCTTGTTGCGGCGCGGTCATGGCACGGCGGCACCGGTGCTGACTTACCGCGACTTGAGTTTTGATCCGGTGGCGCGCACCGCGGCCATCCGCGGCCATGCGGTGTCGCTGTCCATGCATGAGCTGAGCGTGCTGGAGGTGCTGATGCGACGCTTTGGTCGCGTGGTGAGCAAGGAGCAACTGGTCGAGCAGATCTACACTTACGACCAGGAAGTCAGTCACAACGCAATCGAAGTGTACGTGCACCGGTTGCGCAAGAAAATCAGCGAAACCGGGGTGATGGTAAGGACGCTGTATGGCAGGGGCTACGTGCTGGATTATGTCGAGGACTAGATCGACATGGCGTGAAAGGCCGGAAAAAAACTGCGGTTACATGGTCTTTTTTGCGGCGTCCAAAAGCGTGGGTGTCTCTACATGCTCCAGCCGCAGGCGATTCCCGGCGACGTTCGCACCATAAAGCATTGCCGAACTGCGGTCCTGCAGGAAAAAACCCCGCACGCAGCGGGGCTTGCGGACGAGCGGCACAGCCGGCTCAGAATTTCTTGCCCCAGGCGATGCCCAGCGAGTTTTGCGACATCTCGATGGTTTCGGTGCCGCCGACCGGGAAATACGGGTTGGTCGCCGGGCCGGATACCGATTTCTTGAACGCATGCATGTAGGCCATGGTGATTTCAGCGCCGCCCTCCAGGGCGTAAGTGAAGCCCGCGGTCACGTGGTTCTGCACCACGCCCGGCGCAAGAATGTTGAACGTGATGTCGCGCGACTGGATCGGATTTTCGGTGCGGTTGTAGCCTGCACGCAAAAGCATGCGACTGCTGTGGGCATATTCGACACCGAGTTTGATCACATTGACGTCATCCCAGCCGAAGCCGATGCTCACGCTGCTCGCACCCAGGCAGGCGGCACCGGGGCAGGGCGTTTGGTTGCTGGGGTTGCCGACCGACTTTACCTTGCTGTAATTGATGCGTTGATAATCCGCAGCAATCGTGATCGCCGGCGTCGCCTTGAATGCAATGCCGAAGTTGTAGTTCTCGGGAATGTCGAAACCACCCCGCTCGGCGAACAGGCCACGGTATTTGTCGAACTCGTCCATTTTGGTTTTCGACGAATAGGCCGCACCCACACTCACCGTGTCGGTCAGCCTGCCCAGCCAGCCCACGCGTACACCCCAACCCTATGCGCTGTCGTAGCCCTTGTTGGTCAGATTGGCCGGATCGGAGGAAATTGCCCCGAACGGTTGCAGGCCATAGGCCTTGAAGCGTTGATAGGCGATCAGCGGCGACACCCCGATGGAGTGTTGCGGATTGATCTTGTAGGCCGCAGTGGGCGCAATGATCAGTTGTGAGAGGTCCACGCCGAGGTTGCCCGAACCGCACAGCAGATTGGCCGGAGCGCCGCCGCCCACGGCGCCGCAGTTCGCAACGGCACTGCCCGAATAATCGGTGTTCATCCCGCCGTTGCCGTAGACCGTGACGCCCAGAGAAAGGTCGGGGTTGATCAGCTTGTTATAGCCGAATTCCGGAATCAGAAAGTTGGTCGTATCGTTGCCGTCGGCCGCACCGTTCACCCCGGCCGGACTACCGGTGCGGCTTGCCTTGCGGTCGGGCCGGAACAGGTCCACGCCGACGTCGACGCGGTCGCCCACCCAAACCATGGTCGCCGGATTGCTGGCGCCGCCGAAGGTGTCGGTGGTCATCGCCGTGGATACGCCGCCACGTCCCTTGGCCTTCATGCCGTAGCCGTGGGAAAAATAGCCGTCCGTCGCACCCGCTGCTCCGGTGGTCAATGCGCCTGCTACTGCCAGTGCCACCGCCGAAAATGCTTTTCTGTTGTCCACGATCTCCCCCCTTGTTTAGAACGACGTGAAGTTTTTCGATTGACTACATGAACAGACTGACATCAGCCTGCTGCGCCATCGGCAGGAACGTCGCCGCGCCGCAATACTCTTTAACTTCCGGGATAAAGTCCCCGTGCTTGAATCCGAACAGATCGACAGTCATCTGGCAGCCGACCATGTTGACGCCGGCCTCGAGCGCGAGACTCCGCAGTTCGCCGATTTCAGCGACGCCATTGTTGCTGATTGTTTTTTTCATCAGCGCGGTCGCCAGCGACTCAAAGCCGGGTATCCCGGCCTGCACGATGTTGGGGATATTCCAGTTGATCGCCCTGAACCAGTCCGGGCCGAAGGGCATTTTCATCGGCATCGCCGGATTGCCGAGCGGGCTCACCTGCAGATGCGAGATGTCCCTGCGCAGCAGTTGCAGGCCGTAAAACGTGAAGAAAATTGACACGTTCCAGCCCAGCGCCGCGGCCGTTGAACTCAGGATGAACGGCGGATATGCCCAATCCAGCGTGCCCCTGGTTGCGATAATCGTCATCGAGCCGGGTTTTTTTGCGCGTAATTCGGCGAGTTTTTCCTCGATCTTCGCCGGCAGGATTTCATCGAGACGGCGTTTGATCAAATCGTCGAGTTGCGCGTTATCCATGACGGCGCCCTAGTTGACGCGTTTGATCGTGAACTTGTACACATTGCCTTCTTGCGCGGAGGACACCAGTTCGTTGCCGGTCGAGCGGCAAAATGCGGCGAAGTCTTTTACCGCGCCGGGATCAGTGGCGTGTATATCCAGCAGTCCGCCGATATCCAAACCTTGTATGGCTTTTTTGGCCCGCAGTATCGGCAGCGGGCAATTAAGACCTTTTGCATCCAGAAAAGTGTTTGGCATGGTGGTTCCTTGAATCAAGATTGGTTAAGTACCGTTGGTTAAGTGCGACCACTTCCGGCATGCGGTGGTATGCAAGACATGTGATGGCATGCAAATATAATATTAGAATCTCTTTATATTAGGGTAGTCTGATATAATAAATCCGTCATTGTCAAGAACACTTACGTCTGTCAATCTGCGCTGGTCATCTGGCGGGATGTCGTGACAGACCAAGACTTGAGGAATACGGGTTGACGGCCACTCGATTTATTGCATCGCGCAAAGTGCTGGCGCCGGTATTCATTGGTCACGAGGTGTATCGCCAAACCGGTTACACCGCCAATCACCCTCTGGCCATTCCCCGTGTGGCGCCGGTGATGGACTTATGCCGCGCCCTCGGCTGGCTGCATGCCGGCGAATTCATCACCAGCCCGCAAGCGAGTGCTGCGCAACTTGAATGGTTCCATGCGCCGGCTTATGTGCGTGCGTTGCAGCAGGCCGACGTGACCGGTGTGGTCTCAGCCGAGGTCAGGCGGTCGTTCGCCATCGGCACCATGGAAAATCCGCTGTTTCCCGGGGTCTATGAGCGTGCCGCCACCAGCGTTGGCGGCTCCATGCGTGCGGCGGAGCTCGCGCTGGAAGGGCGCATTGCTTATCATCCCGCGGGAGGTACGCATCACGGCCGCCGCGACAGGGCCAGTGGATTTTGTTATTTCAACGACCCGGTGTTTGCCATTCTCGTGCTGTTGCGGAGTGGGGCGGGGCGAGTGCTGTACGTGGATTTCGATGCGCATCACGGTGATGGTGTGCAGGACGCATTCGAACACGACGCTCGTGTTCATACCCTGTCACTGCATGAACATGGCCGCTGGCCGCATAGTGGCGCGGCATCCGATGCCGGCGGTGGCAGGGCATGCAATTTGCCGGTGCCGGCGCGGTTCTGCGACTCTGAACTTGAGGCTGTCTTGAGCAGGGTGGTGTTGCCGCTGGCGAACCGTCTCGCACCGGACGCTGTAGTGGTGACCTGCGGTGCCGATGCACTGGATGGTGATCCATTGTCGTCCATGGCGCTGACCAATGCGGCGTTGTGGTCGGCTGTTGAGCGTGTGGCAGCGGTCGCGCCGGCCGCCGTGGTGCTTGGCGGGGGCGGTTATAACCCCTGGACGGTGGCGCGTTACTGGACCGGCCTGTGGGGACGGCTTTCCGGGCGTATATTTCCCGATGTGCTGCCGGAATCCGCGCTTGCCGTACTGGCCGGCCTCAAGTGCGACCTGATCGATGACGAGGATATCCGCAGGGAATGGCTAGACACGCTGACGGATGCGCCGCGAGGTGGTGCGGTGCGGCCGGAGGTCGACGAACTTTGTGCGCATGCACTGGCACGGACGTCCAATGAATACTGGAACCGGGATGGTGAATATGAACTGGCATGAAAAATTGGGCGCGATTGAAGAACTCGAGGACGCCGGGCTGGACGCCGCATTCATCGCCGAGTGCGAGCGTCGCGCGCCTTGCGTGACGGGCCGCGAGATCCGGTTTTCCACGCCTACCTTCAAGTCGTATTCCAGTTGCGATGTCAACGGTTGCGGCAAGAACAGCTTTCCTGCTTTTTCCATTACTGCCGGGGCGTGCGGACTCAACTGCGACCATTGCCAGGCGAAGATACTTGAACCGATGATCCCTGCCACCAACCCCGCCATGCTTGATGCCAGGGTGCGTGACATGGTGGTCAGTGAAAATCTTCAGGGCTTTCTGCTGTCCGGAGGCTCCAACCGCCGCAACGAAGTGCCCTACGAACGTTACCTGCCCGTAGTCGAAGGCCTGAAGCGCGATTTTCCGCAATTACGCATCGCCATTCATACCGCCTTGCTGGATGAGGCGCGCGCGCGCAGCATCGCCTCGGCAGGTGTCGATACTGCGATGATGGATGTGATCGGTGCGCGCGAGACCATCTCCGATGTTTATCACCTCGACCGCACGGTGGAGGATTTTGAGGCCACGCTGGCCGCGTTATGCTCGACCAGCATGGAGGTGGTGCCGCATATCGTGGTCGGCCTGCACTACGGGCGCATCCTCGGTGAGCCGGCCGCGCTGGAAATCGTGAGCCGCCACCCGATCCACTCCCTGGTGCTGGTGGTGGTGATGCCGTTTTACGCCAAGCCCGCTACGTTTGTGACGCCTGCAACCGGCGATGTCGGGCGGATTTTCCTCGATGCACGCGAACGCATTGCCGACCGCCAGGTGCTGCTCGGTTGCGCGCGTCCGCCCGGCCTGCACCGGCGCGTGACTGACGCCTATGCGGTCATGGCCGGGCTGGACGGTATCGCGTTTCCCGCCGAGGGGGCGCTCGCGGCAGCGCAGGCCATCGGCCGGCCGGTGGTGCAGGAACATGCCTGCTGCTCGGTCAAAACCGGTAACACCATCAAGTTGCATCCGCGCGCTGCCGTGGCGCCGCAGCCCATTGCAATCGTGCGATGAGCATGATCAGCGTCGACGTACTGGTGTTGGGTCTGGGTCCGGCGGGCGCTTGCGCCGCGGCGCAGGTCGCGCGCCAGGGCTGCTCGGTCATCGCTGTTGACCGCAAACAAGTCGCGGGCCACCCCGTGCAATGCGCGGAGTTTGTGCCCGCGATGATCGGCATGGACGTGGCTGATCTTCAGTTGGCGGTGCGGCAGCGCATTGCGTCGATGACGACATTCGTCGAACAGGACGCCCCTGACATCAAGGAGAATTTTCCCGGCCACATGCTTGACCGTGCCGCTTTCGATGCCCATCTGGTCGGGCAGGCACTGGCGTCCGGCGCGCAATGCACGCTGGGCGTGAGCGCACGCCGCATCACAGCGGAAGGCGTGGTCATCCTCTCCGACGGCCGCTCGATCATGCCGCATGTCATCATCGGCGCTGACGGCCCGCGTTCTCTCGCGGGCCGCGCCATCGGCCAGATCAACACGGCGCTGGTGGAGACCCGGCAAATCACCGTGCCGCTGCACCACGCACACGAGGCGACGGATATTTTTCTGTCAGCGGATATTCCCGGCGGCTACGGCTGGCTCTTTCCTAAGGGCGATGTCGCCAACCTTGGCGCGGGTGTTGATCCTGAATTCAAACATCAACTAAAACCCATCGTACACCGGCTGCATCAAACGCTGATGGCGCGTGATCAGGTCGGCGCGCGCATTCTGGGCATGACCGGTGGACTGATACCTGTTGGCGGCCTGCTGCAGCCCCACGGCAGGATTGCGCATACGCAGGTGCTGCTCGCGGGTGATGCCGCCGGGCTGACCAATCCGGTGACCGGTGCCGGCATCAGTGCTGCCGTGCATTCGGGTCGACTCGCGGGATTGGCGGCAGTTGCAACGATCGGCGGCGACCTGTCGGCGCCCCAGGTTTATGCAGAAGAGCTCAACGATGTCTTCGGCGCGGCGCTCACCCGCGCCCGGCGGCGTCGCGTCGCACTGGCTGCCCGGCAGCCGGGCAAGGAAGACTTGCGCCAGAGCTGGATCGCCTATCCGCAGTACTGGACGGCATAGTCATTTAAATTATATTTAAAAACAATAAGTTATTGAAATTCCACCGCACAAGGATTATCGACCATGAGCTGCCACCGACCGGATGCCACGACCGACGCCACCACAACGGCCCTGCTGGACCACAACCCCGCGACGCTGATGCAGCCGCGCCAGCCGGAGATGCCGCCGAAAGCCATGCGAAACGGCGGGCGCGTCAAGGCCAACAATGTCGCGCCTCAGGGCGTGTATCTGCCCAACTACAACATCCTGACGCCGCATATGCGCTCGCCCGAATACGTGCAGATGTCCACGGCAGCGGCGATTACGCTTGGCATCATGACCGGCAAGATGTACCGCTGCGCCTGCACGCGCTGCCTGAATCTTTTGCTCTCTTATCCCGAAGGCTGTCGCGCAAACTGTGCCTATTGCGGGCTGGCGCGCCACCGCGAGGCCGAGCGGGATTACGCCGACCGCAATTTCATCCGTGTTGACTGGCCGGCGGTGCCACTTGAAAAAGTCATCGACAAAGTGGCCGCTGACGGCGCCGCCAGTCCGTTTCACCGCATGTGTATTTCGATGATCACGCATCCGCGCTCGGACGACGACACCGTGACCGTATTGAAGCAATGGACCGATCGCATTTCACCGGAGACGATACCGGTGTCAATCCTGTCGAACCCGACCACCATGGTGCGCGATGACGTGCAGCGCCTGCACGAACTGGGTGCGGATATTTTTACCGTGGCACTGGATGCCGCGACGCCGGAGATTTTTGATCGCACGCGCGGCAAGGGCGTGCAGTCACCGCACAGTTGGGCCAAATACTGGGAAATTCTGCGCGATGCGCGCGATATTTTCGGCCCGCAAAAATTCGGCGCACACATCATTGTCGGCATGGGTGAGACCGAGCATGATGTGCTGACCCTGGTGCAGCAACTGGTCGACATGGGCGGGCACAGTCACATGTTCTGCTTCTTCCCCGAGAAAGGTTCGCTGATGGATCATCTGCCGGCGACCCCGCGCGACCAGTGGCGGCGCGTGCAACTGGCGCGTTACCTGATCGATTACAGGGGCGTGCGTGTCGATCAGATGAAATTCGACGGTGAAGGCCGCGTCTCCGATTTTGGCATCGCGCAGGGCGAACTTGATGACGTGATCAACGCCGGTGTCGCATTCCGTACATCGGGATGCCCGGGAAAATTTGCCGAGGATATTTCGGCCTGCGACCGTCCTTATGGCGATTCGCCGCCGTCGAACATTGCGAGCTTTCCGTTCCCCCCCAACAAGGGCGACGTGCGCAAGATACGTCGCCAGTTGCGCATCATCGAACAGAAAAATTGAGGTAATGGGCATGCGCTTCCGCGTTATTGACACCGGCCTGCGTGATGCGCGACGGCAGATCGCCTTTGATCAGGCGCTGATCGAGGCGCGGCAATCGGGCCGGATCCCGGACACCATCCGTTTTCTGCGGTTTCCGCCCAGTGCTCTGGTGGGGCGCCATCAGGCCGTGTCGCACGAAATCAGGCTGGAACATTGCCGCACGCACGGCATTGGCATTGCGCGCCGCATCACCGGCGGTGGCGCGATTTATTTTGATGAGGGGCAACTCGGCTGGGAACTGGTTTTCCATCGTTCGACCCTGGGCATCAGCTCTCTGGCTGATCTGACGCGCGAAATCTGCGAGGCAGCGGCGGCCGGTTTGTCCAGGCTGGGTGTTGATGCCCGATACCGGCCGCGCAACGACATCGAGGTCGGCGGGCGCAAGATCAGCGGCACCGGCGGTTTCTTCGACGGGGATACGCTGTTCTATCAGGGTACGGTCCTCATCGACATGAACCCGGCGGACATGGTTGCGGCGCTCAACGTGCCTGCGGCCAAACTGGCCAGGCGCGCGCTCGATTCCGCGGCGCAACGCGTGGTAACGCTGCACGAATTGCTGGGTGCCGCGCCCGCAATGGAGGTTGTGCAGGAGGCGCTGCTGGCGGGATTTGCCGAACGTCTGGGCATTTCGCCGGTTCGAGGTGCGATTACGGCTGAAGAAGAAACACTCGCTGCGCGCCTGCACGACGAGGAAATCGGCACCGAAGACTTCGTCATGGAAATCGATGATCCGGGTGCCGATGCAGACGTATTGAGCGGCAGCCAAACCGGCGCCGGCGGCACGATCACGGTGCATCTGCGGCTTGAGGGCGCGCGGCGTGAACGTATCCGAGAAGTGCTGATTACCGGTGATTTTTTTGTGACGCCGCCGCGCACCATTTTCGATCTCGAAGCGGCGCTGCGCAATGTGGCGGTGGTGGAGGCGGGCGCCACGATTGAAAGGTTTTTTGCGCAGGCGAAAACGGGCTTGTTGACGGTCACACCAGGCGATTTCCGTGCAGCTTTCGAGGCCGCCCTGCAGTCGGAGGGAACAAAATTAACTCTTTAAAAACAAATGGTTAATATGCATCCCGTGTGCGACGCAGCATGAAGCAAGTTCACGTAATACAGCATACCTCTGCCGAATATCTCGGGTTGATCGAAGATCATCTCGAAGGCCGCAACGTGCGTTTCAAGTATTACCGGCCGTTTGCGGGCAAGGAAGCGTTGCCGCACCGGGACAAGATCAGCGAAGGGCTGATATTGCTTGGCGGCGGCCCGTGGGGCAGCGCGGGTGCGCGCGACCTGCCTTCGCTCAAAGAGGAGATCGCGCTGGCGCATACCTGTCTGATGCGTGAATGGCCGGTGATCGGCATCGGATTGGGCGCGCAAATACTCGCGCTGGCGGCAGGGGGCAGCACGCAAGCCTCTGAATTAGCATTCGAAATCACCACCGCCCGGCGCACTACTGATCATGCCTTGGGCGGTTATCTGCCTGAGCAATTTCCGCAGGTGCTCTATATGCGCGACTGGCCGGTGCCTCCCGCTTACGCGACAATATTGGCTCAAGACACCATGGATCGGCCCGTGGTCTGGCAAATCGGCCGCTCTGCATTCGGTTTTGCCGCACATCCCGGCATCAAACGCGCGATGATTGAAGACCTGATCATGGAATTCGAGGAAGCGCCGCCTGAAGCTGCGATCGGCCTCGGCCGCTTGGGTGCGGTGCAACGTCCGCTGGAAGATGCGCTGGTGCCGATCATGGCGGGGTTGATCCGGCTGACTGGGTGGATGGATACTGCATGACGTGCCGCAGCCTGAACCCAAGAAAAAATGTCCAGACTTCAGTCCAGACCTCAGTCCAGACTCCATGTCCAGACTTGCTATTTTAGGAAAATCTAATATATAGTTGACTCATGACATCCATTCATAATGACAGCAATCAGTGTTTGTTCCGGGTGTCCCGTGCAATTGGCGAGGAGTTATGACAAAAAAACTGGTGATCGTGATGGCCAATACCGACCCGCGCAACGGGGAGGAGCTTGGAGCGCCCATTTTCCAGGCTTCCGTAGCCGCTGCGATGGATTACGAAGTTGACGTGATCTGCACCGCCACCGCCGGCAGGCTCATGAAAAAGGGCGTTGCGGAAAAACTCCATGTCAAGGAAGGCTCGCCCAAAACCGTCTATGACTTTATCAAGGATGCGCACGAAGCCGGGGTGAAGTTCTACACCTGCTCGCCGAATCTGGATCTGTTCGACATGAAGGAGGGTGATCTCATTCCGGAATGCGCGGGTGTCGTCGGTGGTGCACACCTCATTGAAACGGTGATGGAAGAGGACTGCAAGGTCCTGACATACTAGGGTTTATTGTCCGCAGCCATGTCCGCTACAACCACTCGAGTTCAGGAAAATATCGGCGATCCTGTTTCCGACAAGCCGCAGGTCTCACGCCCGCAGCTTGAGGAAATATTCAAGGACATTCAGGCCGATCTGCGCTACGACCACGAACTTCATGGATGCCTGAACTGCGGCATCTGCACGGCCACTTGTCCGGCGGCGCATTACTACGATTTCAGCCCGCGCGAGATTGTGCAGCTGTTGTGGACGGAAAATCTCGAAGGTATTTATGATGCGATGCAGGAAAAAATCTGGGCCTGCGCCCAGTGTTACACCTGTGCCGCGCGCTGTCCCTTCGGCAACTCTCCCGGCGGGCTGATCATGCTGATGCGCGAAACGGCGATCAAGCATGAAATGGAATCGGCGAAAAGCGTGCTGCGTCCGTTCAGCCGCGTGATGCTGAAACTGGTTTCCACCGGCAACCAGCTCGCCCCCGACATGATCAACGCCGAGCATTTCGCCGACTGGGGGCCGAATATTTCGAAGGTCGATGCGCCGTTGAAGCTGTTGCGCAAGGCAATTCCGATGCCGACGCTCAACACCACGGCCACGGCGTGGGAAGTCAATTTGAGAACTTCGGTGGAGCTGTACACCATCTGGGAAGAGACCGGTGTCTTGAAGCAACTCGAAGGCATTGACCGCAATCTGTTCGATGTAATTGCTGATTTCATGGATGAAAAACGCGAGGATTGGAAAGATTTTCTTGCGGATCAGGAGGATGAAAAAGATGACTGATTCAAGGAGAAAGGCATGACTACCATCAAGTCTGACGGCACCAGCGGCCCAATAAGTGCTGAGCGGTTTACCGGCCATGGCGCGGAGTGGCGTGACGCCAAACTCTCGCCGCACGATGCCGGTATTGCGACGTCGTGGGTCGAGCAAAAGATCGATCGCCGCTCGATGCTCACCGGCAAGGATCGCGTGGAAGATGTACGCGATGCGATGTGGCAACTTGAAAAGGAAGGTGAAATCGTCATTCATCGCGTCTCGGATGAGCATCAGCCCGTGATGGTCAAGACGCTCTATGGCTGGGACAAGAAGATCCCGACGCAGCGACTCTGGCATCACAAATCGTGTGGTCAGTGCGGCAACATTCCGGGTTATCCCGCCTCGCTGCTGTGGCTGATGAACAAGCTCAATGTCGAATATCTCGATGAAACCGATCAGACCTCCTGCACGGCGTGGAACTACCACGGATCGGGCATCGGCAATCTTGAAAGCCTCGCGGCGGTGTTTCTGCGAAACTTTCATCAGGCTTATGTCGCGGCTCGAGCACAAGGACTGCCGGACAGCTATTACTATCCGCTGGTGCATTGCGGCACATCCTTCGGCAACTACAAGGAAGTGCGGGGCTACCTGATTCACTCCGCGACACTGCGCGAGCGCGTAAAGGCCATTCTCGGCAAACTCGGCCGCCTGGTTGATGGCAAGCTGCTGATCCCCGAGGAAGTCGTGCATTATTCGGAGTGGCTGCATGTGATGCGCGAACGCATCAACGCGATGCGCGAAATTGATTGCAGCGAAATCCGCGCCACCATCCACCCGGCGTGCCATGTTTACAAAATGGTGCCGGAAGATGCGATATACGACGACGGCATTCTCGGCGGCAACCGGGTGGCCGTATCGACCGGCATCATGCAGGCCTTGGGCACGCAGGTGATTGATTACAGAACCTGGTATGACTGCTGCGGTTTCGGCTTCCGGCATATCATCTCCGAGCGCGAATTTACGCGTTCGTTTGCCATCGACCGCAAGATACGCGTTGCTGTCGAAGAAGCGCAGGCCGATGTGATGATTGGTCACGATACCGGCTGCATCACCACGCTCGACAAGAATCAATGGATTGCCAAGGCGGCGGGCAAACCGGTGGAGTTGGCGGTGCTCGCCGATTGCCAGTTTGCCGCGCTGGTGTGCGGCGCACACCCGTACAAGATCGTGCAGTCGCACTGGCACGCCTCACCCACGGAACACCTGATGGAAAAGCTGGGCATCGACTGGCAGGCAAAAAAAGCTGAATTTGTGGCTTACCTTGAAGAGGTCAAGGCAGGCAAGCAGGAAAACCTTTATGACCCGCGACGCATGATTACCTCCGGCCCCGGTTTTAAACCTTTTAAACCATTATCAGCCGCGATTCCGGGCGCGAACCGCCCATGACCAACAAACCGGTACTTGTTGTTGGAGGCGGGCCCGCGGGCCTTGCGGCGGCCCATGCCCTGGCCAGCGTCGGTCAACAGACGGTGCTGGTGGAGAAGGAAGGGCGCCTGGGCGGCGCACCCATACTCAGCGGTTATGCCAAGCTGGTTCCGTCCGGGGAGTGGGCCAGGGACGCCATCGGCGCGATGGTGGGGCGGGTGGAAAACAATCCACTGGTCAATGTTCAATTGTCCGCCTCGGTTGCTGCATTCAGCGGTACCCCGGGTGCGTTTCGCGCCACCTTGTCCAACGGTCAGAGCGTCGAGGCCGGCGCCGCCGTGTTATGCACAGGGTTCACCCACTTCGACTCCGTGAACAAACCGGAATGGGGTTTCGGCACCTATCCCGATGTGGTGACAACCGCACAAGTGGAGCAGATGATTTCCAGCGGCCGGGGCGTGCGTTGTCCATCCGACGGTCGCAAGCCGGAACGTGTTGCGATTCTGCTGTGTGTCGGGTCGCGCGATCGCCAGATCGGGCGCGAATGGTGTTCCAAAATATGCTGCACCGTATCCAGCAACATCGCGATGGAAATTCGCGAAGAACTGCCGGACACCCATGTTTATATTTACTACATGGATATTCGCACCTTTGGTTTGTACGAGACCAAGTATTACTGGCGCAGCCAGGAGGAGTTCAAGGTCAAATACATCAAGTCACGCATCGCCGAAGTCACGTCCGACGGAAAGCGGCTGATCATCAAGGGTGAAGACACGCTGGTCAAGCGTCCGATCACCATACCGTTTGATATGGTGGTGCATGCGATCGGCATGGATCCCAACGTGGATAACAAATCCCTTGCGGCCACTTTCGGCATCGGACTTGAGCCACACGGTTTCATCGGCAAAGGCAGTTCGTACGGCAATCTCGGCGAAACCTCCCGCCCCGGTATTTTCGTGGCGGGTGCCGCCACCGGACCGGAAACCATCGACGACTCGATTGCGCAGGCGAAAGCAGCGGCGATGGCGGCGTTTGCCCTGGTGCATCAGCAGCCGGTGCAGACTGCGGCAGCCTGATCCCAGCGAAAACCTTGACCGACGCATCATCATGACCCGGATCCCGGCAGTACAGGCCACACGGCATGACGGGGCGCTTCCGCAGCTGGAGCTTAGCGGCCCCAAACTCGCCATGGCGTTCGAACGCCTGGCGAACGGGCTTGAGGAGTGCGGCGGCATCGAACGGCATGTCGAAGCGCTGAAAGCAAAATCATTGCTGTTCAGCCGCACGTTTCTCGATGCCGAGGCGCACGAACTGGATCTCCACTCGTTCAAGTCGCTGTGTGCGCTGATTTCCACGGTACGCCGGCGCGTGACGCCATATGTGGAGCCGCAGCGCTTCGGTGTGTTGCGCGCCGCGATAACAGGCCTCCTTGACGGCCGTCGCGACACGACCACCACGGACAGTCGCATGGCGGCGTTCCGGGGCGCTTTTCCAGAGGATCGGGAACATCGCTGGGTGCACGATCTTGCAGCGGAAATCCTGCATAACATCGACCCCGAGCGTTATCCGATGATGCTGCGCTGGGTGTGGGATACCCAGACCAACACCGGCGTGATCCGTGAAATCTGGCATGCGGAAAACGGCGTTGACGTCGATCAGATCGAAATCCGCGTGCCGTCGAACTACGCTACCTACCTGTTGCTGCGAGAGGAATTGTCACAGTTTCTCGCTGATAACGGGGTGTTTCGTGACGTGATCTGGTACGTGGACTTGCTGACCGCGCAAATTTACGCCGACTACGTGGGCGAACAAGGTGGTGTTTACCTGCGGGCAGATTTTTCCCGGCCCGAAGATCCTTTGATGCATCTGCGGCGGCTGCTCGGCCTGGATGGCATCGGTGCGAATGGACAAACCCGCCTCAAATCCACCGACGGCAGTGCTTTTGTTGTTGAGGAATCTGCGGCACGGATTCAACAACAGGACTGACCCGCTTGCGGTTGTTGCCACAAGAATTTCATCATGCCCATACATGAAAAAAACCTGATACGACCCGAGAATCTCAAGACGCATGAGAATCTGACGATCGATGGCGTGAATGTCTCCGGCCACTGGAGTACTTTCATCGCGCCGCGCGTCATCACCGATTACAACGAAAAAATTGAAGCCGAGATTTCGGCGCTGCCCGGGGGCGAGCATATCAACCGTTGCTGGCAATGCGGATCATGCACCAATTCATGTACAGTCAACGCGGTTAACCCTGATTTCAATCCACGCTATTGGATATACCTCATCCGTATGGGGATGGAATCGGAGTTGCTGCGTGACAAGGACATCATCTGGCAGTGCGTGTCGTGCAATAAATGCACCTACGCCTGTCCGCGCGACGTGTTTCCGGAAGGTGTGATGAAGGCCACCGCGCACTGGCTGGAGCTGCAAGGTCACACGCCCAAATCAAAATCCACGATCTTTGACGAGGAGTTTACGGAGCAAGTCGTTGCTACCGGCAAAATCGAGGAGGGGCGCATCATCCGTAATTTTTTCACCAAAACAAGGCAGCCCCTATTCCAGGAATGGCTGATTGAAATGGCGATGCGTGTTGCGCGTCACATGCCGGTCCGGCTGGGATTCCTGATGGGTCTTTCCACGGTGATCCGCCCCCGCACCCGAGGATGGAGCAAGGCGCGCGATGCCATCACCGATTACGTCAATGAACAGGAAGTGAAGCAACGCCAGGCCCTGGGTTTGAGGGAAAATGAGGGAAAAACAGGAAGGCAACATGAAAACTGAATATAAACGGGTCGCCTATTATCCCGGTTGCGCGCTGGAGGGTACCGGACACGCCTACAACCAATCCACCAGGGAAGTCGGCAAGGTGCTGGGGCTGGAACTGGATGAAGTGAAGAACTGGAACTGCTGCGGCGCGATGGAAGTAAAAAATGTCGATCCCAAGGTTCAGACCTATTTGTCTTCACGGGTGATGTCGATTGCCGCCAACGAAATGGGCGCGAAAGTGGTGATGGCGCCATGCAATGGCTGTTATCACAATCTGAAAAAAGCGGAATATGACCTGTCTCACGATGAAACTTCGCGGCAGGTGGTGGATCGCATTTCGCAACAGGCAGGACACGAGACGTATCAGGCCGGGCAGGTCGAAACCATCCATGCGCTTGACTGGATCAAGCAGGGTGTCGGTGAGGATGAGTTGAAGCGCCGCGTCAAAAATTCGCTGCAGGGACTGAAAATTGCGAACTACTATGGTTGCATGTACACGAGACCGCGGCATATTTTCCCGGAAAAAGACCAAGGCGGCGGCAGTGAATCCACGTCCAAGCCGCATTTCATGGACGATCTGCTGGCTGCGGCAGGTGCGGAGAATGTGGATTTTCCGCTGAAGACCGCTTGTTGCGGCGGGGCGCATGTATTGTCCGACAGCGATACGTCCACCAAGCTGGTGCTGAATATCCTGCAGGCGGCTGAACTGGCCGGGGCGGATGTGATTGCCACCGAATGTCCGACCTGCCATTCGGGGCTTGAAATGCACCAGGTGCGTGCCGAGAAAGTGCTGGGCAAAAAAACGCACGTCAAGATGATGTATTTCACGCAATTACTCGGCGTCGCGCTTGGCGTGTCGCCACGCAAACTGAGCGTGCATGAGAATGCCTCGGATCCGCTGGAGCTGCTGAAGAGCAGGGGATTTGCGTGATGACATTGGCCGGAATCGAGGCGGATATCGACGCCTGCAACGGTGAAGCGGCTGATGCGGCACGTCTGCTGGCGCTTTCCGAGCAGGTGCTGGAGCAGTGGATCATCGCTCGTGGCGATACCCCCACCCATGAAACCCGCGAAGGATTCCGGCTGCTGGCCCTGCACCGGCAAGGTGCACGGGATCTGCCCAGTTTCAACGCCTGCCGGGAGACTTGCCGGGAGATCGCGTATCATTATAATTTGATGGAGGTTTCACGCGACGCCGCGCTGAGCGCAGTGGCCAATGTACGCAATGCACGCATGATGGCGCTGGTCGCCAAACATCTGCTGTTGTTCGTCAGCGGCAAGATGCAGTCGGAAAAACTGGGGGAATTTTGTTGCGCTGCACGCCCGTTGCGTCAGGACGAAGTTACATCGTAAAAGTAAAAGGATATATGCCATGCCAGCCGTACGCGGATGCCACCTTCCGGAAGACCGTTTGTATGATGTTGAAAATCATATCTGGCTCAAAGAGATGGATGACGGCAACATCAAAATCGGCATGACGACCGTGGCCACCGCCATGGCCGGACAACTGGTCGCTTTTACCCCGAAAAAAGCCGGCCGCTCGGTCGAGCCCGGCAAGACCTGTGCAACGGTGGAATCCGGCAAGTGGGTCGGCCCCGCAAAATCAGCGGTAGGCGGGGAGGTGGCGGCAGTCAATGCGGAATTGGTCGAAAAACCGTCCATGGCCAACTCGGATCCTTACGAAGCCGGCTGGATGGTGATACTCAAACCCAAGGATTGGGCGGCGGTGAAACCGACGCTGACACCAGGCACGGAAGTGGGGCCCAAATACGAAGCGAAAATGACAGCAGATGGATTTGCCGGATGCGCGCCCTGAACAAAAAAATAAATGAAAATGTCGTGAACATGAAAATGAGTGCATCAGAAAAAATGCCCCCGACGGATTTGGACCTGTCCAAAATCCGTGCCAATGCACTGCGTGCCGCCAATTTGCTCAAATCCATGGGTAATCCCGCGCGGCTGATGGTGTTGTGTCAGTTGACCACGGGGGAAAAATCGGTCGGTGAGCTGGAGTGTGCCGTGCCCATGAGTCAGTCCGCACTGTCCCAGCATTTGGCGCTGCTGCGCATGCGCAAGCTGGTCAAGACCAGGCGCTCCGGACAATCCGTCTACTATTCCCTCTCCGGCGTCGAAGCCTCGTCGATACTGGCGACATTGTATGAGCTGTTCTGCGCCAAGCCTGCTGCTGCGCCGCAGCGCCGCAAGACTGCAGGCCAGGCTGCCTGATACGGTTTGCAATCACGAAAACCTGCGCAAATCAGCTTGCAGGCTTGGGCACCGGCGTGGACAGACAGCCCATCAGACGTTCCATACGTACACGATGCAGAACCAGCCATGCCTGCTCAATGCGCGCCTCCTGCTCCGCGTTGTCCGCACCGGCTGCATAGCAGTACATCGCATCTGCCAGCATTTCAAGAGGCTCACGAATTTCATGCGTACGCAGATTGCCCGCAGTCCAGCCGAGCCCGAACGCCGCTTTCCTGAACGCGATTGCATCCGCTGCGTCCCGGGCCAGGTCGCGCATTTTGGCGAGTCTGGCAATATCCTCACGCAGGAGATGGGTCTGGAAATAGCTTTGTTCCGTTTCCAGTTTTCGCTCAAGTTCCTTGATCAGGCGCATGGTGATGCTCCGCAGTGGCGTAGCCGGATTTTACCTTTGCTTTCATGAGTCTGATACTGCGGTGATCATATGCCCGATTCCAGCCATCATCCGTTTTCTCCGACTCGCGGCGACTACCGCGATCCGCTGACGCTGATCGACTGGCCGCGACTGGAAGCGCCCGGTGCGTGGTTGCCGCAATCGGCATTGTCGCTGCATGGTTTGCCCGAATTCGCCGCCGCCGGAGACGAGGTGAAGCGCAGACTTTCGCGCTACGAGTTCATCAACGTCATGTATTGCGGAATCTGGCTGGAGAGCATTTTTCTGCAGCGGGTATCGCGGTTGCTGCAACCGGACATGTCGCGCACGGAGAACGCTCATCTGCTGCAGGAGTTGCGCGAGGAAACAGGACACAGCCTGATGTTTTTGCGCGCGATTGATGCGGCAGGGGTCGAGTTGCCGCAGGGCAGTTGGCGGGCGCCGCGCGCCGCCGCGATACTCGGGCGTTATGCTCCGGCGGGCAGTGCGGTTTTCTGGCTGGCGATGCTGATTGGCGAAAACGTGTCGGACAGTTTGAACCGCGACCTCTGCGAGTCTGCTGTTGACGTGAATCCCGCAGTCAGGCAAATCTGCATGCTGCATGTTGCAGACGAGGCGAGGCATATCAGTCACGCACGCGTCATGCTCGCCGCGGCGCTGTCTTCCAGTGGCGCAGCACGGCGCGCTTTATTGTCGAGCGCAGCACGTGTGCTGCTGTGGCAGATGGCATCAGTGTTTTACTATCCGCCGGCCGATTTCTATGCGCTGGCCGGACTTCCCCGCGAAACCGACTGGCGGGCATCGGCGCTGCGCAATCCGGCGCGCCGGCGATTTGTTGCGCAACAACTGGTGCCGACGGTGCAATTACTGCAGTCATTCGGTCTCAATGTCAGGGAAAGTTGAATTTATCAATAAAAACAAATAGTTATAGATATTTAGCTCAATGCATCATTGAGAATTGCCTCGGTGTCGTAGCGGCTTTGCCAGCCCAGAGTGGTGGTCGTATGCCGGCAATCCAGAGTGAGTGTGTTGGCCAGCCCGTCCAGCCATGCCGGCTCGCCGCCCCAGCCCGTTACCCGCCACAGGGCGTGCAGTCCGGCGCGTGCCAGACGCGGTGGCAGGGGCAGCGCGAAGCGGTGGCGACGCTGGATGAATTCGCAATAACTGAAACTGTCCCCGGCCGCGAGATTGAACGGCCCATGCACGTCATGCCTGATGGCCAACAGCACCGCGCGCGCCACGTCATCCTCGTGCACGCATTGTAATCGCGCGTATGGCCGCGGCAACGCCGGGTACACAGGCAGATTGAGCAATCGCAGCAACAATGGTTGGGCATTCCTGCCGAGAATCACATGCGGGCGCAGCCTCACACATCCGGGAATATCCGCTTCCAGCAGGCGTTCAAGCTCTGCCTTGTGCGCGCCATACCGAAAACCGTCCAACGGTGCGTATGGCATTTCCTCGGATACGTTTTCCCCTCTGCCATACACGGCGGCGCTCGATAAATGCACCAGCCGTTTTATGCCTGCATCGCATGCGGCCTGAAACAACCGGTAGCTGCCGCGGACGTTGATATCCGCCATCTCCGCCTCAGGCATGCGACCGCGCAGCACCACATAAGCAAGGTGTACGAGCGCATCATGTCCGGGAAGCATATCCGTCAGTCGCGGTTCGCGGATATCGCAGATTGTCGCCTTGAATTTTTCATGTGAAAAGTGCGGCGGCGCAATGTCCACGCCGGTGACGCGGCTGATGGAGTCTTCTGCGCACAACAACGGCAGCAATACCCGCGCCAGACGGGAGCTGGAACCGGTGACAAGCACGTTCACGGCGTCAACCGCGTGTCGCAAATGCCGGCATCACCTCGTGCGCGAACAAGGCCTGCGATTCGCGCGTGACCGCAGGATCGACCGCACCGGCGCCAAAAGCGCACAGCAGATGGGTGACGCCGGCATCGGCGTATTTGCGCAGTTTGGAACGTACTTCTTCGGGATTTCCCACCACGGTCATGCCAAAAGTATCGGCTAGGTTGAAATTCGCGCCAAGTTTCAGCAGCGCCCGAAAGCGCCCGATTTCATGCAGATGTTCGTATCCGGGATACAGTTTTTCGAGTACGGGCAGCACCACCTTGTAGAGTTCCTGGTAAAACCAGGTAAAAGCCTCCCTGGCGATGCGATGCGCGCGCCGGCTGTCAGCCAGACACAGGACGCCGATGGTCATGCCGGCACGCGGTGCATCGGCGCTGCGCCACGCCGCCTGGTAGCGTTCGATATCGTGTTTCACCATGAACCAGGGTTTGAACGGTCCGGCAAGCACGCCCAGTCCGCGCGTTGCGGCCCACTCGAAAGTCTGAGGGCTGACAGCCGCCGTCCACAGCGGCGGATGCGGGCGCTGCACCACCTGCGGCACGACATCGAGTGCCTCAATGTGATAATGCCGCCCGCGATGATTGACCGGATTGCGTGTGAAGCTCTGCATCAGGATATCCAGGCTCTCGTCGGTGATCTCGCGGCTTGCCGCCATATCGACGCCAAATACTGCGCACTCGCGCGGTGAGAATCCCCGGCCAATGCCGATTTCCAGGCGTCCGCCGGAAAGTGCGTCCAGAGTGGCGACACGCTCGGCGACATGCACGGGGTGATGCAGAGGCAGTGGAATGATCGCATGCCCCAGCCGGATGTTGCTGGTTCGTGCCGCCGCCGCGGCCAGCAACAATTCAGGTTTTGAGGCGTGCGAATACCCGCGCAGAAAGTGATGTTCAGTAAACCAGGCACAGCCATAACCCAGCTGATCAGCGAGTTCGATTTGCGCCAGCAATTCGGCGTAGAGCCCGGCTTCGGAAAGGGGGAGCCAGGGCGGCATTGCCGCCTCGTAAAACAGATCGAATCTCATGAGTTGCAGTGGTGATGGCGGTGGCAGTGGTGGTGAAAATGGAATGGCTTCATGATGCCAGTCCATGACCGCCTGATCCAGCGCTGACTACTTTCCCAAAAACATGACGGCTTCGCCAGAGGCATGTTTTGTCATTATTCATGAAACTTTCAATAACTACACCGGCGGCGGCACGCCGAGCAGTGCGCGTACCTTGTCCATCAATTCACGCGTGGAAAAAGGCTTGGTCAGGTAGGCGTCGGCACCCAGCGCCATGCCGCGGGCGATCTCGGCTTCGCGGCCGCGGGCGGTGACCAGCATGATGCGGGTGCCACGCAATGCTGGATTTTCTCTGATCAGCCGGCATAACTCGAAACCATCAATCAGCGGCAACATTACGTCCAGGAGTGCCAGGTCGGGCGGCCGGGCCTGCAGCGCGCGCAGCGCCGCAGCGCCATCGCGGGCTGTGGTCACTGCGTAACCTTCCTTGGCGAGCAGGAATTCCAGCGACAGCAGGATGCTTTCCTCATCCTCGACGATCAGCACGCTGGTGACAGGGGCGCTTTTGGGTAAACCGTTTTTGGGTAAATCGTCTTTGGGTAAATTATTCATGCGGCGAGGAAACTGGTGCTGCTGCGTGGCAACGGCAGGGTGAAGGAGAACTTTGCGCCCAGGCCAGACGTGCTTTCCACCCACAGCCGGCCGCCGAAGTGATGAATGATTTCGCGCGAAATCGCAAGGCCGAGGCCGCTGCCGCGCGGTTTTCCGGCCGCGGTGTCACTGACCTGGCGGAATTTTTCGAAAATGACCGCCTGGTCGGCGGGGCTGATGCCGATACCGTTGTCGGCAATGTCGATGCGCAGCGCCGCCTCCTCTTCCGACAGCGTAATGCTGACGCGGCTGTCGGGTTTGTCGCAGAAGTTGGCCGCGTTGGACAGCAGGTTCAGCGCGACCTGGGTGATGCGGTCGCGGTCGGCCATGACCAGGGGCGGGTGTTCCGGGATCCGCAGTTCGAGCGCAATGTTCCGTTCCTTGTAGATCTGGCTGAGCGCGGCAACCGCGTCTTCCAATACTTCGCGCATGTCGACTTCGCTGGGATGCCAGTCGGCGGCGCCGGACTCGATCTTGGCCAGATCCAGCACCTGGTTGATCAGTCTTGTCAGGCGTTCGGATTCGCGGGTGATGATGCCGAGGAATTTGCTGCGTTGTTGCGGATCAAGCTGGGGGTTGTCACTGAGAATTTCTGAGAACGCGCGGATCGAGGTCAGCGGTGTGCGCAGCTCGTGGGTCACCGTCGAGATGAAATCGTCCTTCAGCCGGTCGAGTTCCTGCAGCCGCTGGTTGGCGCCGCGCAGTTCATTGGTGGCGGCTTCGAGTTCGCGTGATTTCTGTTCCAGCTGCCGGCTGTAGGCGAGCGCCTGCGAGGCCTCGTCGATGATGGCCATCACCTCATCAAGCGCCAGCGGTTCCTCGACCACGACCGAGGCCACCATGTCGCGGGCGGATGCGCTGCCGATGGCACCGGCGATCTGCGACTCGACATAGTGCACCAGCACGGCATTGGCGGAGACCTGCTCGATGCCGGGGATACCCTGGCTGCGGGCGTAGGCGGCGAAGGCTTCGTTGGCGCGTTCCGGGCCGATAAAGCGACCGAGCAGCGTCTGCAGGTCGGCGACGGTGGCGCTGCCGCGCCAGAAGCGTGAGCCGCTGCCGGGGGTGATATGACGGAACACGTCGACAAACAGGTTGGCCTGGCTGTGTTCGGCGGCCGTGGGCCGGCGCCACAGGGAGAAATCGACGTAACAGCCGACATTGGCAATCATGCTCCAGAACAGGCAATGACTGATGTCATCAAGGCCTTCGAGCCCGAACAGTTGCTGCGGTTTGAGCAAGTCAAAACCCAGGATGCCTTCAGTGAGGAAGGTAATCGGCAGCCAGCCCGATTTGGCGAAGGAGGGCAGCAGCAGCGAATACAGCCAGACCAGGAAACCCGCGCTGAGTCCGCAAAGGGCGCCCAGCCGGGTGCCGCCTTTCCAGAACAGGCCGCCGATCATTGCCGGTGCGAACTGGGCGACGGCGGTGAATGAAATCAGGCCGATCGACACCAGTGCGTAGGCTTCTCCGGCAAGGTAGAAGTAACCGTAGCCCAGCACCAGCACCAGGACAATCGCGCTGCGGCGGATGCCCAGAAGCAGGCCGGAGAGATCGCGACTTTCGGTCAGCCGCAGGAATTTCCAACGGAGCAGGATCGGCATCACCAGGTCGTTGCAGACCATGGTCGACAGCGCGATGGTTTCGACGATGACCATGCCGGTCGCCGCCGACAGGCCGCCGACAAAGGCCAGCAGTGCCAGCCAGGTTTTCTGCTCCGACATCGGCAGCGTCAGCACAAAGGTATCGGCATCAACGGTGCCGGCCGGGAAGTGCATCAGTCCGCCGAGCGCGATCGGCAGCACAAAAATATTGATCGCGAACAGGTACAGCGGAAACAGCCAGATCGCCTTGTTCAGGTGGCGCTCGTTGACGTTTTCGACGACAGAAACCTGGAATTGGCGTGGCAGCAGGATGATCGCCAGCATCGACAGCACTGTCAGCGACGCCCATGTTGTGTAGTTGCCGGCGGCGCCGCCCTGGACCAGCAATGCGTTCAATTCGGGTACTGCCGCGGCCTTGGCGAACACGTCGGCAAAACCGTCGAACATGCCCCAGGTCACGAACACGCCAACGGCGATGAAGGCGACCAGTTTGACGATGGATTCAAAAGCAATGACGGCGACCAGGCCTTCGTGGCGCTCAGTGGCATCGAGGTGCCGGGTGCCGAACAGAATGGTGAACGCCGCCAGCAACATCGCAATGTAAAAGGTGTTGTCCTGGAGGAAAGGCAGCGAGGCGGTGGAGGCAATGACGTTCGGGTACTGCAGCATGGTCGAAAAACTGGCCGAGATCGCTTTCAGCTGCAAGGCGATGTAGGGCACGATGCCCAGTACGGCAATGATGGTGACCAGACCGCCCAGCAGATGGCTTTTGCCGTATCGCGAGGCGATGAAGTCGGCAATGGAGGTGATACGGTGTGCCTTGCTGATGCGGATCATTTTCAGCAGCACGTACCACCATAACGCGGCCATCAGCGTTGGTCCGAGGTAGATCGGTAGAAAGCCGATGCCGCTGGTCGCCGCGCGGCCGACGCTGCCGTAGAAGGTCCAGGACGTGCAATACACCGCCAGCGACAGCGTGTAGATGTACGGATTGGCGATGATGCTGCGCCCGGCATCGGCACGTTTGTCGCCGTAATAGGCGATGGCGAACAGCAGGCCGACGTAAGCGAAGGACAGAACAACGATCAGCGCACCGGAAAGCATGATCCTAACGATCCTTGCGTTCGATGATCAGGGCCATCAAGGCGATGATGGCCATCCACGCGGCAAACACGTAGATATAAATCAGCGGTATTCCCCAGATGCGTGTGTTGCCGGTAAACAGTGCCAGCAGCGGAAAGTTGAACAGCAGGCAGCCGAGCAGGAACAACGCCACCAGGCGTTGTCCTTTGAGGGTGGGGCCGGTCACGATGTGTCAGTGCGGGCGGCGGTCGTCCGTACGGGCGGCTTATTTCGGGGTTTGTTTGAGCTGGTCAAGGATCGCCGGATTTTCCAGTGTCGACACATCCTGCACGATGTCCTCGCCCTTGGCGATCGAGCGCAGCAGCCGGCGCATGATTTTGCCGGAGCGGGTCTTCGGCAGGTTGTCGCCGAAGCGGATGTCCCGGGGTTTGGCGATGGGGCCGATTTCCTTGCCCACCCAGTCCTGCAGTTCCTTGATGATTTTTTTTGCGGCATCCCCTTCAGGGCGCGCCTGTTTCAGCACAACAAAGGCGACCACGGCCTCGCCGGTAAGCTCATCGGGGCGGCCGACCACGGCCGCTTCGGCAACCAGCGCGCTATTGGCGACCAGCGCCGATTCGATTTCCATGGTGCCGAGACGGTGGCCGGAGACGTTCAATACGTCATCGATACGACCCATGATGCGGATGTAGCCGTCCTCATCATAGGTTGCACCGTCTCCAGCCAGATAGTACTTGCCCTGGAAATCCTCCGGGAAATAGGTTTTTTTGAAACGCTCCGGGTCGCCCCAGATCGTGCGCAGCATTGACGGCCAGGGTTTTTTGATGACCAGGATGCCGCCTTTGCCCTTGCCCACGGAATGTCCGGTTTCATCGACGATGTCGGCAATGATGCCGGGCAGCGGCAGGGTGGCTGAACCCGGTTTGGTCGGTGTTGCGCCGGGCAGCGGGGTGATCATGTGGCCCCCCGTTTCAGTCTGCCACCAGGTATCGACAATGGGGCAGCGGGTGCCGCCGACGGTTTCGTGATACCACATCCAGGCTTCGGGATTGATCGGCTCGCCGACGGTGCCGAGGATGCGCAGGCTCGTCAGATCGTATTTTTTCGGCAGGTCGCCGCCGGCCTTGATCAGTGAACGAATCGCGGTCGGTGCGGTGTAGAACACCGTGACTTTGTGATCCTGGATCATTTTCCAGAACCGTCCGGCATCCGGCCAGGTCGGCACCCCTTCAAAAACGACTTCGGTGCCGCCGCAGGCCAGCGGACCGTAACAGACATAGGAATGGCCTGTGACCCAGCCCACATCAGCGGTGCACCAGAATACGTCGGTCGGTTTGTGGTCAAAGGTCCACTTCATCGTCAGGATGGTCCACAGCAGGTATCCGCCGGTGGAATGCTGGATGCCCTTGGGTTTGCCGGTGGAACCGGAGGTGTAGAGAATGAACAGCGGATGTTCAGCGTCGACCCATTCCGGTTCGCAGGCATCCGGCTGGCCTTTGACCAGGTCATGCAGCCAGACATCGATTTTTGCGTTCCAGTTGACCTTGCCGCCGGTGCGTTGGTAGACCACGACCGACTTGATTGATTCGCAGCCGCCGAGGGCGATGCCGTCATCAACCGCAGTCTTCAGCGCAATCGCCTTGCCGCCGCGCATCTGTTCGTCGGCGGTCAGTACGGCCACAGCGCCGGCGTCGATGATGCGTTCCTGCAGGCTTTTTGCCGAAAAGCCGCCGAACACCACCGAGTGTATGGCGCCGATGCGCGCGCAGGCCTGCATGGCGACAATCGCTTCGATCGACATCGGCATGTAGATGATGACGCGATCGCCTTTTTTGATGCCGCGTGACTTGAGGCCGTTGGCCAGCATGCAGGTCCGGCGGTGGAGGTCGTGGTAGCTGGCCCTGGTGATTTTGCCGTCATCGGCCTCGAAAATGACCGCGGTTTTGTCGGGCTGCGTCTGCAGATGCCGGTCGAGGCAGTTGTACGACGCGTTCAACGTGCCGTCGGCGAACCAGCGGAAAAACGGCGCCTTGGAACCGTCGAAGGTCTGGGTGAACGGTTTTTTCCAAAGCAGGTGTTTGCGTGCCAGATCGGCCCAGAAGCCGGTGTAGTCCTTTTCGGCGGCGGCGCACATCGCGCGGTAGGCGTCCATGCCGGAAATGTTCGCCTGAGCGACCAGTTTTGCATCCGGCGGAAACACGCGGGTTTCATGCAGGACTGATTCAATGGTTCCGGATGCTGGGGTGGACATGACGCTCCTCCGATGGCTGTTATTCCGATGGTAATTGGTGCGGTCGATTGTGATCGGGTTGGATCGGGTGTGATCGCAGTATCAATGACGGCGCAGCCGCCAGTTGGCACAAGGTTTCCGACAGATCGTCTCGACGCAGCTGTTTATGCGCTATAAAATCATTAACGCCCCTGTCTTGTAAAGCCGCCGCGGCCCCGAGGCCGTGGCGTTTCCCGGGATTCGCGGGCATACTTACGACTTTCTTACGGCGGGCCTCCCCGCATCGCATGGTAGTGAACCTGGTCAGGTCCGGAAGGAAGCAGCCACAGCTATTTAATGCGAGTGCCGGGGGTTAGGCTCGCCACCCCAATTCCAAAAAAACGGACGGCGTGGCCGTCCGTTTTTTGTTTTTTGTCAATAACAAGACAAGCGGTGCGCCGCGCAGGTTTTGCCGGCGGCGTCTGCAGGACTGTTTCCGCTGACCGCTTGCGTCCGCGCTTCTGGCTGGCGGCTTTGCCGGTAAAATAACGGTCTTGGCTGATTTTTCTTTTTCCTGCTTTCCCTAGTTAACGCGAGCCGCCGTGACCCAGGTTCTTGCCCGCAAGTGGCGCCCCCGCAGCTTTACCGAACTGGTCGGCCAGGAGCACGTGGTGCGCGCGCTGACCAATGCGCTGCGCCAGCAGCGGCTGCACCATGCCTACCTGTTCACCGGTACCCGCGGTGTCGGCAAGACCACACTGGCGCGCATCCTGGCGAAGTCGCTGAATTGCGAAACCGGCGTTACCGACACGCCCTGCGGCAAATGTGCGGCCTGCACGGAAATCGATGCTGGCCGTTTTGTCGATCTGATCGAACTCGACGCCGCGTCCAACACCCAAGTCGACAATATGCGCGAATTGCTGGAAAACGCGCTGTATGCGCCGACCAGCGGGCGCTACAAGGTGTACATCATCGACGAAGTGCACATGTTGTCGCGCTCCGCGTTCAACGCCATGCTGAAAACGCTGGAAGAGCCGCCGGGCCATGTGAAATTCATCCTCGCCACCACCGATCCGCAGAAAATTCCGGTGACGGTGCTGTCGCGTTGCCTGCAGTTCGGTCTGAAACAGATTCCGCAGCCGCAGATCCGCGAGCGCCTGGCGGAAATCCTTGCCGCGGAAAACGTGCCGGCGGATTCGCAGTCGATCGCGCTGGTGGCGCGCGCCGCCGAAGGCAGCCTGCGTGACGCGCTGAGCCTGCTCGATCAGGCGATTGCCCATGGCGGCGGCAAACTGGACGAGGCTTCGACGCGCGCGATGCTGGGCGCGGTGGACCAGACCTATCTCTACGTGATACTCAAGGCATTGGCCGAACGCGACGGCGCGGAACTGGTGGCCGGTGCCGAACGCATGGCCGAGCGCAGCCTGTCCTTCGAGTCGGCGCTGCAGGATCTGGCGTCGCTGCTGCACCGGGTGGCGCTGGCGCAGGTGGTGCCGCAAAGTATCGCCGCGGATGATCCGGACGCAGCGGCCATACTCGAATTGTCCAAAACCCTGGCTGCC
Organism: Burkholderiales bacterium; assembly: GCA_019744975.1. GTDB lineage: Bacteria > Pseudomonadota > Gammaproteobacteria > Burkholderiales > SG8-41. The sequence continues at coordinate 95,225 of JAIETP010000020.1, forward strand.
GAAGACCTGCAACTGTATTACCAGATTGCCGTGCAGGGGCGGGCCGAGATCGGCCTGGCGCCGGACGAACATGCCGGTTTCATGATGACGCTGTTGCGCATGCTGGCTTTTGCGCCGGGCGCTGTCGCGGCAAGCAGCGCTGCCGTGACCATGGCGCCGGCGAAGACTCCGGCTGTTGCAGCGACTGCGTCCACCGCAAGGCCGGCGGCGTCCGCGGTCAGGGCCGATCCTTCGTCCTGGGTGGAGCTGGTCGGGCAACTGGGCCTCAGCGCGATGGCCAACCAGCTGGCGCTGCGCTGTGAAATGACAAAGCGCACGGCGGAGATGATCGAGCTGCGCATCTCGCCGGCGGACGAACGCATGTTCGATAAAACCTACCGTGACAGATTGACCGCAGCGCTGCGCCAGTTGCTGGGCGCGCAGCTGCGGGTGACTTTCCTGGCCGGCGAAGTGGCGGGTGTGTCGCCCAAGGCGATGACCGACCGCAAGACCGAGCAGCGGCAGGCGGCGGCCGTCGCCGAAATCCGCGAGGATCCCTTTGTCCTTGAACTGCTGGAGGATTTCGGCGGCTCGGTCGAGGATGCTTCCATCAAACCAAAGTAAACAGAAAAGGTTGTCATCATGATGAAAGGTCAGCTCGCGGGATTGATGAAACAGGCGCAGCAGATGCAGGACAACATGCGCAAGATGCAGGAGCAGCTCGCACTGATCGAGGTTGAGGGGCAGGCGGGGTCGGGTGCGGTCAAGGTGGTCATGACCTGCAAACATGAGGTCAAGCGCGTCGCCATCGACCCGTCGGTCATCGGCGATGACAAGGACATGCTTGAGGACCTGATCGCGTTGGCCATGAATGACGCCGTGCGCAAGGTCGAAGCCACCAGCCAGGAAAAAATGGCCGGAGTGACCGCCGGGCTGCCCTTGCCGCCGGGCATGAAGCTGCCATTTTGATTTGTTAAATTATATAATAAAATCAAATACTTATATTAAACTCCTATTGTGAATTCACCGCCATCGCTGCAAGCCCTGATTGATGCGCTGCGCTGCCTGCCCGGTGTCGGGCCGCGTTCGGCGCAGCGCATGGCCTTCCACCTGATGCAGCGTGACAGGCAGGGTGCTGAGCGTCTGGCCGTAACCATGGGCGCGGCGCTGCAGCGGGTGCGCCATTGCGAACGCTGCAACAATTTTTCCGAGGAACCGGTGTGCCAGTTGTGCCTGTCGCCGCGGCGCAACAGCCGGTTGTTATGCGTCGTCGAAACACCGGGCGACCTGCTGATGATGGAGCAGGCGCAGTGCCATGACGGACTGTATTTTGTGCTGATGGGCGCCTTGTCGCCGCTGGACGGCATCGGGCCGAAAGACATCCACCTCGAACGCCTGTTGCAGCGCGCCGCCGATGGCGTGGTGCAGGAAGTGGTGCTGGCCACCAATTTTACGGTGGAGGGCGAGGCCACTGCGCACTATGCCGGCGAACTGCTGCGTGCCAAAGGTGTCAAGGTCACGCGTATCGCGCGCGGTCTTCCGGTCGGCGGCGAACTCGAGCATGTCGACAGCGGCACGCTGGCGCAGGCGGTGCAGGAACGACGCGACGTGCTGGGTTAGCGCAGGCAGGTCGGAATAAGACGTTATCGCTTGAATCCGGCGGCAAAAGCCACGGTCGGCGCCGGAGAAAAGATGTTGCCTGCCAGCGCAAGGCCGGCACCTTGCGGGCCGACAAATACTCCCGTTGCGTTGCTGCTGGCTGGTGCCGACGCGCTGCATACACCACCCACGCAAGTACCGGAGAGACTCATGGTATTGGTAATGGCCGGCGAATTGGTGAAGGTGCAGGCGGTGCAGGTCGTGAGACTGTAGTTGACGCCGCCTACAGCCAGCGTAAGCGGTGTTGCGACTGCAATCGTGCCGCTGGTCGCGCCGAACGAAATGTTCAGAGCCCCGCCACTGAACAATCCTATGGCGCCTGATGTGTTGACGGGATTGGGGCCACCGGCAAAGGTGTAGGTAAAACTGCCGCTGATCGGCAGGACCGTATTGCCATTCCCGACCACGTACGGCACGCCGGTCGGCGGGCTTGTGACGCCGGTGTTCGGAGACGGAAAGACCGTCGTTGAACCGGACCAGCGGCCCCAGTTCATGGTGCTGCCATCCACCAACAAAGTGCTGCCGGTTTCAATGACAGTTCCCGCACCGAGGCTGCCACTTAACGCGGAGCCGGGGGATCCGTTACCAAATGCGATCAGATTGGTCCCGGAAAACTGGGACAGCGAGCCGGTGCCAGTGTTGTTGGCGAATGAAGGTGTTGCGCTGGCAAACGCAAGCTCACCGGTCTGACCACTGGGACCCGGAGTGAAGCTGTTGCTCTGGTAGGAATTGAGAAACACGACGGGTCCCGCCAGAGTGCCGTTAAACCCGCCGCCGACGACGGCCAGTTCATAGCCGTTGGGTCCGCCGGTGCCAATGTCAAAGCCACCGGATACACTCGGGTTTGCGCAATAGATACCGGTGCAAGTTCCGGAAAGACTGCCGCCGAAATCACCGGTACGGATGCCGTAGGTTCTGCTGCCAATGCCACTTACCGTAAAAGCCGCCCCTGAAAAATTGGCGCTCATGCTGTAGGTGGCGGATTGAGCGGTGAAATTCAAGGTCAGGGAACTGCTCGTCAGCGTTCCTGTGTTGCCACCGGCATCAACCGGCGAAGGGCCGCCCACGTAGGTGTAGGTGGCGGTGCCGCTGGAAGGCTGAAGGGAGCTGTTTCCCTGGGTCAGCCCGGTGGCCGTGCCGAACAGCACCGGTACGTTGCTCAAGGGCGTGCCGCCAAGAGTCAGAATCTGCGTATTGCCGGTCCAGCGACCCCAGGTCAGCACCTGACCATTGGGGTAGATATAGCTGCCAGTGTCGACTATGGCCCCACCGCTGGTGCCATAGGGGGCGATGCCTGCGGTGCCATAGGACAAAAGTTGGTTCAGGCTGTTGTAAACGCCTACATCTTTATTACCGTCAAATACGGCTTCAGCAGTGCTGAAAAAGGGATAGATGACAACCCAGCCGTTAGCCGGAGGCAGTACTGCCGGCGTTCCCTGCGGACCGAGCGATTGAGTGGCCACGAACTGCAGTTGCGGCAGGGCCTCCGGTGTGGTGCTCGGGCGGCTTTCCGAAGCCGCACCGCCGGTCGTGGCCTGTTCCGTTCCCGAACCACCGGACGCGCTCTTGGTGCCGCCCTGCTTGCGGCTCTCCAGCTTGTTGGATACAAAATCGGGCGCCACCAGCAGGGGTTCAACAATGCTTTTGGCGTCGGCGACGTAGAAATTTTCGTTGATGCCGAAGGATTTCTGGTCCCGCTCATTGGACACGTCGATGTGGTTGGTGCCGTGCGAAATGCCGTGAGTGCGCCCATAGAGTCCGTCTTTGGCCAGCGAGCCGTCGCTGTTGCGGCAATCGCCTTGGCATAAGGTTGCCGCGTAGTCGGTGCCGCGGATGCCGATGGTCGCGGTAACCGTACTCAGCCGGTAGTTGGCGTGGTTGGCGCGACCCACCAGCCCGGTCACTGTGCGCAGCCCTCCCTTGAGCAGGCTGAGAAATCCGCGTTCGTTGCCGTCTTCCTTGCCGGAAAAGCGGAAATCGTCGATCCGCAGCTCGCTGTTTTCCTTCAGGGAGACAATGCTCTCATCGCTGAAGCGCACCTGCAGGTTGCTCGCCGCACCCGTGCGCAGCAGATCCTTGTCCTGGATCATCGCGCCGTAAGTGAGGCTGACGGTTTGATTGCCGCGGACCGCAACCGCATTGCCGGCGGCGAGCAGCACCCGGCCGACGTCTGCGGCATGGGCCGTGGTGGCGAGTCCCAGTGCAACCATGAAGGCAAAGCGGGGCAGAAGTGGTTTCATGATGTTCCCCTTACCTGAAATCGTAGCGAATCTTGAATGTCAGCATGTCCCGCCGGTACGTGTAGAGCTCGAGGTTCGATGAATTCTTCGACAGCAGCAGTTCGGCGCGCAGACTCAGGTCCCGCGTGTAGGCGTAACTTGCAACCGCATCGGCGGCATAATAATTGTCGCTGCGCGTGGTGCCCAGAAGCAGATCCGGCCCGTCATAGCGGCTTTTCTGGTAGGTGCCGCCGACAGAGAGCGCCCACTTGGGAATCGGTGTGATGGCGAGTGCGGCCCGTCCGCCGTAAATTTCGCGACCGAGATCCGGCCGGCCTTCGGTATTGCGTTCTTTCCCGGTGTTGATGCTGAGCGTCAGCAGGGGCTGCCATTTGTCGATGAAGGCTTTGCGGTACCCGATACCTGCGGCATGGAACTCGGCATCGCGGACCCTGTTGTTGCCGGCATAATCGAATTCCGCGATCTGCACGAACGGGCTGATGGTCTGCAGTTCGTCAAGCTGGTGCAGCCATTCCCCGGACAGGCTGCTGACGGTCCGGAAACGGTTGTAGTCGACGGTGGCCTCCGCGCGTGAAGCGGTGAGGCGATAGAAATTTCTGTCCTTGAAATACGAGATGCCGCCGTTCGCGGCAATATTGCCCTGGTCGAATTGCTGGGCATCGCCCGAACTGTTGAATTTGCCGTCTATCTGGCCACCGGCGAACACGGCCAGACCCGGAGAAATAGGATGCGAGATCTGGCCGCCGATGGCGAGCCAGCTGAAGTTGGATCCGGTCTTGACGCCGGTCTGGCCGATCACGACGTTGCCGAAAACCGGAAGATTGATATTGGCGCTGCCGACACCACCGTTGACGTTGCTGTCGTAACCATAACCCAATTCCACAAACAGGCCTGCGGTCGTGCGGTAAGTGCTTTCGCGTGAGCGCAGGGCGTCGAGGAAACGCTCGATATTGGCAGCGACCGCCGCGGGCGGCTTGGTGTTCAGGATCGCCTCGAATTCTTCTCGGGCACGGACATCATCTCCCATGACGAAGTAGCCGCGTGCGAGTTCCAGCCTCGCGTTGACGTTATCCGGGAAGTTGACGGCATAGCGCTCCAGGGCGAGTACGCCTTCGCCGGCATGGCCGCTGTCGATGGCGGCCACGCCAAAGTAGAAGTCGAACTGCGGATTGCCGAGTTGATCAGGGTGATTCTTGCCCAGCGCGTAAGCTGCGGCGGCATTGCCCTTGTCGAGCAAGGCTTTGACTTCGTCGGCGGGAGCGGCAAATGCTGTGCTGGCCGATGTCACTATTGCCAGAAGCCCGATACAGATTACAGCCTTACCCCTGAATTTCATTTTTATTCTCCCTTGCCTGCCCCTAAGCTTCGGAGAGGGGGCGGCAAATTTATAGGCTCTGTATACTGCGAAATTCAGGAATCAGCATACACCAAACCATGAAATCAACAAGATCAGCTCGTGAGTTATCACAAAGATTACCCAGGAAACCCGCCCAAGCGGGGCCGGGATCGGTTGGCGCATGACAGGCGCACGGAAAAAACGCAGCCCGTTTCGCAATCCGCAGCCGAAAGTGGATCCCAAGGCGCAAACTGCGCCGCGCGGTGAGGCTCGCGGAGAGATTCGCGGACAGAGTCAGGCGCCTGTCGCTGCTGAAGTGGCGGTCAAATCAACGGGTCAGGCGCCGGCGGATATGCGCGGCGAAAAGCTGCACAAGATGCTGGCACAGGCCGGCCTGGGGTCACGCCGCGCAATGGAGGAGCGCATCCGCGCCGGCGAGGTCATGGTCAACGGCAAGGTCGCCGGCATCGGCGACCGGGTGACGGCGGAAGACCATGTCAAGGTCGGTGCGCGGATCGTGCGCTGGCCGCAGCAGGGCCAGTTGCCGCGGGTGCTGCTGTATCACAAGCCGGAAGGCGAAATCGTCAGCAATGATGATCCTCAGGGCCGGCCGACGGTGTTCAGCAAACTGCCTCCGGCGCGCGGTGCGAAATGGCTGGCGATCGGACGCCTCGACTTCAATACCAGCGGCCTGCTGATTTTTACGACCTCGGGCGACCTTGCCAATCGCATGATGCATCCGCGCTTCGAGGTCGAACGTGAATACGCGGTGAGGGTTTTGGGTGCCATTAATCCGGCCAGCCTTGATGCGCTGCGCGCGGGAGTGCAGCTCGAAGACGGCGTCGCCCGTTTCGAACATCTGGAGGAAGAGGGCGGTGACGGCGCCAACCGCTGGTTCCGCGTGCTGTTGCGCGAAGGTCGCAATCGCGTGGTACGGCGTTTGTTCGAATCACAGAACCTGACGGTAAGCCGGCTGATGCGCGTGCGTTTCGGCATTGTCGCGCTGCCGCCGCGGTTGAAGCGCGGTCAGTTCATTGAGCTGGAGTCCGGCGACGTCGAACAACTGCTGGCCTGGGCTTCGGCGCCGGAGCAGACGGAAGCGCCGCCAATGCTGCCCTCTGCAACAACAGAACACAGTCGTCCCCGCCGCTCGTCTCCGCCCAGATCATAGGTAATTCCGGGAATGCGCGTTCGACGCGTGCCCGGTTATGCCCGACTTCAAGCACCAGCCAGCCCTGCGGCGTGAGATGCGCCGCTGCTTCCGCCAGGATGCGGCGCACGAGATCCAGGCCATCAGTGCCGCCGTGCAGCGCCAGCGCCGGCTCCTTGCGATATTCCGCAGGCAATGTCCGCATCACCGGCTCGCGTACGTAAGGTGGATTGCTCAGGATCAGGTCGTAACGTCTGCCGGCGAGGCTGGTGAACAGGTCGGAGCGGATCAGTTGCAGGCGCTGCGTCAGCCGGTGTTCGCGCACATTGCGCCGTGCTACGGCAAGCGCCGGACTGGAGATGTCGACGCCATCGACCTGTGCACGCGGGAAGGTATGCGCGGCAACGATGGCAAGGCAGCCAGAGCCGGTGCACAAATCCAGGATTGTTTGCGGCGACTGACGTGGTTTCAGCCACGGTTGCAAACGCGACTGCAGCAGTTCGGCGATGTACGAGCGCGGCACGATGACACGTTCATCGACATAGAAGCGGTATTCGCCGAGCCAGGCTTCGTGCGTCAGGTAGGCGGCGGGAATACGTTCGCTGATGCGGCGCGCGAACAGCTGTTGCGCGCGTCGCGCGATGTTTGCGGGCAGAGGCTGGTCGAGTCGTGCGGCGAGGTCTTCAAACGGACAACCCAGCGCATGCACCATCAGCCAGGCGGCTTCATCATCAGCGTTGAGCGTGCCGTGGCCGTAGGCGAGGCGGGCGCTGCGAAAATGTCTGGCGGCTTCGGCGATCAGTTGCCGCGGGGTGTTTGGCGGTGCGGTGGGTGTTGACGCGCGGGACACTTAAAATATCAATAAAAACAAATACTTATGTGCAATTCAGGCGTTTTGCTTATTCAGCCTGCTTATTCAGCCCAACGCATCAAGGTTGAGTTTGATGCTCGACAGGTCATCGTTGATGCCGCTGGTGGTCCGGCCGTTTTCACCGGGCGGCGGGGTGTTCGCCGCGCTTCCGCCCTTGGGCGCGTTACTGATCAGATTGTGCAGATTGCTCGGCGAGTCGGCGTTGGCCAGCGCCTCTTCCATGGTGATGCGACCGGCCCGGTAATGTTCGAACAAGGCCTGCTCGAAGGTTTTTGATCCCGGCGACAGGCTTTGCTCCATCGCGTCCTTGATCTGGTTGATCTCGCCGGACTTGATCAGTTCCTGGATGTGTTTGGTATTGAGCATGACCTCGACCGCGGCAACACGTTTGCCGTCGACGGATTTGACCAGGCGCTGCGAGATCACGCAGCGCAGCGCGATCGACAGGTCGGCCTGCAGGCTCTCGCGCGCTTCGCGCGGGAAAAAACCGATGATGCGGTTCAGCGCGTTGTAACTGTTGTTGGCATGCAGCGTGGACATGCACAGATGTCCCGTCTGTGCGAACAGCAGCGAGCTCTGCAGCGTTTCGCGGTCGCGGATTTCGCCGACCATCAGCAGGTCGGGGGCCTCGCGCATCGCGCTGATCAGCGCATTTTCGTAGGTATGGGTGTCGACTCGGACTTCACGCTGGTTGACGATGGATTTTTTGTGTTTGAAGATGAATTCCACCGGATCTTCGATGGTCAGGATGTGGCCGGTCTTGATGGTGTTGCGGTAATCGATCATCGAGGCCATGGTGGTCGATTTGCCTGAACCGGTGGAACCGACAATCAGGATCAGCCCCAGCTTTTCCATGATCACTTCTTTCAGCACATCCGGCAGGCCCAGGGAGTCGAAGGCCGGCACATCAGGCTTGACGAAACGGATCACCATCGCCACGGTGTTTTTCTGTTGGAAAATGTTGATGCGGAAATTGCCGAGTTCGCCGCCGCTCTGGGCGAAATTCATTTCGTGCCTGGTCTCGAATTCCTTGATCTGTGGCTCGGTCATCAGCTCGTAACTGATCTTTTTGACCTGCTCGGGATCCAGCGGCTGGTTGTTGATCGGCATCACGGTGCCGTTGATCTTGATCTGGATCGGGGCGCCGGAGGTGAAAAACATGTCCGACGCCTGCTTGTCGGCCATCAATTTGAACAGTGGTGTGACGAACATGGTGTTTCCCCTGTTGGCGCCGTATTCGGCGTTCAGACCATTTCAGCTCATTTTGCCAACTATACCCGGCCTTGCAAAGCATTGTCGGCGCGGCTGCGAGCCGCTTGTTTAATCGTCGCTGCGCAGCAGATCGTTGATGCTGGTTTTGGCGCGGGTTTTGGCGTCCACCCGTTTGACGATGACTGCGCAGTAAAGGCTGCACTTGCCGTCGGACGAGGGCAGCGAGCCCGAGACCACGACAGATCCGGCAGGTACGCGACCGTACAGCACCTTGCCCGAGGCGCGGTCATAAATCTTGGTGCTCTGGCCGATGAACACCCCCATCGAAATCACCGAACCTTCCTCGACCACCACGCCTTCAACGATTTCCGAGCGTGCGCCGACGAAACAGTTGTCCTCGATGATGGTCGGGTTGGCCTGCAACGGCTCCAGCACGCCGCCGATGCCGACGCCACCCGACAGGTGCACGTTTTTGCCGATCTGTGCGCAGGAGCCTACCGTGGCCCAGGTATCGACCATGGTGCCTTCATCGACATAGGCGCCGATGTTGACAAAGGACGGCATCAGGATCACGTTTTTGGCGATGAACACGCCCCTGCGGGCGGCAGCAGGGGGCACCACGCGGAAACCACCGGCCTTGAAGGCGGCCTCGTCGTAGTTGGCAAATTTCGGCGCGACCTTGTCGTAATAACGCGTAGTGCCGTCCTGCATCACCACGTTGTCCTGAAGGCGGAACGACAGCAGCACGGCTTTTTTCGCCCATTCATTGGTCTGCCATTGACCATCGCGCTTTTCGGCGACGCGCAGGGTGCCGGCGTCAAGCATGGCGATGGTGTCATCGACGGCGCGGCGTACGTCGGCGGGGGCGGTGGCGGGTGACAACGAGGCACGGTTTTCCCAGGCTTGTTCGATGGTGTTTTGCAGTTTTTGCATGTCCGGTTCCTTTTTTACAATGAGGCGGCAGGATTACAACGAGGCCGCAAAGCGCCGCAGGCGGTGCGCCGCTTCCACACATTCGGCTACGGTGGCGACCAATGCGATGCGGATGCGATGGGCACCCGGGTTGATGCCGCGCGCTTCGCGGGCCAGATAACTCCCGGGCAGCACGCTGATGCCTTCGGTCTCGTGCAGGCGGCGGGTGAATTCAAGATCGTCGATCGGCGTCTTCAACCACAGGTAAAACGCGGCGTCCGGCCATTCCGCCGGGAGTTCCGGTCGCAGAATGTCGATCACGGCCTTGAATTTTTCCCGGTACAGCGCGCGGTTGGCCACGACATGTTTCTCGTCCTGCCAGGCAGCGACACTTGCGGCCTGCAGCGGCGGGCTCATCGCGCCGCCGTGATAGCTGCGGTAGAGATAAAACTTTTTGATGATCGCGGCGTCGCCGGCGACAAACCCTGAACGCATGCCCGGCACGTTGGAGCGTTTCGACAGGCTGGAGAATACGACCAGGTTGCGGAAATCGGCGCGGCCGAGTTGTGCCGCCGCGGCCAGTGCACCCAGCGGCGGTTTGGTTTCGTCGAAATAAATTTCCGAATAACACTCATCGGCTGCAATGACGCACTGGTAACGGTCCGCGTATTCGAACAGTCGCCGCCAGTCTTCCAGCGTCAATACCTTGCCCGTGGGATTGCCGGGGGAGCAGACATACATCAACTGTGCGCGGCGCCAGACGGTTTCCGGCAACTGGCCCAGATCAAAGGCGAAGTTGTCTGCGGACAGGGTATTGATGAACTCCAGCTGCGCACCGGCGAGCAGCGCCGCACCCTCGTAGATTTGATAAAACGGATTGGGGCAGATCACCGTCGGTGACGGGCGACTGCTGTCGATCACGGATTGGGCGAAGGCAAACAGTGCTTCACGGCTGCCGTTGACCGGCAGCACCTGTGTTGCCGGGTCGGGTTGCGGAATCGCATAACGTCTGGCGATCCAATGGGCAATGGCCAGGCGCAGCGCATCGCTGCCCAGCGTGAGCGGATAACGGGACAGGCCGTCGAGGTTGGCGACCAGCGTGTCGCGTATAAAAGCCGGCGTCGGGTGTTTGGGTTCGCCGATATGCAGATTGACCGGTTTGACGGAGGCGGGTGGTTGATGGCCGGCAAGCAGCGCAGTGAGGCGCTGAAACGGGTAACTCTGCAGCAGTTCGAGGCGGGGGTTCAACTCGAATTCCGTCAGCGGGTCGGTGATCCGGGTTCGAGCAGCGGCAGATCCGGTACGCGGGCAAGCCGGAAACCGCGCTGCGCATGCTGGGCGCTGACCGTGGTGAAAATGCCGCCGCGCACATAGAACCGTGCAGTCAGGTGCATATAGCGTGGTTTGGTGGCCCGTACCAGGTCATCAAGGATCTGGTTGGTTACCGCTTCGTGGAACGCACCCTGATTGCGGAACGACCAGACGTAGAGTTTCAGGCTTTTCAGTTCGATACAGCGCTTGTCGGGCACGTAATCGAGGATCAGTGTGGCGAAGTCGGGTTGCCCGGTTTTCGGGCAAAGGCACGTAAACTCCGGTATTTCCATGTGAATCCGGAAATCGCGCGCCGGTGCCGGATTGGGAAATGTCTCGAGTTTGCGGGATGGCTGCGTGCTCATTTAGCGGCCTGTTTAATTCGCTTTATCAATTTGCGCCGTACCAATTTGATGAGTCAATTCAGTTAAAATGCGCGCTGAATTCTACCTGTTTGGCTTCGCTACACAACTTTTTCTTGGCAGAACAGCACCTTGCGCCTCAAGCAAATCAATCTCGCCGGTTTCAAGTCCTTCGTAGACCCCACCCATATCCCCGTGCCGGGGCAACTGGTGGGTGTGGTCGGGCCCAACGGCTGCGGCAAATCAAACATCATCGACGCCGTACGCTGGGTGCTTGGCGAGACTTCGGCAAAACACCTGCGCGGCACAACCATGCAGGACGTGCTGTTCAACGGATCCGGCGACAGGAAGCCGGTTAATCGCGCCACCGTTGAGCTGGTGTTCGACAACAGCCTGGGCAAGGCGGCGGGTCAGTGGTCGAGTTATGCCGAGATTTCGGTCAAGCGCATGCTCGAACGGGACGGTGATTCCTCGTATTACATCAACAACACCCATGTCCGGCGCCGCGACATTGCCGACATTTTCCTCGGCACCGGGCTCGGCAGCCGTGCCTATGCGATCATCGAACAGGGCATGATTTCGCGGGTCATCGAGGCCAAGCCGGAAGAGTTGCGGGTATTCCTCGAAGAGGCTGCCGGCGTATCCAAGTACCGCGAACGCCGCCGCGAAACCGAATTGCGCCTGCGCGATACCCGCGAAAATCTGGCGCGGGTTGACGACATTCGCCTGGAACTCGACAAACAATTGACCCACTTGCAGGGGCAGGCTGAAGTCGCCACCCGTTATCATGCCTTGCAGACGCAGGTGGCCGGCACCCAGCATCTGCTGTGGTTCGCGCGCCGGCAGGAATCGGCGGCAACCCGCAACCGCCATGCGCGGGACATCGAAAAACTGGGCAACGAACTCGAAGCCGAAACCGCGCGCCTGCGCGACGCCGAGCGTCGCCTCGAAGAATTGCGCAACCAGCATTATCGTGCCGGCGACGAGGTGCATGCGGCGCAGGGTGCCTTGTATGAAACCAATGCCGAGATCGCGCGCCTGGAACAACAGATCGCGCACATTCGCGAAAACCGCAGCCGTGTCGAACAGCAGATCGGCAGCCTGGGCAATCAGTTGGGCGCCGCTGAAGCGCAACTCGCGGAGTCGCAGTCGAGCCTGACCGAATGGCGGGGCGAACACGCGCAGGCGCAGACCAGGATCGGTGTTTGTGAGGCGCGGATTGCCGAGGAACGGGCCAAACTGCCGCTGGCCGAAGAAGCCTGGCGCGCGACCAGTGCGCGGCGTGATGAATTGCAGCAGGCGATGGGGCGCGCCGAACAGTCGCGTCAGGTCGAACAGACCAAACTCAACCACGCGACGCAGGTGCTGGAGCGGCTTTCCGCGCGCGATGCCCGCCTGCACGAGGAACAGAATAATCTAGAAAAACCCGATACCGCGGCGCTCGACGCGTTGCAGTCGCAGATCGGCGGCATTGCCGCGGAACTGGCCGCCCGCCGCGAAGCGGTGGCGGTGAAGGAGCGCGAACTGCCGCAGCTGGAGCGGGAACTGGAGCAACGCACGGCTGCAGTGGATCAGGCGGTGCAGAGCGTCACGGCGATGGAGGCGCGCGCCGAGGCGCTGCGCCAGTTGCAGGACAAGCTGGCGCATGGTTCGGATCTTGATGACTGGATCGCGGCGCACGGCCTCGATGGCGCCACGCGGCTGTGGCAGGGCATCAGCATCGAAGCCGGTTACGAGGATGCGCTCGAAGCGGTGCTGCGTGAGCGCCTGAACGCGGTTACGCTCGATGGCCTGGAAACCTGTGGCAGCTGGAATGATGTACCGCCGGGCAAGCTGGCGGTGGCCGAAATTGGTGACGGCGTTGATGCGGGGGCCACGGCGCCGATGCCGGCGCGTGCAACGCCGCTGGCGCGTTTTGTCACCTGTCGTGATCAACGGCTGGCCGCGGCGCTGGCGGACTGGCTGCACGGCGCGTTTGTCGTCGAAGATCTGGCGGCAGGGCTGGCGCTGCGCGCGCAGCTGGCGCCGGGAGCGATGCTGGTATCGCGCGACGCTTACCTGTTCACCCGGCACAGCCTGACCTTTCATGCGCCGGACTCGGAATTGCACGGCGTGTTGTCGCGGCAACGCGAAATCGAAGTGCTGGACGTTGATGTCGCCGGCAAAAAAAGCGCCATTGATGCCTTGCGCGCCGCGGTTGACGGGCAGGCGGCGCATATCGCCGCTGAAAAAGCCACGCTGGGCGCATTGCGCGAGGAAGTCAGCGGGCTGCAGCAGAAACACCATGCGCTGCAGATGGAAGGTGTGCGGCTGACCGAACAGACCCAGCGGCTGACGCAGCGTGGTGAGCAGATTGCCGCGGAATTGGCCGAGATCTCGGAGCAGGCCGCCGCGGAGACCGCGCATCGTGCAGAGGCAACGGCCAGGCTTGCGCGGTTTGGCGAAGAAGCCGGCGGTTTTGCGCGTGAACTGGAACTGGCGCTGGATCTGTACCGCCGTGCGCAGTCCGTGCTTGACCAGCAGCGGGAAACGGCGCAACTGGCCGACCGCGAACTGCAGGAGGCCGTATTCCAGGGCAAGACCTCGTCGAACAAGATTGCTGAAATCGAGCGGGTGATTGCCGCGGTCGCTGACAACATCGAACGCCTGCGCCAGGGGCTGGCCGGCGAGCAGGAAGCCCTGTCGCGGCTGGACGAGTCACCATGGCAGAGCCAGTTGCAGATCGCGCTGTCGCTGCGCGGCACGAAAGAGCAGGCGCTGGCCCAGGCCCGCGATGCGCTGGAAGCGACGGAAGCGCAACTGAAGGCGGTCGAGCAGGAACGCATGGAAGCCGAGCAGAGGCTTGCGCCGCTGCGTGACCGCATCAACGAAGTGAAACTGAAGGAACAGGAAGCGCGGATCAACGAAGAACAGTACGCGCAACAGTTGGCGGAGGCCGGTGCGGACGAAACGGTCCTGGCCCAGCAACTGGAAAAAGGCCAGCGCGCGAGCTCGCTGCAGTCCGAGATCAACCGGTTGAACGCGGAAATCAAGGAGCTGGGCGCGGTGAATCTGGCGGCGCTGGAAGAGCTGGGCGTGGCGCAGGAGCGCAAGACTTATCTGGACGCGCAGTCGGAAGACCTGACCTCGGCGATGAACACGCTGGAAGACGCCATCCGCCGCATCGACCGTGAAACCCGGGAACGCCTGCAGTCGACGTTTGACGAGGTCAACGCCCATTTCTCGAAAATGTTCCCCGCGCTGTTCGGCGGCGGCAATGCCAAGCTGCTGCTGACCGGCGAGGAAATTCTTGATTGCGGCGTCCAGGTCATTGCCCAGCCGCCGGGCAAGAAAAACAGTTCGATCCACCTGCTGTCCGGTGGCGAGAAAGCGCTGACCGCGATGGCGCTGGTATTTTCAATATTCAAGCTGAACCCGGCGCCGTTCTGCATGCTGGATGAGGTCGACGCGCCGCTTGATGACCACAACACCGGACGTTTCTGCGAACTGGTGAAAAAAATGTCCGAACAGTCGCAGTTCGTGTTCATCAGCCACAACAAGATCACCATGGAACTCGCCAATCAGCTGCTCGGCATCACCATGCAGGAGCCGGGGGTGTCGCGGGTCGTGGCGGTGGATATCGACGCCGCGATGAAACTCACCGAAGAAGCGGCTTGAGGAGCTGACCCCTTCATGAGCGACCTGCAGATCGCATTGGCGGCAATCGGACTGTTGGTGGTCGGCGGGGTGTACGCATTCAACCTGTGGCAGGAGCGCAAGCTGCGCCAGCGGCTGGAGCGTGCGTTCGAAGGCGGTCATGACGATGTACTGTTGAAGACCGCCGCGCCGGAACCGGCTGCCCCGTCAGCGCGCATCGAGCCCAGCCTGGGTGGCTCCGTGGCGGCTGGACCCGCGATCGCGGAACCGGCTGGCGTCGATGGCGCGGATCCGGTCATTGAATTTTCTGCTGACATTGAGCTGGGCGAACCCGCAGGTGATGCCGCGTTGCACGAGTTGCTGTCGCAGCTGGCGACTTTCGGCAAACCGGCGCGCCTGCTGGGCTGGGATGAGACTGCCGGCGTGTGGCGGCTGCTGGGTCGAGGTTCGCATGGCGACTGTCGGCGGCTGCTGGCGGCGCTGCAACTGGTCAACCGCGCGGGACCGGTGCATGCGCCGCAACTCAACGGTTTTTGTGATGCGCTGCGGGCCTGGGCCGGACAGCATGGCGGCGAAGTGGAGATGGATGATACGGCTGCGGCATTGCAGGCAGCGCGCGAGCTTGATGCGTTTTGCGGCGAGGTGGATGTGGCGATCGGCCTGAATGTCGTGGCGCAGTCCGGTGCGGCGTTTCCGGGAGAGCAGGTTGCCGCGGCGGCGCTGGCCGCCGGCCTCAGCCTGGAAGCGGACGGCCTGTTCCATGGGCGGGATGGCAGCGGGCAGGCGCTGTTCACGATGGAGAATCACGAGACCGAACCGTTTTCCGAAGAACGGCTGGCTGCGATGCAGACTTCCGGCCTGACATTGCTGCTCGATGTGCCGCGTGTCGCCAATGGCGCAGCGGCGCTGGACCAGATGATCCATGCCGGCATGGTGATCGCCGAGATGCTGGGTGGATTTGTCGTCGACGACAACCGCGTACCGCTGCAGGATGCCGGCCTGGCACGCATCAAAACCCAGTTGCAGGGCATCTGCGCGACGATGGCCGGGCGTGAGATTCCAGCGGGAAGTCCGCGGGCGCAACGGCTGTTTGCATGACCGCGGACGCGCTGCGGGAGCGCGTCGCACGCCTCCGCCGGGAAATCGAGCAGCACAACCACCGCTACTACGTGCTCGACACGCCGTCGATAGCCGATGCTGAATACGACCGGCTGTTCCGCGAACTGCAGTCACTGGAAGCCGCGCATCCCGAACTGATCAGCACTGATTCACCGACGCAGCGTGTCGGCGCCGCACCGCTCGCGGAATTCGCGCCGGCGCCGCATCGCCAGCCGATGTTGTCGCTGAACAATGCCTTCGCCACGGATGAAGTCGAAGCCTTCGACCGGCGTGTCCGTGAGGCACTGGGACGGGAGGACATCGAATACGCAGTCGAACCCAAGTTTGACGGCCTGGCGATCAGCCTGATCTACGAAAACGGCCGGTTTGTGCGCGGCGCCACCCGTGGTGACGGTTACACCGGGGAAGATGTCACCGTAAATCTGCGCACCATACGCTCCATTCCGCTGCAACTGACGCAGAGCCCTGCGCCGCAGTCGCTGGAAGTGCGCGGTGAGGTGCTGATGTTACGTGCCGATTTCGAACGCCTGAATCAACAGCAACAGGCGCAGGGTGGAAAACTTTTCGTCAATCCGCGCAACGCGGCGGCGGGTTCATTGCGGCAACTCGATCCGCGCATCACGGCCGGTCGCAAGCTGACCTTTTTTGCTTACGGCTTGGGCACTGCAGAATTGCCGGTACAATTGCAGAGTCATTCTCAAGTAATTGATTTTATTGATAAAAATGGATTTCGCGTGGCGCGCGAGCGAGACGTTGTGCGTGGTGCCGCAGGTCTGCTGAATTATTACCGCCGCATCGGCGAGGCGCGCGCCGGTTTGCCGTATGACATCGACGGCGTGGTCTACAAGGTCAACAGCCTGACGGCACAGCAGCAGCTGGGTCATGTCGCGCGGGCGCCGCGGTTTGCCATCGCCCATAAATTCCCGGCCGAAGAGGCGACCAGCGTGGTGCAGGGTATTGATGTCCAGGTCGGGCGCACCGGTACACTGACACCGGTGGCGCGGCTGCAGCCGGTGTTTGTCGGCGGGGTCAATGTGACCAATGCCACACTACATAACATTGATCAAGTGCGCACGAAGGATGTCCATGTCGGCGATACTGTGATCGTACGCCGCGCGGGTGACGTGATTCCGGAAGTGGTGCGGGTGGTGATGGAAAAGCGGCCTGCGGAGGTGCAGTCCTTCGAGATGCCGGAGCTCTGCCCGGTGTGCCAGTCCCGTGTAGAACGCATCGAAAGCGAAGCCGCATACCGCTGCACCGGTGGACTGTACTGTCCGGCTCAACGCAAGCAGGCCCTGCTGCATTTTGCGTCGCGCCGTGCGATGGACATCGAGGGTCTGGGCGAAAAACTGGTGGATCAGTTGGTCGATCTCGACCTCATCGCTACTCCCGCAGATCTATATGACAGTGAGCATCTGACGTTGGAAAAACTCGCCGGGCTTGAGCGCATGGCTAAAAAATCCGCCGAGAACATCATTGCTGCCATCGAAAAAAGCAGGCGCACCACGCTGGCGCGGTTCATCTACGCCCTCGGCATCTACCATGTTGGCGAGGAAATTTCCCGCCTGCTGGCATCGCATTTCGATACGCTCGATGCACTGCTGGCTGCGGATTGGGATGCGCTGATTTCGGAAAAAGAGCTTCTGCAGAAGGAAAACACCAAGCGGCGCGCAAAAGGCCTGGAGATCGAGGAGCCGCTGCTGGCCGGCATCGGCCCCGAGATCATGCGCAGCGTGGCTACTTTTCTGCGGCAACCCCATAACCTCGAGGTCATCGAACGGCTGATCGAGCGCGGGGTAACATTCGAGCGCCAGCAGACCGTATCTGCCGGCGGCCTGACCGGCAAGACTTTTGTGCTGACCGGCGCGCTGCCCGGACTGAGCCGCGATGAAGCAAAAGCGCGCATCGAAGCAGCAGGAGGTAAGGTGACGGGCAGCGTGTCCAAAAAAACCGATTTTGTGGTGGCCGGCAGCGATGCCGGCAGCAAACTCGACAAGGCGCAGGCCCTTGGCATCCGGATCATTGACGAACAGCAGCTGATTGCGCTGCTGGAGTCGTAGCCGGAGCGCAAGCAGTGAAAGGATTTCCGTTGAAACGCATATCCATCCGCAAGGCGGTGTTTCCGGTGGCCGGACTGGGCACCCGTTTTTTGCCGGCAACCAAGGCCAGTCCGAAAGAGATGTTGCCTGTCGTCGACAAACCGCTGATCCAATACGCGGTGGAAGAGGCGATTGTGGCCGGGGTGACCGAGCTGATTTTTGTCACCGGCCGTGGCAAACGCGCGATCGAGGACCATTTCGACCAGGCGGTCGAGCTGGAAATGGCGCTGGAACAGAATGGCCGGACCCAATTGCTGGCGGAAGTGCGTGCAATATTGCCCCGCAACGTCAATTGTTTATTCGTGCGCCAGGCGCAGCCGCTGGGGCTGGGCCATGCGGTGCTGTGTGCGTGGCCTGCCGTAGGCAACGAACCGTTTGCGGTGTTGCTGGCCGATGACCTGATCGATGCGCACAAGCCGGTGCTGGCGCAGATGGAGCGCCTGCACCGGACGAATGGCGCCTCGGTGATTGCCGTGCAGCAGGTGCCCAAAGCGGAAATTTCCCGCTATGGCGTGGTTGCAGTGCCGCCGCGTTCGCGTTCGCCGCATCAGATCAGCGGCATTGTCGAAAAACCGCCGGCAGCGAAGGCGCCGTCTCGTCTGGGGGTGGTCGGGCGTTATATCCTGACGCCACGCATATTCACCGAGTTGTCCGGTTCCAGGGCTGGTGCCGGCGGCGAAATCCAGTTGACCGATGCCATTGCGCGACTGCAACGCCGTGAAACCGTGCTGGCCTATGAATTCGAAGGCCGTCGTTATGACTGCGGCAGCAAGCTCGGTTATCTGGAGGCGAACGTGGAATTGGCAAAAAAACATCCGGAAATCGGCGCGGCGTTCAGACGTTATCTGCGGCGCTTGCCGGCCTGAGCGGGGCGTCGCGGTCGTCCGGATATAATCAGCGGCCGGCATTTCGCACTGAATTTTTCAGTCAGGGTATTACATGGCAAGCAAACTGATGATCATCATGGTCAATACCGACCCGTCCAATGTGCCGGAACTGGGTGCGCCGTTTTTCCAGGCCACGGTGGCGGCTGCGATGGATTACGAAGTCGAGGTGATCCTGACCGCACGAGCCGGAGAACTGGCGAAAAAGGGCGTCGCCGAAAAATTGTTTGTCACCAAAGACGCGCCGAAGAGTGTTTATGATTACATCAAGGATGCGCATGAGGCGGGTGTGCGGTTCAAGGTCTGCACCCCGACACTGGAATTGTGGGGTGACGACCTGATTCCGGAGATTGATGAAATCATCGGCGGTGCCTATGTGATCGAGCAGGCCATGGACGACGATGTCGTCACCTTCACTTATTGATGCCCGGCCTTTGCAATCTTCACCCGCTGAAGCCAGGGCCTTGCTGGCACGCGCCGAACAACTGCTTGCCCCGGACGCGGTCGAACAGGCGGTGGCGCGCGTCGCCGGTGAAATTACAACTGCGCTGGGTGAGGCGCAGCCGCTGCTGCTGGCGGTGATGCGCGGCGGCGTGGTGTTCGCCGGGCAGCTGCTGCCGTTGTTGCGATTTCCGCTGGATTTTGATTATGTTGATGTCACGCGTTACGGCGACGCCACACATGGTGGCGAACTGGACTGGCGCGTGGATGTGCCGGCGGCGGTGCGGGATCGCACGGTGCTGGTGGTGGATGACATCCTGGACGAAGGACATACGCTGGCGGCGATCCGCCGCCGGCTGCTGGACGCTGGAGCACGGCGGGTGCTGATCGCGGTGTTTGCGGACAAACAACTGCCTCGTCCCAAACCGGTGGCGGCTGATTTTGCCGGGGTGCAGGTGCCGGATCGTTATGTGTTCGGATTCGGCATGGATGTGCGCGGCCTGTGGCGCAACCTGCCCGCGGTGTATGCCCTGAACCGTGACGACCAATCGCCCCGGGGCTGAACGCACCAACATGATTGGCATCATCGGCGGCAGCGGACTGAACCGGATCGCGGAATTAGTGACTCCGCGGCGGGTGGTGATGGCTACGCCTTATGGCGAACCCTCGGCTGCACTGACGGTCGGCAGCCTGCATGGCGTGGAGGTGGTGTTCCTGGCCCGTCATGGTGATGGCCACACCATCGCGCCGCACCGGATCAATTACCGGGCCAATATCTGGGCCTTGCATGCGCAGGGTGTGCGCGAGGTCATCGCGGTGACAACAGTCGGTGGCATTCGTGAAGGCCTCGATCCGGGGGCGCTGGTGGCGCCGGACCAGATCATCGACTACACCCATGGCCGGGAAAGCACGTTTTTTGACGGGGTTGCGCAACCGCTGCAGCACATTGATTTCACGCGACCCTTCCACGGCCCGATGCGCAGCCGCCTGCTGCAGGCCGGCGCCGCTGCGGGTGAAGTGCTGCGCGACGGCGGTGTTTACGGGGCGACGCAGGGGCCGCGCCTGGAAACCGCCGCGGAAATAGAGCGCATGGCACGGGACGGTGCCGATGTCGTCGGCATGACCGGCATGCCGGAGGCGGCGCTGGCGCGCGAGATCGGGATTGATTACGCGATGCTGTGTGTGGTGGTCAACGCGGCGGCCGGGCGCGGCAGCAATATTGAAGGTGTGGCGATGGCCGAAATCACCGCGGTGGCGGAAGCGGCGATGCGGCGTGTCGCCATCATTCTTGGCGGCGTGGCGCAACGTTATGGCCGTTAGACCCGTACTGCGCATGGGTGATGAACGCCTGCTGCGGATCTCGCAGCCGGTGCAGCGTTTTGACACGCCGGAGCTGCATGCGCTGATCGCCGACATGCAGGACACCATGCAGGCGCTGAACGGCGCGGGACTGGCTGCGCCGCAGATCGGTGTGCCGCTGCGCGTGGTCATTTTCGGCATTGAAGCCAACCCGCGTTACCCGGATGCCGAGCCCGTGCCGCAGACGGTGCTGATCAACCCGGTGATCACGCCTTTGGACGCGGCAATGGAAGAGGGTTGGGAAGGCTGCCTGTCGGTGCCCGGCATGCGCGGGCTGGTGCCGCGTTACCTGCGCCTGCGTTACCAGGGCTGCGATGCCCGTGGTGCCGTGATTGACCGCACGGTGGAAAATTTTCATGCGCGCGTGGTGCAGCACGAATGCGACCATCTCGACGGCGTGTTGTACCCGATGCGCATCCTTGACCTGCGTAATTTCGGCTTTACTGAAGAGTTGTTTCCAGGGCAGAAAATCGAGGACGACTGAGCGAGGACGACTGAGCGAAAACGACTGAGCCGGAACAACCGGGAGCGGGCGACCGGGGCCGAAGCCTGTACCCGCGGTTTTTGTTTGCAGTTTGCGCCGCCGTTCAGATCCGCAACTGGTCGAGCAGTTCGCTTTCGAAACGTACCGTGGTTTTCGGATTGCCCAACGCCGCACCACTGACGACGAAAGTATCTTCGGCACGGGCGCCCAGAGTGTTGATTTTCGCCGCATGCAGATTGATGTCAAAGGCGGTCAGCGTGCGCGAGATCCGCGACAGCAGGCCGGGGCGGTCGCCGGCGACGATGGACAGCATGCGGTAAGCACCGCGCTCATCCGACTGGATGGAAACTTCCGGCGTAATCGGGAAATGCCGCAGTTGCCGGCTCAGTCGCGGCTTGGTCAGCGGTGGCAGTGGTGCCTTGCTGGTCAGGCGGTCGGTCAGTTCGTATTCGATATAGCTGATCAGGTCGCGGTATTCCGGCTGCCGGTTGGACGCATCCTGGATCTGGAAGGTATCGAGCGCGTAGCCATGACGTGTGGTGTGGATCTTGGCTTCAAAAATGTCGAAGCTGATGCCTTCGAAAAAACTGCAGATCCGCGAAAACAGTTCCTTCTGGTCGGTGACATAGACCAGCACCTGCAGGCCTTCGCCGACCGGTGACAGGCGTGCCTTGACCACCGGCACGGCAGAATTGACGCGGTGATGCAGATGGCGGGTGTGCCAGGCGATCTCCTGTGCTTCATGTCGCAGGAAATAAGCCGTATCGAGTTGTTTCCAGAATTCCCGGTAGTCCGCCTCCGGGATCGCGTACAGGCGCAGCCGCACCATCGCATCTTCCTGGCGACCGCGCTGGCCGTCCTGGCGTCCGCTGCGTTCACCGGTGAGCATGCGCCGGGTGGTGTGAAACAGGTCCTCGAGCAGTTTGGCTTTCCATGCATTCCATACCTTGGGACTGGTGCCGCGGATATCGGCAACGGTCAGCAGGTAGAGTGCGATCAGGTGCCGCTCGTCGCCGACGCGCTGCACGAAACTGCGCAAAACCTCGGGGTCGCTCAGATCCTGTTTTTGCGCGGTAGCCGACATGACGAGATGCTGTTCCACCAGCCAGGCCACCAGATCGGCATCGACCTGTGACAGGCCGTGGGTTTTGCAGAAGCGCAGGGCATCGACCTTGCCGAGGTCGGAATGGTCGCCGCCGCGTCCTTTGGCGATGTCGTGAAACAGTCCTGCAAGGTAGAGCAGTTCGGGTTTGTCGAATTCGCTCATCAAACGGCTGCACAGAGGGAATTCGTGGGCCAGCTCCGGCACTGCGAAACGGCGGAGGTTGCGCACCACCTTGAGGATGTGTTCATCCACCGTATAGACATGGTAGAGGTCATGCTGCATCTGGCCGGTGACGCGGCCGAACGCGGGGATGTAGCGGCCGAGAATGTCGAACTGGTGCATGCGCCGCAGTTCGCGTACCACTCGCGTCGGACTGCGCAGGATGTCCATGAACAGTGCCTGCATGTGCGGGTCGCGACGTGCCGCCGGATTGATGTTCCGACGTGCACGCCACAGCGCACGCATGGTTACCGCGCCGATGCCCTTGATGCCATGGTGCTGCTGCAGCAATGAAAACACCTCTAGTATAGAACGGGGGTCGCGTTCGAATATGGTCGGGTCCGGTGCGGACAGCAGTTCGCCGCGGATCACGAAGCGTGGATTGAGCGGTGTGACCACCGAGCGGTTGGCGGGCGGGGCGATGCGCAGCGCCAGGTTCTGCAGCAGGATGGTGTTGAGCAGGTATACCGATTTTGCCGTCAGGTAATAACGCTGCATCAGGCGTTCGCTGGCGCGCCGGTTGGCACGGGTGGCGAAGCCGAGTTGTTTGGCAAGCGCAGTCTGGTGATCGAACAGCAGACGGTCTTCGTGGCGCCCGGCCAGGTAATGCAGATGGATGCGCAGCAGCTCCAGCAATCGTTCGTGGCGGCTGATGGCGCGGGCTTCGTCGCGGGTAATGAAGCCGCGCCGGGCCAGTTCCAGCCAGGTCCGGCCCAGACCTGCGGCGCGGGAAATCCACAAGATGGTGTTCAGGTCACGCAGGCCGCCGGCGCTTTCCTTGAGATTTGGTTCAAGGTTGGTCTCCTGGTGCCGGGAATGCCGCTCCTGCTGTTCGATGCGTTTGGCGCTGAGGAAGGCCACCGGATCGATCGATTGCCGCACCTTGCGCGTGAAGCGCCGGTACAGGTCGCGGTTGCCGGTGAGCAGCCGGGACTCAAGCAGATTGGTCTGAACGGTTATGTCGCCGGACGCGATCTCGAAACATTCCTCCAGCGTACGCACGCTGTGTCCGACATCCAGCCCGATGTCCCAGAAGGCGCCGATCAGCGCCTCGAGTTTTTCGCGCAGCGCGGTGTCCGGGGCGGCCGGCAACAGGATCAGGATGTCGACATCGGAGTGGGGAAACAGCTGGCCGCGGCCGTAACCGCCAACGGCGATCAAGGCAAGTTGGTCCGGCATCTGGTGTGATTTCCACGCCAGACGCAGATGACGGTCTGTCAGCAGCGTCAGGCGACGCAGCAGTTCGTGCCTCAGTTTTCCCGCTTCGAACTGTTTTTGCAGTGCCGCGCGGTCTCCCGCCAGTGCCGCCCGCTGGCTGTCTTGCGGGCTTGCGCGCGGCGCGCGGGTCGGGGCTTCCTGGGCTTTGCTCATGCGAGAGCGGCGATTGTTCTTGTTACCCGTGTTCAGGCGGGCGGTGCGGGGGTCGCGGCGGACATGGTCAGCACTTCGTAGCCGCGGTCGGTGACCAGCACGGTGTGCTCCCACTGTGCCGACAGGCTGTGATCCTTGGTGACGATGGTCCAGCCGTCGGCCAGTTGACGGATGTCCGCGCGGCCGGCATTGATCATCGGTTCGACGGTGAAAATCATCCCGGCTTCCAGACGCATGCCCATGCCGGGTCTGCCGTAATGCAGGATCTGCGGCTCTTCATGGAAATTGAGGCCGATGCCATGGCCGCAGAATTCGCGGACCACGCTGCAGCCGTTTTTTTCGGCATGGACCTGTATCGCGTGACCGATGTCGCCCAGGGTATTGCCGGGCCGCACGGCGCGGATGCCGCGCCACATGCACTCGTAAGTCAGGTCGATCAGCCGGCGCGCCTGGATCGAAGGCGGTCCGACACAGAACATGCGGCTGGTATCGCCGTGGAAACCATCCTTGATGACCGTGATGTCGACATTGATGATGTCGCCGTTTTTGAGTTTTTTTTCACCCGGGACGCCGTGGCAGACCACATGATTGACAGAAGTGCAGATTGATTTCGGGTACGGCGTGTAACCCGGCGGGGTGTAATTCAGCGGCGCCGGTATCGTGCCTTGTACATTCACCATGTAATCGTGACAGAGGCGGTCGAGTTCGCCGGTGGTGATGCCGGCTTTGATGTGCGGGGTGATGAAGTCGAGCACTTCGGCGGCGAGCCGGCCGGCGACCCGCATCCCCTCGATTTGCTGCGGATTCTTGAGATTTACGGGCATGACAGCGTTTTTGAGGCGCGCCGCACGGCAGCGCAGGTAAGGGATGTTGCTTGGTTGTTACTTGAGGGGGCGATTCTAACAGGTTGTAACCATTCAAAAAATTCGGGTTTTGCCATGGCAAAAGGTATTTTTGTGGCCATGGTCCGGGCACTGTACATGGCTTGAGGGAAAATGGCTTTGCGTGTTAAAATAAGGAGTTAGCTTGGTTCTTTGGCTTCACATTTTGTGTGGCCGGACCCGGCAACAACCCCACACACCTGTCGACGTTAAGGGTGCCCGGATTTCCGGGTGGCAATGGACAGGTGGCGGACCAACCCTAACTGGAGAATTGCAACATGTCAGTCACCATGCGCGAAATGCTTGAGGCCGGCGTACATTTCGGCCATCAAACGCGTTACTGGAATCCGAAAATGGCACCTTACATTTTCGGTCACCGCAACAAGATCCACATCGTCAATCTTGAAAAGACGATGGTTCTCTACCACGATGCGCTGAAGTTCGTGCGCCAGCTGTCTTCGAACAAGGGCAGCATCCTGTTCGTCGGCACCAAACGCCAGGCCCGCGAGATCGTTCGCGAAGAAGCCCAGCGTTGCGGCTCCCCCTACGTTGACTACCGCTGGCTCGGCGGCATGTTGACCAACTACAAAACGGTCAAGGGTTCGATCCAGCGCCTGAAGGACATGCTGGCCATGCGCGAAGACGGCTCGTTCGAGAAGCTGTCGAAGAAGGAAGGCCTGCAGTATGAGCGCGAAATCGCCAAACTTGAGCGCAGTCTGGGCGGCATCAAGGACATGAGCAGCCTGCCGGATGCGCTGTTCGTGATTGACGTCGGTTACCAGAAGGGTGCGATTACCGAGGCGAAAAAACTCGGCATCCCCGTCATCGGCGTCGTCGACACCAACCACTCACCGGACGGCGTGGATTACGTGATTCCGGGCAACGATGACTCGAACCGCGCGATCAAGCTCTACGCACGCGGCATGGCGGACGCCGTTCTTGAAGGCCGCAGCACCAGCATTCAGGAGATTGTCAAAGGTGGCTCCGACGAATTCGTCGAGGTCGATGACGGCGAAACAGCCGCAGCCTGATCCGGCTCCACGACACATTCAAGGGGCGTACAGCCCCTTTTTTTTAATTATTGAAAACTCCATAAATAATGACAAAAACAAGCCTCTAGCGAGGCTGTCATGTTTTTGGGAAAACTCAATAGCGCAAGAGGAATTGCAGCAATGGCGGAAATAACAGCGGGCATGGTGAAGGAACTGCGGGAAAAAACCGATGCCCCGATGATGGAATGCAAAAAAGCACTGACCGAGGCCGGCGGCGACATGGGCAAGGCCGAAGAAATCCTGCGGGTCAAACTCGGCAACAAGGCGAGCAAGGCGGCGTCACGCATTGCGGCCGAAGGTGTGGTTGCGGTGCATATCGCGGCCGACGGCAAACTCGGCGCGATCATCGAGATCAACTGCGAAACCGACTTTGTCGCGAAGAATGACGATTTCCTTGCCTTCTCCGGGGCGCTGGCGAAACTGGTGGCGGAGAAAACTCCGGCTGACGTCACAGCCCTGTCGGGCCTGCCGCTGGACGGCGCCACGGTGGACGAGCGGCGCAAGGCGCTGATCGGCAAGATCGGTGAAAACGTCAGCATCCGCCGCTTCGTGCGTATTGCCGCCGCGGGGCGCCTTGCATCCTATATCCACTGCGGCGCGAAAATCGGAGTGCTGGTGGATGTGGCCGGCGGCGAAGAGTCACTGGGCAGGGACATCGCGATGCATATCGCGGCGAGCAAACCGAAGGCGCTGGATGCTTCCGGAGTGGCGGCCGAGGCCATTGAAGCCGAACGTCGTGTAGCTACAGAAAAAGCGGCTGAAGACGCCGCCAAATCGGGCAAGTCGATTCCGCCGGAAATCATGGCAAAACGGGTCGAGGGTTCGGTACAGAAATTCCTCAAGGAAGTGACGCTGCTCGGCCAGTTGTTCGTCAAGAACGACAAGCAGACCATTGAGCAGTTGCTGAAATCGGCCAATGCCAGGGTCGCCGGGTTCGTGCTGTATGTGGTCGGCGAAGGCATCGAGAAGAAGAAGGACGATTTTGCGGCCGAAGTCATGGCCCAGGTCGGGCAGGCGCGGCAGCAGGCATAAAGATTTAAGCGGCTATATTTAAATACCTTTAAAAACAATAACTTGGGTATATACATGGCGCAAGCACCAGCCTACAAGCGGATCCTGCTGAAACTGAGCGGGGAAGCGCTGATGGGGGACGACAGTTACGGCATCAATCGCAACACCATCGACCGCATTGTTGCCGAGGTGGCGGAGGTGTTGCGACTCGGCGTTGAGGTCGCCGTGGTCATCGGGGGCGGCAATATTTTTCGCGGTGTTGCACCGGCCGCCTCGCATATGGATCGCGCCACCGCCGATTACATGGGCATGCTGGCGACGGTGATGAACGCACTGGCGCTGCAGGATGCGATGCGCCATGCCGGCCTGCAGAGCCGCGTGCAGTCGGCACTGAATATCGAGCAGGTGGTCGAACCGTACATTCGCGGCAAGGCGATGCGTTATCTGGAAGAAGGCAAGATTGTCATTTTTGCCGCGGGTACCGGCAATCCGTTTTTCACCACCGACACCGCGGCCGCGCTGCGCGGCATGGAAATGAACGTTGACCTGGTGTTGAAGGCGACCAAGGTCGATGGTGTTTACACCGATGACCCGAAGACGCACCCGGACGCGATGCGTTACCAGAAACTGACGTTCGACGAGGCGATCATCAAGAACCTGAAGGTGATGGATGCCACGGCGCTGACTTTGTGCCGGGACCAGAAACTGCCGATCAACGTGTTCAGCATTCTCAAGCCACAGGCGCTGAAGCGGGTCGTCATGGGTGAAGACGAAGGAACGATGGTGCATGTTTGACAGGAGGTTGCCATGATTGCTGATGTGAAAAAAAACGCCGAACAGAAGATGAAGAAAACGGTGGAAGCGCTGAAGCTGGATCTCGGCAAGATCCGCACCGGCCGCGCGCATACCGGACTGCTGGACCACGTCATGGTTGATTATTACGGCACACCGACGCCGCTGCCCCAGGTGGCCAATGTCACTTTGGTCGATGGCCGGACTATCGGCGTCAGCCCTTGGGAGAAAAAAATGGTGTCCGCTGTCGAAAAGGCGATCCGTGACGCCGACCTCGGCCTGAACCCCGCGACTCAGGGTGATCTGGTTCGGGTGCCGATGCCGGCGCTGACCGAAGAGCGGCGACGCGACCTGATCAAGGTCGTGCGCCAGGAAGGCGAAACGGCAAAAATCGCCGTCCGCAATATCCGGCGCGACGCGAATACCCATCTCAAGGATCTGCTGAAGAAGAAGGAAGTGGCCGAAGACGAGGAGCGCCGGGCGCAGGATGACATCCAGAAGCTGACGGATCGTTCGATCGCCGAGATCGACAAGGCACTTGAGGTCAAGGAAACCGACCTCATGGCGATCTGACCTGCGCGCGTGACCAGTTCCACGCAGGGCATTCCCGGAAGCAGCGCAGTACCGCGCCATGTGGCCATCATCATGGATGGCAACGGGCGCTGGGCAAAACACCGTTTTTTGCCGCGGGTGGCGGGGCATCGCAAGGGTGTGGAGGCGGTGCGCAATGCAGTCCAGGGCTGCGCCGAGCGCGGTGTCGAGGCGTTGACACTGTTTGCTTTCAGCAGCGAAAACTGGCGCCGCCCTGCAGAAGAGGTCTCGCTGCTGATGCAGCTCTTCGTCAGCGCGCTGCAGCAGGAGGTCGAGCGCCTGCACCAGAACGGAATACGTTTCCGGGTGATCGGCGATATTTCGCGGTTTGATCCCGTGCTGGTTGACCTGATTACCAATGCGCAACGTTTGACTGCCGCCAACCGGGGATTGACGCTGACGGTGGCCGCTAATTATGGCGGTCGCTGGGACATCATGCAGGCGGTCAACCGCCTGCGCGCCGAACACGCGGCCTGCAACGAACCCTGGACCGAGGAGCAGTTGCAGGCGTATCTGGCGCTCGGCGATCTGCCCGAGCCCGACCTGTTCATCCGTACCGGTGGTGAACAGCGAGTCAGCAATTTCCTGCTGTGGCAACTTGCCTATACAGAGTTCTATTTCACCGACACCTTGTGGCCGGATTTTGACGCCCGTGCCCTTGACCTGGCCATTGCCTCTTACCGCCGGCGTGAGCGCCGTTTCGGCCGCACCAGCGAGCAGGTGGCTACCGGCCGCAGCGCGAGCGGCTGAAGCCTGCCCCGGTTTCCCCCGCCACCCAAATGCTGCGTACCAGAATAATTACCGCCGCCATGCTGCTGTTGCTGTTTGTCGGCGGGATGTTTTACCTCCCGGCCGGCTGGTGGGCTGCGCTGCTGTTGCCCCTGCTGATTGCCGGCGCCTGGGAGTGGGCGGCACTTGCGGGTTTCGGACGTTCAGCACAATCGGGCTTTTGTCTGGCAATCCTGGTAACGGGGGTTTCTGTACTGCTGGGCGCGCATTATTTTGCCTTTGCCGCATTGGAGCAGGCCGCATACTGGATGTCCCTGTTGTTCTGGCTGGCATGTGCGCCGGCATGGCTGCGTTTCAGCTGGCGAGTTCGGCAGCCGTTGCTGCTGGCTGTGACCGGATGGTTGCTGATCGTGCCGACCTGGCTGGCACTGGTAAGGTTGCAGGCGTTGCCCTGGGTTTTGCTCGCAGTGCTTGGTGTGGTGTGGATTGCGGACACCGCGGCTTATTTTGCCGGACGGGTCTGGGGCCGCCACAAACTCGCACCGTCGATCAGTCCGGGAAAAACCTGGGAGGGCGTCGCTGGCGCCGTGGTCGCGGTCGCGGTGTATCATGCACTCGTATGGTATTTCGGATTTCGTGGTGTGGCGGTCGAGATCGGGGTTTTCGCGGCCTTGCTGGTGGCCTGCCTGCTGCCGCTGAGCATACTCGGCGATCTGTTCGAGTCCTGGATCAAGCGCCAGGCGGGCGTCAAGGACAGTGGCAAACTGCTGCCCGGACATGGCGGTGTGCTGGACCGTATCGATGCCCTGACCTCGACGCTGCCGCTTGCGGCGCTGGTGGTGCCGTGGCTGATCCAACACGCGTGAAGACATGCCGTTTTAAATCATGCAATACCTGACCATACTAGGTTCCACCGGCAGCGTTGGCGTCAGTACGCTGGATGTGCTTGCGCGCAATCCCCGGCATTTCAAGGTGGTCGCGCTCGCGGCACGGTCACGGGGCGACGTGTTGTTCGAACAATGCCGCCGTTTTGAGCCCAAACACGCGGTGCTGCTGGATACTGTTGCCGCGGAACGTTTGCAGATTCGCCTCAGGGACGCGGGTTTGTCCACCACGGTGCTGTGTGGCGCATCCGAGCTGGAGCGCGTTGCGGCACTCCCCGAAGTCACCACCGTGGTTGCGGCCATCGTTGGCATTGCCGGACTGCGGCCTGCGCTGGCAGCGGCACGATCAGGCAAAAAAATCCTGCTGGCGAACAAAGAGGCCCTGGTCACGGCGGGCGCGCTGTTCATGTCGGCGGTGCGCGACAGCGGCGCAGAACTGCTGCCGATCGACAGCGAGCACAATGCAATATTCCAGGCCTTGCCGCGGCAACGCAGCGGCTCGCTTGCGGATTGCGGCGTGCGCCGCATATTGCTCACGGCCTCCGGCGGTCCGTTCCGAACTTTTACCCCGGCGCAACTCTCGCGGGTTACGCCGGAAGAAGCCGTTGCCCATCCAAACTGGGTCATGGGCCGCAAGATATCGGTGGATTCCGCGACCATGATGAACAAGGGGCTTGAGGTCATCGAGGCGCACTGGCTGTTTGCGGCGCCGCCGGAGATGATCGAGGTGGTGATTCATCCGCAGAGCGTGGTTCATTCGCTGGTCGAGTATTGCGACGGTTCGGTGATCGCGCAACTGGGCAATCCGGACATGCGCACGCCGATTGCTCACGCACTGGGGCATCCCGAACGCATTACCTCGGGCGCCGATTTCCTGGATCTGGCACGCACCGGCAATCTCAGTTTCGAAGCGCCGGATTCCGCGCGTTTTCCCTGTCTGCGTATTGCTTATGATGCGTTGCGCGCGGGTGGTGCGGCGGTGGTTGCCCTGAACGCGGCCAACGAAATTGCTGTCGCTGAATTTCTGGACCGTCGCATCGGATTTGCGGACATTCCTGCGCTGATTGGACGGGTCGTTGCATTGACGCCGGCGCATTCCATAACGTCCATCGATGATGTCGAGCGTATTGACCGCAAGGCGCGGGCTGATGCGCTGGCGATTTGCGCCGGACTGGATTTGCCGCGCGTCGCAAGCGGAGGTTAAAAAGAGGATGAGGGGAAAATGAGCATGTTGTTGACGGTAATTGCATTCATCGTGGCGCTCAGCGTACTGATCGTCGTGCACGAATACGGCCATTACTGGGTTGCCCGTCGCTGCAATGTCAAGGTTCTGCGGTTTTCAGTGGGATTCGGCAAGCCAATCTGGTCAAAGACGATCGGACCCGACGCAACGCAGTGGGTACTTGCCGCGATTCCGCTGGGCGGTTACGTGAAAATGCTCGACGAGCGCGAAGGCGACGTGGCACCACATGAACTGCACCGCGCCTTCAACCGGAAAACCGTATGGCAACGGTTTGCCATCGTGCTGGCAGGGCCGGTGGCCAATTTTCTCGCAGCGATTGTTTTGTACTGGGTTTTGTTTGTACACGGCATACCTGGTTTGGTCCCGGTGGTTGCCGAACCGCCTGCCGGCAGCACGGCGGCACGCGCCGGTTTTGTCGCCGGTGATACGGTGCAGGGCGTTGCCGGCATCAAGGTTCAGTCCTGGCAGGATTTCCGCTGGGTCATACTGCAACGCGCCCTCGACAAGGCACCCGTCGGCATCGAAGTAAAAACAGCCGAAGGTGTTGTAATCAACCGGGAACTGCGTTTTGACGATCTGGCGCCGGAAGATCTCGAAAAAGACGTGCTGGCCGCTCTCGGCCTGTCCCGGGAAAGGCTGGTATTACCCGCGGTCATGGGCGAACTCACCGGTAACGGTGCGGCGGCAAAGGCTGGATTGCGTTTCGGTGACCGTGTCCTGAGCGTCAACGGCCAGCCGGTTGAAAACTGGGATGCCCTGGTCAAAAGTGTGCGTGCAGCGCCGGGTCAGGCCTTGCAGTTGCGGGTGCAACGGGGCGAAATCGAGATGCCCGTGGCCGTGACTCCCGACGTCATCGACGAACGTGGGGTCCGTTTCGGACGCATTGGCGCGTCGCCGAAGATGGACCAGAAGGCCATGCAGGGCATGCTCACCAGCGTCAGTTTCGGCCCGCTTGAGAGCCTGGGCAAGGCCGTGGTCAAAACCTGGGAAACAGCGCTGTTCAGTCTGCGCATGCTCGGCAAAATGGTTGTGGGTGAAGTCTCCCTGAAAAACCTGAGTGGCCCGATCACGATTGCTGATTATGCCGGCCAGTCAGCGCAGAACGGCTGGATATCCTATCTGCTGTTTCTGGGGCTGATCAGCATCAGCCTCGGTGTGCTGAATCTGCTGCCAGTGCCGTTATTGGACGGGGGGCACTTGATGTATTATTCGGTCGAGATTCTTACCGGGAAACCGGTCTCCGAAAAAGTCATGGAAGCTGGACAGCATGTTGGAGTGACCGTGTTGTTTGCGCTGATGGCTTTCGCCTTGTACAACGACATCAATCGCCTGATCGGCAGCTAATAAATATGGCATTTTTACGCGGGTTGTGTGGTGTGCTGGTGTTTTTTTGCGTGCCGGCGATGGCAATCGAACCATTTGTGGTCAAGGATATCCGCGTCGAAGGCATACAGCGGATCGAGGCCGGGACGGTATTCAGTTACCTGCCGGTCAAGGTTGGCGACACCATGACCGACGAGAAGGCCGGCCAGGCGATCAGGGCACTGTTCGGTACCGGTTTTTTCAAGGATGTGTCGATCGAAGCCGACGGCGGCGTGCTGGTGGTGGCCGTGCAGGAGCGGCCGTCGATTGCGCAGGTCGATTTTATCGGCACCAAGGAGTTCGAGAAGGACCAGTTGATCAAAAGCCTGCGCCAGCTTGGTCTGGGTGAGGGGCGGATTTTCGATCGTTCCCAGCTTGACCGTGCCGAACAGGAATTGAAACGACAGTATCTCAGCCGTGGCCGCTACGCCGTCACCGTGACCACGACAGTGACCCCGCTGGAGAGAAACCGGGTCGGTATAAACTTCAATGTTGATGAGGGTGAGGTCGCCAAAATCCAGCAGATCAACATTATCGGCGCCAAGGTATTTCGCGAGAAAGACCTGACCGACCTGTTCACGTTGCGCACGCCGGGTTGGATGACCTGGTGGAGCAAACATGACCAGTATTCCCGGCAGAAACTGTCCGCCGACCTTGAGGTGCTCCGCTCCCATTATCTCGACCGGGGTTACCTGGAATTCAATATTGATTCAACGCAGGTGACGATCTCGCCCGACAAAAAAGACATCTATATCAGTATCAGCTTGACGGAAGGCCCCAAGTACACGGTATCCGGGGTCAAAGTGGCCGGCGAGTTGCTGCTGCCTGAAGCGGAAATACTCAAGCTCATAACCGTAAAGCCCGGTGAGGTGTTTTCGCGGGCCCGGATTTCCGAGTCCACAAAAAATATCAGCGAACGTCTGGGCAACGATGGCTACGCCTTTGCCAATGTGAATGCCTCACCCGACCTCGATAAGACCAAAAACCAGGCCTCATTCACATTTTTCATCGATCCGGGTCGGCGGGTTTATGTGCGCCGCATCAATGTCCAGGGCAACAACCGCACACGCGATGAAGTGATCCGTCGCGAAATGCGCCAGCTGGAAGGCGGCTGGTATTCAGGGGAAAAGATCAATCTTTCGCGCAGCCGCGTCGACAGGCTGGGTTATTTCACAGAGGTCAATGTCGAAACTCCGTCGGTTACGGGCACTACGGACCAGGTTGATGTGAACTTTTCGGTGGTTGAAAAACCGACCGGCAACATACTGCTCGGCGCCGGCTTCGGCAGCGGCGAGGGTGTGACACTGTCCGGATCAGTAGCCCAGCAAAACATTTTCGGCTCGGGTAAATATGTCGCGGTACAAGTCAATACGAGCAGGATCAATACGACATACGGGCTTTCCTATACCGATCCTTACTTTACCGTCGACGGTATCAGCCAGGGTTTTGATGTTTATTCACGCGAAGTTGATGCCACGCGAGCAGGCATCGGGCGCTATGTGACCAAAACCCTGGGCGGGGGGGTTCGTTTTGGCGTGCCGGTTACGGAGCGGGATACGATCACCTACGGCCTCGCCTACGAGAGCACGGACATCACCACGTTTAGCGACAGTCCCTTGTTTTACAGGGATTATGTGACAACGTTCGGCAGCCAGAATGATGCCATTATCGGTACCGCCGGCTGGGTGCGCGACGGGCGGGACAGCCTGATTTACCCGACTAAGGGCACCCTGCAGCGGGCCTTCGGTGAAATCGGCCTGCCTGGAGGCACGCTTAAATATTACAAGGCGAATTACCAATACCAGCGCTATTTCCCGCTGACCCGGGATTACACCCTGATGCTGAATGGCGAGGCCGGCTATGGGGAGGGATCCGGGGCCAAGCCGCTGCCGTTTTTCAAGAATTTCTATGCGGGCGGTGTAAACTCCGTCCGTGGTTACCAGAATGCGACCCTGGGGCCCAGGGATTCGAATGGGGATTCGCGGGGTGGCAGCCGTCGGATGGTGGGCAACGCGGAATTCCTGTTCCCGTTCCCGGGACTGAAGAATGACAAATCGGTCCGGTTGAGCGGATTTTTCGATGCAGGCATGATCGCCGAGAAATTCGAAACCGACGCCTTCCGCTATTCCACCGGACTGGCGGTATTCTGGTCTTCGCCATTCGGTCCTTTGAAGATTAGCATCGCGGCGCCGCTGAATTCCGAAGTTGGTGACAAGAAGCAGGCGTTTCAGTTTACGTTTGGTGGTGCGTTTTGATGAGCCTGGCGTGCAGGGATGAACCCGCTTGCCGCGCCGCATGGAGATTCAAGGAGAGCAAGTTGAAAATATTGTTTGGGGTATTGGCGATGATGGCCGTGGCATGTGGCAGCGCCTCAAGCCTTGCGGCCGATTTGAAAATCGGATTTATCGATGCTGAACGCATCAACAAGGAAAGTGTTCCGGCGGAGCGGGCCAGCAAACAGCTGGAAAAGGAATTCGCGCCGCGGGCGCAGGAATTGCAGCGGCGGGAAGCGCAGATCAAGACGCTGCAGGGGCAGCTGGAAAAGGATGCCCTGACCCTGGGCGAAGCCGAGCGGCGCACCAAGGAGCAGGAACTGGGGCGACTGACGCTGGATTTTCAGCGCATGCAGCGTGAATACCGCGAAGATCTGAATCTGCGTCGCAACCAGGAATTGGGCGCCCTGTTCGAGCGGGCCAACCGTGTCATCCGGCAGATAGCAGAGGCGGAAAAGTACGACATCATTTTCCAGGAAGCGGTGTATCGCAATCCCAAGATCGATATCACCGAAAAGGTGCTGAAGGCACTGGCCGAAGGCAAATAGCGGTGTGCGGCATGGCTCCGCGGTGCCGTTATCCAGACACTCTTTTGAGCGCCCGATGGAGAATCAACTGCCACCGTCACTGAGCCTGGGGGAGATTGTCGGCCGCCTGGGTGGTGAATTGATCGGCGACGCCAGCGTCAAAGTCAGACAAGTGGCGACGCTGGAAAAAGCGGCGCCGGACACCATCGCCTTTCTTGCCAATGAGCGTTATCTCGGGCAATTGAAAACCACCCGCGCCGGCGCGGTCATTGTCGGGGCCAAGTTGTCCGAACCACTGGACATGCCGCGCATCGTGGCAGTTAATCCCTATGCCTACTTTGCCCGCGTGTCGGCATTGTTCAATCCGGTGCCGGCAAACGTGGCGGGAATCCATCCTGCTGCGGTTGTGCATCCACAGGCGATTTTGGGGGCGGGCGTGTATATCGGTCCCGGCGCAGTGATCGAGGCGGGGGTGACCCTAGGCAAGAACTGCAGTATCGGCGCCGGTACCTGCCTCGGTGCCGGCGTCGAAGTCGGTGAAGGCGGCATGCTCTACCCGAATGTCACGGTTTATCATGGTTGCAAGCTGGGCAAACGGGTCATTATTCATGCCGGGGCCGTCATCGGTGCAGACGGATTCGGTATCGCAATGGACGATGGGCGCTGGCTCAAGGTGCCGCAGATCGGACGTGTTGTGATCGGCGACGATGTTGAAATCGGCGCCAATACCACCATCGACCGGGGTGCCATAGACGACACGGTCATCGAGGACGGCGTAAAACTCGACAACCAGATCCAGGTCGGGCACAACGTGCGCATCGGTGCACATACCGCCATTGCCGCCTGCGTCGGCATCGCCGGCAGCTCGCGCATCGGGCGTCTGTGCCGGATCGGTGGTGCATCCGGTATTGCCGGCCATCTGACGATCACTGATAACGTCGAAATTTCCGCGCATACGCTGGTGACAAAATCCATCACCGAAGCGGGAACCTATACCGGCGCCTACCCCTTCGAAAACAACCGTGACTGGCGCCGCAACGCGGCCAGCCTGCGCAATCTCGGCGAGCTGACAACAAGGGTTCGCGCAATGGAGCAGGAACTAAAGCAGGGTAAAAAAGGAAAATCATGAACAGCATGGACATCAATGAAGTCCTGCGTTATCTGCCGCATCGTTATCCGTTCCTGCTGATCGACAGGGTGCTGTCGTACGAGCCGGGGGAAAACCTGGTGGCGTTGAAAAACGTCACCATTAACGAGCCCTTTTTCAACGGGCATTTTCCGCACCATCCGGTGATGCCCGGTGTGCTGATCATCGAGGCGATGGCGCAGGCGGCGGCGATTTTGTCGTTCGTTACCATGGGCGCCAAGGCGAATGACCAGTCGATCTATTATTTTGTCGGTATCGACAACGCGCGCTTCAAGCGGCCGGTCACTGCCGGGGATGCGCTCCATCTGCATGTCACGCTGACGCGGCATGTGCGCGGCATCTGGAAATTTGCCGCCGAGGCCCGTGTCGGCGACACGGTGGCGGCCGAGGCCGAGTTGATGTGCACCGTGCGCGACCTGCCGGGCGACGCGGCCTGAGGCTTGCCGTGGCTGCGTTCGTTCATTCCACCGCTATTGTCGATCCCGGGGCGCAGCTCGCTGCCGATGTCACGGTCGGTCCGTATTCGATCATCGGGGCCGATGTCGAAATCGGCGCCGGTACCCGCATCGGCCCTCATGTCGTGATCGGTGAACATACCCGTATCGGCGCCCGCAACAGGATTTTCCAGTTCTGCTCCATCGGTGAGGAGCCGCAGGACAAAAAATACGCCGGCGAGCCGACGCGGCTGGAAATCGGCGACGACAACACCATCCGTGAGTTCTGCACCCTGAACCGCGGCACCGCCCAGGATGCGGGTGTCACCCGGGTCGGCAACCACAACTGGATCATGGCCTATGTGCATCTTGCCCATGACTGCCAGATCGGCAACCAGACGATTTTTGCCAATAACGCGCAGCTTGCCGGGCATGTCTATGTCGGTGATCACGCGATCCTTGGCGGATTCACGGTGGTGCACCAGTTCTGCCGCATCGGCGCCCACAGCATTACCGCGATGGGCACGATCCTGTTGCAGGACCTGCCGCCGTATGTGATGGCCTCGGGCAATACCGCCGAACCGCATGGCATCAATGCCGAGGGCCTCAAGCGCCGCGGATACGCCGCGGACGCCATATCCGCGATCAAACGCGCGTACAAGGCACTGTATAAATCCGGGCTGTCCTTTGATGCGGCCGTCGCACAGATTACGGCCGAGGCCGCAACACAACCGGCATTGCAGCCGCTGGCCGCGTTCCTGGCGACGCCGGGCCGCGGCATCATCCGCTGAATCCCGTGCCGCCAGAGAAAAAACCGGCAGGTCCGCTGGTCGGTATTGTTGCGGGTGAACCTTCGGGTGACCTGCTGGGCGGGGCATTGGTGCAGGCTCTGCGCAAACACATGCCGGGAGCGCGGTTTGTCGGCATCTGTGGTCCGCAGATGATGGCCGCCGGCGTGAAATCGCTGTTTCCGCTGGAAAAACTCTCGGTACGCGGTTATGTCGAAGTGCTGCGGCATTACCGTGAAATCATCGGCATCCGGCGCGAGCTGAAAAAATATTTTCTGAGCGAGCGTCCGGCGGTGTTCATCGGCATCGATGCGCCGGATTTTAATCTCGACCTTGAAGCCGATCTGAAGGCTGCCGGAATTCCGGCGATCCATTACGTCAGTCCGTCGATCTGGGCCTGGCGCGGCGGACGCATCCGCAAAATCCGCAAAGCCGTGTCGCGGATGCTGACGGTGTTTCCCTTCGAGCCGGAAATCTACGAAAAAGCGGGGATACCCGTGAGTTATGTCGGGCATCCGCTGGCCGACATGCTGGCCGGAGCGCCGTCGCGCACCGAGGCGCGCGCGGGACTGCGCATCCCCGTGTCGGCGCCGGTGGTCGCGCTGCTGCCCGGCAGCCGTGTCAGCGAACTCGAAAATCTCGCCGATGTGTATGTGGCTGCCGCGGAAAAAATTGCCGCGGAAATTGACGGCGTGCGCCTGCTGGTGCCGCTGGTCAACCGTGAGACGCGGGAACTGTTCGAGGCGGCGCTGTATCGCCGGCAAAGCGGCGAACTGGAAATCAAGCTGCTGTTCGGCCATGCCCATGAGGCGATGGCGGCAGCAGACGTGGTGCTGGTGGCCTCGGGTACGGCGACGCTGGAGGCAGCGCTGCTGCAGCGGGCGATGGTGATCACCTATCGCATGCCGCGGCTGAGCTGGTGGATCATGAACAGCCGGCGTTACCAGCCCTGGGTGGGATTGCCCAATATTCTTGCCGGCGAATTCGTGGTGCCGGAACTGCTGCAGGATGCCGCGACAGCGGAGGCCTTGTCGGCGGCGGTCATCGACCTGCTGCGCGACAAGGACAAACGCAAAGCCATTGAGGCGCGTTTTGCGCAAATGGCAGTTGAGCTGCGCCATGACGCCGCTGAACGCGCGGCCGAGGCGATATTGCCTTATCTCAATGGCAGCGCAACTTGAGCGTGGTGATCTGTGGCGTCGATGAAGCAGGGCGCGGACCGCTGGCCGGCCCGGTATTTGCCGCCGCGGTGATCCTCGACGATCCGCCACTGATCAAAGGTCTGGCGGACTCCAAAAAACTCACGGCCAAACGCCGCGATGCGCTGTTTGAGGAAATTAAATCGCATGCCGTCGCCTGGGCCGTGGCCAGCGCCAGCGTCGAGGAAATCGATGCCATCAACATCCTGCAGGCGAGCCTCTTGGCGATGCGCCGCGCGGTGCTGGCGCTGACGCCGCAGCCTGCATCTATCCTGGTGGATGGTCTCTACGTGCCCAAAGTTGCGATGCCGGCGCGTGCCATCGTGCAGGGGGATGCCACGGTGCCGGCGATTTCGGCGGCGTCGATACTGGCCAAGGTGGCGCGTGATGCGCTGATGCTGGAATTACATGCCGCCTATCCTGATTACGGCTTTGACCGGCACAAGGGATACGGTACTGCGGTGCATATGGCGGCGCTGCGTCGCCTGGGGCCGACGCCGGCCCATAGACGCAGTTTTGCCCCGGTGCGGGCGCTCATAAAATAATTAATAAAATCAAATACTTATGATATACAGTCATAGCTCGGTTAATAGGGCGCGCAACCCGCGTTTTTCCTGCGCGACGCTGATCAGCCTGCGGCGTTCGGTGCATTGCGCGCGCAGCACCGCGAGAAATTTCGTTTTGGTTTCGATGCTGTGCAGCAGTTTTGCCAGCGCCTGCGCATCGCTGACCGGGTAATAACCGCGATAAGCGCGGCCGAGCATGCCGACATTGCCGGAAATATTTGAGGCGATCACCGGCACCCGCGCCATCAGTGCTTCGCTGATGACATTGGCGCCGCCTTCCATGCGTGAACTCAACAGCATCGCGCGGGCGCGCGCCAGCGTGGCCAGCGCCTGCGGTCGCGCCAGCTCACCCATCCAGACATAACGCGGTTCACGTTTCATCCAGCGCTGCGCTTCGGCGGCCATGGCTGGATCGCGCGCGCCGCCGATATGGGTGAGGCGGATACGGCTGTCGGCGGGCAGGTATTGCAGCGCAGCCGCACCGCAGAAGGGATCCTTTTCATCGCGCAAATGCCCGCTGAGGACGATTTCAAAGCAGGACTTGAGCGGGGGCTGGCGGGGTATTGTTTCGCAGGACTGGTAAATCACCCGGGTCTTGCGCCGCAGGCGCGGCGGGAGTTCGCGCAGCCCCATGTCCTGCAGCACCACCATGCGTGTCGCCAGTTCCAGTGATTCCTGGGCATTGGCATCGTTGTGGATGTCGCGATAAAGATCAGTGCCGGTCAGGGCCAGGATCAGCGGGCGCTCCGGATACCGTTCAGCAAAACGTGCGATGGAATCGTGGCTGCGCCGTGCATGTAATGCCAGCAGCAGGTCGGCGCTGCGGCCGTTCCATTGCTGCTGCACGCCGACCTGATGTCCGAGTTCGCGCAGCAGCTGTGCCCAGCGCACGGCGGTATTGCGGTTGCCGTAACGCGAAGTCGCGGCGGCGGGTGTGATCAATGCAATTTTCATCAGCAGGATTATCCGGATACACTTCGGGGCCAATATAACAAACCCGCCAGCCTGATGAATGTGATTGAACAAGCTGCCGTCCCCGTATTGAGCGCCATGCTCGATGCCGCGCGCTCGCGCACGCTGCAGCTCATCGACGGGCTGGCAGGCGGGCAGTGGCTGGGCCCCAGGCTGGCCATCGTCAATCCGCCGTTGTGGGAACTCGGCCACCTCGGCTGGTTTCAGGAATACTGGTGCCTGCGCCGCGGCCAGGATGGCACAGTGTCGGCGAGCCTGCTGCCGCAGGCGGATGCGCTGTACGATTCAGCGAAAGTGCAGCATCGAACGCGCTGGGATCTGCCCTTGCCGGATGTTACCGGCACATTGAGCTATCTGGCTGACGTCCGGGGCGCCGTTGACGAGCGCCTGAAACGCGATGCCGGGGATCCGGATCTGCAGTATTTCGCGCAACTTTCCGTTTTGCATGAGGAGATGCATGCCGAAGCACTGACCTATACGCGGCAGACCCTGGCCTATCCCGAGCCCGCGACGCCGAGGCGTGCCATCGGTGGCGGTTCCTGCCCGGGTGATGTGGAAATTGCTGGCGGGCCTTTTCACCTGGGCGCGGTTGATGATGGCGCATTTGTCTTCGACAACGAAAAATGGTCGCATGTGGTGAATGTAAAACCCTTCAGCATGGCGCGCGTGCCGGTGACCAATGTGCAGTTCGCCGAGTTTGTCGATGCCGGGGGTTACCGCGAACAACGCTGGTGGGATGATGAAGGCAGGGCGTGGTGCAACAGAGAGGGCGCTATTGCGCCGCTGTACTGGTGGCGTGCAGACAATGTCTGGCATCGACGTTATTTTGACCGCGAAGAAATGCTTGTGGATGACGAACCGGTCATTCATGTCAACTGGCATGAAGCCGCTGCATGGTGCCGCTGGGCCGGGCGACGTCTGCCGACCGAAGCGGAATGGGAATTTGCCGCCGCAACCGTGCCCGGCATGCCCGGCATCAAACGCCGTTATCCCTGGGGGGATGCCGCGCCTTCTGTGGAAACCGCCAACCTTTATGGCACTGCCGGTCGCTGTGTGCCGGTGGGGGGCTGTGCCGCCGGCGACAGCGCCTGGGGCCTGCGCCAGATGATCGGCAATGTCTGGGAATGGACCGCGGACTGGTTTCAGCCGTACCCGGGTTTTGTGCGCGATCCCTATGCCGAATATTCCGAGCCCTGGTTCGGCAACCATAAAGTGCTGCGTGGCGGCTGCCATGCCACGAGTGCCGGCCTGATCCGCAATACCTGGCGAAATTTTTATACGCCGGACCGGCGTGACGTGTTTGCCGGATTCCGCAGCTGTGCCTTATAGAAAACCCCGATGAAAGCCATCACCTCCGCCGACAATCCGCGTTTCCGTGCACTGCTGAAGCTGGCGCATTCGTCGCGAGAGCGCCGTGATGCCGGGCTGTCGCTGCTCGACGGCATACACCTGGTCGCGGCTTACGCGGAGCATGTGGGCGTGCCAAACGAGATTGTATTGAATCACGACGGCGCGGAGAACCTTGAAGTGGCGCAATTGCTGGCCAGGCTGAAAATCGACAACGCGCTGCTGTTGTCGGATGCGTTGTTCCGCCAGCTGTCTTCGGTGGCCACACCCACCGGCATCATCGCCGTGGTGTCGACGCCGCGGCTTGCAATACCGCAGCAGTTGCAGGGTGCCAGTGTGTGGCTGGAAGACATCCAGGATCCGGGCAACGTCGGTTCCATCCTGCGCTCGGCAGCGGCGGCCGGCATTGCCACGGTTTGCCTGTCGCGGCATTCTGTACACGCCTGGTCGCCGCGGGTGTTGCGCGCCGGAATGGGCGCGCATTTTGCGTTGCGCGTGATCGAAGCTGTGGATCTGCCGTTGCTGGCACAGAGTTACACCGGACGCATCATTGCCACCGGCATGGGGCGGGGCAGGCCGGTGTTTGAGGCTGATCTGACCGGGGATGTGGCGCTGCTGTTTGGTAATGAAGGCGCCGGCCTGTCACCGGCACTGGCCGCGCTGGCGCATGAAACCGTGCATATCCCGATGCCGGGCCGTGCGGAATCGCTGAATGTTGCTGCCGCCGCCGCGGTGTGCCTGTTCGAGCGGGTGCGGCAATTGCAAGGCGGCTAGTAAATCCGCCGCTCCAGCTTGGCTTCCTGCAGGATGGTGGTAGCCAGCTCCTCCACCGATTTGCTGGTGGCATCGAGGTAGGGAATGCCTTCCTGGCGCATCAATGCTTCGGCTTCGCGCACTTCAAATTCGCAGTTGGTCAGGGTGGCGTACTTGCTGCCGGGGCGGCGTTCGTTGCGGATCTGTTGCAGGCGGGCGGGGCGGATGGTCAGCCCGTAGAGCCGGCCGCGCAGCGTTTTGATCTGCGCCGGCAGCTGCATGGTGCTGAAATCTTCCGGAATCAGCGGATAGTTGGCGGCACGGATGCCGAATTGCATGGCCAGATAGAGGCAGGTCGGCGTTTTGCCGCAACGTGAGACACCGACCAGGATGATGTCGGCTTCGGTCAGTTCACGTTTGGACACACCGTCATCGTGCGACA
This sequence comes from Burkholderiales bacterium, assembly GCA_019744975.1. Classification (GTDB taxonomy): domain Bacteria; phylum Pseudomonadota; class Gammaproteobacteria; order Burkholderiales; family SG8-41. The sequence goes on from JAIETP010000020.1 coordinate 137,967, forward strand.
GCGCGTAATTCACGGCTTCGATCCGGTGGTGGTAGTTGACGAAATCCTCGGTGCTGTGCGAGCGGCCGATGGCATGGGAGGCCTTGACACCCAGTTCCCGCTCCAGCGGTGCAATAAAAATCTCAAAGGAATCAAGGAACAAAGCCTTGGCGGTGGCCACGATGCCGGCAATTTCCGTGTTCACCAAGGTGCTGATCACAATGGGCCGGACGCCGTCAGCGGTGCCGGTATCGTTGATTTGCCGGACAAATGCCCGGGCTTTTTCCGCGGAATCGACGAATGGCACCGTGACTTCCTTGAGGCGGACGCCGTCAAACTGGGTCAGCAGGCTGTGGCCGAGCATTTCCGCAGTGATGCCGGTGCGATCGGAAACAAAAAAAGCAGTGCGGGAGGTGTTCATGCTCGGAACCGGTGTGGGGATTCGGTAAAATATCGCCTTTTGACGCGGCTTACAATCAAGCGGCTACTATTCAAGGGAATCGGCATGAGCGGCAAGGAACTGGTGGTTGAACTCGGCGCGCTGCGCATGGATGACGTGGGGCGTGTCGGCGGAAAGAACGCTTCGCTCGGTGAAATGATCAGTCAATTGGCCGGCGCCGGCGTACGGGTTCCGGGCGGTTTTGCCACAACTTCCGACGCTTATCGCCTGTTTTTGGCGCAAAACGGACTGGCCGACAAAATATCGGCCCGCTTGTCCGGCCTCAATACCGACGACGTCAATGCACTGACCGCTGCCGGTCGCGAGATCCGCGGCTGGATCATCGCGCAGGCTTTCAGTGCTGAATTCCGTAAAGCCCTTGAGACCGCCTACCAGCAACTGGTCAAGGATTCCGGTCCCGAAGTTTCCTTTGCCGTGCGTTCTTCGGCGACAGCGGAGGATCTGCCCGATGCCTCGTTCGCCGGGCAGCAGGAAACCTATCTGAATGTTCAGGGTTTCGACAATCTGCTGGATGCCATCCGCCAGGTGTTCGCGTCGTTGTACAACGATCGCGCCATTTCCTATCGCGTACACAAGGGTTTCACCCACGACGAGGTTGCGTTGTCGGCGGCAGTGCAGCGCATGGTGCGCAGTGACAAGGGCTCCGCCGGCGTGATGTTCACGCTGGACACCGAATCCGGTTTTGACCAGGTGGTGTTCATCACCTCAGCCTACGGTCTCGGTGAAACCGTGGTGCAGGGACAGGTCAATCCCGACGAATTTTATGTCTACAAGCGCGGGCTGAAGGAAGGCAAAAGCGCCATCCTGCGCCGCGGCCTCGGTTCCAAGGCCCTGCGCATGGTGTTTACCGAGAATCGTTCCGCCGGCAAATCGGTGCAAACCATTGAAGTGCCGGAAGCGGAGCGACGCAGATTTTCGATCAGCGATGCCGACGTCAACGAACTGGCCCGCTACGCGATGATCATCGAGGCGCATTACAAACGCCCGATGGACATCGAGTGGGGCAAGGACGGCAACGATGGCAAGCTGTACATCCTGCAGGCGCGGCCGGAGACGGTGAAAGCCAGCGAAAAAGTCGATACCCTGCGCCGTTACCGGCTGAAGGAGCGTTCCGAGGTGCTGACCACTGGCCGTGCCATTGGTCAGCGTATCGGCAGCGGGCCGGTGCGTCTGATCACCAGCGCGGCCGAGATGGATCGCGTCAAACCCGGTGATGTGCTGGTCACCGACATGACCGACCCGGACTGGGAGCCGGTGATGAAGCGGGCTTCGGCCATTGTCACCAACCGCGGCGGCCGCACCTGCCACGCGGCGATCATCGCCCGCGAGCTGGGCATCCCGGCGGTGGTGGGTTGCGGCGACGCGACCAAGGTGCTGAAGGACAGCAAGGCGGTCACCGTGTCCTGCGCCGAAGGTGATACCGGCTTTGTTTATCGCGGCGAACTGCAGACCGAAATCATCGACCTTGCATTGTCGAGCATGCCGAAGTCACCGGTGAAAATCACCATGAACGTCGGCAATCCCGAGCTGGCATTCGAATTCCAGCGCCTGCCCAATGAGGGGGTTGGTCTGGCGCGTCTTGAATTTATCATCGCGCGCATGATCGGCGTGCACCCGAAGGCGGTGCTGGCCTATCCCGACCTGAGCGCCGACCTCAAGGTCGCGGTCGAGGAACACAGCGCGGGTTATGCCACGCCGGTGGATTTCTACGTCGACAAACTGGCCGAAGGCGTGTCCACGCTGGGTGCGGCGTTCTGGCCAAAACCAGTGATCGTGCGTCTGTCGGATTTCAAATCCAACGAATATTCCAGCCTGACCGGCGGCTCGCGTTACGAACCGCACGAAGAGAATCCGATGCTCGGGTTCCGCGGCGCTTCGCGCTACATTTCACCGGCGTTCCAGGATTGTTTCGAGCTCGAATGCCGGGCGATGAAAAAAGTCCGTGATGAAATGGGTTTGACCAACGTCGAGATCATGGTGCCGTTCATCCGCACCGTGGACGAAGCCGAAAAAGTGTTGAAGCTGCTCGCCGACAACGGTTTGGAGCGCGGCAAAAACGGCCTGCGCATCATCATGATGTGCGAAATCCCGTCGAATGCGATTCTGGCTGACCAGTTCCTTGAGCATTTCGACGGTTTTTCGATCGGTTCCAATGACATGACGCAGATGACGCTGGCGCTGGATCGCGATTCGGGGATCATTGCCGACGCCTTTGACGAACGCGATCCCGCTGTCAAACACATGCTGCACCTGGCGATTGCAGCCTGCCGCAAGGCCAACAAATATGTAGGCATCTGCGGGCAGGGGCCTTCCGACCATCCGGACCTGGCGGAGTGGCTGGTCAAGGAAGGCATTGAGAGTCTGTCACTGAATCCCGACACGGTGGTCGAGACCTGGCTGTATCTGGCGCGTGGCGGCAAATCCGCATGAGCGGAGGCTGGCGGGTTGTTCCGGATTTGCGATAAAATGCGGAAACCTTGGCTTACATGAGATGACCAAATATATCTTTGTCACTGGTGGTGTGGTTTCTTCCCTAGGCAAAGGTATCGCTGCCGCCTCCCTCGCCGCGATTCTCGAATCCCGCGGCATCAAAGTCTCAATGCTCAAGCTGGATCCCTATATCAATGTGGATCCCGGCACCATGAGTCCCTTCCAGCACGGCGAAGTGTTTGTCACCGAAGACGGCGCCGAGACCGACCTCGACCTGGGCCATTACGAGCGTTTCATCGATGCCCGGATGGGCAAACGCAACAACTTCACCACCGGCCAGATCTACGAGAGCGTGATCAAGAAGGAGCGCCGGGGTGACTATCTGGGCGGCACGGTGCAGGTCATTCCGCATATCACCGACGAAATCAAGCAATACATCCGGCGCGGCGCCGGTGAGGCCGAGATCGCGCTGGTCGAGGTCGGTGGCACGGTTGGTGACATCGAGTCGCTGCCATTTCTCGAGGCCATCCGCCAGATGGGTATCGAGGTCGGCCGCGACAGCGCCTGTTATATCCACCTGACGCTGGTACCGTACATCGCTTCGGCAGGGGAAATCAAGACCAAGCCGACGCAGCACTCGGTCAAGGAACTGCGCGAAATCGGCATTCAGCCCGATGTGCTGCTGTGCCGCGCCGATCGTCCGCTGCCCGATGGTGAGCGGCGCAAGATCGCGCTGTTTACCAATGTCAGCGTCGAAGCGGTGATTTCCGCCGTGGATACCGACAGCATCTACAAGATTCCGGGCATGCTGCACGCGCAGAATCTCGATGCCATCGTCTGCGACAAGCTGCGCATCAGTCCTAAACCAGCTGATCTGTCGAGCTGGGAGCGGGTGGTTACCGCGCTGGAAAACCCGCGGCATGAAGTCAGCATTGCGCTGGTCGGCAAATATGTTGATCTGACCGAATCTTACAAATCGTTGTCGGAAGCACTGATCCATGCCGGCATACATACCGGTTCGAAGATCCGCATCCATTACGTTGACTCCGAGAGTATCGAGAAAAGCGGTACGGATTGCCTCGAGACCATGGATGCGATCCTGGTCCCCGGAGGTTTCGGCAAACGCGGCGTCGAGGGCAAGATCGCTGCAATCCGTTATGCCCGCGAAAACGGCGTGCCATACCTCGGCATCTGCCTCGGCATGCAACTGGCGGTCATTGAATACGCGCGCAACCTGGCCGGACTGACGGGCGCGCACAGCACGGAATTTGATGCGGAAACGCCGCATCCGGTGGTTGCGCTGATCACCGAATGGCAGGATCGAGACGGTCGCGTAGAGCGCCGTGATGCCACCTCCGATCTCGGTGGCACCATGCGCCTCGGTGGTCAGGAATGTGAATTGAAAGCCGGATCACTGGTGAGGAAGGTTTACGGCTCCGACCGCATTATCGAGCGTCACCGTCATCGTTATGAAGTCAACAACCATTACCTGCCGCGCATGCTCGAGGCCGGTCTCAGCGTCAGCGCGTTGTCGTTGAGCGGTGAGTTGTGTGAAATGGTGGAAATACCCGGGCACCCGTGGTTTGTCGGCTGCCAGTTCCACCCTGAATTTACCTCGACGCCGCGCGGCGGACACCCTTTGTTCAAATCCTTTGTTGAAGCCGCGCTGACGCGGTCGCGGGGTGTGAGCCGCAGCGCACCAGTTCGTGCAGCCTCGCCGCAGCTTGCTGCCGGGGCCACCGGCTGAGCCGGATTTAATATGAATGCTTTGCAGTCATGAAGCTTTGCGGATTCGAGGCAGGGCTGGACCGGCCGATGTTCCTGATCGCGGGCCCCGATACTCTCGAAAGCGAACAGATGTGCCTTGATGTCGCGGGCCATCTGAAGGAACAAACCGCAAAGCTGGGCATGCCTTATGTCTTCAAGGGTTCCTTCGACAAGGCCAACCGTACCTCGGGCAAAAGCTACCGCGGCCCCGGTGTGGAAGAGGGGCTGCGTATCCTCGAGTCGGTGCAGCGCCAGATTGGCGTGCCGGTGCTGACTGATGTGCACGAGGACACGCCGCTCGCCGAAGTCGCGGCGGTGGTTGATGTGATCCAGACGCCGGCCTTCCTGTGCCGGCAGACCAATTTCATCCGCAGCGTGGCGAGCCAGCGCAAACCGGTGAACATCAAGAAAGGGCAGTTCCTGTCGCCCTGGGAGATGGCCAATGTGGTCGAAAAGGCGCGCAGCACCGGCAATGAGCAGATCATGGTCTGCGAGCGCGGTTTCAGCTTTGGTTACAACAATCTTGTTGTCGACATGCGCGGCCTGGCGGTCATGCGCGGCAGCGGATGTCCGGTCGTGTTCGACGCGACCCATTCGGTGCAGCTGCCCGGCGGGCAGGGCAACGCCAGCGGCGGTCAGCGCGAACACATTCCGGTGCTGGCGCGCGCCGCAGTGGCCGCCGGCGTGTCGGGTGTGTTCATGGAAACCCATCCCAAACCGGACGATGCCCTCTGCGACGGCCCTAATTCCTGGCCGCTGTCGATGATGGGTGAACTGCTGGAAACGCTTCATGCCCTTGATGCGGCAGTCAAGGGTCGTCGTTTCGTCGAGCAGCATGTATAACAAAACCCAGATACAGGATCGAGCATGAGCGCAATTGTTGATGTGATCGGCAGGGAGATTCTTGATTCACGCGGCAATCCGACGGTGGAAGCCGACGTGTTGCTGGAGTCCGGCATCCTGGGCCGTGCCGCGGTGCCCTCGGGGGCGTCCACCGGCAGCCGCGAGGCGATTGAGCTGCGCGACGGCGACAAAAAACGTTATGGCGGCAAGGGTGTGCTTAAAGCCGTCGAACATGTAAATACCGAAATCTGCGAAGCGGTAATCGGTGTCGATGCCACCGAGCAGACTTTTGTCGACCGCACCTTGCTCGACCTTGATGGTACGGACAACAAATCCCGGCTTGGCGCCAATGCGATGCTGGCGGTATCGATGGCAGTGGCGCGCGCTGCGGCGGAAGAATCGGGCCTGCCGCTGCACCGTTACCTCGGCGGCGCCGGGGCAATGGCCATGCCGGTGCCGATGATGAACGTGATCAACGGTGGCGCGCATGCCGATAACGGCCTCGACATGCAGGAATTCATGATTGTGCCGGTGGGCATGACCAGTTTCCGCGAAGCGCTGCGCTGTGGCGCCGAGGTGTTCCAGGTGCTGCGCAAGCTGCTGGCTGACCGCGGCCTGGCCACGGCGGTCGGCGACGAGGGCGGTTTTGCACCGCGCCTGCCCAAACATGAAGCGGCAATCCAGGTCATTCTCGAAGCCATTGAGGCGGCGAGTTACCGCCCGGGCGAGGACGTGGCGCTGGCGCTGGACTGCGCGAGTTCCGAATTTTTTGATGATGGCGAATACACGCTGCGTTCAGAGGGACTATCCCTGAAAGCGCCGGAGTTTGCCGATTACCTCGCGGCCTGGGTCGATAAATATCCGATTATTAGCATCGAAGACGGCATGGCGGAAAACGACTGGGACGGCTGGAAGGTGCTGACTGACAAGTTGGGCGGTCGCGTGCAACTGGTGGGCGACGACCTGTTCGTGACCAACACCCAGTACCTGAAGCGCGGCATTGAACAGGGCATCGCCAACTCGATCCTGATCAAGGTCAACCAGATCGGTACGCTGACTGAAACTCTTGCGGCCATCGAAATGGCGAAACGTGCGCGTTATACCGCGGTGATTTCGCACCGCTCCGGCGAGACAGAAGATACGACCATTGCTGACATTGCGGTTGCCACCAACGCGATGCAGATCAAGACCGGGTCGCTGTCGCGGACAGACCGGTTGGCCAAATACAACCAGCTGCTCCGTATCGAGGAAGACCTTGGCGATACGGCCAGTTATCCCGGACGTGGCGCGTTTTACCAACTGCGCTAGGCCGTTTCCGCAGGCCGCCTGACGCCATGCGGCTGCTGGTAATTGCACTCAGCGGACTGATCCTGCTGATCCAATACCCGCTCTGGTTGGGCAAGGGTGGCCTGCTGCGAGTCTGGGAAATGGAACGCCAGATTGAATCGCAACGGCAGATCAACGCCGGTCTGCAGGCACGCAATGCCGCGCTGGATGCCGAGGTCCGTGACCTGAAGAAGGGGCTGGAAGCGGTCGAGGAGCGGGCACGCAACGAGTTGGGCATGATCCGGCGCGACGAGATTTTTTTTCAGCTGCCCGGGGACGCAACGCCTAGATCGCGCTGACGCGAGATTGGCCGTTTCCCACCAAGCGTGAAAGCCGTTTCTTTTTGAAACAATTCACAAGGTATCAAACGGCTCCAGGCTGATGACGCCTTGATTTCACAGCTTGTCTTGTAAAGCAAGCTATTGGCATGAATCGTGCATGGTCTTGCATAATCGATTTTCATATTTTCGCTATTGACTGAAGGAGGAATCGCCATGTCCAAAACCGCAGCCCAGTGGCATGAAACGCCCAAGTTTCCGTCTTCACATTACGTCGATAGCCGCATCTACACGGATCAGCAACTGTTCGATGAAGAGCGGCAGAAAATTTTCAACAAAACCTGGTATATCGCGTGCCACGAATCGGAAATCCCCAATGCTTTTGATTACCGTACTTTTCAGCATCCTGGCGGCACACCTCTGATTATTGTCCGCGGCGAGGACATGAAGGTGCGGGCTTTCTACAATATCTGCCCGCACCGCGGCAACACGCTGCTCTACGATCCCAGCGGCAATGCGAAACGGATTACCTGCATTTTTCACGCATGGTCTTTTGATACGCAGGGAAACTGCACCGATATTTCGCGCGAAGAACAGGGATATCAAAAGCGCTTCTGCAAGGCCGATGCCGCATTGCGTGAAGTCAAATCAGAATTGGGTTATGGCGGTTTTGTCTGGATCAACGTTGACGATAATTGCGTGCCGCTGAAAACTTTTGTCGGTGATGCAATGGGTGAGCTTGATCCATATATCGGAATGCCGCTGGAGGTGTTTCACTATCACCGTGCGATTGTCGATACCAACTTCAAGCTGTGGCATGACACCAACAGTGAGTTCTATCACGACTACATGCATTACTTCAACCGGGTAACCGGCATGATGCAGCCCGGCTACTTTGACCGTAAATGCGTGGGCTATGACAATGGACATGTACTCGTAGGATCGATGGAAATAAAATACGATGCCTACTCGGGCAGCAAGGAGCGGGGCATCGGCTGGCCGGGACTGGCGCAGGGTGGCTGGATACTGATTGATCTGTTCCCCGGCCTGACCTACAACCTGCGTACTTCGGTACTGCGCATGGACACGATGATCCCGTTGTCGCCAAATAAAGTGATGATCGAGTATCGCGGACTTGGATTGAAAAGTGACAGTCCGGCAGAGCGTGCCCAGCGCATTTTCGATCACAACACGATCTGGGGCCCGTTCGGCAGGAACCTTCACGAAGATCTTCTGGGTGTGCATGGCCAGGGTCGCGCCATGCGCCCCGGTACCGACAGTCGCTGGGTGCTGCAAGGGCGCGAGGAAAACTCGACTATTCATGATGAAGTCGGCATGCGTCATTACTATGCCGAGTGGAGCAGGCTGATGGGACGCAAGGCGTTTGATCCTTACGGCGAACGTCGTGTGTCTGCGGCGGCATAAAAAAGCAAGACCATGGATCGTACCGCTATTCAGGACGTGATTTACCAAACATGTCTGCTGCTTGACGAAAAGAATTTTGACGCTTTTCTTGATCTGTGCGATGACGAATTCCGATACACGATCACCACGTACAGCACGGAGATCCGCAAAGACATGATCTGGCTGGATCACGATAAAAAAGGCATGCGGAATCTGTTTGATCAGTTGCCGCGTCATAACAGTGATCATTCCCCGATTACACGGCACGCCACCGTGTACAAGGTGGAGGTGGATGAAGGGCGCAGGGAAGCCAGCGCGGTGAGCGTGCTTCAGGTCTACAAAACAGATCTGGATGGCGGTGCGACGACCCTGTTCGCGGTGGGCAAGTATGTCGATACGATCAAACTCGACAGCGGGAAACCCAGACTGGTGAAACGCGTTGTCAAACTGGATACCCGGATGTTGGGCATCGGCTATCACATTCCGTTTTAATGCTGCTTTTTTTGCATGGCACTTTGAGGCGGTTGCGGTCAGAATATGAAAATCCAAGTTAATGCGCGCAATCGCGCATACCGGTTCAGTGTCGCAGAGGGGCAGCGCATCCTCTACGGTGGCCTTGCCGACGGCATAAATCTGCCTTATGAGTGCGGCAGCGGCACTTGCGGCACCTGCAAGGCGCGAGTGACTGCCGGCCAAATCGACGATCTGTGGCCTGAGGCTCCGGGACGCAAGTACCTGAAGCAGCCGGGCGAATTCCTGATGTGTCAGTGTACGGCTCGGGGTGACATAAGCCTGGAAGTCACCAATTTCGTTTATACCGCCGATCCGGGAGCCTGCCGGCCTTTGCCGGGCCGAGGTGTAGTGCGAAATCCACGGTTACTGACCCGCGATGTCATCGCGTTCTCAATTGAATTGACGGAGCCCTGTGATTTCGATGCGGGGCAGTTCATGGTCGTGCAGGTTCCGGGCGTTTCCGGCTACCGCGGTTATTCGATGGTCAACTTCGAGCGCGGCGCGAAGCGGCTGGATTTTCTGGTCAAGAAAAAACCCGGCGGCGGTGCATCTGAATGGCTGTTCAAGGGCGGTATCGAAGGCCAGTCTGTCGAGTGGTTCGGCCCCCTGGGTGCGGCGACGTTTTTCCCGGCGTTGGCCAAGAATCTGCTGCTGATCGCTGGTGGCAGCGGCATTGCGGGAATGATGTCCATACTTTCCCGCGCCTGTCAGGAACACTATTTTGACCAGTATCACGGGTATGTGTTTTTTGGCGTGCGCGGCATGAAAGATGCGTTTTTTCTTCAAGAGCTGGCGCAATTCCAGAGTGAATTTCCGCAAAAGCTTGCAGTGACCATTGCACTGTCCGACGAAGATGCGCCTGTCGGAGTCTCCGATTATCCGGGTTTGATGTTTGACCGCGGCTTTGTTCATGAGGTGGCGGCGCGCCACATGAAAGGCAAATACCAGAACATGCGTGCCTACCTCGCCGGACCGCCGCCGGCGGTTGATGCGGCGATTCGTGTGCTGCTGCTGGAAGCCAAGTTGACGGCGGACAATATCCGCTATGACAAATTCAGTTGAGAGCGTGATGCCGAGAACATTGATATGCAAGCGCTCTGAAATTCCGGATAACGGATTGAAGGAGTGCGTTACTCAAAGCGGCCTCAAGGTGCTGGTGGCTAACGCGGGCAACGAGTATTTTGCCTGTCAGGCGACTTGCCCACATCAGGACGTATCGCTGTGCGAAGGTCTTTTTGACGGGTCAGTGCTGACCTGTCATCAGCATCTTTGGCAATGGGATATTCGCACCGGTGCGGCAATCGGGTTGGCCGAGTCGCCGCTCGAATGCTACAAGATCGAGATTGATAGCGATTTCGTTTACATCACCGCGGGTGGCGATGCACTCGATGTGGGAGAACTTTTTTTAGGGATCGCCGGCAATACGCTGGAGAGCATCAAAGCGCTGGCACAGCGCCGGGAAATGCAAGCCGGCGGAACCCTCTATGGCATCGGCGATCCGGCGGATGATTTTTTCGTACTGGAGTCTGGACGCATTGAATTTGTGATCGGTCGCGATGATCGTACCAGCCCCGCCGGATTTATGCTGCGCAAAGGCGAAGTGTTTGGTTGGGCGGCATTGCTCGACAGCCAACCGCAGCGCATTGCCAAGGCGACCTGTCTGGAGCCGTCAGTGCTGCTATGCATCAATGGCAAACAGGCGCTCAAGGTTCTGGAGTCTGACCCGGCGGCGGGCTATGTTGTAATGCGCAGACTGTCGTCATTGATTGCCCGTTACCTGGCGCCATCGGGCGCCAAATAGAGAAAGAAAGGTTTTGTTGCTGCATCACATAATAATACTAAATAACTGTTTTAATTGATTTTTGCAGTGCCTACCAAAGGAGGTTGTCATGAAATCTGTAAAGCGATTAATGAAGTTCCTTGGCGCCGCAGTTGTGGGTGGAACGTTGTTCATGAATAACGTGAGTGCTGCAGATATTGATTTTGGTAAACCTGGAACGCCGATCAAGCTGGTGATCGGCTATCAGCCGTACTACACCCAGGCGTGGTCTGGCGTAATCATGCGCGGCAAGAAATTTTACGAAAAATATCTGCCCAAAGGTTCGGAGGTTGAATTCCAGATCGGTTTGCAGGGTGCGATCATCGTCAACAATATGCTGGCCGGAAAGCAGCATATCGGTTACATGGGCGACATGCCTTCGATTGTATCGACCACCAAGCAGGAAGTAGCAGATGTCCGCATCGTCGGCACTCTGGGCCTCGGCCACGACCAGTGCAATATCTTTCTGGTGCGCACGGATGCGCCAAAATTCAACACTCCGGTCGATGCGATCAAATGGTTGAATGGCAAGCAGGTTGCCGTACCCAAGGGCAGCTGCACAGATCGGTATGCGCAGGCCGTATACAAAAAATACAACGTGCAGCCTGCAGCCTATCTCAACCAGAATATTGAGGTGATCACAAGCAATTTCCGCGCCGGAAAAATTGACGCGGCGGTGATCTGGGAGCCCACTGCGTCCCGTCTGGTGCAGGAGGGGCTGGCGCGCCGGGCCATCACCGGAGTTACGCCGCAGGAAAATGACGGCGGCTTTCTGGCGATGCGGGCTGATCTCATCAAGCAACGTCCGGACATCGTCAAGGCCTGGATGAATGCCGAGCTCGACGCGCAGTTGTTCATTGCCGACAGCAAAAATGCCGGGGAAGTCATCAAAATTGCCAAAGAGCAGACCACAGGTTTTACCGACAAGGTGCTGTGGAGTTCGCTGTATGGTTTGTATGGTGCGGATCAGGACGGCAGCAAGGTGCGTAATCAATTGCATTACACGATTACGCCCCAGGCTCGTGAACTGCTCACCCGCGCCACCGCGTTCCTGTTTGAAATCAAGAGCATCAACACCGCTGTGCTGCGCCCGGAGGCAGTCATGCCTGAATTTGCCGAGGCAGTGCTCAAGGAACGCAAACTCACGGCGCCAATCGGTGTTGTGAATGCCTTGCCGGAATCAGCGTTCAAGCCGGCCAATTGACAGGCAAGGGCCGGCCGGCAGCAGGGCCGGCTCTTGTTTGCCCCATTGCAGTCTATGGCATGCGCGTTTACAAGCATGCGCCGAGAACTCAACGAAGAAGGTAACCGTTAATGGAGCCGGACGCACAGTCGGTCGAGGTTGAGCGGATGCTGGAAATCCTCCGGAAAACGATGCCGTTTCAGATGGTGTCGGACGCCCTGCTGCGCAGGATCGCCGCGTTAGGGAGGCAGGAACGCTACGAGCGTGGAGCGGTGCTATACGATCAGGGCGACAAGGCTGGCGATATTTACATCGTCATCTCGGGCAGTGTTGAGCACGCGCTCGAACCGGGGATCAATGCCCGGCGGCCGGTGCAGGTGCTCGGGGCAGGCGATGTTTTTGGATGGGCGGCACTGCTGGAAAAATACCCGCATCGGCTGGCAAAAGCCGTAGTGATGGATGTCGCCGTGATTGTGCGTATCAACGGTGACGAGTTGTTGCGTTTGCTGGAAGCGGATCCGGACGCAGGTGATGTAGTCATGAGCCGTTTTGCCACCATGATCACGCGCGATTACACGGTGCCGGATTTGATCGCACAAATGCGGGGGATTCATCGCAAGATGCACTCACAAGACATCCAGGGGATGAATCTCACGCTTTACCGCATCTTGCAGTGGATCAAGAGCCCGCGGCCGTATTTGATGGTGATCGGGATCGCGCTCTTCCTCGGCACTTGGTATCTTTTTGTCGAAGTCTGGAAGCTGCCGCGGTTTCAGGAGATGCCGGGACTCACGGTTGTTCTCAAGGAGTGGTTGAACCCGAATCCGGTTTACGGACTGTCACTCTATACCGCGGAATATTACAAACATATTGGAGTCAGTATCTGGAGGGTTGCCCAGGCTTTTTTCCTGGCGACGGCGCTGGGTGTGCCGCTTGGGCTGTTTCTGGGATGGTCACGCAAGTTCAAGGAATATGTGTTCCCGGTGTTTGAAACACTGCGGCCGATTCCGATTCTGGCCTGGGTGCCGCTGGCAATCGTCATGTTTATTGCAACGGAATCCGCTGTCATTTACCTGACATTTCTTGCGTCGTTTTTTGCAACCGCGCTCAATACCATGCTCGGAGTGGAATCGATTGAAGAATCCTATGTGCGTGCTGCCTACTGCCTCGGCGCCAAGAAGTGGCAGGTTTTCAGACACGTTATTGTTCCTGGTGCATTGCCGTTCATTTTCACCGGCCTGCAGATATCCATCGGTGTGGCGTGGTTTTCCCTGGTCGCCGCAGAAATGGTTTCCGGGCAATACGGTCTGGGATATGTGATCAATACGTCCTATACCATGGTGCGCTATCCAACCATTATTATCGGCATGATCACACTTGGAGCGGTGGGTTATGTCACCAGCGCCATGGTACGCATCTTGGGTGACTACCTTATGCAATGGCGGGTGCGCGAACTTGCACTCGGGGGGCAGTAAATGGCAACCATGACCCAGAACATGTCACCAGCCGCAAAAGCGACGCGTGGCGCCATCAAGATTGATGACGTGGTCAAAATTTATGATCCTGCGGGCGCAGCGGTGATGGCTGTTGATCACTGCTCCCTGGATATTGCCGCAGGCGAAATCTGCATGATTGTCGGACCATCTGGCTGCGGCAAAACGACATTGCTCAATGCCATTGCCGGGTTTCATGAAATTACCTCCGGCCGGATCCTGCTCGACGGCGAAGTGTTATGCAGCACTGAAAAGCCCAAAGCCGAGCCTGGCTCTGACCGGATTGTCGTCTTTCAGAACGGGGCACTGCTGCCCTGGAAGACCAATCTTGAGAACGTCGCTTTTGGTCCGTTGATGCAGGGGAAACTCTCCCGGGCGGAAGCCCACGAAAAAGCGCTGTCGATGATGGCAGATGCGGGGCTGTCAGGCGTTGAGCACAATTATCCGGGGGAAATATCGTCGGGGATGCGGCGTCGCGTAGAGATCGTGCGGGCGCTGATGAACGATCCCAAGGTGCTTCTGCTCGATGAACCCTATCGCGCGCTGGATTCACTGACCAAGTCGGTGATGCATGAGGCATTGCTGGAAATTTATTATCGCAACAAAGTGACCATATTCTTCATTACCCATGATCTGGAAGAGGCGATCTTCCTGGGCCACAAGGTGGTGATCATGACTACACGGCCATGTAAACCGAAAAAAGTGCTTGAAGTGGATATCCCGCACCCACGTGATTACAGCGTGTTGACCTCGAAACGGTTCCGCGAACTGATTGAAGAGACCAACGATGCGGTGCATGAGGAAGCGCTGAAGGCGTTTGCCGCAGGCGAAAAAGAGGGCTGAGCAATGGCAAGCAGAAAATGGGGCGGTACATTATTTTGGCGCGGAGTGCTGTCAATTGCGGTGTTTCTCACCTTGTGGGAAATCGGATCGCTCTCCAAGGTATGGTTGAAGTGGGAGATGTTTGCCTGGCTGAAGGAAATGCTGATATTGACAGGCTGGACCAAGAACTACCTGCCCTGGATTGGTGCTATCCCGGCACCGACGGAGGTGCTGGTCGCGTGGGGCAAGGTCATTGGCGATGTGGGGTACTGGCACAGCTGGTACATGAGCTGCTTCCGTGTTTTGGGCGGTTTCATCGCTGCCATGGCCATTGGTATTCCATTCGGATTGCTGCTGGCGGTTAACCGTACCGCATTCGGAATCGGATTTCCGGTGTTTGAAGTGTTGCGACCGATCCCGCCACTGGCCTGGGTGCCGGCATCAATAATCTTCTGGCCGACACAGGAATTGTCGATCGCATTTGTGACCTTTTTGGGGGCTTTTTATACCATTGTGATCAACGTCATCGGTGGAGCACGCTCAATTGATACGCGATACTTCCAGGCTGCGCAAAGCATGGGCTCCTCATCATGGGATATTTTCCGGCGCATCATCCTTCCAGGCACCTTGCCGTCAATCGTGGTTGGATCTGCGGTGGGCATGGGCATTACCTGGGAGGTCGTGGTGGCCGCTGAAATGATCTCCGGTGGAGGCAGTCAGATCGGAGGCACCAGCGGCGGCGGACTGGGATTTTTCATCTGGAATTCATATGTAGGCGGGTCCTATGAGCAGATTGTCGTCGGCATGATCAGCATTGGTATTGCCGGATTCCTGTCCAGCGAATTGCTGCGCGCATTGGGTCATCGCGTGACACCGTGGCTACGTTTGCGTTAATTGGGAGCGGCACATGGACGAAAGCGGTGTTGTCAGGCAAAAAATAGAAGCGGGCGAGATTGCCGTCGAGAATGTGGATAAATCCTACGGCAGTCATCATTTTCGCAAAGAAGTGGTGAGGAACTGCTCATTCAAGATTGAGCGGGCCAAGTTGACGGTGATGATCGGCCCCTCAGGTTGCGGCAAATCGACGCTGATCCGCCTGCTTGCTGGTTTCGAAAAACCAAGCGCTGGAGCGATCACCCTTGATGGCCATCCGATTGCCGGACCTGATCGCGATCGGCTGGTCTTGTTCCAGGAATCGGCATTGTTTCCGTGGATGACCACTTACGACAATATTCTCTACGGACCGCGGGCGCGTGGTGAAGTTACCAAAGAGACACTGGAGCTTGCCGAATTCCTGCTGGCCAAGGTCGGGCTCAAGGAGTTTCGTAAAAAATACCCCACCCAGCTCTCGGGCGGGATGCAGCGGCGCGCCGAACTCGCGCGCGCCATGATCAACAATCCCCGGGTCATGATTCTTGATGAGCCGTTCCGCGGACTCGACGCGATGACCAAGGAGCTGATGTGGGAATACTATTCAGCACTGTATGAAGAGAATCGCCGTACAAATTTTTTCGTGACTACAGACATTGATGAGGCGATTTTTCTCGCCGACCGGTTGTTAATCATGTCGAATATTCCGACCCAGGTTCGGGCGACACTGGAAGTAGACATACCGCGACCGAGAAAACTCGCGGATATCGTCGAAAATGATCGCGCCAACGAAATCAAGATGCAGGCGTTGTCGATCCTGCATGAAGAAGCGATGAAGTCGTTTTCCCGCGGCAGCAAGGCCGCCGCTGATTTTGTCGAGGCTTATTCGAAGCGTTCGGTCAAAACATGAGCGCCATCGACGGTCTGCTGACACGGGAGGCAATGATCGTGCTGGCAGTGCTGGGGGCGATTGCATCTGTGGCGGCATCAGTATCACGCTCCAGATTTGGCGAGTATCGGGCACGCCAGCTTGACTATGCCGGCTACGGCTGCATGGCCGCAAGCATGCTTATTTTCATCGTCAACGGTTTTCGCTCCTGAACCCATTGAGTTTCATCTGCGCGAATTACGGGCGTATTACCCAACCATGACTGCGAAAATTATTGATGGCAACGCCGTTGCCAGACACGTCCGGCGGGAATGGGCAAAACGCGTGGATACGCTCAAGGCGGACGGTGTGATCCCGGGACTTGCCGTCATTATCATCGGCGACAATCCGGCTTCCAGAATTTACGTGCGCAACAAGATCAAGGCCTGCGCTGATGTGGGCTTGCATTCTGAAATCCACGAATTTCCGGAGATTGTTGATGCGGAAGAAGTGATTCACCGCATTCAAAAACTCAACCGGAATCAGGCCATTCACGGCATTCTGGTGCAGTTGCCGCTACCGCGGCATCTGGAGGCACGCAGGCTTCTCGGGGAAATTTCCGTTGACAAGGATGTTGACGGTTTTCATCTCTACAACGTGGGTGGTCTGGTGGTGGGGGAAAACAATATCTTCCCACCGTGCACGCCCTATGGTGTGCAAAGTCTGCTGGAATACGAAGGTATTCCGATTGAAGGACAGAATGTGGTGGTGGTGGGGGCAAGCAATATCGTCGGCAAGCCGATGGCGTTGATGTTGATGGCGAAAGAAGCCACGGTATCCATCTGCCATATCAAAACGCGCGATCTGGCGCAATACACCATACTTGCCGATATCCTGGTGGTCGCGGCAGGCTGTCCCAATCTGATTACAGCACCCATGGTCAAGCGCGGGGCGGTGGTGATTGATGTCGGGATCAATCGGCTGTCTGACGGACGTCTTGCCGGCGATGTTGATTTCGATCGAGTCAAGGAAAAAGCGGGCTATATCACTCCCGTTCCGGGCGGCGTGGGACCGATGACAGTCACCATGCTGATATGTAATACTGTGGCGGCTGCCGAACGCAATGTCGCCAAAAATGCCGGAAACACAAGTCCCGTCACTGTTTAATCGCTTTTTCTGATTCATGCCCGCCTTGATTCTCGATGGCGTGGCTATCGCCCGTCACGTCTATGCCAGTCTCAAACCGCGCATTGCCGCGCTCGTGCAATGTGGCGTGCAGCCGGGTCTTGCCGCCCTGCAAATTGGTGGCAATGCCGCATCGCGCCTCTACGTGCGCAATAAAGTCAGGGCTTGCACGGAAATCGGCATTTATTCGGAAGTACACCAACTCGATGCAGATTGCACGGAGACTGCGGCACTCACGATGCTGGAACAGCTCAATCGCAATCCGCGCCTGCATGGTGTGATCGTACAGCTGCCATTGCCACCGGGCTTCGATGTCCGGCGGTTGCTGCAATCGGTTGCCATTGAAAAGGATGTGGACGGGTTCAACTGGAGCAATCTGGGCGGGCTGGTGGATGGGCACGGGGGATTGAAAGGATTGACACCGTGTACGCCTTTGGGCGTGGTGACGATGCTTGACCATGCCGGTATCACGATCGAGGGCCGTCATGCCGTGGTCATCGGGCGCAGTCCCAGTGTCGGCAAATCGATGGCCTTGCTGCTGATCAATCGCGGTGCAACGGTCACGGTGTGCCACTCGAAAACCCCAGATCTGACGGCCCACGCGTTTCGCGCCGACATTCTGATTGCGGCAGCTGGGCGTGCCGGCCTGGTGACTGCCGACATGATCAAGCCTGGCGCTGTGGTGATTGACATCGGGATCAACCGCTTGCCGGACGGCAGGCTTGCGGGCGACGTAACTTTCGCAGCCGCGTGCGAACGGGCATCGTGGATTACGCCGGTGCCGGGCGGAGTGGGGCCGATGACGGTGGCCATGCTTATCGCCAACACGGTGACCGCGGCGGAGCGTACTGCAGGTTTGCGGGCACCATCTGCGGTCGTTTGAAACGGTTTTAAGCCTGCCGGGGCAAATGCCGGCCGGGATCATAGAACGGCAGGTGTGCGACTCGTGCGGGAATATTTCCGGCAATCTTTACTGACACCCCAGGATGACGGTCCGCGGTCGCGACGTAACCCATTGCGAGCACGCGTTGGAATAACGGCGAGCGGCACAGGCTGGTGACTACGGCCGTTGTTTCCGTGTTGGTGGAAGGTTTCGCCAGTTCATTGAAATCCGCACCCTGCGCCATCTCCGGCAGAAGTCCGACCAGTTGCCTGGCGGGCAACTGCCAGTGCAGCCGGCGCAACTCAGATAATCCAATAAAATCAATAGGATACATATCCACGAAACGCGACAGCCCGAGTTCGAATGGCGTCACCGGGATCGCCAGTTCGCAAGTGAATAATATGTAGCCGGCTTCGATACGCAATGAATTGGCGGCGTCGAATCCGCACTCCTGCAATCCCTGGGGCGCACCTGCCCGGCGCAGCGCCTCCCACAATGCCGGACCATCCCGCGTGCGCACGACGATTTCATAACCCAGTTCACCGCTGTAACCGATACGCGATATCCAGCACGCGGCTCGCGAAAATCGGGCAGACCAGCAATCAAAGTAGGACAAGCGGGCGGGCATGTCAGTCAGGCATGCCGCGACAATGCTGGATGAGCGAGGCCCCTGGACTGCGATGACCGCATGATCATCGGATCGGTCAGAGATGGTGACATCGAAATTTTCAGCGATGCTGCGCACATGCTTCAGATCGGCTCGGCGCCCGATGAACAGCGCATAGCGCCCGATGCCGATTGCCCATACCGTGGCATCGTTGAGCACGGTGCCGTCCTCGCGCAGCAGCAGTGTGTAGGCGATGCGCCCGGGGCGCAGTGATGAGAGGTTGCGCGTCTGCAGTCGATGCAAAAAAGAGAGACTGTCCGGGCCAGTGATTTCTGCGCAAGCCATGAAAGAGAAATCGAACATGCCTGCCGCGCGACGCGTCGCCAGATGTTCGGTGGCAGGGTCAGTGAATTGCCGTGGCGTACGCACGCCCGGTGTCAGCTCGAATTGATTGATCCGGCGCGCGTTGAAATATTCTTGCAGCACGGCACCCGCCTTAAGACCACCCAAGTGTGCGCACGATCAGGTAGGCACCGACCACGATGCACAATACGGCAACAAATTTTCGCAGTGTATCCGCGTTGATGGCATGAACGATGCGTGTGCCGAGGAACACACCGGCGATTTCCAGCACTGTCACCACGCCAGCGACGCCGAAGTTGATTGTACCGAACTGCAGATTGCCCAGCGTTCCCGAAGCGGCGGCAATGATCTGGATGACCTGGCTGGTAGCGATGGAGGCGAGCACCGGAAAACCGAAAAGCACCATCATCGGTACTGACAGCGCGGGGCCACCGACACCGGTGAGTCCTGAGCCGAAACCTGCCGCTGCGCCTATGCCCAGAAGCAATCCCTGTTGCGCCTGCGGACGTGCCTGCAATGCAGGGCGCGGCAACCCGCGCCAGGTGGCGAGTGTATATACCCCGGCAAAAATGATGACGCTGGCAAGTATCAGTGCGAGCATGGACGGCCGGGCAAGTGAATTCATCCATGCACCAAGAAAAGCGCAGAACATGGCGCCGGCACAGACCGGCACGGTAATGCGCCAGTCGATGCTGCCATGGCGCTGAAACAGGACGGTGCCGGTGATGCCGGTGAAAATGAAGGTAAAGAGGGCGGTTGCCATGGCTTCGTGGAGACCGAGGCCGGCAAATGCCGAGAGCGCCGGAATCAACAGTACACCGCCGATACCGACCGCGCCGATCAGCACGCCGACGACGAGGGCGGTCGGTGCGAGCAGTAGCCAGTCGGTCAAACGTTACCCGGAAGCAAAAGACGTGAGATTGCCGGTAATCAATGCATTCAACTGCTGCATGATCCGGTAACCCAGAGTGTGATCCTGATCCATGAGAACCAGCAATTGGTCGCCGTTGATGGCGATCACTGTGCAAGGGGTGATGGCGAGTGCTGCGGCAATGCGCTGTTGGGCGGTTTCCACCAATGCGGCCCAGCCAAAAAGTTCGCCGCGTTTGAGAATCTGGCCGGCGTGCGTCTGGCGATTGCCGAGACCGATGGTGAAGCGCACCATGCCGTCAACCAGCACATAAAAATCGGCGGCCTGATCCCCCAGGTCGTAGATGTGGTTATCCTGCGGGTAGTGCTCGACGCGGCCGAGCGTGGATACCTGCCGGATCTGCTGTGGAGTCAGGGCACTGAAAAACGCCGTCTGCGCGAGGATGCCCGCGCAGTCGGCGTGATCGGCAAGTGCGTCAGGCGGGCTCATGCAGATCCCGCAGTTACCCGCCTGCGGGGAAACGCTGGTTCGGATTGCCTTTCCAGCCCACCAGGTCGGCGAATTTTTTCAGTTCATCGTCCTTCATGTACACCGAATGTTCCTTGCCGGGGTAAATACGCTTGCGTACTTCGTCGCGATAATCCGTGAGGCCTTTTTCGATGATCGGCACCAGATCAACGTAAATCTTGGAGTGGCGTGGAACGTGTTTTTCATAAAGATGGAACAGGTCGGAGCCGATGATATGAACGCCATCGGCCTGGTTGCCCGCACCGAGGCTGATCACCGGTACCGGCAGCACTTCGGAAAGGTATTGGCAGACTTCGGCCGTTGTCACTTCGCACATGATCGAGAAGCAGCCGGCATTGACCATTGCCCAGGCGTCATCCACCAGTTCCTTGGCGCGATCCGCCGTCTTGCCCTGCGCGACAAAACCACCCAGTTGCGGCATGCGCATGGGAGTAATGCCGATATGGCCCTGCACCGGAATGCCGGCTTTGATGATGGCTTCGATGTACTTGGCGTGGTGTTGATTGCCTTCGCACTTCATCACTTCTGCGCCGGCCTGTGACACGTACTTCGCTGCATTGTCCACAGCTTGCTGCGCCGACAAGTGAAAGCTCATGTAGGGCATATCGACCATGCGCAGCCCGTACTGCGATCCGCGCTTGACGGCCTGCGCCATGAACATGACTTCTTCAAACGAAACCGAAGTGGTGCTTTCGTGTCCGAAGAGCACCATGCCGCCGGTGTCGGACACACACAGGATATCAACCCCGACGCGGTCGGCGATGATCGCGGTCTCGTAGTCATACACCGCGAGTTGGACGATGGGTTCCTTGTTCTCACGCTTCTTGTTCAGTGACGGAATGGTCACTTTCTTGCGTTTTTCGGCGGCTTGTTCAGCCATGATTGCCCTCCTTGAGCGATTGAGTTTGTAAATTCATAGACCCAAGCAATCCTTATGCCAATACGTTTTTAAACCAAGTACTTAGATTTAAACAAGTATTTCTGTCCGGGCTGGATACTTGCCCATACCCGTTTCTTTTTGAAACGGTTTTTGGTTCGGAATGAACCCGCATGACGGCTCAGACTGACGCCGCGGGCGCGCGTTGCGCGCGTGATCCCGAACGTTTCAGCCCCCAGCGGTTGCGTCGCACCCAAAGCGCTTTGCGGCCGATGCCGAGCATGGTCGCCAGTTCGGAATCACTGTGCGCATGCTGGTAACGCCGCACGAACTCTTCAATGTATTTTTCGATTGACAGCGAACGGCTCAAGGCATCGCCGGAGAATTCGTCGGCTGGCTTCGCCTTCGCCTCCACGGCAGAGGTGTCGTTAAAATCCTTGCTGGTCAGTATTTCGCTGTCGGCGAGGATTACCGCACGCTCAATCAGATTTTCCAGTTCACGCACATTGCCGGGCCAGCGGTATTTGTGGAGGAAATGCCGAAGCTCATCGCTCATGCCGGTGATGCGTTTGCCGAGACGGCGGCTGTGATGCTCAACAAAATGACGCGCGAGTATGTCCACGTCGTCACCCCGTTCGCGCAGCGGCGGTACGTTGATGTTGATGACATTCAGGCGGTAATAGAGGTCGGCACGAAAAGTGTTGTCTTCCATTGCCTGTTTCAGGTCGCGGTTGCTGGCAGCGAGAAAGCGCACGTCGGTGCGATAAACATGTTTGGAGCCCAGCGGTCGGACCTGTTTTTCCTGGATGACACGCAGCAGCTTGACCTGCAATGCCGGCGCCAGCTCCGAGATTTCGTCGAGGAACATGGTGCCGCCGTGCGCCTCGCGCAGCAGCCCTTCGGATGCGGTTACGGCACCGGTGTAAGCGCCTTTGACATGTCCAAACAACTCTGATTCCAGCAGATCTGCGGGGATGGCGCCGCAATTGATCGGCACGAACGGCCCCTCGGCGCGCGGACTCGCATAATGTATGGCTTGCGCCACCAGTTCCTTGCCGGTACCGCTCTCGCCGTGGATCAGTATGCTGGCGTCGGAGGGGGCAACCCTGGCAATCAGTGCATGCACATGTTGCACACCGGTTGATTTGCCAATGATTTTGTTGGTACCGGTCACTTTTTTGAGGCTTCTTTTCAGCAACACGTTCTCGCGCCTGACACGGCGTTCGGCGAGCGCGCGTTCCACGGCATGGCGAAAATCGTCATTGCTGAACGGTTTGATGATGTAGTCGATGGCGCCGCTGCGCAGTGCTTCGATGGCGGTGTCGATGGATGAAAAACTGGTCATCAGGATCATCGGCAGATCAATGCCGGCTTCACGCACGCCGCGGATGATCGACAGGCCATCCTGATCAGGCAGCCTCAGGTCGGTTACCAGAAGATCAAAGTCGCCGGAGACTGCGCGCAGCAGTCCTTCAACGCCCTGGCTTACCAGCTCGACCTGGTATGCCGCAGAAGACAGCAACAGACGCACCGTTTCGCCGACCCCGGGGTCATCCTCGATAACGAGGATACGTTCATGGCGCTGTCCCTGTGCTGTTGTGTTCATCAGGCGCGCCGCTCGTGCGCCGGCAGCATGACGGTGAAGCAGGCACCACCTTCCGGATGATTGTCGGCGCACAGGCTGCCGCCGTGCTCGGCGACGATCTCGTTGCAGATGGCCAGTCCAAGGCCGGTGCCCTGGCCTGCGGGTTTGGTGGTGAAAAAGGGCTCCAGCAGGCGCGGCAGATGCCCCGGCGCGATGCCCGGTCCGGAATCGCGAACGCTGATTTCGACACGGGCGCCTTTTTTTGCGCATGCCGCAACCAGAATGCGGCCATTGCCGTTCATGGCCTGGGCTGCATTGAGCAGGATGTTGAAAATGACCTGTTCCAGCTGATCGGCAACCCCCATGATCCACAAATCAGGCTCGATCGATTGTTCAACCGCGATGTTGCGAAAAAGCGCGTGTTGTTGCGTGTTTTGCAACGCTTCCGTAACGGGCTGGCCGACAGAGAGCAGCGTTTTTTGGTCGATTCCGCTGCGCGAAAAATCGTTCAGCCTGCGGGTGATATTGAGTACACGCTGGACGTTTGCCGCAATATTGGTCAGGCCGCGTTCAAGGGTATCCGGCTGCAGAGATCCGCTTGACTGCAGCAGTTGTACCATGGAGTGGATTGCAGTGAGCGGATTGGATACCTCGTGACAAACACCGGCTACCATGAAGCCGAGTGATGCGAGGCGCGCGGTCTGAGCGCTGCCGAGATCGAATTCCGAGCCGGTTCTTTCGGTGATCAGCATGCACGCGCCCAGCGGCAGACGACGCACACTGACGCGTTGTTGGGCGCCGGTCTGCAGATTGCGGGCGTCCACATCCTGCGGCGTGAGCCACGGCGGCGTTCCCTGCAGCGCGTTGTAGAAATGCGGGCAAACCACAGACAGATGAGCCCCGGCCTGAATTTCCGGCAGGTGACCTTGCGCCTTCATCTGGTGGTTGATGAAGGTCACTTCCCCCGACTCGCTGACCAGCAGCGCCGGCCATGGCAGTCCGTCGATAAAGGATGCCAGTATGTCGCTGATGTCGGAAAACGCATTCACAGTAATTAGCAGTACATCGAGAAGTTCACGAAAAAATCAGGGCTGAGGTAACCACGGAATGCGAACCATGTTACCAGCGTTGCCAGCACAGCAACGGCGATCCATTTGATCAGGATGTGATTATGGGGCGAAAGCATCGGGCGAAATCATGTGGCCGGCTGGCTGGCAGGAGCGGCGCTGATCCGTCGCTCGTCGATGGGCAGGCAGAGCAGGGCGGCAACAATGCTCGCGCCCAGGCAGATGAGCCACACTGCCGTGTATGAGCCGGTGATGTCGAAGGCATAGCCGCCAAACCAGACACCGAGAAAACTGCCGATCTGATGGCCAAAAAAAGTAATACTGAACAGGGTGGCCAGATATCTGACTCCGAAAATATGCGCGACCAGGCCGTTGGTCAACGGCACCGTACCCAGCCATCCCAGGCCGATCGCCACGGCAAACAACACGACCGATCCAATCGATACCGGCAACAGCAGAAAGGCGGCAATGGCGATGGCCCGCAGGGCGTAAATGCCGCTCAGCAGATATTTTCTGACATAACGATCTCCCAATGCGCCGCACGCATAGGAGCCGACAATGTTGAAAAACATCACCAAGGCCAGGGCCATCATGCCGGTTTGAGGGGACAGGCCTTGATCGACCAGATAGGCTGGCAGATGGACCATCATGAAGGTAGTCTGGAATCCGCAGACCAGAAAACTCAGTGTGAGCAGCCAGAAGCCGCGATGAGCCGCCGCTTCGGTGAGTGCCTGGCGCAGGCTTTGTTCCCGGGTGTCAGTGGGCGGCCGGGTCGCCAGGCCGGCTGCCAGCGGAATAATCAGCAGTGATCCTGCGGCCAGTACCAGCAGGGCGGTGAACCAGCCGAAATCCCCGATCAGCCATTGGCCATAGGGCAACATGATGAATTGACCGAAGGATCCGCCGGCGCCGACGACGCCCAGGGCAAAACCGCGTTTTTCCGCCGGCACGGCCCGTCCCGCTGCCGCCATGATGACGCCAAAGGCACTGCCGCTCAGACCCAGACCGACGAGAACGCCGGCGGAAAATCCGAAAGCGCCGGTTGTTTCGGCATGGGCCATCAGCACCAGGCCCAGCGCATAGAGAATGCCGGCAATCGCAGTGACCCGTGTTGCGCCATGACGATCCGCGATCATCCCGGCGAACGGCTGCAGCGCACCCCACAGCAGATTTTGCAGGGCGATGGCGAAGGCGAAGGACCCCCGAGTCCAGCCGAGATCCATCGACATTGGTTGCAGAAACAGACCGAAGCTTTGGCGCGTACCCAGCGACAGCATCAGAATAATGCTGCAGCAGGCAAGCACTGTTGCGGGAGAGCGCCAAGTCGTACCGGTCACGATCCTGTTTCCTCCATCCGGTAAGAGCGGATTTTGCCCCGGATTATCGCACAAGGAATCAGAACATCCGGGCTACGCTGCCTTGGGGCATATCCATAGCACCAGCGGCCATAAGCCGCCGTTGGCCGGTTGGTATAATTCACCGTTTTTATTTTGCTGGTGCCGCAGTGTCTTCCATAACCATTCCTGTTGCCGCGTCCGGGCTCGTATTCGACGATTTATATCGGCGTACGGGCTTGTTGCGCATTGACCAGCTGTTTGTTGATCATCTGGGCAATGCGGACGCGCCGCTGTGTGGGCAGCTCCTGAGCGCCCGGTCCGATCCGGCTGCGCTCACCGCCAGTATGGAATCTGCATTGCTGCTGGCACTCGCCCCGCATGTCGATGAATTCATCAGTTGGCTGTTCGGTATCGAAGCGGAAGTGCTCGCTCTTTCAGCGGGTCATCACAAGCTGGCGCCGCTGTACAGCGTCAAGCGCCTGTTCGTGCAGCGCAAGGCCATGCACAAGTACAAAGCGGATGCAGCGGCGGCCATCGACGGCGCGGCGGTGGGCGAAAAACTGACCGCATTGTTTGGCGAACCGCTGACCGAGCTGGCCTTTGCAAAACATGTGACCGCCTGGCAACAGGATGAGCGGGGCAATGCCGATGCGCTGGAACTGGCGTTGCAATACGCAGCCTGGGCGGCGCATACGCCCGCGGGGCATGACCGGCACCACGCCGGCGTGTTGTTCAAGTCGCCGCACAAACTCGACGTACAGAACCTGGTGCCGGTGCAGACCAGCGCCGCGGCGGGGTATGCCGAGCACCGCTTCGACGTGTCGCGCCTGCGGCAGCGCCAGGGTTTCAAACTCACCGACAAGGGTACTGACCTGACGGGAGCGCTGGACGAAGCGAACTACTGCATCTGGTGCCATGAGCAGGGCAAGGATTCCTGCTCCAAAGGTTTGAAAGAAAAGGGCGCCAGCGGCCGCGGCGCGCAATCCTTCAAGAAATCACCATTCGGCATCACGCTCGCGGGCTGCCCGCTCGAAGAAAAAATCTCGGAATTCCACAAAGCCAAGACCGAAGGGCTGGCGATCGGCGCAATCGCCATCATCACCGTCGATAACCCGATGGTCGCGGCCACCGGACACCGCATCTGCAACGACTGCATGAAGGCCTGCATTTACCAGAAGCAGGAGCCGGTCAACATCCCGCAGGCGGAGACGCGCACGCTGAAGGATGTGCTGGAGCTGCCCTGGGGCTTCGAGATTTACAGCCTGCTGACGCGCTGGAATCCGCTGAACCTGCGCCATCCCTATCCCGGCGCGCCCAGCGGCAAACGCGTGCTGGTGGCGGGCATGGGGCCGGCGGGATTTTCGCTGGCCCATTTCCTGATGAACGACGGCCATACCGTGGTCGGTATCGATGGTCTAAAAATCGAACCCTTGCCGGCGGAACTGTCCGGTGTCGACATCGCCGGTGGCCGCGTCGCGTTCAAGCCGATCCGCGATGTGCGTGAGCTCTATGAATCACTGGATGAACGGGCGATGGCTGGTTTTGGCGGTGTTGCCGAGTACGGCATCACCGTGCGCTGGGACAAGAACTTCCTCAAGATCATCCGCCTGCTGCTGGAGCGCCGCTCGCAGTTTGCATTATTTGGCGGCGTGCGCTTTGGCGGCACGATCACTGCCGAGGATGCTTTCGCGACGGGTTTTGATCATATTGCGCTGGCGATCGGTGCCGGGCGCCCGACAGTGCTCGACATGCCCAATGGCCTGGCGCGCGGTGTGCGCACCGCCTCGGATTTCCTGATGGCATTGCAGTTGACTGGTGCGGCGAAGACCGATTCCATCGCCAACATGCAATTGCGGCTGCCGGTGGTGGTGATCGGCGGCGGCCTGACTGCGGTGGATGCCGCGACCGAATCACTGGCTTATTACCCGCTGCAGGTGGAGAAATTCCTGCTCCGTTACGAGAGACTGGCGCGCGAACACGGCGAGGCCGCGGCGCGTATTGCGTGGAATCCGGAGGAGCGCGAAACCGCCGATGAATTCATTGCGCATGCGCGGGCGATTCGCGCTGAACGTGCCACCGCAGAAAAAGAGGGCCGCGAACCGCGAGTGCTGCAGCTGCTGCAATCCTGGGGCGGCGCGACCATTGCCTATCGCAAACGGCTGGTCGACAGTCCGTCATACACGCTGAACCACGAAGAAGTGCACAAGGCGCTGGAGGAGGGCATCACTTTCGCCGAATGCCTGACGCCGCTGGCCATCGAGGTCGATGCTTACGGTCATGCCCGGGCATTAAAAGTTGTGGTACATGCCAAAGGGGAAGACGGCGAATGGCGCGAAACCGGAAAGGCGGAAATGCCGGCGCGCGCGATCCTGATCGCCGCCGGCACCCAGCCCAATACCGTGCTCGCCCGCGAAGACGCCGGACATTTTGTGCTCGACGGCCGTTATTTCCGCGCCTGCGATGTTTCGGGTCAACCCGTGGCGGCGGAGAAGGCAATTTCCAAACCCAGCGCCATCAATGTGCTGCTGTCGAAACGCGACGATGGGCGTTTCATCAGTTATTTCGGCGACGTGCATCCGTCCTTTTTCGGCAACGTGGTGAAAGCCATCGGCAGCGCCAAGCAGGGTTACCCGGTGGTCAGCGGCGTGCTGGCGCAGGTGCAGCCCGCCGTGGCAGTCGATGACGCGACCTTCCTCGGTGCCTTGCAGCGCGACCTGCGTGCGACAGTGCATGAAGTCAAACGCCTGACGCCGCAGATCGTCGAAGTCGTGGTGCATGCGCCGCTGGCGGCGCGACGCTTCCAGCCGGGGCAGTTCTACCGCCTGCAGAATTTCGAAGCACTGGCGCCGCGCACCGAGGGCAGCACGCTGGCCATGGAAGGTCTGGCGCTGACGGGCGCCTGGGTGGATGCGGAGCAGGGGCTGCTGTCGACCATCGTGCTGGAGATGGGCGGTTCCAGTGATCTTTGTGTGGAACTCAAGCCCGGCGAACCCATTGTGCTGATGGGGCCGACCGGTACGCCGACCGAAATTCCCGGCGGTGAGACCGTGGTACTGGTCGGCGGTGGTCTCGGCAATGCGGTGCTGTTCTCGATCGGCCAGGCGATGCGCAAGGCCGGCTGCCGGGTGTTGTACTTCGCCGGTTACAAACACATGATCGACCGCTACCGGATCGAGGACATCGAAGCCGCCAGTGATGTTGTGGTCTGGTGTTCGGATGACGAACCGGGATTCATGCCGGCGCGTTCCGACGACCGGCGTTTTGTCGGTAACATTGTTCAAGCAATGCAAGCCTATGCCTCGGACGAGCTCGGTGAACAGGCCATACCCTTCAAGGACGCGGACCGCATCATTGCCATCGGTTCCGACAGGATGATGGCGGCCGTGGCGCGGGCGCGGCACGAAGTGCTTAAACCGTATTTGAAATCAGGTCACCATGCGATCGGCTCCATCAATTCGCCGATGCAGTGCATGATGAAAGAGGTCTGCGCGCAATGCCTGCAGCCGCAGATTGATCCGCAGACCGGCAAAACCAGTTATGTGTTTTCCTGTTTCAACCAGGACCAGCCGCTGGATTGTGTCGACTGGAAAGCGCTGGACCAGCGTTTGAAACAGAACTCGACGCAGGAGAAGCTGACTGCCGAGTGGCTGGATCATTGCCTGGTCAAACTCGAACTGCGGGATATCCAGCGGGTTTGAGCCTGCCTGAGGGCCTGTTTAAAAATATTACTTAAGTATTTGATTTTAAATAATATTTTATGGCCAGTATGGCGGCCGTATTAACCACCATCGGCCACGCTCCAAACACTGCGTTCAATACGCAGCGGCAGCCGGCCCAGATGATCCTGCACGTCCCGCGGCAAACCGGCTGTGCCGGTTTCGCAGAGCAGACGCGGAACATCCGCGCCGCCGGAAATAAACTCAAGCGCCTGAATGCCGCCAAGCGCGGTGCGGGCCGCCAGGATGGCGGATTCATCGCAATACAGCCCGTAGAGCAAAAAGGTCTGCGGCGGTCCGCGATCAGGTGGTGAAGGGTTCTTGCCGAATGACGCATACAGCGGGCGTTCAAAACGCCGGTAAAGCTGGCGCATGCCTTGGCGTATGGCCTCGAATTCCGTGCTCGCGGCCCGCGCCTGCATGTCGGCATGCTGGGCGGCCATGTCGGTGAAGCCCAGGCGCCAGATCACATCCGGAAAATCACTGCTGCCTTCAAGCTTGTTGATGGTGCACCCACGCCGCAGTCCGAGTTGCGAGCGCACATCGGAGGCCCGGATGCGTTGCTCCAATACGGCTGTTGCATTGCCGGGCCGGGGGTAATAAAAATTGTACGAGACGATCATCAGGACTGCGGGTGTTGCCCAGTCCGGTCAGTTACGTCCAACTTCGCGCAGCGCGTCGCCCAGTTTGCCGATCAGTTCGTCGATCTGAGTCTTGCTGATGATCAGCGGCGGTGACAATGCAATGATGTCGCCGGTGGTGCGGATCAACACACCTTTTTCATAACACTTGAGGAAGGTTTCAAAGGCGCGCGCGGTGGGCGCGCCGGGCCGTGCTTCGAGTTCGATCCCTGCGACCAGGCCCATGTTGCGCACGTCAATCACGTTCGGCAGTTCGCGCAGCGACTGCACGGCCTGTTCGAAATAGGGTGCGAGTTCCTGCGCGCGCTGAAACAGGCCTTCTTCCTCGAAGGTGTCGAGGCTGGCCAGCGCCGCCGCCGTGGCCAGCGGGTGTCCGGAATAGGTATAGCCGTGAAAGAGTTCGATGCCGGGTGCTGCCTTGTTGACCACGGCATCATAAATGCCGCGGCGCGTGATCACCGCGCCCATCGGCACGGTACCGTTGGTCAGGCCCTTGGCAACGATCATCATGTCGGGCACCACGCCGACCGCATCGGCGCCGAAGCAGGGGCCGGTGCGGCCGAAGCCGGTGATGACTTCATCGAATATCAGCAGCAGGCCGTATTTGTCGCAGATCTGGCGCAAGCGCTCAAGGTAACCCTTGGGCGGGACCAGCACGCCGGTGGAACCGGCCAGCGGTTCAACGATGACGGCGGCAATGTTGCTGGCGTCATGCAACGGGATGATGCGTTGTTCAAGTTCATCGGCGAGATGCGCACCCCAGGCCGGCTGGCCGCGGCTGAAGGCGTTTTCCTTCAGGTTGTGCGTATGCGCGAGGTGATCGACACGGAACAGCATGTTGCCAAAGGCCTTGCGGTTGGCGGGAATGCCGCCGACCGAGATGCCGCCGAAGCCCGCACCGTGATAACCGCGTTCGCGGCCGATGAGCACATTGCGATGGCCTTCACCGCAGGCGCGGTGGTAGGCCAACGCGATTTTGAGAGCGGTATCGACGCCTTCGGAGCCGGAATTGCAGTAAAACACATGATCCAGGTCGCCCGGTGCCAGCGCTGCCAGGCGTTCGGCGACGCGAAATGCGTCAGGATGACCCATCTGGAAGGCGGGTGCGTAGTCCATTGTCGCCACTTGCTTTTGAATCGCTTCGACGATGCGCGGGCGGCAGTGGCCGGCGTTGACACACCACAGGCCGGCCGTGCCGTCGAGGATCTGGCGACCCTCATCGGTGGTGTAGTGCATGTCTTTGGCGGCGACCAGCATGCGCGGCGCCTGTTTGAATGCGCGATTCGCGGTGAACGGCATCCAGAATGATTCAAGATTGGAGTCGCGTGCTGTCATGGATCAAACCTTTGCTCGAAATGATTGCGCTGGCCCGGGATTGCGTTGGCCCGGGATTGCGCGGGCCCCGGCACCGCGCAGTTTGCATTGCACAGCATGCTACCATCTTCGCACCATGACACGTCACACGCAGGTTCTGGTATGCGCGTTTTTTACGCGATAACTCGTTGCTGCGTGCGATGGATTGCCGCGGCGCTGATGTGCGGTGCTGTACCCGTTGTTGCGGATGATGTGCTGCGGGTGGGGTCCAAACGGTTTACCGAATCCTACATCCTGGGCGAGTTGATCACGCGCACCGCGCAAGGCGCAGCCGGCGTGCGCGTCGAACACAGGCCCGGGCTGGGCAATACGGCGATCCTGTTTGCCGCGCTGAAAAGCGGGGCCATTGATGTTTACCCGGATTACACCGGCACCATCGCGCTGGAATTGCTGGGTCTGTCCCGGGTGCCGGTGCTGGAGGAGCTCAACCGGCGGCTCGCGCCGCATGGCCTGGAGGCGGGGATTTTTCTCGGCTTCGGCAATGCCTATGCGCTGGCGATGCGCGAGCAGCAGGCGGCGGATCGGAGCATCCGGCGCATTACGGATCTGAAGGAGTTCGGGGCGGCGCGCCTCGGTTTGTCGCCCGAATTTCTTAATCGCAAAGACGGCTGGCCTGCCTTGCGTGATACCTACGACCTGGATGGGTTGCCGGTTCGCGGGCTGGAACACGGGCTGGCTTATGAGGCGCTGGCCAGGGGCCAGGTCGACATTATTGACGTTTATACGACCGACCCGAAAATCGTCAGCAGCGGTTTGCGCGTATTGGACGACGATCAGCGGTTTTTCCCCGATTACGAGGCTTTGCTGGTGTATCGCGCCGATTTGCCCAAGCGGCATCCGGCGGCCTGGGCCCGACTGGCCACATTGCAGGGGTCGATTACCGCGGCCGACATGACGGCCATGAACGCCGCAGTGGAATTGCAGGGGCGCAGTTTTTCGGCAATCGCGGTTGAATGGCTGCAGCAGAAACGTATGTCGCCGGATACCGGGACTGCATCGGGAATGGCTGGAGCGGGAGGACTGGCAGACGTGTTGTTCGGCCCGGATCTGGCGCGACTCACGCTGGAACATCTGCTGCTGGTCTGCACTTCGTTGCTGCTCAGCGTGGCGTTTGGTGTGCCGCTGGGAATCTGGGCGCAACGTGCGCCACGGGCGGGTGCGTGGATACTGGCACTGACCGGCATGTTGCAGACGGTGCCCAGCCTCGCTTTGCTGGCATTTCTGATCACGGCGCTGGACCGGATCGGTGCCGCACCGGCGATCATCGCGTTGTTCCTGTATGCCTTGCTGCCGGTGGTGCGTGCCACCGAAACTGCATTGGCGGGAGTCGGCGGTGACATGCGTGACGCAGGACGTGCGCTGGGCCTGGACGGGAAACAGCTGATGCGGCTGATTGAATTGCCGTTGGCCATGCCCGGGGTGCTGGCAGGGATCAAGACCGCGGCAGTCATTAACGTTGGCACGGCCACGGTTGCAGCGTTTGTCGGCGCCGGGGGCTACGGTGAGCGCATCGTGGCTGGTCTGGCTGTCAATGACCACAAGCTGCTGCTGGCCGGCGCCATTCCGGCAGCGGTGCTTGCACTTGTTCTGGAATGGGGTTTCCGCCGGCTGGACCGGAAACTGTCGGGCCGGGGCTGATATCCGCGGCCGCAATTTTTTCACATGATGGACCCGCAAGATGGATTGCAGACGTCGGTCAATATGGAGAGTGAACTAAATCGGGCGCGACCGGTCACTGCTCTATCCCTGTACCGGTGCATTTCACGTGTCGTTACAGGCGGTTATACTGCGGCGCCTGCCTGGACATCGAGCCTGTTGATCCGGGTCAGGGCGGCAGTATCAGGGAACGGATAATAATGAAATGAGCGATCGCGAAGTCGATCAGCAGTTGGTGGAGCGCGTGCAACGTGGCGACAAACGTGCCTTCGACCTGCTGGTCACCAAGTACCAGCGCAAGCTGGGACGGCTGCTGTCGCGTTTTATCCGTGATCCGAGCGAGGTTGAGGATGTGACACAGGAGGCGTTCATCAAGGCCTACCGGGCGCTGCCGAATTTTCGCGGCGACAGCGCCTTTTATACCTGGTTGTACCGGATTGGCATCAATACCGCCAAGAATCACTTGGTGGCGATGGGACGGCGAGCGCCGACCAGCACGGAAATGGATGCTGAGGAGGCGGAAAACCTGGAGTCCGGTGATCAACTGCGGGATTTGAATACCCCGGAAAACCAGATGATGAGCCGGCAGGTCGGGGATACGGTGAACCAAACCCTGCAGGAGTTGCCTGAAGAATTGAGAACGGCGCTGACCCTGCGTGAAATCGAGGGTTTGAGTTACGAAGAAATAGCCACCGCGATGCAGTGTCCGGTGGGAACGGTGCGGTCCAGGATATTCCGGGCCCGTGAGGCGGTGGCGGCAAAATTGAAACCCTTGCTCGACACGGGCAAGGACAGGAGATGGTGAGATGGAAACCGAGATGGAAAAAATTTCAACACTGATGGATGGCGAGGCAGTCGGGCAAGAGGCGCACCAGGCCATGTTGCGACTCAAGGATACCGGCAGTGCCCGCGAAACCTGGGCTGCATATCACCTGATCGGTGATGTGATGCGTGGCGATGCTTCGCCGGCGTTTGACGTGTCACAGCGGGTGGCGGCTGCCATCGCAGATGAGCCGACGGTCATGGCACCGCGATCGTCACGGACCGGCAAACCGATGACTTATGCACTGTCCGCGGCGGCTTCGGTTTCGGCCATTGCCGTGGTCGGCTGGATGGCCTTTTCCACGGCCACCTTTACCAATCCGCCGGTGGATGTTGCGCGGGCTCCGGCTCCGGCAGTGGCAGTGGCACAACCGGAAGCCCAGCTGGTCAGTTCGCCCAGTGATGGCCAGATGAACGAATACCTGCTGGCGCATCAGGGTGTGTCGCCCAGCACCAGCCTGCAGGGCGTTGCACCGTACATCCGCACCATTTCCACGGCATCTGCGGGTCGCTGAAACAACATGAAATTCTGCTGGATGCTTGTACTCATATTGCTGCCGGGTGTCGCGGTGGCGGAGGAGAATTCACGGGAAGCGCTGGCCATGCTGGAAAAGATGGCGGAGGCCAGCCGCAAGGTCAATTATTCCGGCACCTTCATGTTCCAGCACGGCGGGCAGTCCGAAACATCAAGCATTGCACATTTCGTCAATCCGGCTGGTGGTGTGCTGGAACGACTGGAAACCCTGGATGGCCCGGCCCGCGAAGTGATCCGCACCAACGACCAGGTGACCTGTTATTTGCCCGGCAGCAAGGTGGTGCTGGTTGATCCACGGGGTTCCCGGCAGTTCCCGGTACGCGTCGAGCAAATCCAGGAAATCGTGCAGCATTACCGCGTGGTCAAAGGCGAGATGGATCGCGTGGCGGGTCATGAATGCCAGTGGGTGGCGTTGTTGCCCAGGGATGCCTTGCGTTACACCCGGCGTTTCTGCGCCGAGGTTGGCACCGGATTACCCTTGCGGGCACGTACATTGAACGAAAAAAACGAGATTCTGGAGTCATTCGCCTTTGCCACGCTGACCCTCGGCGGGTCTTTCCGGCGTGAACTGGTGCAATCGAAATATGCCTTGGTCAGTACCAAGCAGAATTGGCGGGTGGATCGTTCGGCGTTGACGGCCGGTGACAGCGGTGACTCGGGCTGGATTGTGGGCAATCAACCCGCAGGATTTCGCAAACTGATGGAACTGCGGCGTTCGATGGTCGGCAAGAAGGGCACCGTTTCACACCTGGTGTATTCGGACGGCTTGGCCGCAGTCTCCATATTCATCGAACCCGGCGCTGCCCCCGATGGCAAGCAGGTGCTGCGGCATCAGGGCGCGGTACATATCTACAGCCGCGTGATTTCCGGCCACACGGTCACCGTGCTGGGCGAAACCCCGGCGGAAACCGTGATGCGCTTTGCGCGTGCGCTGGAGCCCAGGACCACGACTGCAGTCCAGCAGCGCTGATCGTATTCGCCGTATTTTCCGTAGTCCAAATCCCGGTTACCATCCATGCACTTCCAGGAAAGGCTGAACATGTTCAGATCTCTCGTGCAGATGTTGTGCCTGTCGTTTTGCCTGCTTGCGCCTCTGCAATCCGCCGCGCAACTTCCCGATTTCACCGATCTGGTGGAAAAACAGGGCCCTGCGGTGGTCAACATCAGCACCACCCAGGCGGCGAGCCGCAACGCGTTGTCGCCGCAAATGCCGCAACTGGACGAGAACGACCCCCTGTACGAATTTTTCCGCCGATTCATGCCGAACCAGCCGGGGCCTGGCCAGTCCCCCGGGCAGCCGAATCCGGGGCCGCGCGGATTTCAGACGCAGTCACTGGGCTCGGGGTTCATCATCAGCGCCGACGGTTACATCCTGACCAATGCACATGTCATCGATTCCGCGGAAGAAGTCACGGTGCGCTTGACCGACAAGCGTGAATTCAAGGCCAAGGTCATCGGCGCCGATCGGCGGACGGACGTGGCGCTGATCAAGATCGAAGCAAGCGCGCTGCCGATGGTGCGTTTCGGCGATCCGGCAAAACTCAAGGTGGGTGAATGGGTGGTTGCCATCGGTTCACCATTCGGTTTTGACAACACGGTGACGGCGGGCATCGTCAGCGCCAAGGGCCGCTCGCTGCCGCAGG
The DNA here is from genome assembly GCA_019744975.1 of Burkholderiales bacterium. Lineage (GTDB taxonomy): Bacteria > Pseudomonadota > Gammaproteobacteria > Burkholderiales > SG8-41. The sequence goes on from JAIETP010000020.1 coordinate 173,712, forward strand.
AAAATTTTGTGCCCTTTATCCAGACCGATGTTGCGGTGAACCCCGGCAATTCGGGCGGTCCCTTGTTCAACCTCAGGGGCGAGGTGGTCGGCATCAATTCGCAGATTTACAGCCGCACCGGCGGCTTCATGGGCTTGTCCTTCGCGATCCCGATCGACGTGGCCAATAACATTGCCCAGCAGTTGCGCACCACGGGCAAGGTGACACGTGGCCGCATTGGTGTGGTCATTCAACCGGTGACCAAGGAACTGGCTGATGGTTTCGGGCTGGCTAAAGCACAGGGCGCGCTGGTCAACTCGGTCGAGAAAGGTGGTCCGGCGGACAAGGCCGGCATCGAGGCCGGCGACGTGATCCTCCGTTTCGACGGCAAACCGGTGGAGGCTTCCGAGGATCTGCCGCGTATTGTCGGCGGCACCAAGCCAGGCAGCAAAATCGCGATCCAGGTATGGCGCAACAAAGCCGCCCGGGATTTGCAGGTGGTCGTGGCCGAATTGTCCGACGAACGTCCGGGCCGGCAGGCGCGCGGCAGCAAACCGCAGCCGCCTGCAGCAACCCAGTTCGGCATGGGTCTGGCCGAACTGAGTGATGCGCAAAAGAAGGAACTGAAGGTCGAGGGCGGCGTTTTTGTCGACAGCGTGCAGGGTGCTGCGGCCCAGGCCGGAATACGGCGTGGTGATGTCATTCTCGGCGTCAACAACCAGGACGTGAAGTCGGTCGAGCAGTTCCGTCAACTGATGGCAGGCATGGACAAGGGGCGGATTGTTGCACTGCTGGTCCGGCGCGGGGCCAATTCGCTGTATATCCCGTTCCGCATCGACGGGAATGGCTGATTCCGGTGGTGTAACCCTGACCTTGTATAGCAGGACCTGGTGCCATCTTTGTGACGACATGCTGGCGGGTCTGCGGATTTTGCAGGCCCGCCAGCCGTTTGCGCTGAACATTGTCGATGTCGACAGCCAGCCCGCGCTTGAGCAACGGTTTGGGGAGTTTGTGCCGGTGCTGATGCACGGCGAACGGGAGCTCTGCCATTACCACCTTGATGTAGCGGTTGTTACTGATTACTTGCGGGATTTCCGCTAAAATACGCGGCCTTACGAACGGAACGGGGCACTCCGGGAGACCTTGAGTGCCCTTTTTGTTGGCTTCTGCCGGACCTTGTTGGACCGCACACCGCAATGCAGCACATCCGCAATTTTTCCATCATCGCGCATATCGACCACGGCAAATCGACGCTGGCGGATCGTTTTATCCAGCATTGCGGCGGTTTGTCCGACCGCGAGATGGAATCCCAGGTGCTCGATTCCATGGATCTGGAGCGGGAGCGGGGCATCACCATCAAGGCCCAGACCGCATCACTGGCCTATCTCGCCCGCGACGGGCAAACCTACCAGTTGAACCTGATCGACACACCCGGACACGTCGACTTTTCCTACGAAGTGTCACGCTCGCTGGCGGCCTGTGAGGGTGCGCTGCTGGTGGTGGATGCCTCGCAGGGCGTCGAAGCGCAGACGGTAGCCAACTGCTACACGGCCATTGAGCTGGGCGTCGAAGTGGTGCCGGTGCTGAACAAGATGGATCTGCCGCAGGTCGAGCCTGAACGCGTGGCGCTGGAAATTGAAGACATCATCGGTATTCCGGCGAAAGACGCGGTCAGGGTCAGCGCCAAGAGCGGAGAAGGGATTGCCGATGTTCTCGAAGCGGTGGTGCACCAGATGCCGCCGCCCAAGGGTGACCCCGCGGCGCCGCTGAAAGCGTTGATCATTGACTCATGGTTCGACAACTACGTCGGCGTGGTGATGCTGGTGCGGGTGGTTGATGGTGAACTGAAACCCAAGGATCGCATCCTGCTGATGGCCGGCGGTGGTAATTTCCTCTGCGAACAGGTTGGCAAGTTCACGCCGAAATCGCAATCCATGGAACGTCTGGCTGCCGGTGAAGTGGGATTTGTCATCGCCGGCATCAAGGAGCTGCAGGCGGCCAAGGTGGGCGATACGCTGACGCTGGTGAACAATCCGGCCGTGGCGGCGTTGCCCGGTTTCAAGGAAATCAAGCCCCAGGTGTTCGCCGGATTGTATCCGGTGGAATCCAATGAGTATGAGGCGCTGCGCGACGCACTGGAAAAGCTGCATCTGAACGACTCCTCGCTGCGTTTTGAACCGGAATCGTCGCAGGCGCTGGGTTTCGGTTTCCGCTGCGGCTTCCTCGGACTGCTGCACATGGACATTGTGCAGGAGCGCCTCGAGCGCGAATACAACATGTCGCTGATCACCACCGCGCCCACGGTGGTCTACCAGGTGGCGACACGCGACGGCAATGTGGTCGAAATCGAGAACCCGTCGCGGCTGCCCGAGGTCACGCAGATTCTGGAAATCCGTGAACCAATCATCACCGCTTCGATACTGGTGCCTAGTGATTATGTCGGTCCGGTAATGACGCTGTGCACCGAAAAACGCGGTGCGCAGCGCAACATGCAATACCTGGGTCGGCAGGTGATGCTGACTTACGAATTGCCGCTGAACGAGGTGGTGATGGACTTTTTTGACCGCCTGAAATCAGTATCGCGCGGTTATGCCTCCCTGGACTATGATTTCCTCGAATATCGCGCCGGTGATTTGGTGCGACTCGACATACTGATCAACAGTGAGCGGGTGGACGCGTTGTCACTGATCGTACACCGCGCCAATGCGCTGTATCGCGGACGCGACGTGGCGGCGCGGATGCGCAAGCTGATTCCGCGCCAGATGTTCGATATCGCAATACAGGCGGCGATCGGCGCCCATATCATCGCCCGCGAAACCGTCAAAGCCATGCGCAAAAACGTGCTTGCCAAGTGTTACGGTGGTGATATCTCGCGCAAGAAAAAACTGCTTGAAAAGCAGAAGGCCGGCAAGAAGCGCATGAAGCAGGTTGGTACCGTCGAAATACCGCAGGAGGCTTTCCTCGCCATCCTGCAGGTCGACAAATAACGGAGGGGCGCCTTGAATTTTGCTTTGATCATGCTGGTCCTGCTGCTGCTTACCGGCGTCGTGTGGCTGGCCGAGGCGCTGTATTTTCGCAAACATCGCGTCGACGGCGAGCAGCAGCCGTGGTGGATCGAGTATCCGGCCAGTTTTTTCCCGGTAATCCTGGTGGTATTTGTGCTGCGTTCATTCCTGGTCGAACCGTTCAAGATTCCCTCGGGTTCGATGCTGCCCACCCTGCTGGTGGGGGATTTCATCCTGGTCAACAAATTCACCTACGGCATTCGTCTGCCGGTGGTTAATACACGGCTGATTGCGGTCAATGAGCCGCAGCGCGGCGAAGTCATGGTGTTCCGCTACCCGGAAAACCCGGCGCTGGATTACATCAAGCGGGTGGTTGGCGTGCCCGGCGATGACCTTGTCTACAGCAACAAACGCCTGACCATCAACGGCCGCGAAGTGCCGCTGAAGGCGGACGGTGAATTCAATTATCTTGAGGGCGGACTCAATTTTATCGCCACCAGCCGGTTCCAGGAACGCCTGGGTGAACACCCGCACTCGGTGCTGGTGCAGGCCGCCGTACCACCAGTGCAACTGAGCGGGGTGCAGCGCTTTCCCTTCCGCGACAATTGTGCATACAATGAGTCGGGTTTCCGGTGCAAAGTGCCCGAGCAGCATTACTTCCTGATGGGCGATAATCGGGACAGCAGCAGCGACAGCCGTTACTGGGGTTTTGTGCCGGAGAAGAATATTGTTGGCAGGGCATTTCTGATTTGGTGGAACTTCGACGACCTGAGGCGCATAGGGAACTCGATTAACTGACATGGATGGGGAGGTCACGATGCACAAGCAGCGCGGAATTACGCTCACTGGATTTCTGGTTTTTGCGGGGCTTGCGATCGCAGCCCTGTTGCTCGGTTTCAAGATCGGGCCGGCTTACATGGAGTACGCGACCATCCAGAAAACAATGCGTGCCCTGGCAGCGGAGCCTTCAATGAAAACGGCGTCGCGTGGCGAATTCAACAGCGCCTGGAATGCCCGTGCCGGCATTGACAACATCAAGGCCATTGGTTACGACGACATCCAGATTGAGAAAGACGGTTCGGGCATCGTGCTCAGTGCCGAGTATTCCGTACGTGTGCCGCTGTTCTACAACCTCAGCGCGCTGATGGAATTCAAACCCCGGTCCGATCAGTAGCCGGCGGTTGAACGCATCGCCGGCTGTGGACCCGGACACCGTCAGCGGGAATATCGGGCATCAATTCCGGGATCCGGGCCTGCTGCGGCGGGCGCTGACCCATCGCTCCTACGGCGCCGATCACAACGAACGCCTGGAATATCTGGGCGACAGCATCGTCAATTGCGTCATCGCGCTGGAGCTTTATGAACGTTTTCCCGGTTTGAGTGAAGGCGAACTCTCCCGTCTGCGCGCCAATCTGGTCAACCAGCAATCCCTGCATGGCATCGCGCAGCAGCTGCGTATCGGCGAATACCTGCTGCTTGGCGAGGGGGAACTCAAAAGCGGCGGCGCGCAGCGCCCGTCGATACTCGCCGACAGCGTGGAGGCAATTCTCGGCGCTGTCATGCTGGATGGCGGATTCACAGCAGCCCAAGACGTCGTGCGCCGGCTTTTTGCCGGCAGCCTCGCCGGGATCAATCCCAATGTCAGTGGCAAGGACGCCAAAACCATGTTGCAGGAATTTACCCAGGGCCGTGGCATCGCCCTGCCGGTGTATACGCTGCTCGGCACCCAAGGGCATGCCCATGCCCAGACTTTCCAGGTGCAATGCGCGATTGACGAACTGAAGATCCGTACCGAAGGTCAGGGGGCCAGCCGGCGCGCCGCGGAGCAGGATGCGGCGGGCAAGGCCTGCGCGCTGGTGCTGCGGACATGACCGGCCACAGGTCGGGTTATGTGGCCATCATCGGCCGGCCGAACGTCGGCAAATCGACTCTGCTCAACCGTCTGGTTGGGCAGAAAATCAGCATTACTTCGCGGCGCCCCCAGACCACACGCCAGCGCATCATCGGCATCGTGACACGGCCTGCCGCCCAGTACGTTTTTGTTGATACCCCCGGTTTCCAGAATCGCCACGGCAGTGCGATGAATCGCCTGATGAACCGCAGCGTGTCGCGCAGCATTGCCGACGTCAATGTCATCGTCTGGGTGGTCGAGTCGCGGCATCTGACTGCGGAAGACAAAGTGGTGCTGGGCTTGCTGCAGGATTGCGCGCCGGTGGTGATTGCCGTCAACAAGATCGACGAACTGTCCAACAAGAACGAACTGCTGCCGTTCATGCAGGAACTGGAGGCGCTGGCACATCCGGCGGCGATTGTTCCTGTTTCCGCCAAAAACGGCGTCGGCGCCGACAACCTGCTGGAGGCTATCGCCGGTTTGCTGCCGGAGCAGGAGCGCCTGTATGCGGAAGATGAAATCACCACCGCCAGCGAACGCACCCTGGCCGCCGAGCTGGTGCGCGAAAAACTGTTCCGGCTGCTCGGTGAGGAACTGCCGTATTCGACGGCCGTGGAAATCGAAAAATTCGAAGTTGTCGATGGCCTGCGGCGCATCAATGCCGCCATCCTGGTCGACAAGTCCGGGCAAAAAGGTATTGTCATCGGCAAGGGCGGTGAAAAACTGAAGCAGATCGGGACCCAGGCGCGGCTGGACATGGAACGTTTGTTCGGCGGCAAGGTGTTCCTCGAGGTTTGGGTCAAGGTGAAATCAGGTTGGGCGGATGATGATGCCGTGTTGAAGCGCACGGGCATTGAATAAAATATATAATAAAATCATATACTTATATATGACTATTAAAGCCAGGCTGGAATTGGCGACACCACAGCGCGACCATGGCTGAGCGTGCCCGCCGCGACGGCCAGCCGGCGTATCTGCTGCATACCTACCCATACCGGGAAACCAGCCTGGTTGCCGAAATCTATACCCGGGACACCGGGCGGGTGGCGCTGATCGCGCGCGGTGCGCGGCGGCCGCGATCGGCGCTGCGCGGCGTACTGATGGCTTTCCAGCCGCTGCTGCTTGCCTGGTCGGGCAAATCCGAACTCAAAACGTTGCACAAGGCCGAATGGCAGGGTGGTTACGTGCCGTTGCGCGGCCTCAGCCTGATCTGCGGCTTCTACCTGAATGAATTGCTGCTGAAACTGCTGCCGCGGGAGGATCCGCACGAGGCTTTGTTCGAGGCCTATGCCGCGGCACTCGCGCAATTGCCGACCGCGCAGGACCACGCCGCGGTGCTGCGCCGTTTCGAGCGCGTACTGCTGCGCGAACTGGGTTACGGCCTGGTGCTCGACCGCGAAGTCGCCGGTGGCCATCCGATCGAGCCGGCGGCGCGTTATCGTTATGTGCCCGAGCGCGGGCCGCTGCCGGCACGTGAAGGCGGCGAACAAAGCGGCGTAGAATTGGCGGGGCAGACCTTGATCGACATGGCCGTCGATCACTACGCGGATCCCCGGACGGTGCAGCAGAGCAAGGCGCTGATGCGCGCCCTGATCAATCATTGCCTGGGCCAGCAGACCTTGCACACACGGCAGTTGTTGCGCGATCTGCAGCAGTTGTAGCAGTTGTAGTGTGGTAGCAATTCCGGCGTTCAAAATTATTTGCAACCGATGTCATGACCAGGCTCAGCGTCAACCTCAACAAAGTCGCACTGCTGCGCAATTCGCGCAGCCTCGGCATCCCCGGCGTCACCCGCGCCGCACGCATCGTGCTGGAAGCGGGCGCCCATGGCATTACCGTGCATCCGCGCCCCGACGCACGGCACATCCGCAGTGCCGATGTGCATGATCTGGCGCAGCTGCTCAAATCCTCGCCGGCGGCTGAATTCAATATTGAAGGCAATCCTTTCGAGCCGCCGCTGCTCGAACTGGCGCGCGCAGTCCGGCCGCAGCAATGCACGCTGGTGCCGGATACCCCCGGCGCGTTTACCTCGGACCACGGCTGGAATATTGAACGTGATGCGTCACGGCTGCGACCGGTGGTGGACGAGCTGCATCAACTGGGCATCCGGGTCAGCCTGTTCATGGATCCGCTGCCGGAGATGATGGCCGCAGCAGCAGCAACCGGCGCGCAGCGCGTGGAACTGTATACCGAGCCTTATGCCCGCGCCTTTGGCACTGCCGGTGAGGCAGCCATGGTTCAAAAGTATGCGGCAGCAGCGCGCAGCGCACTGGCCGCCGGCCTGGGCGTCAACGCCGGTCACGACCTCAATCGCGACAATTTGCCCCGTTTTCTGTCGGCAGTGCCGGGCGTGGATGAGGTTTCAATCGGCCACGCGCTGATTGCCGATGCGCTGGAACTGGGACTGGCGGCGACGGTCAGGGATTATTTACGGGTTATGGAGACAAAAGCGGGGGGAAGGGGGGCGGCAGGATGATTTACGGCATTGGCATCGACGTCATCCAGCCGCATCGCGTGGCGCGGCTGCTGGAAAAATACGGCGACCGTTTTGTGCAACGGGTGCTGACCCCGGTGGAGCGCCCCCGTTATGAAAAGACCAAGCAGCCTGTGTTGTTCCTCGCCAACCGCTTTGCCGCCAAGGAGGCTTTTTCCAAGGCCATGGGCACCGGTTTTCGTTATCCGGTAACCCTGCAATGCATCAGCGTGGTTCAGAACAGCGCCGGCAAACCGAGCCTTGCCTTCAACGAGGCGTTGACGGAGTTGGTGAAAAACCGAGGCATCAACGGCCATCACCTGACCATCAGTGACGAATCCAACCTGGCCTGCGCCTGCGTGGTGCTTGAAACATGAATAAATCGATACCCCTGGGACCGGTGATGCTGGATGTGGCGGGCACGACATTGACCGGGGAAGACCGGCAACGGCTGCAGCATCCGCTGGTCGGCGGCGTGATCCTGTTTGCGCGCAATTTCGAGTCCTGCGCACAACTGGCTCGGCTGACTGCCGAAATTCATGCGCTGCGCAGCCCGCCGCTGATCATTGCAGTCGACCATGAAGGCGGGCGGGTGCAGCGTTTCCGTGAGGGTTTCACGCAATTGCCGCCGATGCGCGAACTCGGCCTGGTGTGGGATCGCGATCGTCGCAAGGCGGTGGCACTGGCCCAGTCGCTGGGTTTTGTGCTGGCCGCGGAACTCAGGGTGCACGGCGTCGATCTGTCGTTTACGCCGGTACTTGATGTCGATTACGGCAACAGCAGTGTGATCGGCGACCGCGCTTTCCATGCCAGCCCCGAGGCGATCGCCGAACTGGCGATCGGCCTGATGCACGGCTTGCGTGACGGCGGCATGGCGGCGGTGGGTAAACATTTCCCGGGCCACGGCCATGTGCGCGCGGATTCCCACCACGAGGTGCCGGTGGATGAGCGCGCGCTGGAGGATATCGAAAACGAGGATCTGATCCCGTTCCGCCGGATGATTGATGCCGGCATGGGCGGCATCATGCCGGCGCACGTGATTTATCCGAAGGTGGATGCCGCGCCGGCAGGTTTTTCTGAAATCTGGATCAAACGCATCCTGCGCGGCGAGCTCGGTTTCAACGGCGTGATTTTCAGCGATGACCTGAGCATGGAGGGCGCCAGTGTCGCCGGCGGGGTGGTGGATCGCGCCATGGCGGCGCTGCAGGCGGGCTGCGACATGGTGCTGGTCTGCAACAATCCGCAATCGGCTGATGAATTGCTCGCTGGCCTGCACTACACCATGCCCGCTGTTGCACTCGCGCGCATGGCACGCATCCATGGCCGTGCGCATGCGGTAGACACGGTCAAACTGCGCGAGGATGCGCGTTATGTGGCGGCCTTGCATGCGATCAACGGGCTGGGCGCGCACAATCGTGAATTGCCGCTGGCCTGAGCGGGCTGCATCGGTGTGACTTCGTGAGCAGGTCGCGTATTGAGGTAACAACAGTGGCTACAACAGCGTCGCAGCCGTTTTCATTGGACTGTACGCGTTGTTCGCGTCTGGCTGCACACCTGGCGGGCGTGCGTGCGGAACACCCGGATTACCACGCGCGCCCGGTGGCGCCTTTCGGCGACAGCAAGCCCGGTTTGCTGATCGTCGGCCTGGCACCCGGCATGCACGGCGCCAATCGTACCGGGCGGCCTTTTACCGGCGACCATGCCGGCATCCTGCTCTACGAGACCCTGCACCGTTACGGGTTCGGCAGCCGGGCGATCGCGATTGATCCTGGTGACGGGTTGGTGCTGCAGGGCTGCCGCATCACCAATGCGGTCAAATGCCTGCCGCCGGAAAACAAACCCTTGCCGGCGGAAATCCGTGAATGCAACGGTTACCTGCGTACCGAACTGGAGACTCTGGCGCCGGCCGCGATACTGGTGCTGGGTACGGTTGCGCATCAGGCGGTGTTGCGTGCACTGAACCATCGATTGGCCAATTTTCCATTTGCACATGGCGCCCGGCACAAACTCGACAGCCGCACCCAGCTGTTCGACAGTTATCACTGCAGCCGTTACAACACCAACACGCGGCGGTTGACCCCGGAAATGTTCCGCGAGGTTTTTGCCGATATCAGGAAATATCTGGACCAGCGCAGATGAGCGAGCCCGCGGAAATCGCTGCCGGATTGCCCCACCTGCCGGGTGTGTACCGGATGCTCGACAAGGACGGGGTGGTGCTCTACGTCGGCAAGGCGCTGGATCTGCGGAAACGCGTCAGTTCCTACTTCCAGCGCAGCGAAACTCTGTCGCCGCGGATCCGGCTGATGGTGGCGCAGATCATGAGCATTGAAACCACGGTCACACGTTCCGAAGCGGAAGCGCTGCTGCTCGAAAACAACCTGATCAAGTCGCTGGCGCCGCGTTACAACATCCTGTTCCGTGATGACAAGTCCTACCCCTACCTGATGCTGACCGGACATCGTTATCCGCGCCTGGGCTTTTTCCGCGGCAACCCGGACAAGCGCCATCGTTATTTTGGTCCATTCCCGGATTCCGGCGCGGTGCGCGCAAGCATGCAGTTGCTGCAGAAGGTGTTCCGGCTGCGCACCTGCGAGGACAGCGTGTTCACGCACCGTTCGCGGCCTTGTCTGCTGCACCAGATCCACCGCTGCACGGCGCCCTGCGTGGGTTTGATCAGCGACACCGATTACGCGGAAGACGTGCACAGCGCCGAACTGTTTCTCAGCGGCCAGGAGGATGCCGTGTCGGAACGGCTGGATGCGCGCATGATCGCCGCTGCCGAGGGCCTGCGTTACGAGGAGGCGGCGGTGTACCGCGACCAGATCGGCGCCTTGCGCAAAGTGCGCGAGCGGCAGTATGTCAGCGATGAATCGGGGCGGGACGCGGACGTCATCGCCTGCGGCATTGCCGCCGGCATCTGCTGCGTCAACCTGGTGATGATCCGCGGCGGCCGCCATCTCGGCGACAAGAATTTTTTCCCGCAGAATGCCGATGACATGGAGCCCGCGCAGATCATCGAAGCCTTCATTGCCCAGCATTACCTGTTGCATCCGGTGCCGCCGCAACTGGTGGTCGGAGAGGCGATACCGGTGGAACTGCTGCAGGACACGCTGTCGGAACGCGCGGGACGCCGTATCCAGATCAGCGCCAATCCGATCGGCAGCCGCCGCGCCTGGCTGCAAATGGCGACCAAAAATGCCGAACTCGGCGCCGCGCAGCGCAAGGTGCAGAACATGGGCGATGCCGCCAGGCTGATTGCCCTGCAGCAGGGGCTGGGATTACCGGAGACCGTGCAGCGTATTGAATGTTTTGACATCAGCCATACCCAGGGTGAGGCCACGGTCGCGTCCTGCGTGGTCTACGACCGCGGCGCGATGCAGAACGGCGAATACCGCCACTTCAACATGCAGGATGTGGCGCCGGGTGACGATTACGGCGCGATGCGTGAGGTGCTGACCCGGCGTTATCGCAGGGCGGTCGCCGGGGAGGGTAAGATGCCTGATCTGGTGATGATTGACGGCGGGCAGGGGCAACTGGGCGTGGCGATCGAAGTGCTGACGGAACTGGGGCTGAGCGATGTGCCGCTGCTTGGCGTGGCGAAAGGTGAGGCGCGCAAACCGGGCATGGAGCAGTTGCTGATGCCCGGACGTGAATCAGCATTCCGGCTCGGGGCCGATGATCCCGGCCTGCACCTGATCCAGCAGATTCGTGACGAAGCCCACCGTTTTGCCATCGAAGGGCACAGGGCGCGGCGGGCACGCACCCGCAATACATCACCGCTGGAGGGTATTTCCGGCGTGGGCGCCAAACGCCGGCAGCGCCTGTTGACCCGGTTCGGTGGATTGCGCGGGCTGGTCGCGGCAAGCGTTGATGAACTGGCACAGGTGGACGGCATCAGCCGGGCACTCGCGGAACGAATTTATGATGAACTGCACTAGGGCCTGTTAACCATTATTTCGTGAGATGCGTTGTGACCAAAATCGTCAGTGGCAAGGCGTTTGCCGCGGCCCATATCGAGAATATGGGCAAGGCAAACAACGCCGCCAGTGGCGATTTTGGTCACAACCCGGAGGGACGGGACGATTTGGCCCCAGTGCGTTGTCGCGCCTTCGCTTGTTTGCCAACGGGCAAACCGCGCTCGACGCTCCTAGCCCTGAGGCCAAATCGTCGCCGTCGCACTCATGAAATAATGGTTAACAGGCCCTAAACTGAATACACCGGCGTGGTTAAACTTGCCTGGTTGGCAGAACAGACGCACAGAACACACATGAAATTCAACTGGCCCAATCTGCTGACCTGGCTGCGGATCGTGATGATTCCGCTGTTTGTCGGCATTTTCTACTTTGAGCAGCACTGGGTTTCGCATGCCACTCAGAACCTGATTGCGATGGCCATTTTCACCGCGGCGGCGATCACCGACTGGCTGGATGGCTGGCTGGCGCGGCGGCTGAACCAGACCTCGGCTTTCGGCGCCTTTCTCGATCCGGTTGCGGACAAGCTGATGGTCGCGGCGGCGCTGATCATCCTGGTGCAACTGGGGCGGATTGATGCAGTCATTGCGCTGGTGATCATCGGCCGCGAGATCACCATTTCAGCGCTGCGGGAGTGGATGGCCTCGATCGGACAGGGTAAAAGCGTCGCGGTATCCATGGTCGGCAAAATCAAGACGGCCGCGCAGATGATCGCCATTCCCATGCTGTTGTATCACGACATGATCGGTGCCTTTGACCCCCAGTACTGGGGTACCCGGCTGATCTGGGCCGCAGCGGTGCTGACCCTGGTTTCAATGGGGTATTACCTGAAAATGGCCTGGGGTGCCGCCAAAGCCAATAGTTAGCAGGCTGCGGGGCGGCGGGTTGCAGGGCGGAGAGGGGTTGAATTATAATTCGCGACTGATGTGTGGCAGAAAGCAGTAAAAACTGGCGTTAAAAGTAGCAGTAAAAGAAACAGTAAAAATACGTACAGCAATGCGGGAATAGCTCAGCTGGTAGAGCGCAACCTTGCCAAGGTTGAGGTCGGGAGTTCGAACCTCCTTTCCCGCTCCAGATCCCCGGGGAAAACGGTTGAGAGTAACCAGCCGTTTTCCCCTTTTAGTTACAATGGCGCGGTAGCAAAGCGGTTATGCAGAGGACTGCAAATCCTTGTAGGGCGGTTCGACTCCGCCCCGCGCCTCCAGTATCTGGCACCCAAGCAAGCAGCAAGCAGGTGGCGAGGCCCGGTCCCGGAAGCATTAAAGACTTACTGGGCGAGTGGTGGAATTGGTATACACAAGGGACTTAAAATCCCTCGGCGCAAGCCATGCCGGTTCAAGTCCGGCCTCGCCCACCATCAGGGCTGTTTTTGACTGCTTCCCTTATTTGTTTCCCTTATCTTCTGCCTTGTCTGTTTCTCTTACGTAGTGTCCCCGGCATATCCATGATTGTTTTTGATCTCGGTTGCGACAACGACCATCGGTTTGAGGGTTGGTTTGCCTCCAGCGAGGATTTCGAGCGTCAGCAGCTGGAAAAAAAGCTGAGTTGTCCGCTGTGCGGCAGCACCCAGATCAACCGGCTGGTCACCGCAGCCCGGCTCAATACCGGCCGTGCCGAGGCGCCGGCGCGCGAACAACCCGAAGCGGTTGCGGATGCTGCGCAATATGCCAATTTTGATGCCGCACGCATGCTGAAGCTGATTTCGCACATCGTCGAAAATACCGAAGATGTCGGCAAGGCCTTTCCGGAGGAGGCACGCAAAATCCATTACCGTGAATCGCCGGAACGCCATATTCGCGGCACGGCATCAGCGCAGGAAGTTGATGCCTTGCGCGATGAAGGCATCGATATCGTCGCATTGCCGGTGCCCGCGCACCTCGCTAATAAGCCGCACTAAAAAGCCGCACCTCGTGCCGGGATGGCATCACGCGCTTGCTGGTTCGTGCTTCTGGCACGGTGAAATTCATAAGTTATTGATTTTATTGAAATAATTTAATACGAGCAGTGCAGTGTTGCGAGATGCCTGCTTGATCCCGCTCAAAGCCGGGTTTTGGCTGCGTGATAATCTCAAGCTGAAGTGCCGGATGTAATGCGCAGGAACACAAAGCGCTGAAATACCAGGCACTGAAAAGCTGGCACGTATCCCAAGCCCGTGATTTCGGCGTGAATCACGATGTTGTCCGGAGAGAGTCGCATGTTCCACCGTATTCTGCCGCTCGTTACCGGCTTCGACTTGTCTCGACACACCATCGTGGGCTGAGCGCCGGACTGCGCAGTGGCCAATTCTCCAGCCAGCAGTGCCACGATGATTGCCGACGGGGTCACGCGCTTCCTGCGGCAATACCCGCCGTTCGCGCAGATGGAGCAGGAGGCGCTGGAATTTTTCGTCGCCCATCTCGACCTCGGTTATTACCCGGCCGGCACCGCCATCCTGGATCCGGCGCGGGCCGGGCCCGGACTGCTCTACATTATCCAGCGCGGCACCGTGCAGGTCATGACCTTTGCCGCCACGCAGAGCGGCGATGCGCAGCCGGTCAGCCTCGGCGCGGGAGAATGTTTTTCGGTCGGCGCATTGCTTGAGCAGCGGCAGGTGCTGGCGCCGTACACCGCGGTCACCGATACGTTCTGCTACGAGTTTCCGGCAACGCGATTTGCGGAGCTGCTGAACCGGAGTCCGGTATTCCGTGAATTCGCGACCGCTTATCTGACGGCCATGCTGCGCGAATCGCGGCGGCTGATCAAAATGAATTTCACCTCGGCCACGGGTGAGCAGCAGGCGATGGGCCGGACACTGCGTTCACTGGTGACGCGCCCTGCCGTCACCTGTGCGCCGCAGACCCCGGTGGAGGAGGTGCTGCGCACCATGCAGAGCCTGAAGGTCGGCTCAATCCTGGTGATTGACGAAGCAGGGCGCCCGGCCGGAATTTTCACCCGGCACGACGTGCTGGACCGGGTGGCGCTGGCGCAATGCGGCCTGTCGCGGCCGATCAGCACGGTGATGACGCCGGATCCGCTGACGCTGCCGGCGGAAGCCACCGCTTACGAGGCCGCGCTGCTGATTGCCCACCGCGGCATCCGCCATATTCCCGTTTGTGACGGCGGCCGGCTGATCGGCGTCGTCACCGAACGTGACCTGTTTGCATTGCAACGGGTCAGTGTGCGCGCCATCAATCACAACATCGCTGATGCGGATTCCATCGGCCAACTGCAGTTCGCGGCGTCGGATATCCGCCGGCTTGCCCGCAGCATGTTCGGCCAGGGCGTGGCGGCAGAACAATTGACGCTGATCATTTCGACGCTGAACGACGCACTGGTACGGCGCATACTGGAAATCGAAGCAGGGAAATTTCCGGTTGCCGGCATCAACTGGTGCTGGCTGGCATTCGGCAGCGAAGGTCGTTACGAGCAGACCATCAGCACCGATCAGGACAATGGCCTGATTTTTGATGCCGGCACTGCCGATCCGGGGCCGCTGCGCGAACGCCTGCTGCCTTTTGCGCAGGCGGTCAATCGTGATCTCGACGCCTGTGGTTTTCCCCTGTGCAAGGGCAACATCATGGCGGGCAATCCGCAGTGGTGCATGAGCCTGGACGAATGGCGCGAACAGTTTGAATCCTGGATTGCCGATACCGATCCGCAGGCGCTGCTCAATGCGGCGATTTTTTTCGATTTCCGGCCATTACATGGTGACGATGCGCCGGCAGCCGAGTTGCGCAGACATCTGGCCGGACTGGCGCAGGGTAACTCCCGGTTCCAGCGCCAGCTGGCGCAATACGCACTCGAATCGTGGCCGCCGCTGGGCAGGATCAGCGATTTTGTCACGGATGACGGTGAGTTCAAGGGCACCATAGACTTGAAAAAATCCGGTGCCCGCTTGTTCATTGACGGCGCGCGCGTGCTCGCACTGGCGACCGGTGTGCCGCATACCAATACCGCGCAGCGTCTGCGCCAGGCCGGCTCGCGGCTGAACATGCCGCCGGAGGAAATCGCATCCATCAGTGACGGATTTTTTTTCCTGCAGGCGCTGCGCCTGCGCGTGCAGATGGCCGCGAATGGAACTCTTGCGGCGGCAAACCGGATCAACCCGGCGGACCTGAATGAAGTGGACCGGCGCATCCTCAAGGAAAGTCTGCGCCAGGCGCGCAAACTGCAGAGCCGGATCGCGCTCGATTACCAGTTATGAGCGGGCGGGCCATGAGCTGGCTGCGCCGGCTGTTTGGGGCCGGGCCCCGTCTGACCATGGAGCAGTCGCTCGCGCTGGCAGCGTACCACGCGCGTCCGGAGATTCCCGCCGCCACACCGCTGGCCACGCTGCGCTGCGTGGTGGTTGATGTCGAAGCCACCGGCCTTGATCCCTTTACTGACCGCCTGATTTCCATCGGTGCGGTCAGCGTTGAAGACCGCACCGTACGCCTCGGCAGTGGTTTCGAGGTTGTGCTGTGCCAACCGCAGGCCAGCAGTCGCGCGAATATCCTGATTCATGGCATTGACGGCACTTCCCAGCTGGCCGGGCTCGATCCTGCGACGGCGCTGATCAGTTTTCTTGATTATGCAGAACGTGCACCGCTGGTCGGATTTCATGCTGATTTCGACCGGGCGCTGATCGATCGTGCCGCAACGAATGCACTGGGGCGTGCGCCATCCCTGGTCTGGCTGGACCTGGCGTACCTGGCGCCGGCGCTGCTCGCCAAACCCGGCATGGCGGTGCCGCAGGGACTGGATGCATGGTCGCAGCAGTTCGGCATCACAAATCATGCGCGGCATAACGCACTGGCTGATGCGCTGGCAACAGCGCAACTGCTGCAGGTCGTACTGGCGCGGGCGATCGCGGCAGGTTTCACAACGCTGGCTGACCTGCAGCGCATCGAAAAAGATCAGCGCTGGCTCGGTCGGCACTGAACAGGGTTCGGGCTCCTCAGTTTCCTCCGATGTGTTGCAATTCATCTCGGCTGTGAGATAGTGGCGCACAGCCTGCAGCCCGCAATTTCACAATACGAACAATGAACGAATTACAGGCGCTACTCAGTCCCCGCACGATTGCCATCCTTGGTGCTTCTGCTGACCTGAACAAAGTCAATGGACGCACACTGCGTTTCCTGCAGGAAAAGGGATACGCGGGGCGTATTTATCCGGTCAATCCCAAATACGAATCGATTGCCGGCTTGCGCTGTTACCCCGATCTGGCGGCATTGCCCGAGGCGCCGGATCTTGCGGTGATCGCGGTGCCGGCGGCACAGGTGCTGGATTGCGTGCGTGAGCTGGTGCAGCGCGGCGGGCGTAGCGCGGTCATTTTCAGTTCCGGATTTGCCGAGATGGGCGAAGCCGGGCGCAAGCTGGAGCGCGAAGTGGCCGAGGCGGCACATGCCGGCGGCCTGCGCCTCTGCGGTCCCAACTGCCTGGGATTGATCAACGCATTTGACATTGTCATCGCCACCTTCGGCCAGTTTGCCGAAGGTGCAACACCACCGGGACCGGTGGGTTTTGTCACCCAGTCCGGCGCATTTGGCACGGCGATTGCCGCGCTGGCACGGCGGCGCGCGCTGGGGCTGGGTTATTTCATCAACACCGGCAACGAATGTGATGTCGATTTTGTACAGATGATGCACGCAGTGCTCAACGATGCACGCATCCGCGTCGGCGCCGGATATCTGGAAGGTGTGCGCGACGGCGCGGGACTGCGTGCACTGGCGGAACACGCTCTGGCGCTGGGTAAACCGCTGACACTGACCAAGGTCGGACGCACTGCCGCGGGCGCCAAAGCTGCCGCGTCGCATACCGGTGCACTGGCGGGAGCCGATGCGGTGTTCGACGGCGTCATCCGCGGGCTGGGCATCACCCGGGCGCGTAACGAAGAACACATGCTCGACATCGTCGAAGTGCTGGGTGCCTGCAAAATGCCGTTGGGTCGCGGTATCGGCATCGTCACCCAGTCCGGCGGTGCCGGTGTGCTGATGGCGGATCGCGCCGAAGAGATGGGACTGCAGCTCGCCGATCTCGCAGCGCAGACGCGCGATGCCTTGAGCAAAGTCATTCCGGGATTCGGCACTACCGGCAATCCGGTCGATGTGACCGGGCAGTTTGTCGCCGATCCCCGGCTGCTGCTCGACAGCGTACGCATCGTGATGGATGACCCGAATGTGCATGTCGGTATCGTCTGGTTGCAGTTGATGGATGCTCATGTTGAGCGTCTTGCAGAAATATTCAATAAAATCAATAAGGTAGTAACAAAGCCCTGGGTGGTGTGCTGGGTCGCAGCGCCCGATGCGGCGCTGATGAAATTGCGCGCAGCAGGCATCGCGGTATTACGCGGCGCAGAACCCGCGGTGGATGCCGTGGCAGCACTGGTGCGTTATGCGGAAGCGCGGCGCAACTGGTTGAACGACGCAGCTGCGCGTGCGGCATTGCAATTGCCCAAACCCGCATTGCCCGCGGCTAAAGGGGCGGTGGGCAGCATCGAAGGACAGGCCTTGCTGCAATCCTTCGGCGTAGCGACGGCTGTGGCCAGGCTGGCAAAAAATGCAGATGAAGCCGTGCTTATGGCCAGGGCGCTGGGTTATCCAGTGGTGCTGAAAATCGAATCCCCGGACATCCTGCACAAGACTGAAGCGAAAGGTGTCGCACTCAATCTGGCAGATGATGGCGCGGTGCGCAGCGCGTTCACCGCCTTGGTTGCCAATGCCAAAAGTTACAAAGCCGAGGCCCGCATCGCCGGGGTACTGGTGCAGGCCATGGCCAAAGGCGATGTCGAACTGGTGATTGGCCTCAAACGCGATCCGACTTTCGGCCCGGTGGTGATGGTCGGCTTGGGCGGGGTGCTGATCGAAGTGTTCAAGGACGTGGTGTTCCGCGCAGCACCAGTCAGCGAAGCCGAAGCCCTGCGCATGCTCGATGAACTCAAAAGCCGGGTGATCCTTGACGGCGTGCGCGGCAAACCGGCGGTCAGTAAAAAAGCGCTGGCGCAGATGATCGGCGCGGTATCGCGTTTTGGTGCCGCGGCGGGGCCACGGCTGGCCGAGCTTGATCTCAACCCGGTGCTGGCCGGGCCGCAGGGTGTTACCGCGGTCGACTGGCTGATGGTGCTGGATTGACCTCATGAGTTCGTCTGTACGGATTTCCGCGTTCGCACCGTTCCGCGTCCGCAGTTTCCGTTTCCAGTGGCCCGCCGATCTGGCGACGTCATGGGCCTTCGAAATGGAAACACTGATCCTCGGCTGGTACGTGCTGGTCGAAACCCAATCGGTGCTGATGCTGACCATCTATGCGTCGCTGCAGTATGTCGGCACGCTGCTGGCGCCGATGTTCGGTGTCATGGGCGACAGGGTGGGCCACCGCAATGTGCTGTGTGCCATGCGCGCAATGTATGCGGTGCTGGCCACGTTGCTGATGTCACTGGCGTTCATGGATGCCGTGACCCCGATGATCGTACTCGCCATTGCCGCCATGCTCGGCCTGATGCGGCCGTCGGACATTGGCATGCGCACTGCACTGGTCGGTGAAACCATGCCGCCATCGCAGCTGATGGGGGCCATGAGCATCCAGCGCACCACCCAGGACACGGCGCGGATCGCCGGCGCGCTGACCGGAGCGAGTTTGGTCGCGATGCTGGGTATGGGATCGGCATATGTCGCAGTGGTGTGTTTTTATGTGATCAGCCTGGTGTTGACCTGGCAAGCCGGCAATAAGCAGGCTGGTGGTGAGCATCCGCCGTCTGCAGTGAAGGCGAGTGGTGTGCAACGCGCTTCACCATGGCGTGAACTGCGGGAAGGTCTGACTTATGTCTGGCATGCGCCGCAACTGCGCGCGACCATGTTGTTCGCATTCCTGCTCAACCTCACGGCGTTTCCGCTGTTCACCGGCTTGATGCCGTACGTGGCCAAGGTGGTTTACGGCGCCGACCAGACCACTTTGGGCACGATGGTGGCATCGGCAGCGACGGGTGCGCTGATTGGTTCGGTCATCATGACCCGTTTTGGCGGCCTGTTCCGGCCGGCGCGCGCGATGATCGTGTTCGGCATCGCGTGGCTGGCGATGCTGCTGCTGTTCGTGCAGACACAGAGTCCCGCAACCGGCATCCCGATGTTGATGGTCGCAGGCTGTATGCAGACTATGTGTTTGATTCCGAATAATGCGCTGTTGCTGCGCAATTCCGATGAGCGTTATCGCGGACGCATCATGGGCATCCGGATGATGGCGATTTACGGCAATCTGCCGGGACTGCTGCTGGCCGGACCGCTGATCGCCGGTTTTGGCTACACGGCAACGGCCACGGGTTATTGCCTGTTCGGCATTGTATTTGCCGTGCTGATTGCGCTGACCTGGCGCAGGCATCTCTGGCAAAGCGGGGCAGCGGCGAATCTTCGGTAATTCGCCGGGGTGCAGGTATTTTGTCATGGATATTCCCGATAAAATAGCGCCTGTTTACCCAGGAGGCATGGCCATGGACGACGGCGTCATTACCATCAAGGACAAACCGGCATCCGGACTCGCAATCCGGCTGCATGAAATAGACAACGTGCTGATCGCGCGCAGCGACATCGCGATCGGTGCAAAAATCGAAGACGGCCTGACTTCAAAAAGCCAGATCCCGGCCGGGCACAAGATTGCCTCGCGCGCGATCAAAAAAGGCGAACCCATACTCAAATACGCGGTGACCATCGGGTTTGCTTCAGCAGACATTCCCGCCGGTACTTATGTGCACTCGCATAACCTGGAGTTCCGCGAGTTCGACCGCGATTACGCGTACGCCCGCGATTACAAACCGGTGGTGATGATTCCGGAGGCCGAACGCGCCTCATTCATGGGCATCGTCCGCCCCAACGGCCAGGTCGCGACGCGCAATTACCTGGGCATTCTGGCGACGGTGAACTGCTCGGCCACGGTGGCGCACAAGATCGCCGAATACTTCACGCCGGAACGACTGGCGGATTATCCGAATATCGATGGCGTCTGCGCCTTCGCCCACGGCACCGGCTGCGGCATGGAAATGACCGGTGAACCGATGGACTTGCTGCGGCGGACCATGGCGGGCTACGCGCGCCATGCCAACCTGGCCGGCGCGCTGATCGTCGGCCTCGGTTGCGAACGCAACCAGATCAAGGGACTGATGAAGGAGGAAGGCCTCGACGTCAGTTCGCGCCTGAAGACTTTTGTGATGCAGGAATCCGGCGGTACCCGCAAGACCATCGAAGCCGGCATTGCTGCTTTGAAGGAAATGCTGCCAGAAGCCAACAATGTGGTGCGCCAGCGCGTGCCGGCCAGCCATTTGATGATGGGCCTGCAGTGTGGCGGTTCGGACGGGTTTTCATCGATCACTGCCAACCCGGCGCTGGGCGCGGCAATGGACCTGCTGGCGCGCCACGGCGGCACTTTCATCCTGTCGGAGACGCCGGAAATCTACGGCGTCGAACACACGCTGACGCGCCGCGCGCGCAGCCGCGAAGTCGGCGAGAAACTGATTGAGCGCATCCGCTGGTGGAAGGATGTCTACACCGTCGGCCGCGACACCCAGATCAACGGCGTGGTCAGCCCGGGCAACCAGCACGGCGGCCTGGCGAACATTTTCGAAAAATCACTGGGTTCATCGATGAAGGGCGGCACCGGACCGCTGAATGCGGTCTATCGTTATGCCGAACCGGTGACGGAAAAGGGTTTTGTGTTCATGGATACCCCCGGCTTTGATCCGACCTCGGCGACCGGGCAGATCGCCGGCGGCGCCAACATGATCATGTTCACCACCGGCCGCGGTTCGATGTTCGGCGCCAAACCGGTGCCGTCGATCAAGCTCGCCACCAACACGCCGATGTATAACAAGCTGAGCGAGGACATGGACATCAATTGCGGCGAAATTCTCGAAGGCACGGCAACCTTGACCGATGTTGCGCAGAAAATTTTTGATCTGATGCTGCGCACCGCCTCCGGTGAAAAAACCAAGAGCGAACTGCTGGGCCTGGGTGACCACGAGTACGTGCCCTGGAATATCGGCGTTACCGGTTGATGAATGATTCTGGCCGGTAGTTCGTTGAAAATCGCCCCAGGACATACTTCAAGTGGGCCAGCCCCTTGCGCGCTGTTGGCTTTTGCCGGTTGACGAAACCTTGATTACCGCAAGTTTCAATTGGAAACGGGCGTTTCCAGTGGAAACTGGAAGTGATGCTTCGGCGGAGAAATTGGCATTTAAATCAATAAAAACAAATAATTAATATTAGGCACGGCCCTTGCTTCGATGATCAGAACGGGATCAGCCGACGATTTCAAAGCGGATGTCCCGCAACCATCAGGAGGGGCACATGACAGAAAAGCCGGTCGCCAGTACCACTGCTGCACCCCGCAAGAGCCGTAAACATCTCCCTGCAGAAACCGAGGCGCAGCTGGAATCGCGGGATCGCCGCCGATTTTTGCGCGGCAGCGCAGCGATGGCTGGAGGGGCGGTAGCTGCTGGTGCCGCAGGTGTTGCCGCTGCACAGGCGCTGTCAATCCCGGACTCGAACAAATCCATGGGCAAGGCGATGCCGGCCACCGAGTACGGGACGCCCTCGCAGTTCGAGAAACATGTCGTGCGCCGCCGCACGGATGTTTTTGTAAACCGCCAGAACTGGTCGGACTGGAGCATGACGCCGTTGCAGCATCAGCCCGGCATCATCACGCCCAACGGACTTATTTTTGAACGGCACCACGCCGGCACACCGGATATCGATCCGGCCAAACATCGGCTGGTGATACACGGCATGGTGAAACAGCCCCTGATGTTCAGTATGGATGATCTGGTGCGTTATCCGTCGGTATCGCGCTTTCATTTTCATGAATGCTCAGGCAACGGACTCACCGACTGGCTGAAACCCGCGTCGAAAACAGTACAGCAGACGCACGGCCTGCTCTCCGGCTGCCTGTGGACCGGTGTGCTGTTGTCCACGCTGCTGGAGGAAGCGGGCGTTGATCCGGCGGGCAAGTGGGTGATCTTCGAGGGCGCCGACGGTTCCGCGCACACGCGCTCGTTGCCGATGGAAAAGTGCATGGACGACACCATGATCGTCTACGGCATGAATGGTGAGCGGTTGCGCCCGGAGAACGGCTACCCGGTGCGTGCGGTGATGCCGGGCTGGGAGGGCAACGTCAGCGTGAAGTGGCTGCGCCGCATCAAAGTCACCGATCAACCGGCGCATTTTCGCAGTGAAACCGCGCGTTATACCGATCCGATGCCGGAAGGCAAATGGCGGCAATTCAGCATGGTAATGGAATGCAAATCTGTCATAACCAATCCCTCGGGTGGCATGGTCATTAAAGGACCGGGTTTCCATGAAATCACCGGGCTGGCGTGGTCCGGTGCCGGAAAAGTCCGTCATGTCGATGTATCGGTCGATGGCGGCGCGAACTGGCGGGAGGCAACCCTGGAAGAACCGATCATGGACAAGTCACTGACACGCTTCAAATTCGGCTGGAACTGGAACGGCGGTCCCGCAACACTGATGAGCCGCGCGGTGGACAGCACGGGTTATGTACAGCCTTCCGTGGCGGAGATCCGCAAAGTGCGCGCCATCGTCGGTTTCGTGCAACACCACAATGCGATTCAGCCGTGGTCCGTCAATGCCAAAGGGGAGGTGAGCAATGTCATCGGCCAAATTTAAGCTGTTTGCAGTCTCGGTTGTCGGTGCACTGGTTCTCGCCGCCTGTGCCTCACCTGGCGGCAGCGGCGGCGGAAAAACCAAGGAAGGCATCCCCCTGGGCGCGACCGGGCCGCATCCGGTGCAGCCGTTGCCGGACAAGCCGCGCTTTGGCCAACCGGTGACCGAGGCGCAGCTTGCGGCGTGGGATATTGATATCCGCACACCTGACGGCAAAGGATTGCCAGCGGGTCGCGGCTCGGTGGCCGAAGGTCAAAAGATTTACGTGGCCAAATGCCTCGCCTGTCACGGCGAAAATGCCAAAGGCGGCTCGGTGTTCGGCGCCATGGTTGGTGGTATCGGTTCATTCAAAACGGGCGCGCGGGTGCTGACGCCGGGGAGTATGTACCCTTATGCGCCGATTCTGTTTGATTACATCCGCCGCTCCATGCCGATGGACAGTCCGCAATCACTGTCGGCGAATGATGTCTATGCGCTGTCGGCGTACATTCTCAATCTGAACGGCCTGATCGCGGCAAATGCGGTGATGGACCAGAACTCGTTGCCTAAAGTACAGATGCCCAATCGCGATGGTTTCATCGTCGATACCCGGCCGGACGTGCAGGCAGTGCGCTGCATGAGTAATTGCAAGTAGCGCTGGTTCATCCCCGATTTGAGCGGGCCTGCGGGCCCGCTTTTTTATTCCGATTTTTGCGTATTTCGGGAGTGACGGCATTATTCCGGCTTGTTATGCTGGCCGCATGAAAAAGGGCGGAACATGAATGCGACGGGATTGATTGCGGTCGGCGCCGGCGGCGCGATCGGCTGCTGGCTGCGCTGGTGGCTGGGACTGAAGCTGAACGCCGTGGCGCCGTCGCTGCCGCTGGGTACGCTGGCGGCCAATCTTGCCGGCGGTTATTGCATCGGTCTGGCGGTTGGCTGGTTTCTGCAGCATCCGACATTGCCGCCGGAGTACCGTTTGTTCCTGATCACCGGATTGCTGGGCGGACTCACGACATTTTCGACGTTCTCGGCAGAAGCCGTAGACCTGCTGATGACGGAGCAATACGGCTGGGCAGCGCTGCACGTCACCACGCATCTGGCCGGTTCGCTGCTGCTTACCGCCCTGGGAATCGTCACCGTGCGCTGGCTGACTGCCTAGGGCCTGTTAACCATCATTTCATGAATGCGGCGGCGACGATTTGGCCTCAGGGCCAGGAGCGTCGAGCGCGGTTTGCCCGTTGGCAAACAAGCGAAAGCGCGACAACGCATCTCACGAAATGATGGTTAACTCACCGGGCGGCGAGCGCTTGCCACTGCGCAGTCAGTTTCCCCAGCTTCGCGTAGAACTCCGTTTCCTTTTCCATTGCCATGACCGGGTCTTCCGGGGCGGGCAGGATAACCGGCGTGGTGCGGGCGAGAAAAACACGCTCCTTGCCGCCCGGTGCGGAAGCGAGGAAGTTTTCAATGGCCGTGCGTTGTGCGGGCGGCAATAACTCTCGCAGGGCATCGATCCGGTCTGCAACGATGGCGATGGCGGCCTGTTGCACGGCGGGATAACTGGCTTCGGCATAGGCGCCGCCGGCGCGAAAACTTTCTTCACGGATGATTATTTCGGTTTCAAACAGCCGCACGAAATCGCGGCGGGTGCGGCTGAGCGGCGAATTGAACAGTTCGCTTTCCCGACTGGACAGTGTGTCGGTGCCGGCCATTGACAGCGCGAACGCCCGCACCATGCCCGCCGGATAGAAATTGAGCAGGCTGCGTTCAAGATACAGCAGCGTTCGCCCTGCGGCGGAACGGTAAAATCCGGCCAGTTGCCGCAATTCGTTCCCGGTGAAAGCCCGTGCGTAATCGCGAGCGAGCGCGTTATCGAACCAGTCGTAAGTCGGATCGCGGCCCAGGCTGCGCTGGTATTCCGCGTTAAGTTGCATCCAGTCGCTGGTGATGCGGCCTTCGACGGACTTCCATTCTGGATGTGATGGTTTCCAGTCCTGGCTTTTGCCGACAGCTTTCAGCAGAATGGGCACATAAGCCTTCAGGCGCGCGTCTTCGAGGAGGCGTTTTTTCTCGACATAGCCGCCTTTCAAATCGATCAGCTCGCGCGCAAGAACGAGATTGTCCTGGGCGGACGCGGCCACCGGCCACGTGATCAGCAATATTGCGAGCAGCGTGCGCATCACGCGTGGCGGTTGTTGAGCAACACGCGCGCGGCGTCGATGACTTCGCTTGCAGTGAGGCCGGCAGGGCCGTTTCCGGCGGCAACCAAGATGTCAGCAGCCGCACCGTGCAGGTAAACACCGGCGGTCAGTGCGTGCCGTTCATCCACCCCCTGAACCAGCAATGCCGTGATGATCCCGGTCAACACATCGCCCATGCCGGCCGTCGCCATGCCGGGATTACCTGAAGTATTGATGGCCCAATGACCATCGGGCCAGGCACTGATGCTGCCGGCTCCCTTCAGCACGACGCCGGCCTTGTATTCCCGTGCCAGTCGCAAGGCCGCGGTGACACGATCCTGCTGCACTTCATCGGTCGTGCAGGCCAGCAGTCGCGCTGCTTCCGCCGGATGCGGCGTCAGAATGGATGGTGCAACTCTTTGTTTTAATTTATTTTTTAGATCGGCAGTCGCGGCGATTTGATTGAGCGCGTCGGCATCAAGCACCAGTGGCAAAGTGCTTTCCAGCGCCCAATCCAGGTATTCGGCGCCATCGGGTGAATCGCCGAGGCCGGGACCGATGGCCAGCGCGGTGAGATGGTCGAGGCGTAATACCGCATCGGCCGGTCGCAGCATCAGTTCCGGTTGCAGCATATCGATGAGCGGCGCATCACCGGCAAGCAATCCTGCATAGACACGACCGGCGCCGCATTTGAGCGCGGCGCGCCCCGCAAGCAATGCCGCGCCGGCCATGCCCTGCGTGCCACCGACAATGCCGGCGCTGCCGTAAGTGCCTTTGTGCGAATTGCGCGGTCGCGGCGGCAGGAGATGGGTCAACACACCGGCGCCAATCAGCACGCCATGCGGAGTGGCATTGACCTCGGTGGTCAGTCCCAGATCGGCGACATGTAAAACGCCGCAGTGATCAGGGCCGTCCAGCGTCAGCAGGCCGGGTTTCAGCGCGATAAACGTGATGGTGTGATCAGCCTCTACCGCACAGCTCCGAACGCGGCCGCTGTCGGCATCGAGTCCGCTGGGAATATCCAGCGCCAGCACCGGTGCATCCAGCGCGTTGAGCTGTTCGACCAATGCAGCGTAAGCACCGTCGAGTTCACGCTTTAGTCCGATGCCAAAGAGGCCGTCGATGACCAACGCCCAGTCCTGCGCCGGTGGAATTTCCGTGATGAGTTCTCCGCCGGCTTTGCGCCAGGCCTGAAATGCCAGGGCCGCGTCACCGGAATACTGCTCTGGGTTGGTCAAACAAATCACATTGACCTTGAACCACCATTGTTTGAGATGGCGGGCGACGACCAGTGCGTCGCCGCCGTTGTTGCCGGGGCCGGCGAGAATCAGCACCGGCTTGCCGCTGTCACCAGCCAGTGTGCGGGCGAGTTCGGCGGCGGTCAGGCCGGCGCGCTCCATCAGCGGGGCGGGATTACGGTCGCCGAGAGCGGCCTGTTCAACCCGGCGCAGGTCGGCGGTCAGCAATATCGGTGCGGTGTGCGGCATATTCATGGTGGCGGCAAGTTTAACGCAGGCCCTCTTGGGTTCGGGTAAAATTACGCTTTCCGAACAGCCATTCATCATGCCGCATTTCCTCCGCCTGAGAGGGCGCGACGCACTCTCTGCTTTTCGCAGGAAAAAACTCCTCCAGGCCACTGCCACAGACATTTCCGGCCTGCAGATCGCCGCCGAATACTGGCATTTCATCAGCCTGAACCGTGAACTGGACGCAGCGGAGCGGCAACAACTCGATCGTGTATTGAATTATGGTCCGGCCACGGCGCCGGTAGCCCAGGACGGCGCACTGCTGCTGGCAACACCGCGCCTGGGTACGATTTCCCCCTGGTCTTCCAAAGCCACGGATATTGCCAGGCATTGTGGCCTGCCTGCCGTGGAACGCATCGAACGTGGTGTGGCCTGGTGGTGTTCGGCCGGCGGCAAACCTTTGAATACCGCACAACGCGCGGCGCTGCTGCCACATGTGCATGACCGGATGACCGAATCGGTGCTGGACAGCCTGGATCAAGCCGAAGCGCTGTTCCGGCACATCGCGCCAAAACCAATGGCCACGGTCGATATGCTGGGCGGCGGCCGTGATGCGCTTGCAGAGGCCAATGTCGCGATGGGTCTGGCCTTGTCGCCGGACGAGATTGATTACCTGTATGACAATTTCAAACGCATGGGCCGCAACCCGACCGATGTTGAGTTGATGATGTTCGCGCAGGCGAACTCCGAACATTGCCGGCACAAGATTTTCAACGCCGACTGGGTGATCGACGGCGAGAAGCAGAATCGTTCACTGTTCGGCATGATCCGCACCACGCACCAAAAACATCCGCAGGGTACGGTGGTGGCCTACTCCGACAATTCCTCGGTGATCGAGGGGGCGACGGTGCAGCGCTTTTATCCGGGTGCTGCGCAGAACTACGGTTACAGCCAGGAGCTCACGCACATCCTGATGAAGGTCGAGACCCACAACCATCCGACGGCGATTTCGCCTTTTCCCGGCGCATCCACCGGATCCGGCGGCGAAATTCGTGACGAAGGCGCGACCGGGCGCGGCGCGAAACCCAAGGCCGGGCTCAGCGGATTTTCGGTGTCCAATCTGCGTATCCCCGGTTTTGAGCAGCCCTGGGAAGCCAATCCCATAGGCAAACCCGGGCGCATTGCATCGGCCCTGCAGATCATGCTCGAGGGCCCGATCGGCGGCGCGTCGTTCAACAATGAATTCGGCCGGCCGAACCTGGCGGGTTATTTCCGCAGTTACGAAATGCGTGTCGGGGCCGAGGTGCGCGGTTATCACAAGCCGATCATGATCGCCGGCGGACTGGGCAATATCGCCGCGCAGCACACGGCAAAAAATGCGTTGCCGGAAGGCGCCTTGCTGATCCAGCTCGGCGGCCCGGGCATGCTGATCGGCCTGGGCGGCGGTGCTGCGTCGAGCATGGATACCGGATCCAACCAGGAAGACCTCGATTTTGATTCCGTGCAGCGCGGCAACCCGGAAATCGAGCGCCGCGCGCAGGAAGTCATCGACCGTTGCTGGGGACTGGGAAAGCTTAATCCGATCCTGTCGATTCACGATGTCGGCGCCGGCGGCCTGTCGAATGCGCTGCCGGAACTGGTGCATGGCGCACAGCGCGGCGGGCATTTCCAGTTGCGCGACGTGCCCAGCGAAGAGCCGGGCATGTCGCCGATGCAAATCTGGTGCAACGAGGCACAGGAGCGTTATGTGCTGGCGATTGAGTCGCGCGATCTGGCGCGGTTCCAGGCGCTTTGCGAACGCGAGCGTTGTCCCTACGCCGTGGTCGGCACCGCGACGGCCGACGGCCGGTTGAAGGTCGGCGACACCGTGTTCAACAACAATCCGGTGGACATGGAACTTGCGGTACTGCTCGGCAAGCCGCCGAAAATGACCCGCGACGTCAAACGCCTGGTCCGTGAAGGGCAGGTGTTCGATGCTGGCGGCATCGACATCCGCGAAGCCTTGTACCGCGTATTGCATCTGCCGACAGTGGCGGACAAGACTTTTCTGATCAGCATCGGCGACCGCACGGTCGGCGGCATGACCGCGCGCGACCAGATGGTCGGGCCGTGGCAGGTGCCGGTGGCGGATGTGGCGGTGACCCTGATGGGATTCAACACACATCATGGTGAGGCGATGGCGATGGGTGAACGCACACCCTTGGCGGTGCTGAATCCCGAAGCTTCGGGGCGCATGGCGCTGGGCGAGGCGATTACCAATATTGCGGCTGCAAGTATCGCGAAGCTCGGCGATGTAAAACTGTCGGCGAACTGGATGGCTGCGGCCGGACATCCTGGTGAAGATGCGGCGTTGTTTGATACCGTGCATGCAGTTGCAATGGAACTCTGTCCGCAACTTGGCATCAGCATTCCGGTGGGCAAGGATTCCTTGTCGATGAAGACCGCATGGACTGATGGGAAGACCCGCAAAGAGGTGGTCGCGCCGCTGTCGCTGATTGTTTCCGCGTTTGCGCCGGTGAGCGATGCGCGCAGGACGCTGACGCCGCAACTGCGCACCGATTGCGGTGATAGCGACCTGCTGCTGATCGACCTTGGCTGCGGGAAAAACCGCCTGGGTGCTTCGGCGCTGGCGCAGGTTTATGACGCGACCGGTGATGTGACGCCGGATGTGGTTGATGCCGTTGACCTGAAACATTTTTTCGAAGCCATTCAGCAATTGAATCGGGATGACCGCGTGCTGGCCTATCACGACCGTTCCGATGGCGGCCTGCTGGTGACCCTGTGTGAAATGCTGTTTGCCGCGCGTTGCGGCGCGCAGCTTGAACTGCAGGGGGATGCCGCGGCTGTGCTGTTCAACGAGGAACTGGGTGCGCTGCTGCAGATCAGGCGCAGCGACCGTGATGCGGTTATGGCGGTGCTGGGGATAAACGGCCTTGCGCAGCACTGCGCGGTGATCGGCAGCGTCAATACCGGATCACGGCTGGTGGTCAAGGCCGGCGGCGGCACCGTGCTCGATGAGTCACGCATCGATCTGCATCGCGCCTGGTCGGAAACCACATACCGGATGCAGCTGCTGCGCGACAACCCGGATTGCGCGCAGCAGGAATATGACCGCTTGCTGGATGCCGCTGATCCCGGTATTTCGCCAAAACTGACCTTTGATCCGCAGGAAGACATTGCCGCGCCATTCATCAATCGCGGCGCGAAACCGCGGGTGGCGATCCTGCGCGAGCAGGGCGTCAATGGCCAGATCGAAATGGCGGCGGCTTTTGACCGAGCCGGTTTTGCCGCGGTCGATATACACATGAGCGATATCATCGCCGGCCGCAGCAGCCTCGCGGACTTCAAGGGATTTGCCGCCTGTGGCGGATTTTCCTACGGTGACGTGCTGGGGGCGGGCGAGGGTTGGGCCA
This sequence comes from Burkholderiales bacterium, assembly GCA_019744975.1. GTDB lineage: Bacteria > Pseudomonadota > Gammaproteobacteria > Burkholderiales > SG8-41. The sequence goes on from JAIETP010000020.1 coordinate 203,687, forward strand.
AGTCCATCCTGTTCAATGCCCGCGCCCGTGACGAATTCGAGGCCTTTTTCAAACGCAGTAACAGTTTTGCACTGGGCGTCTGCAACGGCTGCCAGATGATGAGCAACCTGCATGAGTTGATCCCCGGCGCCGAACGCTGGCCGCATTTCGTGCGCAACAAATCGGAGCAGTTCGAGGCGCGCTTCGTGACTCTGGAAGTGCAGCAATCGCCATCACTGTTTTTCAAAGGCATGGCGGGCAGCCGCATTCCGGTGGCGGTGGCCCATGGCGAGGGTTATGCCGAATTCGCCGATGCCGCCGCATTGGCCGCGGCACAACCGCTGGTGGCCTTGCGTTTTGTCGATAACCACGGTGCGGTCACTGAACAATATCCGCTGAATTCCAACGGATCGCCGCAGGGCATCACCGGGATGACCACCCCCGATGGGCGATTCACCATCCTGATGCCGCATCCCGAGCGCGTGTTTCGCAGCGCGCAGAATTCCTGGTTGCCGACGGCGTGGCGTGAACAGGAAGACGGCCCGTGGCTGCGCATGTTCCGCAATGCGCGGAAGGCTCTAGGCTGATGTTGCCAGGGCGTTCGCCTGGGTCTTCCTGTGCTTGACTAAATAATTCAATAAAAACAATAAGTTACTTGTTATTCGTGGCCGGCTGCCAGCGCAAATCCAGGGTTGCCGGAAACGCGGGATTGGGCGGCTCAGTCACGATATTCATCGGACCCGGCGTATGGCCATGGTCCCAGAAACGCGCGACGCGCCGCGCTTCGGCTTCGTTGGCGTTGACCGGGAAAGTGCTGTAGTTGCGTCCGCCCGGATGCGACACGTGATAGGTGCAGCCACCGATGGCCCGTTTGCTCCAGGTATCCACCACATCGAATACCAGCGGGGCATGCACACCGATGGTCGGATGCAGCGCTGACGGCGGATTCCATGCGCAATAACGCAGGCCGGCGACAAACTCGCCGGGCCTGCCGGTGGGCGTCAGCGGCATTGCGCGGCCGTTGCAGGCGATGATGTGGCGTGATTCAGTCAGTCCGCGGGCGCGCACCTGCAACCGTTCCACCGATGAATCGACATAACGCGCCGTGGCATTGAGGCCCATTTCCTCGCCCAGCACATTCCACGGTTCGATCGCCTGCCGCAATTCGAGTTCGATACCGTTGTAGACCACGGTGCCGTAACGCGGAAAACGGAATTCATGGAAGGGCGCGTACCAGACATCATCGAATTCATAACCGGCGCGGCGCAGGTCGGCCAGCACGTCATGGAAATCGCCGGCAATGAAATGCGGCAGCATGAAACGGTCGTGCAGCTGCGAACCCCAGCGCACCAGCTTGGCCTGATACGGTTTTTCCCAGAACCATGCCACCAATCCGCGCAGCAGCAGCATCTGCGCCAGGCTCATCTGCGGATGCGGCGGCATTTCAAAACCGCGGAATTCAAGCAGGCCGAGGCGGCCGGTGCCGCCATGCCCGGCATAAAGCTTGTCGATGCAGAATTCGGCGCGGTGGGTGTTGCCGGTCAGATCGACGAGGAAATTGCGCAGCAGCCTATTGGTGGTTTCCGGGGGCAGTGCGGCACCGTGTTTTTCCTGCAGCGCCGCCATCTGCTGGAACGCGATTTCCAGTTCATACAGATTGTCGTCTCGCGCTTCGTCGACGCGCGGCGCCTGGCTGGTCGGGCCGATGAACATGCCGGAAAACAGGTACGACAGGGAGGGGTGGTTCTGCCAATAGGTGATCAGGCTGCGCAACAGGTCGGGCCGGCGCAGCAGCGGGCTGTTGGCGGGTTTTGCACCACCCAGCGTGATGTGGTTGCCGCCGCCGCTGCCGGTATGGCGTCCGTCGAGCATGAATTTTTCGGTGCCCAGCCGCGTCATGCGCGCCTCTTCATACAGGGCGTTGGTATTGACGACGAGTTGTTTCCAGCTGGCTGCCGGATGGATGTTGACTTCGATCACGCCGGGATCCGGTGTCACGTTGAGCATGGTGATCAGCGGATCGTGCGGCGGACCGTAACCTTCGAGCCGGATGCGCAGATTGAGTTGCGCGGCTGTGCGCTCAATGGCGGCAAGCAGCTCGACATAAGGTTTGATGGTTTCAAACGGCGGCAGGAAAACATGCAGCCGGCCATTCCGCACTTCGACGCAGAGGGCGGTGCGCACGAGTTTGCCGCCGGCGGGCAGGGTTTCCGGCAATGCTGACAGCGGCAGGCGGTAACCGATGGACGAGTCACCGTTGATTACGATCAATTGATTATCCGGCAAGGGCCAGAGCGAGTTGAGCCAGCCCGCGCCGTCATTGCCCAGCGACAGCACATAACCCGCGGGATATTCACCGCCCGGCGTGTGCCGTTTTTTTTCCGGCGACAGGTGCGTCAGCGGATCCTCCCAGGCCGGCATCAGCCGTTCCGGCGCCAGGCCCAGTCCGGCTGTCAACGCAACGGCAAAACGCTGCGCATCCGCGGGGCGGGCATCCGCCGGTGTTGCCGCGGCGGCAATCAGCGCCGGATTGCGCCACAGCAGCTGGCCGTCATTGCGCCACTGGATGCCCAGCGCCCAACGCGGCAGCGGTTCGCCCGGATACCATTTGCCCTGGCCGTAAAACACCACGCCGCCCTGGGCAAAACGGTCCTTCAGCCGCCAAGCCAGTTGTTCGGCAAGCAGCCATTTTTTTTCCGACAGCGCGGCGGTATTCCATTCCGCGCCTTCCATATCGTCGATCGACACAAAGGTCGGTTCGCCGCCCTGGGTCAGCCGCACGTCCTGCGCGGCGAGGATGGTGTCGATTTTCTGGCCCAGCGCATCGATGGCCTGCCACTGCGCTTCGGCATAGGGTTTGGTGACACGCGGATCTTCATGGATACGCGTCACGGTCATCGCGAATTCGAATTGTGTCTCGCAGGGATCGACGCCGCCGATGACCGGAGCCGCACTCGCCGGCGATGGGGTGCAGGCGAGGGGGATATGGCCTTCACCGGCGAGCAGCCCGGAGGTGGGGTCGAGTCCCACCCAGCCGGCGCCCGGAATGTAGGCCTCAGCCCAGGCATGGAGATCGGTGAAATCGACTTCGGTGCCTGAAGGACCATCGAGTGATTTCTGGTCGGCCTTCAACTGGATCAGGTAGCCGGAGACAAAACGCGCGGCAAGTCCGCAATGGCGCAGGATCTGCACCATCAGCCAGCCGCTGTCACGGCAGGATCCGCTTTTATGCTGCAGGGTGTGTTCGCAGGTCTGCACGCCGGGTTCCATGCGCACCAGGTAGCGGATATCGCGTTGCAACTGCTGGTTGACCGCAATCAGGAAGTCGATGGTGGCCGCAGGGCCGGGATGTGCCGCGTGGAAATCCGCCAGCCATTTTTTCAGCAACCCGCCCTGTTCGTCGATCGCCAGATACGGCGCCAGGTCGCGCATCAGTTCAGGGCGGTAGGTGAAGGGGAATTTTTCAGCGTGGGACTCGATGAAAAAATCGAAAGGATTGATCACCGTCATGTCGGCGACGAGGTCGACGGTAATGTCCAGTTCCCGCGTTTTCTCCGGGAACACAAAACGGCCGATGTAATTGCCGAAGATGTCCTGCTGCCAGTTGATGAAGTGCTGTTCCGGCTTGACGTTCAACGAATAGGACAGGATGGGGGTGCGGCAATGCGGGGCCGGGCGCAGGCGTACTTCATGCGGCGACAGACTGACATCGCGATCGTAGCGGTAACGCGTCTGGTGATGCAGCGCGACGCGGATGCTCATCGGACAGGCTCTGCAGGGTGCGGAACGGCCTTATTGCTCGAAGCCGACATTCCAATCCGGGTTGGGCAACTCGGTAAAGACCTTGCGCAGGCCCTCGCCCCAGCGCTGATGCACCATGTTGAAGTAGGCGTCGCTTTCATTGATCTGGTGCTGGAAGGCGACGCGCAGGGTGTCTGCGCGGTAAATGAGCAGGTCGATCGGCAGGCCGACGGAGATGTTGCTGCGCATGGTCGAGTCGAACGAGACCAGCAGGCACTTGGTTGCCTCGAGCAGGCTGGTATCCGGCGTGACGACGCGGTCGATGACCGGTTTGCCGTATTTGCTTTCGCCGATCTGGAAGTAGGTGGTTTCCGCGGTGGACTCGATGAAGTTGCCTTCACTGTAAACATGAAACAACCGCTGCCGTCCGCCGGCGATCTGGCCGCCGACAATGAAGGATGCACCGGCATCAACATTGGCCTGCAGCAGGTAGGGAGCGTCGCGTTTGCGTACTTCGCGCAGCGCCTGACCGACCATTTCCGCCACTTCGTACATGGAGCGTGCGTCGAACAGCGTGCGCCTCTTGCCGTCTTCGCGGGTGTCTTCCTGCAGCAGATTGATCGCGCTCTGGGTGATCGACAGGTTGCCCGAGCTCAGAATGACGATGACACGGTCGCCCTCGCGGCTGAATACCCGCATCTTGCGGTAGCTGGCGACATGATCCACGCCGGCGTTGGTGCGTGAATCGGAGGCGAATACCATGCCGGCTTTGAGAGTGATGGCAGCGCAATACGTCATGTTGATTGTGTGTGGACAACGGAGAAATGATGGGGCGAAGCATAGGGGAAGCAGGGTGGGCTGACAAGCAAGGTTTGATGCCGGCAGTGCATTGACAGTTTGCGGCGATTCTGCGCATCACTCGCCCTGGGATTGGCCGGCCGTGGTGGTCGTTTCAGGCCCGTAGACCGGTGCGAGGAAATGATGGTTCAGTTCGTCGTTCAACATGTGCAGTTTTTCCAGGAATTCCATCAGATGTTCATGCAGGCCGACTTCCATGATCTGCTCTACGCGGCCGTAATGCAGCTGTGCGTGTAATTCGCCGGCCAGGCGTTCCGGTTCCATGGATTCGTGTTTGCACAGGTCGCGCAGGATTTCGTAGATTTCGTTCATGCAGGCATGCAGTGAGCGCGGCAGGTCGTCGCGCAGCACCAGCAGTTCGGCAACGCGGCGCGGCGTGATGACGTCACGGTAAATGCGCCGGTAGGAGCTGAGGGCGCTGACTGAACGCAGCAACGCGCTCCACTGGTAGTAATCCACGGCGCCGCCGACTTCTGCGGCGCTGGGCAGCAGGGTGTGGTATTTCACGTCGAGCAGGCGGGCCGTGTTGTCGGCGCGCTCCATGAAGGTGCCGAGGCGGATGAACTGGTAGGCCTCGTCGCGCAGCATGGTGCCGAAGGTCACGCCGCGGAACTGGTGTGACTGGGTTTTCACCCATTCGAAAAATTCGTTGATGCCGCCATTGTTCAGCGCGTTTTCGCTGCGGACGCGTAATTCCAGCCACATCGAATTCAGGTCTTCGTACATCTCGCTGGTCATCACGCCGCGCATGCTGCGTCCGTTCTCGCGGGCGGCATGCATCAGCGAATAAATGCTCGACGGATTGGCGCTGTCGAGGACCATGAAACGCAATACCCTGTCCGAGGCCACCGGTCCGGGATAACGCTTGTAATAAGTGCTGGCCAGGCCGTTAATGACCAGCGGCAGCGCCCAGGGTTCTGCCCAGGATTGCGCGGCGTCGGTGATGCGGTAGGGCAGCAGCGACATCTGGTAGGTCACGTCGAGCAGGCGTGCGGTGTTTTCGGCGCGTTCGATCTGCCGCGACATCCAGTACAGGTTGTTGGCGTGGCGGCTCAACATTCCAGGTTCTCCCTCAGCACTGCAGATCCTCCAGTACCCAGGTGTCCTTGGTGCCGCCGCCCTGGGATGAATTGACCACCAGCGAACCTTCGGTGAGCGCAACCCGGGTCAGGCCACCCGGCACCAGCGTAACTTCCTTGCCTGAAAGTACATAGGGGCGCAGATCGACGTGTCGCGGCACGATGTCCGAATCGCGGAAGGTCGGGCAGGTTGACAGCGCCAGCGTCGGCTGGGCGATGTAATTCGCGGGATTCAGTTCGATGCGTTTGCGGAATTCCGCGATCTGTTCCCTGGTCGAGGTTGGGCCGACCAGCATGCCGTAACCACCGGAGCCCTGGACTTCCTTGACCACCAGTTCCGCCAGGTGCGCCAGCGTGTAGGCGAGATCATCCGCATTGCCGAGCCGATAGGTGGGCACATTGGAGATGATCGGTTTTTCACCGAGGTAAAAATCGATCATCTGCGGCACGTAGAGATAGGTTGATTTGTCATCGGCAACACCGGTGCCGATGGCGTTGGCCAGGGTGACGTTGCCGGCGCGATAGGCGGCGAAGATGCCCGGCACGCCGAGCGTGGAATCCGCTCGGAAGGCCAGTGGGTCGATGTAATCATCATCAATGCGGCGATAAATCACGTCGACGCGCTGCGGCCCGCTGGTGGTGCGCATGTAGACATAATTATTGGCAACGAAGAGATCCTGACCCTCAACCAATTCAACGCCCATCTGCTGGGCGAGGAAGGCATGCTCGAAGTAGGCGCTGTTGTAGGAGCCGGGGGTCATCACCACCACGGTGGGCTGACTGACATGTTCGGGAGCGACGGCGCGCAGGTTGTCGAGCAGCACATCGGTGTAGTGATCGACCGGGGCGACGGGGATGCGGCCGAACAGGTCGGGGAACAGGCGCATCATCATCTTGCGGTTTTCCAGCATGTATGACACGCCGGAGGGTGTGCGCAGATTGTCTTCGAGCACGTAGAATTCGTCGGTGCCGGTTTTGACGATATCCACGCCGGCGATATGTACGTAAACATCACCCGCCACATGGATGCCGCGCATTTCCGGCCGGTAGGCCGGATTGTTCAGCACCTGCTCGGCGGGTATGACGCCGGCCTTGAGGATTTCCTGGTCGTGGTAGATGTCTTTCAGAAACGCATTGAGGGCGCGTACGCGCTGGCAGGCGCCGTCGCTGATCATTTTCCACGCTTTCGGACGGATGATGCGCGGAATGATGTCGAAAGGGATCGAGCGCTCAGTGCCGGATTCGTCGCCGTAAACCGCGAAGGTGATGCCCAGCCGGGTGTACAGCGCATTGGCTTCGCGCTGTTTTTGCGGCAGGAAGTCAGCCGGTTTGTCGGCCAGCCATTCGGTGTGCTCGCGATAATGGGGGCGAATGGTGCCGTCCGCCGCGCGCATTTCGTCGTAGGGGCGCGTAGTACTCATGGATTTTTTCTGTGTACCACCGTTGACCTGCTTTGAGTTGTAACACAACCGTTAAGCAACCGGTGTACCACCGTAATTTCACCGCGGATGTATGTGGGTGGGGTTGGAGTTGGAGCATTTTGCGCCGGGTGCGGACGCACCAATTTGGGGCGGACTGGCGGCTCTGGTGCAGGCGGGGTACAGTGCAATGGTTTTATTGGGATTTACGAAATACGGAAGCGTCTGGAAATGATCAGGAAAAACCCATTACATCTGGTCGCAGTGACGCCCCCGGCTTCCGGGGGCGCAGCCTGGCTGGATGGCGTGGTGGCGAGTTTTGACGAACCCGCCGCCACATTGCTGCGCAGGGTCCATGCCCATGCGGCCCCCTCCCTGGAAAAGATCAAGCTGCACACCGGCGAGACGGCATTGGACCATGCCTGCGCCATGACCGATATCCTGCTGGCGCTGGATCTTGACCATGAATCGGCGGCTGCCGCGCTGCTGGTGCCGCTGCTGCGCACCAAACCGGAAGTTGCGCGGGAAATCCGCGACACCTTCGGTGCGACGATTGCCGAACTCGCCGAGGGCGTGGTGCGCATGGGGGAGATCGGTGCACTGTCAAACAGGGCCGTGGCCCCGGCGCGTGCCGAGGCACAGGCGATACAGCTGGAAGCACTGCGTAAAATGCTGCTGGCAATGGTGCAGGATGTGCGCGTGGTGCTGATCAAACTCGCCGACCATCTGCAGGAGTTGCGCTGCACGGTCAAGTCCGCGGACCCGCGGCGAATGGCGGAAATTGCAGAACTGACGCGGGATATTTTTGCGCCACTGGCCAACCGCCTCGGTGTATGGCAGATCAAGTGGGAACTGGAAGATCTGGCGCTGCGGGTGCTTGAGCCCGAAAGTTATAAACGCATCGCACGTCTGCTCGATGAAAAACGCCTCGATCGCGAGCGGTTTATTGACAACGTGGTGGCCTTGCTGAAAGGCGAAATCGCCCGCGCCGGCATAGTGGCCGAGGTCACCGGCCGGCCCAAACATATCGCCAGCATTCACCGGAAGATGTTACAGAAGTCTATTGATTTTGAAGGACTTTATGATGTCAGGGCGGTGCGGGTTCTGGTCGCTGACATCAAGGATTGTTACGCCGTGCTGGGCATTGTGCACAGCCTGTGGTCGCCCTTGCCCCGGGAGTTCGACGATTACATCGCCAAACCCAAGGCCAACAATTACCGGTCCTTGCATACCGCGGTGATCGGACCCGAGGGCAAATCCGTGGAAGTGCAGATCCGCACCCACGAAATGCACCAGCATTCCGAGCTCGGGGTGGCCGCGCACTGGCAATACAAGGAAGGCAGGCGCCAGGAAAGGGGTTACCAGGAAAAAATCGCGTGGCTGCGCCAGGTGCTGGAGTGGAAGGACGAGGTGCGCGATACCCGTGAATTCGCCGAGCAGTTCCGCACCGGATTGTTCGAGGAGTCGGTTTATGTATTCACCCCGCAGGGGCGGGTGGTCGATCTGCCGAAAGGATCGACACCGATCGACTTCGCCTATCACGTACACACCGAGCTCGGTCACCGCTGCCGTGGCGCCAAGGTCGATGGTGTGATGGTGCCGCTCGGCACGCCGCTGGCCAATGGCCAGCAGGTGGAGATCCTGACCGCCAAGCAGGGCGGGCCGAGCCGCGACTGGCTTAATCCGCAGCTGGGGTTCCTGAAAAGCCAGGGCGCGCGCGGCAAAGTGCGCCAGTGGTTCAACCGCCAGAACCTCGAAAGCGATATTGCGCAGGGCCGCGGTGTGCTGGAGAAGGAATTGCAGCGCAGCGGCATGAGCAAAATGAATCTCGATCAGCTGGCGGCCGACATGGGTTTCGACAAGCTGAATGACCTGTTGGCGGGACTCGGGCGCGGTGAAGTCGGACCCAAGGCATTGCGCGATGCGTTGACGCAGGATGCTCAGCCGCCAGCGGTCACGACGGATCCCGGCATTGTGACGCGCAAATCAGCGCGGGCAGGCGGCGGCGTGCTGGTGGTGGGCGTGGACAAATTGCTGACTACGCCGGCCAGATGCTGCCGGCCGGCGCCGCCGGATCCCATTGTCGGTTTTGTCACCCGCGGCCGCGGCGTCAGCGTGCATCGCGTGAATTGCGCCAACCTGGCCCGGCTGGATCCCGAGCGGCGGATTGCCGCGGAGTGGGGCGCGCCGGGCACCACCACGTTTCCGGTCGAGATCGTTGTCGATGCGGTGGATCGCACCGGGTTGCTGCGGGATATTTCCGAGGTGCTGTCGCGCGAACGCATCAATGTCACGGCGACGCGTTCGTCCTCGACCGACATGAGCGCACGCATGCGTTTCACGGTTGAAATCACCGATCTGGGCCAGTTGCAGAAAATGCTTGCGTTGATATGCGAGGTGAGGGGGGTGTTGGATGCCAGGCGCAAGTAAGATAAAATTATTAATTAAAACAAATAGTTACAGCAACCCTATTCGCAATGCAGGCCTCATGCGTAGAATGATTTACCGTGTTGTCGTTGATTAAAAAACATAAACCGTAATTCATCAGGAGGAGTCCACAGTGAACACTTCATTGATCAGCAAGTTGCTCGCATCATTGGGCGCAGGCGCATTGATGCTCGGATGCGGTCCGGCCATGGCGCAGCAGTATCCGGCGAAGCCGGTACGCGTCATCGTGCCCTTCGCGCCCGGAGGCGGCAGCGACATCACCGCCCGCCAGTTTTCGGCGAAGCTTACGGAGTACCTGGGCCAGCAATTCGCGGTGGACAACCGGGGCGGCGCGGGCGGGTTGATCGGCATGGAACTGACCGCCAGGGCACCGGCGGACGGTTACACGATCATGATGATGTCCGCCAGTTTTTCCGCGACATCCGCCGTGCAGCGGCCGGCATTTGATCCGATCAACAACATCGTTGCTGTCGCCGAATTCGGCTACACCCCGTTCGTGCTGACCATCCATCCCTCGCTGCCCTCGAAATCGGTCAAGGAACTGATCTCGCTGGCACGCACAACCAAAGGCGGTCTGAGTTATGCGGGTACCGGCACCGGCGGGGCGACTCATCTTGCCACCGAGTTGTTCTCCCATCTGGCAAAGGTCAAGATGGTCGCCATCCAGTACAAGAGCACCGGAGCCGCGATGTCCGATCTGCTGTCAGGGCAGGTGCCGGTGATCGTGGGCAGCCTCTTGCCCGTCACGCCGCATCTCGGCACCGGCAGGCTTCGCGCGCTCGGTGTAACCACGGCCAAACGCTGGCATACGATGCCCAACGTTCCTGCCATCGCCGAGACGCTCCCTGAATACGAAGTCGTGCTCTGGTTTGGAACGATGGCGCCGCGCGGCACGCCGCAGCCCATCATTGATACGCTGAACGCAGGCATCAACAAGGCTTTGCAGGATCCGCAGATCAAGCGCAACCTCGAAGGCGACGGCATGATTGGCAGCGGCGGCAAGCCGCAGCAGTTCGACGAGCGCATCCGCAAGGATTACGAGCGCTGGACCAAGGTTGTCCAAGCGGTGGGTCTCAAGCCGGGGCAGTAATCGCGCTGGGCAGGATTCTGTTTGATAGGGTACCCCGATTCGGCTAGAATCCTGCCCTTTCAGGCGCGTAGCTCAGCTGGTTAGAGCACCACCTTGACATGGTGGGGGTCGTTGGTTCGAGTCCAATCGCGCCTACCAATTCTTGAAATGCG